>CAWHWY010000001.1:0-495985 GCA_963833155.1 uncultured Acidobacteriaceae bacterium
CAGTAGACCGGGTCGCCGCTGGGGACGACCGCGTTCTGCAGATTGAGCCAGTAGGTCGTATTGCGGTTCAAGCCACCCACATTCAGGCCCCCGACGGAGATCAGGTCGATGCTGTAGCCATACAGGTTGGTGGAAAGGTATTTGTCGATGATGTTGTGGCCGCTGGCCGTACCGGAACCATAAACCGTTCCTCCGTTCTCTGCGGACGTAATGGACCAGTCCACCGAGCTCAGTACGTCGCCCGGAAATTCCCAAACGCCGAACTGGAAAAAGTCAACATAGGGTATCCCGGTGAAGGTATTGCTCACGATGTAGCCGAAGTTGATGGTCCAGGCACTGGTCGTACCGTTGATCGGACCGTTGTCATAACCAGGACGTATGTCGCCCCGGGCCGGAAGTGCCGCCAGCACGAGGCACAGAGTTGCAAGCCAAGCGATACGCAGTTTCATAAGGTCCTCCGGTGTAAAGGAAGGAAAATTGGTCGAAGAAGCGACGAGGATCCGCGGGCATCCATGAACCTGGGCCTGCTACTTCCCATCATCCGCCTATCCGCGGTAATCGCATCCCGATTTTTTCGTGAAAATGCGCCTGATTCCCGTTTTGGGAATGCCAAGACATCCCTGAGGCTGCCTAGCAAGGAATAAGAGCTTGACGAAGCGAGCGTCAAGGTGGGCGGGAGATGGGACGCGAAAGCATCCACCAATAAATCGCCACAAGAAAGCCGGAGCTTGCGCTCCGGCTTGAGGGTCTTTGTCTGCGAATTATAAGACCTATAAGGAGGGTTGATGTTGTTAGAACAGCCTGCGCCGCAGTAAGCCGGCCAAGCCGAGGATGCCAGAACCGAACAGCATGATGCTGCTGGGCTCAGGCGTCGAGTCGGGGCGCCGCCGCCACCGATGGTGAAAGCTTCTCCAGGAATCGTGCCTACGGCACTCTCGGAAGCGCTCGACGGGCAGCCGCCGCTCTTGCAGCCAACACCGCTGTTCTCATCCCAATAGACCGGGTCGCCGCTGGGGACGGCCGCGTTCTGCAGGTTGAGCCAGTAGGTGCCGGTAGTAGTCGCTACGTTGAGGCCCGTCACGGTGATCAGGTCAATGTTGTAGCCATACTGGTTGGAGGAAATAAACTGGTCCGCCAGGTTCTGGCCACTGGCCGTACCGGAGCCGATCACAGTTCCACTGTTCTCCCCGGTGGTAATGGACCAGTCTACGGAGCTCAGTACGTCGCCTGGGAACTCCCAAACGCCAAACTGGAAGCCGGTGGTATTCCCGCCCGCGACAAAGGTGTCACTGACGATGTAGCCAAAGTTGATGGTCCAGGCATCGGTTGTACCGTTGATCGGACCGTTTTCATAAGACCACTGCGCCACAGCTGGAACTGCCGCCAACGCGAGGCACAGAATCACAAGCGAAGCGATACGCATTTCAGGGTCCTCCTTCTAGAAGGTTGAGGTTAGTAATGGGAATGAATTATGGAAGAAGGGAAAAAAGAAGCCATGCAAGACTTTGTCCGACCAAGGTAAACGCTTGATCGCCAGCCTTGAAGCCGAAGCCGGAAGCCTTTTCATCGCTCCCTTTCTACCTGTTCCAACCTACGTACGTATGGGGAGAAGAATAACTACCAACGACGAAAGCGAAAAACCGCATGCCAGCCTGAAGAACCGTCGCCAATCCGCAAGGCAAGGGTTCAACTTGTCAGCTTGTCACACTGTGGAGTAATGCAATTCTGCTACCGCGCTAAATTACTACAAGGAAAGGAGTTCCATTTTGGGAAATGCAAATACTTGCGGCAAAGTTCGGATACTTTTCCCACGATGTCCCAATCTGCGGTGCCCGATCGTCTGCCGGCCGTAGCAGCTGCCTACCTTACCTTGGCATAGAGCACCTGGTCGAGGATGACGCCGTTTTTGACAGCACTGCGGCGCAAGGTCCCTTCGCGCTCGAAGCCCGCTTTCTCCAGCACGCGCATGGATCCAACATTGTGGGAGAAAGCCATGGCGAAGATGCGCGTCAGCTTATAATGCGCGAAAGCCCACTCGGAGGTGGCGAGTACGGCGCGGGTCGTCAGCCCACGTCCCCAAAACGGCTCGCCAAGCCAGTAACCCATTTCCGCGCTCAGGCGGGCGATATCGGTACCCAACTTGAAGCCAATACCGCCGATCGCTTCGCCCGCGTACTCGACCGCAAAGGAAGTCTCGATCTCGGCCGAGCGCACCTCCATCAAATAAGCGGCCGCAGCAGAGCGCGTGTAGGGATGGGGAAATTGGTCGCGGAGATTGGCGGCAATTTTCGCGTTGTTGGCGTAGCGTACCAGCGCGTCGAGGTCGTTCTTGCGCCAGGAGCGCACGCGCAGATCCCCAAGGTCGAGCAGCATGCCTCACCCATGTTGCGGCTGGGCCGCCCGTCGTGCAAGTACCTTATCGCTCAACCCGGAGGCTTCTGCTCGTCGTAATACCAGCGACGGAAGCGCTGCAGAATGGTATCGGCGGAGGCAGAACCGGATTGGGGCTCGCCGTGTCGCTGCCCATCCCGGTGGCGCCATCTCTCGCGGACAACCAGAATCGACAGGAGTGCGACAAGGGTAAGGCGCACAGATATGAGAGCGAGATCGGCGGTCTTGGAATACGGGGTCGTGGCGGCAAAGCTGAGGAGAAGCAGGCATCCGAGAAACAGCCCCCAACCAGCCGTTTTGCTTCTCACAACTGCACTCCTGAAGATTGCTGCCGGGGGTTAGATCGAAAGCACTTCCTTCTCCTTGCCCTTGGCCAGCTCTTCCATCTTCTTGATCTCGTCGTCGGTGAGCTTCTGGATCTGCTCCAGCGCGCCGCGCTCTTCGTCTTCGGTGATCTTCTTGTCCTTGAGCGCCTTCTTGATCAGATCATTACCGTCACGGCGAATGTTGCGCACCGCGGTGCGATGCTCCTCCAGCACCTTGTGCAGGTGCTTCACCATGTCCTTGCGGCGCTCTTCGGTGAGCGTGGGCACGGGCACCCGGATTAGCTTGCCATCGTTCATCGGGTTCAGGCCGAGATCGGCGCTGCGAATGGCTTTCTCGACGGCGCCGATCAGACTGACGTCCCAGGCTTGAACGGTGATGAGTTGCGGCTCCGGCGCGCTCACGTTGGCGAGCTGGTTCAGCGGCATCTGCGAGCCATAGGCATCGACGGTCACGCCGTCGAGCATGTGCACCGAGGCGCGCCCCGTGCGGGTGGAAGCCATCTCCTTGCGGAAGTCTTCCACCGCCTTGTCCATGCGGGTTTTGAGCTGAGCAAAACTGTCCTTCAGTGCAGGAATCGCCGCCATCGAAACTTGAGCCATGTTGGGTCCGCCTAAGGATGAATTCGGAAACGCATGATTATAAACCTCGAAACCCAATACCGATGACCGGGTTGCGCGCTTATCCCTGGTTCACCAGCGAGCCGACCCGCTCTCCCATCACCACGCGCTGAATGTTGCCGTGCTGGTTGAGGTTGAAGATCACGATGGGAAGGTTGTTCTCACGGCACATGGAGATGGCCGTGGCGTCCATCACCCGCAGCCCGAGCCGCAGCACGTCCGTGTAGCTGATGGTCTCGAACATGCTGGCATCTTTCACCACGACGGGATCGGCAGTGTAGATGCCGTCGACCTTGGTCGCCTTCAGGATGGCATCGGCCTTGATCTCCATGGCGCGCAGAGAGGCGGCCGTGTCGGTGGAGAAGTACGGATTGCCAGTGCCCCCCGCGAAGACCACAACGCGGCCTTTTTCCAGGTGGCGAATGGCACGCCGGCGAATAAACGGCTCGGCCACCTGGTTCATCTCGATGGCGCTCATTACGCGCGTGAAGGTGCCCGACTTTTCCAGCGCGTCCTGCAGAGCCAGTGCATTGATAACGGTGGCCAGCATGCCCATGTGATCGGCGGAAACGCGGTCCATATGCTTGGCCTGCTCGGCGACGCCGCGGAAGAAATTGCCGCCGCCGACCACGATGGCGATCTCGATTCCCAAACGATGCACCTCGGCGATTTCCGCCGCAATCTCGTGTACGCGGGTGTTGTCCACACCGAAACCTTGCCCGGCGGCCAACGCCTCACCGGAGATTTTCAGAAGAATGCGTTTGTAAACGGGAGTGCTCATTTCTAAGCAGGTACCTGGATTGAGAAGTGCCAATTCAGTTTAGCAGGATTGCCCGAGCGGTCATCGGCACCTGGGCTTCATAAAGCGATCGAATCTGATCTTCCGACTAGGAACGCAAGTTGCAATCCGTCACCAGGGAACACCTTGCCGGTGCCATTCTTGCCAAAGCCGCGATACAGTAGGTTTGGAAACCATTGTCATGGGCGGCATTGACGATCTTCTGCAGCAGGTCTTTCGGATCTCGGACTTTCGTCCTCGCCAGCGAGAAGTTATTCAGGACGTTTTGGAGGGCAAAGACGTGGTCTGCGTCATGCCGACAGGCGCGGGCAAGAGCCTGTGCTTTCAACTTCCAGCGCTGGTACTGAAAGGCCTCACCGTGGTGGTCTCTCCCCTAATCTCGCTGATGGCAGACCAAGTGCACCAGTTGCAGGCCATCGGGGTTCCCGCACTGCTGCTGAATAGCTCGCAGCCATCTCATGCGCAAACGCAAGTTCTCAACCGGCTAAAGGAGGGGTTCGCAGGGTTGCTCTATCTCGCACCCGAACGGTTCGCAGCTGCTTCGTTTCAGAGGCTCCTGCCGCAACTGCGACCCAACCTGCTGGTGGTGGATGAAGCCCACTGCCTGAGCTTTTGGGGACACGATTTCCGGCCTGAATACATGCGCCTGGCCGAGGTGCGCGAGCAGTTGGGATCGCCAGTTACCATGGCCTTGACCGCGACAGCCACCCCCAACGTCCGCGACGACATTGTACGAATGCTGAGGCTGCGCCTCCCGAAGGTGCACGTCACCGGCTTCGATCGCCCTAATCTGACCTATGCCTGCCGCCGCCTGGATACGGAACGCGAAAAGGACGCGGCCCTGCTCAACGGCCTCTCCAAGCAACCGGGCAGCGGCATCATCTACTGTTCTACCCGCAAACTGGTAGAGCAACTGGCAGCATTGTTCGAGGAGCACTTCCCCAACCGTACAATACGCGCCTATCACGCTGGCATGGACGCTCAGTCCCGCAAGCAGAGCCAGGAAGACTTCATGGCGAACGCCGGCGCCGTGGTTGTGGCGACCAACGCCTTTGGAATGGGGATCAACAAGGCTGACATCCGCTTTGTGGTGCATTACAACATTCCCGCCAGCCTGGAAGCCTACTACCAGGAGGCGGGTCGCGCCGGACGCGACGGCCGGCCCGCGCAGTGCATTTTGTATTGCAGTCCTCGTGACCGGCATACCCAGGAATTTTTCATCGACAAGATTGGGGAGAACAACACCGTGCTCACCCCGTCGCAAGTTGAGACGTTGCAAGCTCACGCTCGTCAGAAGCTTGACCAGGTATTCCACTATGCCTACAGATTGCGCTGCCGCCGCCGGGCCATTCTGGATTACTTTGGCGACAGCACTGCCGTCACCCGATGCGCCTGTGACGTTTGCCGGGGAGATGTCCGTTATGTCCGTTCCCTCCCTGCACCGGTCGCTGTCGCGCCACGGCGCTTGGCGAGGCGCGAGCGGGCCAGGTCAAACGCAGAGGGGCTCGATCAGGGCGCCGAACAAAGGTTCGAGCGATTGAAGAAGGCGCGGCTGGAATTGGCGCGGGCTGCAGACTGGCCTGCCTTCTGCGTGGCTCATGACTCAGTGTTGCGCGAAGTGGCGCGCGCTGCTCCGAAATCGCTGGAGGCGCTGGCAGCGATTAAGGGCGTAGGCACAAACAAAGCGCAGAAATTCGGAGCTGCGTTGCTCCAAGCGCTGAAAGAACCGCACTTGAGTTAACTCCATCTCTCGGGTCATCGCCAAGAAAAAACAGGGCGGGAACTCGTTCCCGCCCTTCTTGAGTTGGAGTTTTCGATTTGACTTATTCAGCGCCTTGTTCGGCCGCCTTGCTGAGGGCGATGGTTTCGCCGACGTCGCCCACCTTGAAGCGGGCGAAGCGCTTTACCGAGATGTTCTCGCCGAGCTTGCCGATCACGGTCGCGATGAGTTGCGACACGGTGATGGTCTGGTCCTTGATGAAGGGCTGCTCGTACAGGCAGACCTCCTCGTAGAACTTGCCCATCTTGCCTTCGACGATCTTCTCGATCACGGGCGCGGGCTTGCCGGTCTGGGCGGCCTGTGCGCGGTAGATGTCCTTCTCCTTCTCGAAGGCTTCGGGAGTGACATCCTCTTTGCGGATGAACTTGGGATCGCTGGCCGCGATGTGCATGGCAATGTCGTGTACCAGGCCCTTGAAGTCGTCGGTGCGGGCCACGAAATCGCTCTCGCAATTCACTTCCACCAGCACGCCGATCTTGCCTCCGGCGTGGATGTAGCTGGCCACCGAGCCTTCGCTGGTGACGCGAGCAGCCTTCTTTGCGGCAGTCGCCACGCCTTTCTTGCGCAGGATGATGACGGCAGCTTCCATGTCACCCTTGGCTTCGGTCAGGGCGTTCTTGCAATCCATCATGGGAGCGTTGGTCTTCTCGCGAAGCTCTTTTACTTGTGCGGCATTAATGTTCACGGTTGTAGTACTCATCTCTGGAAATATTCCTGTCTTGTTGTTTCAGCAACGTTTAAGTATTAGATTCACGCCAGTTACAAAACGACCCGCGCTCGTGCGCGGGTCATGAAGTTCGCCGGTCAGCTGAAATCCAGGTTCGCGACAGCGCTGACAGCGCTTCTGGGTGGTTACGCGCTTGTGTTGTCCGCGAAAGCTCGCCGGCCACCTTTGCCGAGAACCTCTTCCATGCTGACCTCTTCCAGGTCGCCGGTTTCCGCTGGAATCTCGATGGTCTCACCCGCTTCCGGGCTGGCAGCGGCAGCTTCGGCATCCTGGCTGTACTGAATGCCGGAGGCGACGTCCGCCATTTGCTTGTCCGTGGCGGCCTGCGAGCCCTCGACAACCGAGTCCGCAATCTTCGAGGCGAACAGCCGGATGGCCCGCAGCGCGTCGTCATTGCCGGGAATCACGTAATCCACTTCGCTGGGATCGCAGTTGGTGTCCACCACGGCGACCACCGGGATACCCAGCTTGCGCGCTTCCTTCACCGCAATCTGCTCTTTGTTCGAGTCGATCACGAACAGCGTGTCCGGCAGGCGGTTCAGGTTCTTGATGCCGGCGAGGTTGGCCTGCAGGTGCTTGCGCTCGCGCTCCAGCTTCACAACTTCCTTTTTCGGGAGCAACTCGTAACGGCCATCCGTGGCCATCTCATCGAGTTCCTTCAGCCGCTTCACCGATTTCTGCACCGTTATCCAGTTGGTGAGCAGTCCGCCCAGCCAGCGCTGGTTGACGTAGAACATGCCGCAGCGTGTGGCTTCTTCCGCAATCGCGTCCTGCGCCTGCCGCTTGGTGCCCACGAACAGCACCAGCTTGCCCTCGGCCGCCATGTCCTGCACAAACTTGGACGCTTCCTTGAACATCTTCAGGGTCTTCTGCAGGTCAATGATGTAAATGCCATTGCGCTCGCCGAAGATGTATTCCTTCATCTTCGGGTTCCAACGTTTCGTCTGGTGCCCGAAGTGAACGCCGGCTTCGAGCAACTCCTTCATCGTGATATTTGCCAAGCTACCTCCTAGGTTGGCTTGCATCCTTTGCGGCGGCTTTGGCTTGCGCCGTTTGCCGGATCGCTCGGGATTTCTTTCCCGTAACCCGCCCCGTTGATCCAATGCAGCGGGTGCGAGAAGATTCGTCCCGGTTGAACTTTTCCGTTCTCGCCCCCGGAACCACAAGGCGAGAGGTCAGTTGCTAGTGATCAGTTGCCAGTTTCAAAGACCCAGCGTCCGAACAACTGACAACTTTCTTACCGTTTCGAGAACTGGAACCGCTTGCGAGCGCCCTTCTGTCCGTACTTCTTGCGCTCTTTCCCGCGCGCGTCGCGCCGCAGGAAGCCTTCCGACTTCAGCTTGGGACGCAGCTCCGGGTTGAACTCCTGCAGGGCGCGCGCAATTCCCATGCGTACCGCGCCGGCCTGGCCGTTCACGCCGCCGCCGTTCACCGTGCAAATCACGTTGAAGCTGGCCGGTCGTCTCGGTCGCAACCAGCGCCGACTTCGCCATGATGCGCTGCGCCTCGGTCACGAAATGCCGATCGAACGCCTTGCCGTTGACCTTGAACTCGCCGCTGCCGGGGCGAAGAAACACGCGGGCCACGCTCGACTTGCGACGACCCGTACCGTAATACTGAACCAGTTCTGCCATCTTTACTCCGTCGGGAGAACTGCTCCCTTAATCCTTCCAGAAAATTTGCCTGGCGAAGCCGTGCTTCGCCGTACTTGCTATGCGCGCTTGGCGGCCGGAGCCAGGAGTTCCGGCTTCTGCGCCGCGTGCGGGTGCTTGTCGCCCCGGTAAACTTTCAGCTTGCCGGCCATAGTACGGCCCAGCTTGGTGTGCGGAATCATGCCCACGATCGCTTCTTCCACGATCTGCTCCGGCTTGCGCGCGAAGCGCTTCTTGTACTCTTCGGCCTTCATGCCGCCCGGGTATCCCGAGTAGTTGTAATAGACCTTGCTGTCAGCCTTGAGTCCGGTAATGCGGACCTTCTCGGCGTTAATCACGATGACGTGGTCGCCGGTGTCGAGAAACGGCGTGTACTTGGGGTTGTCCTTGCCCGTGAGGATGCGCGCCACCCGAGTGGCCAACCGGCCCAGGGTCTGGCCGTCGGCATCAATGACAAACCACTTGCGCGCAATTTCCCCTTTGGGGAAATAGGTTGACATCTCTAAACTCTCCCAGAATGTTGAAAAGACCGCGAAAGAGCCGCTGAGTTCTGGCGCTGGACGCGCAAGGGTGCTTCAGGCGGGCAAACGCAGGACTACGAAAGATTTAAGGATAGCCTACGGGTGCGGCGATTGTCAACGAATTGGCGGCAACGGGGTGTCCTGAACGGCTGCTACTTCTTCCTCTTGGCTTCCACCACTTGAAAGAATTCGGTGCCGTTCATCTCCGGAGTCACGAGTGCGCGAACTTCTCTTTCATTCAGCCCGTGGCTCTTGCCGTGCGCCAGAGCCAGGCCCCAGAACATCTTCTTCTGCACCGGTATGGTCGAAAGCATCTGGTGGACACGTTGCCTTGAGAAACCGAACTCCTGTCCGATCTGGTCCAGGGTTATGCCCTCGGCCCGCAGTTCAAAGGCGCGGCGACGCATCTTGCAGTGCATGGGCGCGCGATGGCGCGCTCCGACGCGGCACCCGCAACTCGGGCACTCAACATGAGTCACTTTCCGCTTCTTTTTTTGTTTTACTGGCATGTTGCTCCTCCCTGAGAATCGTGGTGCTACGTCAAGCTTACGCCTTACGGCATTACATCGCTGAACAGAAAATCGTGGCCCCAATCGGTGCCGTGTCCCTTTTCGCGCAGGGCGGTGGCAAGCTGCGCCCAATGCCTCACACTATGCAGCATGGCATGAACGAACATCTTGCGCTTGCTAGCGCGCAGCACACCCGCGGTTCGTGTCGGAAATTCCTGGACGCTGGCCAGGTCCGCATCGGTCGCGCCAGAAAGATATTGGCGATAGATTCCTCGCGCCTTTTCTCCGATGGCGAACAGTTCGCGCACGCTGTTCGTGGGTAGCGATTCGTAGTCGGTAATCGCCGAGCCCGTCAGCCGTTCGGCATAGCGCAGCTCGACGGCGAAGATGTGGAGCAGGAATTCGCGGACATCCTTGGCCAAGGCAATATTCAGCGGCAAGTCCAGCAGCTCATCGGACTGGCGCTCGAACCAGCTCTTCCACTTTCCGGTTTCGCGCTCGTTGGCCTCGAGCATCTCGACAAAGGAAAATTCAGCCGTGGTTGCGCTCATGATTTCTGGCTCTCTTTCAGCTTGCGCGACTTCGCCTCCACGCCTTCGGCCAGTCTACGTTTATGGCCTTCGAGCTTCTTGGCCACCGCGTCGTCGTATAAGCCGATCATCTGCGCGGCGAGGATGCCTGCGTTGGTCGCTCCCGGTTTGCCGATGGCGACGGTCGCCACCGGAATTCCCGCCGGCATCTGCACCATCGCCAGCAACGAGTCGAGCCCGAGCAGCGCGGTCGAGGGAATCGGCACCGCGATGACCGGCAGCGTGGTTTCGGCTGCAATCACGCCCGCCAGATGCGCTGCGCCACCCGCGCCGGCGATGACCACCTTTACGCCGCGCCCCTTCAGCGCACGCGTGTACTCGCTGGTGCGCGCCGGCGAGCGGTGCGCCGAGGTGATGTCAATCTCATACGGAATGCCGAACTCGGCAAGCGCCTTCGCCGCCTCGTTCATGATGTCGAGGTCGGAGTCGCTGCCCATCACGATGGAAACCAGAGGATTGTTATCCATATCAGTTCAGTTCTTCGCCCGCAGATGCTTCAGTCCGCGCGCGGCAATGTCCTTGCGATAGTGCATGCCGTCAAAGCGGATTTTCATCACGGCGTCATAGGCCCGCTCGACCGCGTCGGGCAAATCTTTCCCGCGCGCCGTCACGCCCAGCACCCGGCCGCCGGAGGTGTAATACGAGCCGTCGCGGCGGTTCGTTCCGGCGTGGAAGACCTTCACCCCGTACATGCGGTCGGCTTCGTCAATGCCGCTGATGAGCTTGCCTGCCTCGAACGCGCCGGGATATCCGCCCGACGCCATCACCACGCACACCGCCGGATCGGGTGACCAGCGGAAATCGCCATCGCTGACCCGGCCCTGGATCGACGCTTCTATGGCCTCGAGCAGGTCGCTCTCCATGCGCATCATGATGGGCTGGGTTTCCGGATCGCCGAAGCGGCAGTTGAACTCCAGCACCACGGGCCCGCGCGCGGTCATCATGATGCCGCAATAGAGAATGCCCTTGTACTCGGCGCCCTCGGCGCGCATGCCCGCGATGACCGGGCGTGCGATGTGAGTCACCAGCCACTCGCGCATCTGGGCATCCACGATCTGGTCGGTCGAGTATGCGCCCATACCGCCGGTGTTGGGGCCCTGATCGTTGTCGAAGACGCGCTTGTGGTCCTGCGAGGCGACCAGCGGCACCACGCGCTCGCCATCGCTCATCACCAGGAACGACAGTTCTTCGCCCTGAAGACATTCTTCCAGCACGACCCGCGAGCCCGCTTCGCCCAGCATCTTGCCGCTGAGCATGTCTTCGGCTGTCCGCTGCGCTTCGTCCTTGGTTTGCGCGATGACCACGCCCTTGCCGGCGGCGAGGCCGTCGGCCTTGACCACGATCGGCGCATGGAACAGCTTCAGCGCCTCGCGAACTTCTTCCTTGCTGGTGCAGACCGAGTACTTCGCCGTCGGGATGCGGTGCCGCTGCATGAACTCCTTGGCGAAGCTCTTGCTCGATTCCAACTGGGCGGCGGCGCGCGTCGGCCCGAAGACCGGCCAGCCACGCTTCTGGAATTCATCCACCACGCCGAGGGTCAGCGGCAGCTCCGGTCCGACCACGGTCACGTCGGGCGTGAGTTTATTGGCCAGTTGCACCAGCGAATCGAGGCTCTTGAGGTCGGCAGCCACGCACTCCGCATCGGCCGCAATGCCGCCATTTCCCGGAGCGCAGTAGAGCTTCTTGATCCGCGGCGACTGCCGCAGCTTCCACACGATCGCGTGTTCGCGACCACCGCTACCGAGGACCAGCACCTTCATAGGAGAGATTTGCCTGAACCGCCGACGTTCAGCCCACCATCTTAGACGCGAAGCAAAAGAGTAGGGGTGCAGTGCGCCCAATGTCAAGGATCACGAAGGAACATCGTTCGTACTACGGGAGCAGGAACGGCTTGCAATCCCTTATTAACTGTCGTTAACTAGGCGCAGCATTCATGATCACCGTTTCCAAAGAAGACTACCTCAAGGCCATCCTTGAGGCGGAGGGCGAGGGCGAGCAGGTCATCGCGGCCCGCCTGGCACAGTGGCTCTCGGTTTCGGCGCCAGCCGTCACCATGGCGCTGCGGCGGCTCAAGCGCGATGGACTGGTCTCGGTCCGCACCGACGGCCGCGTGCAGCTCACCGGCCGCCGGCCGCAAGATTGCACGCCGCACGGCCATCCGGCACCACCTCATCGAACGCATGCTGCACGAAGTCTTCGGCATGGAATGGTACAAGGTCCACGACGAAGCCGAGCGGCTGGAACATGCCGTCTCCGGCGACTTTGAGGCCATGCTCGCGCGCAAGCTGGGCCGCGGCGGTCCTTGTCCGCACGGCAATCCGCCGACGCCCGAGTCGCCCCGCGCGAGGCGCAAACGTGGACTGCTGCTGCTCTCCGAGTCCCAACCCGGCAGCCGATACGCGGTGCAAAGCGTTTACGAGCGCGACCGCAAACTGGGAGAATTCCTGGAAAAGCTGGGCATTCGACCGGGCGCCGAGATCGCTGTCAACCAGCGCAATTACGACGACACGCTGGGCCTGGTTACCACCGCCGGCCGGGTGTCGCTCGGCCGCAGCGCTGCCGAAAAAGTCTGGGTTGCGCCCGCCAACAAGAGCAACTCGTCCCTCCCGAAAAATAATTAACCATGGTTTAACAAATTCTGTATACTTTGGCTAAGGATGTGGGATCGCGACGGCGAGCCACTGCGCCGTCGGTTCGTTTTCTTGGTGCCGCTTTGAATAGCAAACCTCAGGCATGGGGCAATCCGAACGGTCGCACACTACCCGATGGAAGCGGGGACGCCGCCCACGTGTCTCTGGAGGGGATGCACAGCACCGTCGAGGTGCCGCACCATCAGGCCGGATTCTGGCAGCAGTGGCGGGCTTTCGTCGGGCCGGCCATTCTGGTCAGCGTCGGCTACATGGACCCCGGCAACTGGGGTACGGACCTGCAAGGCGGGGCTCAGTACAAGTACGGGTTGTTGTGGGTGGTCGGACTCGCCAGCCTGATGGCCATTTTCATGCAAGTGATCTCCGCCCGATTGGGCGTGGTGACCGGGAAGGACCTCGCGCAGTGCTGCCGCGACTGGTATCCGCGGTGGACCCGTTGGCCCAACTGGCTGATGAGCGAGGTGGCCATTGGCGCCTGCGACTTGGCCGAGGTGCTGGGGAGCGCCGTTGCCCTTAACTTGCTGTTCCATATCCCGCTGCTGTGGGCGGTCATCATCACCGGCTTGGACGTGCTGCTGCTCCTGGCTTTGCAGCGCTTCGGGATGCGCACCATCGAGGCCGTCGTGGTTCTGCTGATCGCCACCATCGCGGTGTGCTACTTCATCGAGATTTTCGTTCTCCCGCAGACCCGTCCCAGCTTTCTGGAAATGGGACGGGCACTGGTCACGCCGCACTTTCGTCAGGCCGGGATGTTGTACCTCGCCGTCGGTATCATCGGCGCGACCGTGATGCCCCACAACCTGTACCTGCACTCGGCCCTGGTACAGAGCCGCCAGTTGCAGAAGGACGAACCGTCCATTCGGAGTGCGATCCGCTTCAACAGCATTGACTCCGTCGTGGCCCTGAGCATCGCCTTCTTCGTCAACGCGGCGATTCTGGTGCTCGCGGCGATGGTGTTCTTTGGCAAGGAAAGCGCGACCGTCGCGGGCGGGCAGGTGGTCCAGTTCAGCGCCGACAGCGACTGGATTCGGGTCGCTTATCTGACGCTGGCGCCGTTGTTGGGAGCAGGCCTTGCCAGCACGCTGTTTGCGGTGGCGCTGCTGGCCAGCGGCCAGAGCAGCACCATCACCGGCACGCTCGCCGGACAGGTGGTGATGGAAGGCTTCATGCACTGGCGAATCAAGCCCTGGGTTCGGCGGCTTATCACCCGCACCTTGGCCATCCTGCCGGCAGTCTTCGTTATCGGCCTGCGAGGCGACAGCAGCGTTACCGATCTGCTGATCCTCAGCCAGGTGGTGCTGGCGTTGCAGCTTCCGTTCGCCATGTTTCCGCTTTTGCAGTTCACCAGTTCCGCGCAAGCGAATGGGGACTTGGAGGAACGGTTGGTTCCTTCTGATTGCCGGTTGGGGCAGTGCTATCCTGATCACCGCGATGGACATTTACGGCCTGCCGGACTCGCTCAAAGCTGCGTGGCAGGTCATCGTCGGCGGATAGCATTTCGGCAGTTCAAGATCTGGGTGGAGCACCGTTAGGAAATCAACCACGGATATGACGCGGATGAACACGGATCGAAGAATCGATTCATGGTCAGGAAATCCGTGTTTATCCGTGAGAATCCGCGGTTGAAGAATGAATTCGCTGTGCCAGCGAATGATGCCGGAGTCAGTAGCACAGACGGAACACCATGTACGAAACCATTCTCGTGACCTTGGACGGCACGCCCACCGACCGGGCGATTATCGAACACGTCAAGCAGCTCGCGAAACTCGCGGGCAGCCGTTTGGTGTTGCTGCACGTGGCCGACGGATGGGCCGCTCGAACCTACGGCCCCGACGCGGTCAGCCCGGAAATCGCCGAAGACACCGCGTATCTGGAAAAAGTTCGGGCGGAGTTTCAGTCACTCGGCATTCCGGCGCAGGCCGAGCTGGCGTACGGCGAACCGGTCAAGGAAATCATCAAATGGGTCCAGCAGAAGGGTTGCGACCTGGTGGCGATGAGCACCCACGGACACCGCTTCCTGGCCGACCTCTTTCTCGGCACCACGGCCACTCAAGTCCAGCATAGCGTCAGCGTGCCGGTGCTGCTGCTCAGGGCGAAGTGAGTCTTCGAGGCGGGCGATTCGCGGCGCTCTTCAGGTACGACTAGCACTTGTGAGCGTGCCTGTCTCGCTTCTCAGACCCAGACGAGCTTAGCTCCTGGCGTCGTGTCGCCAAGCAGGTACCCCTCCCCCTCTGGTTCTCCTTTGCAATCTGTAACTCACGCACGATTCTGAGCTAAATTATTGACTCCAAAGGTATTACCGAGGATTCATTGGTAGCTAAGCAAGATAATCGTGATAATCAAGTTAATAAAGCTATGTTGATAGTCATGATTAGCATTTCATACTCGCGTTAAGCGGACCGAATGAATGCTCGCCAGCGCTATAAATTGTCAAAGATCGTGAGCCCCGGCGCCCGCCGGACGGGGGTCGCATCGGGTAGAGACACTAAGCCTCTGGCCAGCAGTGTCACCGATCAGCTCGCCGTTTGTCGGTGACCACGCTCACCGGTCAACGTGACGGCTAGGAGGCCCCACCGGGAGGCTCTCGCACCCAACCAACGGAGGGTTGGGTGGGGCACCCGCGCAAGTCCCGAATGACTCGAAATCAGCCCCGGCGCGACTAAGTCCGGTGATGGTCGACCCGATACAGCGTGCGACATTCATGCAGTTGGTTGTTGCTGATGCACTGCAACAAGCCTTAAAGCAGTCCCGCCATGCGGGACGACTCAGCTTAGCCCAGCGCGAAGCGCTGGGTAGGATAGAAATAAAATCCGGCGCCCCGGCAGGGGCGGCACAAAGATGTGTGCCATGCGTCACCGACCAAGTTCAACGCACGCGCTACGTTTTTTCCATGTCTCACACTCACGCCTCCGTGCTCGTGCATTGCGTTTTCAGCACCAAACAGCGTGCCAATCTCATACCTGATCCTGCAGCGCTGTGGCGCTACCTCGCGGTCGTTGCGCGAGACAAGAAGATCACTCTGCTCGCCGCAGGCGGCACGGCCAATCATGTTCACCTGTTGCTTGCTGTCCCACCCGTGCTGCCGCTGGCAACAGCCATGCGGGAACTGAAGGCGCATAGTTCGCGCTGGTTGCGGGAGCATGGGCACAGATTCGCCTGGCAGGAGGGTTATGGCGCGTTCAGCGTGAGCCAGGCGCAGCGTCAAGCAGTTATGGATTACATCGCGGCCCAGGCAGAGCACCATGCCAAATGGAGCTTCGAGCAGGAGTTCATGACGCTGCTGCGCAAGTCAGGTGTGGAGTACGATCCGCGGTTTGTGTTTGGATAAGGCGCCCCTGCCGGGGCTTGGGATTATTTTCTTATCGCTACCCAGCGCTGCGCGCTGGGCTAAGCTGAGTCGTCCCGCAGGGCGGGACTCGCACGCTGATGAATCCCACATTGTGGGAGTTTGATCCGCCCGCAAACTGGTGTAACCCGAGCCCGGAGGGCGGCTCAGTTTAGCCCAGCACGGAGCCGAAGGCGGAGTGCTGGGTAGAGTGGGAAAGGAACCGAGCCCCTTCAGGGGCGGCACAGGTTCGGAGGTGCCGCCGGCTGAAGCCGGCTCGGGATTCATATAACCAGCCTACCCAGCATTCCGCGCCAACCACCCCAACGAGCACAACATCGGTGCTCGTTGGGGACCCCGGTAAGGCGCTCCATGCTGGGCTATCTTGTTTCCGTCCCGCAAAGCGGGACTGGCGCACTGGCGTTTCCAGCCTTGGCCGCGACCCATGCATCTGTGCAGTCTTCCCACCCTGTCCGCAAATGCGGCGGACAAGGGTGGGGCACCCGCGGATTGGGATCCCAGCTTAGCGCCCAATAAAGAAGGGCGCGAAGCTGGGGCACCAGGCAATCCCCCACCCGTGCGAATCCAATAACCGACCTGAATTACGCTCGACCGACCGAACGCCGCCCGATACAAAACAAGAACAACCCACACAATACAACGCCAACTAAGGCCTCTGACGCTGCGAGGAGCCTGAACTCGGGACGTGGAGGAATATCTCCATAGCCCACAGTTGTAAAGGTGATCATGCTGAAGTAAAGAGCTGCTCGAAAAGTCGATTCTCGAATTGCACCAGCGGCATGGTAGATCGCGGCGTAACCCAAGATGACGAAAGCGGCAAGCCCAAGAACTCGAAGAGGCCTTTCGCCATACCCCATAAGGCCCCACAACAATAAGGAACGGAGCCATGCCCAAGCGTTCATTAGCCACCGCGCGCCCATCCGCCAGGTGAATGGCTGACCGAAAACGCTCCGGAGGGCATTCATGGTGGGAAGACTCTCGAGGTCCTTATTGCCGGGTACGATACTGGCGGGTAGGACGATGTTAACAAGGACCTTGACCGGCGACAAATTTTGCTTCAGCAATTTGTGCCTCATAACGCACGCACGGTACGCGGCCCAGCTCGCGTCATCAGGTAACCCCTGGGACGACCAGTAGGACACCAGCTTCCGATACACCCCCTCGCACTGGTCTGGGTGTTCCTCTAGCATCCGCCACACTGGTAGCCATCCCCACCTCAAGCCTCGAAAACTGTCCTTGGAAATTCCGAGCACCTCTTCAAAGCTGTTGTTACGAAACTTGGTATTGAATAGTCTTGCCCCGAAAAATAAGGCTCCTTTGATGCAGCAATCACTGAGATATGCATTCTCGAGGTTGGCGAAAGTAAGATTCGCACTCTGGAAATTACAGTAGCTGAG
The DNA here is from genome assembly GCA_963833155.1 of uncultured Acidobacteriaceae bacterium. GTDB lineage: Bacteria > Acidobacteriota > Terriglobia > Terriglobales > Acidobacteriaceae > Bog-257. The sequence continues at coordinate 17,305 of CAWHWY010000001.1, forward strand.
GCGTGCATCGGAGAGGTTCGCACGAACAAAAATTCCACCTTGCAGATTTGTTCCTGCCTGCAGGAAGCTCCCACCCAGGGAAGCGCTGACCAGATACGCCCCCTCTAGGGATTTTCCGGCGGCCACCTCCTTTGAGATTGCGTCACGAAGGGTTGAATTCTTGTCAAAGTACTCGATCACCGCCTCCTCGTTGTATTTGTCTGTTGTCTCCATGTGCCAGTAGCAACGCTTTGAGCCGGGCACAAGCTTCCGACGACAGTAGTCTCGCGTGCTGAACGTCAGATATTCCGGACAAAGGTCCTTTGGAGGGGGAGAAATTAATCCCTGCTCGATGAGCAGTTTCAGGTGGGCCGGTGTACTGCTGTCTTGGATACCTAGTTCGGGCTGCATCGCGTTTTCGTATTCTCCACTCGAATTCTAACGTTACCACCAGGGAACTGTGTTCTATTGTGCTCCAACGGAACCATAATGACATTGGCGTTGACTGGGCGGGGAGGGTCGCATAGAGTGTGGCCTTCGAACCACCCCAGCGAGCGCCCCTCGGCTTTGCTCAGGGCAGGGCTTCACCAGCGCTCGTCGGGGGCCCCGGTAAGATCGTCCGTAGCATCCCGGAAGCAAGCGAGGTCACGTAGCAATGGCTAACCTTGAACACTTCGAGCTACTCACTCAAAAGCTCGACCGATGGAACAGGTGGAGGAAAGACCACCCTGAGGTGATACCGGACCTCTTAAAGGCGGACCTTCACAGGGCAGATCTTGGCGGAGCAGACCTCCGCGGGGCGGATCTCCGCGAGGCCGACCTCACCCGCGCGTACCTCTTCGGTGCAAATGTCGGAGTAGCAAACCTGAGCGAGGCACGCCTCCTTGGTGCAAACCTCAGTGGGGCGCACCTGGTCGGTGCGAATCTCGTAGAGGCAGACCTCCCTTGGGCTGACCTCAGAAGGGCGGATCTCCGCGGGGCGGATCTCCGCGGGGCGAACCTCCATGGAGCCGACCTCCGCGAGGCGGACCTCGGGAGGGCCATCCTCAACTCAGCCAACTTCACTGAGGTGCGCGTGGGGGTAACGCACTTTGCTGCAGTCGATCTAAGCACTACCAATGGTCTCGAAACTGTCTTCCACGAGGGACCGTCCACCATTGGCATCGACACCATCTATCAGTCGCGCGGCAAAATCCCGGAGTTATTCCTACGCGGCTGTGGTGTTCCTGACCAATTCATCGCCTACGTCGGATCGTTGGTGGGACGGCCCATCGAGTTCTACTCCTGCTTCATCAGCTATTCGACCGACGACCGGGAGTTTGCCCAGCGGCTCCATACTGACCTGCAAGGCAAGGGTGTGCGTTGCTGGTTCGCGCCGCACGAAATGAAGGGAGGCCGTAAGCTGCACGAACAAATTGACGAGGCCATTCGCCTGCATGACCGACTGCTGCTGATCCTCTCAAAGGACAGCGAAGGACCTGATAGCGAACGGCGGGTGGGAAGCATGAGCAGCGAGTGGGTGAAGGTCGAGATCCGCAAAGCGCGCCAACGAGAGATTAAGGAAGGCAAGCGGGTGTTGTTTCCTATCCGCTTGGTTTCGTATGAGGCCCTGCGCGACTGGAACTGCCTCGACGACACGGGGAAGAATATAGCCGACGAGATACGCGAGTACTTCATCCCCGACTTCAGCAACTGGAAGGAGCACGATTCGTATCAGACGGCGTTTCAGCGGCTGGTGAAAGATCTGAAGGCGGAGAGTGTCGCCGGCTGAAGCCGGCTGAGTTTCCATAAAACCAGCCTACCCAGGGTTTCCGCCTCCCCCACCCCAACTCGCGCAAAGACGGCGCGAGTTGAGGGCCCCGGTTCCGGCTTCACCCTGGGCTAAATTCAATGGCGCCCCTGCGGGGCTCGGGCGTTCGCGCTCCAGAACTGATTCCGCCCCGAGGCCGCCATGCAGTTCCGAGTCAAAACCGCCGCTGGAGATGAAACAAACGAGTTAGCGGCCCGACTGAAGTCGTGCCCTGACACAAAACATCTTTGCGCTATCGCTCGCGACGGCTATCCCATTCCGCCCCGCCCGATTTAAGATAATTAGTTCCGCTTTGTTGGAATCCGCGCCCTCTTACAGCTCCTCAATATAGAAGGGACTCATCCATGAACAGCTTTGGCAGTCGTTCCGTCCTGCGCGTGGGCAAGCGCGAGTTTGAAATCTACCGTCTTGACGCTCTGGAAAAGCATGGCTGCTCCACCGGCCACCTGCCTTACTCGCTCCGCATTTTGCTGGAGAACCTGCTCCGCCGCGAAGACGGCAAGTCGGTGAAGGCCGACGACGTGCGCGCGCTCACCTCCTGGACCGGCAAGAGCGTTCCGGTCGCAGGAGATCGCGTTCATGCCCAGCCGCGTGCTGCTGCAGGACTTCACCGGCGTGCCCGTGGTGGTTGACCTCGCGGCCATGCGCGACGCCATGAAGGCGCTGGGCGGCGATCCCAAGCTGATCAACCCGCTGCAACCGGCCGAGCTGGTGATCGACCACTCGGTGCAGGTGGATGAGTTCGGCACGCCGCAGGCGTTCCAGCTCAACGCCGAGCTCGAGTTCTCGCGCAACAAGGAGCGCTACGCGTTCCTGCGCTGGGGACAGACCGCGTTCAAGAACTTCGCCATCGTGCCGCCCGACACCGGCATCGTTCACCAGATCAATCTTGAGTTCCTGGCGCGCGTGGTGTTCGTCGGCGCGAACGGAGAAACGGGCAAGCCGCTGGCTTATCCCGACACGCTGGTCGGCACCGACTCGCACACCACGATGATCAACGGCCTCGGCGTGCTGGGCTGGGGCGTCGGCGGAATCGAAGCCGAGGCCGCCATGCTCGGCCAGCCGGTTTCCATGCTGATCCCGCAGGTCGTCGGCGTACGCCTGAAGAACCAGTTGCGCGAAGGCTCGACTGCCACCGACCTCGTTCTCACCGTGACCGAGATGCTGCGCAAGAAGGGCGTCGTCGGCAAGTTCGTCGAGTACTTCGGACCGGGCCTGGGCAATCTCGCGCTCGCCGATCGCGCCACCATCGCCAACATGTCGCCCGAGTACGGCGCGACCTGCGGCATCTTCCCGGTGGACGAAGAGACGCTGCGCTATCTTCGCCTCAGCGGACGCACCGCAGAACAAATCAGCCTTGTCGAGGCCTACTGCAAGGAACAGGGACTGTTCCACACCGCCGACACGCCCGAGGCGGAATACACCGAGGTGCTGGACCTCGACCTTGCAACCGTCGAGCCGAGCATCGCTGGACCGAAACGTCCCCAAGACCGCGTGGCGCTCTCGGCAGCCGCAAAATCGTTCGAGCAGGCTTTGCCCGGCTTGTTGAAGCCGGGCCAAACCGTACCTTCGAAGCAAGCCGCGCGTTGGGAAGGCGAAGGTGGACATCCCGATGGCGTGGATTCGCAGGCCGACGTTGTCGAAGAGCACGTCGTTCTGAACGAAGTGCTCACCCACGGCAGCGTGGTGATCGCCGCCATCACCAGTTGCACCAACACCTCGAACCCGTCGGTGCTGGTCGCCGCCGGACTGCTGGCGAAGAAGGCCGTCGAGAAGGGCCTGAAGGTCCCGTCGTGGGTGAAGACCTCGCTCGCGCCCGGCTCCATGGTGGTCACCGAATACCTCACGCGCTCCGGCCTCATGCCCTACCTCGAGAAGCTGAAGTTCAACCTCGTCGGCTACGGATGCACCACCTGCATCGGCAACTCCGGGCCGCTGCCGCAGGAAGTCTCCAGCGTCATCACCGACAAAGACCTGGTGGTCGCCTCGGTGCTCAGCGGCAATCGCAACTTCGAAGGCCGCATCAACTCCGAGGTGCGCGCCAACTACCTGATGTCGCCGCCGCTGGTGGTGGCCTTCGCGCTCGCCGGCCGCGCCGACATCGACATGTACAACGAGCCGCTCGGCTATAGCGGCAACGGCAAGCGCAAGCCGGTGTTCCTCAAGGACATCTGGCCGACCGCGAAGGAAGTGGACGACGTGGTTCGCCAGTACATCACCGGCGACCTCTTCCAGACGACCTACAAAGACGTCTTCAAGGGCGACGAGCGCTGGCGCGGTCTCAATGTCCCGCAGGGTGAGACCTTCGCGTGGGACGAAAGCTCAACCTACGTCAAGAATCCTCCCTACTTCGAGAACATGCCGAAGAGGCCCGCGCCGGTGAAGGACATCGCGGGCGCACGCGTGCTCTGCTACCTCGGACACAGCGTAACCACCGACCACATCTCGCCCGCCGGCTCCATCAAGCCCAACAGCCCGGCGGGACAGTACCTCATCGCGCACGGCGTGAAGCCGGTGGACTTCAACTCCTACGGATCGCGACGCGGCAACCACGAAGTCATGATGCGCGGGACGTTCGCCAACGTCCGCTTGCGCAACAAGCTCACACCCGAGCGCGAAGGTCCACATACCCGTCACCTGCCTGATGGCCAGGAGATGTTCATCTTCGACGCCTCGGAAAAGTACCGCGCCGAGGGCGTGCCGCTGATGGTGATCGCCGGCAAAGAGTACGGCTCAGGCTCGTCGCGCGACTGGGCGGCCAAAGGCCCGATGCTGCTGGGCGTGCGCGTGGCGCTGGCCGAAAGCTTCGAGCGCATCCATCGCTCCAATCTGGTGGGCATGGGCATTCTGCCGCTGCAGTTCCTCGACGACGAGAACGCCGAAACCAACGGCCTCACCGGCGAGGAATCGTTCGCCATCGTTGGCATTAGCGACGTGCTGAAGAACTTCGCGCCGGGCAAGACGGTGAAGGTGCGCGCCACCAAGGCCGACGGCACGACCACGGAGTTTGACGCCACAGTTCGCATCGACACGCCGCAGGAGGTGCTGTACTACCAGCACGGCGGCATCTTGCAGTATGTGTTAAGACAGTTGGCACAATAAGGAAGGCAGCTAGCAACTAGCAACGAGGAAGGGCAGGATCAAAATCTTCTGCCCTTGTCACTGGCGCGGACGCCGAGGCCAGTCTAGGAACTAACATGGCCGCTGCGCACCGCCCTTCTTAATCGCAATTTCCGAACAAGGAGAAATCATGAAACGCATAATAATTCGTGGCTTGGTAGCCACAATCCTTCTCTCCACGGCTGCGTGGGCCCAGTGGTCCTCCGATCCTAATCAGAATCTCGCGCTCTCCAACATCTCGGGCGCCGACCAGGTCCAGCCCAAGGTACTGCCGCTGCCCAACAACAGTTGGTACGTGAGCTGGTTCAACAACAATCCCAACGATCCTCCGCCGAATGGCTACGATGTCTACTACCAGATGCTCAACCCGAGCGGCTACGAGCAGTTTCCGCACGACGGCATCCAGGTAGCAAAGCTGTCGCTCAGCTCCACCGAAGACTATGGCCTTGCTATCGACGCAAGCGGCAACGCCTTGCTGGCCTTCCTCGACGACCGCAAAGATCCCAACAACCCGCAGGTCACTGCCGCCAAGATGAGCTCTTCTGGCCAGCCGCTGTGGGGCCCGTCCGGCGTCTCCCTGACCTTCGACGCAGGCTTCCACGCCGCGCCCAAGATTGCCGCCACCAGCGATGGCAACATCGTCGTCGCCTGGACGACGAACAGCTCGGTCGTATTGCAGAAGCTCGATCCCAACGGTCATCCGCTGTGGGCGGGAAAGACTGTGTTCGAGTACGGCGTAGTCATACAGGAGTCCGGCTTCAACTACTTGCTAGCCGATCTGCATGCCGCCGACAACGGATCGGTCATCGTCTCTTGGGTTCGCAACAAGGGTTACGGCAGCAACAACTATCTTTACGCCAACAAGGTCTCGGCCAGCGGCCAACTGCTGTGGGGCGCGGGACACGTGAAGGTTTACGATGGCGGCTCGCTGCAGTTCGGCGAATTCCCCTACCTTGTCCCCGACGGCAGTGGCGGCGCGGTGTTTTCGTGGTATAGCAGCAGTCCCAGCCTGCAGGTGTTTGCGCAGCACATCCTGACGGACGGGACTGAAGCCTTCGGGCACAACGGCGCGGTGGGATCGACCAACCAGTTCAACGTGCGGGTCTCGCCGTCAGCCTCCTACAATCCGGCAACGCAGGAGACGTTCCTGTTCTGGACGGAAGAGGACTCCAACCAGGTCGAAAACGGCGTCTCAGGACAGAAGTTCAACTCCGCAGGCGCGCGCCAGTGGGGCGATGCCGGATTGCCGATCGTGCCGCTGGGCTCAGACTCGCAAATCTGGGTCGAGAACGTGCAGATCGGCACCGGCGCTCTGGTTTTCTGGGTCGATTCGCCGGGATACGGTTCGGGCACCCTTCAGGCCGCTAAGCTCGATGGGGCGGGTAACTTCGTCTGCGCACAGTTTGGAGTCTCGACCGCTTCGGCGGACAAGTTCCGGCTGTCCACGGGCCTCGCCTCCTCCGGACTCGCCGCTGTCGCGTGGGAGGATGATCGCAACGGGGAGAACGACATCTACATCCAGAACGTGAACCCCGACTGCACGCTGGGAATCGAAGGCCGAATGCACCTGCGGCGATAGGAAGCTGCGGTTCACCGCCGAGTCAAACGAAGGGCAGGACTGATAGTCCTGCCCTTTGCGTTCTCATCTTTTCGACCTGCGAGCCAATTCTAGAAAACCACGCGCTGTACGGATGCAGCATCTCGCTGTCCCAACGGGTTGGCCAACCAATTCGCCGGTCTACCAAATGCCGGAACCGCCGATCCTGTAGTCGCAGGCTGAGGAGACCAGTATAGCGTTCTGGCTTTCGGCGATTCGTTGTTCGCAATCGTCGTCGCAGTTGCCTTGAGGAACCGGTAATACGGCTCGAATGTTGCCACTGGCATCCAACGCAAATGCAACAATCTCTCCGCGGTCGTTGATGTATATCCCATCGTACGCATGCAGGTTTGAAGGTGGACTCACCAGCGCGTTGAGGTCTACCATAGGGCCGCTGTTCTCCCACAGTCTTTGGGCTACCTCACCCCGCAGCAGTTCCTGCTGCGGGCTTCATCTCAACGAAAGGAATGAAAAGTGTCACCTATCTACTGGGCGAGTACAGAGGGTTGCGTAATAGGTCCTGCATCCCTATAATCGCTGTAGACGCTATTGGCTACGGCCGCTTGCAAGCGACATCCGATTCTTTATTGATCTGATCTCCTGCCTTTCCTGCTTCCGTTTCATTTTCAGCGCCAAATAAAATCCGAGCGGCTTCAGTTGTATCATCGCGACTCGCATCCTGTATGCTTCCTCGCGAGACGCCTCTCCAGAAAGAAAAATCAGTTTGACACAATTTAAAGATATGCCCCTGTCTGCTGGGCTCCAGCAGAAGCTGGCACACTTCCATTTCATCACCCCGACGCCGGTCCAGGCGTCCGCTATTCCGCCGGCCCTTGAGGGCAAAGACGTACTCGCTACCGCGCAAACCGGCACGGGCAAAACGCTGGCGTACCTGATTCCGATGCTCGAACGCCTCGCGGCACAAGGTTCCCCGCAGAACGTCTCCGCGCTCGTTCTGGTGCCGACGCGCGAGCTGGCGATGCAAGTCCATGAGCAGTACGAAAAACTACGCGAGCGCAAAGCTGCGCCCGCCGCGCTGGTCATCGGCGGCATGAGCGAGCAGCGCCAGATTCAAGCGGTCCGCAAGGGCGCAACAGTCATCGTGGCGACGCCTGGGCGGTTGGAAGATTTCCTTGGCCGCAGGCTGGTTGACTTGCGGCATGCGATGACGCTGGTGCTGGACGAAGCTGACCGTATGCTCGATATGGGCTTCCTGCCGGCGATTCGACGCATCGTGGCGCAGCTCCCTCGTGACCGGCAGACGCTTTGCTTTTCGGCGACGCTGGAGGCTTCGGTGGCCCACCTCGTCAACGACTACATGAAGAGTCCGGTGCGCGTGGCGTTGGGTTCGACTTCCAAGCCGGCTGACACTGTTGAGTTGCATGCGTTCGAAGTACCGCTAGCGGAAAAGTCCGAGGTGTTACGCCACCTTCTCTACCAGGAGAAGGGACAGACCCTGATCTTCGCTCGCACCAAGCGCGGAACCGAGCGACTGGCCAAGAACCTGGTGCGCGACGGATTTTCGGCGGCCATGATCCACGGCGATCGCACTCAATCGCAGCGTACCGGGGCGCTCAACGGCTTTGACCAGGGCAAGTTCCAGGTGCTGGTGGCGACCGACGTCGCGTCGCGCGGCATCCATGTGACCAACGTTGCGCACGTCATTAACTATGATCTGCCTCAGATTCCCGAAGACTTTATTCATCGCGTTGGCCGCACGGGGAGGATGGGTGCGTCCGGGCTTGCCTCGACCCTGGTTTCAGGCGCAGAGGTCGGGGAGTTGCGCTCGATTGAGCGCGCCTTGAAGCTCAAGATCATTCGCAAGCGGGTCACTGGCGGCCGGTTCGCTGACACAGCCAATCCAAAACACGCTTTCCACGCGCACGCTGTCCCGCCTGGCGGGCGAGGTGTTCTCGTAGGATAAGGGAATCGAGCATCGACCGGAACTCCCGGCGCCGGTGGCGCCGGGGTTCAGCGGGGCGGGACTGCACAACATTTCGATAAGTTCCTTCTATATGTGCCATCAACTTTTTTGACTGGCTAGAGCATTTTCATAGTTGCTGTATCCCATACCCGCAGTGGCGGAAGAAGGCTTGCGCGTTTTGAGCCGTGATGGCAGCCAAGGCCTGAGCGATCGCCGGTTCGAGCTGTTCCAGAACTCGGGCCTTCACTCCGCGCAAGAGTTGTTTCACTTTGGACCAGGCTTGCTCGATGGGGTTAAAGTCGGGCGAGTACGGCGGCAGATAGAGCAGGTGCGCCCCGCGGCTTTCGATGAGCTGGCGCACGCCCTCCACCTTGTGGGCAGCCAAGTTGTCCAGGATTACCACCTGCCCCGATTCCAGCCGTGGCACGAGCACCTGCTCCACGAAGGCGAGGAAGACATCCCCATCAGTAGGCGACTCAATGGTCATGCTGGCCAGCACGCCTGCCGTGGTGAGCGCGGCCAACACGGTCAGGGTGCGCCAGTGGCCCGCGGGCACCGCCTCCGAGACGCGTTCGGGTCGGGGTGCCCAACCATAGCGGCGGGTCATCTCCGTGCTAGCCTGTGCGGCAAAAATGTACGCTCGATTGAGATCGCCAATACCAACTTTATGCGGCGGTTTCCATCACCCCGTCTCGAGGAGAATTCATGCCGAACGAACTGCGTAATTTTTTGGCGTTGTCCTATGACGAACTGGAAGAGATGAATCTGCATGCGAAGCTGCAGCGCATGAACCGCGTACCCTTCGACGAGATTCAGGAAGAACGACTCAAGTATCTTACCGAGGAGAAACGCATCAAGGCGGTCACCGTGCTGTTCAGCGACCTCGAAGGCCGCCTGCACATGCTGGACTACGACAAGAAGTTCCTCATCAAGAGCTATGACAACCTGACCTTCGACGGTTCTTCCATCCGCGGCTTCACCGCGCAGCGCGAGAGCGATCTGCGTCTGGGAATCGACTGGAGCGCGTTTTACTGGGGGCCGGCGGATGTGTTTGGGCCAGGCAAGGTCCTCGTTTTCGGTGACGTCATCGATAAAGGAGGCACACCCTACGCAGCCGACATTCGCGGCATTCTGAAGGGCTTCAGCGACGAACTCTACAAGAAGGAAGGCTACACGCTGAACGCCGCCAACGAAATTGAAGGTTTTCTGTTCCGCGGACCCGATGCCGAGCGTCGCTACCACGAAACTCTTAAGTTCGAGTACGTCAATACCGGCGGCTACTATCACTCGCTGCCGGGCGACACCCTGCGCATGTTCATCGATACCACGGCCGAAGTGCAGCGCGCCATGGGCTTCCAGAACGAGAAGGACCATCCCGAAGTTGCGCCGTCACAGTTCGAGATCAACTACTGCTACTCCGAGGCGGTCGCTGCTGCCGACCAAATCCAACTCTACAAATTGATTTGCCGCCAGGTGGCGACCAAGATGGATTGTACGGCGTCGTTTCTGCCCAAGCCGGTTGTCGGTGTGAACGGCAGCGGTATGCACACCAACGTCTCCATCAGCAAGAACGGCAAGAATCTGTTCTGGGACCCGAAGGGCGAAGAGATGCTGAGCAAGGCGGGCTGGGCCTTTATCGATCGCATCCTGACCCACGGCAGCGATCTCTGCCTGCTACTCAATGCCAGCGTCAATGCGTATCGCCGGCTCGATCCCCACTTCGAGGCGCCGAACCAGATCAAAGCCTCGCCGACCGATCGCGGCTCGATGATCCGCGTGCCTATCGGCAACGAGCGCAGCATGCGAGTGGAAGTGCGATCGGTTTCTCCCGACGCCAACCCCTACATGACCATGTATTCGATCTTTAAGACCGGTTTGCAGGGTGAAACGGCAAAGATCAAGAACCTCCGCCAAGCGCAGCGCTACCTGCCTGACAACATTTACGACGCACTTAGCCGCTTCCGCGAGGCCGATTGGACAACCAAGTTGCTCGGCGCTGACGTGAAGACCCGCTACGCCGATCTCAAGCAGGCTTCAGCGGACCGCTGTCCACGGCTGCTGGGCACGTTCGTCAAGGCGCCGGAGGTCCAGTACCATCACGACGTGTACAACCAGTTCCTCTGGAACTTGTTCTAAAGCTGGGTCGTGATGGGGGCCTTCTCAGGCTCCCGCGTATCCTCCCGTGGCCAGTGACGAGCTACTCGGAAATAATCTACACTCTTTGAACCGCCGAAGGCCGGTCATCTACAGGAACTCGGTGCGGGGCATGTCGATTTCGAGCCGGTTCAATCGTCGATACAATGTGACCACCCGCCAAGCGGGTAGGAAGGAGTGAGGATGAGCAAGGTACGCGTATTGGTAGGCACACACAAAGGAGCGTTCGTTCTGGAGTCAGACGGCAAGCGCGAACGGTGGGACGTCAGCGGTCCCCATTTCGCGGGCTGGGAACTCTACCACGTTAAGGGATCACCAGCCGATCCGAATCGGCTGTATGCGTCGCAGTCGAGCGACTGGTTTGGGCAGGTCATCCAGCGGTCCAACGACGGCGGCAAGAGCTGGGAGATACCCGGAGGAGGCACGCCGCCCGGGCCGGGCTCGATGCCAGGGGCTGGCACGAGCAACAAATTCGTTTACGACACCTCGCCGGAGACCGGCAAACCCTTAACGACGCATCAGTTCTACGACGGCACCCAGCACCCGTGGGAGTTCAAGCGGGTTTGGCATCTCGAGCCGTCGCTCACCGATCCGGACACGGTCTATGCAGGAGTTGAGGATGCCGCTTTATTCCGCTCGACCGACGGTGGCCAGACGTGGCAGGAACTCGCCGGACTGCGCGGCCACGGCACGGGCCCTAAATGGCAGCCCGGCGCCGGTGGAATGTGCTTGCACACGATCATTCTCGATCCCAGCGACCCCGGCCGGATTTACATTGCCATCTCGGCTGCGGGCGCCTTCCGCACCGACGATGGCGGCAAGACATGGCGCCCGATCAACCGGGGACTGTATTCCCAATACATCCCTGAGCCGACTGCCGAGGTCGGCCACTGTGTGCACCACGTGGCGATGCATCCGTCACGACCCGGCGTGCTGTTCATGCAGAAGCACTGGGACGTGATGCGCAGCGACGACGCCGGCGACTCGTGGCACGAGGTTAGCGGGAACTTGCCCACCGACTTCGGGTTCGTGATCGACGTGCACGCGCACGAACCGGAAACCATCTATGTTGTGCCGATCAAGAGCGACGGGGAGCACTATCCGCCCGAGGGAAAGCTACGCGTGTATCGCAGCCGCACGGGCGGAAACGAGTGGGAAGCGCTCACGAAAGGCCTGCCGCAAAGCAACTGCTACGTCAACGTGTTGCGCGACGCGATGGCCGTCGACTCGCTCGACTCCTGTGGCGTTTATTTTGGTACCACCGGCGGGCAGGTGTACGCCTCGCCTGACGCGGGGGACAATTGGGCCCCCATCGTGCGGGACCTTCCTGCCGTGCTTTCTGTCGAGGTGCAGACGTTGCCATGATCCGCGTCATACTGCCGCCACACCTGCGGACGCTGGCGCATGCCGGCTGGGAGGTGGAGCTTGACGTGGAGGGCCCGGCTACTCAGCGCTCGGTCCTCGACGCGCTCGAGACGCGCTTTCCCGTGCTGCGCGGCACAATCCGCGACCATGTCACGCAAGAACGCCGGCCGTTCTTGCGGTTCTTCGCTTGCGAGGAGGACCTGTCCCATGAACTGCCGGACACCCCGCTACCCGACGCGGTCTCGTCGGGGGCGGAGCCCCTTGTGATCATAGGGGCCATTGCCGGCGGCTAGTCCAGACTCATGTCGTTCTTGCGATGCGGTTGTGGCGAAATCGCAGGATCGACCTCTCGACACGCGGACCCCGGCGGGAAAAGCCAGGGGGCTACAAGGGAAGGACTGGCGGGGCCACTTGCCCCAGGTTCATGTGAGCGCGCATGGCCGCGTCGCAAACCGCGTAGCCCCAGTTGATCAAATCCTTCTGCTGCTCAGGCTCGATCCGCTTGAGCCGCGTAGGAATGTTCGCGAGCAGAATGGTCTTCTCAAATGGGCACGGCAGTGCGTCCGGCAAAGAATAGTCTTTGATGTCGGTGCGGATGCCCCAATAGGTCCCCTTGCGCAAGCCTGCCTTGAAACCGCCTATCAGGAGCCGTTTGCGGAGGGAACGCACCTGGTTGTCGACGATGTTTAATATGCGGTAGGCGTGGCGTGCCCAATCATGTTTGGGCTCCGGCTCCGGCTGCGTCGCACCGCCGCCGTCGCTCACCAGGATGGTGCTGTACCTCTTCCATGCCGTTTCCAACCCCAGGTTGTCGTACACCCCGCCGTCGGTCAGGACCATGTCGGTGGTGTAGGGCTCCTTCTGCAGGTCCGTGCCGGTGTTCGGGTCGAAGTCCGAACTCTCAAGATGAAGCTCGGCCGGCGAGAGCACCGGTGGGAAAGCCGAGGAAGCAGCAACCGCGGCGGCCAACTCGATCTTCGGATGGGGGACCTTGCCAACGCGGTAGTCCCACATGTAGGGCTTGCTGAAGCGGCACAGCGCCATGGACTGCACGTTGGTTGCGTTCATGACGAAGCGAGGCTTGTCGGGCAAGTCCTGCAATGTGGCAGCGCCGAACAAGTAGTCCTCATACGACTTGCGGATTTTGTCGGAGACCGACCCGGGCAGGAACACGCCTTCGATGATGGAGGAGGCATCGATGGTGCGCAAGCCCATGGCGCGAAGCGGCGCGGTGAAGCACTCATCCAGATTGCCAGCGACGCCGTTGGCATTGAATTTCAGCTTGTTCCAATTCAGCCCAAGCACTCCGGCGGTAATGGAGCCTCCTGAAACGCTGGAAATCCGGTCGAGCTTGCCTAGGTAACCGAGTTCGTTGAGGCGAATGATGGCGCCCACGTGGAACAGCATGGCGCGGTATCCTCCACCGGAGAGACACAGGGCAATGCCATCCTCCTCAGGCTGCAACACTGGCGGATCCTGGCGCAGGCGTTCAACCGGCGCAATCAACTCATGCAGTTCGGGCACAGTTTGCGGCATGGCTTCTCCTCTCAGCTCAGAACATAGTCGAACCAGAACTCGCCCTGATGGAACACAGCGGGAATCGCCGTCCCTTTGGGTGCCGACGGCGCGCCAGCAATGGGGATTGCGTCACTGCGGATCCACTGGTTGCCGGTCTTGCGGTCGAGTGCAGGCAGCAAACCGGGAGCAGGAATCGACGGCCAGGGCTTGTTCTGCGTGGACATCATGGCGGCGAATTTGCCGTCCGGCATCTTCTCCAGCGCTTCTTTGGGAGTTGCGTTGACGCTGCCATGATGCGCGAGTTTAAGGAACGATACACTGCTCAGCAGGCTGCTGCTCTCGTCCGATCCCAACCACGATTGCCAGTTGCCGTATTGCGCATCGCCGGGGAACAGCAGGTTCTTGCCTTGATAGGAAAAGAGGGCGACGATGCTGCAGTTGTTCACGCACTGATCGAGAGCAAATGCCAAGTCTTCCGCGGAAGAGTTGGCGCGACCCTTGAGTTGGTCCTTGTAGTACTGCGGAAGTTCAGGCCAGCCGAGAGCTGGGTCGGCTGTCTGGAATGACCATTGTTCCGGTACAAAGGGCTTTACTTGGTTCGTATCATCCTGACCGCCTCCGGCGAGGCGCAAGTAATGGTCGTCCGCGGGAGGGTTCATTCTGGACAGGAAGCTCTGATCGGTGGGAGGTCCGAGGATGGAGACGTTCAGGCCCTTGATCCCAGCAGGTTCTTTCACTACATCGCCAGCTTCGAAGAACTGTACCTTGGCGCCAACCCCAAAGCCGGAATGGAGCGCCGCGAAGGCGGGAGCGTTACCGGCCATGTTGGCCACGGCCGCCGCAGGCCCGGAATCATCGGACACGCCCATCGCGGCGAAGTGAACCTGCAGTCTGGAGACCAGCGCGGACCGCTTGTCGCGCAAGCTCTTCGCCGTTGGGTCCTGGGGATTTTCTGTCCAGGGCATCCAAACCTCGTCGATGGCGAACTCAGCGAACTGCTTGGCGAAACTGCCGAATCCGGAGATGTGATCCTGGTGGGGATGAGTGGCGATGACAATGCTCAACTTCTTGCCCGTGACCTCGGCGATGTTGTCGACTGCTTTGGCAATCATCGAGGTGCCATCGGCTTTGATGTTCCCCTTGGAATGCACGCCACAGTCCACCAGGACGTAGCGTGGACCGTCAGCCGTCGGCAACGTCAGCAGGAAGCAATCGCCGAATCCGACCCGATACATTCGAACCTGGATGTTCCCGGTACCCGTGGCTCCGCCATCGCTGGGCTGAGGTTCCTTTTTCTTAGTCTTAGCCGAGGTCTTGGTCTTGGCCGAAGTTTTGGCAGTGCTGGTTTTCTTCGCTGGCATTTCAGTACCCCCGATGTAGAGCGCGGAAGTTGATCTGCGCGGTCGATACGTCCTGGTAGGGCGAAAGTGGGCTGCTGTTGCGGAGTTGCATTTGGAACTCAGAATGCGAGGCCGCGAGCCGTTTGGCGCTCTTGTGAATCGCATACCGCACAGTTCCGTCAATGTTGAAGACCAGGGCCACTCCGCCGTGGACCTTGACGGGAGGGCCGCCAGTGTCGTCGGGGAGCGTCAAGGTCTGCAGGACCTGGGTCACCATCTCCAGCAACGGCCGGCCGTCGGGAGCGGTACGAAGCACGGGATGGAAGGAAAAGACGTTGATCGGGCTTTTGTGCTTATCGACCGGGTCGAGCCCAAGTGCGGCCGCATGCTGCATGGCAAATGTGTAGATGAGCTCGGCATTGTGCTTCTGCTTGGCCCGGAAGTCATCATCAGTCGTCTGTTGCTGCAACACGGCGAACATTCCGCCACATTGCAGTGTGCTGCCGGCGTCCACGTCAGGACCGCCCCAGCGCAACGCCTCTTCTGAGTAGGAGCTGGCGTAGGGCTGTATGCCCCGCGAACGGAAAGCGTCAATGAAGGCACTGCGGTAACCGTGCCTATCATCAGGGACAAGGTCGTAGTCGGCGGTGATTAGCGCCTGAAGGAAGTCGCCGAAATGGATATCGGTGACGGGACAGTAATCGAGAGCACGAATGCAGATGTGCTCGAACTCTTTGGCGGTCTTGCTGGCTTCGTCGGCCAGCCGATTGACCAGGTCGGGATGCAGATCGGCCTTGCTGTCGGCCCTGGCACTCGCGATCGCCATCAGGTCACGGGTCTTCTTGATATAAGAAGTGAAGTAGGCGTCGAAAATGGCGGCGACCAGGATGGAACCCCGATCGTGCGGCTCGGTTTTCGTCTCCAATTCGCGGGAATTGGGCGGAGTGCCGATGGCGGAGCGCAGCCCGCCGCGCATTTTCATGGCGCCTCCGAACTGTCTGGCCAATGAGACCAGCGGATTGTCACGAGCGATTTCCGCGTTGATCCGCGCACCCTTCGAGCCTTTCTCGGCATAAGGAGCCAGTTCGGCCATCTCCAGCAGTCCGTGGGTTCCGGCGATAGCTTCGCGCATGACATCGGTCATGCTGAAGTGTTGCAGGAGGGCGATGATGTCGGCGAAAGCCTCATGAAACGCCGGGGTGTCAACACTCGTGTGCTCTATAAAGTAGGGACGGATGCGATCGATCACGGCGTGCGTGGTCTCATGCGCCACGATGTCATGAGATAAGCAGCTAAAGACGGTCTGGCCCGGCAAGTTCATCTCGTCGTCAGGAGGTGCGGCGAAGTAGCCAAAGAGAATGGCGTGCAGCTCAGGATCGTAGTAGGCATTGGCTTCTTGCATGCAGTGAGGAAATATCCTCAGCTTGCCGCGAAAAGGATCGTCCTTGTGGTCGCGCTCTCGTCGCCAAGTCAATGGCCGGCCCAGGGCGAACTCAAAGCGCTCGATTGTCTCTTTGACAACTGCATAAACCATCTGCTGATGGAAACGCGGATCGGCTTCGTTGGGGTCGAGCCCGTTGCGAATCAAAATGACGTCCTCATCCAGGTTCACCGGTTCGTAATAGCAATCGTTGGACCCGTCATAGTCGATGACCGCGATTTGCGCCCCGATTGGGCCCGGTTTCAAGGGCTCGTACTTAAGATTCAGCGCCATGTAGTTGCCAAAATATTTCCCGTGGCTGGGATCGAACGCATATGCCTTCAGCGGACGGTAGGCCGAGGGAGCAATCGGCGTGGGTTTTGGGGACTTGGGAGTTGAGGAAGCGGGAGCGGTTCCCGAAGCGGTTAGCGCCATGGAGTCCTCCTCTGGCTGACCCGCGAAATGTCTTTCGACTTGAATCACACCGAGCGTTAGACAACCAGCCACGTGTCTCTCGCTTCAGAGGACATTCCCGAAGCATGACAAGTCAGCAGCCGAGGCAGTGCGATCATCCCCATTATGAACGAATGCTGGTTCGATAGCCAAAAGAATTTCTATTTTCGACAGCCTGTCGTCCCATTTTGGGTCAGGGGAGATGACCGCATCAAGCCATGCCGATGCTGCTTGGAGGCTGCTCGATATGTTGGACTGCCCACGCTGGCTCTTTTCCACCAACGGTGACAAATTCCAGCACCCCGACCGCGAGACGATAGCAAGGGTTTTGTTGTCCCGGAAAGGAGATGACACCGGCCTGTACTTTAATTACCGGTGCAAGTACAACGAAGTCTGGGACGGTGCAAGGCTTCAAAGAGAGTGGCGTTACAGCGCAAGCTATCCAAAGTCGGAAAAGGGAGGCATGAGTGTGGAGCTATGAAGAACAAGAAGCGCTACCTTCGCCATCACAACGGCTGGTTCCCCTCTTCGCCTATCTCAGAATCTCACCACGTTCGTACGGATTCGAGCCTACAGCCTGAACGATCCCTTTCATGGTCAACTGTTCCCCGTTAGCGACGCTGATCTGGTCGAAAACTATGGCCAGCTCCGATTGGGAATCACCTTTGGAGCGGGCCGTCACCTCCGTGAGGTGTCCGGTCACCTTCACTCCCCGTGGCACTCGCGTCCCGTTGGGGAGGACAAATACTCCCGCTGTCTTGAGCTCAACTATGTCGCCCCGTTTCAGCTTGCTAGAGTCCAGCGTCTTAGACTTGCACGGGAAAAGCTCCGTGTCCAAGGCCTGTTGCCGGCAAGGTCGTGCCCGCGTCATTGCTCTGCGTTTGCGCGGGAGCGGTGGTTTGCGCCGCCACCGTTGTTCCAAATAGTGCGAGCGCCAGCAATGTCACTATGGTATTCCCAGAATTCGTTTTCATGTCCGCCTCCTGGTTCTTCCCGGAGGGAAAATCCGGTTATTTCTTGGAACACTTCAAGTTTGCCTAAGACTCGAAATTGCCGCGGCGCTACTTCCAGCAATCCGAAAAGAAGATGAATGGCATGCCTGGAGTGGTTGGGATCGAAGAATTCTGGCGGAGAGGGGGGGATTCGAACCCCCGATACAGCTTTTGACCGTACAACGGTTTAGCAAACCGCCGCCTTCAGCCACTCGGCCACCTCTCCGCGGCGTGATATCCATAGCTTACTACATGCCCGCCAATTCGTCTGCTGGCCAACTGCAGACCTCGCAAATCCAAATGTTGTGCGACAGGGCGGCCGCCATCTTCATGCTGCCGGACGATGGCCATTTCATGCTCCAACCATGCGATCAACTCCTTGCTCCTGCACTATGGCTCGCCATTCGCAGACAAGAGCTCACAATGCGACCATGAGAGTCCTCACTGGCACAGCGCAGCGAGATCCTTGTGGGCAATCACTTCGGTTCCGCACAAGCGAGCAAGACGCGGTAAAATAATCAAGATATGCCCGTTGTGCTTTCGGGCGGGACCAGGCATTACAGCCCACCTGATCAGGTCTTTAATGAAGAAATTTCTTGTCTTCTGGTTTGCGATATTCCTCGGCGTTCCCCTTGTTCTTGCCCAAGATGACACAGTGGTCGAGGAGATCATTGTCCGCATCAACAACAACATCATTACCCGGGCAGACTTGAGGCGGGCCCGTGAGCAACTGCTCACAGATATGCACCAGCAAGAACCGAACGCCACGGCGCAGCAGGAGAAGGACCGCGAGAAGGACCTGCTGCGCGACCTGATCGACCAACAACTGCTGCTGCAAAAAGGCGAGGAGCTGGGCATCAACGCCGACACCGACGTTGTTAAGCGGCTCGACGAACTGCGCAAGCAGATGCATGCCGAGTCCATGGAAGATCTGGAAAAGGCCGCCCAGGCGCAAGGCGTCTCGTTCGAAGAATTCAAGCAGAACATGAAGAACGGCATCATCACGCAACGCGTCATCGCCCAGGAAGTCGGCGGCCACATCAGCGTGACCCAGCAGGAAATCCAGGAGGAGTACAACAAGCACAAAGCGGAGATGGAGCGCCCGGAAGAGGTGCGTCTGAGCGAGATCCTGATTTCGACCCAGACTGCGCCGCCGGTGAAAACCGAAAAGGGAAAAGAGGTGCTGCCGGAAACGCCCAGTCCCGAGACCGTAGCCCAGGCCCAAGCCAAAGCCGACCAGGTGTACGCCTTGTTGCAAAAAGGCGGCAAGTTCGACGACCTGGCCAAGCAGTACTCGGATGGCCCAACTTCGGCGATTGGTGGGGATCTGGAATACTTCAAGCGCGGCACGCTCTCCAAGGAGCTGGAGGAGCAGGTGTTCACCATGAAAGCCGGGGATTACACCAAGCCGATCAGGACCAATCAGGGCTTCGTCATCCTGAAGGTGACGCAGCACCAGGACGCCGGCATTCCTCCGCTCAAGGACGTTGAGGCCAGGGTCCAGGAAAACCTGTATATGACGAAGATGCAGCCCGCGTTGCGCGACTACCTCACCAGCCTGCGCGAAAAGGCGTACATCGACATCAAACCGGGCTACATCGATACCGGGGCCAGCCCCAATGAAACCAAGCCGATTTACACGACCGCTACCACGGAAGATTCCTCGAAACCGAAAAAGAAGAAGAAGCTGGGGCTGTTCTAGAAACCTTTTCAACACAGAGGCACAGGGGCGCAGAGAAGAATTGGGAAACTGCGTACTCCATCTGGCAACGCTTTGGGGAATTTCTCTTTTCACCACGGAGAGCACGGAGAGCAGTGCGAAAACCCTATACAAATCAAGAACTCCGTGTCCTCCGTGGTGACTGGACTATAGCCTGGAGCGTTATGGTTCCCAATTTCTTTTCTGTGTCTCTGTGCCTCTCTGTGGCGAGATTTCAGATTTCTACTGCCGTACCTTCCACACGATTTGCCGCAACATCCCGAGCAGGACGTCCGCGTCCGGACGGCTGGGGTTCAGCCGGCGGATGAGACGGCGCACCTTCTCCGCGGTCGTGCCAGCGGCATCAGGGCTCATATAGCCGCTGGCCTGTAACGCGTCCAGCAGCACCGCGGTGATGCGCTCCGCCTCGCCTGCCGTAGCACACTGCGATTTTTTCGAGGATCGAGCAGCCTGCGCATTCCGCACCAGCTCATACAGGCAAACCGCGACCGCCTGCCCAAGGTTCATCGAGATGTGCTCTTCGCGAGTAGGAATACGTAGCAGCCAATGACAATGGCTGAGATCGTCGTTGGAAAGCCCGACCTTCTCGGATCCGAACACCAGCGCGACTGGACCTCCGCCGCGGACGGCGAGCCGCCTGCGAATGAGACGCGCACCATATTCCAGCCGTCGCAGCGGATGTTGCAATTCGCGATGACGCACGGCAGTGGTCCCAACCACGAGTGTGCAGTCGGCAACGGCGTCTGCTACGCTCTGGTACTCTTCGGCGCTGGCCAGCAGCGCTGCGGCGCCAACCGCTGAGCGCGCCTCGCGGAAGGCCAGCTCGTACGGGTTGACGACGCGCAGGTGCGCGAAGCCAAAGTTGCTCATGGCGCGGGCGGCCGCGCCAAGGTTGAGAGGGTTGCGCGTGGCCACCAGTACGACGCGGAGATTTTTCCAGCGGTCCAACATGGAAGATCAGTCTACCTTCGCTACCGGAAAATCGCGGTGGCCTATACTCTCTGGAACACAGGAGCCGCCATGGCACAACCGAACCACTCCCGATGGATCCCGCAACAGCCTCTAGTGCACGCCGGCCGAAACGCGATAGCGGCCATCGCGTCGCTGGCCATGGCCCGGCTTTTCAAGCTGCCTGAGCCGTACTGGGCTTGCATCACGACGTTTGTCGTCTTGCAGACGAAGCTGGGCCCCACGTTCACCGTCTCCTGGCAGCGGCTGGCGGGAACCGCAATGGGAGCCACCATTGGAGTGTTGCTCAGCGTTTACTTCGGACCGAAACTTCTGGCCTTCGGTGCGGGCGTGTTCGTGATAGGACTGATCTGCGCCGGACTGCATCTGAATGCTTCCTATCGCCTCGCCAACATCACGCTGGCCATCGTGATGCTCGTGGCACACACCGAGTCTCCGGCGATGATAGCGGTTCATCGCTTTCTGGAGGTAGCCACCGGAATTGTGGTTGCGTTGGCAGTGACCGCGGTATGGGAGGAAGCTGAGCCGACAGCGACGGCTAAAGCTCCTTGACGCTTTCCGAACGCGTACCGCGACTCGCAACAGTCCAGCAATTGGATGGAGTAAGGGGCTTTCGGAGCGGCAAATCCGGACCTCATGCTGTTTGCAGCACACGTGCCAGGCATTCTTCGCAGAAGCCGCTGTCTTTGATATCAATCCACTCCACCGCGTGTGAGGGCGCCATGGCGCATTGATAGTCGTGGCAGTGGGTGAGGCGCAAAGTGTGTCCCAGCTCGTGGACCGCTTCGATCAGCAGACGATTGGCCAGCAGATCAAGGTCTGCCGGCAGGCCGTAGAACTCCTGCATTAAACGGTGATAGGAGACGACGGCTGCGCTTCCCCCGAGCTGCGCTTCGCCAAAGACGAAGGTCAGAATCGGAATGTACAGGTCGAACTCGGTCACTCCCAGCAGCCGCCAGGTGTTGCTGTTGATGTGCCGCTGCATGCGCGGCAAGGATTTCGGAGGAATGATACTGTTGCCGCTCGGCGTGCAGCGCGAAGGATGGATCGAGCGCCGGCGAAAGCACCTCCGCAGGCACACGAAATTTCTCGTGGAGCGCCTGACACAGCCATTCGAGCAGCCGGGCGTCCACCACCCCCACCGGCAGCAACTGTAGTTTCTTCATAGGGAATAGTAGCTAGTGATTAGCTACTAGTTACTAGTTGCTCTTTCCTGTTCCAGCCATACTTCTTCAGCTTGTGGTGCAACGTGACCCGGTCGATGCCGAGCACCTCGGCGGCATGCGTCTGATTGCCGCTGCACTCTTCCAGCACCCGCAGGATGTGCGCCCGCTCCACGTCTTCCAGGCTGCGGACATCGCCCAGACTGGCGCCGTTCCTCGACTTCAACACAAAGTCCTGGTCGCGCAACTCAGGCTCCTGCGCCACCACCATCGCGCGCTCGACGGCATTCTCCAGTTCGCGTACATTGCCCGGCCAGCCGTACTGTTGCAAGGCGTTCATCGCCGCCGGCGAGACGCGCGTAATTTTCTTGCTCATTTCGCGCGAGAACTTGCGTATGAAGTGGTCCACCAGTACGGGAATGTCTTCGCGCCGTTCGCGCAGCGGTGGAATCTCGATGTGAAAAACGTTCAGCCGGTAATAGAGGTCGGGACGGAATTTGCCTTCCTCGATCAGTTGCTCCAGGTCCTTGTTGGTGGCAGCGACGATGCGAAAATCGACTTTGATGGTCTGGTTGCCGCCCACGCGCGTGATCTCGCGCTCCTGCAGCACGCGCAACAGGTCGGTCTGGGTCTTCAGGCTGATGTCGCCGATCTCGTCGAGGAACACGGTACCGCCTTCGGCGATTTCGAACTTGCCCTTCTTGCGGTACTGCGCTCCGGTAAATGCGCCCTTCTCATGGCCGAAAAGTTCGCTCTCCAGCAGGGTTTCGGTCAGCGCGCCGCAATGAATGACGACCAGGGGATGAAAGCGGCGCGGACTGGCGGCATGAATGGCGCGCGCCACCAGTTCCTTTCCGGTGCCGCTCTCGCCGGTGACCAGCACTGTGGCGTCGGTCGGCGCGACCGTTTCGATGGCATCAAAGACATGCTTCATGGCGGCGCTCTGTCCAATGATGTCGGAGGGCGGCGCAATCTCCGCGACGGTCTCTTTCA
Organism: uncultured Acidobacteriaceae bacterium; assembly: GCA_963833155.1. GTDB lineage: Bacteria > Acidobacteriota > Terriglobia > Terriglobales > Acidobacteriaceae > Bog-257. The sequence continues at coordinate 39,822 of CAWHWY010000001.1, forward strand.
GCCGGGTGTTTTCCTGCTGCGTGTGGCGATGGGACATGGCTTTGGCAACGAGATGCGCAATCTCGTCGGGATCGAGCGGCTTGTTGACGTAATCGTACGCGCCGTTCTTGAGCGCAGCGATCGCCGTCTCCACCGAGGCGTATCCGGTCATGATGATGACCAGCATGTCGGGATAAATCTCGTGCAGCCGCCGCTGCAATTCGATGCCATCGGTGCCGCGCATCTTGATGTCCACCAGCGCAACATCGAAGGCCGTCTCGGCCACGCGGGTCAGCGCCTCGTTGGCGTTTTCGGCGGTGGCGACTTCGTAGCCTTCCTCGGCGAACCACTTGGCCAGCGAGTCACGCACGCTGAGTTCATCGTCCACGATCAACAATTTGCCTTGCGTCATTTCTCTACCTCACTTCAGCCACCGCGCGGCCGCCTTCATCGGCGATCGCGGGTCCCTGGCTGTCAACCGGAAGCACAATCTTGAAAGTCGTTCCCTGGCCCACGACCGAGTTCACCTCGATCTGGCCGCCATGCCGCTCCACGATGTTCTGGCTGATGGCCAGTCCAAGCCCCGATCCGCCGGATTCTTTCGTCGTGTAGAAGGGCTCGAAGATATGCGGGAGATGTTCGGCGGGGATGCCGATGCCGTCATCGCGGATGACCAGCTCCATCGTGGAATCGGCCGTCACGCGAGTGCTGATCCACAGGTTGCCCTCTTGCGGCATGGCGTCGATGGCGTTGATCACCATGGCCAGCACGACCTGCTCGATCTGCGCCGGATCGCAATGCGCCATGGGCAAATCGGAGCCAAGATCCAGATTGAGCTGAATGCCCGCCATGTCCATCTTGTGCTGCACCAGGCGCAGGCAGCGATCGATCACCTGGTTGAGATCGCACCACGCCAGGTTCATGGGCGAGACCCGCGAGAAGCTCAGCAGGTTCTTCACCAGCTCGCCGCAGCGCTTGCTTTCGCTGGCAATCAGGTCGAGCGATCCCTGCATCTCGTCCTGGCGGGGCGCGCTGGCCGCGTTGTTACCGATCCAGCGTTTCACCAGCTTGGAATAAGTCAGAATTCCCGAGAGCGGGTTGTTGATTTCGTGCGCCACTACCGCGGCCATCTTGCCGATGGTCGCCATCTTCTCCACGTGCAGCATCCGCTGGTGGGCCTGCTTCAACTCGCGCGTTTTCTCCGCGACGCGGTCTTCCAGGGTGCGCGCCCAGGCGGTGATCTCCGCCTGCGCAACCTGCAGCCGGTTACTCATCTCGTTAAAGGAATGGGCCAGTTCACCGACCTCGTCTTGCGAGTGGACCGGAATCTGGTATCCCAGATCGCCGGTTGCGATGCGCTCCGTTCCCGTTTTCAGGTCACGCAGCGGGTTATGGACGACGATCCACACGAACAGCCCGCTCAGAAAGACGACGGCGAGCAGCGCGGCCGCCGTGTAGGTCAGCATCTCCCGGCGCTCGCGGGCCAGGCTGTCGTCCACTTTGGCCAGCGAAAGATTGGTGTCGAGTACGCCCAAGATTTGCGTGCTGGCGGGATGGGCGTGGCATGCCGCATTGGAGCAGGCGGGCTGGTTCTCGATTGGAGTGATGACCCCGAGAATACGGGTATGGTCCGCACGATAAACCCGGAAGCGATCAGAGCGGTTCAGACGTGTCAGCGGCTGCGATTGCGCATGGCAGCCATAGCAGGCTTCGGCGCCCTTGTCCACCATGTTGCCGACTTCCGAAGGCGCGGTAGAGTAGCTGATCATGCCTTGGGGATTCAGGATGCGGACCCGGGTCACACCCGGCTGGTCCGCCATGTTGAGCATCATTTCGTAAAGCCCGATGCGATCGTTGTTCAGCATGTAATGCGAAGCGCTGCGGCTCAGGACTTCGCTCTGCTGCTCGGCGCTCACCAGCGCCGCAGCTTCCAGGTTCTTGCGATGGAGACGAATGTTGAAGTATCCCAGCAGGGCAAAGATGATGAGCATGACCACGAAGATCGAGACCATCAGCTTGGCGCTGACGCTGCGTCCCAGCCGTTGGATCCAGCGCGGATGGAACACAAAGGCATCCTCGAGTGGACTTGCATACCCATTCGAATTGTCAGTCTCCAGCATGGACAGGCACCGCGACTTCTGCGTAAGCCGGTTCGCGGAGTGCCGGGCTGTGTGCTCTTCTCCTCGGGGAAGATGGGCAGGTACTTTGCCGCAAGGCCGAAGATGGCAAACCCGAGCGCGACGAACATCGCGGTGATTGCCACTTCCGTCCACTTGGGGGTGTAACGGCCGCCGACGGCGTTTTCGACTCCGGTGATGGTGACGTTCAAGCGGTTGGTGACGAAGCCGAGCAGCGTCAGCACGGCAGCCAGATACAATCCCTGCGCGCTCTCGCGGACCTTCCGAACCAGCAGAAGGCCCAGCGGCGCGAGCACCGAGAGAAAAATCTCTAGCAGAAAGAACCGCTGCTCATAGCTCGACACGAAGATCAACTTGAGGACGCCACGGTGATAGAGGTCCTCGAATCGGAGGATCCCGTAGAGCGCAAGAACCACAACCAGTGCGCGTCCTAAGTCAATCAGGACGGGCAGTTCCAGTTCGCGGCCAAAGTACTTCGAACTCATCGAGGACTCGAAGATGGTCATGGCCAATCCCACCGCGATCGCCGACAGGAAGAAGAACACCGGCAGCAGCGGGCTCCACCAGAACGGGTGCAGCTTGTTGGGCATAATCAGGTACAGCGTGCCCAGCGAGGACTGATGCAGAGTCGAGAGAAGCACCCCAAGGACCACAAAGACGATCATGAGGCGCCGGATGATGCGCAGCGGCTTCTGCAGGTTGAAGTGCTCCAGCACGATCGGCGAAAACTCCAGCGCCAGCACCGTGGTGTACAACATGACGCACCAGGCAACTTCGAACATCACCGAGTGCGGGTTGCGCATGATCAGCGGATGCCAGATGTTCCACGGCAACCCCAAGTCGTACATCAGCGCGGCGCACACCAGCAGATAGCCCAGGAAGGCCGTGAGGATCGTCGGACGCACGATGGAATGCATTCGCTTGATGTTGAAGATCTCAACGGCTGTAGTCAGGGTGAAGCCGCCGGCCGCCAGCATCACGCCACACATCACGTCAAAGCCGATCCAAAGTCCCCAGGGAAATTGATCGCTGAGGTGGGTGGCAGCGCCCAACCCGTGGAAAAACCGCAGATACGTGCAATAAACCCCCGCCGCCATGATGAACAGGAAGATCGCCTTCCAGAACGTGAACCGTACTCTCGGGACCGTCATCGCGCATCCCCCTTGTGCTGTTTCTCTTCGGCCTCAGCTTGGGCCACGTCTTCGCGGCGATGCGTGATCCAGTACACGCCGCCCAGCAGCATGCCGAACAGCGGCACAAAATCAGGAATGCGCGACAGTACCTGATAGGTGTACATGGGGAGCGCACGCTCGGTGAGGTCGGTCCGGTAGCCGAACTGGCTGAACGGGATGGACGACAGCAGCATGACCGAGGTGCCACCCACTTCGGTTTCGCCAAAGATGTGCGGCAGGTAGTTGCCGGGATTGTCGTGAATGCGCTTCTTGGCTTCTTCAAGCAGTTCGTCGCGGTCGCCGAACTTGGTAGCGCCGGTGGGACATATCTCCGCGCAAGCCGTTTGTTTCCCTTCCACGACCCGCTTGCTGCACATGATGCACTTGCGCACCCCAGGAACGGCCTTATCCCATTCGTACTTCGGCACGCCGAAGGGACAGGCCGCCATGCAGTAGCGGCATCCCATGCAGCGGCTCTTGTCGTAGGTAACGGGGCCGAGGGCGGTCTTCTGCATCGCGCCCACCGGGCAGACCGAGGCGCAGGCCGGGTCGTCGCAGTTCATGCACAGGCGGCGCATGAACTTGTCATCTTTGGTCAGGACGGCGGTGTATTTGTGCGCCGACGTCACCGCTTCGTCGGCGACCTTGTCGTCGTACGGCAGGCCGTTTTCGGTGGCGCAGGCCTGCTCACACTGCTTGCACCCGATGCACATCGTCGCATCGTAGAGGATTCCCTTGCTCATTGAATGTCTCTCCAGGTCGCCCTGGCGGCCCTAGTCGGACCTCGGCAGGAGGAAGCGGCGCCAAGCGACAGCGCCGTCGGGCGACTGCGGAACTCGGGGGAGGGCTGCCGCTCCAGACCAGCCCCGTCTGCGGGCAGTCTGGAGAGGAACCACCGTAAACGCGAAAACTACTTCAAAGTCTTCACGTAAGCGGCGAGGTTCGCGGCATCCGCGGCGCTCACGCCCTTGTTGGCGAAGGCGTGCGAAGCCTTCTTCTGCGGCCCGCCGTTTTCGATAAAATCGGCGATTTCGGCCGCGGACATTTTCTGCACCGCAGGCGACGAGAACTCCTGAGCTCCCATCTTCTTGCCGGCGGCAGAGCCGTTACCATCCGCTCCGTGACAGGCCGCGCACTTCGCCTTATAGAGCTCTTCGGTGGTCTGTGCCCACGACAGGCTGGGCAGAACCAGGAACAGGGCGACTGCGATCAGCAGCACGGCTAAGATAACTTTCTTCATGATTGCTCCTACACCTACAAATGATTATGAAAACTGGGCTTTGCGCTCGGAAGCCAGTACTGCGAACTGGCGCTGCTTCCGGCTCGACCCACTACGCCTGCAACCTCTATGCGTACGATTCAATTGTGGGGCATGGACTAGAAGGAGCGATGTGACGGGGGTCACCCCGCAACGTGATGCAAAGCGCAACAGTTCGGACGAGCGTTCGAGACTGTGGCAGTTTGCTACAGCGAAAATCAGCAGTGCGTTTGGGACTGCAAGAAAAATTTGCCTTCCTTTGTCACCCTGAGCGAGCGGCCGCTTTTGCCGCGAGTCGAAGGGCCCCTATACAACCCAAGCTGCCGGGGCTCCGATAGCGGTCCTTCGACTTACCCGCGCAACAGCGGCGCGGGTTCGCTCAGGATGACACAGGGCTGGGTAGTTTTTGTAGGCTGTTGCGTCTTGAATCTGCTTAAGGGAGAGCGAACCAAAGACTTGCCGCAAGTCCAGCCGCGCAGCGGCGGCAGTGAAGTTAGCCCGGGGCGCAAGCCCCGGGGGCAAGTGAGAAACTTGGTTCGAGCCGCGTAGCGGCGACATTAGTAGCCCGGACGTGAAAGGCGGTGACCAGTCCCCCAAGGTTGGCACAGAAAGGCAGGTCCTTTTACTCGGACTGAAGTCCTCGGTCGGGCTGACAAGCGGAGTGGAGCAACTTCCGACCTAATCCCCGCTGGCCGTCGGCGCGAGAGCGGGCACTCTGCCAGCCCTCCGCTGGACGCGGGCTGGGTGGAATAAATTCAAGACCCCGCAAATAGCCCAGTATCCCATCGCGATACCGAAGACAAATGCTGCCACAATTGTGGACAAAACCAGGAACGAGAGCATGAATTCGGTCATGAGTTCTGTCTTTCGATGTACTGATCCATCCGCCCACTTGCATCCGCGCGAATGCTTGTGCCGTCCCTACGGGACTCAGGTCCACTTTCTACTTACTTACCCAGCACTCTGCCTGCGGCGCATAGCTTGCCCTGAGCGCAGCCGAAGGGTGCTGGGCTGAGCTGAATCGTCCCTGCGGGACTGGATTCCAACAACCTCAAGGGTGTCATCCTGAGCGGAGCGCCCGCTGCGCCGCTCGGGATGGCACGTTAACAATTTTCGTTGCCCGCACTACCAAAATATCCAGACACTCCACAACTCTACCTCGCGTTGACGCTTGTGGATGTTGGCAACTAAGATACGTGAGTAGAGTTGCGCTTTCCCTCTGGCAAAGCATCTAGAGCGGCTTGACACCGGATGGCAAGGGGTGGAGCACCGCTTCAGCGGTGCAGTTAAGGCTAAGTGTGGGAACCGGCTTCAGCCGCTGAGGTAACAAAAACATTGCCTCAGGGCGCTAAAGCGCGTCCTTATCAACGGCCATTACTGCACGCCTGGAAAGGCGTGCTCCACCTGTTGCTGTATGACAGACGGGGAACGGTTCTGCTGCAGCGCGCCAAGAAAACAGAAATCACCCATGGGCCTTACCAGCATCACCGTACGCGGGGCGCGCCAGCACAACCTGAAGAACATCACGGTCGAGATTCCGCGTAACACCTTGACCGTGGTTACCGGCCTCAGCGGCTCGGGCAAGTCGTCGCTCGCCTTCGACACCATCTACGCCGAGGGCCAGCGCCGCTACGTCGAGACGCTCTCCGCCTACGCCCGCCAGTTCCTCGACCAGATGGAGCGGCCCGACGTGGACAGCATCGACGGACTGAGCCCGTCCATCGCCATCGAGCAGAAGACCACCAGCCGCAGTCCGCGATCGACGGTCGGAACCATCACGGAGATTTACGACTATCTCCGGCTGCTGTATTCGTCCATCGGTGTGCCGCACTGTCCGCAGTGCGGACGCGCCATCTCGCGGCAGTCGGCCGACCAGATCGTGCAGCAAGTGATGGAGTTGAAGCCGGAAGCGGAGCCCCCAACGAGCGCCGGTGTGTCCAGGTCCCCAGCTGACGCCGCATTAGCGTCTGTCGAGGCGACTGGTGCGCTCGTTGGGGTGCAAGACCGCGTCATGGTGATGGCGCCCATCGTGCGCGGACGCAAGGGAGAGTTCAAGAAGGAAATTGACAAGCTGGTGCAGCAGGGCTTCACGCGCGCCCGGATTGACGGCGAGTTGCGCAGCATCGAGGACGAAGAGATCAAGCTTGACAAGCGCAAGAACCACACCATCGAACTGGTGGTGGATCGCCTGCTGGTGAAGCCGGGAATCGAGCGCCGCCTGGCCAGCGCGGTTGAGTTGGCCATGAAGATGGCCGACGGCCTGGTGCAGGTGGCTGTGGTGGGCGGCGAAGAACGCATGTATTCCTCCAAGCTCGCCTGCCCGGATTGCGGGGTCAACGTCCCGGTGCTGGAGCCGCGATCGTTCTCTTTCAATAGCATGTATGGCGCGTGTCCGGAGTGTAACGGGCTGGGCAGCAAGTTTGACTTCGATCCCGCGAAGGTGATCGCCGACTGGTCGAAACCCTTGCTGGAAGGCGCGCTTGGGCCGGGGTCGGCCTCGCAGAACCTCATCCACATACTGCAACTGGCAGCCGAGGCCTACGGCTTCAGCCTGACCACGCCCTTCGAGCAACTCCCGCGCAAGACGCAGGACTTGATCCTTTACGGCCCGGAGAGGAGCGAGAAAAAGCGCGGCGGCTTCCTCGGCGTGTTTGCCTATCTGCGGCGTTCGATGGAAGACAGCAGCTCCGAGGCCTATCGCGACTGGCTGCTGGACCACATGTCGGCGACCACGTGTCCCGCATGCCAGGGCAAGCGCCTGCGTCCGGAAAGCCTGGCAGTGAAAGTCAACGGTATGTCCATCGCCGACTTCACGTCGTTGCCGGTGTCGCGCGCTGTGGATGCGATTGCGCAGATCAAGCTCTCCGAGCGTGAACAACTCATTGCCGGGCGAATACAAAAGGAAATCGCCGAGCGGCTGGGGTTTCTCAACGCCGTGGGGCTGGGCTACATCTCACTCGACCGCTCCGCCATGACCTTGAGCGGCGGCGAAGGCCAGCGCATCCGGCTGGCAACCCAGATCGGATCGAAGCTGCGCGGTGTTTTGTACGTTCTCGACGAGCCTTCCATCGGCCTGCATCATCGCGACAACAATCGGCTGCTGCACGCGCTGGAGTCGCTGCGCGATCTCGGCAACACCGTGCTGGTGGTCGAGCACGACGAAGACACCATTCTGCGCGCCGACTATGTTGTTGACCTCGGACCCGGCGCAGGCCGCCACGGCGGAGAAGTCGTGGCCAGCGGCACGCCGCAGGAGATTGAAGCCGAGCCGCGATCACTGACCGGGCAATACCTCTCCGGCGAAAGGCAGGTGACGTACCGCTATGCGCGGCGCCAGCCCAACGGCAAAGCGGTCACGATTCTGGGCGCGCGCGAGAACAATCTGAAGAACCTGGATGTCAGCTTTCCGCTCGGTGTGATTACTTTAGTAACCGGAGTCTCCGGTTCGGGAAAGTCCACGCTGGTCAACGACATTCTGTATCGCGCGCTGGCCAAGTCGCTCTACGGCTCGCGCGAGGAGCCTGGCGCGCACAAGGTCATCATCGGTACCGAGTTCATCGACAAGGTCATCCAAATTGACCAGTCGCCGATTGGGCGCACGCCGCGGTCGAATCCTGCAACCTACACCGGCGTCTTCACCCAGATTCGCGATCTCTACGCCATGCTGCCGGAATCGCGCGCGCGCGGCTACAAGCCGGGACGCTTCTCGTTCAACGTTGCCGGCGGACGCTGCGAGGCGTGCCAGGGCGAAGGCCAACGGCGTATCGAAATGAATTTTCTCCCCGATGTCTACGTCCTGTGCGAGGTCTGCGCCGGCAAGCGCTACAATCACGAGACACTGGCAGTAAAGTACAAGGGATACTCCATCGCCGACCTGCTGGAGACGCCGGTGGCCGACGCGCTGCCCGTCCTGGAGAACTTTCCCCAGATCAAGCAGAAGCTGCAGACGCTGGTGGATGTAGGCCTGGGATACATTCATCTGGGGCAGTCGGCGGTAACGCTGTCGGGCGGCGAGGCGCAGCGCATCAAGCTGGCGCGCGAACTAAGCAAACGGCAGACCGGGAAGACCCTGTACCTGTTGGATGAGCCGACGACCGGCTTGCACTTCGACGATGTCAGTAAGCTGCTGGAAGTGCTGCACCGGCTGACCGACCTGGGCAATAGCATCATCATCATCGAACACAATATGGACGTCATCCGCAACGCCGATTGGATCATCGACCTAGGGCCGGAGGGTGGAGAAAAAGGTGGCCGCATCGTCGCCATGGGTACGCCGGAGCAGGTCGCTGGCGTCAGGAAATCCTACACCGGACAGATACTAGCGAGGTTGCTGCCGCGTACGTCCAATGGCAGAGAGCAACGGAGATGCGGTGGCCGTTGCCGACGTCGAAGGTGAGCCATAGCAGGTGGGCGCGGTGGGGCTGGCGGTTTGGGCCCAGACTTGTCCGACTTAGCTTTTTGCCGCGGACAGTTCGACAGCACGCCTCACCCTTGCCGCCCGCTTTTGACAAGGCAGGGCGGGAAATCCCGGTGTCTTCCTCCGGCGCAACTGTGCCCGGCATCGTAGCGGCTCGAAGCCCTCTGGGTCGTTCGCACACACCCGCACTCCCACGACGGTCGTCGAGAGCGCGCTTTGTGTCTGCTGGTTCCTCAGAACAGTTGAAAACGCGGTATGCGGAATGAATAACAACCGCTATAGCCTCCCTCGGCCCAACAGTAAGTGCAGGTGGTACCTCCCTCATCGGAACGACAAAAGAATTGAGGGACGATTTTCGCGATTTCGGCTGCAAAATCCAGAGCGAGAGCGTACCTGTCCTTCCTTTCGCCGAGCGCAGCTTCGGCAACAAATCCTGGCATCGTCATTTCTAATCTCCTTTCCTTGGGATTATCCAGTTTCACGATCTTAAGCAAGGCGACATCTTCTCGCGACGAGGAACGGACGCTGCTCGATCGCATCCACCCGCCACAGCATTGTGGGACCTCCGCAAGGGTTGACGTCGCTGGCTCCCACCCTCTCGCCGCGGCGAGTCACAAACTGTGGTGTAACCGGGCTCGCATCGCTCCCGTTTGTCCTGGTACGCAACGCATGGTAGTCCCGACCGATCCGATCCACCGAACATTCGGCTGTAAACCTTGGTAAACGCATTTCCAGCATGTTGTCTCCTTCTCTCGCCGGTCAAACCCAGCGAGGTGTAGCGATAAAGAAGTGATTCCCACCCAAGCAAAAGAAGCTTGGGTGGGGCACCCGGCCTGTCTCAAGGGCATTGTTGATGCGGGCCAAGACAATTGCCGCCGACGCACGATATCGATCCATTTGGATGCGTCACACAAGTACCGCCGCAGCGGCAGCTCGTACCCGGTGGGCAGCAAGCGGGTGGCGGCGGCGGTGGGCTCGTACAGTTACTCTCGCAACGAAAATTGTCCAAAAGACACTTGAAATGGCAAGGAAGCCAGCCCGCACCACCAAAAAGAAGGTACACTAAGCAATCTTCTTCGCAACTCTCCAACTGCGGTTCGCACGTTGAGCAGTCGGCCTGGGCAACAATTGATCCCATTCCGGCCTGCGATCGCCCACTATGTCCGCGGTAGATTCCTGCCGTTCTGTATACTGACGCTTCTGCGGCAAATCCTGGTAAAAGCATTTTCTTACCTCCTGTCCAACTTTTGTTGCGCGGTCGTAGCAGGCCGGGTGCCCCACCTAACCGTCTGTTGGTTGGGTGGGATAGGGTTAATCTCGTATTTCTCCCACTTGGCTCGCTATCGACTCCTCAAAATCTGACCTCCCACTCATTCGCAAAAAGCCGCGAATGAGTGGGGCACCCGGCATATTCATTTTTTGTCTCCTTTCAGTCAAAATGCTCTCGGTTCACCGGCCGTAGTACGGTGACAGCTTCGTCACCAGGAACGGAAACTCGTCGGTCACGTCCACCCGCACAAAGCACTGGTCGTCCACGTCCGTGTTGCGGTTGGTGTAGGTAAAGATCACGTCCAACACCTTGCGCACGCCGCTGAGTGCCGACCCCTGGATATCCACCCCGGTGAGCGAACAGTTCTGCGCGAAGTACTCGGCGGCCTTGGCGTAGATAGCCTGGTAACGCACCGCCAGGTAGTTCAGGGCGCGATGCTCGTCCGTGGCTCCGGCGTTGTCGGCCATCTGCATGATGCGGTCGAACAGTTCCTCGGCCGCGGGCGCAAACTCCTTGGCGGAAGTCTTCTCCGGTTTGGGAATCGACTTGATCAGCGCGTCGCGGTCGAAGGAGTAGATCTGGTCGAAGACCACGATGGGGACCAGCAAGCCGTTGCACATCTGAGGCGGAGCTATCGGTCCCTTCATGCCGATCACGACGTCCAGATCCAAGGGGCTGGGGTTGGGGCGGATGGCCTCCACCAGCAGGTCGAGGTCGGCCGGGTCATGTGGCGTCAGGATGTAAGTCTCCAGCCCTTCCACCGTCATGACAAAGCAGCACTGCCGCACCAGGTAGCGGTTCTCCGGCTTGGAGAGCACGGCGTGCAGCGTCTGCCGGTCGGTGAGTCCCGAAGTCTTGTCCCGGCCGGTGGCTTGGGCGAACTCCTTCTCCACGGAAATCGCTGGGGAAACGCGCCTCAATGTTACCGATGGCGTAGATCCAGGAAGGTGACGCTGCGGTTCCACCGTTGGTGGCCGGCGCCGTTCCGCAGGTCGCGCAGGCTTGCGGGGCAATGGTCCGGGCCGCGGGCTCGACGGAAGGTGCAACGGGTGCTGGCTGGATCATCCCGAGCGGGGGAGTGTTTGCGGTTTGCTCTTGAACTTCAGTCTGAGATTGCTCCATCGTGGTTCCTCCTTACGGAACCGGTTTGCGTTGCCAATGTCATCGAGAGAAGGTCATCCAGCGGTTCAGCACCGTGGCGCGCTTCTCACAGCCGCCGCAGGGCTTGATCCCCATGGCGTAGGTCGCTTTCTTGACTAGGTCTCCGAGCCCGACTTCTTCTTCGATCAGAAATCCCGGAAGCCGCACTCGATGGGCCGGGCGTTCTTGGCGATCAGGTGCTGCCATGCTCTGCTTCTTCACTGGGCTGCCTCCGAACTAATTGACGGTCATGGCTTCATACGCCGCCCAGGCATCCAGCACGGGCGGCGCGATGGTTCTCCGCGGTCGCCTGCCAGCCTGGGTCACGGCCAGCTTGATTCGGGCGGCGCTGGCGCCGGGAAACTCCGACCAAAGCAAAGCAGTCGCGCCGGTAACGAAGGGCGCTGCCACACTGGTACCGCCAGAGGTCTGGGGCTTGCCATCTGTCCCCAGGCTGGTGATGTTTTGGCCGGGGGCGGCCAATCCCCACCTGCCGATGGAACTTCCCAGGTTCGATTCCGTTGTAGGCTTGCCTTCCAGATCGCAACCGATAACGGCGATCACCCATGGATGACGGGTGATGGCAGAGCTGCCGACCGTTGCCTGGTTTCCCGCCGCCGCGATCACTAGAACCCCTTTCCTGGCTGCATAATCCAGCGCCTGTTCCAACTGGCGTTCACCCCGCGATGACGGTTGCGCGATTGCGGCACTTAGATTGATCACCTTTGCACCGGCGCTCACGGCATCAGCAATGGCTGTCGCAAGCTCTTCTGGAGTTGCGCTGGGCATCTTTCCATTCGCTGCGGGAGTCTCCGGAAAAATCGGCCGCACCAGAAGAGTGCAATCCGGACAGATGGCTGGCGCTGAAGATCCTCGTCGTGCGGAAAGCATGCCTGCGACGAACGTTCCATGCAGACAGGCAACGCTGTTGGATAACGCGCAGGAGGCGCTCGGCTTCCCGGGAACTTCACGCATGTTATTGCCGGCAAGGTCCGGATGATCCATGGCGACTGGGCCGTCGATCAAACCGATCACGATATCTGACCTCCCGCTTGAACGCTCCATGAGGCGATCCAGTTTGATTAGTTCCAGCGGTCCCATTAGCAATCTGTCCGTCCTGGCGCGTGTACCCGTTTAGCCTGTTGCGGAGTCGGGATGCATCGAACTCGCGTTCTTCACCACGGGATGAAGTGGAGGGCGCTGTTTCAGGTATGCCTCCTGCTTGGAGGTGCAAGGTCGGGCCTGCGGCGCGCAGTCCTAACAGCCTGCGCCTCAGTATCTGATTACCCGGAGAGAAATCGCCTTGACGAAGGGAACCCCAATACTAAACGAGGCGATGCGGTCGATTATGCACCATGTGGAACCAAAGTCAAGCACAAATCACGGATCCTAACCGTCGCTAAGGAAGCCCTCTAATAAACCGCCGCACCTATCCAGGTTGTTGATTCTAAACAAAACCTCCGAGGGGAGGTCAGCAAGGCGCACGCATGCGGTTCCAGCGTGCTGAGCCAGACGTCTTCGCTAGCTGCTCAGCGCTAGATATTAATTGATTGCTGCCCAATCATCCGCTTTTCTTCACCTGCGCCAACACCTCTTCCGCATGGCCGTCAGGCTTCACGTTTTCGAAGATGTGCACGATCCTGCCGTCCGGCCCGATGAGAAAGGTCGTCCGCGCGATACCCATCACCTTCCTGCCGTACATGTTTTTCTCTTTGAGGACGCCGAACTTCTTCGCGACGTCTTTCTTGTCGTCGGCCAGCAAGGTATACGGCAAGTCGTACTTTTCTTTAAACTTGAGTTGTGCCTTCGATGTGTCCGGTGAGATGCCCAGCACCACCAAGCCGGCCTTTTGCAATTTGCTGTATGCGTCGCGGAACCCGCACGCTTCAATGGTTCAGCCAGGCGTGTTGGCCCGCGGATAGAAGAACAGCACCACGTTCTTGCCGCGGAACTGATCGAGCGAAACCGGGTTTCCGTTCTCGTCGGGCAGGGTGAAGTCGGGAGCTTGCGATTTGATTTCCATGTCACACTATCTATACCGCAAATCGCGCAATCGGGCCATTGCGGTGCTGCTTGTCGGCTTTCTGCTGACCACGATAGCGGCGGCACAGCTTCGCGATCGTACCGAGCACCCGCGAGCCGACGAAGGTCAGCCTCAGAGCAGCAAGAAGCCGGCCAAGCGCGGTCCGCGCGCCATCGCCGTGATCGAGTTTCTGCCCAAAGGCGGCGCGCGCCTGGTTCCGATCGCACTCTGGATGGACGGCCGCTTCTACGACGCCAGCTTCTATGGCGCCAATCCCGCGCCCATGGCGCTGCAGCCCGAGACTCTCTACCAAGCTTTGAGTTACGGCGAGCCCACGGGATGGTTCACCGTGACCACGCCCGAGCAGGTCAACGGCAACTGGGTTGCCGAAGGCACGTGGAGGCCACAAACCGCCTTCGATATAAAAATGGCCGAGCAAGCGGCGAAGCAGCCAAAGAAGAAGGCGTCATCTCCGATAAACGACGATTCGGGTCCGCCAGTGCTACGCCGCTCGCCATCCAGCGGCTCCGCCGGACCGGAATCGTCGAGCGGCAACCGGGATAATGCGCCGTCTTCCGGCGAATCCACGAGTTCTACCAGCGCCAGCAATCCTTCGTCGAACGATGACGCGGACCGGCCGACGCTGAAGAATTCCACGCCGTCCTCGTCCACTACTTCCTCGCGGCCGACGCTCGGCAGCGACACTTCGCAGGCCAACGCGCAGACGCCGACAGCGCCCTCGCCACCCACTTCGTCGGCGGACGAAAATGATCCCGACCGTCCAGTCCTGAAGCGTGGTAAGGCAACGGCGCAGTCGAGCACGAACGCAGCTGCGACCGCCGCTCCAAAGCAAACCTCGAAAGATGCTGCCTCAGGGACAACTGCTGCTCTTGCAATGAAAGGTCCGGCCGCGACAAATTCTGCTCAACCCGGCCATGCCTATCCCGCAATCTCCGACGCCGGAAACTATGAGACGCGCTCCTTGCTCTTCTCAATGACTCCGGCAGAGAAGGAAGAGCGCGGACGACCGATGCTGGCGCTGGCGCTGGAGGAGGTCCGCAACTTTGCCAGCAAACGGGCGACAGTAAGTGGGCCCAAGAATCCAGCGAAGACTCAGGCGAAAACTTCTTCGCGACCGCCGAATTTCGTGGTCACCGATTACGACCTGCGCGCCTTCGATCTGGATTTCAGCAACTCACCCACGCTGGTGCTGACGGCCAAAGTGCCCGCCACGAGCGCCAAGCCTGCGGGCGGCGGCGAGTTCGATTACTTCGTCACCGTGGTAGCGCGGGTCGACATCAACGGACAGGCGCAGAAGGTCTTCAGCTCGGTCACCGACAACAACCACCTCGACGCGTTCCCGCGGATGGAAATCATCGACGCCCTCGACGCCGACGCCAACGGCCGCGGCGATCTGCTCTTCCGCCAGCACTCGGACAGCAGCGTCAGCTACGCGCTGTATCGTGTGTATCCCTACCAGATGGTCAAGATATTCGAGGGCGGAGCGGGGATGTAACGGCAGGGCCGAGCTGTTGTCTCTTCGTCGCGTTCCAGCCCTCCGCGCTTTGCCAAACCTAATCTTCTTAACGAACTCGGCACCTTTTGGCCTTGCCAACGCAATCAAGCGGCTGGACGCGAAAGAGGACATCAACAAGTAGGACGGCTTTTCCAGAACTAGCGGGCCGCAGGCGCTTGCGGCTCGAGTTCTACGAGCAGTTCCTTCTCTTCATCCGATTGCAAACGAATGAATGCCGGTCGAGAAGGATCAGACGGATCGCGGTAGAACCAATTCTTGTAGCCGCGGGCGGAGATTGTCAGAACGAGATATTTTTCCGGTGGAACTATGGCGCCTCTGATCCCTCGGTGGATTGCCTGCCCGCCTGAGGTGCTGCGATTCGGTGCGTCGGAATCAAAGATCGTCCAGCTTACCTCAAAATCTATTACGGGCTTTCCTGTGAATTTGTCCGTCACGGTGGGAATTACCCTGCCCGCTTTAGGACCAAGCTTCAATACAACTGTCGCCGACCGCTGGTTCGGTGTTAAGGTGACCACTTCGCTTACGCTGGTGCCGGCGAAAGCGACGTAGCCATCTTCCGGCTTTATTGCCTCGACGCCGATCGTTCCCATCGCTACGTGGTCAATGCGGAATTGGCCCGCTTCATCGGTCGTGGCCGGGCAGCCACCGCGCGATTCTCTAGATCCCGCAGGTGCGCCCCTCATCCAGGTGCACACTTGCACGCCTTTGAACGGTTGCCCATGTTCATCAAGCACGGTACCGCTGATTGTGCCCTCGGGCTGGGAAGAATTAGCAGTCTGTGGAAAGGTTGGCAGTGACGCAAGAAGCAAGAGCGTGAGCGCGAGCCACATAGGGCGCATAAGCCGGAATTTTCTTTTTGGCTTCAAGAACGGCGCCATAGTACACCCGTCTCGCCTGTTCGCGACACTGTGAAACCATTTTTTCATCGGGAACACGTCTCCAGGTCTTCCATCCGCACCAGCGAGTGCTTGTGCTTGCCGCCGCCCCCGGAATAGTTGCATCACACAACAAGTTGGACGGGCATCGGAACATTTTGGGGAGTGTGTGGGGAACCCAGGCCGTCGGCCGCATGATTAACATCGAGATGACCGACGAGTTGGGCCCCACTAACGATGGTGCCAGACCGTTGATCAATTCCCCAAGATCCACTGGAATCTGAATCGGCAGTAAAGGTACCGAGACCATCCGCCGTCCCCACATCCAACTCATTCTGTGCATTTGCATAGTCGAGCGGAGGCAATGAGCCTCCAGCATAAGTTCCCTGGAACGAGGCGTTCGAGAACGGGCCGCCAGTTTGCGGTTCC
This sequence comes from uncultured Acidobacteriaceae bacterium, assembly GCA_963833155.1. Lineage (GTDB taxonomy): Bacteria > Acidobacteriota > Terriglobia > Terriglobales > Acidobacteriaceae > Bog-257. The sequence continues at coordinate 56,060 of CAWHWY010000001.1, forward strand.
ATTGTCCCGAAGATGGAGTTGGAGCCAGTGCCGACGAAGAAGCCCTGGTTCGGGCTCACCAAGAAGCCCACCGGGGCTCCGCCGCCACCTCCGCTAAGGGTAAGGGCTCCATTGGCAGCCACCGCGTACGTTCCCTGCTGCGGCTGGTTCTGTGTGATGGCGCCCGCCAGGTCTTCATCCATGGCAACTGTATTCCAGTTGCCGTTGCCGTCGAAGCTGACGATCATGGCACCGGATTGGTCGAGGCCGTCACCGCTATGAATGTCCTGATAATAGAGAACCGCCGGCCCGTTCAGCGAGCCGTCGTTGAATGACCCGCTCTGCTGCAGCACCGCGCCCGCCAGCAGTGGATTGCTGCTGGGGACCGAGTCAATTTGCTCCATCAGGAACTCGCCCGCCGAGACCACATAGACTGCCTCATGGCTGGTACCGTTATTGCTTTGGGCCGTGACAGTCGCCCGCCCGGTTTGCGGATCCACTCCTGACAAGGTGCCGTTGAAAGTGCAAGTGGAGTAATTTCCGCCCTCGTTGATATCGCAGGCCCCGTTCGTGATGGTCCCGGAGGCCAATGTGAATTCGCCCACGTTAACCATGCGCATCCCGTTGTTGTCAGCCCCCGTCATTCCTAAGACGTGCGTTCGAAGACTTCACGAATCGACAGGCCGTAGGATTAAAGATGAGGAATGCACTATGCGCGGACTGGTAAGGCGGAGTTTTCACGCGTAGCTTGGGGAAACTGCGGCAGATAACGAGACTCCGCTGGGAACGCCACCGTGAAGACTCGGGGCGGGTAAACCCGCCAGTTCGAACGCTTCCAATCTGCTTCACAAGAACATTGCACAGCGCGCTAAGATAGTCCCACACCCTGGCGGCCGGAGCAAATGCATGCCGAGATGTTTGTCGTGTGGTTCTGAGGTCACGCAGCCGACTCCGTTCTGCGCCTTTTGTGGGAAGCCTCTGGACACGGACCACGCGCAGGAGGTGACCTTTGCTCCCATCGCTCCGGGGGATCCAACCCTGGAAGCCGCTCCGCCTCCTTCACCTCCCAAGGGCCCATCTTCGTCGCGGCGATCCTCGCTCGATTCCCACTCCGCAGGACGATTTCTGCCGGGAATGATGGTCGCCGCCCGCTACCGGATTGTGGCCTTGCTGGGCCGTGGCGGCATGGGCGAGGTCTATCGCGCCGACGATCTCACCCTGGGGCAGCCAGTCGCGCTGAAGTTTCTGCCCGCGGCGGTGACCGGCGAATCGACCCTGGAGCGCTTTCGCAATGAAGTCCGGATTGCGCGCCGCATCTCGCATCCCAATGTCTGCCGCGTATACGACATCGGCCAGGCCGAAGGCCAGGCCTTCTTCTCCATGGAGTATGTTGACGGCGAGGACCTGGCATCGCTGCTGCGCCGCATCGGCCGGCTGCCCGGCGACAAAGCCCTGGAGATAGCGCGCAAGATCTGCGCGGGCTTGGCCGCGGCGCACGACAAGGGCGTGCTACACCGCGATCTGAAACCCGCCAACATCATGCTTGACGGCCGCGGGGAAGTGCTGATTACGGACTTCGGCCTGGCCGGCATCGCGCACGAGATCGAGGATGTTCGCAGCGGAACGCCTGCCTATATGGCTCCTGAACAACTCGCGGGCAAAGAAGTTACAGCACGCAGCGACATCTATGCCCTGGGGCTGGTGCTGTATGAGCTGTTCACCGGCAAGCCGGCGTTCGATGGAAAGACGCTGGACGACATGGTGCGCGTGCGCCGCGTCAGCACGCCTAACAAGCCATCCACGTTTGTTCGCGAGATTGATCCCGTAGTCGAGCGGGTCATTTTGCATTGTCTGGAAGCGGAACCGGAAAGCCGGCTGCCCTCAGCGCTGGCGGTAGCCGCGGCCCTGCCCGGTGGAGATGCACTGGCGGCTGCGCTGGCAGCAGGCGAAACTCCATCGCCGCAAGTAGTGGCTGCGGCGGGTGAGAAGGCGGGGCTGAAGCCCACCCTAGCTCTTATGTCTCTGGCGATCGCGCTGGTGGGTCTGGTCGTCTACTATGCGCTGTCGGCGGCTACCACCGTCATGTCGAGAATGGACCTGCCTTACTCAACGGAAGTGCTCTCGCAAAGAGCGCACGACGTGGTGCAGCTGTTGGGTTACTCCAATCCTCCCGTTGACAGCGCCGGTGACTACTCCTACAACGACGAGTTCCTGGAGTATTTGGACCACGAAGGCAGTGCACACCCCAATTGGACACAAGTTCTAAAGAACCGGCCAGCCATCCTGACCTATTGGCATCGCCAGAGTCCCGACTACCTGATCGCCACCGAGTACAAGAGCAACCTGCTCGTTCCCGGAGCGGTTGACCTCGATGATCCTCCCCCGATTCTGTCGGGCATGGTGCAAGTGTCTCTCGATCCGCAGGGAAGGCTGGTGCATCTGCAGGCCATTCCTCCGCAGAGAGAAAAAGAACCGGGACCATCGAAGCCCTATGAATGGGCCCAGTTGTTCAGTTTGGCCGGGCTGGATATTAGCCAATTCCAACCCGCGGAGCCGATATGGAATTCGTTGGGCGCTTCCGATGCACGCGCTGCATGGACGGGAGTTTGGCCGGGCACGTCGCGCGCCTTGCGCGTGGAGGCAGCGAGCTGGCGTGGGAAACCGATCTTTTTCCAACTGGCCGGCGAGTGGACCGAGCCCGGACGAATGCCGGAAACCGACCAGGGCTCGCAAAAAAGGATGCTTGAGGTGGCGCTCGTCCTCTTTTTGCTAATCTTGCTGGCGGGAGCTGTCCTACTAGCCCGCTACAACTACCGGCAACAAAGAAGCGACACCCAGGGCGCGTTGCGGCTGGCGGTCGTCATCTTCATCCTGCAGATGGCGATGTGGCTGTTCACTGGCCACTTCGTGCCCTCCATCGGATTGTTTGGATTATTCGTGCTGGCTGCCAGCGGAGCGCTGTTCCTGGCTGCGGTTTTTTGCGTAGTCTATGTGGCCATCGAACCGTATGTGCGGCGGCACTGGCCGCACGCCATCATCTCGTGGAGCCGGCTGATGGCAGGCAGAATCCGCGACCCCCTGGTCGGCCGCGATGTTCTGTTCGGGGTGATTCTCGGAATCACATGGAGCGTCATTTACGCCATCAGCCATTTGGCTAATCAGCGCATCGGGGCGGAGCCCACCCTGCCATCTCCTCCCTTCCTGCTGGGCGCGCGCCAAGTCCTCGGCGCATGCCTGTTTCATCTGGCCATTTCGGTGCAAGCCACGTTGGCTTTTTTCTTCCTCATGTTTGCTTTTCGTGTGGTTCTTCGCAAGCCCTGGCTGGCCGCGCTCGCCTTCGTCTCCTTCTGGACGTTCATCAAGGTCTACGGTGCCCACCATTTCTGGATCGAGGTTCCGGTCCAGATCGCCGTCTATGGGATCGCAGCCTTCGTCGTTCTGCGTTTCGGATTCATCGCGCTTGCCGTCGGCATCTTTACCGCCGACCTGCTGCTCAATGTTCCGATCACAACCACTGTCTCGGCCTGGTACGCCGGCAGTTCCATCTTTGTGGTTTTGCTGGTCACCGCCATGGCCGTCTGGGGAGCCTACACCGCGCTAGCGGGGCAGAAACTGTGGAAGGAACAGCTTTTCGAGTGATGTCGCTTCAGAGTTGAGGAACATCCCCCGCCTGGTCTTCAGGCATCGGCCGGAATAAGTAGTACTTCTCCGGGGATAAAGCTCTCGAAGTGGTAGTGAGGGTGCTCTCGTTCAGAATGATTAGTGACACTCGAATAGAGTGTCAGTATGCAAAGCCGCTGCCCGCAAGTCGTATCAGGGTTTCCTCACCCTTTGGAAAGACGCCGATCCCGATCTACCAGCAAGCCAAAGCCGAGTACGCCAAGCTGCGCTGAAGAAAGTGGATGGTGGTTGGTGGATAGGGGAAAGCACGCCCCTTCGACTCCTCCCAGCCGATTTCGGATGTCCCATTCGGGAAATTTCGGTTATGTCTTGTTAAACGGGCGCTTTTCCCCTTAGGCCCGGCGAGAGCAACAGAGGAGCCTGATCCGTCTGGCCCAGTGCTCACACGGGATGTGGGGGAGGGGAGGGGGAATTACCAATCGATATATTCGTCGCAGTCTGGGAAACCCAGCGGAGAGATGGTTGGGTTTAGGGAATAGTACACGGCGGAACGGCACAAACATCCCGCCTCTGTTGTGGGAGCTTTCGGTTACTGCCCCGGCAACCGGAACTCTATGCCCCGATCTTCGTTGGCTTTGGTGGTGGCGGGCACGTTCAGCTCTGCGATGGGAATTTTGCGGGCGCGCTGCTCGGTGAACACCCACAGCGTCTTGCCGACGATGGCGTAGTCCTGAATTTCCTCGGTGTGACGGTCGCGGAACACCAGCAGGGTTGCAGAGCGGATTTGCGTTTTCGGGGGCGGCTGGGGCGCGGAGGTTGCGCCTGAACCCGGCTCCCGCTCGGCGCGCAGCCGCGCCACTTCGTCGTTCAGCCGGTCGATCTGCTGCTGCTGGTCGTAGTTGACGGCAGTGTTCGAGTTGTCAGGATAGGCATAGACATAGGCAGGAGACTGCGTCGCTGGATAGGAGTCGTAGGTGTCCGGCCAAGAGCCCCCATACCATCCCCACGCCCACGGGTATCCGTACCCGCCATATCCGTATCCGCCATATCCGTAGTAGCCGCGATAACCCCAGGGATAACGCCCGGGGTAATAGCGTCCGGGATAGTAAGGATAATGACCGGGGTAGCCGTACGGGCCATGCCCAAAGCCACCGCGAAAACCGCCTCCCCAACCCGCGCCGCCACGGGGAGCGCCGGTGTATCCGCCACCATGTCCGGCATACCCCCCACCATGTCCGGCGTACCCGCCCCGGCCGCCGCCCATTCCCCCGTGCCCGCCTCTTTGTCCCCACAAGGGGATGGCGAGGAAAGCCACGCTCAACGCCGCCATGAAAACCCAGCGCCGCATACCCACATTATCTCTCCAAACGGAGGACCAGGGGCCATCAAAATTTTGCCGGGCGAATCTTTTCATCCCTATGGGTAAGTGCCGCGAAAGGCCGCTTTCACCCCCGCAATCCAGCGTCTCAACGCATCCCATACCGCTTCCACTTCGGCCAACTATTGCTATTGCCCACCAGCCACGTAGAATAAATGCACCGGAACCTGGCCTCCCGAGCACGCATGGACTCCACACCAGAGAAGCGTACGCTTCGCCGACAGCGCGGCCGTTTCTTGCGCGAGGCGGCGCTGATCGCTTTGCAGACCATGCGCGCCCACAAACTGCGCTCGTTTCTCACCCTGCTGGGCATCATCCTGTCGGTTTCCACGTTGATCCTGGTGGTGGCGCTGATCAGCGGCATGAACCTGTATTTCGCGCAGCGCATCGCCAATCTGGGCTCCAATGTTTTCCTGGTTGCCAAGACCGGCATCATCACCGACTGGCAGGACCAGGTCAATGCGGAGCGGCGCAACCGCGACATCACCTGGGAAGATTACGAGGCGCTGCGGAACGATCTGAAGCTGCCCAAGGAAGTTGGGGTCGAGGTGCGCACTCCGGGCAAGGTCCGGGCCGAGCACCGCGACCTGGAGGAGGTGGATATCCGCGGCGTCACCGCCAACATTGCCGAGATGGATGTGGAGGAAATCGCCAGCGGGCGCTACGTGAGCGACAGCGACAATCAGCACCACGCCATGGTGGCGGTGTTGGGCGCTGACGTGGTGAAAAAGCTGTACCCCAACCGCGATCCTTTGGGCAAGACCGTGGCCATTGACGGCGAGGAGTTCAACGTCATCGGGGTCTGCAAGCCGGTGGGCACTGTCTTCGGACAATCGCAGGACAACTTCGTTTACATTCCCGTCCGCAGTTGGCTGAAGATGTACGGGCAGAGGAGGTCGCTGACCATCAACGTGCAGGCGCAGAGGGGCGGAGTACATGGAGCGGACTCGGGAAGAGGCCCGGGTACTGATGCGCGCCCGCCGCCACCTGTCGCCCAAGGATAAGGACAATTTCGGCATCATCGCCAGCGATAGTTTGATGAGCCTGTGGAAGAACTTGACAGGCACGCTGGCCTCCGGGATGGTCGGGCTGGTGTCCATCTTCCTGATCATCGGCGGCGTGGTGATCATGAACGTGATGCTGGCGGCGGTGACGGAGCGCACCCGCGAAATCGGCATTCGCAAGTCGCTGGGCGCCAAGCGGCGCGACATTCTGATGCAGTTTCTGGTGGAGTCCACGGTGATGTCGGCCGTGGGCGGGGCCATCGGTGTGATCCTTGCGTGGATGCTGGCGGTGGTCGTGCGGAACACAACGCCGGTGCCCATGGCGGTGCCGATCGTCGCCGTCATCATCGCGATCGGAATTTCGTCAGCCGTGGGTGTGTTCTTCGGCGTCTATCCCGCGCGCAAGGCAGCACGGCTGGATCCCATCGAGGCGCTGCGGTTCGAGGCGTAGCTGGGTGGAAGAGCTGGCCTTTAGGCCAGCGTCAAAACGGTTGATAATGATGTCGGGCTTCAGCCCCGGTGGGTCTAGAATACAGTGAAGGGAACCATGGAATCCGACGTGACACAACTACGGCAGCAGGCCCACGCGCTGCTCGATATGCTGCCCGAGGAAAAGCTGACCGCGGTGCGCAGCTTGCTGGAGGTGATGGTGGAACCGCTGTCGCGTTCGCTGGCTTCCGCGCCCGTGGAAGAGGAAGAAATCACCCCGGAGACGGCTGCCGCGCTTGACCGCGCTCGCGCTTCGCTCGCCCGCGGTGAGGGCATTCCCCACGAAGACATACTGCGCGAGTTCGGCATGAGCAAATGACCGAACCGCCGGCGCCCGAGCGGATCGCGGTGATCTGGTCCTCGGAGGCGCGGGCCGACCTTCGTTCCATTGATCGTGACACCGCAATGCAGACTCTCCACTGCCTGGATCGCTATCTGGCTAGCCGAACGGGTGATGTGAAGAAGCTCAAGCCTCCGCGCACGGGCTTCCGGCTCCGCTGCGGCGACTATCGGGTTTTCTTCGATCAACAGGGCGAACACACCATCAACGTCACCGCCGTCCGCCACCGCCGCCAAGCCTATCGTTAACCAGCACAATTTGCTACTCCCCAGGCTCGCCTGCTATCGAGGAGCGCCGGCACGCGGCGCCGCCGCGCTTGCGAGAGGAGCAGAACCGCGCTACGGTTATAGGCAAAGAGCAAGTCGTGCCGCAAAGTCGTAGAAAGGAACAGGGCTTCAGCCCCGGAAATCGCTGTCCACGAATCTGAGGAGCATATGGAACATAACTTACGAGACACAATATCGCTTCTCACTCGCACTCCCGCTGCTCTCGATGCGCTTCTGCGCGATCTCCCGGATACGTGGACGTTTCGCAACGAAGGTGAAAACACCTGGAGCGCGTTCGATGTCGTCGGCCATCTGATTCACGGCGAGCGCACCGACTGGATGGTTCGGACGAAAGTAATTCTGCAGTTTGGCGACGGCCAGCCGTTTGAGCGCTTCGATCGTTGGGCACAAATACGAGAGAGCCAAGGTAAGTCGCTGGGGCAGTTATTGGATGAGTTTGCCCGCTTGCGGTCCGAAAATCTGGACGAACTGCGCGCCCTGAATCTGAGGCCAGAGGATCTGGAGCGGCGTGGACGGCATCGTGTGCTGGGGAGCGTTACACTCTCACAGCTGCTGGCGACGTGGGCAGCGCATGACTTAACGCATCTGCACCAAATTTCCAGGATCATGGCCCATCAAAACCGGGAGGCCGTAGGTCCGTGGATCCAATTCCTTGGTGTGATGCAGTGCGCTGGGCACAGTGCGTAATAGCGATGGAAGAGCTGGCCTTTAGGCCAGCGTCCAAGCCGCTGATAATAATGCCGGAGCTTTAGCCCCGGGAAATACATCGCTGGATACCGTTCGGAATCTTCGAGAATAGGTTTGTATCAGGGCACGACTTCAGTCGTGCCGCAGAGTCATGGAAAGGAATCTGGCTTTAGCCCCTGTGTATGGCCACGCCTGTCCGTCATGCCGCTTCGAGCGCAGTCCTAAGCTCGGCGCGTACGTTTTTTGTCACTACCAAGACAAGCATGGGGCGCCGATTGTTGCAGTCGGAACGCAATGCAACGCTGTTCGTTGACGTTCTGCGCTCGTATGTCGCGGCGGGCAAATTCCGGTTGCACGACTTCGTGGTCATGCCCGACCATGTGCATCTCCTGCTGACCGTCGGCAGCAACATGGCCATTGAACGAGTCATGCAGTTCATCAAGGGCGGATTCTCCTACCGGTTGAAGAGGGAATTCGGATACTCTGGAGAGGTCTGGCAGCGCGGGTTTTCCGAGGTGCGGGTTCAGGACAAACAGAGCTTCCTGCGACATCGGGAGTACATTGCTGAGAATCCGGTGAAGGCCGGTTTGGTCGAGTCGCCCGAGAAGTTTCCTTATTGCTTTACCTATTTGGCAAGGAAAAAAGCAACAGGGGCTAAAGCCCAATAATTTCCTTACCGCTAGCGGCACGGCTAAAGAGGCTGCTGAAAAAGTCGATGGTACCTCGGGAGGTACGAGCCTTTCCACAGGCAAGTAGGGTATGTAAGTAGCATGCGTGGAGATGAGAAGCAACAAGAGGCGATGTTCAGCTACATCAACCTGGAGCAGCGGGTTCCTGCCGAGCACCCTTTGCGCGCGATCCGCCAGATGGTCGATCAGGCCTTGGGCGAGCTGTCGCAGCATTTTGACGGGCTGTATGCCCGCGGGGGACGGCCCTCGATACCTCCGGAGCAACTGCTGCGGGCCCTGTTAGTACAGGTGTTGTACGGGCTGCGCAGTGAGCGGCAACTGATGGAGCAGGTGGATTACAACCTGCTGTACCGTTGGTTTGTGGGTCTGGGGATGGATGAATTGGCCTGGGATGCGACGGTCTATAGCAAGAATCGCGACCGCTTGCTGCAGGGCGAGGTGTCGCAGCGGTTGCTGGTGGCGGTGGTGGAACAGGCGCGGGCCCAGAGTTTACTGAGCGAAGAGCACTTCACGGTGGATGGAACGCTGCTGGAAGCCTGGGCGAATCGGCGTAGTTTCGAGCCCAAGGATCCGCCCCCGACCAAGGGCACGGGATCGAAGGGGCAAGAAATGTTTGCGCGACACGCATGAGTCAAGGACGGACCCGGAAGCGCGCTTGTATAAGAAGAGCACGGCCGGGGAGGCCAAGCCGAGTTACCTGGGGCATGTGATCGTCGAGAACCGTAACGGGCTGGTGGTGGCGGCCTGTGCCACGCAGTCGAGTACGACGGCGGAGCGGGAGGCGGCGTTGGCCATGCTGGACGAGATGGCGCGAGGAGCCGGAAATCGAGCGCCGAGCCGGAAGCCAATCACGCTGGGAGCCGACAAGTTGTATCAGGAGGAGAAGTTTATCGCGGGACTGCGGCAACGCCGGATTGCCCCGCATGTGGCGGAATACGAAAAAGACTTCGACCCACTGGCCGAACTTTCTGACCGAGGCCGAACGTAACGATCCCGGCTTGGCCATCAGCCAGAAGAAACGCAAACTGGTGGAGATGGTGTTTGGTTGGGGCAAGCTGGACAGCATCATGCGCAAGTTCAAGCTGCAAGGGGTAAAGCGGATCGATTGGCTGTTTCGCCTGTTGGCGACGGCGAACAATCTGCTGCGAATGGTAAAGCTGCGGAGACTAATTCCGGTTCCGGCGCAGTAAGCGCCGGGAGTCGTGTGTCTGCTGGGCGAAAACAAGCCCCGCAGAGAGCAAAAACGCGATGCCGAACGGCGGCTCTACTCAAAAAAAACGACCACGGCGAAAAGCGGCCACAAAATAAGCGACTTTTTCAGCAGCCTCTAAAGCCGTGCCCTGATACAAAACGAATTATGAAGCGAGTCCCGGGCGCTCAGTGTGAGCTCTCCCACCCAACCAAAAAAAGGTTGGGTGGGCACCGGCGAATTATCTCGGACACGCCAATATCCCAGATGACGAGACCGGCTGGACGACTTGTTTCGCTAATAGTGGACCCCGGTACGAGGCGACAAACAACTCTGGTATCTGGGTGTCATCGAAGGCCAACCCAGGTAAGCTCGGCAACGGATGAACATCCGCTGGGGGACAGGGGATCTTGACATCGCCAATTTGAGTCTTGTTCTGGTTAACGTTGTAGTCGTTCATATCGGTGAGGGCACTGGTAGTGTAGTTGCCACCGCCCCGCGGGAAGTGCTGGATGCCGTAAAGAGTGTCGGGGTTACCCAGGTGCAGTGCGTCGCCGTTTGCGGAGACCCGGCCCGTGGCTTGGTCGTAATCGACGCCGCCAGTCGCATTAGTTGGCGTGGAGCTAATCATCACACTTCCGACCTGGTACCTCGTGAAATTTGCGGGCAAAAGCGTCCAGGTTGTGGCCCCCGGGTCAAACTCGAGAACCCGAGCGTTGTGTGGCGACGTACTATTGTTGGAAGACATTGCTCTCTCAGCAACGATCATTGTGCCTTGGGGGCCAAAACTCAGATCCGCGACCGGGTTGGTCCAAGGGGCGGGGTAACCGTTCTGTGTTACTGCGAATGTAGGCAACGTAACTTCCAGGCGGGCCGGGCCCACGATACCACACTCCGAATCAAGAGCAACTGACCAGATCTCCGTAGGAGTAGTCCCGCGAAAACTCGGGGGACCAAAACCACCAGGACCCTTACCCCCATATGTCCAGTTTTGGCTCCAGATGCTGTAATACACACGATGGTTCCAGACGCGTACGGCCCATGGCCGTCGTCCCAACGCAGCGTAAGAAGAGTTGCCGTCTTTGCCGGTGATCGGGCTGCGGCCTAGATTGTTACCTAGGAGATCAACCGCGGTGGCCAGATTCGCACCATGGTCCCAGGTATACGCGATGTTGCCGTTGGCATCCATCTCGTAAATCAAGCCGTCATAGAAGTTAGTGGCAAGAACACTCTTACAGCCGCAATCGAAGTAGACATTGCCGATGCCGTTACCGTCATTGGGGAGCTGCACGAATAAGGTTGGAGTACCGGTGCCGTTCGCCAGCTTAGCAATCACACCCGCCCTTTGGTTGGCGGTTCCGCTACCGAGAGAGCTCGGGTTGGCGGTTCCGTATACACGCGTCGCAGCGGCATAGATATTTCCAAGGTTATCCAGGGTTACACCAAAGTTGTCGCCCAAAGTTTTGGTGTCCCAGGTGGTCGCGGAAAACGGCTCCGACGGCGGCGTAGAATACGGGCTTTCGTGCCACCAAGTGTTCAACGGAGCCGTAGTGTTGTAGGGGAAGTAGGGGCTGCTGAGGTGAGTCAGGTTCCAGATCATCACAGATTGGGGCGCCCAAGGAGTGGGATCGTTGCTGGTCAATTGGGTACCAACAGCGATGGTACCGGTGAAGTCTTCCTGGTAATAATTGTTGTCATAGTCGGGTAAATGGATGCCGACACCGGCATTGTACTGCGGTTTTGTGGCGCAGCAGCAATTACACGTAGCCGAGGTTACCGTATCATCCGGCGACTGCTCCGCGGCAAGCACGGGTGCCTGACAAAACAGAATGGTGAGAGCGACAACTGAAATCAGGGTGCTCCGGAAAGGTGCGAACATAGTTGGCCTCCAAAGTTTGGTTTTTTACCACTTTCCAATCGGACGTAATGTAGGACCGACGAAACGGCATCGACCGCTGTTTTCGTGGCGGTCCATGGCGTGAACCCAAAGCACAGTTCTTGCGCCATCCACGGACTCGTCATTGAGGTACTGGTCGAGATGGACAGCGTTTCCCCCTGGGCCCTTCCGGGCGCCGCCATCGTCAATTTCCTCGGGATGAAACGCGAGGACCCAGAGGTCGGCAACGGCCCACGCGTCGGCCGCGCCATTTTCGGGTGAAGAAATGATTTCGAAGCCTCGTTGGAGCGATTCCGATTGCACGCGCCAAGCTCCGCCCCGGACCGGATCGCTACGGCGCGAAGCTTCGGTAAGAAAAGGGTCCCAACTTACCGCGTTGTCCTTGGTCTGCGGGTGGGCCTCTTCGACGCGGTCTTGGCCGTCCCCACCAATATCGAATTCCAAGCGCCAGTAGGCGTGGTGGTTGTGGGGCTTGACGTTGCAGGGCTCGACGCGAGCGGTAAAACCGACGCGAGCGTCGATGGATCCATCCAGTCGAAAGGTCCACTTCTGCGTATAACGGTATGGTCCGGCCTGCAATTGGGTGGTAAGCACCAGTGCGCTGGCTGTCTTCTGAGCAGCAACGCCCGCGAAGTCACCCTTGTCAGTGCCCGGATGGTCGCACATGGTTCGGGGAGGCTTGGTAGGTTCCGCGTAGCGCGACCCTGGAGGGGGAACGAAGCCATCGGACTCGAAATCCATCAGAGCATTCTGCCAGTCTCGCAAAGAGCCGCAGCCGCCGGGATCATAGTTGACGTTCAGGACGGGAATTCCAGCGCGACGGAGCACGAGCTTTCCCTTGTAGAAGACATCCCGCAACTCGATTCCCGAGCCGTCGACTCCGGAACTGCTGTCTGGAGCGATCCAGCACAAAGACCAAACCGGGTGGTCCGCCGGCCAAACGATCCTATGCGGCGCAGCGCAGTCGTCGTTCACGGATTGGGCGTGCGCCAGGGTGATGCTGGCCAGCCCCAAGAGGGGCGCCATCCGGCGAGCCGCGCGTAGGATTCTGTGCATAGTTCACTCGTACCAAGCGCGGTCTGATGCAGCGACACCCAGAGTCAAGTCCACCAGGACGAGACGAAGTAAACTACGCCGATCAGGACTTAACAGGCGAATCTGAATGTAGCGATCCTGGCTTGGATGGCCAGACGGCCCGTCCACGATGAATCCCCCTTCCGGGACCGCTCCGCTGGTGATGAAATGGCCGAGGTTCCGGTCTCGACTTATGATCTTGATTGCCTCTCGGAATTCTTTCCGGGAGCTTTGCGGTCTGCCCGGCAGTATCTGTTCCCGCAATACCTTCCGGCTACTGCCGTCAAGCATGATGCGTGACGCTGTTCCGGTCGCGTAATCAAAGACGATAAGAGTGACAGCGCGATCCTGCTCGTACGCTTGCCTCAAAACAACCTGATGCATCTGCAAGTTACCGCCAAACCGATACGACTCTCGCAGTCGGATCAGGCTTTGAGCAGAGCCGGCGAGCGCAAACAGTAGAGTCGCCAGTACCATACCCATACTTGCAATATTGTTTGGTCTCTTCATCACGTGCCTCTCCTCTGAACCAGTGCAAAAGGGCCTGGGCTGTTCCAAGCGGGTGGCTGAGGGTGTTCGCTGCCCGCCTTAATGACGACGATGCCGTTGCGAACCGCGCGCCCTGGCTCACAAAGAGGAGTGTCGTGACACGACGCCGCAGAGAGCCAAGGACGGCGAGAGCGGCGCTAAATCAGTTCGATCCGAGGGGAAAGGCATCCTTACTTCCGCTGCTCCGCGGACGGTCGGCGGATTACATGCAGAAGCTCCCTGCCCAATTCCTACACAACTAACTGCTTGATCGCCCACGCCTCGAAAGGGGTCACGAGGTGTCGTACGTTGGGGCCGACACCGAAGAATTTCGTCGGCTGAATTAAGCACATAGTGCTACGGCTTTGTCAATATGTCAAGCACTTTTTGACATAATTTTAATAAATAATTCGTGGGGTGGTGGTTTGTCGCCCCTGGCACGATAGAAGGACGTTGAAATGGGACGTCCTGGCATGAAGGTGTCGTTACGAGTGTCGCATGGGCCTGCGGCCTTTCCATCATCCATACATCCATAGCGACGAAAATAGGTGGAAGCGTCGGGCTTCAGCCGGGCGAAATGCCGATTCTACTCCACGGTTCGCGAAGCCACATTTTCGCTCGAACGCTGACTATCAGGGCGGTGTATTCTATCCACGATCCACCATCCATTGACCACTGTCTTATGCGCAATGGCAGATTATGTCTCCAACGTAAGAACGCCGCCATCATCGCGGTGTATTCTATCCACTAGCCACTATCCACTATCCACTGCTATGCGGATGAACTTTGGCGAAAATGCGAAGATGGCGCTGCAGACGGTGCGCGAGCACAAGACGCGCTCCTTCCTCACCGTGCTGGGCGTGGTGATCGGCGTCGCTGCCATGATCTTCGTGGCTTCCATCCTGGTTGGCGTGGACAAGAACACCGCCGACTACCTCAACGACTGGGGCACCAACACGCTGTTCCTTTTCCGCTTCGATATCGGCTTTAGGACCTCACAGCTAACGGCGGAGGAGCGCGCGCGCAAGCCGCTCACCCTGGACGATACCAACGCCATACTGGCAGAGTGTCCCAGCATTAAGAACGTTACGTCGGAGCTGATGCAGCGGCTTACCTTCGGCCCGGGGATGCGGACATTCAGCACGCGTTACGGCTCGCATGAGGTTCAGAACATTGACTTTTCCGGCGCGACGCCTTCCTGGCAGGAGGTCTACAACGGGCACGTTGCCCAGGGCAGGTTCTTTACTGACTTCGAAAACCTGCACAGCGCCGATGTCGCCATCATCGGCGCTGACATTAACAAAGCTTTCTTCCCGGCTAACGACGGCGTGGGGCAAACCATCCTGGTTGACGGCCTTCCCTATGCCGTTGTCGGGGTGATGCAGAAGCGTAAGAGCGCTGTCCTGAGCGGAGACTCTCCCGACAAGCTTATTCGCATTCCCTACAACACCTACCACAAGCATTACCCTGGCGATGACGAGAACTTCGTCGGCGCTGAGGCTTATCCCGGAAAGATGGCGGAGGCGGAGGATGAAATAACGGGACTGCTGCGCCGTAGGCGTCACGTAGCCTATGACAAGCCTGACAGCTTCGCCATTACCAGCGCCGCCGCTATCGCTGACACCTTCCGCCAAATCATGAGCACCGTCGCGCTGATGACGGTTGTTGTCAGCTCCATCGGCTTGCTGGTCGGTGGCGTCGGCGTGATGAACATCATGCTAATGTCAGTAACCGAGCGTACCCATGAGATCGGAGTACGCAAAGCCATTGGCGCGCGGCGTGGGGATGTCATTCGCCAATTCCTTACCGAGGCTGTTGTCCTAACCGGACTCGGCGGCATCGCCGGTGTACTCGTTGGCATTGCCGGAGCATCGTTGATAGGGTTGGCGTTCCCCTCGATGCCGACGTCGGTACCGGTATGGGCCATCGTTATGGCGGTCGGGATGGCGGCCAGCGTCGGCCTATTCTTCGGCATGTATCCGGCGGTGAAAGCGGCGCGCCTCGACCCGGTCGAAGCCCTTCGTTATGAATGAGTTACCGCCGCCGCCATCTTTCCGAGCGAAGCAATCCAAACCGCTCGCGCCTGCGTACATTATTTGGAGCTACCCAAGGCAACAACGTTACTCAGAGTTTGCTTCTGTTGTAACTTTTGCCCCGGCGATGACTCTAAGAATAAGAACGGCATCGGAGGCAATAACTCCGAACGAGGATGGCTATGTCGAAGTTTCGTTGGTTTGTCATTCCATTGTTGCTGGTAATCTTTGCGGGATACATCGTTTCCCTCAATGCTGGCGATAAGAACGCTGTCGCCCTGCCCAACCCCGCGGTGGACGAAGCCCTGGCAGCGAAGAGCAGTAAGGAAACACTGATACTGGCGGGTGGCTGTTTCTGGGGAGTACAGGCAGTCTTTCAGCACGTTAAAGGCGTTATCAGCGCTACGTCAGGCTACTCGGGGGGAGCTTCCAACACCGCTGAGTATGAAGTCGTCAGCACCGGCAGGACTGGCCATGCTGAGTCTGTCAGGATCGTCTACGATCCCTCCAAGATCACGCACGGGCAGTTGCTGCAAGTGTTCTTCTCGGTAGCGCTTGATCCTACGCAGTTGAACCGTCAAGGACCGGACGAAGGTACGCAGTATCGCTCGGCCATCTTCTACGGTAACGACGAACAGAAACGCATTGCCGAGGCGTATATCGCGCAACTCGATCAGGCCAAGGTGTTTCCCCGCCCCATCGTTACCCAGGTCGTGGCGTTCAAGGCGTTCTATCCGGCGGAGGGGTATCACCAGGACTACGCCACGCTGCATCCCGACAACCCTTACATCAGGTACAACGATTTGCCCAAGGTGGCGCATTTGCAACAGCAGTTCCCCAATCTTTACCAGGCGAACATTGCGGGCCACTGAATTTAGCCTTTCGCTTATTCGCGTTTCGCTATTCGCAAGAGCGCAAGTAACAAGAAATAGCGAAAGCGAATGGCGAACAGCGAAGAGCGAACAACGAAGAGCGTTATTTTATGAGCAACCGCAGAGATTTTCTGAAGACAACGTTTCTATCCCTATCAGGAGTGGCGATGATGAGCTTATTGAATCGTTCCGAAGCAACCGCCGAGCCGGCCACGCAGTACGTGGAGATCGTGGAATTCGACGACTCCGGCAAGAAAATCGGGGTGAAGCGCGTGGAGAAGGTGGTCAAGACCGACGCCGAATGGCGAGCGAAGCTCACCCCCGAGCAGTTCGACGTGACGCGCAAACAGGGCACCGAGCGGGCCTTCACCGGCCAGTACTGGGACCTGCACGCCAAGGGGATCTTCCGCTGCGTTTGCTGCAAGAATGCCCTGTTCACCTCGGCGACCAAGTTCGACTCCGGTACGGGCTGGCCGAGTTTCTGGGAGCCGATCGCCAAGCAGAACGTGAAGCAGAACACCGACCGCAGCCTGGGCATGGTCCGCAACGAGGTCGAGTGCACACAGTGCGACGCCCACCTGGGGCACGTCTTTGACGATGGCCCCAAGCCGACCGGCCTGCGCTACTGCATGAATTCGGCGTCGTTGTTGTTCGTAAAGAGCTAGCGCACCTCAGGCTTGCGGGTGGCCAGATTGGAAATGTCGGATAACTTCACTCAAGGGGGTCGACTATGCAGCAGCCTATAACCAGAGTTAATCCTTCGGAAGAGACCATCGAGATTGGCCCGCTAGGGATCCGGTTCCTCCTCACGGGCGATGATTCCAACGGCACCGCGTCAGTGTTCGAGGTTATCGTTCCCGCCGGGCAGAAGCTGGTGGCGCCGGCCCACAAGAACGATGCCTACGAGGAGATCCTCTACGGTATCGATGGCGTCCTTACCTGGACGGTTGACGGCACGCCCATCGAGGTTGGTCCCGGGCAGGCGTTGTGCATCCCCCGAGGCGCCGTGCACCGCTTCGATAACCTCGGCAGCGCGGATGTGAAACAGCTCGCCGTCATAACCCCTGCGATAATGGGCCCCGCCTACTTCCGCGAGGCTGCCGAGGTAATCGGTGCAGCCGCCGGCGGCCCGCCCGACCGCGCGAAGATGATGGACGTCTTCCGGCGTCATGGCATGACTGCGGCCGCACCCCCGCCTGCGAAGTAGCGGGCGGCTGGCGTGGTTTCGCCTCGCCGCAGCCCCGGGTGTGCGTTGCACTGATTAATCCTCTGGAGTTGAAATCAGCGGGCTGGGCCCCGTTGATTTACATGTAAAAGACTGACAATAAACCAGTTGCATGGAGGCGGCGGGAGTTGGAATTGCTGCTCCATTTTGCAAGGTGTCATTCGGAGCGAAGGCGGCCCGCTGTTGGCCGCCTGAGCCGAGAAATTTCTGTCGTACGGGCAACGCCTTTCCCAGTTCCCGGATTGGAGTGGTATAGCACTTAAATGGCGAAACTGGGGGCGAATAATCAGCACTATTAGTCCATAAGCTGGCAACCACTATTTGGCTACATCAACCGTCACAAGAAGTGCCCCGTAAGCGCTGCTCAGGAGCCCGTAGGACGCGTTTCGACTCTCGCGACGACCCAAAGTACCTCCAAATCGAGAAACGGCCTCCCAGGGCCGTTTAACGCGAGATTCTCGTTTCGAGAGTCGGCGTCATTCATTCCCGTTTTGGAATCGCCTCCATCTTGAACCACCGCGGCCAGCAAGGGGTTCCTGAATTGCCCCCGATACGTGATTGTAATGACGAGATAGCTTGGCTCTGTTGACATCCCGCTTTGCGGGAGTCACCGCTGTCAAGAAACTCTCTTGCCCGTTGTTTTGAAGGGGCGCGCCTTCAGGCGCGCCGTAGCCCGGCATAACCCCGCTGGCTTTAGCCACCGAGGGAACTCGCTTCTGGGCCTCCAAAAATCGAGTTCGCCGAGGGGCTGAAGCCCGGCTCAAGATCGCCCCAGATCGGCGCGGCTGAAAGCCGCGCCCCCTTCAAAGCAGGATATCAACAGAGCCAGACGGCCTCACAGCTTGCGCTGAAAGCAGGGCAAAAACTCTCCCTGTGCGAGTTCCTTGAGCAACTCTTCGCGGTTTGGAGTGTTTTTTGCCAAAGTGCACAATATTTGACAGACGTGCTACCGCGGGTCGTGCTATGGTGGTTGCACTGGGTTTCCAAAACCACCACTTAAGAGATCCTATAGCAGTTGGGCTTCAAAAGCGGCACCTCAAGTATCGTGTCGGCTCTCGGCAGCCAAAACGGAAATTCCCGAGAGCCCGAATGGAAACCACACCTAACTGAGTACGAAAGGAAAAACAGCATATGCAAGCATGCTCAAAAATCGCCGTCAACAATATGGGCGGGTACGTCTTCAACTTCACCGTTCAATGGCTGGACCCCTCCACTGGCGACTGGGTCACCGTGAAGTGGAATAGCGGCAATTACCCGATTGACCAAAGCCAGACCTCTCCGGAATTGGGAACGCTCGGTGTAGCCTCGGGCGCGATAGTCACCCCCTATGGCCATGCTGTTTTGGGAACTAGCGGTCAAGGAAAGCCGTTTTGTACCTACACACCAGGTGCGGCCACCGCGTCCTATAATGCGAAGGGTACAACTTATGTAGGCTTCGAGATCGTGTTAGTGCAGTAGCCTGCATTAGCGATCCATTCGCCGGCGGCGCTTTCGTGGGCGCCGCGTGGACACCCAACCGACCATCGCACATTGCTAAATGAAAACTGGGTCTCCCGCTCTAGCCTTCTCTTCTGGCTAGAGCGCGGACCCACGTTCTCTCAGCGCCAGTCTTCCAGTCTGCCGGTTTTATCTTATTTACTGTAAAATTATCATAATGTTTACTGCTAAATTACTAGATTATTTCTCATAGCTTGCTTTATTTCGGGGCACGGCTCCACTATCCACTGCCTTTAGGTCCTTCACCAGCCGCTGAAACGCCCTTGAACCGGATCACAGTTTCGGCTGGGGAGGCTTCTCGCGCGCGCCTTCGTCGGTGCGCAGCGCCCGGATGACGTTCTCCACCTGCGCCTCGAACTTATGCGGATCCTGCCTCCAGCCGGTAAAGTCGGCGGCCAGGCGCTGGCGGACGGGCTTCGCCTTCCCGCTTTCCCACTTAAACAGGTGGCCGTCAAGGTCCAACGGAATCAGGGCCAGCACCTTCTGTTTGCGCTCTTTCATCAGCAGGCGTTCTTTTTCGAAGGCGGCATCAATTTCGTTGTCCACCCACCAGCTCGCCAGCGAGTGCTGGGAGCAGCAGAGCAGGACCTTGTCCCACATCCGGATGCCGCGGTCCACCTGCTCGTAGATGTCGTCGCCGGGCAGCATCTGCTTTTCGTCCAGCCAGCAGCGTATGCCGCGGCCTTGCAGCGTATCGTGCAGGCGGCCGGCAAACAGCTTGTCCTCGTGACTGTAGCTGATGAAGCAGGAGTAGAAGTCGATGGGGCTGACCACCAGCGAGCGCATGTATTCGATGAAGTTCTCGGGCACGCCGCAACCGCGCAGCGGACTCGCCATCGCGCCAGTCCCGCCCTGCGGGACGAAATAAGAAAGCCCACCGCTTCAGCGGTGGGTGAGGGTGATTAGCGACTCCGAGTGCCTCGGGCACGGCACAATCAGCCCAAGATGAATCGAGGATCGTACTCAATCCCCGATTTCCGCAACATCGCTACGAATTCTTGCTCAAAGCTGCGTTTCTGGTGATGACGCGGCTGCTCGGCAATGTATTCCATCACCGCTCGTTTGTTCGAGGCGCTGACGCTGAAAGCGCCATATCCCTCCTGCCAAGCGAACGCGGACCCGTGCTGGTTCAGCCAACGGGAACTGTTGCCCTTCAACTCCTGGATCGCCTTCGCCAGCGGCATGGCGGCGGGCAGTGCAATCAGCAAGTGAAGGTGGTTGTTGGTTCCACCGGCCATCAGCAGTGGGATATTCTTTTCACGCGCCACGCCTCCGAGATAGCGTCCAAGCGCCTGTGGATCAGGGATTGAGTTGGCGCGATCTTTGGTGCTGAAAACGCAATGCAGGAGATTCGAGGTCAGGGCATGTGGCATTGCACTAGGCTAAAGGCCTCGCAGGTCGGATTCGGTGATGCACGGCACAGACCCTTGTGTCGTCCCCGGGGGACTCGGATTCCACCTCCACGCGACCCACCGCTGAAGCGGTGGGCTTTCTTATTTCGTCCCGCAAAGCGGGACTCGTGCCCGGCGCCTCGAACGCCCGATGCGGGCCGACTCTTCCCAATTACACCCCTTGCTTGAGGATTTCGAGATGTTCAGGGTTCGCCATGGCCGCGTGACCTCGCTTGCTTCCGCGAGGCTAAGGATGATCTTGACTGCCTGCTTCGAAGGCCACACTGTATGCGACCCTCCCCGTCCAGTCAACGCGCAAAGCTAAGCAGCGCTTCTGGGGAGGGCAGCACGTCTTCGAGGGTCTCGCTTGAGAGACGAAATAAGTTGCTTTACAAGGGGGGCGGAAGCATAATCGCTAACGGCTGGGACGAGGTGGAAGTCCCGGATAAATTCAGCGCCAGTGCCCCTTTCCCTCAACCCGAGACGAGGACTGTTAGTGCGATGCGTACAAGCAGACCCCTCAATCCCGGCGCGGGGAATAGGAGGAGCCTTCACCTGTAGTGCTGCGACCTCGATCGGCGTCCTGCGCCGGTTGAGAATGCTCACGTGCATTGCAGTTGTTCTAGTTCTTTCAGCGCCGCGTGGTATGGCGCAAGTGAACGTGACAGCTGGTACCACGGAAAGAAACGCGCTGATCCTGGCCCCCTCTTTGATTTTCGAGAAGCTCCAGGACGAATCTCCGCTCGACCCGGCTAAGTTTGGCGCCGCGGCGCTGGAGAAACGGTTGTCTGCAGCGGCGAACGAGTGTCTTCTTTCCAAGGGATTCAATATCCTCGCAGCAACCAACTTTCCCCCGGAGGTGGCCACATTGATCGGAAAACTGCAACCGATGGCTGGCCGGGCTGCCCGGGGCTCCTTAACGGCGGGCTCGCGGGCGGCATTGGCCGATCTTGCAAGCGGGCTGGGTCCGGCCCTCATACTTGCGCAGTACCTTAGGGTGCGCGTGGGTGGAAAGTGGTCGTGGGATCCGCTATATGGGGACATACGCTCCAGTCAGATGGAGACTCTGCTGGCGGCGGCGTTGATCGATCCCGCCAATGGGACAGTCGTCTGGAAAAACGAAATACTGGCCCGAAAGGTCCTTTCACCAGACTCGAAGGATCTGAAGGATGCTCTGAGCGCCCTGTACGCGACGGTTAAGTGAGAGGCCAGTTTTTTGAGGAGAGATGATGCGAGTACCCCCAAATCTATATGCTCTGGCTTTTGCGGTCACGATATCCTTCGCCTCGGTGTGCGCGGCCAAGACGAAAGAGCCGGTTTTCGTTGATCCGGGATTCCGGTTCGAAGACGTCGATACCATTTATGTTTTGCCAACGGTCGATCTCATGACCCAGAGGGATCAGAACGCCGAGAAATCCTTGCTACAAGTCGATTGGATGGGTCGCTACTATCTCAAGCATGAGGGCTACGGAATAGCGCCAGAGGGAGACTTCGGAAACCAAAACCGAGGGGAGATGTTTGTCTATAAAGAGTTCTATGATTTTGAGAAGCGGCGCGAGAATGAAGCTAAGGGCAAGGGGCCGGCCCCTCCCGCCCGTATGGAAGTCACTGAAGACGATCTGAAGGAGCCGGAGGAAGCATGGATTCGAAAGCTGGGCCCGGACGATGCCCGATGGGTACTGATCCTTGCCCTAGAGGATGCGGAATCTCATCTGACCTTCGGGGCTACGGGCAGCGCGATCGTGATGGGCACGCTGTTTGACAGGCAGAATGGGAAGCTCGTCTGGCGTGCCATTGGCACGGGAAGGGCAGGACAAGGGGGGCTCATCGGCATGGGCATGAAGTCCGCATCCGAGAAAACTGCCATTCAAGACGCTGTAAAAGAACTTTGTTCCATGGTACCCAAGCGGGGCGGCAAGAAGAAGTAGCGTTTCAAAATGGGTAAGCCTTGAGACGAAACACGAGCCGCAGGAAATCAAGGGGCGGGCGCCTACCCTTGTCCGCCGCCTTTGCGGACAGGGTGGGGAGACTGCCACACTCTATGCGACCCTCCCCGCCATAGTCAACGCACAAACGTCCCAGCGATTTGGGGCAGAATCAATCTATTCATGGACAGGGCGTGAAAGCCGGGCTCGCCAGCGTGGTTAGACGATCCGAGTGCCTCGGGCACGGCACAAGACGGCGCGTCAACAAAATGTTCTGCCGTCCCCGAGGGACTCGGATTCCTTCTCCCCGCCTACCCACCGTTGAAACGGTGGGCTATCATCTTCCGCCCGCCGCGGCGGGCTCGGGTTACGGCAATTCATCCCGTCAGGCGAAGTCCCACAACGTGGGAGGTTCGCGGGGCCCCACCCCCTCGGCTACGCTCGGGGCAGGCTCTTGTCCGCCGTCTTTGGCGGACAGGGCGGGGAGATTGTCGCACTCTATGCGACCCTACCCGCCATAGTCAACGCACAAACGTCGCAGCGCTTTGGATCAGAATCGTCTCACCGTTCGGAGCAGAATCAGTTTGGTGGCCGAGACGCCAGAGCGCCGCAGGCGCGGAATTGCAGTTAGCCCAGGGTGGAACCGGGGTCCCCGACTCGTGCCGCTTTTGCGCGAGTTGGGGTGGTGGAACCCTGGGTAGGATGGATTTATGAACCCCGAGCCGGCTTCAGCCGGCGACACAAGAAGAATGTGTGCCGCCCCTACGGGGCTCGGATCAATTTTTCCACTTACCCAGCACTCCGCCTGCGGCTCCGTGCTGGGGGCCCGCTTCGTCGTATGCGATCCCAGAGCGCCTATTCCGAAATCATCCCGATCGTCCCCAGCCATGTCTCCACCAACTGAGGCCATCCCGTTATCGGGAACTTCGTACGCCGCAGTCCAAATGCATGCCCGCCCTGAGCATACAGATGCATCTCCACCGGAACCCCAGCGTTTTTCAGAGCAATGTAGTAAGCCAGCGAGTCGTTTACATTGTCCACGTGGTCATCCTCTGCCTGCAGCAAAAACGTCGGCGGAGTCTGATGGGTGACAGGAAGATCAGGATTCGACCCCAGATGTTTATCGGCAGTCGCTGGATAACGAATCGCAAAGTTTTTGGTGCCTTGCTTTGCATCCCACTCCGCCGCGGACAGCGACAGATGGCCCGGATAAATAGCCACCGCGAAATCGGGGCGGCAGCTCTCTTTGTCGGCGGCATCGACAGCCGGATACAAACGCTTCGCAAAATGCGTGCTCATCGCTGCCACCAGATGACCGCCTGACGAAAACCCAAGCACACCAATCTTGTGCGGATCAATATGCCACTCCGCCGCGTGAAAGCGCACCAGCCCCACCGTCCTCTGCGCATCTTCCAACGCCATCGGTGATTCCGGATACGGCCCTGATTTCGGATACGCCCCCACATCCGTCACGCGGTATTTCAGTAGCACACACGTGATCCCCTTGGGCGTCAGCCAATCACAGACCTCCGTGCCTTCAAGATCGATGGCCAGACCCTGATAGCCCCCTCCAGGGAAGACGACGACCGCCGCGCCCGTATTGTTTCCCTTAGGCGGATAGACCGTCATCGTAGGCCGCGTAACGTTGCTCACCCCAGTCGCCGGCCTGCCGGTACCCATCCACGGCTTCGCCGTCGTCTCAGCGAACTCCGGCCCCGCAACCGGCTGGGGATCAGGCACTCTCCCCGGCCATATCGGCACTTGCGTATGTCCGGGCGATGGCTGCCATACAGGCTTCTGCGCGCTCAGACCGCCAAACGCAAACACAACACCGAGAGCAACAAGCAAAGGCTTCATCACAATCCTCAGAGCAAAACAGGCGTCGTCGTGCTTCTGCACAACCGGCGAGGATAGCCGATCAACTCCCAATGTCCCGCCATCGTGCATGTGGAGTCCCACAGAGAACTTTTCCCGCAGCCCGCACCTGTGATCTGGAACCACCTGCTCAGGTGGTGAACAGTTGGTTCTTCAGGAATGGGTTGAAAAACAGGTTCTGCGAGTCGTACTTCGCCAGCGTGTCGACCTCCCAGGCCCAGTTGTCGTCAGCCGCCCTGCCGGTGGTAAAGGTATCCTGAATCGTTTGGATGATGGTCGCGTTGGTCCACGCTCCCCCGCTTGCGGTATAGGCCCAGCCCTTCGACCATTCCGGACAGACGCGGAAACCCTTGCCGAAGTGCGAGTAGCACCAGGATTCGAAGTCCGCATAGAACTTGTAGGCCTGCTGCGGATCGCCATCAGGAATGACGGTGAGCACGTCAAACCAGCAGGCCACGTCCCAGCCGTTCTGCTGCACGACCGGATCGACGCTCAGCGACGAGATCACCGGGCTCTGCGCCGTCTGCCCCGAGGGAGCTACGATCTGCGACGGATCGTCGAGCGCGGTCACGCGAATCTCCAAAGGCGAATTGATCGGCCATAGGTTGTTGCTCTGGAACTCCGCGAGCATGGAAGAGAACTGGTCGGCGAAGTCGGCTATCGCCTGCTGGACTTGGGCCTTCTTCATCAAGATGGCGTAGCCATTGGCCGTTACCCGTAGAGTGGTGTCCTTCACGTACAGCAGAGTGTTTTTCGAGGCGCCCCAGAGGTCGGTTGCATTCTGGAATCCGAACTGTCCCGTCAGCGCTGCCGCTGTGAAGCTGGCAAATGCACTGCTGAAGGTCGGCGTGAGCCAAGCCCACCCACTAACGATCTGCTTGAGAAGATCGGTGACCAACACCGGCAGGTTGTCGGAGAAGGGATAGTTGTACGGCGCGTTTACCTGGGTCGACGACGCAGGTTTCTGCGCCGCCACGGTCCAGACTTTCAACCAGGGATAGCTTGTGGGGGTGATGCCGAGAATGGGGAAGGAGGGAAACCAGATCACTTCAACGCGGCCTGACTGATTCAGATAGTCGCCCACGCTTCCCGCGGGAGGGTTGCCGCCCGTCGGCTGCGCGAACAGGGTCGTGCTCGGGATGTTCATGAAGCTCTGGCAGCGGAGGTTGTAGTTTTCCGTAACCTGGAGGGTTACATCGAGCAGGAAGGCGCGACCGCAATGGGTGAGGAACGCCTTGTCATCTCCCTGCCCACGGGTGAAGGTCTGGGCGGTGTAGACGTTCGAGCCGGGCATGGTCACCACGGCGGTGAACGCCAGAATCTGGTTGCTCAAGGAGCCGTAGGGGACATTGAAGTTGTCGTTCGGGGGCGTCGGGACGGCGGTTCCGTGAGCGTTAATGGCCAGAGCGCCGCCGACGGTGATGTTGCCGGGGGCAGGGATGTGGGCGAAGCTGTAGCCTCCGGAGGAGTTCGCGTTTTCCAGCGCGGTCATCAAAGCTTCCATGGTGCAGCCGGTTTGCACCACGACCTGCGCGGGCTGGCTGCCGCTCGCCGGGGTGATGCTGACGACGTTGTTCAGCTTTTGAGTCATGTCGACCAGCAGCACGTTGGCCGGCGACTCCCCTTCGGTCACGGTCAGGGGCGACCAGGTGTGCATTATGCCGCGTGCGCGGACGGTATACCCTGCCCCCGCGGCCCAATTACACACGCTAACCACGTCGGCCTCCGTAGCGGGGACGCAGGTCCACACGTTGGGCACGATGATCATTTGCGACCAGTTCTCGAAAGTCTCCTGCGAGACCGGGATACCTGCGGGGAAACCACTGGGGGCGGATGCGTTGCTCATCTTGTTCTCTCCTTTTGCGCTGGCTGGGGTTGAGTTAAGCCCACGGAATGGGCCGGTTCACCGCTGGTTCGAAGGCGGTCCAGAGAACGACCACCGAATCGGCGCATGAAGCCGAATAAAACTACGGTCCTGATCTCCCCTGCGGAACAATCCCACCAGTCCTAGTTTCGCCGGAGATTCTCTAAGCAACCCAGAGAGAGACAAAAACAGAGAGACAGGAGACAGTTGAGGTTCGTTGGCGTCAGATTACCATCTTGTGGTTCACAACTGCGATCGCTGAACTATACACTTTCAGGAATTTCAGCGCAATTTTTTGCCTGTATCCAAGGGTCTGTGTTCTGTGTGAGGACTGCGCCGTACCTGATTCAAAACAAAAGCGGGGAACTGGCGGAAGGAGAGGGATTCGGATTCCAAGCAGGCATTGATAACAGGCAAGTTATTGAATTGTAAGGTTGCCCAAAACGCTGAAAGCTCAAAATTGGGCGAATCGTTGCACGTATATTGTACGCAGCGCCAATCTTTCTCCTCCTCCGGTGATTTCTCCGTACTGTAACGGCAATAACTTCTCTTGTTCCCCTTCCTGAATCGTCAACCAACCGATATTCTTCTCGTTATAATCTCGCTAGATGCGTGTTCACCTGCTTCCTCGCGACATCCGAGAAGTCTACCAAGTCGAGGAACGCCATCACGCCTGTTCGATTCTCAAGACTGATTTCCCCGCACAATGGAAAGATCTGATTGACGTTTTGCGCGACTTTAAGCTGCGGAAGAGCTACATTGCCCAGAAGGGCGGCAACAAATCGCCAATTTCGAGAGCTATAGACGGCCTGTTCTTTGAACGCGGTTGGATAGAAAAGAGTTTTGACATCAGGGTGACTGCTGACGGAGTGCAGACGCTTGCCCCTACCCATCACGTCGATTACTACAAGGGCCGAATAGCTGTCGAGACCGAATGGAACAACAAAGACCTTCACGGTACGACTAACGCGGCACCTCGTAATTTCCCGGGCTTGCGAACCTGACAAGGCCCAAATCGCGCAGCACTTGTAGCTGCTGGCGTATCTTCGGTCGCACATTTTGATTGCGCGGATGGAGACGCTGAAGGTAGGGTTCAAGCTGATAGAGCTCCTGAAGCGAGAAGCGGGTTTTTCCCAGCGTACGTACGGCACCAAGCACATCGAGCGTCCAACCCCTTATCGCTGGCGGCACATCAGCCAGCTTCCGAACACGCGAGAATTCCTGTCGGACTTGCTTTTCCGCGACAATCGAACCATCTGACACGACCGCTATCCTACCGTCCTGAGGGATTCGATCCAGGAGAATGTTGCA
This sequence comes from uncultured Acidobacteriaceae bacterium, assembly GCA_963833155.1. Classification (GTDB taxonomy): domain Bacteria; phylum Acidobacteriota; class Terriglobia; order Terriglobales; family Acidobacteriaceae; genus Bog-257. Next base: position 83,215 of record CAWHWY010000001.1, read on the forward strand.
TCCTACCCACCCGGCCCGGCGCGCAGTGGGGCTCAGCGGAGCTCGCTTCTCAATAACCGTTTCCGAAAAGAAAACGTGGGGGACTAAGACCAGGTTTCTAACCAGCCAGTCAGAGGAGTACTGCAAGATCAACAAGTTAGGAACCTTGTCTGATCGTATCGCGCGGATCATTGAGTTGTACGCAGCATCCACGATCTTCCTTTGCCCCCAAGTCTTAAGGCTCTTCAGCTGGAAGCATTGGTCACACTGAGGGCAGACAAGGTCAAGGGCGGGAGTATTCGCTCTTGAGGGCAAAAGGCAATCGGAACTGCAGGCAGCACAATACAGCTCCCGCGCGCACCAGTCTTCGCCAAGCACACGAGCGATTTGGGAGGCAGCTTTGTAGGGACGGCCCAGCTCAACCCTGCACTGCAGGTTCATCGGCGCGCCCCTCACCGAGGCTCATACAGGCCGTTCTTGGTGCAGTACTCTCTGGCTTCATCTGATGGAAAGCTATCCCCTGCTTCGATGTTGTCGAAGTCGATTATCTCCACCGCGACACCCGTGGGCACGGTATCCTCGATCACATACGCGCATCCACCAGACACTGTAACAAATATCTTGCGCATCGCTGATTCTCCGCTGATCACGACTGCTGCGCAGAAGGATATCACGCTAAAATCGCGTGCAATTGCAGTCAGAATTTCCTCAGCTGGACCCCCTCGTGCCATGGAGGCGTGGGGCTTTGAATACAAGACGAATATTGTTTGGCTCAAAGTGAGAAGAGACGGCGGTCCCGACGGTCGCGGCGTGGGTTTTTATTATCGAAACGTTACAGAACTCGTTCTCTTTGGAACGCGAGGTCATTTGAGAACTGCCCAAGCCGGGCGCAGGATGGTGAACTTCATTGCCACGATGAAAGAACGCCATTCCAAGAAACCCGACGAGCTCTATGACATGATCGAACATTGCAGCCCAGCGCCCTATCTCGAACTCTTCGCCCGAGGAACACGTAGAGGCTGGACGCAGTGGGGCGACGAAATCCCACCAAACGAAGATCCCGAGATCTCGAAAGCGAAAGTCTCGCCCCGTCCGATGGAAGACGGCATGATCAGACCCTATCGTATGCCCCAGTTGCCACTCCTCCCGTAGAAATAGGATCTTGGCGGCGGCCGATTTTACGTGTATTGCACATAGGAGCACGAACGGACAGCGTAACGCATTGGTTGCGCTTGAGTTGGATGCGTAGAGATATGGCGGAGGGAGAGGGATTCGAACCCCCGATACCCTTTCAGGTATAGCGGTTTTCAAGTTCTCTACCTAGAGATGCTGCCCAGCAATCCCAATCACTTAGCAGTTGTACACCCGCACGAAATAGCATCACATGCGACCTCAGTAGTCAGTTACAGGACACCTTACGGGACAGGTGGGTATTCCGGTGAAGGTGAACATCGATTCCGGAGGCAAGCCGAACGGCATTCCGGAGCGAAGGTGAACAGCAGTCGGAGCGAAGCGACGCTGACACGGTGATTGTGGAGCAAGTGTTCGGAATCGTCAAGCGAGATTGTCCGAAGCGTAGGGAAGGCAGGCTCAATCGCTCAATCCAAGAATCATCCGGAGTCGGAGATCTTTGGTCCAGTTGGCTCCGGGATTCCGGGGAAGGGTGCGCGAGGGAAGGGGCGGCGTCCCTTCCCTCGCTCAGCGCTTTAGAAGCCGGTAGCAGCGCTAGGAGGCTACTTGCCGGTGTTGACGTACTGGATGCAAAGGCCCTGATTGTTGAACACCGTTCCGTTAGGACGCTCGAGAAATTGCCACCCTCCGTTCTTGCACTGGTTTTTGTCGGTTGGGACTGGGTTCGCGAGCAGATAAACCTGAGCGGCCGTAAGAGCCCCGTCATAGATTTGTAATTCGTCGACGAGGCCGTAGAACTGCTGGGGTTGGGGGGAGGTTCCAATCAGGATGTCCGCTGTTTGGGTTCCGGGGGTGCCATACGGGTACCACGTAAGCACCAAATTACCGTTGATGTATCCGTTCATGATGTTTCCGTCATAGGTCACGGCCACGTGGGTCCAGTTTCCAACCGGGCTTGGAGTAAGTGGCGCGGAATAGTTACAACCCGAACCATTGGGCGCCACCAGGCATCCCTGCAAGTTCATGTTCACGTCGTCAAAGCTGCTGAGGTTCACCTGCCAGGAGCTTTCCGAATCGCCCAAGTTGCGTTTATCGGCGATGGCCGGATTTTGAGCGTAGGGCAGGTACGCCCAGTAGGCGACGGTGAAAGCTGGCGTCTGCAGACTGGGACTGTTTGGAATCCTGACGTAGCCTTGGCCTGCTGTGAGGTCAAGTGCCTGGCCGAACCTGCCGGGCGCATAACCCACAGTACCGGTAGCCGTCCCGTTGTTGTTGTTGCCAGACGAATCTAGCAGGTTTCCTTCGAAGCTCCACTGACCGACGAGATTCTGTGCCACGGCCAAGGGAGCCACAGAGACTAACAAAATGCTTAACACCAGTAGAAGTTTCTTCATGCCATCCTCACTTTTCTGTAGGTTAGGGCTGGGAGAGTTCGCAGATTCGACTCTCGCCGCGGGGTGAGCTTCAGAACAATCCGAAATCGCGATGCCTGCGTGGCATCGGTCATGAGATCAAATCGGATCGCAGAAATTACTTGTACCTTGTGCTATAAAGCTGGGCGATTGGGCCAACCATAAGAAAGGACATAGAGGGAAGACGTATGGTGTAGGCGCAATAGGGCGACTCTAAGCTTCATATTGCCGAACGTCAAGGAGATTCGGGGCTATCGTGAAATCGCCATCTCGCACTCAAAGATGTTGACTTTGGTTCATTCCTTCTTCTCGTCCTGCGGCGGATTGCGTTTCTTGCGCATGGACTCTCCGCGCATCTCGATGCGATGAGCGTTGTGCACCAGACGGTCGAGGATGCCGTCAGCGATGGTGGGATCGCCGATCTGCTCGTGCCAGCGCGAGATCGGCAACTGGGAAGTGAGGATGGTGGAACGAGTCTGGTAGCGATCTTCGCAGATCTCCCAGACTTCGCGGCGCTCGTTTTCATTCAGCGGCGCCATGGCCCAGTCATCAATGACCAGAACATCGATACGGCCCAGTCGAGCCAGGAAGTGACGCAAGCTTCCATCGGCCCGTGCCAGGGCCAGTTCGCGCAGCAAGGCGGCAGCCCGCAAATAGAGAGCCGAGTAGCCGTCGCGACAGGCTTTCTGTGCCAGGGCCGATGCGATGAAGCTCTTGCCCACGCCGGTCGGACCCAACACGAAAATGTTTTCGTGGTTGCGGACCCAGGCCGAGTCTTTTGCCAGAGCACGCACTACCGTCTTGTCCAGGCCACGCGCCGTGCGATAGTCGATGTCCTCCACACAGGCCGGTCCTCGCAGCTTGGCCGCTTTCAGTCTTCGCGCCAGCGCCTGGTTCTCGCGCCAACTCCATTGTTGATCGACCAGCAGCGCGAGTCGTTCGAGGAAACTCAGCTCGTTGATCGCTCGATCTTGCTCCTGCGTCTTCAGGGCCTCGACCATGCCCTGCAGCCGCATGGCCAGCAGTTTTTCCATCATCGGTTGGTTCAGCATGAGGTCGGTCCCCCTTGGTCGAAGTACTCGGCGCCGCGGACATTGTCATGGGTCAGGGGTGGAGAGCCGGGTTGTGGTGGAGATAAGGGAACCGCGTCGAGCGAGTTCTTCAAGATCGACTTCACGCTCTGATAGCGACAAGCCTGGGCGAGGAGTGCCCGTTCCGCCGCGGCTTCCATGCGTTGCCGGGAGTACTGCTGCGCCAGGCGAATGATGCCGAGACAGGAGCGGTAGCCCATCTCCGGGTGCGGCTTCTCGTTCAGGATTCGCTCGAACAACTGGGCCGTGTTGGGACCGATGCTGCGTGCCCAGTTCACCATCCGCGATGGCGGCCATTCCAGATGGGCTTGATGACTCTTGGGGCGGTGCTCGTTCTGGGTGATGGCTTGACCGCGCCTGCGACTGCGCAGGTGGGAAGCGATCCGGTTGCCCTTGTGAAAGATCTCCACCGTGGTCGGCGTGGAGCGGACTTCCACGACCTGCTGCACCAGAGTGTACGGCACACTGTAAAAGTTCCCATCGAAGGCAATGTGGTAATCGATGTTGACGGTGGCACGCGACCACTGGCTCATGTCGAAGCGCTCGGCCGGTAACGCTGCCAGAGCCGGTTTCTCCAGGCTGTGAAACAGACTCGACCGCGATCCGTCCCGCTTGCGGAAAGGACGCTCATTCAGTCGCACCAGCAGCTCGCGGATCGCCTGGTTGAGTTCCGGCAGGCTGAAGAACTTCCGGTTTCGCAGCGCCGCCACGATCCAGCGTTCGCATACTTGCACTCCGCTTTCGGCCTTGGCCTTGTCCCGTGGCTTGTACGGACGTGCGGGCACGACTCCCATCCCGTAATGCACCGCGAACTCTTGATAGGTGGGATTCAGGTCTGGATCGTAGCGGCAGGCTCGGGTGACGGCCGTCTTGGTGTTATCGGGTACTACCAGAATCGGCACCCCGCCGAAAAACTCCAGCGCGTGGATGTGCGCCTGAATCCAGGCTTCCAGCTGCTGATCCCGAGTCGCTTCTGCGTAGGTGTAGGAACTGGCGCCCAGCACAGAAACAAACAGCGATGCTGGCCAGGCTTGCCCCGTCGTGGCGTCATACACGGGGATCGTTGCCCCCGCCCAGTCCACGAACATCTTTTCCCCGGCTTTGTGTTCCTGACGCAGCACCACATCCAGGTGCCGCCGCCAGTGCTGATAGCGCTCGCAAAACCAACTGTAGCGATACCCCTCGGGATTCGCTTGCCGGTATTCTTCCCACACCAACTGCAGGGTCAGATGACGATGTTGTTGCAGTTGCTGATGGATGGTATTCCAATCCGGTTGTGACCGCTGTCGCACCGCTCCGGCCTGCACGGGCTGGTTGCCAAACAGCTTGGCTTCCAGTTCTTCTTCGCCCAAGCCTTCCGGCAACGGCCAACCGATCCCGGCTGCCACCGCCCGTTCCAGATACTCGTGGACCGTACCCAGCCCCATTCCGCAACTGCGTGCGATCTGGCGCTGCCCCAACCCCAACTCGAACCTCAACCGCAGGACCTCTTTGACTTTCCGCATGGACTTTCTCCTGGCCGGCACCCTGTCCTCCTTCATTGATGGAGTTTCAATGCCGGGTGATTGTCCAGCGTCGCTGCACCTCCTGCTGTTCGTCTGTGGAAAACATTCCGCTCCAAGCCGAACGCCATTCCGCCAGGCGACAAAAACTGTTCGCCTTCCCACCGGAATCGGCGTTCACCTTCAGACCGGAATGCTGTTCGGAATCACAACGGAATCGTGTTCGGCTTCACAGCGGAATCGCGTTCACCTTCGACCGGATTCCCCAACAGTAGATTTAACGGTCCCGCGTGTGGCTCCGTGAGTGGTTCCAGGCCAACAGCCCGCGACAAACGCGCTACAGTGCGCGGGGAGCGTTTCGCCGTCTCCCTAGTACCAGCGAGCAGCCGAAACGCCAGCAGCGGCCACGGGGCGCGCGGGGCTGTGCCTCTACGGAAGTTGTCAGAGCAAGAATTCAGCGGTTGATTTCCCCGAGAAATGACGGCGTTTTCACGCTATGCCGAATCACCGAGAAATCATCAAGAATCATCAATCCGGGCAGCGCGCGACTCGCCTCAGAACAGCCAACTGCCGCGCCGTGACCGCCTGCTAGACCCGAAGATGGCCTTTCTGAACAGCGCACCCGCTTTACGTTCACGGCCCGAACGGGTGAGCGGGATGCCGATGTCCTTCGACATCTCCCGCTTCGCCCGTGTGATGCCGAGCAGTCGCTTGAGGGAAAAACCACCCAAATTCACGATGCTTTCTTTCTGCGAACCTAACTAAGACCACCCGCAGCGGCGAAGAGTCCATCTGGAAACTTCCCGGTGGGTGGTGTCGACGGGACATTCGTTAGAACCTGCTCCCGCTTGGCTAAGGTTTCGCGGTACTCTCTTGCCTCGGGCACTCTGATGAATTGAGCGCTCAAGCCCTTGTTCCGGACGAATGTCTCGACTTCTTCGATTTCGACATCTCGATAGAACTCTCGTCGTGCATTGACCAGATTCAGTCGCCGCTCCGCAAACAGGTGGTGCAGCGCAGTCTCAAGATCGGGAGCGTTGTCAGAGTACAGGATGGCATGAAGATCGAAGGGAAAGGGAACCGATGCACCGCCAAGCTCGATAATTCGATCCATCGGCTCTAACCGCCGGGTCATACCGATCTTGTAAATTTTTTCTCCGAACGAGCCGATATTGGAAATCACGTAAACAAAGCCCGACTTCGTGAATTGTGCTCGGGCGATCGCTTTCTCCTTCTTTTTTCGCGCTTCGTCTAGCTTGGCCTCAAACGAACTAAGCTGCTCAGTGAGTTTCTGAAGCTGGGCTCCGGTAGCCTTTGCGGCCTCCTCTCGTGCCTTCTCCAATGCCTTCTGGTACCTAGCTTCCTCTGACTCGGCCTCCTCTCGCGCCCTTTCGAACTCCTGACTTGCCTTGTCTTCCTCGCGCTTCTCTTCCCTTAGCCGACGTTGTTCTTCGCGTTCTTGATATCGCTTTTCCTCATATTCGTGCGTCAATCTATTGACTTTTGCATAATATAGTTACAGCGGAAAGAGTTCCGCTTGTTCCCAGAAAGCGCAGACCAAGGTGGGCCGACGGCGCATCCGACGCAACGCTCGGCGTGCGGAATCGCTCAACTGTCCAAAGGTCGTGGGGCAGAAGTTGGGTAATTCGTGCTGCTTCCAGTGTGACCACAGATACTCCACTGGGTTCAGTTCTGGAGCATAGCCGGGAAGATATTCCAGCCACAGACGCCCCCTCTGTTGCTGTACGAACTGCCAGACGGCACGGCTGCGGTGCCCCGGCAGTCCGTCCCAAACGATCAGCAGCTTGCCAGGAATATGGCGCAGCAGATGGGAAAGGAACTCAATGATTTGCGGGCTACGGATTGCTCCCGGAAACAGGCGGAAGTAAAAGTTCCACCAGGTTACGCCCGCTATCGCCGACAAGGTCCTCCAATTAAAGTGGTATTGCAGCACGGGGGTCTGTCCGCGGGGTGCCCAGGTACGACAGCGGTGGGGACGCTCGCTCAGCCCGCTCTCGTCGATGAAGACGATCGTGCGACCTTCGTTTTTGGCCTTTTTTTTAACTCCGGCCAGCGCTTCTGCTTCCACCGCCGGATCTTCTCTTCGTCCCGCTCCAAGGCGCGGCCCGTCGGACGCTGACAACTCCATCCCAACTGCCGCAGGATGCGCCATGCCTGCGAGGGATGGTAGGAAATCCCACATTCTTGCTCGATCAAATGGGTGACACGGTTGGTGGTCCACAATCCGGTCTCGTAGCCCAGGGTTTCCGGACCGCGTTTGAGTCCCTGCTCGATCTTGCCCAGATCCTCCACGCTCAACCGTGGCTTGCGGCCAGCACGGCCCGCCTTCTTCAGCCCGGCGCGGCCGTTCTCGCGTAACTCGGCCGCCCACTGACTTACCGACTGCCGGTGCGCTCCCACTCGTCGGGCCACTTCCGACTGGCTGTACCCCTTCTCTAGGAGCCGCGCCGCCTGCATCCGCCGCTGCTCAAGTGCCTGAAAGTCTCGCCGAACTCCGGCCGGATTTCCCATGCCCAAACCATAGCACGAGATCAAGAAAATGTCACTATATTATTCAATAATCAATAAGCTCATCAAGTTTCAGCTTCAGGTAATCCGCAGTCAGCGAGACCTTGAGCGCATCGCCGAGTTTGCTCACCGCCTCGAAGGACTTTCTAACCCGTTCCTCCATCTTCGTGGCGTTATTCCATGAAACATTTGCCAGTGCAGCCTCACACTCGCCGTTGAAAGCGCGGAGCAGCAGCTTCGAGTTAAGCTTTACCATTCGCTTTCCTTCTCGTTTGCTCTCGCCCACAGTCCAAACGACGGGGCAGAAAGCGGCCTTGCCGTCTCGAACCATCTGGCGCTCCCGTTCTCGTAGGTCCGTCAGAGCGACCTTGTACTCTTCGGGCGTCTGGAAGCTGAAGTGTGGTTGATAAACTCCGAAGGAAATGTCTTCGAGATTCTCCTCAAGAAGGCCGATTTCCTTCTGCAAACTGTTGTATGTATGCAGCGCATTCTGATATTCCTCCGTTAGTTTCGCACGCCGCTGATCGTTTTCCGCAGCGATCTCCTGTTGCTGGCGTCTTAATCCTTCGAGTTTGATTCTGTCGGCTTCTATCTCAGCGTTGATGTCAGCAATTCCCGCATAGCGCGCACGGAGATCCTTGTTGATGCCATCAATTTCCGCTTAGTGGGCTCGGAGGTCCTTCGAACTTCGCAGGCATCGCCAGAGAAAGAACGCGAGCACGAGAGTAATCGCAGTCAGCAGAAACATTGGTGGGTCTCCGAGAGAAGTCCTAGGGTCGCGCGGATTATTCCACCCGCGCAGCCTGCCCCGCAAGGACGCAGATCACAACGAGATGTGCAACTTCAAACAAAGCACTTAAATCAACGGAAATCACAAGAATCAAGTTTATCGCGCATGGGGGAAAGCGGCGGGGAGCAACTAAAAGCTTCTGACGTTCTATGCGTTTTTGTTGCCCACTACCTAAAGGACGGCAACGGCACAAGTGCGGCTATTGCAGCGGGTTACAGCCCAAAGAGTACAGCGGTCCACGCCATTCGGATGTTAAGAAATGCTAAGGTTGCGGAAGAAATCGAACAGCTACCCGAGACTCACGACGGTTGCAGGCTGGCCCGGCGCGCAGCCCAACGCCATACATACCCGGTGGATGTCACCTTTCGAGCGCCCCAGCCCTTCCGCAATCTCGCCGTAAGAGTCTCCGTCGGCGCGCATCCCCCGGATGATCTTGGCGTCTTTGTCGCGCTCCCGCTTCACCCTTGGCCTGCCTCCGATGCGCCCCTTGCTGCGCGCATGGGCTAGACCGGCCTTCACTCGTTCGCGTATCAGCTCACGCTCGAACTCAGCCATTGCACCTATGACGTGGAACATCATCCGTCCAGCCGGCGTGGTCAGGTCCAGGGTTGTAACGCAGCGATACGAAAGCGCAGCCTACCGCTTGCAGTTCGGCTAGCGCGTCCACAAGGTGACGCAGGCTGCGCCCGAAGCGGTCCAGCTTCCAGCAGACAATGACATCCACTTTGCGCGCCTTGGCGAGGCGCATCATGGCGTCGAGTTGCGGGCGGTGATCTTTGGACCCGGAGCACGTGTCCACGAACTCGCCCGCGATCTGCCAGCCGCAGTCTAAGCGCATGAGCCAGCCGCGGCGCGCTCTAAACTCCTTTTAGTGCTTCATAGCTGGATTTGTCCCATCTACGGGGTGATCTCCCAGACGACACCGCAACCGCTCGGGAGACATCCTTCGCCGCCCGCCTCGGTCGTGCCGTAGAGATTGCCGTGGGCGTCAAATATGATGTCGCTTAATGGATATCCCCCGTCGCTGCCGCCCGTAAAATCGTGGAGATCGATGTAAGTCCAGCCACCGTTCGAGGGCGTTAGTTTGAAAGCCGAACCGTATCCATAAGCGCCTTCCTGGTTGGTCGTGCCATAGAGGTTACCAGCAGCGTCCATAGTTAGGCTGGCTTGCGGTCCTCCAAAATCCCCAGACCCGCCGGTGAAGCTGTAAAGAATGCTTTCTATCCATTGCCCTCCAGAGGACGGCGTCAGCTCGAAGACCGTGCCGCAACCTTGCCTGCCATAACACCCGGAACCTCCTCCATTATGCGTGACACCATATAGATCGCCCGAATTGTCGAAGATCAGGCCGCCAGCAGGACCTAAACCGTCACTGCCGCCCTGAAAAGTGTAGAGAACGTTCTCTGTCCAACCAGAGCCAGACGTGGTCAACTCGAAAGCCAGCCCATAACCGTATACGCCGCCGCCACCCGCGACCCCGTACAAGTTGCCGGATGTATCCAGTATCAGGCCGCTAGGGCTATCACCATTGCCTCCGTCGAATATATAGCTACGGGTTTCCTCCCATCCTCCATTGGAAGGTGTCAGCTCGACGATAATTCCATCCCCATACCCAAAACTGCTGAGATACATTTTGCCCGCTGGGTCGAAAATTACCCCACGGTCGGGATTAGCTCCATCTCCGCCTCCCGTGAACCGATAAAGCACGGTTTCATTCCAAGGGCATAGTGCGGTTTTGCAGGCTGACGGTTGGGGTCTTAGACTGAAAACCGTTCCGCAGCCACTCCCGCCGACGCATCCGCTACCTCCTCCAGAGAAGGTCGTGCCGTAGAGGCTGCCGTCCGAACCGATGGTTACCCCCGCCGTTCCTGGGTACTCCCCGTCGTTGTCCCCTTGAAAGCTGTAAAGCGGAGAGAAAACCCAGCCAGAGCCTTTGTGCGACAGCTTGAATACCGTGCCGAAGCCAACTCCGCCCGCGTCGGTCGTGCCGTAGAGATTTCCTGCCTTATCCAGCGTCAAGCCGGCAGAAGGTTCTCCCCCGTCCTGTCCGCCGGTGAAGGCGTGCAGTACGGTGAATGTCTGGGCCTGGGCCGATTGCGAACAAACAATCGCAAGCGCAAACGTCAACAACCTGAAAAGACAGTAATGAGTTGAGGATAAGCGGCGCATGGTTCGCCCCTTTTGGTGCTTGCGTTAGCTGGATTTGTCCCAGTTATGGCGTGATCTCCCAGACAACGCCGCAACCGGAAGGGTAGCATCCTGTGCCACCGCTCGACGCCGTGCCGTAGAGATCGCCATTGGCGTCGAGGATGACGTTGCTATACGGCTGTCCTCCGTCGCTTCCCCCGGTGAAATCGTGCAGGTCGCTATATGTCCAGCCGCCGTTTGGATCAGGTGTCAGCTTGAAAACCGAACCGTATCCGTAGGTGCCGTCCCCATACGTAGTACCGTACAGGTTGCCTGCGGCATCCATAGCCAACACGGCTAGGGAGCCTGGTGGGTAGGAGTTCCCGGATTGGTTGAAGCTATAAAGCACGGTCTGTTTCCAACTGCCATTGGTCGGTGACAGTTCGTAAACAGTACCGCCGTTACCTAAGCCGCCCCAGCCAGTCGTACCATAGAGATTTCCCGACTGATCAAAGATCAGGCCACCCGTTGGATTTCCGTCGCTTCCGATTTGAAAGGCATAGAGAATATTCTCGGCCCAGCTGGATCCTGAAGGCGTTAACTGGAAAGCCGTGCCTTCGTTATAGCCGCCCATGCCCTCAGTCGTACCATAGAGGTTTCCTGCTTGATCGAAGATCACGCCACTGAATGGGTATCCCCCATCGTTTTCTCCAGTGAAGCTGTAAAGAACGCTTTCTGTCCAGCCGCCATTGGTCGGTAACAGTTCGTAAACAGTACCGCAGCCCGTGCCGTCACATCCCGGACCTCCTCCTTCTTCTGTAGTGTCGTAGATGTTCCCTGCTTCATCGAATACAACGTCACCCTGTCCGGGAGCCCACCCATCCGTGCCTGCCTGGAACGAATAAAGCACGGTTTCCGTCCAAGGGCATAGTGCGGTTTTGCAGGCTGACGGCTGGGGTCTTAGATTGAAAACCGTTCCGCAGCCATATGAGCACTTGTCGGAAGTTCCTCCTCCGGACACCGTTGTGCCGTAGAGGCTGCCGTTCGGGCCGATGATTACTCTGGCTCGTGGATTAGCCCCATCAAAGCGTCCTTGAAAGTTGTACAGCGAGTTCAAGACCCAGCCGGAGCCGGTATGCTTCAGCTCAAACACCCCGCCGCATCCAACATATTCGCCCAGGCACCCGTTGTACCCGCCATCAAATGTCGTTCCATAGAGATTTCCAGCTCTATCCATTGTTAGTCCGGCGTAGGGATTTGCTCCGTCCTGCCCGTGAGTGAAGGTGTGCAATACAGTGAATGTCTGGGCTCGCGCCGATGGGGCCGCGACGACCGTCAGCGCAAGCACTGCCGCTCGCAAGATGGTGCGGGAGAGTAAATTCTGAAGCTGCTGTTTGCTGCGCATGGGGTTTAACTCCTCTCCGTGCGGATCGGGATGAATTAAAAGCCGAAGCAGCAAGCCTCGCAAGGAGCTAGATCACATGAGTACGTGAGGAGTAAACTCGTAGCTTCGCAAATGGCGACGTTCGGAATGAAGGAGTGGCAGCGTTGTGCAATCCGCGAAGGAGCAATTCGGAGACAAGCTGAATGCCGCAAAGCGGCGCCTCTCGAACGCCCTGTCCGATATACAGCGCAACTTCCTGCTGAGCAACCGAGTCACTTTCAGCACATCGTCGGGCATAACTGCCGCTAACCGTGCCATCAATGAAGCGTACCTGTCCAGTATCCGTTCCGTTTATGTCCAAGCATTCCTCGAAAAGTCGGAGGCCTGCATCACCGATTGGTTCTACACCCTTCTCGCGATAGCAACTGACTTTCCAGGTCAGATCGGCGAGGAATCCGCTGTCTCGTGGGCGAAGGCTATCGCAGTCCGAGTCATCACGGAAGACGTGAAGGATTCCTGTTCGGAATTTCTGCCGCAGCTACTAATGACGTTAGACCGTCTTGTGGACGAGGAGCTGTTGCGGCAGCTACCGCAAAGTGCCGAACCAGAGCCTGCCCAATCAAGCAGCGCGAGTGCGGCAACTTGGGACACGATCGAAATTTCGTTCCTGAGCGATGAACGGGTACAGATTCGCAATGGTGGCAGCAGCGCAACCTGTAACTACGGGGAGCTTGGCTTCGAAGATCACAGAGGCGGAAAACCAAATCTTGCGTGGGAGACCCTACGTGAACTGGCAGAGCAGAGTGGAGTTATTCGAGAAGCAAGGCAAGGGTTTCAGGCGCGACCGAAGCTTGAGAAACGAATCCAAGAAATCCGAAAAGCACTTCGAAAGTACTTCGACATATCGGCTGATCCCATCCCGTTTGTAGAAGGCGCCGGATACCGCGCATGTTTCAAGATCGTCTGTGCGCCCTCGTTCCCCACGTAGGCGAATTTTCTCCAACAGCAAACAAAAAACTTTGAATTATTTTCGCCTAATCTTTCAATGGCTTAGGGGAGTTTTCGCCGAAAACCCTGTTCTCCTGTCGAATTTTCGCCAGTAGTGGGCGACGCGGAAAAATTTCCGCAAGGAGCGGTGATTATGAACAGACTTAGAGCGATGCGAAAGGCCGCTGGTCTCACACAATTCGCGCTCGCCCAGATCGCGGGGGTCTCACGCTTTCGCCTTTCCATGGCCGAGACCGGCTACCTGGAATTGAGGCCCGAGGAGGTCGCCGCGATAACGAACGTGGTGCGGCCCGAGATGGAAAAAACCGCACGCTTGGTCTCGGAGCTTGCTGCTGTGGGCGCGCGAGGGGGAGCAAGATGACCGACGGGAAATCAAAATCTGCACGCGGTGGGAACCGACCCGGCACTGGTCGTAAGCCCGGCGTCTCTCGCAATCGTGAAACTGCACTGGCGTTGATCGAACGTGAACTGATTCGCGAGGCGACCACTCACAGCAACTCACCGGCGGAATTGTCAAAAGAGAAACCCCGGACGCTGGAGGTGTTCGGACCCCTTGCGGAAAAAGCATTTGGGAGCGACTCCCTTCGAGACAAAACGGCTATCGTTTTCATAACTCAGCTCTGTGATGCCATGTATCCAGGTCGCGCAGGTCGCGGCTTGCAGGAATCGGGCGATTTCTGCATTAACACTGTGGCGTCGATTGGGCCGCGTGACGCCGTCGAGACCATGTTAGTCGTTCAGATGATCGGGACTCACAACAACGCTATGGACCTCCTCCGCACCAAGCAACCCCGTGAGGCCGCGCGACTCTTGCGCGCATACGCCGCCCAGGTTGTGGCTTTGCGTGATTACAGGAGGAAAGGCGAGCAGCGGGTAACCATCGAACACGTGAGCGTGGGAGCTGGTGGCCAAGCGATTGTTGGCCAAGTAGTAACGGGGGGGGCAGAAAAATGAGGAGTGGACTCCCGCCGATCACGCTAAGCGAGCCTTTCCCGCTCTTGGACGATGGACAGTATGTCGCACGCTGCACAGAGGCGACGTTCGCATGGGCGCGGCAGTGGAACAAATGGATGGCACGTCTTGTGCTTGAGCCTCTCAATTACCAAGGACGGCCCTACTCAGGACGGCTCTGCAAGTTTCTCGGACTCGGCAAAGACCCTCAGAAACCCTACGCCGGGCCGCAGAGTGACTTCAGGCAATTGCTCGTCGAGGTGAACGGCGCGCAGCCGACGGCCCAAGCCGCTGGGATGGAAGTTTTTGTTCATGTTCTCTACGAAATCGAAGTTGTGACCGTGAAGAAGGACAGAGAAGGCAAGCCGCGCCCGGCTGAGCACTGGTACAGCATCGTGCGCGAGATTCATCCGTACAAGCAAGGCTCTGAGCGCACGCGAACCCTTCAACCCTCAAACCCTGTACCCTTCAACCATTCAACACCTAGAACACAGACAACACTTACAACCGACCAACACAGCAACACCGTAAACACACCCCTGGCAAGAGCGAGAGCGAAGCACGGAGACGGAATTGACAAGTTTGGGTAGTGAGTCTTTCGACCAAAAGCACAAACTACCCCGAAGGCGGGGCTAGTTCTTTCGCAAGGGGCTGGCCCTGCCTGGCAAATCAGGAATCGCGGTTTCTCTAACCGCTATACAAGGTAAGTGATTGAAACCATGAGTGAAAAAACGGTAGATGTCCCAATGATGTCCCGAACTAGCGGAATCGGCAGTATTGAGCTAATCGACGCGGGGGAACTTGCGGCCCGTTGGCGCGTGCCTCCGTCGTGGATTCGCAACCGGACACGCGCCCGTACTCCGAGGGAAGAACGTATCCCATGCTTGAGGCTTGGGCGCTATGTGCGCTTTGAGTGGGGATCAGTCCCATTATGGGAATGGCTGGAGAAAAAACGAAACTAACCGCATTTCCCCCTTGACATGCTTAACGCTAAGTACGATAATTCAGGCATGGCGAAAAAGAAAAACCCGAACGCTGTGGCCTTGGGCAGTCTTGGCGGGACGGCCCGCGCGGAATCTCTGTCGAAGGCGAAACTTGCTAAGATCGCGAGCGAAGGCGGGAAAGCAAGGGCCGCGAAGTTATCCGCTGCTGAACTCAGCCGGATTGCAAAGCTCGCTGTTGCAGCCCGCGAACGCAAGAGAAAGGGGAATAGCTAAATGCGGAATCGAAAGCAGCACGGAACCATCGTTCGCATCGGGGGAGGCTGGTATGTCCGCTACTGGGAGCGCCGCAACGTCGGCGGGCATATCGAGCGCAAGCGGGTGACACATCAGCTCGGCCCGGTCACTACGCGCGGCAAAAGGCCGCCGGCAGACATCAAGACCGAGGCTGAGCGCTACATGGTGAACATCAACAGCGGCACAATTCCAGCCGAGCGCATCGTCACCATTGGTGATTTTGTGGAGCGGGTCTTTCTGCCGTGGATTGCCACGCACAGGCGCCCATCCACAGTGAAGGGTTATCGTGACATCTGGGAAGATCACCTGCAGCCGCTCTGTGCTTCGATGTGGCTCAAGGATACTCGAACATTCCACGTTCAAGCATGGCTGAATCAAATCGCAGCGGCCAAGCTGAGCCGCAACACGCTGAAGCACATCAAGAGTGTTATCAGCGGCACTTTCACTCTAGCGAAGCAGCAGGACTATTTCCAAAGCGAGAACCCCCGCCCGCGATAGCGCAATTGATCCCAAGGCGAGCGAACCACAGGAAACCTATGCGTACACGCTTGAGGAGTTGCAGACCATCATCAGCTTACTGCCCGAGCCCGCAGCTACGGCTTTCGCCGTCGCGGGTTTCATGGGACTGCGGCATGGAGAGATCCAAGGGCTGCTGTGGGAGAACTATCGCAACGGCGAAATCTTCGTGTCCCGCTCGATCTGGAATGGACAGGTGAACGACCCAAAGACTCGCAAAGGCCGCGCGCCTGTGCCCGTGATTCGGCAGCTAGCGGATCGTCTGGAGATGCATCGGCTTCGCTGCGGCAACCCGCAGAGTGGGCCGATCTTCGCCAACGGCCTGGGTAGGCCGCTGGCACTGGGTAGCCTCGTCAATCGAGCCATCCTGCCCGCGCTGAATCGTTGCGAGCGATGTGGCAAGGCGGAATCAGACGCACGAAAAGGCAGACCACCCGTACAAGACGGGATGAGAGCATTCCTGAATGGCACGGCTGGCACGCTGCCCGGCGCGGACTCGGGAGCAATCTGTATCGCCTCGGGGTCCATGAACTGGTAATTCAGCGAATCCTGCGTCACGCGAACGTGAGCACAACGGCCTCGTACTACATCAAGAGCGCCGCTGATGATGTGCGGAACGCAATGACGAAGCTGGAAAACCAGATCACCGTCACCAGCCAAACGCAAACGGACACTAATGGGACACTAGCCGCCAGCAAGAGCGCGCAGCCGGGCGCGATTCAATAGCGTGCGAAGTGATTGGGATTGCAAGATTTAAATGGCGGAGGGAGAGGGATTCGAACCCCCGGTACCCTTTCAGGTATAGCGGTTTTCAAGACCGCCTGTTTCAACCGCTCACACATCCCTCCGCGTGAGACCAAATGCTACTTTTATTGTAATCGACCCGATCGTGCGAGATGGATCAGTTATTGCCCCGTTCGCGGGCCAGCATTTCGGCCTCGGCTTGCTTCAAGGCCTCCTGCGGGTCGCGTCCCGTGACCGCTTTGTACCACGCGGGATGATGGGTCCAGGCCCAACCCTCACTAACGGTACCGCGGGTCATAGCCTGAATGGTACCGGGCTCGCCGAAGGTGCTGAGATAGACGTGGAAGAAAATCCCAAACAGCATGATCAGCGCAGAAATGTCGTGGAGCACATACGAGATGGAGACCAGGATGCGTCCAAAAATCTCCGGGAACCACATGATCACGCCGGTGATGACGTAGGCGATGCAGCCGCAGACAATCTCCCAGAACTGCATCTTCTGCCCGGCGTTGAAGAAGCCGGTCTCAGGAGATTCCGCCGAGTCGCTGCGGGTGACGTATTGCTTGATGTGCTTCATCCAGCGCGAATCGGCGGGCGTCCAGCGCATCACTTGCAGCCAATTGATCGCCTGTAGAGAAAAGAACAACACGAACCCCAGACCGAACCAGGGATGCAGCAAGCGGGTGGTGGCTCCGCCGCCGAACAGCGGCGTGAAGAAGCGAAAGATCCACGGCAGGTAAATGCCGAACCCGGACAGGAGCGCAAAGAAGAAGAAGATGCCGACCATCCAGTGGAGAAAACGGGTGTACACGGGATGGCGCAACAACTCGCCCGCATAGACGACGGTGCGCCCGAGACGGTCGATGGCGTTGGTGCGGTGTTCGAAGCGATTGGCTGTGGTCGCCATCTAGTTCTCCTTTCCTGCGGGCTGCGGGGGCGGGTCGATCAGCCTCACCGGCGCGGTGGGCTGCGTGCGCCGCGGGCCTTCGAAGACGTAATGCATCACCACCCCCACGAAGCCCAGCATGGCGCCGAATAGCCCGATGGGCTTGAAGATGCTCTTCCAAACGGTGAAGGCCAGAGGAATTCTGGGGCTGGCCGGCAGGTTGCCGTACTTTTCGGGCTTGTTGATGTCATGCAGCACATAGATGACGCTGGTGCCGCCGATGGTGTCCGGGTCGTACACTCCGGCATCCTTGAAGCCGGAGACGTCGCGCAACTGCTTGGCGCGACCCTCGGCCAGGAACTTCATGTCGTCTTTGGTGCCGAAGTGCAAGCACCCGGTCGGACACGACTTGATACAAGCGGGCTCCAAGCCTGCTCCCACTCTGTCAGAGCAGAGGGTACATTTGTAAACCTTCTTAGTGCTGGAATTAAACTTCGGGATGTTGAAGGGACAGCCCGAGACACAGAACTGGCAACCGATGCAGTTCTCCTGCTGGAAATCGACGATGCCGTTGGAGTATTGAACAATGGCGCCATCGGCTGGACAGGCACGCAGACACCCGGGATCGGCGCAGTGCATGCACTGGTGCTTGCGCATCAGCCAGGCGAAACTGCCGTCGTTGTGCTGGTCCTCGTTGAACTTGATGAGGTTCCAGTAGTTCCAGTCGGTGTCGGGCATGGTTTGGTAGGTGTTGTCGAACTGCGTGGTTTGGAACGGCATGTCGTTCCATTCGACGCAGGCCACCTCGCACGCCTTGCACCCGATGCAGGTGGTGGTGTCGATGAGCTTGCACACCTTGTCCTGCCGTTGTGTGCCCTCGCCGGGTACCGGACCGGGGTGGGCCGAGATTTGCTGGATTCGTAATGTGTTGCGATCGCCCATCTCGTCCCTCCTTTACACCTTCTCCAGCTTCACCAGGAACCCTTTGAATTCGGGGGTGAAGGCATTGGGGTCAATAACGGTTGGCGTCAGCAAGTTGGCGGGCTTCTTGGCGGTCCGGTCCACATCTTCAGCAATACCCATGAAGCCCCAATGGATCGGCATCCCGATCTGGTAGGTCTTCTTGCCGTCCACCATCATGGGCTTAATCCGCTTGGTCACCATTGCCTTGGCGATGTAATCGCTACGCGCGCTGGTCACCTTCACTTTGTCGCCGCCCTTGATGCCCATCTCCTCGGCGAGCTCGGCAGGTATCTCCACGAACGGCACCGGAACCAACTGCACATTCATGGGATTGTTCTTCGTCCAGTAGTGATAGTGTTCCGTGAGGCGATAGGTGGTGCATACCAGGTTGTAGCCGTCCTTGACGGTGCCGTACTTGTCCAGCGGGGTCTTGTACTTCTTGACCACCGGGTTGTTGGACTGGTTGGGATGCAGCAGGTTCGCAATCGGGCTCTCGATCGGTTCGTAGTACTCCGGGAACGGCCCATCCGCCATCGCGCCAAGCGGCACAAAGATGCGGCCGACACCTTCCGGAGTCATGATAAACGGGCCCATGTGCTCTTCCGGCTTGGAATCAGGCTTGAAGTCGGGGACATCGTTGCCCACCCATTTCTGGGCGGTTTCGTTCCACCAGACCTGCTTGCGGGAGGGATCATAGGGCTTGCCCGTCAGATCGCAGGATGCGCGGTTGTACAGCACCCGCCGGTTGGCCGGCCAGGACCAACCCCAGTTCTGGTAAACACCCATCCCTGAGGGATCGTCCGTACCGCGCCTCTGGCTCATCGCCCCGGCTTCGGTCCAGGAGCCGCAGTACAGCCAATTGCCGCACATGGTTGTACCGTCATCGTGCAGCAGGGCAAATCCCGGAAGTTGCTGTCCGGCCTTGAACGACGCACCGGTCTTCTCGTCGGTAAAGTCAGCCAGCGTTTTGCCATTGATTTCCTTCGCGATCTCCGATAGCGAAGGATGCGCCGGAAGGGTGTAGGTCCACGAGGCGTGCAGAATGGGATCGGGGAACTTGCCTCCTTCTTTCTGATACAGCTCGCGGATCTTCAGGAAAATCTGCGCCAGAATGTCCTGATCGAGGCGGCAGTCTCCCGGCGGCGGAAGGGCTGCGTTCTTCCATTGCAGCCAGCGCGCGGAATTGACGAAGGTGCCATCCTTCTCCGCGAACCCGGCCCCCGGCAGCCGGTAGACCGTGGTGTTGATCTTCTTCATCTCGTCCGCGGTTGTGCCGGGCGCCATCCAGAAGCTGCTGGTCTCATCGGGATAAATCTCGCAGACCACCAGGAAATCGGCCTTCTTCAGTGCGTCAATGTTCTTCTGCGTATCCGGGCCGATCATCACGCCGTTCATGCCAAAGGCAAAGAAGCCCTTGACCTTGCCGTTGTACATGTCGTTCCAGATATTCACCCAGGAATAGTTGCGGTCGAGCTTCGGCAGATGGTGGAAGGCGAAATCGTTTTCCTTGGTGGCGTTGTTCCCGTACATGGCCTTCAGAAACGACACCATGAACTTAGGCGTGTTCGACCAGTAATTGAACGAATCCCACTCCTTCGGCTTGGCAGTTTTGGGCGTTATTCGGTCCAGGTAGGTCTTCAAGTCTTTGTCGGCGGGCACCGGCATTTTGAGGTATCCGGGAAGGATGTCGAAGATGCCGGCCATGTCGGTGGCGCCCTGGATATTCGAGTGCCCACGCAGGGCGTTCATCCCGCCACCGGCGCGGCCTATATTGCCCATGAGCAACTGAGCCATCGCCGCCGTGCGGATAATCTGCGTCCCGAAGCTGTGCTGGGTCCAGCCCACCGCGTAGATAATGGTGGCCACCTTCTTCATGTCGCCGTCTTTGCGTATCGAGGTGAACAGGTCGTAGGACTTCAGAAGCTGATCTTGGGGGATGCCCGTGATCCGCTCCACCATGTCGGGCGTGTAACGGGAATACTGCTGCTTCAGCAATTGATAGACACAGCGCGGGTGCTGCAGCGACAGGTCGTAGGCGATGTTTGGAGGTAGCGAGGGTGGAGGCGGTGGAGTACCGGCAGGAGTCCCCTTTGCGGGAGCCGAGACCGGCATCACCGCAGCTTTCGCTTCGTGGCCCTGCGGCGGGTTCCCTGCGCCTGCGACCGGCACGGCCTTGCCAGTTTCGTTGCCGCCCTCCTGGTAATTCCAAGTCGCCTTATCGTAGGTCTTGGTGGCATCATCGAAGCCGGAGAACAGGCCATCTTCTGGCAGTTTGAAACCTTCCTTGATGAGGAAGGCAGCATTGGTGTAGTTGACCAGATATTCCTTTGCCACGCGGTCGTGCGCAAGGGTGTAGTTGATGAGGCCGCCCAGGAAGGCAGTGTCGGTGCCGGCGCGAATTTGCAGGAAGAGATCGGCTTGAGTCGCGGTGCGGGTGAATCGCGGATCGACCACGATGATCTTGGCGTTGCGGTTCCGCTTGGCTTCAACCGCCCACTTGAATCCGCAGGGATGGTTTTCGGCCGGATTGCCACCCATGATCAACATCATGTCGGTGTTCTTGATGTCGATCCAGCCGTTGGTCATCGCCCCGCGTCCGAAAGTTGGTCCCAAACTTGAGACCGTGGGGCCGTGTCAAACCCGGGCCTGGTTTTCCAGGCCGACCACCCCCAAGCTCCGCATCGTTTTTACGACGAGGTAATTGAACTCATTGGTATCGGTGCAGCCACCGGTGAACGCCACCGTCTCCAGACGGTTCACCGTCTGGCCTTTGGCGTCCGTCTCGATGAACGTTTCATCGCGCGTCTTCTTGGTCCAGCGCGCGATTTCGTCAACCGCCTTGTCCCACGAGATGTCCTCCCAGTGGTCGGACCCGGGACGCCTGACCTGCGGCTTCAGCAGGCGACGCTCGTTCTGAATGTCCTGCTGTAGTGACGCGCCCTTGGGACACAGCGTGCCGCGATTGATCGGATGGTCGGGATCGCCCTCCACGTGGATCACCTGCGGTGTGACGTTCTTGGCTTTGTCGCCGATGCTGTGGATGATGACGCCGCAGCTTACTGCACAATACGGGCAGGTGCTGCGCGTCTCGGTGGAGCGCGAAATTTTCAGGCTCCCGGCTTGCGCCAGCAGCGGCTGCGCATCGAAGCCGAAAACAGTAATCCCGATGGCGCCTGCTATGCCAGTCTTAAAGAATGCCCGTCTAGATACATCCATTACGCAGCCCTCCATGACGAAAGACTTGCAACCGTGAATTTGTGTAGGGAAGGAACGGAAGCGCTCGAGGAGCGCGAAATCGGAAGAGCGAAAAGGGTGCGCGCAGTGTGGTCCGCATCTTCAACTAAGCCGTTTACAGTACGACCCAGGAACACACATCTGAAGCCAAACAACGCGAAAGAGCGTATACCGGGAAACCCCTACTGGTCAAATGGATTCCGGATGGCTTAAAAAGGATGGCTGGGAATTGAACGGGGGGCATAAACAGGCGTACGCGAAACCTCGACTTGTGAAATTGCGAAAGAAGCAAGGAGGCCCTGGGGTGGACAGCAGGGCGGCACTCTAAAAACCCATGAGGTTCAGGCTGATTTTGCTAAACCCGTGCTCCATCGCCCACACGTCGAGCGGCGCCGTGGCGACCTCGTCCACCAGGGGGACGGCGTGCCCGTCCACCGTCATGTCAACGCCTTTCAGGTAAGAGTGGCAGGTGTCGCAGGCCTCAACGCGAACTGCAGGGAGGCCTTCGGCCGAATAGCGTGGCAGCTTCTGATGATCTTCCTCGCCGCAAACCGGGCAAAGAATCCGCCGGAACTCCCACTCCATCAGGCAGAAAGAGCAGACGAGGAAACGCTTCCCGCCGTCGCCTTCAGGACGCAGCACCGCGACCTGCGGCTTCGCGTTGCATATCGGACACACCGAGCCGGCGAATCCAGCCAACCCTGCGGCCGGGGTTGCGGCGAGATATTCGGCCAGCGGTTGGAACAGAACCCGGGCGAAGAACGAATTGGGTCCTGCCTCATCGGCGTTGGTGGCTGCCAGGAAATCGTGCAGCATCTGCCGGTGCTGTTCTGCAGAAGCCCTGCCGATCTCGGCGGCTTGCTGCGCCAGTTTCGAAGGACCGTTCTTCTGGACGAGCGAAAGCAAGGCCGGCAACTGTTGCATCGCGAAATCAAGGTCCAGCCGCTCGCGAAACGAACCATCGCCGCCAGGAGCAGGCCGGAAGGAAATGCCGTCGTAAAGCGTCTTCTGAAATTCCAGGATTCGCGAATAGAACGCCAGGACCTCAGCGGTACTGGGATATCGCCCGGCGAGATCGATCGCACGCTCGATGCGCTTACCCCAATCGGGTTTCTTCGTCTGAATCATGGATCAACCGGACTTCTGGGCGTCGTCAGCAAACACTATAACAACTATCGCTGCTGTCATTGCGAAAGAAGACCGAGATCCGGCCTCCGACCGTCTCCTGCACAAGAGAGTATTCACTCTTAGCGTCACGCACCGCGGTGACATGCATCACTGACGTAACCAACGGCAAAGAGTATACAACTCCTCAGAGCGCACATCTCCCAACGTCAACCCTTATCAGCCACAACCCTTATCAGCCACAACCCTTATCAGCCACACCTTCCAATATTTGCTACGTTTTCAGGAGGTCTTTATGGCGCAAGAATCCTACATTGCACAACTCCATGCGGAACTCGTTGCGAAAAATGCACGCTGGAAAGCGAGGAGAACAAGTTTAACTGATATGCCAGAGCATCTTAAGCGCATTCGATGTGGCTACATTCCTGCACCAGGACATGAGTCCTTAGAGAAACGAGAGCAACGGGCATCGGTGAACAGGATCGATTCCGCTACCCCACGTATTCGCGAGGAGATTGGAGCAGCCGCGAGCTTTGATTGGCGGAATGTTGCAGGGGACAACTTCGTGACCCCCGTAAGAGATCAGGGAAATTGCGGGTCGTGCGTGGCATTCGGAACAATCGCGGCCGTTGAATCTGCAGTCCGTCTTATGAAACAAGATGCCCAATATCCAATCGATCTTTCTGAAGCGCACCTATTTTATTGTCAAGCACGCGCACAGGGTCGCCGTTGTTCAGGCGAGAATGCAGGATGGTGGGTTTCAGACGCATTGGACTGCTTGAGAAAGACCGGCGTTCCAGGTGAGGCGAGCTACAAGTATCAACCTTGGGATCAGGACTGCCTATGCGGGGACGTGCACTCTGAAGTATGGATCATCGGTTCCCACGAGATCGAAGGCGCCAAGGACATGAAATCCTGGATTGAATCACATGGACCTCTAGTTACCACCATGACGGTGTACGACGATTTCTTTTCATATGGAAGCGGGGTGTATCACCACGTCACGGGTGACAAAGTCGCCGGACACTGCATGTGCGTCGTCGGATATGACGATGATACCGGTTGCTGGATCGTGAAGAACAGTTGGGGAACAGACTGGGGCTTAGATGGCTTTGTGAACATGGGGTACGGCGAGTGTGGCATTGACGCCACCATGTATGCAGTGGAAGGTGTGCTGGCTGACATTACGGAAGAATTCGACATATTGGATTTGATGACCTTCAATGGAACTGAATCCGACACATTGGATTTGATGGCCTTTAGTTGAAACTAAGGAAGTGGCTAGTATCTGGGTCTGTAACATTTGCTATCGCTAAGAAACGTCAACATGATTGCCTCATAGTTATGGGGGATTGACATTAACGAAATAGAAGGGAGTAACCGATGCGAGCAGTGTAGAAAATCCGCCAGTAACTTTCAGGACACCAGTAGCCAATTCCTCCGTGAGATTCAATTGCTGCAAAAACTGATGAAAAACTCACAGCTGCGCCGGTGGATGGTGGAACGCAGGATAACTCAAACTGTCCCAGCCGACAATGGGATTGTTTACATCGCTGAGCGAGACGTCGGGGAAATTTTCTTGCTGGTTTTCAGCGAATCCCGATATGAAAAAGGAGATGTTGGCAACTTCGCTTACTGCTATGGCTAACAATCGAAAAGTTGTCACGTACCTGACGACAACAGACGAGTACGGGGTGGTTATGCGTCTTTACATGCAGGCGTAGTAGCGTCACTGCGGCCCAGGGCGTCTCACACACGGAGCATCACAAGTCTCCACCCCGTCGGCTACAGCCTTCCCGCTGTGCCGACGGGGTTGGATTTTACCGGCGACGATTATCATCAGGGGAGGGTTCGTGTCAAACTATGAGCTCTCGGTGGCCCAGAATGGAGAGACGATCGATATCGAGCAAGGTGATACCGTGACGATCACCCTTGAGGAAATCTCGAGCGCTGGCTATCGATGGCAGATCGATAGCCTAGACGACCAGATAATTCGGCAAGTTGGGTGCAATGTTGTACCCGGCAGTCTAGTTGGCGGAGCCAGTCGTCGTACTTTCCAATTCGTAGCCGTTGGAACCGGTGAAGCGCACCCAACGCTGAAGTTGTGGCGTGAATGGCTGGGAGATAGATCCATACTAGAACGGTTTCGAATTAACCTGAGGGTTCATCCTAGAAAAGCTAGACCACCCGAAGCAGATGCGCCTGGACAGTCGGAAAGATGACGAGTTAGTAGAACCGAGGGGCCGAACGTTTCCTTATGTGTGACGCCCTCGGAGAAGAACGGTCGCCCCCGCACGCTCCCATCGCCTCGCTCCCGCCCCCGCACCGCCTCCCGCGCGGACCGGAGGTAGCCCGATTTCCCGATTTAACTTCTACACAAGCCTACATTCTGCTGTAAAATTCGGATTCCCGACTACGGCGAACGCGCGAGATCCCGCAAGTGTTGTGGAATCAGCGGACCCTTCGAAGCCGCAAGCGCATACATCTGCTGTAGACCAATTTTGCACCGAGAAGTAGCCTCGAACAGCAGGAAGACGATGCGACTTCATCTCAGCAGGTTTTGCTTATACGCCCTCTTGCTGCTCGCCGCCGGCCTTCAGGCACAGGAACAGGCCGCTCCCGGCGGTGCGGCCGACCAGCTTCCGCCCGTGCCGGCGGGAAGAGTCGTCACCATCACGCCGGAAGCGGGTTACCGCAATGAGCCTTCCATCGCGGTGAACGCCAAAGATCCAGCACAGCTCGTGGCGGCCTATCAGACCAAGGCCAGTGTGGCGTACTCGCAGGATGCGGGCAACTCGTGGAAAATCGCGGCCGGCACGGCTCCCACCGATTATCGCGTTTCGGGAGACGTGTCGGTGACCTACGACAAGCGTGGAACGGCGATCCTGTGTTACATCGCTTTCGACAAGCTGGGCACCATGAACTACTGGGCGCACGGGGCCACCCGCAATGGCATTTTCGTGCGCCGCTCGCCCGATGGCGGCGCGACCTGGGAGACCGATGCGCACGCCGTCATCGCCCAGCCGACCAAGCCGGGCATTCCCTTCGAGGACAAGCCCTACATCGCTGCCGACAACACCAACAGCAAGTACGCGGGCAACCTCTACGTGGGCTGGACTGAGTTTCGCCTTGACGAGTCGGTGATTCTGTTTTCGCGCTCCAGCGACGGCGGCCAAAGCTGGTCAACGCCAATCGACATCAGTACCCATCACGGTCTGCCGCGTGACGACAACGGCGCGGTGGAAGGCTTCACCGGAGCGGTCGCGGCCGACGGCACTCTTTATGCGGTGTGGGCCGATGGCAATTCGATCGCATTCACGTCGTCGCGCGATGGTGGCAAGACATTTGCAAAGAGCCGCAGCGTGATTCAAACCGCACCACTGTATTTCGATGGTGCCGGGCTCGACCGTGCCAACGGCTTTCCGCAGGTGCCATCGATCCGCGCCACGGCCGCAAGGGCAGGCTGTACGTCACCTGGAGCGATTATCGCGATGGCGACATCGGCGTCTACTGCGCAACTTCGGACGATGGAGGCAAGTCGTGGAGCAAGGCAGTGCGCGTGAACTCGAATCCCGCGCACGACGGTACCGATCAGTTTTTCCAGTGGCTGGCCGTGGATCCGGTGACCGGCGCCGCCAACGTCATCTTCTATGACCGGCGGCTCGATCCCAGGAACCAGAAGACCACCGTGACGCTGGCGCGCTCAACCGACGGCGGGCGAACCTTCGCTAACTACGCCTGGACGCGCGACGTGTTCATCCCACGCCGGGATGATTTCCTGGGAGACTACATCGGCGTGGCGGCACTGAACAACAAGGTGTACGGCGCGTGGGCGGAGATCGCGCCGCCCTCCGCTCCGAAGGAAAAAGAAGAAGAGGCGCCGCCTACGGAGCGGCGTCCTCACACCATTGTTCGAGTCGGTGTGGCGGACTTCGGCGCTGTGCGCTGAACGGTTGAGTGACGGGGTGGATGCTGAAATTGCTGGTGGGCCTTCTTCTCGCTAGAGCGACCGCAGGAAATCGATAATCTCTTGCTGCTCCTGCGTGTTCAGCTTATTGAAATGTTCGATGACCTTACTGGCCTCGCTGCCATGGCTCTTGTGAGCTCGGATGGCGTCTACCAGGTTGGTCGTCCGTCCGTCGTGGAGGAAGAAGACACGTTGTCCGACACCCCAGAGGGGAGCGGTGCGGAACTCGTCGGGGCCGGCGCCGCCTTGCGTGATGCCGTCGGCGAGGCCTTTGCCCATGTGGTGAACGAGAAGGTCGGAGAAAAGATTCGCCGTCTGATTGGAAAGCGCAGCGCTTGGGATGGTCGATGAACCGCTCGCAATCCTTGGGCCCGTGGTCAACGAGGGTGTATGGCAGTGGGCACATCCTATCCTGGCAAAAGTGCCGCGTCCCTTCTCGCTGGACGGTGTAGAGGGAGCGGGTGTGGGTGGGGCCAGCATCCGCATGAAGTTGGCAAACGCTTCGATGTCTGAGATGACCGCCGGGTTCGAATTGCCGGTGGGCGTGGAAGTCGTTGTGAAGTTGAGGGTGTCCTCAGGAGTGGGGTTGAAGAGACAGCCGGGGGTTTCGTCGCGCTCTTGCGGGAAAAGCTGGTTCGTGACCCCCATCTCGACGTTGTAGGCCTCGCTCGCAAACAAGAGAAGGGATTTATTCTGCGCCTTCCATCCGAAACGGGTAATGGTTCCATCGTTTGCACTGCGGTTTACATTTCCGCTTAGGTGCGAGTTCGGGTGCCCGGAAATTCCCAATTTCGACTTCACGGATGCGTTGGACGTCATATTCGCAAGGATGGCCGAGTCGGGGATCGCTTCGATGAGCCCGGCGCCAAAGACAGGAGTCGGGATTCGGAAAATAATGTTCGAATTTCCACCCTGACCCGTGAGCGGATTTCCCGCGGGCAGAAAGTCAGGTTGGGCGATGTTGCAACCGGGAGCGTCACTCCGCCCGGTGATCACGAACAGGTCGTGCACTGAGCCGTCGCTGACACCGTTGCTCTTCTTAAACCGCGCTTCGCGGACAGGACCATTCTGCGTGATGAACCACGGAACCGTGTTTTTCGCCCCATTCAAGCTGGCCACGCCGAGTAGGGGATTGCGCGCCGGGCTCGATCCGCCTGCATCCGGCTGCGAATGGCAAGAGAAACACTGGTTTGAGTTGAAACGGGGACCGAGGCCGTTGTTCGAGCCTTTGGTCACGGACTCGATTTCCATGAACCTCGCCAGCCCATCCTGGAAGAACGCAGCTTCATCCGCAGTAAGACCCTTCAGCGGAGCGCCGGCGCCCGCCGGACCACCGCGCACACCAGGGTCTACGGGGCCCGCTTTGGTTTGACCCAAACTGTGGACGCATATTGTCAAAGCCACAGCAACGAATGCGCCGAAGCTCTTGAGTGCAAATCTCTTGAGCATCATCAGCAGTGTTCTCCTCGTTTGACCCAGGAATGGCGGTATTGTACACCGGGTCAAACTGCTCTCGGCTTGGTAAGGGCGACTGATCACGACACCTGGCCCAGCCTAGCACTGCCTCCATTCAATCTGCGCAGTCGGCGTTCCCGTAGCTACTTCGCCACAGAAGATGGTTCGATAGTTCCTGAGTTTTGCAGCCAGTGTCGTCGGGTGTAGGTGACGACCAGGACCAAGGCAATCAGCAACAGAATGAGATAACTCCAGGGCACTTCTAAACCGGTCTCGGCCTTCACCACATGAACTGGTAGGCCGAAATTGGCGCTTTCTGAATTCCGCCGGATGGCAACACTCACCACCCAATCGCCGGGAGCCGATAGGTCCAGCGCTCCGCTCTGCAGCAGCTTGTTAGGCGAATCGTCGTGACTCGCGCGCGCCGTTGGAGAAGGCCCTTGTACGTTAGCAGCCGAACGCGCCGTGAGATCGACCGTTGTGTCGAGCACGACGTCCTGAGTTTTTGCGTCCTGCACCAGCACGCTGAACGGGGACGAACCCAGCCGCAAGATTGCCAGGAGAGCGCGAAAACGGCCACCGCAAACGGTCCCGACGTGTCTTTGAACCGCAGGGCTTGATTGTCGTCATCGTCGGCCCCTGCCCCGAGCAGTGCGACAAAGCACAGGCCCACAACCGCGAACAAAGCCACGAACGAGATAGCTTCGATGCGTTCGCCTCTCCATCGTGCCGGCAGCGAACGAGAGAGGAACGGAAATTCCTTCTGAGCACGCGGGAAACACACTAAACCATGACGTCTCGCGCCTGCGAGGGGCGATTGCCTCCTGCGACGGCTTCCTCGACAAGCACTGGACCGCGATGACGATGGCCGGCACGACAAACGCCAACGATCCGACGACCCACATTATGGCTCCGGCAGCGACTTGATCTTCCAGAGCGGAGAAGCCAAACAGCCGTGGTGCGGCCGAATACGAGGGATAGAGCACTCGGTCGGAGAAGGCCAGGATCGCAGACAAGGCAGTGTTCTGAAGGTCGGCGACTAGCAGGTACGGTACCATCGCCCAGCGAGGCCATTGCGCGCGGCTGGGCCACGGCTGTACGACTGGCCACCAGAAGATCAGTGAAGTGAGAAAGAAGCAGGCATGTTCGACTTGGTGCCATGCTGGCGAACGCAATGCCAGTTCGTAGAGTGCGGGAGTGTGCCAGGCGAACATCGCCACGCCCATCAGCAGCAGCGCAAAGACCGGATGGGTGAGCGCGCTTCCGACGTGTTTGGCGACGGGCCAATTCAAGAACGGCCCGGCAAACTCGCGCGCCGCAAAAATCGGCAAGCCGCGCACCATCGGGACCAGCGGTGCTCCCAGCAGAATCAGTGGCGGCGCCACCATCATCAACACCATGTGCTGCAGCATGTGAGCGGTGAGCACGAAAGCGTTGAGCACATCCATTGCCGAGGCGAGCGACACCCAGAGCGAGAAAAGCCCGAAGAGGAAACTGAAGGCTCGCCAGGGCGGAAGGCTCGGGGAGCCTGCGCGCCGCAGCAACCACCATCCGCGTAGATAGACAAGAGCCGATAGGACAATGGCGAACGTCGCGGCCGGAGGAATTGACCACGAACGCAAGACAGCTTGATAGACGGACTGCATGGAGGTCAACGATTGTTCGCGGGAGGACGGCCCTGTTCTTCCTGCGTGAGCACAGCCTGGGATGCGTCGCGGGCCGCCGGCTGGTTGGGCGGTCGCAAAGTCTCCAGGAAGGAAACCAAAGCGGTCACCTCGGCCGGGTTCAGGTTCTTGCCGTAGGCGGGCATGTTGCCGCCGCCCTGAATGACCTGGCGCACAAGCTGGTCGCGGGTCAGTCTAGTTGCGACTCTATCCAGGGCCGGGCCTCTTTTGCCTCCAGAGTCGCCAAGCGCATGACAGTTGCGGCACTGCTTCACCTGGAAGACGAGCGCGCCCTGGCGTTCCAACGGTGACCTCCCGTTGAGATATTTAACTGGGACGGGATCGCCACTCCAGCCGTTCATCACCGGACTCCAGGGAGAATAGGTTGCAAGCTTGGTAAATGTGCCCAGAGCCACTGCAATCAGCAGCAACGTGACCACCGCAACCGGCCGTTTCTTCCAGCTCTTTTCGCCTTCGCCCGACAGGAAGGGCAACAGAACGAGAAAACCAATGACGACTACGGGACCGATGAGCAGAGCGGGCGTCTCCATCGATGGTGGCAGCAAAGCCAACATCGCATACAGCCACAGGAAGAAGAAGTCCGGCTTGGGGATGGTCTGGACGATAGTCGGATCGGGGTAGCCACTCGGGCCAAACGGGCCGAAGAACCAGGCGCATGCCATCACGCTGACGATGATGGCAGCGGAGAAAAACATGTCTTTCCAGATGGCCACCGGCACGAACGGCACGCCGTCCTTGTGCGTCAGCTCTTCGTATTCCTTGAGGTACGTGGAGCGGCGCACGACACGCCCGGGCATGGGCCACTCGTTGATACCCAGCTTCAATACCAGCAGCAGGTGCAATGAGACAAGTGCGATGAGTAGGCCCGGAATCAGGAACACATGGAGCGCGAAGAAGTGCGAGAGCGTCGCGCCCGCGATGATCGGGCCACCCAGCAACATGTGGACCAGGGAACCGCCAACTAACGGAACACGGCTGGTGATGGAAGCGCCGATCCCCAGACCCCAATACGCATCCTGATCGAAGCGCAAGACCTGTCCGGTGAAGGCCATGCCGAGCGTCATCAGCAGCAGAAAAACTCCGACGATCCAGGTGAGTTCGCGCGGAAATTTATAGGCGCCGAACAGGAAGACCTGGCACAAGTGGATGAGCACCACGGCGACCATGAAGTTTGAACCCCAGCCGTGCACGGCGCGTAGAAACCAGCCCAGGGTGACATCGTGATTGAGGAATTGCAGGCTGTTCCAGGCTTCTGCCGCCGAGGGAATATAGATCAGCGCCAGCATGATGCCGGTGAAGACTTGGAGAATAAAGAGAGTAAGCGCGGCGCTGCCGAAAACGTACCACCAGCTCGCCGATTTGCGCGGGACGGGATGCGTCATCGCTTCGCGAACGACCCCGCCGATCTGCAATCTCTGGTCGAACCAGTCCGCAATGTTCTTTAAGCTTGACATCCACTCTTCCTGGCCTTCAGGCTCGCCGTGGTCGACAACGTGGGCAGTTGTCCGGCTTCGATCAGCAACTTGCCTCCTTCAACTTTGTACGGGTACTCAAACAGCCCACGCGGCGGCGGTCCAGACGCGCGTGACCCGTCCTGGTAGTACACACCACCATGGCAGGGGCACATGAACAGTCCGGATTGCGCAAACCAGCGCACCGGACATCCCAGGTGGGCGCAGTTAACGGCGAAGACCTGGAACTGCTCGCCCTGAATTCTGCGGACCCAGCAGGGAGTGTTGTCGGTCTCGCCATCCCAGGAGCTCGAGATAGGGTTGCGGAACTTGGCGAGCCGCGTCTGGCCTTCGGGAAATTCATCCAGCTCACCGAGGGTGATCCAGCGCTTGTATTGCCCGCGATCTCCACCAAGGATCGGTGAAACCAGGTAACCGATCACCGGCACGGCCAGGATGACAACCGCCAGACCGTTCAGCAACATCCCGACCTTGGCGAACAGATCGCGCCGGGAAATTTCGTTCTTGTCCTGATCGCTCAATGAATTCCTCCGGACGACGATGAATTCGCAGAAGCACCCGGGGCGGGGTGTTTGGGCCGCTGTGCGATAAGCCACGCCACAACATCAGAAATCTGCTGGTCGGTCATGGGATGTCCGGGAACATTGTCACGCCAGTCGGGCGCGCCGAAATCGGGACGGCCGGTAATGACGATCGTGCGCAGTCCCTGATCGCTGATCAGGCTGAGATATGCGGCGTTCGTGACGGAGCCAGCTTTCGGCCCACCTTTGCCATCGGTACCATGGCACGACGCACAGAACGTGGCGTATACTGCTGCGCCCTGCTGCGGGTTGCCGGGCTCTTTGGCGGCGTAAGGAGGAGCAACTACGCCGGCCAGTGCGTTTGGCTTGCTCCAGCGCTCGCGGATGCCGTGAATGATGGCGTTGACCTGGTCGTCGGTCAGCATCCCGCCTTCTTTCTGCGCGAAGGCTGACATGGCTGTGCCCGGACGACCTTTGGAAACGGTGGAGCGCAGCGTATCGTCGTCCACGATCGCAAGATAAACCGGGTCGGACAGCGCCATCGCTGCACCATGCTTGCCCTCGGCACCATGGCACCCGGCGCAATTCTGGCTATAGAGCACGGTCGGGTTCAGAACGGAATCGGGCCGGGGAACCTCCGGGCCGGGCGCAGGCTTGCCACTGAGATGGGTGCACGCCGCGAGCGCCAGCATCGCCATGAGCGACACCGCCAGTGCGATAACGCGCTGACTCATCGCTGGTGGTCCTCGCCGTCGCGCGCATGCATAATGCCCGGCGCTTCGATGCCCGCGCGCATGGCGAGTGGCAGGTTCTCCGACGTCCATACCTTGTTCTGGCGCACAACCACTAATCCGGCTACCACTCCGAATGCTACCTGTGAGACCGCAAACCAATACCAGTTGATCTGCTGATCGAGCAAGGGGTTCACGAAGTCCAGGATGCGGTAGAGCAATCCCGTCCACAGCAATGGGCCGATGATTCCTCCGAGGATGATGGGACGGGTTGGCAGCATGGGAAGCATTGCGCCGTACATCAGCCCGACCAGCAGGCACATGGTGACGTGCATGGCGAGGGCGAACAGGAACCAGTCGAACCGGAAGTGCATCAGCGCGTCGGTCGTGGGCATTGCAGGCGAATCGTATAAACTTCCGGCGAGCAGGTTGATCGGGTACCAGATGCTGCGATAGAAGATGAGACCGTAGAGCATGGCCAACAGCGCCATGGCGACCCCACCGGCCAGTCCACCCTTCACGCCGGCGGAGATGGGATAGATCTTCAGCGGTAGCCAGGCACGCTGGACCTGTTGCGCCACCGGCAAACGCATGACTTCGGGTGCAGGAACGGCCGCCAGCTCCGGCTCGGGAACGACTGGCACTTCGACGTGGTGTTCATGTGGAAGCACCTGGCGAAACCATCCGACCGCCCCGGCCAGGTACAGGACCGCTCCCATGACGCTGATCGATACATTGGTCAGCATTCCCGCGAAAATCAATGAGACTCCGAGGGCCAGCATGAACGGCCATGCCGTCGGAGCCGGCAGTACCACCCTTTCAGGATTGCCGCTGGCGTGCTGGTCTGGCGTTTCCATAGCGATCTCTCAATCACCTATCGCGCAACGAAATACACGACCGTGAGTACGACGACCCACACCGCGTCCACAAAGTGCCAGTACATGGCAAAGACTTCGATCCGTGGCGCGTGCCCCTGCTTCACGTATCCGAGCGCCGCGAAGATCATGATGATCGAAAGGCCGGTCAGGCCAACGATCACGTGGAACGCGTGCAAACCCACCAGTGAGTAGAATGTGGTCCCGAAAAGACTGGAGCTGATGGTCAGTCCCTCGTTGTAGATCAAGTGGTACCACTCGCGGGCCGTGCCCAGGATGAAGGTCGCGCCCAGCGCAATGGTAAGCAACCACCAAATCCCAAACAACCTGGTCTTGCCGCGGGCGATGGCGCGTTCCGCCATCACGATCGTAAAGCTGCTGGAGAACAGGCAGATTGAGTTGAAGACCGGAACGTGAAGAACTTCGCGCGGCGTCGGGCCATTCAGACTTTTTCCCGCGTAGTACAGGTAGGCAACCACAAAGATGCTGAAGATTGCGGACTCCGCCGCAATCAGACACCACATGCCGACACGTCCTCGCAATTCGTGGGCGAGCGGCATTTCGGCTTGCGGTATCGCGACACTCGTAGCTGCCAAGCGAAAGTCTCCTTTTCGAGGCTCCAAACCGCGCATTTTGCGCGGCTCGGGGCGATTACTCGTACTTCCAGTCAGGATCTTCAGGATGCTTTAAGTCCCACAGCGGACGACGGCTGCGAACTATAGGAATCCTCGCGAAGTTGTACTCCGGCGGCGGGGAAGCAGTTGACCACTCTAGCGTCCACGCGTCCCAGGGATCGTTTCCCGCAGGCTTTCCTTCGAAGTACGACCAGACGAGGTTCAACACGAAAAGCAAAATGCCAACGATCTGGAAGATCACGCCGATGGAGATGATCAGGTTCCAGATCTCCCATCCGCGGCCCGGTTCATAGGTATAAATGCGGCGAGGCATGCCCAGTACGCCGGGTATGTGCATGAAGTCAAACGTAAGGTGGAAACCAATGAGGAATAGCCAGAAATGCCACTTCCCCAGAGTTTCGTTGTACATTTTCCCTGACATCTTGGGAAACCAGTAGTAGAAAGCCGCGAAAAGCGCGAACAGAATCCCTCCCACAATCACATAGTGGAAGTGGGCAATCACGAAGTACGAACCGCTAAGCTGCCAATTGAACGGAGCCGCGGCCAGCATGATCCCGGTCAGGCCCGCGATCAGAAACTGAAACAGAAACGCGATGCAAAAAAGCATTGGTGTCTTGAACACAATTTTTCCGCCCCACATTGTGCCCAGCCAGTTGAATATTTTTATTCCCGTGGGGACGGCGATCGCCATGGTTGATGCGACGAAGAAGGCGTTGCCATAGGAGGTCATGCCGACAGTGAACATGTGGTGCGCCCACACGCCCAAGCTGAGGAAGCCGATCGTCAGGGTCGCCGCCACCATGATGGAGTAGCCGAAGATCGGTTTGCGCGAGAACACTGGAACGATCTCGGAGACGAAGGCAAACGCCGGAATGATGAGCACGTAAACTTCAGGGTGGCCAAAGATCCAAAAGAAATGCATCCAGATTACGGCCGAGCCGCCGGCTTGGGTGTCGAAGAAGTGCCCACCCAGGTAGCGGTCAATGAGCAACATGATCTGAGCGGCGGTCAGCGGCGAGACGACGATCAGCACCATGCCTGACATCACCAGGTTCAGCCATGCAAACAGCGGCATGCGCCCCAGGGTCATGCCCGGACAGCGCATGCAGAGAACGGTGGTCGCAATGTTCAGCGTCGTGCCGATGCTGCCCACACCGCTCACCAGCAAACCAATGATCCAGTAGTCGGTGCTGTGTCCCAACGAAAACGCAGGGGAGGTAAGCGGCGCATAGGCAAACCAGCCAACATCAGGAGCGCTGCCCGCACCGTACAGGCCGTTGCCGCCGAGGAAGCTGAAATACAGGATGATGCCGCCCAATGCGCTCATCCAGAAGCTGAAAGCATTCAAGCGCGGGAAGGCCATGTCGCGCGCGCCGATCATCAGCGGGACCAGGTAGTTCGCGAACCCAAACAGCACAGGCATCGCTACGAAGAAAATCATCGTGGTCCCATGCATGGTGAACATTTGGTTGAAGACCTGCGGCGAGACGAAATGGTTGTGCGGAACTGCGAGCTGGATCCGCATGATGGTTGCTTCGATGCCCCCGATCACCAGAAACACCAGGGCATAAACGATGTAAAGGATGCCCAGCCGCTTGTGATCAACCGTGGTGATCCACTCGTGCGCGCGGTCAAAAAACGGCTGGGCATACTCCCGCGCGGGCGAGACCGCCATTGGTTTCAAAACCGATTCGGCGTTCGACATCAGTAGGTCCCCATGTGGTTAACGCAAGCTCAGCAGATAATCGGTCACTGCGTCCAGGTCCTTGTCGTCCAGTTGCATCGCGGGCATGAGCGAACCCGGTTTGATGGTTTCGGGATCCTTGACCCAAAGCCGCAGATTCTCCCGGTTGTTCAGCGCAGCGCCGGCTGCTATGGTCTCTCGGCTCATCAGGTGCGTCAGATCCGGCCCGAACTTACCGCTGGCATTCGTACCAGAGATGGTGTGGCAGTTCACACACGCCGTGGTCTCAAAAACCTGACGGCCCCGGCCAACGCCGTCCGCGTTCTCGGCTGGCCGTTGCTGGCCTGCCACCCAGCGGTCGAAGTCCTCCCGTGACTGAACCACTACCCGCAGCAGCATCTTGGCATGCTGCGTTCCGCAATACTGCGCGCACTGGCCAACATAGACCCCAGTCTCGTGCGGTTCGATCCACATGCTGTTGGTCCGGTTGGGAATGAGGTCGGTTTTGCCGGCCAGCATGGGGACCCAGAAACTGTGGTCGGTATCGGCCGACAGCAGCGTAATGTGCGTGGGAGTTGGATTCTTGGCATCGCTGACCGGAACATGCAGCTCGTTGGCCGCGATGAACCCCTGCCGCGGATACTGGAACTCCCACCAGAACTGATGACCGACCGCCGTGATCTCGGTCGCGCCCGGCGGGAAACGGGCATCCTCGACGGCATGGATGACCCGCGCCGTTGCAAGGAACAGAACAACAACAATCAGGATAGGAATCACGGTCCAGGCAAGTTCCACTTGATTGCTGCCATAGATTTGGGCGGGCTCACGTCCGTCGTCATCGGGCCGCCGCCGGAACTTCACGACCGAATAAACCAACAGGCTGAAAACCAAAAGAAAGATGGCCAAACAAATGGCCAGCACAAACAGTGACAAGCGATAGATGGAGTCAGCAGGCGTGGAGGCAGGAGTAAAGATATTTGGAATGGCAGGATCGCCGCTGCCGGTGGCCGAGGCGAGTTTCGCCATGCCCAGGCAAAGCATGGCTGCGGCGCGACGAACAACCATCCCAGGTTGAAAATCGAAGGTCAAAATGCCTGGCCCCACATCCCAACAGCAACCTTGGCCCCACAGTTGTCGTCTCACTCGCCGGGAAGACCCTAGCTCCATCCACGGCGAAAATCACGCGAGTCTGCCGACTCTTCGGTGACCGGATGATTGCGCCCGTCGGCTGATTTGTCAAGCGGTTTTACGTGGCCAGGCGCGGACAGAAACGTTGCATTCACAAAATCACAATTAGTCTGCCTGGGCCGCCTACTCAGGTCTTCGGTTGGCCCGCGGTCGCGCTGCCGCCCTTCACTTCGTATTCCCGCTGCCTAATAGCAAACCACTTGACTTGCTCCTGCGAGACCAGCAACTCGACTCGCTCCGCCAGCAAGCCATGGGGGTCTCGGGCGTCGTTGTAAGGTGGGGCCTTGGCCAAATACAGGTACTTCTCGTGCTTCAGGCTTTCACAGGCCGAACGATAGGAAACCCAGTTCTGCTGATACTGGTTCAGTTGGAGCATTCCTTCGAGGATGGTGATCAATACCCCAAGGCCGCCAATGACCCAGCTCACGTAGTGGGACCAGCCAGCGCTTCCCTGGGAAATGTTGAGTGCGGAGAGGAACGGAATGGCCCCGGCAGCAATGATCTCGGTGATTTTTATTCGCTTGTAGGTGCGCTGGTTCTGCACGCTCCTGCGGTCATACCAGGCGAGTTCATCTTCCAGCCGGTCCCATGTGGGATCGTCGGATCGGGACGGCGTCTTATAAGTCGGCACTGCCGGTGAATTGCTCATAAGAAGTTTCGGCTCTAACTCATAGGCGGATGCCCGCAACTCGCTTCCGTGGGCATCGGTCTGAGAGATATCATAGCTGGCCTTTAACCGGCCGGAAACGAAATAAGCAGAACGAGTCTGCCGGCACGCCGGAGGCGGACACGAGTACCGGTTCTCTTCCTGAAACACCCAGGCTCTCGGAGAGTTCACCAAACCCGGCACTGCGGATTGTGAACCATGGGTTGGCCCTGCTTGCAGCCGAATGCCTGCCGGAACTCCGGCATGTTGGACAGCGGCCGGTTCACGCGGAAGCGTGGCAGGGAGTGGGGATCACTTAGCACCTGGTTCCGCGCCGCCTCGGGACGGACGTCGGCGCACCAACTGAACGCATAGGCCAGGAAGAACCGTTGTCGCGCTGTAAGCCCGTCGGCCTCCGGCGTATCCAGCGATTTGCCCTGCGCCTTGTAGTCCTTCTCCAGGGCGAGCATGGCGAGGTGAATGCCGCCATTGTCGGCTGTGTCTTCTCCAGCCGTGAGACTGCCGTTCTGCTTTACGCCGTACTCAGGAATTTCCTGCGAGTACTGGTCAACAATGCATTTGTCCTTCTCGTCGTAGCGTTTAGCGTCCTCGGGCGTCCACCAATCCCGCAGGTTCCCCTGAGCGTCAAACTTACGGCCCTGGTCGTCGAACCCATGAATGGTTTCATGTCCGATGACCATTCCAATGGCGCCGAAGTTCGAAGCATCGTTCTGGTCTCCGAACAGCGGCAACTGCATGATCCCTGCCGGGAAGTTGATGGTGTTCATCTGGGGATCTTCGTAGGCATTGATGGTGGATGGAGTCATCGTCCACTCGTTGCGGTCCACCGGCTTTCCGATCTTGGCGATCTGGCGATGCGCTTCGAACGAGTTGGCGGCATTCATGTTCGCGAGGTAGTTGTTAGGCACAATCTTGGCCGAGCCGTAATCGCGCCACGTGTTGGGGTAACCAATCTTCTGCAAGGTGGCGTCCTGCTTAACCAGGGCTTGTTTTTTGGTCTGCTCATTCATCCAGTCCAACTGCCCAATCTCTGCCACCAGCGCCGCGCGAATCTGCGTCACAAGCTGATTGGCGCGCTGCTTGCTCTCCGGCGGAAAGGCCACGTTAACGTAGGCCTGTCCAAGAGCCTCACCCAGGTAGCGGTCGGTTGATGCAACGCAACGCCGCCACAACGGCAACATCTGCGGCGTACCGGAAAGCGTGGTGCCAAAGAAGTCGAAGTTCGCCTGCTCGAAGTCATGTCCCATATAGGAAGCGCCACGGTGAATGGCCCACCACCGGAGATAGGCTTGCCAGTCCTGGGCAGAACGCGTCTTGATCTGCTGCTCCAAAGCGTTGAGGAACGCTGGTGTGCTCACGATGTAGAACGGTACGCTTGGCGCTCCCATCAGCTCCAAATACTCGTCCCAGCCAAAATCCGGCACTGCGGCCTTCAACTGCTGCAAGGTAAGCTTGTTGTAGATCTTCTCCGGGTCGCGCCGGGTAACGTTGTCCATGGAAGCCTTGGCCAGAGCGGTTTCGATCTCCATCACGGCTTTTGCTTCCGCGGCAGCCTTCTGGCTGGAATCGCCGGTCAGTTCGAACATTTTCTGGATGTGCTGTACATACTTGGCCCGCACCTCTTTGGAGCGCTCGGAATTGTCCAGGTAGTAGTCGAGCGAAGGCAAAGCCATGCCGCCCTGGTCGATGCCCGCCACCATCTTCGAAGCGTCCGCCAAGTCTTGTGCTGGACCGAAGCCAAACATCGGCGCCTTGGCGTAATTGTCGTCGTCGTTCCACATCGCCCATGCCGCCGGGAAATTCTGGTGAAGATAAGCCAGCACACGCGGCAGGTCTTTGCTCGACTTAAGGGATGCGATCGTGTTCAAAGAGGGCTGCAGCCAAGCATTTCCGTTCGCGTTGCGGGTGGTTTCGTCCATGCAGCTTTGCCAGTATTCGCCGATCTGGCGCTCGCTACCCGTGGCCTGCTTGTTCGCCGCAGCCGCATCCAGAGCGTTGCGCAGGATGGTCTGATTGTAGAGAAACAACGGACGCGCGGTGCTGGTGGCCGCCATGTCCGGCGTGATGGGATGGGCTGCAACCCACTTGGAGCAGGTGTACTGGTAAAAATCGACACAGGCGTCCTTGCTCTTGTCCACAATGGAGGGATCGAACTTCTCCAGCTTGGGAAGTTCAGCGGCGCCAGGCTTGGTGGCGGACACAGCCGCGGTCTGGGCCGAATCATTATTGTTCTTTACTTGAGCAAAAGCCGGGAGCAATAGAAACGCGAAAAAAACGAGAGCCACAAACCATTGACGCATGATCACCTCGATAATGGAAACAAAAACGGCAGACCTGCGATTGTAGCTCCGATAACGGCTCAGCGGAACGAACCGGCTGCAGACCGTCCCGGTTTAGGAGCAATCTGGCGCAAACATCTTGCGGAAGGATTGGCGAAGATCGCGCACAGCAGGTTCGCCGAACTCTATTCCCGCTTCCGGTCTGCTACGATGTCAGCACGTCCTCGAAGGTTCGCAGTAGTGATCCACCAAAGGCGGATTGACCCATGACGCCCCGGCGCCACCTCAGACGAAATATCGCCATCCAGGCATTGTGCGCCCTTCTGGTTCTACTGTTCGCGGTCCCTGTTCTGGCCACCACCGTCGTTGCCCTCATCGATCGACACCACCACAGAGCAGTTATCGCCGCTGACAGTCTGTTGATCTATAAGGTCGCTGACACCAGCACGCAAACCTGCAAGATCATCACCAAGCCGGGATGCACATTCGGCATGGCTGGCCTGTTCTACAAAGAGTACCCAGTTTTCCACTTGCGGGAACTTGCCGAGCAGGCGTGCGGCCTTCCGGGCGATTTGCGGCACAAGGCAGACGGGTTCCTCGACATCGCCAAAGACCCGGTCATGGCCGTGAATCAGTACCTCCAGCAGAATGAGCCCCAGTTCTACCGTGAACTGACCAACAGCAATGGTGGAGAGATAGTGATAGTGGTCTTTGCCGGGCCGCAGGCGGGTGATGCGTCAATCTTTGCCAGGGGATACAAGCTGAACGGCAACGGTGGCATAGATCCCGTGTCGCTGGATGTCACGGAAGACAACAACGGTGAGGGTTTTTTTGGCGGAGCCACTGGAGAGATAGCTGCCTACATCAAGAAGCACCCGAATTGGCAGCAGGGAGACAAGATTGCCGCGGCCCGCAAATTTGTCCAGATGGAGATCGCCGGGCACCCTGAGTGGGTCGGTCCACCCGTTTCGGTGGTGACCATCAATCAGCTCGACCAGCAGAAGTGGGTCAATCCTGGAGTCTGCACCGTTCCGTCGGTCACTAAGAAGGCCAAGAAAAAGAAGCCGTAAGCCGCTCTTGCTGGTTTATCCGAGCGCAGCTTGCAAAGCATCCTTCAAATGCGGATGCCGGAATTGATATCCCGCGGCCTTCAGCTTCGCTGGTTCCACTCGCGCCGACCCCAGCAGCGCTGTGTCGCCCATCTCACCGAACAACGTGTGCACAACGAAAGCCGGTAACGGGAAGACCGTAGGACGATGCAGCTGCTCGCCCAGCGCGTGAACAAAATCCTTATTGCGCGCTGGCTCAGGGCTGACAACGTTCACCGCCCCGCGCAAGCTGTCGTTCTGCAACGCAAACAGAATGATCCCTACTACATCATCCAGCGAGACCCAGCTCCAGTACTGCTGCCCGCTGCCAATGCGTCCGCCAAGCCCCAGACGGAAGGGCAGCAACATCGACGGCAGTGCACCGCCATCTCGCGCCAGAACGACGCCGACTCGCAGGTTTACCACTCTTACTCCTGCCACGCACGCAGTATTCGTGGCGGCTTCCCACTGCTGGCTGACGTCGGGCAGGAACCCCTGGCCGGGAGCACTGTCTTCGGTCAGTAGCTCGTCGCCGCGATCGCCATAGTAGCCAATCGCGGAAGCGGAGATAAACACGCGCGGCAGGCCAGTCCGGCGAAACCCTTCGGCGGCCGCGTTCGCGAGAGTTCGCGTTCCTTGTACTCGGCTATCTCGCACTTCCTGCTTGAACTTCTCAGTCCAGCGGCCCGCGATGTTCTTCCCCGCCAGATGGACCACCGCGTCGCAGCCGGCCAGCTTTTCAGGATCCAGCGTCTCGGTCGGATTCCATTGCACCTCACCTTGGCGCGCAGGTCGGCGAACCAGGGCCACCGACTCGTAACCATCGGCAGCCAAAGCTCGACTCAGTGCCCGCCCAATCAATCCTGAAGCACCGCTAATGAGTACCCGCATAATCTCTTCAGTAGCAGTACCATATCGGGGCCAATTTTTCACCACGGAGGACACAGAGAGCACCGGGGAAAATACCGCAGAACTCCATGTGCTCCGTGGTTAAAATTCTTCGGCGTTTGTCGAAAACTGGAGGCGCTGCAACTCGTCGTATAATCGATTATGGCGACTTTGCGCCAACAGATCGCAACCAATGTTCTGTCCGTGACCCGCTTCCGCGATCTCCTGCGCAAAGTCCGCTCCTACCGGCCTGAAGAGGACCTGGTTCTCATCCGCAAGGCCTACGATTTCTCCGAGCAGCATCACAAAGGACAGATTCGGCAGTCGGGCGAGCCATACGTGGCCCACCCCCTCGAGGTCGCCATCCTGCTGGCCGAGATGCGGCTTGATTCCACCGCCATTGCCGCCGGCCTGCTCCACGACGCCGTGGAAGACACCAGCGTAACCGTGGATGAGATCAAAGCGGAGTTTGGCGAGCAGGTAGCCCACATCGTTGAGGGCGTCACCAAGATCAGCAAGATTGACTTCGCTTCCTCCGAAGAAGCGCAGGCCGAGAACGTGCGCAAGATGGTGCTGGCCATGATGGATGACATCCGCGTGGTGCTCATCAAGCTGGCTGATCGCCTGCACAACATGCGCACGCTGAAATATCTCTCGGAAGAACGCCAGCAGAAGATCGCCCGCGAAACCCTGGACATCTACGCGCCCATCGCTCACCGTCTTGGCATGGGCAAGATCCGCGGCGAGCTTGAAGACCTGGCGTTCCAGTATGTCGATCCCATTTCTTACAACCAGGTGAAGGAAGCCATCGAGTCCCGCCGCAAGGAGGGCGAAGCGTTCCTGGCCGAAGTGCAAGGGACCATCGAGCAGAAGCTCCACGAGAACAAGATCCAGGCACGGGTGGAAGCCCGCATCAAGCGCATTTACAGCATCTGGCAGAAGCTGCAGCGGCAGCGCATTTCGGTGGAACAGATCTACGACATGCTGGCGCTGCGCATTATCACGCAGTCCGAATCGGATTGCTACGCCGTGCTGGGCATCCTCCACAGCCAATGGCGGCCGGTGCCGGGGCGGATCAAGGACTTCATCGCCATCCCGCGCAACAACTTTTACAAGTCGCTGCACACCACGGTCATCTCCGAAAAGGGCCATCCTTTCGAGGTGCAGATCCGCACTGAAGAAATGCACAAGATGGCCGAGGAAGGCATTGCAGCGCACTGGAAGTACAAGGACGGTCCGGTCTCGGCGCGCGATGAGCAGCGGCTGGCATGGCTGCGCCAGGTCGTCGAGTGGCAGACGGACATGAAGAGCTCCGACGAGTTCCTTGCCACGCTCAAAATCGATCTCTACCCGGAAGAGGTTTACACCTTTACGCCCAAGGGTAAGATCGTCGTGCTGCCGCGCGACGCGACGCCAATTGACTTCGCCTACACCGTGCACACCGAGGTGGGACACACCTGCGTCGGCGCGAAGGTCAACGGCCGCATCGTTCCGCTCCGCTACAAGCTGCGCTCCGGCGACATTGTCGAGATCCTGACTCAGCCCGGACACAACCCGAGCCGCGACTGGCTGCAACTGGCGAAATCCTCACGTGCGCGGCAGAAGATCAAACACTGGCTCAACGTGCATCAGCGGGAGCGCGCCATCGAAATCGGCCGCAAGCTGATCGAAAAGGAAGCGCGCAAATACCACATCGCGCTGAAAAACATCAGCGAGGCAGAACTGACCAGGGTCGCCGGGGAGAATGGCCTGGCGAAACCCGACGACCTGCTTGCCGCTCTCGGCTATGGCAAGTTTTCCGCGCGCAGCATTCTGGCCCGGGTCCTGCCCGAGGAAGCGGCGCATCTGGGCGGACAGGCGCCGTCGAACGGTGATGGTGATGGCGGTGGCGCGAGCGGACTGACCAGCGTGGTTCGCCGCGTCTTCGGCG
Organism: uncultured Acidobacteriaceae bacterium; assembly: GCA_963833155.1. Lineage (GTDB taxonomy): Bacteria > Acidobacteriota > Terriglobia > Terriglobales > Acidobacteriaceae > Bog-257. Next base: position 126,890 of record CAWHWY010000001.1, read on the forward strand.
GCGACACCTCGGCCATTAAAGTGACCGGACATGACGACCTGCTGGTGTATCGGGCGCACTGTTGCAATCCCATTCGCGGCGAAGAGATCGTTGGCTATGTGACGCGTGGCAAGGGCGTGGCCGTGCACTCCAAGTCCTGCGCCAACGTTCTGAACCTGATGTTCGAGCCCGAACGGCGCATCGCCGTGGAATGGGGACGCGACGCGGCTGCGCCCACCTACTCAGCGGGTTATCCGGTGAAGCTAAGCGTCCTCTGCGATAACCGCCCCGGCATGTTGAAGGAGATCGCCACTGTCATCAGCGACGCCAAGACCAATATCCGCAACGCCGAAGCCAACACTGCCGAAGACCACGCCACCGTGGATATCGTCGCCGACATCGCCGACCTCAAACACCTGGAGCGCATCCTCAGCGGCGTGCGCAAAATCCCCGGCGTGCGCGATGTGCAACGGGTCCAGAAGCTGTAGTGGCTGGCATCTCGTCGCGGTTTGCGCCATTCTGCTTTTGGCTACGCGCTTTCGCTTTTTACTCCCAAACGATAGTTGCTGGTGGCGGCTGGTCAGTTCATAGTCGAACACTAAGGTAGGAGATTCCGATGAGACGTTTTTCCACGCTGCTTTTTTTTGCAATCATGTTGACCGCTGCTGTAGCGGCCCAGACAGCCACCCAGAGTGGCGAAACTCGGCCAGTCAAGAAGAACCCGCTGGCTCCTTATGCCGGCACGTGGGTCGGGTCATTCGACGGGAAGACCTGGCTGACGGTCAAGCTGACACTGCAAGCCGAGCGGCTATCGGGTTCGATGCAGCGTCCGCGCAATGTTCAATTTAACGATCAGGGTGAAATCAAGAGCGTCAGCGACGATCAGTCTACCGAGGCAGTGCAAGATTCGCAGATCAACCCCGATGGACTGCTGCTCACAACGAAAGACCCGGACACGCAAGAGACCAATCGTTACACGATGAAATTGACCGGCGAGTCCACAGCCGAAATCAAAATGAGTGCGATGAAGATGCCGCCGGGAATGCCCAAGATCAAACCGTGGAAGGTGACGAAAGCCGGGGCGATCCCAGCAGCGGCGGCGCAGCGCTAGAAGTTCTCCTGCATGACTCAGGTTCATCAAACGTGAATCAGTACCGCAGGTCCTTACTTCGCGGTAGGGTGCGGCGCTGTTACACTGCTAGCGACCTCGATGACATCTCCAATTTTGCGCATACTGGGCGCGATAGCTGGACTGGGTAGCGCCATTCTGTGCTGGTTCCTGGGAAGTACGCTGGCCCCGCCATTGCGCCGGGCAACATTGTTGTCCCAGGGTGGCTCGCAATACATTTTGCTCGCATTCTTGTTCGTACCGGCGCTCATTCTGGCGGTCGTCGCGCTATTCTGGGTTCCGCCGCGGGTGTCCGGCGGCGGACCGTTGCCGGAAGGAAGAATCTGGCGGTTCGCGCTCGTCCTCCTATTTGTGGCCGCCTTTGTGACCGGACTGGTCCGCTGAGACGCGACAGTCTCTTCACGTTACTGCACCTGAAGTTTGATTTGCAGCTTAGCGCTACCGCTGACTTGCACCGTCTCTCCACCTTTCACGTACGGCTGCAGCGCGGCAGGATTGCTCCATTCCAGGTCCCACCCGTTCGCAATCGCGACCACCGTGTACTGGCCGGGCACAACGTTGGGCAAGGTAAACGTGCCATCACTATCGCTCTGGTCGCGGCGGAACAAGGGCGTGTTGTTCGCAGGATCACGCGGAACAAGAACGACCATGGCGCCAGCGAAGGGTTGGCCCTCGCGCAGAGCGACTCCGTCCACTTGACCAATGCCGGGCGTTGCCACGGCCACGACGTGCACGCTGCTCGCGCCGCTGATCTCGAGGGTCCGGCCAATCAGTCTGGCGCCTGTGGCCGATAACTTGCTGAGATAGAAACCATGATTGTTCCCGAGCGATACGGTATATCGTCCAGCCCTGACCGCCCGCGCGCTGAAATCAACCTGCCCTTTGTCGGAGATGGAGCCAAAGAAACTCTCGCCGGTTACTGGATTCGAGAGTTGAAGCGAAGCTCCCTTGGGCACACCCGTTGCGCCCTCGAAAAATACAGAGCCGCTGACGGTCGCGAAACCGGGCGCGTCGCCGGCGTTCAATTCGGCGTCGCCCGCGAGATCGATTTCCTGGTACCAGCCCCGGCTGGGAACTTTTTCGTTGCCGGAGCTCAAGGCGGGCAGCTCGATGACATAATGACCGGGCGCCAACCCCATAATCTCGAGTACACCCGGTTCTGCCCTGGACACGGGGGCATTGAAGACGGGCTGCAGATATCCCTCGAAGAGACGCTGTGACACCTGCGGGTTAATTGCCCTGCCCATGGCAAACAGCGTACTGCCGCCCGTACCGGTGCTCGCGCTGCCGCCGATGCGAATGCGTAAATGAAGAGCGGGAATGGCGCGCATAACCACATCCGCGGTGGCCCGCTCACCCGGGCGCAACTCGATCAAACCGGCGCCAGCCGAATCCGGCGAGTCGGGATAGAAGGTGAGCGGATAGGTCACGTCGAGAGCCGCCGCCTCCTGTGCAGGCCGGGCATCGGCGACAGGATTGAGTGGCTTCCTTCGCAACGCCGAGCGATCGTTTTGCGCGTACCACGGGCGCGCTGCGACTGCCAGGTAATAGGTCCCTTGGGCAAGGTGGCCGATGTGGAAGTATCCCTGGTCGTCCGTCTGCGCTTCCTCTGTGGGAGAAGTCTTCTGCTGTCCGTTCTCGATTCTCCTCTGGAAGAGATGCACCTCCGCATTCTGGACAGGGTCGTTATTTTCGTCGGTGACCCGGCCCTCGATGGAGGCATCCGGCTCCAGGCGAAAAACCAGGTGCTCCGCATTCAGATCAGGACCGACTGCAATGGCCGTGGCGTAATTGTCATGATGCTCAAAAGACTGCATCGCGAAGCCGCGAGCCGCCGCCATCAGAGAGTACTTGCCTCGCGGCAGGCCTGCAAAAGCAAAGCGTCCGTCGGCGCCCGTCTCCACTGCCTTAGAAATCGCGCCGTTCTGGCTGACCGTGGGACTGATGCCAACCGAGGCAGCCACAATGGGCTGTCCGGTGAGCGAGTTCACCACGATGCCCGCGATACGGTAGGTCTGGGCCGGCGATGCGGAGGACGTCGAAGCAGGGCTTGGCGATTGTGCCGCCAATTCGACCGCGATGAGCAGAACGGATGCCATCCGGACGAAAGCCACGGCTACTCTCCATCTTCCGCGCGAATCAGATTGAGAGCGACATGCGTCTCCTGGTTCGGCGTGAGCGTAACGCGAGCGGCTTGCGAAGCGTAGGGCTGCAATACATTGGCATTTGCGTACTCGAGCTTGTCGGCATGATCGAAGGCAAAGACGAGATACTCGCCAGGAGCGAGCTGGTTGAGAGTAAACCCGTTCGGCGGAAATGATCGCCCAACCGTAGCCCGCCGCCGCGAGCTGGACTGTGGCACCGCCAAGATGGTCGCCGGGGCTTCGGTCCCATCCGACGACTTGACGTTTCCCGTCAGAGTGGCGCCATCGTCGCGCAGAACAATTTCCATCGGATAATTCTGGCCGGGGACAAGGGTAAGGTCGTCGACCAGCAGGTTGGTCTCTCCGTACACGGCGGATTGCACGTACCACTGGCCGTTTGGCATCAGGTCAACCGCGTACTTGCCGGGGTCCAACCCCTTCAGCTCAATCGAGAAACCGTTTTGATTTCCACGGTGCTCAGTCAGGACGGACCCTGACGAGGAGAGGTCCAACCGTGTCAAACGGACTGACACGGGAGGCGGCCCGTTTGCGTCCCAGCCTGCGACGGTGGAATTGGAACTTCGCGGTTCGGCACGCACTGTGACCGGAATTGTAATCTCTGGCGCGAGAACAAGATGAACGTTGTCCAGATTTGCGGCAACATTCAGACGTATCTCCGCCCGCAGAGGTTGTTCTCCCTGCAAGATCGCTCTCAACACATAGGAACCTGCGGGGATCGCATTGATTTCGAACGTACCGAGGTCCCAGCGCAAGCGGGCGGGAATCGAGACCGGGTCCCCCGACTGGCTTAAAACCAACAATCCGACATGTTGATCGGGAAGGAATCCTGTAACCGTGCCCGACACGTGATAGGCAGGCACCTCGGGCATGGAGAAGTCGGCTTGCGCTTGCTGACCAGGGCCTAGTTGAATCGGTGACGCTGACGCGATCTCCGGTGCGTTGGGATAGTACACGCAGGGATAGCCAGTCTTGGGCTTTTCGTTGTGGACAAGAATACGGGTTTCGTCGGTGCCCGGTCCGGCCTCAAGATAATAGGCCCCGGGCATAAGGTTGGCGAAGCGAAACCTCCCATCCTCGTCGCTTTGCGCGAAGCCTGCCGGGTTCCAATACGGGCGGCCGTCACGGATTGTCCGCTGGCTGAGGCGGAGAGGCAGGCGCTCAATCGACTGGCCGGAAGCGTCCATTACGCGGCCGTAAACCGCACTCATCGGTGTGAGCTTGAGTAGCGCTGATCCGGTGTCTGAGCCGGCCTTCCCTGGCTTGTTCCTTCCGTCGTCCTCCGAACCTTGTGGAGTAAAGTAGCCCGGCTTTTGGGCTTCAAGCGAGTAGCCTTCCTGGACTCCCTCAATTTGGAAATGGCCCTCGCTGTCTGTGAAAGCCATGCGCTGCACCACGCCGGAAAGTCGCACCATTGCTCGCCCGATGGGCTCGCCGGTCACGGAGTTCACCACGGTGCCACTCAAGGTGAAAGTGCCGGAGCTCTGGTCCGACCGCGCAGAAGCATTCTGAGCTGGCAACAAGCCGGCAAGCGCACAGCAGCAAACACAGAGAAAAACCGTGCGGAGCTTCCACGTAAGAAGGACTGGCCAGCGACTGATTAGTTCTTGACACACCATTGGAATAATACCCGCGATACGGCGAGAATCCGCGCATTTCCCGTCGATCGCGGTTGAGGGCTATGTGGGTGACGGCGTAGTTTCGTCGTCAGCGAGCGGAGCGCCACCGCGGCGTTTCATCTCGTCGTAGATCTCCTTCATCACCTCGTCGCGATACCCGTCGTTGTGCATGCGCTCGGCCATTTCCTGAAGCGCCACATTGAGCACATGGAAGTGGTGCAGCTCGCGATATCGGGGATCGGTCGTCGCTTCCTTCCACAAGGTGTGCAGCAGGTCCACATCCTCCTGGCGCATGCGCGGGGTATGCGGTCCCAGCAGGTATTCGTGCTTATTGCCGCTGGGTTCAACCACCACCAGCCGCAATCGCGGGCGCGGCTCCGGCAGCCGTTCCCAGGCATCGCCGGTCAGTTTGCCCTGCTCATCGGCGGACAGCTTGTTGGACAGGCCGCATACCACCACGGACGAGTGCAACCGCTGCGCCGTCGCCACAATGCTTTCGAAGACGTCATTCGTAGGCACCACCAGCAGCGAAACGTGTCTGCCCTCTTTCTCTGCTGCCGCCACTACCGAGGTGAACAGCTCCTGCTCGTACCTCCTGAAAACCTCCGAGGTTTCCATCTCTTCACTACCGCTGAAGGAGTGTTCCCGGTGCTGGACGCGCGAGGTCATCACCACCACGTCCGTCTTGGTTGTGTCGGTCTTGGCCAGCACTCCCCGCAGGTAGTACAGATTGCGGGGATCGCGCACCGCGACCAGAGTATTGCCCGGCCGGACCTCCATGGCCTGCGCGCTGAGCTCTCGATCCGCGGCGATGTTGAACTGCTCAAGGCCGGACTCACCCGCGGCGTGCTGGTGCGCGCTTTTGCGCTCGGAGACCGTGAGCACCAGGAAGAACACACAACTGAACGTTACGCCCGCGATCGTAGCCAGTTCCTTGGTGAAGAGGTTCACGATAGCCGTGGAGAACAAGATCAACGAGATCAACCCAAGTCCAAGCGGGATTTCCACGCCCCTAATGCGGATGTTGCCGGGCACTTTCCACTCCCGGTTCTCCGGACTGGTGTAGCGCAACACCATCACCGCCAGCGACATAAACGAGAAACTCCAGATGACGCCGAAAGCGTAAAGCGAAGCCAACAGGTACACATTGCCGCGGCTGGCGACGATGGTGAAAATCTGCAAGGCGACAATCATGTTGATGACGCGGTAGCTGGTCCCAAATCGCTTTTGAGGTTTCTTGAACCACGTGGTGAGGACGCCGTCCTCGACCATCCGGCTGAGCACGCCGTTGGCGCCGACGATGGCGGTGTTCACCGCCCCCGAAAGGATAAGAGCGCCCACAATGACGACGAAGCCTTGAAAAAACAGCCGCAGCGTGTAAGGGCCGATTACGTTCATCGCCAGGCCGCTGATGAGATTGGCGAAATAGTCGTGCCGCACCCCGTCGGGGATGATCATGACCGCGAAGAACGAAACCAACGAGGTGAAAAACAGGCTGTACAGGAAGATGACCAGTCCGGTCTTCTCCAGGTTCTTCAGCTTGGGATGTTCGATCTCGCGGTTGACCTGGGCCAGCGATTCCTCGCCGCTCATGGCGAGCACGGAGTGGCCGAAGCCGACCAGCAACATGACCAGGGGAATACGCGCCGCCCAGGTTCCCAGCAGCCAGCCGAGCGACTCCTGATTGTGGTGCATGTGCGCTGGGGACGGAAAGGGCGGCAACTGCCCTCCGCGTTTCGCCAGGGTCAACAGGCACCACACGATCAGCATCACTACCATCACGGTAGTGATCTTCATGATCTGCAGTGCGCGTTCACTGGATTCGTGAATGCCCTTGATGTTCTGCCACCAGAAGTAGAGGGTCACCAGCACGGCAAACGCCGCAGCGAACGAATTCTCGGGAAGGTGAATGTTGTAACCGAGGTGGTGGAAGGTGTCATCCAGAAATCCGGCGGCGTACTGCCCCGCGGCCACGGAACTGATGGGGCCGGTCAGGACGTAGTCGAACAGCAGGGCTGACACCGACAATTTGGCCAGCGTTCCGCCCATGGCTTGCTTCACCACCCGGTAAACGCCGCCTCGGACGAACATGGCGCTGGACTCGATGTAGATGGCCCGGACCGCGTAGCTGAACACCATGACCGCCAGCACGAACCAGGGAGCGCTCTTTCCGATGACTTTTTCCGCATCGCCACCCACGTAGTATGCCGACGAAGCAAGGTCAGAGAGGACGATGGCTGCGGCCCGCCAGAACGAAATGAAAGTCAGCATCACCGAGGTGGCGACGAAGACTTTGACTGCGGGCCGCTGCAGGTTCGGAGCCGTTGTGGACATAGTTGATCCCGGGATTCCGGGCAGCGCTCGCCGTGAGCAACGCGGCAAGAATATATCAGTTTACAGCCTCTAACCCGCCGCAGTCGCCGCGTATTCTCGCCGGATTGTCAGCAGCGGAAAGAAAAGGGACAAGAGTATGCTGGTCGGCCAAGACCAGAGCAGGAACTACGATTCTAGATGAGATGCGCGGTTTTGTTTGGCAACTACTCTCGCTTCGTCAGGTAAGTCCCGCTGATGCGATCGTGCCAGCAAAGAGCGTCAACATCTACCAGAGCCCAGAGCAGTCCCATGACCAGGGAAGCCGTCGACAGGTAGAGGCCCAGAACGCGATTGCGGCGGTGGCGCAGGGAGGGCCGGCCTCCTTTGAAGGTGGTCAAGCGAATTGCGGCCACTTGCATCCCTACGGTTCTGCCCGCGTAAACCAGGAGCAGGTACTGATAGATTGCCCAGAGCAGCACCGGCACCAGCGGCTGCGGTCAGCCGCGCCGGCTTGGTGAAGGCAAGGTTGGGCAACATCTTATGGCCAATCAAGCCGAACACAGCGGTGGCTGCGGCCACCGGCAAGCCATCCATCACAGCGGCGTAGATACGTTGCGAGATGCTGACAGCGCGGAATGGCAACTCGATGTGCTCGCTGGGGACTGCAGAAGTTCGTGATACTGGCTCGAACTGCAATCCGTCGAGCAGCGGCGTGGTCGGGAAGGCCTCCAACTCTTCAGGAACGTCGAGAATACGAGGCTGCTCCGGCAAGATGGGATCTGCCAGCCTCTGGACCATCTCCGATGTTCCGGCCTGTCGTGGAAAAGCGATAACCTTGTGCTTCTGCCTTGCCCGCGGCTGCATGACAGGTTGCGGCTCTAGCTCAGCTTCCGGGCGAGGAGCGATATCAAACGATGCCTCGGGCGCGACCGGTTGCTGCGTGCACTCCGGTGGATCGGCGGCGGCTAAGAATTCCGCGAGCACCTCCTGCGGCTCCGGAGCTACAACGTCAATCGACAACGGCTCAGGTACGCTTTCCACTTCGACGGCAGGGACGTTCGGCTCCGGCGATTGGGTCTGGATTTCCGCCTGCGGCGCGGATGGGACCGGCTCGACGGGAGGAAACGGGAAGCGCATGGAGAACGCTCCCTCGATGCGGCGCCCACGGCGCGTGCGGAAACGGTCGACGCGGGAATGGACTTCCTTCCGCCAGACATCCGCGTGCGGCTGGGCGGGATCGGCGGCGGCTTCAGAGCGCAAAAATAGCGGTTCAGTCATAGGGCGGCACTAGTGGTCTTTCTATCTCCGACGCCGGCGCGAGACTTTCGGCTGGCCTGCATCCACGTCAAGCGGAGAGTGAACGATCATGAGGAAAGAAGGCCGCACGCACGTCCGCGGGCGTGTAAGTCTGCGCGTCTGATTGCGCAACCAATGCGCACGCAACGGGTTTAAGCGAAGAGTCCAGAGCCGCGCGAAATCAAGGGAAGGCCTGCCTGACATTTTGCCTCTCGCCATGCAACGTGCTAAGTTGCAAAGTTGTGTTCAGTCAAAGCGATCTGGCGGAGGTATGCAGCCCTTGCGATGATTTCCCGCACACCATTGATTATCACGGCGCTGCTGGCGTGTCATCTGTTTCTGCAACCGGGCCTGTTAACCAGCCAGTTGCGCCCGTCCGTGATGCCGGAGATTTCAGGCCAGGAAACCCAACAGCCGGGCCAGCCAGACACCGCTTCTAGTCCTGGAACTCCCACTGCAACCCAGCCGCTTACACCGCCTCAGCCCGCTGTTCCGAAGTCTGCCCCACCGCCGCCGGAGATCAACGTCATCACCGATGACGGGCAACGGGACTTGAAAACGGAAGGGATTATTCAACAGGAGCTGCAGACCAGCAGCGACCAGGAAACCGGTCCGCCTCGTCCGGCCATCAATGTCCCACTTGGCCGCAATGAGGTGCTGATTCGCGCCGACGAGCAGGAGAAGAACCAGGACATTTACAAGGTTCGAGGCCACGTCGAAATCCGCTTTCGCACCTACATCCTGCACTGCGATGAGGCAGTCTACGATTCGACCACCGGCCAAATCACCGCCACCGGACATGTGGTCTTTGATGGCGGGCCTCACGACGAGCATCTGGTAGGCACTCGTGCCATTTACGACGTCAGCCGCGATACGGGAACGTTTTACAACGTCACTGGCTCGACTGGGGTACGGGTCAAAAGCGCCATGATGTTTCTGACGTCCTCCACGCCATTTTTCTTCACCGGCACGGTAGTAGACAAGCTGGGTCCCGATCTCTACCGCGTCCATCACGGATATATCACTTCGTGCCAGTTGCCCAATCCCAAGTGGGAGTTCAATTCAAAGACCGCAATGATCGAAATGGGTGAGGAAGCGAAGATGTATCACGCGACCCTACGAATTCACGGAATTCCCATCTCCTACCTTCCATTCGCCGAACATCCCACCGATAACCTGGGCCGAAAGAGTGGCTTCCTGATGCCTGTGTTCGGGACCTCAAACACCCGGGGCACGATACTGGGAGACGGTTTTTACTGGGCCATCAACCGCAATTCCGATGCGCTCGTTGGCGCTGAGTATTACTCCAAGCGCGGCTGGGCGCAACACGGAGTGTACCGGGCCATAGGATATAAGTACACGTTTCACGCCGAATACTTTGGCGTGGTTGACGAAAAGGGGTATCCTCCGACGGGCCAAAACCAGGGTGGCGAAGAGTTGCAGGCAAATGGCTTTCTGCAGTTGCCGGATGGCTTCCAAGGCGCGCTGTCGGTAGATTTTCTGACTTCCTACGTATTCCGCTTGGCTTTTGCCCAGAGCTACACCGAGGCCATCAACTCCGAAGTCCGCTCGAATGGATATATCTATCGCGACCGGAATGGATATTCGCTGGCATATTATGTTGCCCGTTACCAGGACTATCAAAGTGAAAGTCCCGGTGACGTAATCGACATCGCGCACCTCTCCACCTTGGAGTTCTCCTCCATGGAACGGCCCTTCAATCGTTCGCGGCTGATGTATTCCTATGACTTCGCAGCCGAAGGCGTTTCCCGGCACGAGATCGGCTTCCAGACTGCCCCGGTGGTCGGCCGCCTGGATGCTTCCCCCAATGTTTCCATGCCGACTTTTCTTCATGGCTGGACCTTCCGGCCGGAGGCTGGCGTGCGAGAAACCTATTACACCCAGCGGCTGGTAACCGAGCCCGGCTCCACCTCCGTGATAGCTGTGAGCAATCCCATCAACCGCAACGTTTTCTCGGGTTCGATGGACATCCGGCCGCCGTCCTTCGCGAAGATCTTCGACCGCAAACTCTTTGGCTACGTCCTGAAGCATACTGTCGAGCCTCGCGTCACCTATCATTATCAGACCGGCATCAACGACTTCAGCCAGATCATTCGCTTCGACCAGCGCGACATTCTGGTGAACACCAATGAAGTTCAATATGGGGTGGTGAATCGGCTCTATGCGAAGAAATCGAAGTCGACCGGCGAGTGCTTTCGCCATCCGAAATACGCCTTGCTCACTAAGAAAACCGAGAAACAGATGGAAAAATCCCCTCCTGCTGACACCGTGCCAGAGAAGGACACCTGCGACGACAAGCAAGGACCGGCTCGCGACGTGGTGACGTGGGAAGTAGCCCAGAAATATTACATGAACCGGACCTTTGGCGGCGCCTTGGTGCCCGGGCAGACCAATGTCTTCGATAGCACCGTGGACTTAACCGGAATCGCGTTCCTTACCGAGCCCCGAAATTTTTCCCCCATTGTCTCTCGTTTGCGGGTGCAGGATGCGTCCACTGACTTTGGCTGGGCGCTGGATTACGATCCAGTGCTGCACCAGGTGAATGCCAGCACGGTTTTCTTAGGTCAGCGCTGGGGCAATTGGTACGTGAATGCCGGCCACAGCTACCTCAATGTGCCGCCCCCCAATCCCACTATCTTCGATCAATATCGCGTCATGCTGCTCTATGGAAACGTTAGCAAGAGAGGCATCAGCGCGGGAGGGAACATAGGATTCGACAGCAGGTTACACTATCTCCAGTCTGCCACTGCACAAGTAAATTACAACTGGGATTGCTGCGGCGTCACGTTTGAGTACCAGCGCTTTGCCCTGGGAGCGGTAAGAAACGAAAATGCCTATCACTTCGCCTTCAGCCTCACCAATGTCGGGACCTTCGGCACCATCAAACGTTTACAAAGGCTGTATTAGCGCACGGCCTTCTCTGCGGCAGGATTGTTTACAATGAATTGATGTCCCCACTGCCTGATAGCCTGTCAGCCCGGGCGGAAACCCTCGAGTGCAAGTCGCATGCGCTGCGGGAACACTTGCATTCGTTGGGACGTCTGCTTGTGGCCTACTCCGGCGGAGTCGATTCCGGGTTCCTGGCGTGGTCAGCGCACCGCGAGCTGGGCGACGCCATGCTTGCGGTGCTGGCGGATTCCCCCAGCCTGGCGCGCTCTCAAATGCAGGACGCCGTGGCTTTCGCCCAGGAACAAGGTATCCCGCTGACGATCATCAACACCTCCGAAATGGAGCGCCCGGACTACCTTCGCAACGACGGTGCGCGTTGTTTTCACTGCAAAGACGAACTGTTCACCGCGATGGAGGCCTATCGCCAGCGCTACGGGTTCGATGCCATTGCCTATGGCGTGAATGTGAATGACCAGGGAGACTATCGGCCGGGGCAGCAGGCCGCCAGCTTGCACCGGGTGGCGGCGCCGTTGCTCGACGCCGGTCTCACAAAAGAAGACATCCGGCACCTGGCGTCGCAAGCGGGATTGCGCATCTGGAACAAACCGGCTTCGGCTTGCCTTTCTTCCCGCATTGAGTATGGCCGGCCAGTGACGCGGGAGGCCCTCTCGGCTGTCGAGCAAGGCGAAGACGCGTTGCGGAACCTGGGATTCCGGCAGGTCAGGGTACGCCATCACGGCGAGATTGCGCGCATCGAAATCGGCCGCGAGGAATTACCGTTGGTGCTCACCATGGAGATGGCTGCGGAGTTCGTGCGCATCTTTAAGGCGCTGGGATTTTCCTATGTCACCCTCGATCTGGAAGGTTTTCGCTCCGGCTCGATGAATGCATTGCTGCCCATCCATCCGCTGGCGACCAAGGCTCCCCAGCGTTGATTTTGACAAGCCTCTGTGCGTCTATGTTCTCGAGGCTGGAGGGCTTCGCTTCGCGATCATTGCCTTGCTGTGCCCTTGGCGCGGTTGAGCCAGTCCCCATGAGATAATCAGAAGTCCATGTTTATCCTTCAAAGGTGGTTATTTGCAGTGTTGAAACGATTGACGGTGTTGTTGTTACTGTTGTGCGTCGGTTGCTCGGCGCAATCGAATCCGAATCCGAGTCCGAATCTGCAACCCGGCGCGATGGACGTAAACCAGCGCATCGAGCGGCAAGTGCATGCCTATTTCGGCGTTCCTCCTGATGTAAACGTGAAGATCGGCGCGCGCTCCCCAAGTGAGTTCCCGAACTATGACACTCTCCCGGTCACGTTGAGCCGCGACGAGAAGTCGCAGACCATGGAATTCCTGGTCTCGAAGGACGGCAAGACCCTGATCCGCATGACCAAGATTGATTTGACCGAGGATCCATATGCCGCGACCATGAAAAAAATCGACCTGGCAGGGCGACCGCTGCGCGGCAATCCCGATGCCAAGGTCACGATCATCAACTACGACGACTTCGAGTGTCCCTTCTGTGCCCGCATGCATAGCACGCTGATGAGCGAGATCCTGCCGCTATATGGCGACAAGATCAAGATTGTCTATAAGGATTACCCGCTGTCCATGCACCCCTGGGCAAAGCATGCCGCCAACAATGCCAATTGCCTCGCCAAGGAGAGCGGGCAGGGTTATTGGGAATTCGCCGACTACGTGCACGCCAATCAGCGTGCCATCAATGGATCTCAGAAGGACGTGCAAAATTCGTTTAACGAGTTGGACCACCTGACTCTGGATATTGGGAAGAAGAACGGAGCGGACGCGACCCGGTTGCAGGCGTGCATCAAGGCCCAGCCGGATAGTGCCATGAAAGCCTCGATGGCGGAGGCCGACTCGATTGGGGTGAATGCGACGCCAACCCTCTTCGTCAATGGCGAGCGGCTGGAAGGGGCCGTGGATATCCAGGAAGTGAAGGCGGCGTTGAACCAGCGGCTGTTAGAGGCCGGTGTGCAGCCGCCAGCGGCGGTGGCTCCGCACCAAGCATCGGAGTTCCACGCTGTCGTCCAATCCTACGATCCCGCTGAGAAGAAACTCGTCGTCCAGTACCTTGAACGCGCCGAGGTTCAGCCCGGCATGTTCATCAACCCGGGGACAATTGGCGGTCTGAGTCTGGGCGACGCCCGGTTCGACCCCAAGGACCTCCGGCCGGGCGCCACAGTGCGCGTCATCGAGACGCAACGGGACGGCAAGTGGACAATGACAATCGTTCGTGCTGTTGCAGACAAAGGCAATGCTTCCAGCCCTGCCAAGGACGCTGGTAAGCCGGAGGTATCGAAAAAGGCACCGGTAGTGGCCGCGGGCGTTCAACCGCCGGTTGCTGACAATGGCAATGCTTCCAGCCCTGCCAAGGACGCTGGTAGACCGGGGGTATCGAAAAAGGCACCGATACAGGCGAGGATCCTATCCGCTGAGGTGACAAAGGCCCCGCAAAAGATCGAGGGTCAAGTCACCACGGAGGACTCACGTGCCTTTGGGTTTGCCTTTGCAGTTGGCGAGGAATCATTGAAGAAAGCGGTCAAGTCGGTCGATTCGCACGGGCGTGGCGTGCTCAAGCCCGGCACTTCGTTTGTGCTAACTACTCTCAGCGTCAGGGCGGAAACCCCGGCGGAGTCTCTGGAGGCGTCGGATGTTGTGTTGGTGGGAGCAAAGGGCGACAGATACCCCGGTGCCATTTGGGACGACAGCATGAAGGCCTGGGCTGCAAGTTCAACTGGTTTGACCGCGGACAAAAGTTCGCCGGTGCGAGTTCTGTTTGTCGTTCGGGATGAGCCGGTCGCCGGGCTGCGGCTGGAGGTCAACGGTAGGACTATTGGCCGATTACCAGCGGTCACGCAGAAAACGGGGACGCCGGCGGCGTCGGCCGCTCCACGCCCAGAGCCAACGAGCAAGTAGCTCTCGAGCGAACCTGGCGTTTAGCTTGCTTGATGTTCCATGTCAGCCGGGATTCGACCTGCCCTGCCTGAGGCCGGTTGACCTGTTAGAAGGCCTCTCGGGAGGGGCAAAGATTGAAAGCATTCCGCAAGCATTTATTGAGCTTCGCGATCGCCGCCAGCCTGTCGCTGGCGTTGGTTCTGCTGCTGCCGGGGCTGGGTTGTACCGGAAAGCAGGACGGCGCCGACGTAATGGCGACTGTAAACGGCCGCAAGATCACCCGCACCGAGGTCGAAAAATACTATAACAACCAGACCGCCGATGCCCCGCAAAAGCCTAGCCAGGAGCAGGCCGATAGCCTGCGGCTCAGTATCCTGAAAGAGTTGGTTGATCAGGAAATCCTGATGCAGCGAGCCGAAAAGATGGGCCTGCTGGCTACCGATGAAGAAATCAACAGCAAGCTGGCTGAGATCAAGACCCCCTACACGCAGGAGGAATTCGATAAGCGGCTGAAAGACCGCAACCTCACCCTGGCCGACTTCAAACGCGACCTCCGCCGCTCCATCACCATTGAGAAGGTGCTGAACAAGGAAATAACGTCGAAGATCAACATCTCCGACGACGACATCACCAACTATTACAACCAGCACAAAACCGAATTCAACCTGATCGAACCGCAGTATCGCCTGGCGCAGATTCTGGTCACCACCCAGCCTAATCCCCAGGTGAAGAACGTGAAGGCGCAGAATGAGGCCGATGCGCGCAAGAAGATGCAGATGGTCGAGAATCGTCTCGACAGCGGCGAGGATTTTGCCACGGTAGCTATGAGCTACTCGGAACAGCCGGAGACTTCCCAGAACGGCGGCGATCTCGGATTCGTGCCCGAATCCTCGCTCAAGACCGACAAAATTGCCTATGACGCCGTTAACAAGCTGAAGCCGGGCCAGTACACCACCGTGCTGGTGGTCGCCGACCCCAATAGCCATCAAATTTACGGCTTTCGCGTGGTGAAGCTCATCAGTAAAGAAACCGCGGGCCAGCGGGAGCTCAAGGATCCCCGCGTCCAGCAGGCCATTCGCGAGCAGCTTCGCGACCGCCGCGAACAGTTGCTGAAGGCAGCCTATTACGAATCTATCCGCGATAAGGCCTCGGTGGAAAACTACTTTGCGGATGACATTCTGAAAAAAGCCGGGACGATGAAGTAACGCGAAAGAGCCGTAAAATGCTGGAGGCGTGAGCGCAACTCCCGCCTTTTGTGCGCCGGGCCACATCCACACGCGCGCGCTGCCGCGCTGGCTGGCCGATTCAAACTTCGTGACGGTGATCGACGGGCCCGCGTGCTGCCCGAACTGCTGGAAACCACCTATTAGCGCCTGAAGAAAGAGTTCAACCTGGATGATTCGTCTGCTTCGGTAGCTGAAGACGGCAAGGTTTGAAAGGGCACGGCTTCAGCCGTGCCGCTAAATGCGCGTGGAGTTGGGCTTCAGCCCCTGAGGGAATTCGCACTTCGTCTCAAAACCGAAGTCCCTCAGTGGCTAAAGCCATCATAATGACAGCAGCTTTACGGCACGGCTGAAGCCGTGCCCCTTCAAAGCGTGAGATCCTGGGTGAATAATCCAGGCTAAGCGCCAGTTGCCGGGCCGGGTTGCGCGGAAAACGGTAACCATTTTTCTGCAAGTTATTGCAGTTGTGGGAGTAAGCGGTTGTCTGTTTTCAGCATCATAGCGCGGCAATAAAATTGCAATGCCGTGTAATGGATTTATCACAATACCTGAGTTCTGCTGTCCTTCCTCTGAGGTTTGGCAACGCCCCTTGAGTTGCCGAGTTCCTCGTCGCTATCGTCTTTGGTGGTTGTTTCCCTAACCGATACCTTAGGAAAAGTGCACGCTTCGATGGCCGTTCGGGATTTATCGCGTGCGCTGGTGAGTGGGCAAAGCTACGACAGAAAAGATCGATCTGTCGCCGGCTCACCGTCCCCAGTTTGTCGAGCCCCTAGCGACTCCAACTTCGTCTGACCCTCGATCATCAAGCAAAGAAGGTGCCCATGAGCGGGCACTTACCCTTCGCCGCGGCGGTTAAGTTAAGACGACCCGACGTGACGATTGATATTGACGGCTACGTCGCGCCGGTCAGCGGCTCGACGCGGCGCAATAAACCAGACCGGCCCGGGATGCCGGGCCGTGGATTTCTGGCAAATAGGCCCACCCGGGCAGAAGAAGCTTGGGTGGGGCACCGGGCGCTGTTATCGCGAGCAATGAGGGCACCCACATCAATCCGTAAGGAGGTTTACCCATGGCCCGAACCGCTTGGTTTTGTCTTGCATGTCTGGCGTGTACACTGTTTCCGCTATCTGTCTATGCCTACCAACTGAAACCCACGGTAGCCTCTGGATGGGGCGGGGATGACTGGAATATAAGTAGCCTGGACCCACTCATCGCGGGCTCTGCTCCCGTTGGCAATTTTTTCACTACAATCCTCGGTAACAACAGTTTCAATTCGGAGACTGGCTGGATCTTCCAATTCGCAAATGCTCCTTTCCTACAGAACGACATAACAATTGACACTTACTACGCTTGGGTAGTCAACTCTCCTAACGTAGTGGGTCCCCTCCCAGGAGGACCATATAACGTCAACAAGCATGGGTCCGTCGGTGGTGCGGTTTTCGCGATGACTTATTCACAGAACCACCCCAATGACCCGGATCCTGAGACGATCCACTTCATTCAGATCTACAGAGAGAACCTGAATGGTGCCCCCCCCCAGGTATTTTGTGGATGACTGTACGAACAGGGATCCTAGTACAGGCAAATGCACCTACTCCCCCACAAGTCCGTTCTACGACAAGGTTCCCGGCGCTACGATCGAACGATGGGGTAACTGGGTCTGGTTTTCAGACGAGCCTTATGGGTGCGAGAACATCAACAACTGTTCGCAGGAGGGTCCTGAGGATCATGGTGAAAGCGTCTCATTTGGCGTGTACCTCGCTTCGGATAAAATCGAGAACGGTAAACACGTCGTGACCATTTACGGCGGCCGTCAATGGGGTTACGATTACACAAACAGTGACACCACCCCGGAGCCCAGCAGCATCCTGCTGTTTGGTTCCGGAATCCTGGTCCTGGCTGGGCTACTGCGGCGCAAGCTGTTCTGATTCGCCGGACCTTCCGTCCTCGCTGGGACGGACTTTGAGGCCGGAGCGCGAGACTCTGGCTTTCTCTTTTGGTTTGTTACCCTGGGTACGGGGCGCGGCAGCGCTACTCGATGATGGCCAACGTGTCTCCGGCGTTGACCGTTGAGCCTTCCGTCGTCAGGATCTTTTGCACCTTGCCATCTTTCGGCGACTTCATCTCATTCTGCATCTTCATGGCTTCCATCACCAAGATGCTCTGTCCGGCCTTGACTTCATCCTTTTCCTGGACGATGACGCGGACGATCTTGCCCGGCATAGGCGCCTTGAGCCTTTGCGGACCGGCTTCTGAGCCCGCGACAGCACGCCGGGCACGCAGCGAGCGCGGGTCCTGGACATCCACCGCGTAGCGCGCGCTGCCGATCACCATGTGCAGCTCGCCTTGCAGGGAACGTTCGCGTTTGATTTCGTAAGCCTTACCGCCCACAAGAATGGAAAGCACATCGCGCGCGGTGAGGGCGGCATCCACTTCGACCTCCTGACCGTCGATCGTGCAATGCCATATCTTCTCGCCCCGAGTGAGTTCCACCTGATGGGTTTTGCCGTCCACCACCACGTCGTAGGTCATGTATCGTTCCTCACCGGGCCCTGAGTGCCTCAGTACGCGCAATCCGCCGCCAGTTCGAGGCCGAAGGAGCCACCGCGTTGCCGTTCGCCGAACTGGCGCCTCCGGGAGCCTCGGGGAAGGTGGTCTTCGGCTCCGTGGCTGCAAAGATCGCTGCGCCGATAGCCGCCATGAGCGGATGTTGCCCGTCGATTTCGTGATACGGTCTGGCCAGCAACCGGTCGAGGAAGCCGGTGTCCAGCTTGCCCGCACGAAAATCCGGGTCGCGCAGGATGCGGCGAAACAGAGATATGTTTGTCTTGATGCCGCCGACAAAGTATTCATACAGGGCCCGCAGCAGTCGATCGATGGCATCTTCGCGGGTTTCCCCGTAGCCGATCAGTTTCGCCAGCAAGCGGATCGTACTCGATGGGCACTTTCCAGCCTT
Source organism: uncultured Acidobacteriaceae bacterium (assembly GCA_963833155.1). Taxonomy (GTDB): domain Bacteria; phylum Acidobacteriota; class Terriglobia; order Terriglobales; family Acidobacteriaceae; genus Bog-257. The sequence continues at coordinate 145,380 of CAWHWY010000001.1, forward strand.
CGTACATCCCGCTGTCACGCCGGATACCAGGTCCCGAAGGCGAGATCAGCCGGGTGATTTGCCCCGGCGACGGGAAGAAGTTGTTGTCAGGGTCCTCCGCGTACACGCGACACTCGATGGCATGCCCTCGGACGCGGACGTCCTCCTGCCGGAACGGCAGCTTTTCACCCGCAGCTACGTGCATTTGCAAGTGCACCAGGTCGAGTCCGGTCACCAGTTCGGTCACCGGATGCTCGACTTGCAGGCGGGTGTTCATTTCCAGGAAGTAGAAGTTGCGTTGCTCGTCCACCAGGAATTCGACCGTGCCGGCGTTGTGATAATTCGCGGCCTTGGCCACGCGCACTGCGACTTCGCCCATGCGCTGCCGCATTTCTTCGTCCACAATCGGGGACGGTGACTCTTCCATCACCTTCTGATGCCGCCGTTGTACCGAGCACTCGCGCTCACCCAGATAGACCACGTTGCCATGCTCGTCGCCAAAAATCTGCATCTCGACGTGGCGCGGGTTGACGATGAACTTCTCCAGGTACACCTCGTTGTCGCCAAAGGAGCGCTGGGCCTCGCTGCGCGCGTTCTCGTAGGCAGACCGCAGCTCATCGGGGGCCTTCACCATGCGCATACCCTTGCCGCCGCCGCCTGCCGCGGCCTTCAGCATTACCGGATAGCCGATTTGCTCCGCCAGACGCTCTGCAGCTTCGATGTCCAGGCCGCGCTCTGAGCCGGGCACAAACGGCACACCGGCGCGCTTCATGTGCTGCCGGGCGCGTGTCTTGGATCCCATCATCTCCATCGATTCAGGCGTCGGGCCAATGAACTTGAACCCCGCATCCGCACAGGCCCTGGCAAACCGCGCATTCTCCGACAGGAAGCCGTACCCGGGATGGACCGCCTCGGCCCCACTGCGCCGCGCCACATCCAGGATCTTGTCGGCGTTGAGGTAGGACTCGCTCGCGGTAGCTGGCCCGATATGGTAGGCATAATCGGCCTTGCGGACGTGCAGCGACTTGCGGTCCACGTCGGAGAACACCGCCACCGACTCGATACCCATCTCCCGGCAAGCGCGGATGATGCGTACCGCAATCTCGCCGCGATTGGCGATCAGGACTCGTTTGAACATGGCAAAGCCTCAACGGAAAAAAGGATTGTACTGCATAGGTCACAAAAGGGTAGGGGTAGCGTCACAGGCCTGTGTGATGTTTTCGCCGGGCTCGTTCCGGCGCGAAGAGGCGGAAATATTCTGCCGGCGGCAGGACCAGCACGCCGCCCAGTTTGCGGCCAAAATAACTGCCGAAGTGCTGCTTATCGCCGGTCAACAAGTGTGTGGCCCGGGCATGGATCGCGGCCTGCAAAATGGGCTGATCTTTCTCTGGAAGCCATACATCGGCAGGGACAGGGGCCGCGCCCGTCACGATTCGCACTCGATCCAGCAGCGTTGCGAGCCGATCGCGTTGCTCTTCTTCGGCCAGGTTGACTCTCGCTTCTGCGGCAGCGTAGGCAGAAGTTATCAACTCCACTTGTCTGAATGTCCACAGGCGTGCAACGCCGGCATCTCGCCTGTAGGCGGCGGAGAAGAGAACGTTCGCGTCAAGGAACACGCGGTCCTGGATCATGTTCGGGAGGACTTACGAGGCTTGTGGTGCGGAATTCGGGCAGGATCAACCCCCAGCTTTTTTACCTCCGCAACGGCGGCTTGGTAATCCTCGCGATTGACAGCGTTCGAAAGTAAAAACTCAGCCCGGCGCTGGGGCGTGTAGATTTCGACCGGGATGGCTGCGGCAGGACGAATGAGGATGCCCTCCGGGCGCTCCTCGGCCACCACTAAACCACCTTCCTCGATACCAAACTTCCGCCTAAGGCGAGCTGGAACTACGATAACGCCGCGTTTCCCGACTTTGCTGGTATCCATAAGCGACCCTGCCTGATAATCTGAATATCAGGCATGACCAACTATACCAACCGGCAGGCGCAAAGGTCAAAAGACGCTCCCAGCGACAAAAACGCCCCTCTTGAGAGGGGCGCATTTCGGAAAACAGTTCCCAGCTCCGCGACTTATTACTGCATGGTTACGACGCCGGTGGGGCCGGCCTTTTCCGCTTTGGCCTTCTTTGTGGCCATGGTCTTGTCCACCCAGTCGTCAGCGGTCTTGAGATCGGTTTTGCGGACGTCTGGATTGTCGCACTGCAGGTCCGCGTCTTCGCGGTACAGCAGGTTCAAGTAAGCCATCGCGTCGTCGTAATCGGGACGCAGCTCAATCGCCTTTTGCAGCTTCTGAATTCCATCTTGCACCGCAGGTTCGTTCTGGTCCTTGATGGCCTTGATCAGCGTCGCGCAGTCTTTCTTGTCCTTGAGGTCGTCCGTCGGCTTCAGGCCAAGCTTCGCACGCTCGTCCATACGCCGCTGATAGGCCTGGGTCCAATCAATCACCGCGATGGAGTAATAGGTTTCAGGGTCATTGGGATCCAGGTCCGCGACCTTTTGGTAATACTCCTTGCCCAAATCGAACTTCTTCATGTTGAAGTACAGGGAAGCAATCCCTTTCAGGCTGTGAACCTGCTGCTCTTTGGGGGGATTTAGGGCCAAAACCTGCTTGAACACGTCGATGGCCTGTTCCGCAAAGCGATTGTTCTCAGGAGAGTCGGCGCCGGGAATGTATTGCTGAGCATAGGCTGTGGCCAGATAAAGCCGGGCATTGATAAGACTGGGATCCAGATCCACAGCGTTCTTGAAATGTTCAATCGCGTCTTCGTATTTCGCGTTCTTGTAAGCCTGCACGCCCTTATTGAGCTGGTCGCGTGCTCTCAGCTTGCTGCAGCCGACAGCCGAGAACAGTACAAGCACCACCGCAAGTACCGTCAGTACCCGTGCGCATATTTTCATGTTTGATGTCACTCTCCGTTCGGTTCGTTCGGGTTCCGAGGGAAGGCGGGACTGCCGCTACACGACGTCCCGCCCGTCCGGAAGGAAGAGTAGTGCCCGAATCGCGTTCCTGCTCCTGCGGAATGCCTAACCGCCGGCCTCAATCTTGGCCGTGATCAAGCCGACTTTGTCGACACCAGCGGCATGCGCTTTGTCGATTACCTCGGCCACATAATTAAACGTAATGTCCGGATCAGCCTTGACGAACATCACCTTTTCCGCGCGGGTCTTGAAGATGTCGTTCAGCTTGCCTTCAAGGTTATCCAGCGTGACGTCGTCCTGGTTGATCTTGTACGCAGGCGTGTCTCCGCTGGCTTTCAGCACCTGCACGACAATGGTTCGGTCGCTCGGAGGCGGCTGCTTCGTCTGGTCTTTTGGCGGCTGGGGAACCAGCGCGTCCAGACCTTTCGGAGTCAACGGCGTGATCACCATAAAAATGATGAGCAGCACCAGCAATACGTCAATCAGCGGCGTAACGTTGATATCGGCCGATGGGCCCCCACCGGACCCTCCAACTGCCATTCCCATAAGTAACTCCTATTACGGGGCGCCAGCGCCCGTGGTGGCGCCGGTTTCCGGCGGTTTCTTCCCGGCTGGGCCGGTTTGTTTCTGTTCGGTCAACAACCCTACATCGTCAACTCCCGCGGAACGGACATTGTCCACGACACTGGCCACATCGCCGTACTTGGCACGAGCGTCGGCCTTGATAAAGACCCGCTTGTCCGCCTTATTGGCCAAGCGGTCCTTCACCTTCGATGACAGGTCTTCGACCTTAATACGGTCGCTGCCAAAGAAGATTTGTCCGTCGCGCATGACGGCCACCAGCAAAGAGTCCTCTTTGTCGGCGTCCGGCATGGGAGTGGGATTGTTCACCTTGGCCATATCAACGCTCACGCCCTTCTGCAACATGGGCGTGATGACCATGAAGATGATCAGCAGCACCAGCATCACGTCCACCATGGGGGTAACGTTGATGTTGGAGTTGACCTTCTTGCCTTCTTCGCGTTTCGCTATTGCCATAGAGTTCAACCTCCTTCAAGCTGGGCCAGTGCCAAGCGCACCGAACATCCCAGCTACCGGTGGACGCTCCGACGCTTCAGGAAATAGTCGATCAGTTCGCTGGAGCTGTTGTCCATTTCCACATCGAAGGCCTCCACCTTGTTGGTGAAGTAGTTGAACATCATAACGGCGGGGATCGCGACGAACAGCCCGATGGCCGTGGTCACCAGCGCTTCCGAAATGCCGCCGGCAACCGCTCCCAGACCGGTGGCCTTCTGCGTCGAAATCTCCTTGAACGCATTCAGAATGCCGACCACGGTGCCCAGCAAGCCAACGAATGGCGCGGTGGAACCGATGGTGGCCAACCCGCCCAGGCCGCGCTTCAACTCGGCGTGCGTGATGGCTTCCGCACGCTCCAGGGCGCGCTTGGACGCCTCGATCTGCTCGCCCGGAATGTCAGCGGAATCGCCGTGGGCCTTGAACTCCTGCAGGCCGGCGGTGACAACCTTGGCTAAATGGCTCTTCTTGTTGCGCTCGCCGACTTTGATCGCTTCTTCGATCTTGCCTTCACGCAAGGCGCCGGCGACCGCGGGGGCAAAGGCGCGAGATTGTTTACGGGCGGCGCTGAACGCCATCGCACGATCGATCATGACGCCAATAGACCAGGCGGACATGATGATCAGAATGATGACGACAATTCTCGCCAGCCAGCCCATCTGTTTCCAGAGGGAGACAGGATCCCAACCAACAGCCGCCTCCTGGAATATCCAGGCAGCAGCCGAGGGAACGTGGCTGAGAGCATAGGTTGCAAGATTAGCTAGGAACATGGGTCGACTTTTCCTCCTCGGAACTCTTCGTTAAGCAAATTCGGTACTACAGGTGGTTCGAACTTCTGGCTCGGCTTCCCGCGAGATGCTGCCGTCAGGCCAGCAACCGGCAAACAAACAACTCAAACATCAGAAAGAGGCCGCAGTCCCGAGGACCACAACCAATCTCGTCCTAAATGCACAGAACGGCCATCCACGCACTCTAACCGCCCGCCAACGTGAAATTCACGTTGATCGTGGTTTCCACTTCCACCGGCTCACCGTTCAGGTAGTAAGGCTTGTAACGCCATTGCTTCACGGCTTCGAGCGCAGAGGAAGTCAACATGGGGTGGCCGCTGACGACGTGCAGGTTCTGAATGGTACCATCTTTGCCGATCAGCGCCTGCAGCACCACCGTACCCTGAACACGCGCCTGGCGGGCCAGCGGCGGATACTGCGGCTGCACCTTGTGGATCAGCAGGCCCTGCGAGACACCCTGCGACACCCGCACACGTTGCGGGGTTGCCGCTTTGGGCACAGCGGTCGGAACATTGCCGATCACGCTGCCCAGTACTCCACCCATGGCGCCTCCGGGAACTCCGCCCGGGACCCCGCCCACCACTCCAGCTACACCGGCGCTCGGCGGGGGTTCATCCTCTTTAATCATCTCAATCTTTTTGGGAATCGCCGTCGGGGTGCGCAATTGGCCATTGTCCAGCTCGGTCTGAGGCTTGGTGACATGCACCGGAGCAGCGGCCGGTGGCGGTGGTGGCGGCGGTGGTGGCGGCGGCGCAACCAGGAACGTCATTAGTTGCTGCTTGGGCAGCGCCTCGGTAAAGATCAACGGCAACAACACCAGAACGCCAATCAGCACAGCTTGTAACACAAACGAGATCAGGGTTGTAACTCCCCGTTTGGTTTTGAGCTTGCCTCCCGATTCCACGAGGCTGTCTTCAAACATGGCCTGTTCTCCGTCGAACGCTTTTGATTACTTAGACACCGGACTTACGACTTTTGCTCCCCGAAACCATAAGCAGCCGCCCCAAAATTCCCTGGCCTGCGGAAGCAACCTGGCAGCTCTGGGCAACTGCCCCCAAACAGAGACCCGAAGTATACACCCCAGATGGAAAATTGCACACCCAAGACCACCAACGCCGGTATCTTACACCGCCAACCCTGTCGGAACTCCAACGCGAGGCCCTACGCCTTCACTTTCACCTTATCTCGCGCCTTGTTCCGCTGAGCGCTAATGCTGCGTGCGACCGCCTCTCCTGCCCGTCGCGCCCGCCAATCCTGGTAAGCCACCAGCATGGGAGCCGCAACCGCAATCGACGAATAGGTTCCGATCAGGATGCCAATCACCAGGGCCAGCGAGAATCCCCGCAGGACTTCACCGCCGAACAGATACAGCGAGAGTACGGTCAAAAACGTCAGACCCGAGGTGAGGATGGTCCGGCTCAGGGTCTGGTTGATGCTCTTGTTGACAATGTCGGCCAACGGCTCACGGCGCAAAAGTTTGATGTTCTCGCGGATACGGTCAAAGACGACGATGGTGTCGTTCATCGAGTAGCCGATCAGCGTCAGAATGGCGGCGATGACCGTCAGGCTGATCTCCTTGTTCAGCAAGGAGAAAAAGCCAACGGTAATGATGGTGTCGTGAAAGCAGGCCACAACTGCGCCTATGCCGTAGATCATCTCAAACCGGAACCACAGATAAACCAGCATCCCAGCCAGCGAATATAAGGTCGCCATGATCGCCTGATGGCGAAGCTGGCCTCCCACTTGTGGTCCCACGATCTCGACGTTGCGCACCACGAAATTCGAGGTGTAGAAGCCCTCCTGCAGGGAGCTGACCAATTCTGGCGGCACAACTCCTCGCAGCTCATCCACCGAAGAGAGAATCCCGCCGTGCTCCTTGTTGCGGAAATCCTCGATCTTCTGCGCGATGGCCTCGTATTGCGTGGCGGCGTCAGTTCCCAGGTGCATCGGGTCCTTTTGCAACAGATACTGCTCCAGGGTCGGCGCGCCACTGTTATTCAGGTCCAGCTTGCCTTCGTTGTTAGGATTCTGCGTCTGCAGCGCCTGGATAATGGTGTTCTTGCCACGGTCAAGCGCCGCCTCGCTGGTCTCTTGTAGGCCCAGGTCGATGAGCACTTCGTTGGCGGAAACCGGGCCGAAGCGCTGGATTCGCGGATTCTTCAGCCCCGCCCGGTCCATGTCCTGCCGGACCTTGTCGAGATCAGGAGTTTGGGCAAACTTGACGTAAACCAGCGTGCCGCCGCGGAACTCCACGCCCAACGGGATGCCGTGCCAGAAGAAAATAGAGCACAATCCGGCAACGCTGAAGATCAATGAGAAGGCAAGAAAGTACCACTTCTTGCCCAGAAAATCGATGTTGGTATTGCGAAATAACTCCACCGCTAGCCCCTTAGATACTCAATGCCTCGCCACGCTGGTGGCGATTGAGAATGGACTCGAAGATCACGCGCGATACGAAGACCGACGTGAACAGGTTGGCTGCCAGACCGAAGCTGAGGGTCACAGCGAATCCGCGCACCGGGCCCGTCCCGAACAGAAACAGGATGACGGCTGACACGATCGTCGTCACGTGGGTGTCGATAATCGTGACCCAGGCGTGAGCGAAGCCCTGGTCCACCGCCGACGGCGGCGTCTTGCCGTGCCGCAACTCCTCGCGAATACGCTCGAAGATCAGGACGTTGGAATCCACGCCCATGCCGACGGTCAAGATGACACCTGCGATTCCCGGCAAGGTGAGCGTTGCTCCCGTGAAACCGAGGAAGCCCAGCAGGATGACCAGGTTCAGGAACAGTCCCAGGTCGGCATTGATGCCCGCCGCGTGGTAATAGAAGAGCATGAACAGCATGACCGCGATCATGCCGATGATCGCCGCGCGCACGCCCTGGCGAATCGAATCAGAGCCCAGCGACGGCCCCACCGTTACCTCTTGCAGATACTTAATGCCAGCCGGCAGCGCGCCCGAGCGCAGCGTCAGTGCCAGGTCCTGCGTCTCCTGCGGGCTGAACGAGCCGGTGATGCGGCCCTGATCGTGGATCTGCTCCTGGATGGTGGCGACCGACTTCACCCGGTTGTCGAGCACCACTGCCAGCTTGTCACCGACGTGTGCGCCGGTGAACGCCGCGAAGCGCCGCCCGCCATCGCCGGTCAACGTGAAATTGACGTCCGGACGGCCGTTCTCGTCGTGGCCGGCATCGGCGGTGCGCAGATCGCTTCCGCTCACCGCTGACGAGCGGCTGATGAGCCAGTACACTTCGGTGTTCTCCTCCCCGCTTTGCGGGTGCAGGGCGGTGCCCTTCATCAGCACCGTGTCCGGCGGAAGTACGCCGCCGCTGGCCTGCATCGCCGCCTGCTCGCTGGGATAGGGCCCGCCAACCGCCTGTCGGATTTCCAGCATGGCGGTGGACTGCATGATTTCTTTGACGCGCGCCGGGTCATCCACACCGGGCAACTGCACCAGAATCTGGTAGTCGCCCAGTCCGTGCTCCTGGATCACCGGCTCGGATACGCCGAGCTGGTCGATTCGGTTGCGGATGGTCTCGATCGCCTGCTGCACCGCTTTCTTCTTGGTGTCGTTGGCGACCGAAGGCTTCATCGTGACGGTCCACGAGTTCTCGACCCCAGATCCCAGTTCGTAGTCCGGCAGCTTCTCGCTGACGATCCGCCGCAGCTCCGATGAAGACTCCGGAGGCACGCCCTTGATCTGGATCAACTCCGGGTGGTTCTGCGGATCGGGCTTGGAGATTTCCCCAAAGGCGACATTGCCGCTCTTGAGGGCTTCCTTCAGCCGCTCGACCGCACGGTCCGTGTCGGCGTTAATGGCGTCGTTGACCTGTACCTGCAGAATGAGGTGGGTCCCACCCTTCAGATCGAGCCCGAGGTGGATGCGGCCCTGCAGCGCAGCCAGCAGACCTTTGCCGCTCAGGCTGCTCGGAATACCGAAGATGCCGAACAGAAAAGCGATCAGCACCGCAATAATCAGAATTGTCTTGGCAAGAAGATTCTTGTTCATGAGTAAACGGAAACCCTGTTAAGACTTGGAAGATCCTTCCTCCGTCGTTAAAGTGACAATGGAGGAGCGGGCAACTTCGAGCTTGATATTGTCCGGCGGAACCCGCAGGACAAAGGTATCGTCCTTGACCGACAGGATAACGCCGGTAAGGCCCCCGCTGGTGACCACCCGGTTGCCCGGCTTGATTTCCTTCAGCATCGCCTGCCACTTCTTCTGGCGGCGCTGCTGCGGCATGATCAAAAGGAAGTAGAAGATTGCGAAGATCGCAACCATCATCAGGATGGGGGCGGACCCGCCACCGATGCCCTGCGCAAACAAACCGATCGCTCTAACCATTCGTTTCGACTTTCTTAAAGACGCAGCCCTCGATTTGGCTTACCTTAAGGAACACGACCCTTGGACTGCGCTCAAGGCAGGCTTTTAGTCGCTCCACAACGCAGCTTTTTACCCTCGAAGCTGGGACTTGGGGATGTTTCGGAGTTCAAACCGAACACTGCTATCAATCAGCCGGCGCATCAGCGCGGGTCAGAGATACAGCCCTAACCTCTATAATATCGCGTTTTGCCGGATTCTGGTTTTCCCGACAAGCTTTACAGCCCGCCGCGCCGACTTGGGCCCAGGCCCGAACCTTACACGGCTGCCAAGGAACGCTCAGGCCTTTCCCGGGGCCCCCAAGCCGCGCCGTCTTTGCGCAGTTTGGGGTGCTAGATATGGGGGCCGGACACCAGAAAGAAACTTCGCGAAATCCCCAAGTAGTATAGCTTGCCGCACCCTGCGCATGGTGTCAATGTAATACGCCAGATTGTGGATGGTATTCAGCGTCTGTGCCAGCAGCTCGTTCGCGGCATACAGGTGCCGCAGATAGGCCCGCGAATAGCGGGCGCAGACCTTGCAACCGGCAGTTCGGATCGAGTGGGCCTTCGTCGCTGGCAAAGCGGGCGTTCTTGATGGTCAGTCGCCCCTCGGAGGTAAACAGCAATCCGTGCCGCGCCGCTCGCGTCGGTAGGACGCAGTCCATCATGTCCACCCCAGCCGCGACGTAGTGAACAATCTCCTCCGGGGTGCCGACACCCATCAGGTAGCGGGGTTTGTCCTCCGGCAGGAAGCGGATCGCGGTGTCCACCATCTCGTAGGTCATCGGACGCGGCTCGCCGACACTCAGGCCGCCAATCGCGTATCCGGGAAAATCGATCTCGACGGTCCGCTCTGCCGATTCGCGGCGCAGGTCCGGAAACATACCCCCCTGCACGATGCCAAACAACGTCTGGGCTGCTCCTGTCCAACATTGCTTTGAAAGGGCCGGCTTTAGCGTGCCGTTGAGGGCATATTACCGAACCAGGGCGTCTCCTGCTTGTGCGCCTCGAAGTAGTCCTTGCTGCGCTGCGCCCAGCGCAACGTCATCTCCATCGAGTCGCGCGTGCGCGCATACTCCGCTGGATGCTCGGTACACTCGTCGAACGCCATAATAATGTCAGCGCCCAGCCCGATCTCCGCGGCGATGGCGCTCTCCGGGCTGAAGAAATGCGATGAGCCATCGAGGTGCGAGCGAAACGCCACGCCCTCCTCGGTCACCTTCCGAAGATCGCTGAGGCTGAAGACCTGGAAGCCGCCCGAGTCGGTGAGGATGGGGTGCTCCCACGACATGAACTTCTGCACGCCGCCGAGTTGTCGCACCATCTCGACGCCCGGCCGCAAGTAAAGGTGATAGGTGTTGTTCAGCAGGATCTGAACGCCCAGCTCTTCCAGCGTGTCTTGAGGCACGCCCTTGACGGTTCCCAGCGTGCCCACGGGCATGAAGACCGGCGTCTGCACCTCACCATGCGGCGTAAAGAAGCGCCCGGCGCGTGCGGCGCCATCACGCGCCTCTACCTGAAAGCGAAAGGGCATCGCAGACGATTGTAGCTGGTCATCCTGTCGTGTCCTGCGTCCCGCCCATCGGGATAAATCAACCACAGAGGCACCAAGATCACGAAGAAACCTTCTCGAAAAACAAAACTCCGTGTCCTCCGTGTCTCCGTGGTGAATTGATTTTTGGGAGAGACGGGCGTTGCAAGGAATCGCGGAGCCTGCGTTTACTGGGCCCTACGCCTGCGCCGCCGGGTGCCACTTGTGCCATCCGGTGAACGCCAGATGGAAGAGCAGGTTCGTGGGCACCATCAGCGAGAGATAGACAATCGGGACCATGTAGACGTTGGTGCCCGGAAAGCAGTACCGCGCCACATACAGCACGACAATCACGCTGCGCATGCCGGTCGAGGTCGCCAACACCCGGCGTGACTCGGGGTCGGGACCGCCGATCAACCAGCCGATCAACATGGACAGAAGCAGCAACAGGGCCATGGCCGCGATCGCCCCTCCACCGCGGATTTCATTAAAGGCATGACGGCGCACCAGGCGCGTCTCCCACATCAAGAAAACAAATGTAATGGTTGCCAGAATGCCCAGCGGCAACACCAGCTTGGGAGCAATTTTCGGCGCCCATCGAGCCACCCACAGCCCGGCACAGAGCGGCAGCGCAATATACAGCGCAATGTTGGTAACCAGGTGCAGGATTGGCTGTTCGTTGCGCTGTACCACCTGCGGCATTATCTCGATGGCTAGCGGAGTCATGGCGATGCTCACCAGTGAAAGCACGAAGAGCATAGAGGCAGCGAAAGCCAGCCGTGTTTTGGCCCGCCGAGTAAATTGCAACGCGATCGGCGTTCCCGGTATGGCGGCCAGCAGCAGGATGCCAATGCTCGCGTCGGGTGTCAGCGGGAAGATATGAACCAGCAGGAAGCCTAAGGCCGGTATCAGGACGCAATTGGCCAGCAGGGTGCGTACAAACAGGGCGCGGTTGCGCAGGATATCGAGCAACTCTCCACCCTGGACACGCAGGCCGATGGAAAGCATCACGACTGCCACGAAGAAGTTGAGCAACGGCAAAGGCGGAATCAGCACGCGTTCCTCAATGTCCCGTGATCTTCTGGTGCCCGTTGAAATATCAAGACGGCAATTGTAATGGTACTGGAATCTTACTCCAGCGCTTTACTAATCTCGATGTCCCGCTTCAGAACATCGGTGAGGAGCTCTGACAGATCAACCCCTTTTGTCGGGCTTTGCCGGAGAAGTACTCCCACACGCTTCGTTCAATCGCGGCGGGCAAAAAGACCTTCGCCGAGGCTGGGATGCGATGACGTCCGCGAACGCCTTTGCTGAAGTCAATCTCGGTTGGCATCTCATCATCGTCAATTGGGCGCTGATGAGCGTCAAAACAGCCCTCCGGAACGTGCTAGCCCGTAGCTTTCCGCGGACAGTCACGGCATTCCCCAAGCTAAGGCCGTCCGGACTCATGTACGTTTGCACCAGCTTGGCCTTCTGCCGGGCCTCGAACTTACTCTTGCTGACGATGGCGCGCTTGATGGTGCCGTGCCCCAGCACTTCCGCCCCGTCGTGGGCGCTGACACGAAACGTATAGAAGCGCCCATCGAACTCTTCCACCACGGCTTCGCATTTCACGGTTGCGCCGACGCCGGTTGCGGCGCGATGAATGATATCGATCGCAGTGCCGACGCTGACCTCGTCACCTTCGCAGAATGGCAGCAGCGCCTCGAACGCCGCCGCCTCCATCCAGCCGATCATGTTGGGCGTGGACAGCACCGGAGGCAACTCCTCCCGCCATGCCGTCAGGGTGTTCTTGAACTCCACGCGCTTCTCCACCTCGCCGCGCGCGCCGATGGGAACTGGTTTGGCCATTCGTCGAGAGTACCGTGAGCGGTTGTGTGATGTCACCTGCGAGAAATGACAGCTCATCTCGCAAATCCTTGCGGTTCGTATCAGGGCTGACATGTCGTGCTGAAGAAGGCAGTAAAAGGACGGGGCTTTGAAGCTCACCTTGCACCGGTGCGCCAGCTCCATCAGGGGCTAAAGCCCGGGCGCACTCTTGGCCGGGCTGCGGCCGGTTGAAGCCGTACCGCTGCATCCCAAAGCGACTTTAGATCGGGTGATGGGATCTGCTTGCGAATGCGCGGATCAATGCACAATAAGCCATTAACAAAATTTAGGGACCCGAGAGGCATCGCGGGCTGGCTCGTACGCTGCCGGCTACGCTGACGGGTTGACGGTGCACCCTGAGTTTCCCGTCGCGTCGGGGATCGAATGTGCCCGAAGGCTATTAGGTGGCGCTCTTCTGCCGCCGCTTCAGGTCTTCGATGAACATTTGCTCGACCGGCTTGTCATAAGCGCGCAGCACGTGCCGCACGCTGTGTCCGCTCACCAGATGGCAAACCTCCTCGGCGAGGTTCTTGGCGTGGTCTCCGGCGCGTTCCAGCGATTGGGTCATGAACAGCACGTGGAAGCTCTCCTGGCGGGTCGCTCCCTCGTGATTTTCCAGGTGCCGCAGGAAGATAAGATTGCGCAGCCGATCCAGCTCCGCGTCCGAGCGCAGCACGGCGAGCGCGCGATTGAGGTCTCGCTCGTTGAACGCGTCGTGCACATCGCCGAGCATCTTTTCCAGGCGCGAGGCCATCAAGGTGAGATCGCGAATGTCCTGCAGGTCAATGCGGCTGCCCACCGCTGCGGCACGATTGCTGCAGTTGAGCAGAAGGTCGCCAACACGCTCCAGGTCGATGATGAACTTCAGGCAGGCGAGCAGCTCGCGGGCATCTCCTTCGCTCACCTTGGTGATGACCGAGGTCACACCCTGATCGATCAGGCGATCGAGGGTGTCAAGCTCCTTCTCACGCTCGCGGACCCCATCCGATAGAGACGCCACGCCCGTCGCGATGCCCTCGGCGACAATGCCGGCGGCGATGCGTGCAACGCGGCAGGCCTGCAGCGTTTGCTCCCGGAGCTGCGCGCAAATCGCGTCGGGATTTGGAGGAGCCAGTTCGGCTGAACTCATGGTTGTCTCGCGAAGCCGCCAAAGACGCGGGTAAGTGTACTACTGGCATCGAAGTGCTTGAGCCAGCACGTTAACAGAATGGACGCACAGATAATGGTGAAGATAGCTGCACTCTGTGAATTCTCCATGAACGGAGCATGAACTTCGCTTGAAATTCAGCAGGGCCGAAGCCGAATTGCCAGCGGGCGCCGTCGTCAAACCAGCACGGGCGCCGGCTGCCGCGGCAAGGTGAAGTAGAACGTCGAGCCGTGGTTCAGCTCGCTCTCGGCCTTGATGGTGCCGCCGTGCGCCCGGACCACATGTTTCGCGATGGCCAGGCCGAGACCGGTCCCGCCCGACTCCCGCGAGCGCGCCCTGTCCACCCGGTAGAAGCGCTCGAACAGACGCGGCAAATGCTCGCTGGAAATTCCCGCACCGAAATCCCGGACGTAAAACTGCACGCCATCTTCGGTTTCGCACGCGCCCACCAGGATTTTCTTGCCCGCGTCGCCGTACTTCAAGGCATTGTCAATCAGGTTGGAAAACACCTGGTGAATCGCATCGCGATCGACCGAGACGGGTGACGATGCCGTGTTCATCACCGAGAGCTCGATATCCCGGCTGGCGGCGACGTCCTGGAAGGTCTGCACCGCGTCATCCAGCAATTCGCGGGGCATGGTGAGCTGAAAGTTAAAGTTCTGTTCGCCCGATTCGACCCGCGCCAGCACCAGCAGGTCTTCCGTGAGGCGCGCCATGCGCGTCGCGTTCTTGCGAATGATTTCGACGAATTCGCGCACGTGTTCCGGCACGTTGTTGTGGTCGAGCAGGGTTTCGGAATAGCCCTGAATGGAGGTGAGGGGCGTGCGCAGCTCGTGCGAAACATTGGCGATGAAATCGCGCCGCGTCTTCTCCACGCGCTCGATCTCGGTTTGATCGTGCAAAACGGCGACCGCGCCTCCGCCCGGCATCGGCGCTGCCGTGACGTCGAAAATGCGTCCGGAAAAGATCTTGGCCGCGTGCGCCACGGTCACGTCGCGGCGATCGAGCGCGCCCTCCAACGACGCCAGGATCTCGGGGTCGCGCACCGACTGCACCAGCGGCGCGCCCAGACGTATCCCGCTTGGGACCAGGCGCTCCATCCGCTGGTTGGCCCACAAGACGCGACCGTCCTGCGCCACCGCGAGCACGGCTTCCTGCATGGAGTTGAGCAGGGTCTCCAGGGTTTGCCGGCTGTTGTCCAGCGCGCGGAATCCGTCTTCCAGCTTACGGGCGGTTTTATCGAGTGCGGAGGCGACGTGGGCAATTTCGTCGCCCGACTGCTCCTGAATGCGGGCCGTCAGATCGCCGGCCGCAACCCGTTCGGCGAAATCCGTGATCCGCACCAGCCTGCGGCCTATGGACTGCGTTGCCAGGAAAGCCAGCATCATGGCCAGCAGGGCTGCGAAAGCCGAACCCTTCAGCAAGTCGAGGCGAATGCGCCGATTGGCCTCGCGAATCGCCGACAGCGGATAAGCCATGCGCACCGCGCCGCCGGGAATCGGCACAGCCACGTAAAGCAGTTCAATGCCAACCGTGTGGCTCAAGCGTGTCGAGCTTCCCACCTGGCCTTGCAGCGCAGAGACGAACTCCGGCCGGGTGGCGTGGTTCTCCATCTTTGCCTGGTCGGCTTCAGAGTCGGCCAGCACTTTGCCGGTGGAGTCGATGACGGTGATACGCGCATCGGCGGCGCGCGCAGCCTGCATCGTGATTTCGCCCAGGGATGCAGGCGGAGCGCTTTCCACGCGGGAAGCGAACATCAGCGTCTTCTCGCGGAGCGAAGTCTCAATCTCGCTGCGCAGCATGCCTTCCCAGGCGTGCTCGAGCAGCACGTACAAGGTGAGCGTGCAGGCCGCGACGATCAACAGCGCTGCCAGAAACAGCTTGAGGAAGATGCGACTTCTCACCGTCAGCTCTTAGGTTTTAGGGACCTCGAAGCGGTAGCCCGCTCCGCGGACCGTCTTCAGATAGCGAGGCTCGTCGGGGTTCTCTTCGATCTTCTCACGAATGCGGCGCACGTACACGTCCACCGAACGCGGCGTGACGTAATGCGTGTCGCGCCATACCGCATCCAGCAACTGGTCGCGGGTGAACACGCGTCCGGGATGACGCGCGAGATATTCCAGCAGGCGGAACTCGGTGGCGGTAGTTTGGGTAAGCTTGCCGCGGACCATCAGCGTCATGCCACCGCTGTCGATCTCGATATCGCCGGCCTTCACCACCGCCGGCGCCAGGGGACGCTCGAAACGGCGCAGCACGGCGCGCACCCGCGCCACCAACTCGCGCGGGCTGAAGGGCTTGGGAATGTAGTCGTCGGCGCCCAGCTCCAGTCCGATGACGCGGTCCGACTCGCTGACCTTGGCGGTCAGGAAAATTATCGGAATCATGCTCAGCGTGGGGGCTTGGCGAATCCGCTTGCAAAGCTCCAGCCCATCGCCTCCCGGCACCATGATGTCCAGAAGGAAGAGTGCCGGAACTTGCTTCTCGGCTTCGGCGATCACGCCGGCGGTGGCGGCAAATGTGCGGACGCCGTAGCCGGCGGCTTCCAGGTGATGACGAACCAGCCGTGAAATGTCTGTGTCGTCTTCCACGGCGAAGATGGTTTGTTTCACGGCTGTATTGTAGCCGAGCGTGGGCGATTGGCTCTCAGGTGTCGGGATCACACCAATAAGGTACACACATGTGTGTTACAGGATGATGAAACTTTTTAAGAACCTCGCGCCCGTCGCCTGCATCCAATCCGGGCAATTTGGTAGCACTCGGGAACCGAGTGCGTGGGGTATCACGTTGTTGGGCTCAAAGCTGCCGTCGGTGCGAGTCGCCGAACGCGGCGCAGTTTGTCCGCTCGCAACGGCGAACCGGAGTTTGCGCTTACCTGGACGGGCGGCCGTTTCGGCTGCCGCTCTCGCACGCCGATTTCTGTCTCTGCTCAAGCTGCTCTGGCGCATCGCCGATTACCCAATTGTGCAGAAGGCGGCGTTTCTCTACGGGATAATCCTGGCTTTGAGCGCCGCTACACTTGGCGGAATTGGCGACTGGGCCGCGGAGCGGATTCGATAGCTCCAGTGCAGCCGCGGATTCGGCGAATTCGCTGGCCGCGCCGGGCGAATATGCGAGCATCCGCGCCTCCGGACTTCCGCCGCTGCCCCTGACCAACGTTCCGCCAATCAGCAACGTCAATCTTTCCACCACGCCGGGATACACCATCCGCCGCACCGTTCCCGAAGTCCGCCTTCAGTTCACCGTAGCCGACGAGCAAGGCCGCCTGGTACAGGACCTCTCGCCGGACGATGTTCGCATTCTCGACGACCAGGCGCCGGTTGCGAAGTTCGAGGATTTTGCGCGCGACGACAATCTGCCCTTGCGCCTCGGCATCCTTCTCGACGTCAGCGATTCCGTCAAACGTGCGCTTGCCGAGGAAAAGGCCGCCGCGGTCGGGTTCCTCGATCGCGTCTTGCGTCCCCAAACCGATCGCGCTTTCGTGATGGCTTTCGGCGGAAGTGTCCAGCTTTGGCAAGCCGCGACCAACGATCGCGCAGCCTTGACGGAAGCTGTGAATCGCGTGCAACAACCGGGATGGGGCACGGTGCTCTTCGACGCCTTGTACTCGGCCTGCGTGGATCACCTGGCCCAAGGCGACGATGGCACGCTCGTGCATCGCGCGATCGTTGTGATCACCGACGGCAACGACACCCACAGCCTCCACACCCTGCCTGATGTGATCGCCGCCGCGCAGCGCAGCGAGATCCAGATCTACGCGCTCACGGTACACAAAAAAGGCTTGCGACTTCAGGGTGACGCCATCCTGCAACGCCTGGCCGACGAAACCGGTGGAGGCCTGTTTGTTGCCCAGTCGGCGAAAGAACTGCAAGGCACGTTCGCCGAAATTGAGCAGGTGATGCGCACCCAATACTACGTCTCGTTTCCTCCCCGGCAATCGACGCCGGGATTCCACGCCCTGCGGGTCGAAGTCCGCTCTCCGCAGAACGCCCAGGTCCACGCGCGCCGCGGGTACTACGCAAGGCACAGTGAGCAGTCAGCCGTCAGCGCTAAGCTTGAACGCTGACTACTGACTACTGGCTACTGCCCTACGGCGTGATCTCCCAAACGACACCGCAGCCGCCATTATCGCAGCCAGCGGCGCCACCGCCCTCAGTCGTCCCGTAGAGATTACCGCTGCGGTCGAACACCACGGTACTGAGCGGATGTGCGCCGTCGTTGCCGCCCCTAAAGTCGTACAGCGGAGTATAAGTCCAGGGGGGATTGGGCGTGGGCGTCAGCTTGAAGACGCTGCCATAGCCATACGCGCCGTCGCAATAGGTTGTGCCGTAGAGATTCCCCGCGCCATCCATGGCGAGAGTGGCCCGTGGCCCACAACCGTGGCCTACGGTTCCGGGAAAGCTGTAAAGGGTCTTCAGGGTCCAGTTGCATTTGCCCGAGGATGTCAGCTCGAAAACCGTGCCGCCGCCATACTCGCCGCCGTCAGCGGTGGCGCCGTAGAGGTTGCCCGACGGGTCAATTATCAGGCCGGCGTCGGGCCCTGCTCCGTCGAAGCTGTTGTGGAAATTATTGAGGGTACACTGTGTCCAGGGAAGTCCTCCCGATGGCATCAATTCGAAAACCGTGCCGCAGCCGTACGGAGCATCGCAGGTCAGATCGCCGCCTTGGTCGGTCGTACCATAGAGGTTGCCAGTTTTGTCGAAGATAACGCCGTTTACAGGAAGTGCTCCGTCATTGCCAGAGAAGGCGTAAAGGGTACTCTCCGTATAGCCGCTGCCTTTGGGCGTTAGCTCGTAAACAACGCCGCAACCGTAGCCGCCGCATTGGTTAGAGCCGCCAAGCTCCGTGGCGCCATAGATGTTACCCGCCTGGTCGAAAAGCAGGTCAGCATATGCCGGCGTACTACCATCGCTAGCTCCTGTGAACGAGTAAAGCACTGTTTCGGTCCAGGGGCAGAGTGCGGCTTTGCAAGCCGTCGCTTGGGGCCTGAGATTGAAGACCGTGCCGACGCCATAGCCGCCCTTCTGGGTCGTACCGTAAAGAGTGCCGTTCGGGCCGAAGATTACTCGGGCATGTGGATTGGCCCCGTCGCTCCCAGTAAAGGTGTAGATGGGGTTGAAGGTCCAACCTGATCCCTTGTGCTTCAACCGGTACACCGTGCCGTAATTGAAGTTGTTCCCGCCGCCATCTGCCGTGCCATAGAGATTTCCTGCTTCATCCAACGTCACGCCGCCATAAGAGTCTCTCCCATCCTGTCCGCCGGTGAAGTTGTGAAGCACCTGGTACGTTTGCGCCTGCGCCGGTCGGCTTGCGACAACGATCAGCAGAAACGCGATCGCCAGCGCGGCAGTTGCCCCGCCTGAGCTTAGGCCGAAGATCAAATTTCGAGGTTGCCTTGGGTTCGCCATTTTCTTCACTGCCGTTCTCCTTCCGAATGTTGAGGGCTAGTTCCACCACTGCCGCAATGGACTCATGTTCAGGCGAGAGCGGCCTTCACGATTAGCCTCGGAGCCAACCGTGCGGTACACAGACTGCAACTCACATCTTGGAAGTCTTACTGAGAATGACGCAGTGGCCGGCGTGACTGCTTTATGAGGAGAAAACTTAACGAGTCGGCCAGAAAGTTTCGAACCTGGAAAATATCGACCAGGATTAGTTACCCTGAGTGCAAAAAAAGAAACACCTAGGCTTCTGACACCATGCGGGTCGTGTCAAGAACGTAAACCAGCTTGGTTTAGTCGAGCCTTCAAGTCAAGCTAATAGTTGCTTCCCGCGCGATTAGTTGTAAAGTTATTCCCATTCCGGGAAAAATGGCGCCTTCTTAACACTACTTAACACTTTAGCGATTGACGTACCGTGTCAACCTTCTTACGGTTGAGGTAGCGCGCCACGGCTGCGCCACACTCGCTGCCCTCGGTCCCAGGCGTCGTGGTTTTGTGCCGCCCGCCATTGCGGGTTGCGGACTGAGGATGCGAAGCTGACGGGTCACCTCTTCGACCCGGTTCCGGCGTCCGGCCGTCGCGTCGCCCATCCCGAGCGAACCATGCCGGTTCCCAGTGCGCATCGTTATCACCACGGAGGCACAGAGAACGCGGAGTTCTTGAGAGATTTGAACTCCCTGTGACTCAGTGTCCCCCGGAGTGAAAAACCGCCGCGATCGTGTCACTCACCACAGACCACACAGAGATCACAGAGGTTTCAAGAGATTCATCTTCTTTCTGTGCCCTCCGTGCCTCGGTGGTGAAAATCGCTGCGAACCGCAGATTCTGCCGCTAACCCCTTGCTGCTCAAGATTTTGCCTATAACTCCTTGGCCTGCAAGATTTTGCGAGGAAGAGTTTTTTTCTCGCCCTGTGTTTTCAATATTTTGCGGACAGGCTTGGGGAGGGGGGAAGCGGCCAGCCCTTCGGCTGCAGGCTTTCAGCCCGCCGAACAGCGCATAGCTCTTCACGGTTTGTATCAGGGCACGACTTCCAGTCGTGCCGAACCGGGCGCAGCAAAGCTTGGGGCTTTAGCCCCTGCAGTCCAATCCGGGGCTAAAGCCCAAGTGCCTGGGGTTGGCCGACGTGCGGCACGGCTGAAAAGCCGTGCCCTGACGCAAAACCGCTTCCCCACGGAGGCACAGAGAACACAGAGAATCGTTTTTGGCTGATTGCTGAATGCTAATTGCTGAATGCTGAACAAGGAGAACTCATCATGCGAACTTGTGAATATGTAAAACCCAACGGTCTGTTCTGCGGCTCGCCCGCCACCCGCGGCCGCGACTACTGTCACTGGCACCTGACCTGCGTCGCCCGCCGTCTGCGTGCCGAAAAGCAGGAAGCCACCCAGGACAACACCCCGCTCGAACTGCCTCCGCTGGAGGACGCCAACTCCGTGCAGTTGGCGGTGATGATGGTCATGGACGCCATGTTGCGCAACCGCATCGGCCCCCGCATGTCGGGACAACTGCTGTACGCGCTGCAAATCGCCAGCTCCAACCTGAAGCAGGGCGTCTGCTTCCATCCCAGTCAGCAAGCGAGCGGCGAGGATGCCAAGCCCGAAGATGTCACCCGGTGCAGCAGCTACGACAGCCTGGAAGAGGACTACGGCATCCAGGAACACGCCGAGCAACTGCAGGCCAGTGAGGCCAACCCGCGCCTCAACGCCCCCGAAAAAGCCGAAGCTGAGCAGCAAAAGGCCGAGGAGGAGAAAGAACTGAGCGAAGAGGAACAGTTCCGCCGCTGGGTCCGAAGCCAGGGCTATTGTTTCGGCGACGCTTTCGGCCCCGGGAGTCAAAGTTGGGAAATCCTATTCCCCAAATGGCGAAGGGAGATAGAGGAACGCAAGCGCCACTGGGACAGCATCCGCCACGACCTGAGCGAGGCCGCCAACAGCGAAGACCTGGAGCAACTGAAAGAGCTTGTCGCCGATTGCTACCACAGGGCGGGCCTGCAATATGAAGCCGAGGGATATAAGCCGGCGGGGCCGCAGAAGGGTGTTGTTCCCGCGCAAGCCTCCAGAAACTGTGCAACAGGAATGGTACAAGCAGCGCCACGAAAACTGCAGTGCAGCGCTGGACAAGCGGATTGCGCAGCAGGAGGCCGCCCGGCAAGAAATTAGCTGAACGCGCAACAAATCTAATAGCTGTCAAGTTACGAGCCACCGGCCGCGCGGACCGACCAGGAGCGCGCGTCCAGGGAACAGGCGAGGTGCACCAGTTTTGAACAGCTCCTAGAAAATCGAAAAGCAGGTCCCTCCGCGGACTGAAGTCCTCGGTCGGGATGACAGCGTTACGGTTTGACGGAAATGCGAAAGAGACACCGCCCAAAAAGAAAAGCGCCCCGCCGCAGCGGAGCGCTCGCCGAAGACGACACGCGTCAATGGCTCAGGTTCGTGGACCAGGCGCGCGAGATGTAGTCGGTCATGGTGAGTGAGAACAGGATGAAGAGCCAGAAGATGGAGGCGACGACGGTCACCATCGTCAGCTTGGTGCTGTAACGCAGGTGCATGAAGAAGAGCACGACCAGCGTGCCTTTGATGGTCGCGATCAGCAGCGCCAACACGATGTTGAAGATATGCAGTTCAAGGGTTGCCGCGAAGACCGTGGTTGCCGTTAGCACCATCAGGATGGCCCAAATTAACACGTACATCTTGGCCGGGATGATGTGCCCTACATAGTCGGTGTGTTCGGTATGATTCGCCATGCTTCCTCGTTACCCGCCGTGCTTCTTGCTGATCAGGTAGAGCAGCGGAAATAGATAAATCCAGACCAAGTCAACAAAGTGCCAGTACAAACCCACATTTTCGACAGGATTGTAATACTCGGGCGTGAACGCACCCATCGCACCCACAACCACAATCCATGTCACCAGCCCAATGCCGATCACCATGTGCAGCGCGTGCAGTCCGGTCATCGCCCAGTACAGAGAGAAGTAGATCTCGGTGTGCTGAGGATCGGTCGGCGGATGCGCCGGATCGCCGGTCTCGAAGTGGAAGTTCGGTCCGGGAAATTCATGGTTCACCCAGTGTTCGTGGTACTCCACCGCTTTGATCCCAAGGAACCCGAAGCCCAACACGATGGTGATCAGGAGCAGAACGATCATCAGCTTGGGCTTGGCCATCTGGGCCGCACGAACGCCGAGCGCCATGGACAGCGAACTGCAAATCAGGACCGCGGTGTTAGTTGCGCCGAGCCAGATGTTCATCTTCTGGCTGCCCTCGACGAAGGCATGATAGTAGGAGGCGCGGTACACCAGGTAGGCGCAGAACAACCCGCCGAAGAACATGATCTCCGTCAGCAGAAACATCCACATACCGAAGGTGGAGGTTTCCTTCTGCTGCTCCATGTCCGCGAAGTGGTGCTGGAGGTTGTGCTCAGCGATCTGGATCTCGCTAGTGGCCAACGGTGACCTCCTCTTGCGGCTGATGCTCGTAGTCGTAAGCTTCCCAGGTGACCACGGGAGTTTCGTCGAAGTTAAACGTTGGCGGCGGCGACGAAGTCATCCACTCCAGACCGACAGCGTTCCACGGATTCGGACCAGCGGGTTCTCCGTAGCGCAGCGACCAGAGGAAGTAGATCATGGGCAGCACATAGCCCACAGCCAGAATGGATGCTCCCGCAGTGGAAAGCACGTTCAGCACCTGGAACTCTGGAGGATAGGCGTGATAGCGGCGCGGCGAACCCATGTAGCCAAGAATGAACTGCGGGAAGAATGTGGTGTTAAACCCGACGAACACCAGCAGCGCCGAAAGCTTCGCCCACGCTTCGGGATACATGCGCCCGGTAATCTTGGGCCACCAGAAGTGCAGTCCCGCCATGTAGGCCATCACCATACCGCCGACCATCACGTAATGGAAGTGCGCGACCACGAAGTAGGTGTCGGTGACGTGCACATCGACACCGAGCGAAGCCAGGAACACGCCGGTCAAGCCGCCAATGGTGAAGAGGCCGATGAAGCCAAAGGCGTACAGCATCGGCGTCTCGTAGCGAATGGAGCCTTTGTATAGGGTTGCCGTCCAGTTGAAGACCTTCACCGCTGACGGTATTGCGACCAGGTAGCTCAGCAGCGAGAACACCAGCGCGGCGTAGACCGAAATTCCAGCCACGAACATGTGGTGCGCCCAGACCAGGAAACCGAGCACGGCGATGGCGATGGAAGCCAGCGCGACGAACTCATATCCGAAGACACGCTTGCGCGAGAAGCAGGTGATGATCTCGCTGATGACGCCCATGCCCGGCAGAATCATGATGTAAACGGCAGGATGCGAATAGAACCAGAACAGATGCTGGAACAGGAGCGGATCGCCGCCCAGCGCCGGGTTAAACACGCCGATGTGGAAGGCACGCTCGAACGCCACCAGCAACAGTGTGATGGCGATGACCGGAGTGCCCAGAATCATGATCAGGGCGGCTGCGTAGTTGGACCAGCAGAACAGCGGCAAACGGCGCCACGTCAGGCCGGGCGCGCGCATGCGGTGAATGGTGACGATGAAGTTCAGGCCGGTAAGAATCGAGGAGAAACCTGTGATGAAGATGCCGACCGCGGCCCCGATCACGTGGGTGTTGGAATAGGTGGTGCTGAACGGAGTGTAGAAGGTCCAGCCCGTGTCAACGCCGCCCGTGATCATCGCGACCAGTGCTGTCGCGCCGCCGATGATGTACAGATACCAACTGAGCAGGTTCACCCGCGGAAACGCCAGGTCCTTGGCGCCGACCATCAGCGGGATGAGAAAGTTGCCCAGCACCGCCGGTACCGACGGGATCAGGAAGAAGAAGACCATGATGATCCCGTGCATGGTGAAGAGCTTGTTGTAGGTGTCGGACGACACCAGGTCACCGGCCGGTGTCAGCAGTTCCAACCGGATCAACATGGCGAAGAAGCCGCCGATCCAGAACATCACGGTGATGGAGATCAGATAAAGCACCGCGATGCGCTTGTGGTCGGTGGTCAGCAGCCACGATTTAATGCCGTAGTTGGCGTTCAGGTAGTTCTCGCGCTCGACGGTCTGTACAGCGGTAGCCATGTCACTTCCTCAGGGTTCTAAAACCTCACTGCGGGTTCGACGTTTCCGGTGCAGCCGGTTGGCTGCTGGCCGATCCCTTTTCCTGCGATTGCGATAACGACTTGATGTAAGCCACCAGCGCCATCAGGTTCTCTTCCGAGACCTGGCCCTGGAAGGTCGGCATGATGGGCTTGAATCCGGAGACGATCTTCGCGCCCGGGTTCAGGATGGATTCGCGGACGTAGTTTTCGTCGGCGACAACGGTACGTCCGTCGTCCAACAACACCGGCTTGCCAAAGATGCCAATCAGGTTCGGCCCTCGTCCTTGCGTGTCGAAGCGGTGGCAGGTGGCGCAGCCAAGCTGCTGGAAGAGCTGCTCGCCATTGGATGCCAGGGAACCAGTGGTACTTCCTCCGCTCAACCACGCCTGATAGGCAGCGGGCTCCATGACGATCACCTGGCCGATCATGCCGGAGTGTTCGGTGCCACAATATTCGGCACAGAACAGGTGATAGGTGCCCGGCTTGGTGGCGCGGAACCAGGTTTCGGTGTAGCGGCCGGGCAATACGTCAGCCTTGATGCGAAACGCCGGCACATAGAAACTGTGGATGGCGTCCTGCGAGCTCATGATCATCTTCACGTCGCGATCGACCGGCACGTGAAGCTGGTTGATGTCGCGCTGTCCGCCTTCGTACTCGAACTTCCACATCCACTGCTTGGCCACGGCGTAGACTTCCATCGCGCCCTTGGGAGCGCGGGCCTCCTGAAAGTAGATCAGCGATCCCCAGGCAAAGAAGACCATGCAGATGCCGAGCGGTATGAGGGTCCAGGCCAGTTCCAGAGGCAGCGAGCCTTCGATCTGTACCGGGTGAGGATGGGCCGATCGCCGGTACTTGACCGCGAGAAACAGGATCAGCACGAAGATCAGCAGTGTGAAGAACGCAGACACTGCGGTCAGTAAGAAATAGAGTCCGTCCACCTGCCATGCCAGCGCCGAGGCACGTTCAGGAAAGAGTGGGAGGTTCTTCCACATATCGATCAGGCCCGTCCTGTTCCCTTTTCCTCGTGGTGAGACTCTCGACGGTACATTACGATGAGGAAACCGCCGAGAATCAGCATGGTGGCAGCGCCTGCCACCCGCATGATGTTGGTGACCACCGCGCCGTAGCGCCCGGTCTTCGGGTCGTAGTGGTAGCAGTACAGCACTACCTGGTCCACCAGCGTTCCGATCTTGTCTTGCGATGCCTCAATCAAGCCGAGGCGAATGTCTTTCGGGGAAAACTCGACCCCGTAGTAGTACTGAGCAATCCTGCCCGCCGGCGTCACGATCATGATGGCCGCGGCGTGAATGAACTGTCCGGTACGCGGATCGCGCCGGTAACGAAATCCGACAGCGTCGGCCAGCTGCTTGATCGCCGGCGGCTGGCCGGTCAGGAAGTGCCAGCCATCGCCGTTGGTCTTGTGTTCCAGATGCTCGTTCATGCGCGCGATATAAATCTGCTTTTTCTCCGCCGCATCTTTCGGCGTCTCGTCCGGGTTGAAGCTCACCGAGACAACTTCGTATTCATTGCCGGGGGTGAACCGCAGCACTCCAAGCGCGCTGGCCTCGCCTGCCAATTCCTCGCCGCACAGCATGGGGCAGGTGTAATACACCAGGTTCAGAATGACTGGCCGTCCCGAATGGAAATAGTCACCCAGCCTGACCGTCTTGCCGGCCTCGTCCTTGAATTGCAGATCGAGCGGCACCTGCTGATCGAGCCGCTGATCGATGCCGACGTTCGACAGGTCGGCCGGACTCGTCTGCGAGGCCGGCTGGGTGCTCTTGTCCTGGAAGGCAGAAGGCGGCTGCGCGGCCGCGAGCGTGCTTGCTGCCAGCCAGATTCCAAAGACCTTTGCGATATATATCTGCCAAACCATCAGTTGCTGCATCCACAAATTAGAGCTGTCATCCCGAGCGAGCGCCCGCCTTTGTTGTCCGACCCGCTTCGGGCCGGGCGGGCGCGAGTCGAGGGACCTGCTGTTTGCTGTACCGCCATCGTCCTTGTTTTTCGGCACAACGTGAAAGCCAGTGCCGTCCCTGAAGGGACTCGGTTCAATACTTCACACTACCCAGCACTCCGCCTTCGGCTCCGTGCTGGGCTAAGCTGTTCCGCGCCTACGGCGCTCGTTTTTCGGTCCTTCTACTCCACTGGCAAAATCTAGCTTGAGTTCTCACGCATACCCTGTTGACTCGCAGGCATTCTCGATCTGCCTCTCCTCATCTAATGTTGAGCCTCGCTCTTCGTTCCGCCCGCAGCGGGTGCGTTCGGACGCACCGGCAGGCCCCGCTCCTCAATCAGCTTCATTGCTTCGGAGATCGGAATGTGGATCGCCCCGCTCGCGTCTTTGAACGGCTGCGTCGGGTTCAACAGCTCGTCTTCCGAGTGCAGAAACTTGCTCATATCGCCAGCGTCATTCACCTGCAATCGCGGCTCGGGGAACACACCGAGGCTGACCGCGGGAGCGTTCTGGAGTATGGAACGCGAAGTCGACTGCGGCGGCGCAGGTTGCGCACTGGCCATCGGATTGGTAGCGGGTTGCGGGAACAGGACGTCGCTCTTCGCCATGAACCGGAACATCCCCCAGACCACCAGTTCAATGAACACGCCACACAGCAGCAGACCGACCAGGAACAGCAGGATGCCGCGTGGGCTGAGGTCGGTGCGATCGAAGTCAACCGCCGGGTTGCGCAACGGATCGTAATTGGAATTCTCAGTGGCCATGGCCCCTCTGGTGCAGCAAGATCGGCATTTGCGGTTCGTAGACCGGCAACAGCGGCCGCTGCTGCAGGTTGTAGAAGAAGAACGCCAGCCACAACCCGCCCACTCCGATGGGCGCGACGATGTACCACGGGCTCAGGTAAAAGCGTCCCTGTTCGTGGGCGAAGTTCGGCACCACGTACCAGTAAATGTCCACAAGCCGCATGAACATCAGGAGCAAGGCGAGCCCAATCAGGCGTCTTCCAGAACGCTTGCGGTCGCGAGATAACAGCAGCGCAAACGGCAGCGCGAAGTGGAACAAAATGATGACTAGCGCTACCACGCCCCATCCCCCGCGGATGCGGTGCAGATACCAGCCGATTTCTTCCGGCAGGTTTCCTGCCCAGATGATGAGCCACTGCGAGAACGAGAAGTAGGCGAACAGCATCACGAAAGCCAGCATCAATTTGCCGAGGTCGTGAAACTGCATCGGCTTGATGATTTCGCGGTAGGAGCGGTAACCGGTGAGGATGGTCAGCAGAATGACGTTGAAGGCCAGCGCCGACAGACCTTGCCCAGCGATGAAGATCAAACCGTAGATGGTCGAGCCCCAGGTGGGATCCAGCGACATGATCCAATCTACGGCTGCGAAGGAGACGGTCAGCGAGTACAGCACCAGCCCCAAGCCGCTCAATCCCTGGAAGCGTGGCTGAATGCCGCCCGGCAGCGGACTGTCCTGCTTGTCGCCGCGGCGGTTCAACACGAAAGCGAGCAGGATCCAGATGGCGAAATAGACGATCCAGCGAGCGATCCAGCCGGGAGTGTTCAAGTACCAGGAGTTCCTCGTCGTCAGCGCTGGATTCGTCATCCAGGCATAAAGGCTGGTACGGAAGACGAGGATGGGCAGGAACAGGACGAACATCAGCGGAAGACATTTGCTGGCGGCTTCCGCCGCGCGGCGTATCACCAGCCCCCACAGGCCTCCAGAGAGATATTGCACCATCAGCAGCGCCAGGCAGCCGAGGCTCAGGCCCGTCCAGAACATGTAGGCGATCAGATAACCACGCAGGAACTGCTCCAACGAGGTGACCGCGCCGGCCACGCAGAGGAGAGCTCCGACCGCACCAATAATCAGCGACCACTTTTGCCACTTCGCAGCCTCGGCCGGCACTGGGTAGTCGGTCTGCTGCCTGTACATCGTTTCGTTGCTCATGGCTTGCGCGCGCCTCCTTCTGCCGGAACCGCAGACGGTTTGGGCGGAGTGGATGCAGCCGTGGTGGCGCCCTGCGTGTCATAAGGAGGCATGATGGTTACACCCGGAGGCGGCGCGTCGGCGATCTGCTGGCCCGAAGGAACATCCGACGGAGTAGCGTTCTGGCTCAACTGCAGCGCGCGAATGTAGGCCGCGATCGCCCAGCGGTCTTTCGCCGGAACCTGTGCGGAATAGTCGGGCATGGCGCCGAAACCGTTGGTCATAACGTCGAAGAAGTAGCCCAGCGGCGCCCTGCGCAGACGATCGATGTGGTACGAGGGCGGGCGCTTGTAGCCGCGCTGCACGATCATCCCGTTCCCATCGCCCGCTTCGCCGTGGCACGGCGTGCAGTAGATGTTGAACCGCTGTTGTCCCCGCGCCAGCACCTCGGCCGTTGCTGGGAAAGGCAGGTAGTCGCCGTCGTTAGCGCCGATCTTGCCGGTGTAGAAATAGGTGTCAGCGTTCAAGTGGTCGCGCGCCACCGTTCCCGTGATGAGGGGCCGTTCAGAACGCTTGTCGGCGTAGAAGTCGCTCTCACTGAGCGGACGGTAATAAGGTTGCACCTGCATGTCCATGCGACAACCCGCTAGCGTCAGCACCGCCGCTGCGAGCAGTAGGTACACAGCGGCCTTGTCGGCCCAGCGATTACGGAGGGTGGAGCACGCCTTCAGGCGTGCCGTGAAAGAGCTCGAATAAGAATGCGCTTTAGCGCCTGAGGTAAGCTTTACCTCAGCGGCTAAAGCCGGGCCGGTGAGCGAGCCTTCCATGCAGCGCTGAAGCGCTGCTCCACCTGCTATCCAGCAGTTTGCGGATTGTGTTGACCGATTAATGCGGCACCTCCGCAATCGACACCGGCTTCAAACTCTCCATGAATCGCTGCGTGTCCACAATGTCGAACTTGGGATCGGCCGCCTCCACGCACAGGAAGAACTTGTCGCGGGTCACTCTGGAGAAACGATCCACGTTGAACAGCGGATGGTACGGCATGGGCAACCCATTCAGGGCGAACATCCCGAAGACGCCGGAAAGTCCGGCGAACAGAATCGTCATCTCAAACGTCGGAACGATAAACGCCGGCCAGGAGTCATACGGCTTCCCGCCGATGTTCAGGGGATAGGCGATGACGTTGATCCAGTACTGCAGCGCGAAGCCGGAAAGACCGCCCAGCAATCCGCCGAGCAGCACCACCAGGGGCACACGGCTCTTGTGGAAACCAATCGCTTCGCTCGCTTCCTCGATAGGGAAGGGGCTGTAGGCGTCCATCCTGCGGTAGCCGGCCGCATACGCAGCGCGGGCGGCGTCCACCAGGTCAGTAGAGGTATCGAACTCCGCCATCAAACCGTAAATTGCGGGTGAGAGCGTCGGATGACTCATTTGGCTTTCACCTCCGCCTCAGGCAGCAGGGTCCGCATTTCGAAGATCGAAATAGCCGGCATGATGCGAATGAAGACAAAGATCGCCGCGGCAAAGAAGCCGATGGTGCCGAAAAAGACAGCGTAGTCCCAGCGCGTCGCCACGTAATGCCCCCACGACGACGGCAGGAAGTCGCGGGTCAGGCTGGTGATGATGATGATGAAGCGCTCCAGCCACATTCCGACCAGGATCACGAGTGAGATCAGGAACAGCCAGGCAGTGTTGGCGCGAATCTTGGGCAACCAAAGCACCTGGGGCACCACCAGGTTCAACAGAATCAGCCCCCAGTAGAACAGGGCGTAAGGGCCGAACCAGCGGTTCTCCATCATGAAGCGTTCGTAGGTCGAGCCGCTGTAGAAGGCGATGAAGGCCTCGAAGAAATAGCCATACGCGACGATCAGCCCGGTAGCCAGCATGATCTTGGCCGAGTTCTGGAGGTGGCGCATGGTAATCATGTTCTCCAGGCCGTAATAGTGGCGGATGGGAATGGCCAGCACCAGCACCATGGCAAAGCCTGAGTAGATGGCGCCCGCGACGAAATAAGGCGGGAAGATGGTGGTGTGCCAGCCGGGCAGAATGGAGATCGCAAAATCGAAGCTGACCACGGTGTGCACCGAGAGCACCAGTGGAGTGGCAATGCCCGCCAGAAGAATGTACAGCGCTTCGTAGCGCTTCCAATGGCGGGCCGAGCCGCGCCAGCCCATCGCCAGAAGTCCGTAAACCGACTTGGTGTAGCGGTGGACCGCCTTCTCGCGCATGGTGGCGAAATCGGGGACCAGGCCGACATACCAGAACACCGCCGAGATGGTGGCATAGGTCGAAACCGCGAAGACGTCCCACACCAGCGGACTGCGGAACTGCGGCCACACGCCCATGCTGCTGGGGTAGGGGAACATCCAATAAGCCACCCAGGGACGGCCCATGTGAAGCACCGGGAACATGCCGGCGCAGGCCACGGCAAACAGGGTCATGGCTTCGGCGAAGCGATTGATGGAATTGCGCCAGCTCTGCTTCAGCAGCAACAGAATGGCCGAGATCAGCGTGCCGGCATGCCCTATGCCGATCCACCAAACGAAGTTGATGATGGCGAAGCCCCAACCGATGGGGATGTTAATGCCCCAGATGCCGACGCCGACCAGAAAGAGATAGGTGACGGCCGCCATCAGGACCCCGAGGAGACCCATGCCGATCGCCAAACCGGCCAGCCAGCCCAAGCCAATCGGCCGGGTCAGCACGGCGTCGGCGATCTGGTCGGTCATGCTGCCGTAGCTTTGCCCCGGCAGTAATACCGGTGGCTCGTCCTGCCACGGCGTTTCAAGTAGAGCGGTGTTTTCCTCTGGACCCTGGCTCATTGCTAACTGGACTCCGACGGCTCAAGTTCGGGGTTCGGGTTCTGCACCACTGCCATGTAGGTGGTGCGAGGACGCGTGTTCAGGTCTTCCAACAGGCTGTAATTGCGTTGCTGGGCCTTGATCTTCGACACCCGGCTGTCTTTATCGTTCAGATTGCCGAAAACGATGGCGCCCGCCGGGCACGCCTGCTGACATGCGGTCAGCACTTCGCCGTCGTGAACGCTGCGGTTTTCCTTCTCCGCCGTCAACCGCCCGTGGGTGATGCGCTGGATGCAGTACGTGCACTTCTCCATCACCCCGCGGCTGCGAACGCTCACCTCGGGATTGCGCATCATCTTGTACTGCGGGGTGGTCCAGTCCTGCCATAGCAGGAAGTTGAAGCGCCGCACCTTGTACGGGCAGTTATTGGAGCAATAGCGCGTGCCGACGCAGCGGTTGTACACCATATCGTTGAGACCCTCGGTGCTGTGCACCGTAGCGCCGACCGGGCAGACCACCTCGCACGGCGCGTTCTCGCATTGCTGGCATGGAATCGGCTGGTAGTAAATTCCGGGATTCTCGGTTCCGCCCTCGTAGTACACGTCAACCCGCAGCCATTGCATCTGGCGGCCGCGCATCGTCTGCTCTTTGCCGACGACGGGGATGTTGTTCTCCGCCTGGCAGGCCACAATGCACGTCTTGCAGCCAATGCACGAATTCATGTCGATCGTCATACCCCACTTCAGTTCGGTGTACTGATAGGGGTAATAGAGCGTCATCTCGGGAGGAATCCGTTCCTCCTCCTCGTGCGCGAAATTGGGGTTCTTGATGAAATCTTCGAGCGTTGCTTTACGAATGATGTGTCGGTTCTTCAGCGGCTCGGTGCCCTTGGGAAGGTCGGAGTAATCGATGTACTGGAATCCCTGCGGATGAGCAAAGCCGTAGCCGCTGTCCACCTTGGTGATCTTGGCGCTCGCAATCCACGGAGCGTCGCTGGTCCGGACCTGGTAGGCATCGAAGCCCACGCCGTCTGCAACACGTCCGCCCTTGGTGCGTCCGTAGCCGAGGAACACCGTGATGGAGTCGTTGGGATGTCCGGGTTGCGGCCAGATTGGGCCTTTGACCTTGCGGCCGTTGATATCGATTTCGACGACGTCGCCGGTGTCCAGGCCACGTTTCTTCGCCGTGGCCGGGCTGATAAGGACCGCGTTGTCCCAACAGAGATTCGTGATCGGCTTCGGCGTTTCCTGCAGCCAGGCATTGTTGGCGCGGCTGCCGTC
Organism: uncultured Acidobacteriaceae bacterium; assembly: GCA_963833155.1. Taxonomy (GTDB): domain Bacteria; phylum Acidobacteriota; class Terriglobia; order Terriglobales; family Acidobacteriaceae; genus Bog-257. The sequence goes on from CAWHWY010000001.1 coordinate 177,544, forward strand.
GTAGATCAGCGGATCGCGGCGGAAGATGACTTCCATCCCGCCCTGTGGGGCCCCACCCCTGTCGCCTGCCGTTGGCGACAGGGTGGGCGCGGTCCCGCCCTTCGCCGATACGTTCTTTGCTGGAAACGCCGTATTCGCGACGAAGCCGTCGTGCACGGCCTTGCGCCAGGCGGCGTCGAAGTCGCCGCCCTGCCATCTGGCCCTGCCAGTACTTGCGAACGATGTCGTAGCCTGCAGTCTCGGAGGAGCCGACTAGCGAGAAGATGAACTCGTACGGACTCTTGGCGTTGTACAGCGGCGCCACCAGCGGCTGGGTGATGGTGCAGGTTCCATCGAACGCGCGGCAGTCGCCCCACTGTTCCAGATAATGCGTGCCGTTGATGTGCCAGTGCACGTGGTTGTAGGTTTCGTCCTGGTACAGACCGTACTGCACGCGCAGCGGCACCTTGTCCATTGCCTTGGCGAAGGCGAAGTCCGCCGGCGCGTCGTAAACCGGGTTGCTGCCGAGAATGAGCAGCAGGTCCACTTTGCCGGCGTTCATGTCATCGACAAGTTCCTTCAGCGCAGCGGTCTGAATCTGCGGCTTGACCTCGACGGTGTCGGTGTAGATCACAGTGTTGCCAACCGCGCCGAGCGTCGCGTTCATCGCGTGTGCGAGTGCGTGCACGGCTGGCGGCTGGTTATCTCCCGGGATCACGACCGCCGCGCCCTTGTGGGCCTGAAGGTCTTTCACCAGCGCCGCGACGAACTTCTGCTGCTCAGGCTTCGCGCTTGCACCGCCTCCCACGCCTAGTCCGGCAGCGATCGCGCGCGCCAGTTGCTCCACTTCCGAGGCGCGTACCGGCAGACGATGGTCGGCCTTGCCTCCGGTGTTCGTGGGCGTGCTCTCGATGGCGTAGAAGCGCGACATTTTCTCTTTGAGGTCAGGATTGCGCCGCGCTGCGAAGGTGCGAGCGTAATACAGGAATCCGGGGAAACCGCTGGAGAGGAAATCGCCATCCAGCGAAAGAATAATGTCCGCCTTCTCCAGGTTGTAGCGCGTCTCAACGAACTGCCCCAACGCCATCTGCGAACCGGCGCGAACATTGTCGCGGTTCACCGGTTCGTATTGCACCCACTTTGACTCGGGATAGGCGGCCTGCACGGCATCCATCAGCGAGGCCATGGTGGGAGAGCTGACGGAGCGGCTGAGGATCCGCAGACCGTTTCCTTGCACCACTTTCTGTGAATTCAACGGACCTTTGAGGGCCGCGGTAAAGGCGCTCCATGTGGTCATCCCGCCCAGGTAGGTGATGGTCTGCGAGCGGTCGGGATCGTACATGTCAAGGATGGAAGCTTGCGCGAAGACATCGCTTCCGCCCAGCCCGGCAGGATGTTCGGGATTTCCCTCAATCTTGGTAGGGCGTCCCTCGTGGCTCTCCACCAGAACGGGAGTCGCATAGGCGCCGAACGGCATCGCGCTGGCAAAAAAGAGCGGCTTGCCGAGCACCATTTCCTCGGGCTGTCGAACGTAAGGCACGATGGGCTCGAGCGGCATCTTCACGCAGCCCGCCAGTCCCGCCAGCGCCATGGAGGCGCTCATCAGCTTCAGGAAGTCGCGGCGCGACGAGCCTTCCGGCCAGACCGAAGCCTGCCGCGGAAACTCCCGATGCAGCATTTCGTAGAAGCCATCCGTCTGCGCCAGCTCTTCGAGGCTCCGCCAGTATTGCGGGCCGCTCTTCGCGCGCGCCAGCTTCGCCTTCACTTCGGCAAGTTCCAGTTTGCTGGGACAAACTGCCTCAGACTTGTTGGGACTCTCTTTTTCCATTCGTCTCGTCAATTCGGAAAAGAAACTCTAGTTATTCCAAAAGCAGATTTGTAACAGGGCACGACTTCAGTCGTGCCGCAGGCCGCGGCCTAAGATAACGGCTTTAGCCGCTGTGAACAGGGGCTAAAGCCCAGCCGAGCAGCAAATCTCGATCGGCACGGCTGAAGCCCGTGCCCTGATACAAACCGCATCATGAAACATCCTCTAGTCAAGCTTTCAACCCGCCGCAAGCCAACCCCACTAGCGGTGACAGGTATTGCAACTGGTAATGCCTTCAACACTGCGAACGTTGTAGCGGTGTTTCAACTCCGTACCCAGCGCAAGCTGGTCGGTAAAGACGCTTCCGTCAGCCAGCTTCACTGGATTGTCGGAGCTGGGCTGTTCGTACCGCATGTTAAACACCTGATCGCGGGGGCGGAGGAACTTCTCCGGCGCGCGATGACAGTTCAAACACCACTCCATCTGCAGCGAGTTGGCCTCGTACATCAACGGCATCTTGTCCACCGGACCATGGCAGCTGGCGCACCCCACGCCCTTATTGATGTGAATGCTGTGGTCGAAATAAACAAAGTCAGGCAGGTAGTTGACCTTCGTCCATATCAGCGAGTTGCCGGTCCGGTAGCTTTCGCGCACAGGCTCCAGCAGCGGCGCATTCGTCCAGATCTGCGAATGGCAGTTCATGCAGGTTTTGGTGGGCGGAATGCCGGCATAGCTTGAGCTCTCGACCGAGGTGTGACAGTAGCGGCAGTCGATGCCATCGCCGGCGACGTGATGCTGATGGCTGAACGGTACCGGCTGCGCCTGCGCCACGTTTTGGTAGGTCGCATAAGGCGAGCGCTGTACCTCCAACCCCGCCCATAGCAACACCGACACCACCAGGACGACGCCGATTATGGACGCCCGCGCAATTGTATTCGCACTACGATGAAAGACCTGCGCCATGTATGAAGTGTTCCAGGTTTGCGGCTTCGGGACCGATTACCCCTGTCGGTACCCGGCTTCGTACGGATTGCTCATGTCTCGAAAGGGTGTGACGTAAATCACCCAAGCGTGTGATTATAACAACTCATGTTGTCTGTGTTGCAAGTGGCATGAGGATTTCTTGAATATTGCTTTCACTTGAGGCAAATTGAGCGTTCCTCGCGCTTGGCGTTTAACTGCCGGCTGCAGCCTTCCCAAACGTCGTCAACAACAGCATCGCGAGTAAATAAGCGGCGGCGCCGCAGGCGAGGGTTACGTTCAGTCCGAACTGAATCGCAATCACCATCGCCAGCACCGACCCGAGGACGCTGGACGCTGCGTTCATCGCCCAGGCCCATTCCACGGCGCTGCGTTTTGCGGGCTCACGTTCATCCGCGGCGGTACCGTGCGACAGAGCGCGCAACCCGCTGGGGAACGGCATTCCCATGGCAAGGCCAAGCGGTATCAGCAGCGCGGCGCTGATCGAAAGCTTGACAACAAACGGCAGGCCGACGAGCGATCCCAGCAACTGCGGCAAAGCAACCACGCAAATCAGCAGAGCCATCACGATGACCGCGATGGCCCAGGCCACGCGGGTTGGCTCGTTGCACCAGCGGCGCGAAAGCAGGCTGCCGGTTCCGCTGGAGAGCAACATAAGGAAAATGACCACGGTAAGGGCATACGTGGGGTTTCCCAGGAACAGGACAAAGCGCTGGATGAACGCGATCTCAACCAGGATGTATCCCAAGCCGATGGCTATGAAATAAAGAAGGTGCACACTTCGCCCGGACCGTGCCTGCCGCGACAGCGCCAGCGGCACCACCAGAAATGCAATCACGGCCGCGACCGAGATGATGAGCAGCAATCCCAGGATGGCGATGCCCAGATTCACTTTCCAGTCGATGCCGCCCTGGTTCAGGTTGCGAAAGACCTGCTCCGGTTTGAGCGTAAAGAAGAAAAACGGCGCGTTGTCGGTCACCGGGGTTACGTTGTAGGCGTAGTCCGCCGAAAATGCGCGGGCGTCCTGGCCGCGAATCAGCCCGGCGAATGCCGGATGCGCCCACCCCGGCCGGTCCCCGGTTGCGGGAAGGTAAAGCACGTGCAAGTTGAGACGCGCATCCTCCGGCGTCGCGCCCTTGATGAATCTAAGCACCGCAAGCTGCTCCTCCTCGGTGAAGGGCGACTTCTTTGCCAGCACCAGGACCGGGCGGCCGTCCACGTCGAGCGGGCCATCGCTGACCACGATGAAATTCTGCGTGCTGTCCTGCACGCCGAGCTGACGAAGCGCTTCCATTGCCTGGGAGACCACACGCAGCGCTTCGCGCGGCTGGGTAAACTCCCAGCGCGTGATCGCGATCATCCCATCCGGCTTCAGGTGTTCGAAGTATTCGCGGAAGGCTTCCACTGTGTACAGATTGTTTTCGCTGAGCGCGAATGCGCCCGCCGCGGTCGAGGCCCAGGTGTCCACCAGCGTCATCTGCACCACGTCGTACCGATCGGGGCTGTTGCGAATGAAGGAGCGGCCATCGCTGACATGGATGTGCACCTCGGGGATTTCGTACAGATGATAGGTGTAATCCGCGAAGCGGCCGCGCATGATGTCGTTGGCGATGATGGGATTGATCTCGATGCCGGTCACACTCGGGCTGCCGTTGGCGACGGCGCGCTGCACGTCCACTCCGCCGCCCGGACCGATGATGGCGTACTCGCCCTTGGGACGCAGCACATTAGCCAGCGCCGGCGCGGCAGACATGAGGTCGCGCTGATACGTGGCATTCCAGTGGTGCGGGTCGGTGTTCATCAGATAGGTGCTGGCGTCGGCGTCGATCACGATCACCTTGGCCCAGCCTTGCTCATCCACTTCCACCCGGGACAGCGCGTTCCACTTCGCGTAGAGCGGTACCACCCGCTTCATACCTTTGGCATACACGATGTCGATCAGCCTGCCGCGAAAATTGACCACGATCAGCGCCAGCAGCAAAAGCGCCAGAATCGCTGGCGTCCAACGTGCACGCGAGTTGGCCCATGCAACTCCGGCAAGCGCCACCGCAACGGCCGCGAACAGGATCGTGTTCGGACCGCCGATGAGGTTGAGCAGCGGAACCAGCGCCAGGCAGGCAAGCGATCCGCCCAGCAGGTCGGCGCCGTAAAGCTGCGTGATGCGCGCCGGATGCCGCGCAAAGACGATGGAGAACAGCAGTCCAGTGACGAAAAACGGCACCGCCGCTGCGAGATAGAGCACCGTCAGGCGACCGAAGTTGCCCCAGTCGAGATGCATCGCCACCGAGGTGTGCAGCACAATCTCCAGCGCCGCGAAAATGATCAGCGCATTGGCAGCACACAAGGTCGAGCCCAGTTCGCCGATGCTCCAGCGCTCCAGCCATTCGCGCCGGAGGAACGAGAAGACAGCGCCGGCTCCCAAGCCGAGCAGCGCAATCGAAATGGCCAGGAAGGCGAAGTGATAGAAGAGCACCACCGAAAAGAGCCGCGTAAGTCCCAGTTCCAGCAGCAGCGCGGAGAAGCTCATCAGCGCGACCGCCAGCGTGGCATTCCGGGCCGAAAGCTGGCCGGCAGGCGTTGCGGTTGTGGCTTGTTCCGTGGTTTCGATCATGGACGATTGAGATTACTACGAAAGGCCTTCTAATTCGTCGTGCCGGGAGGTGGCGCATCCTCCGAAAGACCAGTCAGGCGAAGGCGGCAGGTCAGTTCCGTGTTGCCCGTCATCCGTTATAGTGGCAAGACTTTGAAGCTGGTAGCATATACGTCATGGGTCGGCCACTTCTTCTAGACGGGATAACAATCCAATTAGTCGGGGAGCTTCTCTTCGACTGCGGAATTGAGCGCCAAGAGCGCCGTTGCTGCCACGAACTGTATCGCGAGGCGCTTGAGGAATTTGCCTATGCCGTGGTTTTCGGAATTTCGCTGGGCCGAGTGGGTTCTTTGCCGGAGCGAAACGGTGCCTTCCCCGGGAAGAGGGTTGTGGACCACGATGCCTCTACTCTGTTTAAGGCTGAAAACGTTCTTCCGATGGCCGCCGAACCTGCGGAAAGTGTATTAGACTATCCTGCCGATCAAGAAGCAATTGCCGCCGAACTGCGACTCCTTCAGCTCGCGTTTTCGCCTTCCGGAGGCGACTGGCTCCCATATATTCGACAGGAAGCCATGACGTACTTACCGGACGAACCCGAGCTTAGTAAGAATCCTCAGCCTGGAGCACGGTTCCTATTCCGTAAGAAGCGAGAAACATATTTCTACCATTCAAAATTACAGCAAGAAATACCGCCGGAGTTTACGAATGCTTTAGTCAAATACCTCGTTGAGTTGCTTCCCGGGCGTCCGTGCGACGATCTTCCGGAGTTTGTCGAACGTGTTCTGCTCACTCATTACGGGATTTCCCATTGGTACGAAAAGAGTGCTCGCGCAGCTGACTTTGTGCGCTTGCCTTTCACAACGCGATCGTGCGTTAGGGTTGTCTCCATTCAGCACGCCTCAAGCAAGGGAGATCTCTGGCGGGTGCTGAGGAAAGTTCAGGCGGTAAAGGCCACGGTATTGTCGGAGACGTTGACCTTAGCATTCGCCCAGCTGCGCACCAGGCGGCGTGAACTTCTCTACGAAGAACTCAACAAATTGAGAACCCCCTTTGAGGAACACCGCAAACGTCTGGCTGACGTCGACTTCTATTCGCGGCCGGCTAATTTTGACGAAGTCAAGGTCAACAATGCCCTCGACCTGCTCGACAAACTTTCTTATGGGCACCCGACCACATCTGCAACGCTCACGCATCACTGGGCAATGTCGAACTATCTATTGTCAAAGTTTTCGCACGCCCCGGTGTTTCCACAGTCTGCCTATCACATTTTCCCGGAGCTAGAACCGATGCCCGACGAACGGAGTATCAATGTCAACGCAGGGCCTTCTTCGCGGATTGTTGTCTCAAAGACGATCCATGGAGCAGTACATCAGGATAATTATTCGGAGACTCGAAGGCCAGCTGAAACGGATTATGACCGACGCTTTGCTGCGATGGCAATCGAAGAAGCACGTAAGAGCATTGCTGAAGATAAAGGGCCGCATCCGAAGGTTGGTGCAGTTGTCGTCAAGAATGGCATAGTCCTTAGCAGGGCTCACCGTGGAGAAAGCCCGAAGTCTCACGCGGAATATATTGCCTTGGAAAAGAAGCTACCTGACGATTTGATCGCTGGGGCTACCGTATACACCACCCTCGAGCCGTGTACCAAGAGGAATCATCCCAAGATTAATTGTGCTCAGAGGCTAATCGATCGAAAAGTAGCGCGCGTCGTCATCGGAATGCTCGATCCCAACCCCGATATTCTCGGACGCGGTGACCTACGTCTAAGCGAAGCCGGCATCGAGACGCAGCTGTTTCCTCGGGATCTCAGGGCGCAAGTTGAAGAGATGAACCGCGATTTCATTAGGTCGCAGAAACAAAAGCAAGGACCCAGTACGGCGACCTAAGCTCTACATGCTTAGTATGGCGTAGCTCGGGCCGGGTGGGAAGAATCAAGACTATACACGCGGACGATCAGGAACTGAAAAATGCTCGGCAGTAACCTATCCCACCCAACCAAAGCAAGGTTGGGTGGGGCGCCAGCGCCATTTCGGGTTCAAGGAGACCACATGAGCGCATTGAGCCCAGATTCCGTCACTGAGTACGTCAAGGACTACGAATGTCTGATAGAGGGAATTGAGTTTTTTCTGGGACTCCAACAGGAGATCGTAAAGCAAGGAAACGTTGAGGCGATTCGCCACCACTATGAACAGTATCCAGAGGACAAGTTATGCCACATCTACCGGCCTGGGACCCGTGAAATGGTTCTCTGCCGCAGATCTGGCATTGAGGCGATAAGGCAAATGGCGATCAGACTCGTCACTGAAGCCTCTAACGGTTATGATCTGAGCCGAAAACGTATTGCAGAGATTATCTCTGAGAGGATCCTGCAAGTTGCATTTGACCGTGTTACGGATGATGAAGAACTTGTCCAAACTCTAAAAACCTATGTCACCGTATCCGAAGCGGAGCATATAGAAGCCTCGTATCGATTTCCATGCGTACTTCTGCACTGCGGCCCGACCCATCCAGACCTCGGGCCACCTCCCCCTGATCAATTTGCTCTCGGGCCTGTGACTTTCCAACGCTTTGAAGCGTTTGCTAGCGATTTCAGCCGAGCGGTTCAGGGCGGCGAAAAAACTGCGGACGAGAAAGCATTAGATTTGTTTTCGCGGAGCGGAGAGAAGTATGGGTGGGTGGCGTCGGTCAAAATTCCACGCTGTGCTCCCGACGTATCGCGCCGAAGGGCGGAGGAGATCGTTGAATCAGCAATCAATCTCTTGAAGGTCTTCATTGGCCTCCGCTATGCGAGATCAATGAGGCTTCCACACACTGCTCCATCACGGAACCGCGAAACTTGTGTGCTCACCGACGTTGACAACAAGGTGAATTGGACCTGGCACGGAACCAGTTTCGAAGGTGCGCTGGTCGCCGGCGATCCGATGGCAGGAATCGCCCCGTGCATCACAAGTTTCGCTTCTGACCTACTATATAAAAGTCTCGCAGGAAATCGTGATGAGGCGACGATTAGGCTTCTCGACGCTCTTAAATGGTTTGGGGACGCCTCCTTCGAGGAATCAGGAGGTGTGCAAATAGTAAAGTGGATTGCAGCACTTGAAAGACTCACTGCGACAGAGCGGCTATACAAAGGCGTGACACAGAACTTTTGTAAGCGGGTGGCGCTTCTTGCGAGCGGACTAGGAGCAGGCCAGGTCGAAAACGCCTACAGAGACGCCCACAGGGCGTATGACCTGAGGTCGGACGTGATGCATGGATCACGATCCCAGGATGACGAACACCTTCTGGTGAATGCTGGATTCGTGCATGACCTGACCCGAGAAGCGATCCTCGGTGCCCTTGCGGTTCATCATCTTCTGAGTGCCAGGATCGGCGACGGACGTATCGAGAGTATGGGGCGGCTTTACCGAAAAATCGCACTCCAGCACGAGAATCTGTTCAGGCGACTCGAACAGGAGTTTGGAAAGCACGCGCGACCACGATCCGCCTTGGCATAAATGTACGCGAACTGTGTTGAGCAGACCAAGTCACCCATTCAGGTTGAGTTGCCTGCTTCCGATCGGATCACTGACGAAAAGCGCACTTTCCGGGAAGTTAAAACAGTCTGAAGCGGATTGTCCACAATCCGTGAGCTGACAGACTACCGGGGACAGTCAGGCGTTTCACCCCTCCTCGGATTCCAGGATGACCTGAGCCATTGCGGTTGCTTGGTGTGGGTGATCGAAAGATGTGCCCAACCGCGCCGAGGCTCTGAAAGAATTCCGCCGCTTTCCCATGGAAAGTCACGGTCGGACGTCCACCCGGAACTCGCGTTGACCTCGACATCTTGCCAGGTGACGCCGCGGCTCCAGCCGGTGCCGATGGCCTTCATGGCCGCTTCTTTGGCAGCGAAGCGTCCGGCGTATCGCTCTGCTTTGTTCGCTTTGGATTCGCAGTAACGGATCTCGTCGGCAGTAAAGACCCGCTCCAGGAAACGGCGCCCGAAGCGCTCGATGGAAGCGGCGATCCGGGAGACTTCCGCTATGTCAATGCCGGTTCCGACGATCATGGCTGATAATTCCGCGCTCCTGAGCCATGGCGCGCTGCTGCGAAGAAGGTAACACATTGAGAATACGGGCGCTCTACCGGTCGAACGAGCCACCACCAGGCGAAATGACTTGGGCTTTTCGCTACGGACTGCTATGATGTAGGTGCTCGATTGATCGACGTTGTACGCAGCAGTTTCCTGCCTAGCAGCAATCCCTGCCTGCATCACAATCCCGATCGAATTGCAGCTACATCACTTCGAAGGACTATGCATCACCATGGAACAAGGAACAGTTAAGTGGTTCAATGACGCGAAGGGCTACGGCTTCATCAGCCGTCAGAATGGGGAAGACGTATTCGTTCACTATTCTGCCATCCAGACCAATGGCTTCCGCAGCTTGCAGGAGGGCCAGGCTGTCTCGTTCAACGTGGTCAAAGGACCCAAGGGCTGGCAGGCGGAGAACGTACAGGTTCTATAGATCTCGAGCCTCAGGGTTAGGAAAGGCGGCCAATCGGCCGCCTTTCTTATTGCAGCCGCGATTCGCCGTTCGCTTTTCGCCAGAGCCGCTTGGTACAGAGTGATCCTGATCCGTGATAGGAGATCGGATCAAGCCCGACTGCGACATCTTCTGGCAAAGAGCGAATAGCGAAAGGCGAATAGCGTTTCACACGCCTGCCGCCGCCACTCCCTCATAATGCCGCTGCGTTCGGGGGAGCTTTGCCGTATATCCCAGCAGGAAAAACACCGCCGTCGAAATCAGGCACGTGGCCAGCCGAGCATGCGCCAGCGGCAACGGCGGTAGATCCATGAATTTGCCCAGCCGCCACGCGGCCCAATTGATCACCTGCGTCGGCACCACCGTCCAGATGGCAATGTAAAACCAGGCCCGCTCGACGCCCTCGCCGAAGGTGTCGCGGCGCGCCCGCGGCGTCCAATCGAAAACCGTCGCCAGGACCACGGCCAGCGCCAGCGGATAGTAGCCGTACGTGTACAACTCCTTTAGCAGCCAGCGGCCGTTGACCGAAGCCACGATCAACCCGATCAGGTTCAGCGCGTAGGGCACGATGAGGTCAACCCACGCCGCCGTGTAACTGACCACGCGATACGGCAGGTTCGGCTGATGCACGCCATAATGCGTGATATAGGGCCGCTGCTCGCATCCCGGAATGCGGGCCTTGAAGCCGCGCCACGCTACGCCAGTCACCACGATCGCAAGCCAAATCCAATGCCGGCGGTCCGGCCCGTGCGCGTACAGGTCGTAGGTAAGCGGATATCCGGGCAAAACCCAGAATACCCAAATCCAGATGGGAGCGTGCAGAACGCGATAGTACTGCTTGTTGCGTTCGCGGAAGACGGCCTGTTTCATGAGTAATCGATGGTAGCGAGAAGCGCGCGCAGGACGCAACTCGTGAACGATAGCAACGTCTTACAGGGAACCATCGGCCGCACTATTTCTGACCGGAGGAGGACCGCGCCAGCTACCAACGACGATCGATGCCTCGAAGCACGAAGAAGCGTACGGATACTCCACGAGTCACGGCGAGAAAAGCCCACCCTTTGGCCGGGCCAAAGGGTGGGGGTAAGAGGTACCAGCCAGCGAACACGCGCTAAATGCCGCCCGTGCCAGTCCAGATGATTGCACTGCGCACACCGCAACCGCTGCGGTTGGTTCCCGCGTCCACCACATGGTTGAAGGCGGCGTGAATCGACCACACTTCCGTACCCGTAGCCAGTGGATCCGGTATCCAGAACAGGGTCTGCGTTACCGGAGTTGCCAGGACCTCCGCCGGAGCGCCGACCGAGAGAGTCTGGTTGGCGATCTCGAACTTCAGAGAGCCGCCCGTGAGGGCCATGGCCTTCGTCAGCAGGTTGTCCACCTGACCCGGGATTTTGGGATCGTTGTAGACGGAAAGCCACTGGTCCACGACCTGCACCTCTGCGGCATGTTCGGGCCCTCCTGAGTTGCCCCCGTATCCGTTGTCGGTCGCCGAATCGCCAATATCGACCGTCCATCCGTAGGGCGTACCCTCGTATTCGGCGGTTATATAAGCGGTCCGGGCTTTTCCATCGGGTCCGGGCTGCAGATTGATGTCGATGTGGGCCTCATACCAACCCACACAATTCGGGTTCGCTGACGCGGAGATGCGTGGAAGGCTGAGTCCGTACGGTAGCGGGGGAATCAGTGTGTACGTGCCTGTCCGCAGATCGATGATCACGCTTCCTGAGTTGGCCTGACTCAATGCGGGGATCGCAAAGAGTATGGTTGCGAATGCGAGAGTTACCAGCGTGTTGCGTTTCATGGTGACCTCCTTGTGGTCATTGGGTGGTGGCGACGGTCGAAGGGCCGAGCGGCGCCGGGTTGGGGTTGTGGGGACCTTGCTTCGCCCCAGAGGTGGCATGTTTGCCAAGCCCCCGGTTTGCGTTTCCCCTTTGAGAACGGGCGCCCATTTTGTGTTCAATTTCCCGCTCTCGTGAACGCACAATAGGTCAGTGCGCTCTGTGCATCAATGCACCAGCGGTCATCTATGGGTGTATTGAGGTCATCTGCGGGTGTATTTTGGGTGTACTGGGTAACTAACTCATTCCAAAGTGGTTGGAGTCAGCAAAATCGGCGGCTGGCTATTGCGGAAAAGTCGATGCGGACAGGAAAAAGCGCTCCTGGTGGGGAGCGCTTTCGGGTCCGAGTTGTGATTCGTTTCTCGTCGCGGCTGTTTGACCGTCCGGTAACGAACGCCGACCTACCCGGCTGGTCCTGCTGCCTGCATCCTAGCGGTAGAGGAATCGAGTGGGACATAGCAAGAAGATGGATATTCCTGCCATTCGGCTCGGAATTGTGGGGTGAAAGTAGCCTGCTCCCGTTGTGCCTTTATGTGCCCTACTACGCGTGACATGCACCCGTGCAAGATGCATCCCGCCAGCGCTTCCGGGTTCATTGGCTCCGGCGGAGCCAGTGCGCCACCCCGCATCCGGGGATACAGATAGTGAAAGGCGCGAAACAGGGTCTCGGTAGCTTCGAACAACTTTAGTGTGTTGCTTGTCATCGCATCATTCCTTTCTTTTGGCTTGTGTATCTATGGTTTGGTGGGGCGCCAGCCCTGGGGTGGCAACCCCATTTCAGCGCAGTTGCCGCGAGCTATCCCATCAACCTCCTTCGCAGAACACCCGCCACGCCGAGAATTCCGGAACCAAACAGCGCGAAGCTGCTAGGTTCTGGAGTCGTCCCGCCCTGGCTTTCAGATATCGTGAAAGCTTCCGAAGGCATCGTGCCTATGCCGCTTTCCGAGGCCAGTGACGGGCAGCTCCCGGGCGATCCGTCTCCCGTGCAGCCGACACCGAAATTCTCATCCCAGAAAATCGGGTCGGTGGGGTGGTTGGGATCGTACGCATTCTGCAGGTTGAGCCAGTAGGTATTCGCAGGATTCAAACCGGTGACGCCGAGGCCCGTCACCGTAATCAGGTCCATCTCGTAGCCATAGGCGTTGGTGGAAATAAGCTGTTGTGTCATGTTGACCGCCCCCTGCGCCGTACCGGAGCCGCCGGGAACGGGGTTGCCGTTCTCTTGGGTGCTGATGGACCAGCCTAACGAGCCGCCCAGGACACCCATGTTGTCGCCCGGGTATTCCCAGGCGACGAACGAGAAGCTACCGACTTTCGAAAGTCCGGTGAAGGTGTCGCTCACGATGTAGCCGTAGTTGATGGTCAAAGCATCGGTGTCACAGTTGCACGGACCGTTGTTATAGCTTTGCGCCCAAGCTGGAATTGCGGCCAGAGCTAGGCACAGCATTGCGAGTGAAGCGATACGAAGTTGCGTTTTCATGGTGACCTCCTTGTGGTCATGGGTTGTGGCGGTGGTTACGATTGAGGAGTGAGGAGCAACGGCACCGCGTAGCTGCTCCTCACCGGGACAAACTTTCCCCTCCGATGGCGCTGGCATCATCCAAGAAACCTCCTTCGCAGCAGCCCGCCGAGGCCGAGCACGCCGGAGCCAAGTAGCGCAAAGCTGCTCGGCTCCGGGGTGCTGCCGCCGCCGGAGGCGCCGTAAAGCGTGAACGCTTCCGAAGGAATGGTGCCCACGGCGCTGTCGGAGGCCTGCGACGGACAGCCGGGTGATTGGCACCCCACGCCGCTGTTCTCATCCCACATCACCCAATCCTTGCCGTCCTTACGTGTTGCGTTCTCAAGGTTCAGCCAGTAGGTTCCAGCATCCAAGCTCACGTTCAGGCCGGACACTGTGATCAGGTCAACGTTGTAGCCATATTGGTTGACGGAAAGAAACGTGTCCGTCAGAGCTGCACCGCTGGCCGTACCGGAGGCAAACACCGTTCCACCGTTCTCCTGGGCGGTAAAGGACCAATCCACCGAGGCCAGTGTGTCGCCGGGCGATTCCCACACCCCGAAGGAGATGTCATAGACATTGGACCTGGATGAGTTGAGATTTATGGAGTCGCTAACCACGTTGCCGGGGCTAATCGACCAAGCGTTCGCGTTGCCGTTGATCGGACCGTTTTCGTACAAGACCTGTGCCGAGGCTGGAAGAGCGGCCAAGGCCAGGCCGAGGACTGCAAGCATAGAGAGTGAAGCGATGCGAATTTGCGTGTGCGTTTTCATGGTGACCTCCTTTTGGTCATTGGGTTGTTGGCGGTGGTTGAGGTTGAAAGGTAAGGAACAACTCACCGCGTAGCTGCCCCTCACTAGGACAAGGTCCTTCTGTCCCAATAACGTCGCCATCATCCAAGAAACCTCCGTCGCAGAAGTCCGCCGAGGCCGAGCACGCCGGAGCCAAGTAGCGCAATGCTGCTGGGTTCCGGAGTGGTCCCGGTACTGACGCTGAATGCCGTATTGCCGTTCAGGGTGCGTTGGTTGCTTCCATCGGTGGCCTGCTGCCACCACTCTTGAAGGCGAGGATCGTCCGAAGCCGCACGCGTAGTAACCGCATTGGGATCGTTCAGGACGTTTGAGAAACCAACGATCCATGAACCGTTCGTCACCGGAAGGTTCAATCCGGTGATGCTGAACGTATAGCTTCCATCACCGTTGAGCGTGCTGGTGGCTACGGCCGTCCCGGAGTACGCTGGAGTACCGAAAGGGTCGGCCACGTTTGGGCCAAATATGAACCACTTCGTGCTGACGTAGCTGCTGATCTGTCCAGTACTAAAAAAATCGGTGTACGTAAAGCCCGTGATTCCGGTCTGCCCAGAAACGACGAAGTCGTCGTACACAATCCAACCTGGTCCGCCGCAACTGGGTAAATAGGTATCGCATAATATGGTGGCCTTCCCGTTGCTGCTGTTCTGCCAAAACGTAATGTCAGCAAACGCGCTGCATGTAGCACCGAGCAGTACAAACAGCAAGAGAAACTTCCTCGTGATCGCGGTTTTCATGGTGACCTCCTTGTGGTCATTGGGTTGTTGGCGGTGGTTATGGTCGAGAGTGACGAGCAACTGCACCGCGACAACTGCTCCTCACCGGGAAAAACCTTTGCATCAGGTAGTGCCGGCATCATCCGAGAAACCTCCGTCGCAGCAGCCCACCGAGGCCGAGAATCCCCGAGCCGAACAATGTCAGGCTGCTGGGTTCAGGGGTACCGTTGGGCGTGCCGTAAAAATCGGGATCTTCGGAGCCGATCGTGCCCATGGCGTTTTGCGAAGCCATCGAGTTGGGACCATTGTTTTCATCCCAGCCCACCGGGTCACCGGGCACATTCGTGAACGCATTCTGCAGGTTGAGCCAATAAGTGCTGCCGCCGCTCAGGCTCACCCCGCCGGGGATGTTGACGGTGGCCCTATAGATGTCGCAGCCTGTATTCGGGCACGGCGTGCCCGACAAGCCGTTGCCGCCGATAAAGGTGGTTCCTTTCACGGGCGATGGGGTGAGGTCGGTGGAGGCGAAGTTGTATGAGCCGGAATCGAAAAACGTTCCGCCGTTCTCCGCGGTCGTGATCGACCAGTCCACGTGCTGCGGCGTTTCGCCGGGCAAAACCCAGAGACCGACAACGAAACTTGTGGCGGTACTCCCAGAGGCGAACTGGAAGCTGTCGCTCACCACATAGCCGCTGTCGATCTCCCAGCCGTATATGTTGCCGGCAGGGCCGCCGTTGCTGAACAGCAAGCCCTGGGCTGAGGCGGAAACTGCCGTCATCATCAGGCTGAGAACGGCAAGCAGTGTTAGTACCGGTATACGAAGTTGCGTTTTCATGGTGACCTCCTTTGGGTCATGGGTTGCGGCGGTGGTTATGGTTAAGAGTGAGGAGCAACTCACCGCGTAGCGGCCCCTCACTGGGACAGAGGTGTCCCATCGAGCAGCTCGCTCATCCGAGGAGACGCTTTCGCAGCATTCCGCTTAGGCCAAGCACTCCCGAGCCAAGCAGCGTGATACTGCTGGGCTCAGGAGCGGCAGCAGGTGCACCATAGCGGACGTCGTCCACCCCGATGATGTCGTACGAAGCGTTTATGGTGACGCTGGTGATGTTGGCATTCGTGTCCACGAATCCAACGAACGCTGTACCGCCGCTATAGCTGTCAACCGGGAGGGGTATGGTTTGGGTCGATCCGTCAAAGAACGAAATGCTGTCGCCGGCGATTTGGACGCCGGTGAAATAGGCTCCGAAGGAAGAGATCGGAGTGCTGAAGGTGAAGGTGATGAAGCCCCCATTCACGTCCGCCCACTGCTTACCGCCCAATGTTGTGTTGTATCCGCACAGGGCGGGCGAACAGCCGGGAGTGTCGATGATGCTCTGGTTGCCCTTGTTGCTGTTGGTCCCGGTTAGCGTTACCCCCGGTGCTACTACCAGGCTCGAGTACGGCCCCAAGGGTGCGGATTCGAAGGTTATGATCGGCAAGGAGCCGGTTGCGGCATCGAAGAGAGCTGCAGCTGCGTCGGAGTTTGGATGAGGCGGAGAACCAGCTCCGTTGTCGAACCCCGAGTAAATGGTTATTCCGGCGAAAGAAGTGCCGGTCAGCAAGGCCACCGAAAAGGCCAGCAATGCCCATCGTAAGAGCTTCACACGCGTGTTGATACCAAGTTGCGATTTCATGGTGACCTCCTTTTGGTCATTCGGTTGTGGCGATGGGTTGAGCTGACCCGTCGCCGGGTTGTGCTGCGGTTAATCGCTCACCGCGCAGAGCCGTTGCCTGTCAATTTGCGGCGCAAAATTCCCGCCACGGTGACGATCCCTGACCCAAACAGCGCCAGGCTGCTGGGCTCGGGAGTGGAAGGTTCGCCAAAGACTGCGATGAATCCGGTGTCGTCACGGAAGACGGGACCGACACCTTTACCGCTATACCCCCACTCACCCCAGCCGAAAAGGTAGCCGTCCAAGCCCCACAACACGCTGTCCCCTGTGTAGCCATTCAGGTCCATGTAAACGGAGTACCTCGTCCCAGCGGTGGTGGCGACATTGATGTCCGAAACCGTCACCTCTCCCGGGCCGAGACCGCTCAGGGTTGTGGTAAACAGCGGGGTGCCAAATCCCTTCCAAACATCGCCCTGGTAAACCTGGAAGGTGATGGTGGGGACGGTGCTTCCCAGCCAGAACGAATAGCTGGTCAAGTCCTGGCCGGGCGAGATGAGGGTCTGGGCCACGGCGGTCCAACCCGTCGTGGGCTGCACCGCATCGCCGGAATTGTCGATGGTTGTGGCGCTGGCCGCCAGGGCAGTGAACATCACTGCAACCGCCATGATGGAAATCCCGCCGTTCATTGTTTTTCTCTTAGTTCCGAATCTTGGGATTTCGCTATCGGGGCCGAAGCCTTTGCGAATCATTTGGGTTTTCATGGCGACCTCCTTTGGGTCATGGGTGTTGGCGGTGCTTCTGGTTGAGTGAGGAGCAAACGGCACCGCGTAGCTGCTCCCCACCGGGACTGGCGTCCCATCGAGTAGCGCTCGCGTCATCCAAAGAGGCGTCGTCGCAGCAGGCCCGCTGTGCCAACGATTCCGGAGCCGAACAGGGCCAAGCTGCCAGGTTCAGGAGTGGAGCCACCGCTGCCGCCGTTGATCGTGAATGACTCCGAAGGAATGGTGCCTACGGCGCTGTCGGAGGCCTGCGACGGGCAGCCCGCTGATTGGCAGCCCACGCCGCTGTTCTCATCCCAGAAAACCGCATCGCCGCCGGGAGTTTGCGCGTTTTGCAGGTTCAGCCAGTAGGTCCCAGGGTTCAAGTTAACGTTCAGGCCAGACACTGTGATCAGGTCAATGTTGTAGCCATACTGGTTGGTGGAAAGAAACGTGTCAGTCAGGTTTGCACCGCTGGCCGTGCCGGCGGCAAACACCGTTCCACCGTTCTGCTGGGCGGTAAAAGACCAATCCACCGAGGTCATGTTGCTCGGGGTCCAGACGCCGAACATGAAAGCGGACTCCCCACCTGCCGATCCCGGGCTAATTACGTAACTGTCACTGACGACCTGGCCGCCGGTGATTTGCCAGGCACTGCTGTTGCCGTTGATCGGGCCGTTGTCATACAGAGTCTGTGCCGAGGCCGGAAGAGCGGCCAGGGTCAGGCAGAGGACTGCAAGCAGAGAGAGTGAAGCGATACGAACTTGCGTTTGCGTTTTCATGGCGACCTCCTTTGGTCGGGGGTTGTGGCGGTGAATATCGTTGAGAAGTGAGGAGCAACTCACCGCGTTGCTGCTCCTCACCGGGACTGGCGTCCCAATCGAGGTAGCGCTCGCCTCATCCGAGAAAGCGCTTTCGCAGCATTCCGCCCAGGCCGAGGACCCCGGAGCCAAACAGCATCAGGCTGGAAGGCTCGGGAGCGGACGGGTTGTAGTCGGGAGTTGCCCAGATCCTAAAATCACCGTTGCAGCAGTCGCCGAAAACGTCCAACGGAAGGTAGAAGGTTGTGGATCCCCCACTTCCCGAGATATCCGCGCCCGAGAAGATGATGTCGGTGTCGGTCCAAGTGGTAGGCAAACCGAATTGTGGGGAACTGGGTTGACTCGGATGCGCGCCAGTTGCGTCGTAGGTTACCGAAAAGTTTCCCAACGGCGCGTATTCCAGCGTGAAGTGCATCCCGTACCAGTCCTGGCCGGTGGTATTGGTCATGTTCCACGTCACGCCATACTCGGTCGAGGGATTTTGCGTGAAGTGCAGGTCTGCCGCGAACGGGCCGATGTAGTTGGTGTTTGAATTCACTGTGACTTGGTTCAGGTTGTTCTGAGGCAACCCGTTCCAATCTCCAAAGTGATCGTTGTTGACCGCTATGGTTCCGTTAGCGAAGACGAGGGTGTTACCCGTGGTTAAGATTGTTTCGGCGCCGCAAGGCAACACCGCGCCTCCGATGACCATGGTCAGGTAGCAAAGCGCCGTGGCCGAGAGGCCCAACCGCAGGCTCTTCATCGCCTTTCTGGTGGTGTCGAATTTTGAAATTTCGGTGTTGGGGCCGAGGCCCTTGTGCATCATTTGAGTTTTCATAGTGACCTCCTTGTGGTCAGGGGTTGTTGGCGGTGGATATGTTCGAGGAGTGAGGAGCAACTCACCGCACAGCTGCTCCTCACCGGGACAGGGATGTCCCATCCGTCAGCGCTCGCATCATCCAAGGAAGCGTCTTCGCAGTAATCCGCCCAGACCCATGACTCCCGAGCCAAAGATCAAGAGACTGCTGGGTTCCGGAGTAGTCCCGCCGCTCCCCGTGCCCTGGATGGTGAAAGATTCCGAGGGGATCGAGCCTATGCCGGACTGGTAGGCAGTTGATATGCAGTTCAGGCCGTTGCCGTCAGACCCTCCGCAGCCGACCCCGTCGTTCTCGTCCCAGTAAACCGCGCCGCCTTGGGGAGTTGTCGCATTCTCCAGGTTCAGGTAATAGACGCCCGGTCCTAAAGGAATGTTGAACCCTGACGCGGTGACCTTAAGAATGTCGTACCCGGCGTTGGTGGATTGATATTGGTTTGTGAGACCGCTGGCGGTGCCGCTTGCAAGAGTCACTCCTTGTTCCGTTATCGACCAGTCCACGGATAAGACTGTGTCGCCCGACGCAACCCAAGCTCCGAAGGAGAAGCTCGTCACCGTGTTCTGGGCCGCTATCAGCTGGAACGAGTCACCTACGCTGTAGCCGTTGTTGATGCTCCACGCATTTATTGTGCCGTTAATCGGACCGTTGTCCCAGAGGTTGGCCGAGGCGGGAAGCGCCGCCAGCGTCAGGCAAATAACCGCCAACAGCGAGAGCGAAGCGATACGAAGTTGCGTTTTCATGATTTTGTTCTCCTTTTGGTTAAGGTTGTTGGGTTGAACATCTATTGCTGTTGCGTTGTGCTGCTTGGTATGTGTTTTCATCGCGACCTCCTTTTGGTCACTGGGTGTGGCGTCGATCGGGTTGACCCGGCGCCGGATTAGGGTTGTACGAGCCGCAAGGTTCGCCTGGTTTGGGTTTTGTGCCGCTCTCGCCGTTGCTGCAGTTCCGTGACGAGCTGCGCCATGCAGCCATGCAGAATGCGCCCCGCCAGGGCCTCGCCATTCATGGCTTGGGGCGGAACCAGAGCTCCACCCTCCATACGAGGGTCCAGGTAGTGAAAAGCGCGAAACAGAGTCTGTGTGGCTACGTAAAGCTGAACAGTGTCGGTCGTCATGTCGGGCCTTCCTTTCGTGGGTTACGTGCTTTCTTGTTTAAGAAGGGCCGCTCCAAATGGCGGCCAATAACAGCCGCTGTGCTACCACTTCAGCTTGCGGCGCAGCGCACCTCCCAGTCCGATCAGGCCACTTCCCATCAACAGCAGAGAAGAGGGTTCCGGGGCCGGACTTGCCGTGCCACTGATGTCGACGAGTAAGCCCGTAACGTCGTAGTCGTTCAAGACGAAAAAGTCGAGCGTGTTCAGGCCTTGATTAAACGTATTCCCCGGTGTCTGAGCCGAGATGGTGAAGGGTGTAAGGTTCTTGAAGCCGTAGGGGTCCGGTATGCTGGTGCCGGTGCCAATGGCCGCTGAATTGTTCAGCACAATGTAACCTGCGTTATCTGCGGCCCATAATCCACTCAACACTGCCGTGCTGGGATCAAGACCCGTCAAATAGAATTTGGTTTGGTAGTCGTAGTAACCAGCGGGAGCTGCTCCGCCCGTGGGGTAGGGATTTATCCACTGCGTGCCCGCTGGAGGCGAGACCCAGCCGGGGAGGTAGGGTGGGATGGCATAGGCCGGACCGGCGCCCGTTGGAGACGAGGCAAGTAGTTGGTAGTAGGGGTCTGGTTGCCCAGTGGCCGCCTGCCCCGTGCTGTATATGGTGATCGAGTTAGCGAAGGATGGTGTGACCGCCAGGGCCAGCAGGGCCAAGGCGAGCAGTGAGATTGAAGCGATACGAAGCTGCGTTTTCATAATGACCTCCTTTTGGTCATCGGGTTGTGGCGCCGGTCGAACTCGAACGGCGCCGGTTTGGTTGCGGGATCTTGCCTCGCTCCCCGGAGGTGGGTGTGTGCCCCACCTCCGGTTTGCATTCCCCCGAAAAGAGCAGTTCGTCGAGTTTGTTTGCTCAATTTCCTGCTCCCGTGAGCGCACAATAGGTCAGCCCGCTCGGTGCGTCGATGCACCAGCGGTCATCTATGGGTGGATTGAGGTCATCTACGGGTGTATTTTGGGTGTACTGGCTAATCGCCAGATTCTAAAGGGGATGCTTGTACGCGAAACGTAGCTCCAAAGTGGGGGGTGCCACGACCACAGGGAGAAATCTCCCGTGATCAAGCGCAAAAGGGGCTAATTGGGGATGAAAATCACTCGGCGCTTGAAGGCCGAGCAGCTACGCCTTTAGCCTGGCCGCAAACTTCTCCCGGATCTTCTTCACCTTGGGGGAGACGGTGAACATGCAGTACGGCTGATAGGGATGGTTCGTGAAGTAGTCCTGGTGATACTCCTCGGCCGGGTAGAACGTGGAGGCAGGTTCGACCGTGGTGACGATCGGGTCGGCAAAGGCGCGTTCCCTGGTAAGCTCGGCAATCACCTTCTGCGCCGTTTTGTGCTGCTCTTCGTCGCGATAAAAGATGACCGAGCGATACTGTTCCCCGACGTCGTCGCCCTGGCGGTTCAGCGTGGTCGGATCGTGTACCGTGAAGAACACTTCCAGCAGGTCTTCGTAGCTGATCACGGCGGGGTCGAAAGTGATCTCCGCCACCTCGACATGTCCGGTCTTGCCGCTGCAAACCTGCTCGTAGCTCGGGTTCTTCACATGGCCGCCCATGTAGCCCGAGACAATCCTTTGCACTCCCTGCAACTGGTTGAACGCAGCTTCTACGCACCAGAAGCATCCGCCGCCGAGCACTGCCGTTTGTGTCATGGTGTTCGCCTCAGGACAAGATACAACAATCGGCTGCCGGCGTGGCGAGAGGACGCCCCAGCCGCAGTGGGATATACTGCCGTTTCGCCAAACGCGGCTAGGCAGAGCCAGCCTTTAGGCACTGTGTCGTGACTGGGAATGCGATTCGCCGGTGGAACAAAAGCCTCAACAAGCGGAAGAATGAGCCGCGCAGCGGCGGCGGTGAAGTGAGCCCGGGGCGCATTGCGGGCCCCCAACGCGCGCCGCTTTTGCGCGGGTTGGGGTGCAAGCAAGCCCCGGGGTTAGGTGCGAAAAGAAGGCCGAGCCGCGTAGCGGCGAGCGCATCGCGGTCAGGCCAATTACAGGGGCTTTGGCCTCGGACATCAGGAGCGCGCACAGCAATGATCGAACGACTCAAAGAGAGCGCAGGCGGCGTCATCGGCTTTAAGGTCATCGGCAAGATGACCGCCGAAGACATTCAAGGCTTCGAACCGCAAATCGGATACCTGATTGCCGAGCGCAAGCACAAGCCCATCGGCATTCTTGCCGACGTCTCCGCGATGCATGGCGCCGAGTTGGCGGCGCGCTGGGACGAGATGCGCTTCCTCCAGAAGCATACCGACCACATCGCGCGCATGGCGGTGGTCGGCGCCGGAAAGTGGGAAGAGGCCATGGCCATCCTCACTGCGGGCGCGGCCGTGCTCCAGTCCGAAACGCGCTACTTCGATGAGTCGGAAATCCTGCACGCCTGGGAATGGGTCCGCACCGCCAAGCACGCCGAAGACGTCCCCGTCCGCCAGATCTCCGCCGGCACCGGCATCTGGAAGGACTACCATCCGGAGTACATGAGCCTTTAGGTAGATCGCAGGATCCGAACTATCCGACCCAAGCAAAAGAAGCTTGGGTGGGGCACGCGCATTCCCTTCGACTGCAGTGGTACCCCCTCCCCCTGGCATTCTTCACGGGGAGTCCTAACTTGCGCTGACTTGTCGTTAAGCTATTGTCCTCCAAATACTTATGGCCGAAACGGAGGAGCTAAGCATGCTAATCAAGTTAACAAGATATCTTGATAAGCAAGATTAGCACTTCATACGGATGTAAGCGCACCGAACCACGGCTCGCCAACGGTTAAGTTGTGAAAGATCTTCGGTCCGGCGCCACACCAAAGCGGGGTCGCATCGGGTAGAGACACTAAGCCTCTGGCCAGCAGTGTCACCGATCAGCTCGCCGTTGTCGGTGACTATGCTCACCTGCCATGGTGACGGTCGAAACAGTTCCGCCTGCGGGACGGCATTCCAGGTTTTGAGCGGATTGGGAGCCCAGCTTAGCGCCCAAAAAGAAGGGCGCGAAGCTGGGGGACCAGGCAATGTGTTGAGTGAATCGGGGCAAAAGAAGAATTCGAACTGCTTCACGCCCTACAGACCGAATTTCGCCGCCACAGCTTCGACATGAACGTAATCTGGAAAGCACAATAGGGCAACCCTTCCTTCCCAATTCCTAGACCCTCCCCGCAGGGCCGTTGATGACTCCGACCCGCTAGCAACAGCGTGTTATCATCCATGTAAGTGGATTGGAGCAGATACCTTGCAAAAAGCTATGACCGACGAGGAACTAGGAGCCGAATACGTTCGCGCGATGGGCTCCGACCTAGGACAACTGTGCGGGGAATTGCGAGACGATGTCGATTGGTTACAACGGAAGTGGAGCAATTTTCAAGAGCTGTTCGGAAAGGGCCAGGAGCGCATCGACCTACTGAATAGGGCTGCATCCAACTTCTTCTATTTCCTCCACAGGCTGTTCTTTGAAGACGCTATGCTGCACCTATGTCGTCTCTCAGACCCGCCTAAAACCCGCCTTCGAACAGGAGATCGAGAAAATCTCTCGGTGTTAGCCCTCAGTGCTTTAGTTTCTGACCCCGTACTTAAGGCTTCCGTGGGAACTAAAACGGGCCAAGTGCGGAAGAGCTGCGAGTTTGCTCGGAAATGGCGGAACCAGCGCTTGGCTCATACAGACTTGATCAATCGTCGAAAAGGCCACTCTTTGACTTTGCCACCCGTAACGGGCAACGACATCGAGAGTGCGTTGAAATCCATTGGGGATCTGCTCACGCTGGTTGAGGACCACTACGGCCTTCCTCATTCCGTATTGGGTCCCGACCCTTGGGGGGCAAAATCGTTGGTTCATTATTTGGAGAAAGCCGATAAGGCAATTGAGAAGGAACACGAACAATGGCGTAAGCTGGCGGCAAAGGCCTAGGATCATTGCCTTGGCATGGTTCCTTTGAACCATTCAACACGCGAGCCGATAGAAGCTTATGACTTATCCGAGCCTAAACCGCAGGCACAAAGCTGGCTTCGATTCAAAACGACGCTTCTATTTTGACCTTAGCAGTGTGCTGAAGCGCCCGCTCACGAGATTACTCGCCCTGTCCGTGGTGGCGCTTGCTATTCAGTTTTCATTTTGCTTCGCCCAAACGAACACTAAGCCCGCCCGACCTACAGCCCGACCTGCGAAGCCGGAAACACCACATCTTGAATTTGTGACGGAATATATCCGTGAGTTGGCAGCAGTTGAGCGAATCCGCGCGGCGGGTGAAGGGGAGAATAATCAGGATAAAAAAGATGACAAGCTTCCCTTCGCCAGCGCCGTACACACCAGCACGTTGTTCGAACTCGAATTAGGATCGCAGGTCAAAATGCTCAAGGGTATGCGCCTCAATGCGCCGTTCGATGAACTGATTCCGAACATTACAGTGTTCTATGAACGAAAAATCGTACTTTGGCGAAGGATGCGCGAGATTAGCAGCGCCTTTATCGGCGGGCCGAAGGACGGCGTGGACTATAGCAGGCTGGCAGCCGAAATGCCCCAGATCAAGGGGTGAATTGGATTTCATTGACCAATCTCTGTTTGAGGCTACGCCGGGCGTCTTTGCGACACTGATAGATATGAAGGCGGACTCCAAAGGTCACGCAAGCCACCTGATTATCACGAAGGAGGAGAAGGCTAGGTTAATTTCTAAGCTCAATGACTCCTTCGGCGCAAAGCTAGACCAGAAGGACCAAAACTACACGGTAAGCGCGGCCACAGTCTTGAGAGACTATCTGAACAAAGATTTCAAATGTTCAGACGAACCTTGGGAGTGATTCAATTCAATGAAACGCGCACCTTTGCTCATTCTCGCAATTCTTGCCGTTACCGCTCACGCCCAACAGCCTGTCAGTTTGAAGGAAACTTTGGAGTGGATGCACAATTTTGCGGCTGACAACGGCAGACAGTACGTTGGCCAGCGGAATACCGATAACGGACGTTGCGAACTGGGTACACCCGACTGCGAGCGACGGAATGATGTGACCACGTTCGATAGTCAGGGCTGCTCCGCAACAGTAAAGTGGTCAGTTACCTTGAGCTATAAAGATGTTGGCACCCACACCTACCGATTTTCGCTGAAAGACCTTGACCCCAAGAGCGTAGTCTGGGTGAAAGATATGCCGTTTGAAAATGCGGTCATCGCAGATACCGCAAACAGCATGAAAAAAGTCAACGTTGTCTTCACTCCTCCAGCTAGTGTGACCTGGGATAAGTCCCTCGATGAACCACAAACATTTGTTGCTCTAGTCTTCGATAACGGGGACCACGCCAAGCGCTTTGTGAAAGCCTTTAAGCACGCGATTCAGCTCTGTGGCGCAAAACCGTCGCCATTTTAGAAACTTCATCCCCAGATGTGGGCATCATACCAATTGAAAGGATACGAACATGGCCGAAGTTAAAGAACCTTGCAAATGTGGGCACCCACTCTCAGCGCATACTCGGGATACTCGCCGTAAAGCGGGCACGATGACAGTAGACCCTGCCTTGCTTCCCCCGAAGCCGTATGACATCCGTTCAGATAGACCCGCTGGCGAATCGGGATGCACTGAGTGTGAATGCCCAGCCTGGGGCACCAGGGATTGTTAGCAGACGGGCGGGTAAAGATTACGACGCCGACAACCTGGGGTGTGTAACGACCCCGCCCCTTCGACTTCGCTCTCCAGAAGCTATACGAGCAAGTCATTGAGGATCAATGGAATATGACAGGATGGATGCAAAGCCAGGAAAGCGAATCTAAGGCGAAACATACATGCTCGTTTAGCTTCTGTTTTCACGGACGGTTTCGCGAAAGCGTCGCTGGCTCAGGGCAGGCTCTAGCCAAAAGAAGGCTAGAACGGGGCACCCGATGCATGCTCTGTACTCGAAACGCTTTGGTATCTGCGAGTTAGCCACCTCGATTAACCCAAGTTACCCGAAACCTGACATCATTAAGAGTTCCATTTTGGTACTCCACAAAAAATATTTTCGAGAGATCCTGTAACGCTTTTTTGCCCGATTGCGTTTGTTTATGTGGCTCGGCTTTCAGCATGTCCCCGTGACTGCAGTAATCCATTACTCCTACTCCGACGGAATCGTGGCATCAACCCGCCGATGCTAGAATGGCCAGTCAGCACTGCCCCTGCATCTCGCCGAATCGAATGGCATCTACTGAGAATCACCTTTCTGAGAGGACGCATTTATGGCTACCACACTTGCACCCACCCGCGAAGGTCTGAGAGACGTCAACATTCCTACGCAATTCAAGAACGAGCCATCGGTTGACTTCAGCAATCCCGAGAACGCACGCCGCATGCGCGCTGCCATCGACAAGGTCCGCAACGAACTGGGCCGCGAATACGACCTGGTCATCGGCGGACGCCGCGTGAAGACGGCCGAAAAGACGACGTCGCTCACCCCGGCCAAGCCGTCGGAGATTGTCGGCGTACACCAAGCGGCTGGCGCGGCAGAGGTCGAGCCTGCGATGCAGGCGGCGCTGAAGGCGTTCGAGACCTGGAAGTATAGCTCGGTCGAAGAACGCACCGGCCTGCTATTTCGCACCAGCGCGCTGATGCGCGAACGCAAGTTCGAGCTGATGGCGTGGATGGTCTTTGAGGTGGGCAAGAACTGGGCCGAGGCCGACGGCGACATCGCCGAGCTGATTGACTTCTGCGACTTCTACGCGCTGGAGGCGATTCGCCTGTCGAAGGCGGAGCCGCCCGTGCAGTTGCCGGGCGAGCGCGACTGGCTGCGCTACATCCCACTGGGCGTGGGCGTGGTGATTCCGCCGTGGAATTTTCCGGGCGCGATTATGGGCGGCATGACACTGGCGTCCATTGTGTGCGGCAACACCGTCATCCTGAAGCCCTCGAGCGACTCGCCGACTATCGCCGCGAAATTCTTCGAGATCCTGGAAGAAGCCGGCCTGCCTGAGGGCGTTGTCAACTTCTGTCCCGGCAAGGGCGGCAGCTTCGGTAACGCGGTGGTCGAGCATCCCAAGACGCGCTACATCGCGTTTACCGGCTCGAAGGAAGTGGGCCTCCACATCAACCGGCGCGCCGCGGAGCAGCAGCCCGGTCAGATCTGGATCAAACGCACTGTGCTGGAAATGGGCGGCAAGGACTCGATTGTGGTGGATGCTGACGCCGATTTTGACGCCGCGGTCGAGGGCGTTGCGGTATCAGCCTTCGGCTTCAGCGGGCAGAAGTGCTCGGCGTGTTCGCGCGCCATCGTGGATGAGCGCATCTACGACCGTTTCGTGCAGCGGCTGCGAGAGCGCGTGGAGAAGATCACCGTCGGCGATCCAACGCAGAACCCGAACATGGGCCCGGTGGTGAATGAGAAGTCGATGAAGTCGATTCTTGGCTACATCGAGAAGGGAATTGCCGAAGGCGGACGCCTGATCACCGGCGGCGCACGTGCGACGGAGGCAGGCGACGGCTACTTCCTCCAGCCGACGGTGATTGCCGATGTCGATCCGATGGCGACGATCTCGCAGCAGGAGATTTTTGGCCCGGTGCTGGCGGTGATCAAGTCGCGTGGCTTCGAAGATGGCTTGGCGATTGCCAACAACACCGAGTTCGGACTGACCGGCGCGGTCTATACCACGTCGGAGGACAAGATCGCCGCGGCCAAGGAGCAGTTCCACGTCGGCAACCTGTACATCAATCGCAAGTGCACAGGAGCGATGGTGGGTGCGCACCCGTTCGGCGGCTTCAACATGTCGGGCACAGACTCCAAGGCCGGAGGCCCCGATTACCTGCTGCTGTTCACCCAGGCGAAAGCGATTGGCGAGAAGATCGCGCGATAAACGATCGGCGAACTTTGAAAGTCTGCGGCCGGAGAGCCGATCTCCGGCCGCGCTATTCTGGCCGGGATCGGACTGCTTTACGCGCAGGCAGAGTATGCGAAAATCAAGGCCGCAGCTAACGACGGAATCTGGGAGGACCCATGCGCGAAGTGGTAGCGACTGACGACGGACCGAAGGCGATCGGGCCGTATTCGCAGGCCATAAAGGCGAACGGATTGGTGTTTGTCTCGGGACAGGTGGCGCTCGATCCCGCGACACAGCAGGTTGTGCCCGGCGATGTCGCCGTGCAGACCGAGCGCGCGCTACAGAACCTCGCCGGCATCCTGAAGGCAGCGGGCACTTCGCTGGACCGCGCGTTGAAGACCACCGTCTTCCTGAAGAACATGTCTGACTTCGCTGCGATGAACGAAGTCTATGGCCGCTACTTCACGCAAGCGCCGCCCGCGCGCTCGACAGTCGAGGTCGCACGCCTGCCGAAAGACGTGCTGGTTGAGATTGACGTGATCGCGCTGGGATAACTCGAGACCGCCAGGACCAAGGCTTTGGGCGCGGTGTCAGTACCGATTGGGAAGGCCATGAGACTGGCACTCGCGAGCGCGGGATTCGCAGTTGTGCCGCGACCTTGGACGAATTAGTGGCCACGGATCGTCGTTCGCGTAGAATCGAAAGACCAGCAACTGACGACGGGCCACCGACTACGGGCCACCGACAACCGTTTTGAAGCACCTGCTCAACAAGTGGAGTCTGTTCATCCTGGCCGCTCTGAAGCCACTCGGCATTTGGGGCGTGCTGGGCTTCGCCACCGTGGATGCGGCCTTCCTTGGCATGCCGCTCGACGCCATCGTCGCCGGTTACGTCTGGGCCCAACCCCATCGGCTCGTGTTGTACAGCGCCATGGCGGCGACCGGCTCGGCGATGGGTAGCATTGTCTGGTACGTCATGGGCTACAAAGGCGGTGAGGTGCTGCTGGTGAAGCGCATGGGCGAGAAGCGCTTCAACAAGATCAGGGCTGCGTTTGATCGCCACGAATTTCTCGCCATCATGTTGCCCTCCATGCTGCCCCCGCCGACGCCGTTCAAGCTGTTTGTGCTCTCCGCCGGCATGGCTGAGATGCGCTTCAGCCACTTCCTGGCAGCAATCTTCTTCGGACGTTTCCTGCGCTTCATGATCCTGTCGTTTCTGGTGATCCACTACGGCCCGGAGATTGTGGGTTTCCTCGGCGGCATGATGCACCACCACCTGCGAGTGGTGATCGCCGTGATTGCGTCGGCTGCGCTGATTGGCTGGTGGATCTGGCGCACCCGCAAGCTCAAGTCGGCAAAGAACAACCAACAACTGGCGGATGTGCGGCACTAGCTATCGCTCTAACTGAGAGAAGGTAGTTCCCTCCCTCAGCCGATGAGGAGGGTATGCTGCGCTTCGATCTGGATTTTTAGTCGCGCTCCAGTAGCGCGAGCAGCTTGTACTGATCATCTTCGGGGAGGCCCGGCATCTACTATTGCGATAGTAGTCTCAAGCCGAGCAGACCGGCCAAGGAGCGGCCGCATATGAGAATCGTCGATCTGAAAAGGGGCGGGGTACCGAGCGGTTGCCTTGATGGCAGCCTGCTTTCTGTCGTCCCGAACTGCATACCCCGTCTGAAAGGTTGGACTCTGTTCTTTTGTCCTACAATGTAGGACTCAGTCTGGTGGCTACTCCTGCTACAACACGAGCGTCTCGGGCGTGAAAGATGACAGCCCACCGTTTCAATCGTGGGTAGGGTTGTAAACCGATTCGAGTCCCCCGGGGACGGCACAGGTTTCTTGGTCTCGCGCTGAATGGTGGGCGACCCGGCTGGCAAACGGGCTGGTTGGTCGCGGGTTCGGCCTCGCGCAGCATGTTTCATGGCCCTTGGCTTAGATTGAGATGGAGCCGGTGGAATGATTGTGCTTGGACTTCCCCATAATTATGAATTAAGTGGAAAATGCCAGTGTACATATAGACAGTCTATGAGGCTAAGTGGGAAATTAAGCTAATGAGCGAGGCGGCGGCATGAATTATAAAGGGGCGCTTGCTGAAAAGAAGCCGCTTCCGAACGTTGCCTAGAGTCTCATAATTTGACAAGTTGAACTTGCCTTCAATTATGGGATCTCGCGCTAGCGGTTTAATCATAACATATTGATTATAATGTACTTAACTAAGATTGTTCTACGTGGAACAACCTGGTTGGCACGGTGGTCGGTGCTTGTTCGAGGAATGTCCCCGACCGCTACATCCGGAAAATGTTCCACGTGGAACAATCGCAACCAACTGTTCTCTTATCAGCGTCTTGCAGATCGCCCATAAGCCTCTCGTTTGCGCAATTACGATTCACTTGCTTGGCTGGAGGCGATTGGGCTTATGCTTCTCCGCGACCAGGGGGCGCCTGATCTCCACGAGCTGGAAGAGTCAAAAAAGCCGCAATCCCGTCGCTGGGCCGCTCTCTGCCACAGCAACAAACGTTGCTCCCTTCAGCCTCCCCGTACTGCTGGAAAATGCGCTTGTCTCCTACGCCCAATACGCCAGCCATTTTGGCCGAACAATCTCGCAATTCTGTGCATGCACCCGTTGAAGTGTGGCAGTCGCTGCTAACGTTGCTTTTCCTGCTGGCGATCGCGCTCTGGTGTACGCTGGCGGGCGGCACCACTATTTGGTGGTGGGATGGAATTTGGTTCCTGGGCACGCGCTGGGTGCCGATGATCGGGGTAATCCAAGTTTGTTTC
Source organism: uncultured Acidobacteriaceae bacterium (assembly GCA_963833155.1). GTDB lineage: Bacteria > Acidobacteriota > Terriglobia > Terriglobales > Acidobacteriaceae > Bog-257. The sequence goes on from CAWHWY010000001.1 coordinate 208,048, forward strand.
AGGCTTGGGCTGATCGCTACGCCTACGTATCCTCGTTGGTCTTTCCTGATGGTGTGCTGGGGTCTGACCGACTGGGCTGGCAGTTCCATCTTCCCCGGCCGTCTCGCCCGCCACCAGTCTGGCCGTAGTACTGGTTCTGGCGGTCATGGCCCACCGTCAGGTTGAATACTGGCAGGATAGCATCACGTTGAGGACACACACCTTGCGGGTCAACCAGCCTAATTGGGTGGCAGAGCCCTATCTGGGCCACGCCCTGAACGACCGGGGACGACGCGAAGCAGCTCTGGCTCACTTCTAACGGTAGACGCCGACACGCCGCTCCGCAACTCCGAGATCCGGTTTCAGCAGTTCGCCCAAGCAGTAACCGGCTGAAGCGGCGCGGGACCGAGTTACCCACAACCTTGAGTGTGGTCTACTCTCCGCCGAATCAGCATCTTCCGGCTTGGCGTCCGAATCTTGCACAGTTTTTCCTCGGAAAACTTCCGCCCAGCCCGACTCTGCCGTTGCCCGGGCGCGCTGCGCAGTCTAAGCTTCTTGCGACTGCCAAAAGCTAGTTTCAGGTTCCTGGTTTCAAGGTTTCGGGTGCAAAGGAGTAACGGCCAGTGATGGAGGAGTATCGAGGTGAGTAAGCAGTGGCTCGCACGGGGAGACGAGCCAGTCGCATTCGGAACCTGAGAATTGTCAAGTTTATAAGGCCGGGCGCCGACGTTCCAGCGTCAAGTTTCGGTAGCCAGCGGGGGTGGAGTCCAGAGCGAATAGGAGACGCCCACAGCAGTTGTCAACATATAAAAACAAAACGGCCGGGCCGTGAGTTGTCAAGTTCTGGAGGGCGGGCCGGCTGTCGTCAAGATTATAGCCCGAGAGCCAGATTACAATTTGTCAAGCTTTTGGGGACGTGGTTTAGGCAGAAGTATGCCCGCAGGAGAGCGTTCGGATCAGATCAGTAGCAAACCCGGGTCCCGTAGGATGGCACAAAAGCTGGTCCCTCGACTAGATGCCGCGCCAACGCGACCTTGTGCAGGCGGAGTTGGAGAAAGTGGATAGTGTATAGAAAGAGCCGACATCGTTCGCAGGCTGAAGGTGCTTTTGCGTCTCTCAATCGAACAGCAGATTCCTCTCGTCAAAAGCGGACGCTCGTAATGACAATTCATGCGCTCACTCACAATCCGCACATGGCTCTCACGGATGTGTCACTATGATTTTGCGGTTCTCAACCATTGCTGCTGCTGCTGAATGCTAGTTGCTACTCACTCGTGGCTAAAGCTCTTTGCTAATTGCTAGTTAAACATGTCCAGGGTCATTGCAGTCACGAACCAGAAGGGCGGGGTCGGCAAGACGACGACCGCCATCAATCTTGCGGCCTCGTTCGCCGCGCACGGCGCGCCGACGCTGCTGGTGGATTGCGACCCGCAGTCGAACGCCTCCAGCGGGCTGGGCTTCCAGCGCGATCCGGAGCGGCCCAGCACCTACCAGGTCATCCTGGGCGAGATGGCGGCCGAGGCCGCGCTACAGCCCACCGAGGTCGCCAACCTCAGCGTGATTCCGGCGCACAAGAACCTGTTCGGCGCCAACATCGAGCTGGTCCCGCTCGATCACCGTGAGTACCGGCTGCGGCGCGCTCTGGAGCCGCTGCGCGAGCGCTTCCAGTTCATCGTGTTCGACTGCCCGCCGGCGCTGGACCTGCTGACGCTGAACGCGCTGGTCGCGGCCGACACGGTGCTGATCCCGATGCAGGCTGAGTACTTCGCGCTGGAGGGCGTCACCGAGCTGCTGGACACGATTGAGCGCATTCGCGTGGAGCTCAACCCGGGGCTGGCGATCGAGGGCGTGGTGCTGGCCATGCTGGATGAGCGCACCAACCTGGCGCAATCGGTGGCCTCGGAGCTGCGGGGCTTTTTTGGCGAGCTGATGTGCCAGACCACCATCCCGCGCAACATCCGGCTGGCGGAGGCGCCGAGCCACGGCAAGCCGGCGCTGCTTTACGATCCGCACGCGCGCGGGTACGGAAGCCTATCGCAAGCTGGCGGAGGAGATCATGGCGCGGGTGGGGAAGCAGGTGGGAGCAAGCAGGTAGCAACAACTAAATTTAACAGTTAGTCCTACATAGTGGGATGTATCACAATGTAGGATAGCCAAGGTTATGGTTGCTCCGGGGAGGGCGACCCAGAAGTTCGACGCGGCTTAAGAAGTGAGCCCGAAGGGCGAAACAAAATTAGCCCAGGGACGTGAGCCCTGGGTAAGGAGGAGTAAGGAATCCGAGTCCCGTAGGGACGGCAGAAAATAGCGGCGACATGTGTGCCGCCCCTAGGGAGTCTGTCTCATAGCTCAACTCGAAGCCAGGCGGCGGAACAAACGGCAGGTTTTGAAGCCTCAAGCAGCCGCGCAGCGGCGACATTTGTGTTAGCCGCGGGCGTGAGCCCGCGGTCAAGTGGGAAGAATATCGAGCCGCGGAGCGGCGACACTAGCTAAGACACAGACTCCTAGGGGGCGGCGGGGCAATCCCCACCTCACCCAGCGCTACCGCGCTGGGCTAAACTGAGTCGCCCCGGTGGGGCTGGATTTGCGACGGGATCCCCCTTGGCCACGCACCGACTCGTAACCGTGGGGTGGATCCAATCGAGTGCCGTAGGCCCGGCAGAAAAAAGCAGGTCCCTCCGCTCGGACTGAAGTCCTCGGTCGGGATGACAGTGCCGAATTTTGGGTGAAGTTTGTTGGCGATATAGGGCTTGGTCGACTCCGGCGGCGCAAAAGCGGCGCCGCCTTCGCTCAGAATGACACGTGTTGATGTTGGGTTGGTGCTACTTGCTGGTCACTAATTACTTGTTGCTACACGCTGAGAGCTAATGGCTAATTGCTAAGGACTTCCTATGACTGAAAAACGCAAGGTTCTGGGACGCGGGTTGGAGTCGTTGTTGCCGCCGCGGCCCTTCTCCAATGTTCCGTCCATCCCAGGCGGTGGCGGAGCGACGACTGCAAGCGGCGCCGGCCCGGCTTCAAATGCGGTTTCCACGCCTGCCGGGGACAGCGCCGCCCTCCCTGGCGCGATTCCAGCGGCACCGCGAGACGGCGAAGTGGTGCAGGAAATTCCCACCGAGCGTGTCCAGTTCAGCCGCTACCAGCCACGCAAGGCTTGCGACGAGGAACGCTTGGAGGAGCTGGCGCGTTCCATCGAGGAGGTTGGCCTGGTACAGCCGATTGTGGTCCGGACGAGGTACGATGGACACTATGAGCTCATCGCCGGGGAGCGGCGGTTGCGCGCGGCCATGCGCAACGGCTATCCCACCATTCCGGCCATCGTCCGCGAGGTCTCGGACCTGATGTCCGCTGAAATGGCGTTGCTGGAGAACCTGCAACGGGAGGACCTGAACCCCATGGAAGAGGCGGCTGCCTACTATCGGCTGGGGCCCGGCGGCTTCCACCTCACCCAGGATGAGATCGCGAAGCGCGCGGGCAAAGACCGCTCCACGGTGGCCAACGTCCTGCGGCTGCTGAAGCTGCCGGAGGAGGTGCAGAAGCTGCTGGAGACCGGCGACCTCAGCTTCGGCCACGCCAAGGTGCTGATGACCCTGGCCACCGAGTCGCTGATGATCGATGTGGCGCGGAAGATCATCAAGAATTCGCTGACTGTTCGCCAGACGGAGACGCTAGTTACTAACTTGGTTCAGGCGCGTCCGGCGGCCAAAAAGGAGCGCATTGTGGACCCAAATGTCCGGGAAGCGGAGCAAAACCTGCGTCGCGCGCTGGGCGTGAAGGTCACCATTGCCGACCGTAACGGGAAGGGAAAGATCGTTCTGGAATACGGCTCGCTGGAGGACTTTGACCGCATCGTGGAGGCGATGTCGGGGGAGTGAGCAACCTGGCACCGTTTATCTGCCCGGTGGGCCCGGTGTCAGGTCTCTGGGGCATAATGGTGAAGGAGGCAGCTCCGATGACTATTCAGATCACCAAGCCCGAAGTCGAGGCGCTTATCAATCAACGTCTCCAAACAGGCGGATTTAAGGACGCCGAAGATGTTGTGTTCCAGGCACTCCAGTCTTCGCCCCCGACGGCAGCGGCAACGTCACCACCCGACGCGCCCCCCGCGAAAGACATTGTGGAACTCTTCGCGCCATTGCGAGGCCTTAATATGGATTTCGGTCGCAACCCATCTACCGGACGACCGGTAGACTTGTGAACGGCTATCTTCTCGACACCAACATCCCGTCAGAATTCAGCCGGGACCGGCCCGAACCTCGCGTCGTGGAGTGGCTCAAGAAACAACCTGTAACGGCGCTTTTTCTCAGCGCCGTCACGATTGGTGAAATCCGTAAGGGCCTCACCGTGCTTCCCCCAAGCCGCCGCCGTTCCGAGCTTGAGAGGTGGTTCCACGCTGACCTGCTGGTATGGTTTCGTAACCGCATTCTGCCCGTCACACATGCCGTGGCCGATCGGTGGGGCGTCATGGATGGTCAATGCCAGATGAGAGGAACGCCCCTGAACACGGCGGACGGAATGATTGCCGCAACCGCCATCGAACATGGGCTCACGCTCGTCACGCGCAACGTGAAGGACTTCAACGGTCTCGGCGTCGATATCTTCAATCCTTGGGAGCTGTAGCCCAGAGGCGATGTCGGGCCACTGAGCCTGATAAACTCAGGCCGTACCCTGGGAGGGCCCATGCCGATGCTGAGCGAGAGAAATCTGAGACCGTGGTGGCGCGCGACTTGCGTGTTGCTTGCGACGGCGGCTTGTTTTTTGCTCGCGGGTTGCGGGTCGAGCAGCTCGACCCCGCCACCGCCGCCGCCTCCGGCGCCGATCGGCCATCTTTATGTCACCACGGCGAACAATCTCTTTGGCTACTCGATCGCGGCTAGCAACGGCGCTCTGTCGGCAATGACCGTTCCAGCGACCGCGTCCGGCGGGTCGGCCATCGCCGGCTGCGCGCAGAAGAATTTTCTCTATACGCTGACCTCGGGCGGACAGATTTCCGGCTACACCCTCAACCGCAGCGATGGCAGCTTGACGGCTATCGGGGGTTCGCCCTGGGGAGGCGCGGGTGTCGGCGTCGCCTTCGTAACCGTGGATACCACGGGACAGTATCTCTTCGTGCCGGCTACGCAGGATTTCAATGTGGTGCCGTATACCATCAGCTCGTCGGGCGCGCTAACCATTGGACTGCAGGTGGGGACGCCCTGCGGCCCCGCTGACGGCGACGGTTGACCCGCTGACTCATTTTCTCTACGTGCCGCTAGGGAGCAAGGGTACGGAGCTGTATCAGATCACGGGCGGCGCTTTGGTGGACGCCGGCACCATTCCGCCGCTGGCGCAGGGCGGGGCGGTGTCTGTCGCCATCACTCCGAACGATATGTTCGCCTATATCTCCGACGGACTGAGCGGTGTGGCCACCTATTCCATCAATGCGACCACCGGTGGCCTGACACCGCTGGCCAGCACACCGGTCACGGCAGGCGTGGGTACCTCAGCACTGGCCATGACGCCGAACGGCAGTTACCTTTACGTAGCCGCCTCCACGGGGATTGCGGCTTTCACGATTCATGCCGATGGATCGCTCACCTCTCTGGGCAGCCCAGTAAGCTTCACCACACCACCTTTGGCCATGAGCATCGACACCACGGGCGCGTACCTGTACGCCACCAGCTCCAACACCAGCTACGTGACCATTTTGCGCATCGATCCGAATACCGGAGCGTTGTCGGCGCAGGTGCCCGTGGTTGCCATTCCTGCCAATCCGACCGGGATTGTAGCGACGCCGTAGATGGTGAGATCGGGCCTGGGCTTTGACCACCATGGCGAGTACCTGGTTTTCACACCGCTCCCTAAGTACATCCCGCGAGGCGGTTGAAAACAGTCCCGGGTTTGCGATGGGGCGACGCTGAAAATGTCACGAAAAAGTCACATCCCATTCACGCGACGGTGACAACTACAAACCCCTGCAAACATACAGTCTGGGGCTGTGGGGGGAAACTCCCAAGTCTTAGAGACATCGCAGGAGGAAGCATGTCGATTGCAACCCGAAAATCAGTCGCTCAACTCCTTGGCGTTGCAATGCTGTTCAGCATTGTACTGCTGCTCACAACCTCGGCAATTGCGCAGTATGACCAAAGGAACCTCACGGGAAATCTCGCAGGATTGGGCTTCAATACCGATCCTCATCTGGTGAATGGATGGGGCCTTGCGTTCTCCCCGTCTGGCCCCTTCTGGGTTGCCGATAACGGAACAGGATTCGCCACCATCTACTCACGCTTTGGTGTCCTGCTCGGCAACCCAATCACGATTCCAGGAGCCAGTGGAGGGCAGGGCAGCCCCACCGGCGAGGTCTTCAATTCGTCTTCCAGCTTCGTAGTCAAGGAGGGAAACAATTCCGGACCAGCCACCTTCCTGTTCGCAACTCTGGATGGCACCATCAGCGGATGGAACAGCAGCGTTGATGCCAACAAGGCCATCATCGCAGTGAACAATTCCGGAGCGGGTGCGACCTATGATGGGCTCGCTATAGCTCTTACCGGTTCGGGGAATTTCCTCTATGTCGCCGACACCAAAAACAATCTGGTAAGCATCTATGACGGGAACTTCAATTTCGTCAAGTCGTTCACCGATGCCACACTACCGTCGGGATATGGACCGTATGGCATCCAGGTCATCGGCACGACGCTATACGTAGCCTACGCCAATCCGTTCCACGGCATGCCGGGCGGCTACATCGATACTTACGACCTGAGCGGTGGTTCCCAGCATCGCCTGATCACTCAGACTGGGTTGGAGCTACCCTTTGGTATTGCCATGGCGCCGTCGAACTTTGGACCCATGAGCAACGATCTGCTGGTGTCCAATGTGGGTAGCGGTTGGATCAGCGCTTACAACCCCAGCACCGGAGCGTTTCTCGGATACCTAAGCACCGCTTACGGCGCCATTACCGTCGATGGAATCTGGGCCATAGTGTTCGGCGCTGGCAGTCCTCTCAACGGAGCCACCAACGCGCTCTTCTTTACCGCCGGACCAGGCCGATATACGGAAGGGCTGTTTGGGGTAATCACGGGAGATTCAACTCCTGAGGGAACGGAACCGATTCTGCCTGAACTGACGGCCCCTGATCCCGACGTTCAAGCTTCCACCATACCTGGCAACGGCGATTTAAACCCCTACGGTGTCGCCTTTGTGCCGACGAACTTCCCCAGCGGCGGCAAAGCCAATCCGGGCGATGCCCTGGTTTCCAACTTCAACAACTCGAGTAATCTGCAGGGAACCGGAACGACGATCGTGGACGTGACCCCGGCGGGCACGGCTTCGACCTTCTTCCAGGGACAATCGGGGCTGGGTCTCAGCACCGCCCTGGCGGCCCTCCAGAGTGGCTTCGTGATGGTCGGAAACGTCCCTACCACCGACGGCACATGCGGCACGATCCAACCCGGCTCCCTGCTGGTGCTGGACAAGAACGGCAACCAGATCGGAAGCTTCAGTGATTCGACGCTGCTCGACGGACCGTGGGACCTGACTATCATCGACAGCGCCAGCACTCCAATCGTGTTTGTCTCCAACGTGGAAAGTGGCACGGTAACCAGGCTGAATCTTCAGGTCTCCGGCGGCAACCTCACCCTGATGAGCAAGACCCAGATCGCATCGCAATATACGCACCGCTGCGATCCCAACGCCCTGGTGCTTGGGCCTACGGGTCTGGCCTACGTTGCCTCGTCGGACACTCTGTACGTGGCGTCCACCGCCGACAATGCCATCTACGCGGTTCCTAATGCCTCGACCAGAAACACGGACGCGGGCACGGGGACGGTTTTCTACACCGACAACACTCACCTGCATGGGCCCTTGGCCCTGGCTCTTGCCCCTGGCGGGGACCTCCTGATCTCCAATGGAGATGCCGTCAATGGCGATCCCAATCAACCCAGCGAGATCGTTGAGATCGACAAGACTGGGCACTTCTTGGCCCAGGTCTCGGTCAACTCACAGCAAGGCGCTGCCTTCGGCATCGCCATGAACATCTCGATCAACAAGATACATCTTGCTGCTGTCGACGACGTGCTAAACGCGCTGGACATCTGGAACGTGCAGTAGAACGGTCCAGGAGCCAAACTCTGCCGGAGAGTCGCGAGAACTCTCCGGCAGACCATCAGTGTGCAAATTGCGATGTCAGCCAAGGCGTGAAGCGCACGACTAACGGTCCCAAGCCACTAATGCTCGAACAGCCCTGCCCTCCTGGGCCCGCGGCACAGCCCCACCAGTTCTGCTGTAGCGTTGACGGTGCCGAGGCCAATATCGGCGACGCCGAGATTGAGTCCGCTGGGCAACAGGTTGTTGAGATTGGCGTCCACCGCGGCTGGGGTATGCGCGACGATGCTGACGTCTTGGTTGCTGATCGTGTTTTGCGAAATCACGGTGCCCGTCACCGCGGAAACACCGAACACGTTGATGCCGGTCGTGCCGGGCGTGCCAGCGTCGCCGGTATCAAATCCGTTGCCGGAGATGGTGTTGCCGGCGATGATGTTGTCATTCAACTGCTGACCCGAGCGATGGCTATGCATGGCGACTCCGGGCAGACCGTTCCCCATGAGCGTGTTGCCGATCACCACATTGCCGTTGTTCTTGGTGTTGGCAACGGAGTCGAAGATTCCGACCCCAGCGCCCGGCTCCCTGTTGGTTCAACCCATTACGCAGGGAGGTGTTGTTGTAGATGACATTGTGGAGCAGCCCATACGGCGAACCCCCCGAAGCGGGCGGGTGCGAAGCCAGAGTGATTCCACAATCGTAAGGATTGTCCTGGGTAGTGTTTCCGGCAACCAGATTGTCCTGCGTCACACCCGTGTCATCACTCAGCAGAATGCCGCCGGCGTTCTGTGAGACGAAGTTCGACGCCACGGTGGAATGGTCGACTCCGCTGAGGTGTATGCCTTCGCCGCAGTCAAAACCCTCCGCCGTCTCCCACATCGGAAGGCCAGGACAGGTCTTAGTGTTGGGGTCGAGGTTCTTATTGTTGTTGAGGATGTTGTTGCCCCAGATTCTGACGGTGGAGGAGTTGGTGACAACGATCCCCTCGAAGTTCGCGTTCTGAACGGTAAGTCCGGTGATGTTCACGTTGGCGAGTCCAGGGTTGTCGAGACCGTCAACGTCGAACCCATTGGGAAGGGCGGTGGCATCGACGATGGTGTTCGAGGCATCCTGGCCGATGATGGACAGCGGCTTTGGAATTACGACGTACTCCGAGTACGTTCCGGAAGCCACCTGGATGGTGTCATACGCTGAGGCAGCGGCGACTGCAGCAGAGATGGAAGCATAGCAGCCATTGGTGCCGCCGGGATTCACGCAAAGCGTCGCGGCAAAAAGCAGGTTGTGCTGGCCCCCGAAGATCGGCCCGAATGCCAGAACTGCCAGCAGAGTCACCGCGGCTGAAAGATGTTGCTTGACGTTGAACACGGTAGGATCTCCTTATCTCGCAAAATTCGCGAATTTCAGAGCGTCCAAACCTCGCGACGAGTGGAGCAATTGTCTGTCTTTGCTGAGAATGGGGGCGGACATCCGTCACACCCGTAAGCACCTGAATCGGAGCATCCAGGAAGGTCGACCAAATTGGTGGAATTCTACTGCCGGAGATTTGCGCTGGTCAAGGAGCCCGGGTGGGGGCGGAGGTCGTCTCTGCCGTACGTTTTCCAGCGCGTCTTCGAACAGCCAACTCCCCGTTGACCCGCCGACGTGGCGCTGCTAGGGTATTGGCTTCCGTCCCGAATGACCATCATTAGGCGAGCTGCGGAGCGCAGCTTCGCGCTGACCCGTGACTGACGCCTCGACCAACTCGCGCAAACGCCTGCTCGAACCGATGGAGCGCATCTCGGAAGTCCTGTTCGGGCTGGTCATGGTGCTCACCTTCACCTGCTCGTTCAGCGTCGCCGACGCCGGCCGCAGCGAAGTCCGCAAGATGCTGATCGGAGCGCTGGGCTGCAATCTGGCCTGGGGAATCATTGATGCGGTCTTCTATCTGATGTCCTGCCTCAGCGAGCAGGGGCACGGCCTCATCGCGCTGCGTGCCGTGCGCAAGGCCGCCGACGCTGCCGCGGCGCATCGCATCATTGCCGATGCCCTGCCGCCGATGCTGGCGTCCGTCCTGCCGGAAACCGAATTCGAGGTGATGCGGCAGAAGCTGTGTCAACTGCCCGAGCCGCCCCTGCATCCCTGGCTCGGTAAGGACGATTGGCTGGGGGCGTTCGGCGTATTCCTGCTGGTTTTCTTGTCCACCTTTCCGGTGGCAATTCCGTTCCTCTTCATCCCGGAACCCCGGCTGGCCCTGCGCATCTCGAATGCAGTCGCCATCGTTATGCTGTTCATGGCCGGATCTGCGTTTGGCCGCTACTCCGGGTTTCGTCCCGGCAAGGATAGGTGTTGCGATGGTGGTCATTGGCATGGCGATGGTCGGGATCACGATCGCGTTCGGGGGATGAAAGCCGCGCAACAATTCGTAGTGTTCGCGGTGAATCGTTCTTCTGAGCGGCCAGTTGCTGGCTCAGGGAACACCAGGCAGCGCGCCGACCGCCGCGACCGCCGCCACGAACCCATGGGCCTACAACCTCACGGTCGATGGCTACATCATTCCCGACGGTACGTCCTATGTGGATCCGGTTTTCTCGGCGAACCGCAGTTGGCTGCATCTGGAGGCGCGCTACAACTATGAGAACCTGCGGACGGGATCATTATGGGTGGGCTACAACTTCGCTGCCGGCAAAACCCTGGTGCTGAACGTCACGCCCATGATCGGTGGCGTCTTTGGACGAACGAACGGGATTGCGCCCGGCTGCGAGGCCTCGCTGACCTATAAGCAGGTCGAGCTGTCGATTTCGAATGAATATGTCTTCGACACGACCCATAAGTCCGGAAACTTCTACTACAGTTGGCCGCAATTTACCTACTCCCCGACGAATTGGTTTCGCGTGGGCGTGGTGGCGCAACATACCAAGGCTTTCCACACCAGTCTCAGCGTGCAGCGCGGGTTCCTGGTGGGAGTTTCCCATAAGAAGTGGGAATTCACGACGTACGTTTTTAATGCGGGTTTTACCGACCCAACCGTGGTGCTGGAGGTGGGCGTCAATTTTTAGCGCGAGTGCAGCGGGCGCAGAGGTTTAGTTTGCTGGAACCAGAAAAAGCCCTGCCATGAGAGCAGGGCTTCCGAAACAACCTTCTGACGTTCCTGGGTGACTTGTGCCAGGCTTGACGATCACTTACATGTGCCAGATTGCGGGACAATATTTTCAACTTGGAAGAAGCGCATGCCGTGCGCTGTGCCTTCGTCGCTGCTTGCGCTAGCGTCACGATTATTGTCTCGGTAGCCGATCAACTGGACCGTCCGACCCACATATTTGGCCAAGACATCGTTCGGTCCCATCAGCAGATGCATTGTCCCGTCACTTTCGGTCAGCCGGTATTCGTCGGGATGACCGGCCAAGCATCCCGTAATTGTGCTTTCACCTGGTGAAACGCTTACTTGTTGTACTCCCGAGCGGTCGCTGGCAGAGTTAGCACTCTGGGCAAAGGCGACGGGGGAGAGAACCAGCAGGAGCGTCACGAGGGATACAGCGAGTCTCATGATCAACCTCCTTGGAAGGACTGCTCGCTTACGCGACGGAGGACCTCAGGGTTGGGCTCGCGAGGAGTGCTGCGAGTCAGTGTGCCTTCATAGAATTTTTAACCCCTGAGATGCAGATAAGTTTCATGCAGATGCCAGGACAAAGTCGCCCAGAAATCCGCCTCTCTCTGTATATTTGTAGGTTGAATGACTCACCATACTGAACACTTTCCTGCCTACGCCGTCGCCGGCCTGGTTCCGGGCGCTGCGCGCGATTGGACTGACTGTTATGTGGTTCGTTCTGGCGCTGATGACCTTATGGGCAATTGCTGCTCTTTACGTCGATTTTCGGGTTGCAGCGTTGCGCATTCCGGTGACCGTGATCTACGTTGCTCGCGATTATCGCGATCCTGGTCAAGGTCAAGCCACGGCTTTGGGCGGCCGCTTTGTGTTTCGCCGGCTTCTGTATTGTGCTGACGTGGTGGCTCAGCCTGAAGCCGTCGAACGAGGGCGACTGGCAAGCCGACGCGGCTCGCACCGCCTCGGTCGAGATCAACGGAGATCGGGTCACGATCCACAACCTGCGCAACTGCGACTACATCACCAAGACCGACTACTCGAATTGCTGGAGCGACCGGACGGTGTATCTGTCGCAACTCCGTTACGCAGACCTTTTCTTCACCACCTGGGGACCGAAGTATATCGGCCACCCGATCGTCAGCTTCCAATTCGGCGACAACGACCATATCGCGTTCTCCATCGAGGCGCGGTACAAAGTCGGCCAGGACTACTCGGCGATTCTCGGATTCTTCCGGCAGTACGAGCTGATCTTCATCACCGCCGACGAGCGCGACGTCATTCGCTTGCGCACCAACTACCGCAAGGATGAGCAAGTGTTTCTGTATCGCACCGCCCTCTCGCCGGACGAAGCACGCAAGATATTCCTCGTCTATGCCGACTACCTGAACCAGTTGCGAGATCATCCGGAGTGGTATAACGCGCTGACCCGAAACTGCACCACGACGCTCGATACCAAGATCGCCGCCGACATGAAGAATCCCCAGCCCTGGAACTACCAGCTCCTGCTGAACGGCACGCTGGACGAGTTGCTGTACGAGCGGGGGCGCCTGGTCACCGGCGGTCTCCCGTTCCCAGAGTTGAAGGAGCGCGAGCACATCAATGCCGCGGGCCAGGCGGCGGACGGGTCCCCTGATTGGTCGGCGCTGATTCGAGTGGGGCGGGTTGGATTCTGAGGAGGGTACAAATACTTATCGCCACGCGCCAGATCGCGGCGCTTGGCGTCGACGCGCCGGAGCATCAGGAAGTGGTAGGAGCGTAGAAACGGGGCGAGTCAAGCTGTAGCGGCCGTCCCGCCGCCGCTTTACATCCGCGCGGCTCTCCTTGACAATAGAAGCAATTCGTATCTCGGTCGGCAGTGAGGAATCCGGTGAAGTTGCGAGGATGGCTACTAATCTTGTTGTTTGCGCACGTTCTGCTGCACCCCCTGGTGCATGCGGCGGGCGGATCAGCGGCCAATAGCCTCGCGGTATCCGCCAGTTCCACGCAAGCGGACGGCAACCTGAACTCGGGCGATCAATGCGAGCTGTGCCGCGTTGGACATAACACCATTGTCACTCCGCAACTGCCCAAGAGTGACCTACTGAATCCAAAGTGGATTCGGACCACGCTTCAGGCCGTCAATTATGCATCGCTGCAGGCCGGCCGCAGACTTCCTTCCCGCGCACCTCCCAGCCTCTAATCCAATCGCCAGCCGAGGAACGTCAAGTCACGTCTCGTGACGCGTTCATCCCTTGATGGCATTTTTTCTGCTCTTTCCTGTGCTATTCGCCATTTTTTTCGCGAGTCTGCATTCATTGCGAGAGAGCCAGCGGAATTGGAGAAGAGATGATTTTGAGACCGGGAAAAATCGGGATGTTGGGCACCACGAAAGAAATGTCCTCGCTCCGATGGAAGAGTATCCTCCTTTGCCAGTTATCAATGGCCGTGATAGCGGTGTTCTGTCTGGCACTTTGGGTCAGCAGTGCCAGCGCGCAAACCACGGGAAACTCATCGCTGAGCGGCGTCGTTACCGATCCGACCGGCGCGGTCGTGCCAGGCGCGACCGTCGAAATTCATAACCCCGTCAGCCAATTCGACCGGTCAACCACCACTGACGGCGCGGGGCGATTCACCTTTTCGAACATTCCCTTTAATGTTTACCACCTCGGGGTCAACGTGACCGGGTTCACTGCTCATTCGCAGGACATTGACGTTCGTTCCGCTGTGCCGCTTAGCCTCAAAATCACCCTGCAGATCGCCGGGTCCGCAGAAAACGTCACGGTCGAGGGCGAGGCCAGCGACCTTTTGGAGAACGATCCGACGTTTCACACCGACGTGGACCGCAGCTTGTTCGACAAGCTTCCGCTGGAGAGTTCCTCCTCGGAGCTGAGTTCGCTGGTCACTCTGTCATCGCCGGGAATCGCGGCCGACTCCAACGGCCTCATGCACGGACTGGGCGATCACGCCGAAAACTCATTTTCTCTGGATGGCCAGCCGATCACGGACCAGCAGAGCAAAGTGTTCTCCAACCAGATACCGCTCGATGCCGTGCAATCCATGACGGTCATCGGCGGGGCACCGCCGGCTGAGTACGGTGACAAAACCAGCCTGGTGGTCGACGTGACCGCGCGTTCGGGAATGGGTTCAACTACCCCGCACGGCGCCCTCACCGCCAGTTACGGCAGCTTCGGCAGCTCGAACGTGGATTTCAACTTCTCTTACGGCGGCAAGAACTGGGGGGAATTCATCGCGGCGAACGGACTCAACACGGGCCGCTTCCTCGATCCTCCGGAGTTTGGGGTGTTGCACGACAAAGGCAATGAGGAAAATTTCTTTGACCGCTTCGACTACTTGCTTTCTCCAAAAGACGCGCTGCATTTCAATTTCCAGTTCACGCGCTCCTGGTTTCAGACGCCGAACTCGTACGACCAGCAGTTTCACGATTTCAGTGGCAGTGTCGAAACCAACCCTGTGACCGGTGCTCCTCTAGGACCGACCGATCAGCGCTCGAAAATCCAGACCTTCAATATCGCACCTACCTGGACCCACACGATAAGCCCGAATGCTGTCCTCAACGTCACGGGGTACGCGCGGCGCGACGCCTACAACTATTACCCCAGCAACGACCCTTTCGCGGACCTTGGCCCGCCGAGTCTCCAAAGGGAAACCGTCGCCCAGCAACGCACCCTTCTTAATGCCGGCGCGCTCGCCAACGTCACCTATACCAAGGGCATTCACAACATAAAGGCCGGGGTGATGTATGAGCAGACCTTCCTAAACGAGAATGACCAGCTCGGGATCGTCGATCCCACCCTCAATGCACCCTGCCTAAATGGAAATGCAGTCCCGGTAAACGGTTTTACCGATCCCTCGCAGTGCGCGGGGGCCGGCTTCCAGCCCAACATCGCTTCCAACCCAAACGCGCCCAACTCCGCTCTGTATCCCTTGTTCAACAATGTTTTGCTGCCTTTCGACCTGACACGTGCAGGAGTACTTTTCCCATTTGTTGGCCACACCGATGTGAAAGAACTCGCGATGTATGTACAGGACAGCATCAGTGTGCGGAACTGGACGTTCAATGTCGGAATTCGCGGTGACTTCTACAATGGGCTCTCGACTGCTACGCAAGCGGAGCCCCGGGTGGGACTTTCCTACAATATTCAAGGCCTCAACATGATTCTGCGCGCCTCCTACGCCCGTACGCTGGAGACGCCGTTCAACGAGAACCTAGTGCTCTCCAGCACCGGATGCAGCTCGCCCGTCCTGAATCCTCTTCTTGGCTGCTCATCCAGCACGACGACGCCCCTGACACCCGGCTTTCGCAATGAGTTTCACATCGGCCTGCAGCAAGCCTTCGGGCGGTTCATGGTGGTGGACGCCGAGTACATCTGGAAGTACACGCACAGCGCCTACGACTTCAGCGTGCTGGGTAACACGCCGATCACGTTCCCGATCGAATGGCATAACTCAAAGATTCCGGGCTTTGCGCTGCGCGCCAGCATGCCGGTCCAGCACGGCTTCAGCGCGCTGGTGGTGATGTCCAGCGTCGCAGCCCGCTTCTTCACGCCCCAGATCTCGGGAGCCGGAGCAACGCCCTCGGCGCCAACGGGGGTTTTTCGCATTGACCACGACGAAGCCTTTAACATGACCGCGCATATGCAGTACCAGACACCGTGGAAGCGCGGGCCGTGGTTCGGCTTCAACTGGCGCTATGACAGCGGGCTGGTGGCCGGCTCAGTGCCTTGCTACGGAATCTTTCCCCTTAACACTTGCCCGCAATCGACCACGCTCAACGGGCTGCCGGCCATCAACATGACAAATACATCGGGAATTCCTTTTACCGCCGATCAGGAGTTTCAGGCGGGATTCACCTGCAATGGCGTGCACGCAACTCCGACCGTTGCTCTGCCTTTTACCTGTCTGGCATCGCAGTTCGGCTCTACGCTTACCAGGGTACCGGCGCCGGGAACCGAAAATGACGACCACAATCCACCCCGCATTGCGCGACGCAACCTGTTCGACTTGGCGATAGGCGACGACAACCTGTTCAGGGGCGACAGGTACAAGTGGAGCCTGCAATTTACGGCGATTAACCTGACGAACAACTATGCTCTGTACAACTTCCTGTCAACCTTCAGCGGCACGCATTACGTGACGCCACGGGCGTTGACGGTGCAGCTCGGGTTCCACTTCTAGGGGGAAGCGTTCTATAGGAGGGTCAGATGGGACACCGCTTCAGCGGTGTCGAGCTGATCGGCAGGTTAAGCGGCAAACTCAGAGACGAAACTGCCCCCCTGCATGACGGTCAGAATGGCAGGCACCAGGTCGGTGGCGAGGCGACGCTTTACTACATAGGCATAGCCGCCTTCTTCCCGCACCGCCTCAGCGAGACCAGCGTCTTCGTGCTGTGTCAGATAGACGAATTTCGGTTTTGAGGTGCGGTGGCGAATCATGCGAGCCAGCTCAATGCCGCTCAAGCCTGGCGGCATGGAGATGTCAAGCACCACTACGTCGGGTTGCAATCGATCCACGGTTTCCAACGCGCTGGCGGAGTCGGAACACTTCCCCACCACATCGAATCGGACCGCAAGAAGTCTCTCAACCCGTTGTAATATTTCAACATGGTCGTCCACCAGAATCACTTTGAGTCGAGTCACGCGAACCTCCGGCAATTTACGCGCGGCGGCTTGAAAGACCTCCGACTGCCAACCCTGCTCAGTCTCAGCTACAGAAATCATTGAGCAAGTGTACTGCGATGTCAACCGCGAATCACCCGTGAGTTTTACTGTTTTGAGCCCAATAATCACGGATGGGAAGGCACCAAAGTGGGAAACATATTAGCTTCCACTCCAGAGCTCGGTAACTTCAAAACTCGGCGTTTCGCCACTAGCTATGGGTCGCAGCTAAGTATGCTCGATGCTGAGTTTCAGATCATCGGCGGCGAAAGAATAAAGGCTAAGAGTTAGCACCTCCGTGCTTTTTCCTAGCGCCCAGAATTTTTTTCTTCTTCTGTGTCTGAAGCCAAAAACGTCAGGAAACGATGCCGTTTTCGATGGCGTACCTGTAAAGGTCCGCGTTACTCTTGAGCTGCAATACTTCCATGGTGTGATACTTGTGGTCCGCAACCGTGCTGACTGCAATGCCCAGGATGTCGGCGATCTCCTTCATGGGATGGCCTTCAGCAAGCAGTTGAACGATCTCGCGCTGCCGCACTGTCAGCTCAGCCCTGGGTTCGGCCTTTTCGGGATGGCGTGCGATGGCCTCCATAGCATCCCCGGCAATGGCGGCACTCACAAACTTGCCGCCGAGATAAACGCGTTCGATGGCTTCGGTGAGTTCGGAGACAGCGGAGCGCTTGATCACATATCCGGAAGCGCCAGCACGGAATGCCTCCACCACCAGGCCGGCTTCCTCGTGAAACGTAAGAAAGATGAACTTGGTGCGCGGCAACTTCTCCTTCAGTTGGCGGCAGGCGTCGACACCATTCAACATCGGCATGCCAATGTCTAGGACGATCACGTCGGGCTGGAGATCGGCGGCGCAGTTCAGCAGGTCGCGGCCATTTTCGAACCGGCCAACAACTTCGAAGCGTGGCTCCAAAACCTTTTGCAGTGCATCGACCAGAATCTGGTGATCATCTGCCAACAGCACGCGCGGCTTGCGCATAACCTACTCCTCTCGCGATCATGGGGCGAGGCGACCGGGGCCGTGCCTGCTTGGACAGCCTTACCTCGGCAACGATCTCGGTGCCGGCGCCGGGGGCGGAATGAAGAGACAATCTTCCGCCGACCAGGCGAAGCCGCTCTTTCATGCTAATCAATCCCAACCCCGGTTTGCCGGAGTCAGGATCGAATCCGCGGCCCAAGTCGGACACCCTCAGCGTCAGAACACCATCATATCCCAGCAGTTCGACTTTGGCGCTGTCGGTGCCGCTGTGCTTCACCAGGTTGGCCAGGCTCTCCTGCAAAACGCGGAAAAAGCACAACGAAATGTCGTTGGGAATGGAGCTCGGAACATCGAGGTCGGCCACGCCGATGGCGATCCCGTGTTGCTGTGACACCTGGCGGCAGAGCTCACGTGTCGCCGCCAGCAGTCCCACGTGGTCCAGCATGGCCGAGTGCAATTGGTGCGAGAGGCGGCGGATGTCGCGCGCAAGCTCCGCCGTTTGCCGGCCGAGGTCGTCCAATTGGCCACGCAGCGCCACCTCCGATTCTGGAAGGCCCTGCTTGATGAGTTCGACATCAATGCTCAGCATGGACACACGCTGGCCGACGTTGTCGTGCAGGTCCCGGGCGATGCGGGCGCGCTCGGCTTCCTGCGCATTGATCAGCTTGCCGCTTAGCTCCCGGATCGCCTCTTCACTGGCCTTGCGTTGGTCGACCTCAATGCGGTACCCGATGAAGCCACGGAATTGGCCAGCTTCGTAACGGGGGATGCACTGGTCGAGAAGCCAGCGATACCGGCCATCGTAGCGGCGATGGCGATATTCAACCGAGCATGGTTTGCGGCTGTCGAATGCCCGGTCGTACGCATCCAGACAGCCCGGCAAATCCTCGGGATGTACGCCTGCCGTCCATCCCATTCCAACTTCCTCTTCCAGGGTGCGGCCAGTAAATTGCAACCAGGGAAGATTGAAATAATTGGTTAGATTGTCCTGCCCTGAGGTCCAGATCATGACAGGTGTACAATCCATTAGATTTCTTAGAAGCTCTTCCTGTTCGTGTGGTGGCGCCAAAACTTTCGAGCTCGTCATCAGTCTCGCTTGTACTAGACACCTTCCCTAAATTTACGGTTCGTCGGCCAGGACGCTCGTCTAGAAGGCAGTCTTCGGTGCTGCATTGGTTTCACTTTCAGCTGGTCGTGAGTACTCGTCCGGAGGAGTCAGCAGGATTTGCACTCGAAGTTATTCGTTGTTGTATGAAGCAGCATAGAGTTGTAAATGTTCAATGCTGTCTGAGTCAAGCTATATTTGCATCTTTTTTGCATGAAGAATTAAGATACTGACATCCACACACTTTGGTATTAAATCTTTGCTGCCAGCCAGTGCTATTCGCCCCACCACGGAAGACGGAGTTGCATCTCCCAGAATTCAGAATTGAGATTTCGGTATCCCCGCCTCAACGGCACCTTGAGGGAAGCCATAACTAACACTTAGTGGCGTTTTCCTGAATTGAGGATTTCACGTCTCAATCTTCCCGTTAATTCTTTCTTTCGTTCCTCCTATGGGTAGGCGCTACCATCGAGCCCGGTTCCGGCGACGATCACTCAAACATCACGCTGATGTCGCAGGTCGCCTTCAGCGATACCCCAGTTCCCGAACCGACCAGCCTGGCACTCTTCGGCTCCGGCGTGCTTGGGATCGCGGGAATGCTTCGGCGCAAACTGAAGGCGTAGCCCACCCGATACATATTGTTAGCTCCATCAAAGAAGCCGGAGTGATCAGCCCCGGCTTCTTTCTCTATTAGCGGCAATAAAGGAAAAGGTTGACGGCCTTACTTTTTCCCTTGCTAGCCCCTAGTTTTACGGTTCCGCGAAGTGTAGCGGACGCCTATCTTGCCTCCATACGGGCAGAGTTTTTGCAGGTATCGCGCCGCACCCGTTAAGAATTCACCTAAGAATTCACGAGCCTAAAACGGTTACTCGTCACGGAGGTCTGGAGAATATGCTGTTCAAATCGCTTTACGCAACCAACATGCACAGAACAATGCGTCCACTAGTTTGTCTTACCTTGGTCTTGATCGCAGGCGCCGCGCTGGCCAGCGCAGATACGCTGCACGGTTACTGCGTTCCACCAGCTTCTACCTGCAACGATAACGGCACAATAACCCCAACCAGCGACAATCCACCTTACTTTGCTTTCAGCTACTCCGGCAATTCGAACAATGCACACGGAGACCTGTGGCTGATCGGGTTAGTCCCTGACAATCAAAACGCTGGCTTCTCCCTGACGCTGAACGGCACAAACACGACCAACTCCTCGGTAGCTGCGTCGTTGTTCAGTCTTACGGAATGGAACAGCGGGGACCTGGGCGCCTATCTAACCACATTCAATTTTGGGAAAGGTCAGTCCCATCCGTTGAGCGCTTTCCTGCCCAGCACCCAAGGGGTCGATCCGGGCGCCAATGGCTACTACGTTTACCTCTTGGACTTTGGCGCATTTGACTACAAAACCGCACCGGGCGATCCCTCGTTTTCCGTCAGCAGCGGCGCCGTGTCACAGGGCGCACTATTTCTTTCTGTGCTCACGGACTACAACACCAAGACCGTCGAAGTTGACACCCCGAACAGTGCATCCATCCTGGAGACTGCTGTTCCACCTCCATCTGTCCCTGAACCCTCGTCTCTGTTGTTACTCGGCACCGGGCTTGTAGGAGTCGCCGGTATGCTGCGGCGCATGACGAACACATAGTTCAATTCCAACTACCGATTGACGCCGGAGGATCCACCTCCGGCTTTTGTTTTCTTGGACGAAACAGTGGTTTGCCCGGGGGAGCGGGCGGCCTGACCTAACGGAAAGGCTTTCGAAACCGAAAATATTTCGGGCTGTTAGTTTTTGCTTCTGCCCCCCTAACTTTTACGGTTTCGCGCGGTGATCGGCACGGTTAGAGTGATCACGTTCGGTAGGAAATGAGAGTCCACGAACAAGTGACCACCCTAAAGCAGGCAGCGAGCAAAAAATGAACACGGTACTGGTGGGACAAGACGGCAGCAGAATCAGCAAGCAGCTTCTGACCGTACGAGGTAAGAAGACGGCCGGGGGGACGCCCTATTGCCTGGCAACAGCTTTGCTGCTCGCGGTCACTGCGGTCAGCGTCATGGCCCAGACCAAAGGCATCCCCGGAAGCGACCAATCCGGGGATGCTTCTACCTACTTGAGCCTGCAGGCGAAGGCGGCGTTGGAGACGGACGCCGGCACCGGGAATAGCGACCCCGAGGGCCTCTACAACTGGGCGAACTCCTACAACTTCAAAAGCAGGGCGATTTCCTCCAATACCGGCAGCGATCCGCGGTGGGCAGTTCCGGCAAACCAGCCGGAGCTCCTTTCCATCGAAGGTTCGAAAGCCGGGCTGTACCTTTCTCTGGCTACGACGAAGTTTGAAGAGGAATTCGGCTCTGCCAATAGCAACCGCGACTACAGCTGGCGGCACTTGTACGAATCCAGCGCCAAGGTTCCTTACAGCTCGTCCAGGATTGCGGCCGATGGTGTCCGGCCAGTTGTTGTGAGCGCAGGCGTACCCGCCGCGACCCCAACTGATGAAGGATCCATTGCCGAGATCCCGAACCCGGCTGGAGGGGTGGAACCGGCAGACGCCACCCTCCTCAGCCTGATGAACAAGTAAGCAAAGCTTTCGAAGAGCAAGCGAAGCATACGCATATACCCGGCGGCCCTGAGCAAGCTGCCGGGTCCTTTTTTTGTGCCAGAACGATGCCCGTAGGGACTGGCTGATTTTGAAGGGCGCGCAGCTTACCCGGTCTGCGTGTTATATTGCCCCAAAGTATGCTGTACACCCTCGGCCAATGGCTCCACAGATACGCTGTCCCTCTGGAGGTCCTGCTGGTCATCGTCAGCACGCTGGTTGCGCTGTATGCTGACACCATCCGGCACTTCCTGTCTTTGCCGCCCCAGAAGCTGAGCACCTGGATCCTGAAGGCGAGACTTCTGTCCGTTAACTCCAAGCTCTTCAACCTGTGCGAGTGCCAAAACAACGCGTTCGTTACATTGCTGTACATCTCCCGCACCTTCATCCTGGTCTTGGTTCTGGGCAGCCTTTTCATCGGAGGGATTTTCCTGGAGGTGATTGCTCTGCGCTCTGCGGCCCGGGGCGATGTCGACGCCTACAGCCGCTTTCACCAGAATCTCGACATATCGTTAGCACTCGTATTTTTCGTGATTGTCTGTTGCCGGTTGATGCTGCTGGGGGAGTTTCTCTATCGCCTGCGGAACTTCAAGGGCTATGACCATCGCCTGATGGCGGAGATCGCCCAGCTCGAAGAGAAGCTGGGGATTTCCGACGACGAACCTGCGAACTCGATCTCGGAATGACCTCCTGCCTGGGCTGAACGCCTCCCGGCGCAGTATAAGGTCGCCACACAGCCAATCCGATTCATCCGCTCAAGATAGACACCCTTGCACCGTCTGGCGGCTAATGCGTCGCGCGTCTGGCTCGCTCTTCGCGATCAACCTGACGGCGCAGGTCACGGATCAGCATGGTCCACATCTGCGCGTTGGTTCGCAGCAGGATCTGCAAGTTCTGGTCGCGGAGGAACTCGATTTCACTGCTCATGTTGCCGAGCAGGCTCTCCATTCGGTCCAAGTCCGTCCGCATTTGTGCCAGATCGTCGTTCGGCGTGGCCGGCCCCACAGTGCCGGATTGTGGCGGGACGGCCTGCGATTGTGCGCTCTGCGCCGTCGCGCTTGGCGGCGGGCTCGCGGATTGCGCCCAGGATTCGCGCGGCGCGAGTGCGCAGCCGAGGACCGTCAGTGCTGCTAAAGCCATGCGCACGAAGTAGATACCAGGTTTCGCTTGTCGTCGGTTCATTATCGCCTCCCGAGTAATGCTGACCGTTGGCCGGGCAACTTGGCAAGTCGCACAGCTTTTGCTGCAACGAATCTTTTGTGACGTGTGACGAATCCAATCGCAAGCGAAAGGGGAAGGCCGGTCCGATTGCCGCTTTGGCGGAAATTCCGGTAGAATCAAATATTGCGATCAACAACTTAGGAGTCTTATGAAGGCAGCCATCCATCCGGCTTACGACGAAGTGCGCGTGCATTGCGCGTGCGGTAATACCTTTATCACCCGTTCGACCCACAAGGGTGACATCAACGTGGAAATTTGCTCCGCCTGCCACCCCTTCTTCACTGGCAAACAGAAGTTGGTGGACACCGCGGGCCGCGTCGAGCGCTTCCGCCGCAAGTACGCGAAGTCCGACGCCGGCAAAGCGGAGGCCGCGAAGGTTGAGGCCGCCAAGGTCGAGGCCGCGAAGAACTAACTCGTCGAGTTGTGCGAGAGCCTCCGCTGCGGCGGGGGCTTTTTGCTTCCTCTGAACGGTGCTCACCCGGGCGGTCCTCCGTTAGGTGGGGTTCGTTACAATTGAAATAGGGTGATGTTGTCTTTTGCTACATGGACGAGATTCGCGTAAGGGTGCACCTCGGTCGAGCGCTGCAACTGGCGGATGCAATGAACCTCTGCCACGATGGTATGGAGACCTACGCCTCTGCGGTAGGTTTGCTGGCCGTGCACAGTGCCATCTCATTCGGCGATGCGGTTCTAGTTAGGTTGACCGGTCAGCGGTCACACAGCCAGGACCACAGAAAAGCTGTCGACGCGATTACCGACGCATGCAGGAAAGCCAAGATCCGGACTGACGGAATCAAGCATCTGGACAAACTGGTGAATGCGAAGACGGATGTCTCGTATGGTGACAAAGAGATGGAAAAACAGACCGTCCAGGTTCTCTATGTGGCCGCAGGACGATTCCAGGCATGGGCCGAACACGTTCTTAAGAATGAAAGGGGAAGCGCATGACAACGACGATCAAGGGTGAGCGTCGCAGGTTGACGCTTCGCCAGCAGAAAGGCCGCGCTGTAAACGCCGTGGCCGAAATTCTGCACAAGAAGCTTTTGGTGCCCAATATTTATCTTGAACCAGATTCTTACGCACTTGCTGCGGATGTTCTGGCCGTAGATAGAGCAGGGGCAGGTGATTTGCACGCCGTCAGGATCAAGCTGGAATCGGAGATCGTAAGGAAACCGGCTCCGAAGAATCTCGATCCAAAGCGTTGGCCTGCATGGCGATGGATGCAACTGAATGCAAAAATGATGATGAGGAAGATACACGGCGAGCTCATGCGGATGCCGGCACATTACAGATATCTCGGGATACCGCGCGACATTTGGGATGTGCTTAAGGAGCAACCCGAAATGCGTTTCTATTCTCCCGACGGAATTGGGAGAATCGGCATTATCTCGATTACAGATCACGGAGAGGAACCTCCGAGCGCTGAGATCGTAATTGCTCCCGAGCGTTTTCGGGTTGACGCAACCAAGCTCAGCAAGATCGAGAAGAACTTGATCAACAACAAGAAGGTTCGTCCGGACATCGAAGTGCGGATTTGAATCCAGGAAGTTCGATGAGTAAGTGTTTCGACAATCCGGCCCAGCGCATCGCGCCTCCAGAGGCGCGTGTGCCTCCGTCCGTCTCGCTCGGCGGAGTCGAAATTCGTCCGGCCACCGTGCTGGCGCCCATGGCTGGCGTCACCGACACGGTCTTCCGGCGCTTCATCCGCAACCTGGGCGGCTGCGGCCTGATGATGACCGAATTCACCTCGGCCGACGGCATCACACGCCACAAGGACAAGAAGGCAAAACAGTACCTCACGTTCTATGGCAATGAGCATCCCATCTCGGCACAATTGTTCGGCAGCGATCCGGCAACACTGGCCGAGGCGGCGCGCGTCGTCGAGGGCCTCGGCTTCGACCTCGTGGACCTCAACCTCGGCTGCCCGGCCAAGAAAGTCGTGAAGTGCAATGGCGGCTCGGGACTGCTGCGCGACCTGCCGCTCATTCGTACCATTTTCGAGTCGGTGCAGGCGGCGGTGAAGATTCCGTTCACGGTGAAGTTTCGCGCCGGTTGGAGCGACAAGGAGACGGTACATATCAACTTAGCGAAGATGGCCGAGGAGTGCGGCCTCGCGGCGGTTGCACTGCACGCTCGTACCCGAGAACAAGGCTATAGCGGCCAGGCCCAGTGGGAGTGGATCGCGGCGGTCAAGGACGCAGTGAAGATTCCAGTGATCGGCAACGGTGACGTACGCTCGCCGGAGGACGCTGCCGCGATGGTGGCGCAGACCGGTTGCGACGCGGTCATGATTGGCCGCAGCGCTGCCTCGAATCCGTGGATTTTCCGCCAGATCGAGCAGTACACCCGTACCGGACAGTATGAGCTGCCCAGCGACGCCGACCGCTACCGAATGATCCGTACCTACTTCGGCATGTTGGTCGACGAAAGGATCGGCGGCGCAGAAGGCAAAATGAAGCAGTTCGCGTCATGGTTCACGCACGGTGTGCCGCACGGGGCCCAGTTGCGCAAGTCAGTCTACGAGGCGAAGAGCGAGACCGAAATCCTCGACGCGGTGGACCGCTTCTTCGGGACGCTGCTGAGCGGAGAACCGGCACAGCAACCCCTTGCCGTCGCACCCGTCATCGGATGAATTGTCCTGCTTGGCAAATCGCAGGAACCCCCGGTTAAGCGCCTAATTCAGCAGGATGCCGGGGTTCTTGCGCGCGATGTGCAGCAGCTTCAAGGTCGCCTGCCGGGGCTGACGGATGCCCTGCTCCCAGCTTTCGACCGCGTTCGAGCTTACATTGAGCAAGCGAGCGAACAGTGCCTGGCTGGCATTGAGGCCCTCGCGTACGCTGCGTATATCGCTGGGCTTTAGCGGTTTGGGACGGGGTGGCATCTCTACCGCGCGCAAGTCGAGTGTCTTCGAGGAACCGCCCGCCGCTGGGCCGCTTCCCTCCTTGTGCTTCTTCTTTTTGTCTTTCTTGTTTTTCTTGCCCATGCCTCAACCTCTGCAAGTGTCACAATGTGGTATACCCACACTGTAGGATGGCAAAAGCTGATAGTAAATAGCCCTTACGTGCCGAGGGCGGGGCATGTTAGGGCCGCCGGTAGGCGAACCTAGGCGCGCGGTCCCGCAAACAGCTAGATTCCGGAAACCCTGAAGCCGCGCTGCTACCGTTCTCATTTGTGTTGCAGATTGCCGGCCCCCTTCTCCTCCGCGGCTCGCGCCACCGGCAGCCCCTTTTCATTGCGCTCCAGACAGGCCCATGGCGTCTTTGCATCGTGGGTAAACACCAGCAGCCAGTCCTCAGGAATAGCAAGTTCGTAGAAGCGGTGCTTGTTGTCGATGCTCTGCAGGGGATACAGATCGTAGCCCAGTACCCACATGGGCTCAAGATGCAGGGTGTCAGGCACCAGATCGCTGGGATAACAGGCAACTTGCCCGCCGCTGCGCAGAATGACCGCCTGCAGATCGCGCGTGTGGCCAGGATAGACCTTCACCGAAATGCCGGGAGCGATCTCCTCATCGCCTTTCAGCAATTGCATCTTCCCGCTGGCGACCAGCGGGTCGTAGTTGTCGGTCATGTAGCTGACACGGTCGCGCTCATGCTGCTCGTGGGCGTGCCCCAGCTCTCCTTCCTGTACGTAATATTTTGCCCGAGGGAATGTGGGCACCGGTCTGCCATCCTTGTAATACGTGTTCCAGCCGCAGTGGTCAAAGTGCAGATGCGTGTTGATAACAATGTCGATGTCGTCGGGCGAGACTTCGGCTTCGGCCAGGCTCTTCAGCAGGAGCGGTTCGTGGTCGTAGATGGCCCGCCGCTTCTCGCTGAGCTTGTCGCCAATGCCAGTGTCGATCAGCACGTTGTGCTCGCCAGTGCGTACCAGGAGCGAGTTGGTGCCCATAGGAATTCGATTGCGCTCGTCCGGCGTGGCACGCTTTTCCCACATGACTTTGGGAATGACGCCGAACATGGCGCCGCCGTCGTTCATGTAAATTCCGTCCGAGAGGATGGTGAGTTCAAAATCGCCGAGCGTCATGCGGTGCACAGAATGTCTCCTCGAAGGGCCCTGGAAAAGGACTTACTCTACAACGGACCATGTCTTCAGACAACAACGCGGCAGAGCCGTTGCCCTGCCGCAGTCTCGCAAACCATTCTGGAAAGTGTTTCAGCTATTTCTTGTTGACGGCCTTCTTCAGATCGACGCCCGGAGTAAATTTGGCGACGCGACGGGCGGCAATCTTGATGACGCCGCCGGTCTGTGGATTGCGCCCGTTGCGCGCCTTACGCTGCGAAACCGAAAAGGTCCCGAAGCCCACCAGGGTCACACGATCGCCTTTCTTCAACGCCGCGGTGACCGAAGAGACGATCGTATCGATCGCGCCGTCGGCTGCGGTTTTGGTGATGCCGTTCGCGGCGGCGATTTTTTCCACCAGGTCCCCTTTGTTCATGCTTGCTCCTAACCAGGTAACTACCTGAAATGTGTCGCGAAGTATTTACTTGCGAATTCCGCCGCATGTCAAGAGAAACCGCAAAAATCGCGTTTTCCACAGGATGGGTACACTGTTACTCTATAAGCAATGCCCGCCCGAGCCGTCCACGTCCAGCGCAGCAAAGCCTCCATCGTCTTCACCTCGACGGTGCGGGTGCTGTTCACCACGCTGTTGTTTACTGCCGCGGGTATGGGCGCAGGGCTGTTTTTCGGTATCGTGGGAACCGTGGTTTATGGCATGATAAGAGGTAGCAACATTGATATGACCAATGCCTACAGACACGTGGCCATTCCTGTGGCCATCACCCTCGGCGCGGCGGCTCTGAGCGGCGCGCTGCTGCTGGAAGTGCGCTCCCGGCGCAAACGAACATCCCGCTGACACGCCCGTTGGGGCTTCGATTGCCCTTCGCTTCTGCACTCCGATAAACTCAGAAGTTTGTAGCCCGCAGCTTGAGAGCTGCATACAGGTTTGTCATCATGGCCGAAAACATTCATGTGAGATTGCCCGACGGCAGCGTGAAAGACGTGCCGCGCGGGACCTCCGCCCTCGACATTGCCAGGAGCATCAGCCCGCGCCTGGCCGACGCCGCTCTTGCCGCGCAAATCAAGCCGCTGTCACCCAACGGAAGCGGCGGCAACGAGCACAAACCGGCGGCCGAGGCAGCCGCCGTCGCAGCCGAGCCAGCCAAGAACAACGCTCAGCTCGTTGACCTCACCCGTCCGCTGGAGCAGGATGCCGAGCTTCGCATCCTGACCGAGCGCGATCCCGAGGCGCTGGAAGTCTATCGTCACTCCTCGGCCCACCTGATGGCGGCCGCCGTGCTGGAACTGTTTCCCGAGACCAAGCTCGGCCACGGCCCGGCGACCGACAGCGGATTCTTCTATGACTTCTATCGCGAGAAGCCGTTCACGCCCGACGACCTCGCAGCCATCGAGAAGAAGATGCAGGAGCTGGTAAAGCAGGACCTGCCCTACGCGCGCGAGTTCCTGCCCCGCCAGGAGGGCCTGGAGCGCTTCAAGTCGGAAGGCGACTTCATGAAGTGCCACTTCATCGAGCAGTTCACCGCGCCCGACGAGAAGATCTCCATCTACAAGACCGGCAAGTTCACCGACTTCTGCCGCGGCCCGCACATCCCGTCCACCGGGCGCATCAAGGCGTTCAAGCTGCTCAATATCGCCGGCGCCTACTGGCTGGGCGACGAGAAGAACCCGCAGCTGCAGCGCATCTACGGCACGTCGTTCTTCTCCAGGAAGGACCTCGACGAGTATCTGCACAAGATCGAAGAAGCGAAGAAGCGCGACCATCGCGTGCTGGGCAAGCAGCTCGACCTGTTCTCCATCCAGGAGTTGGCCGGACCGGGGCTGATCTTCTGGCATCCCAAGGGCGGCCTCATCCGCAAGGAGATGGAAGACTGGATGCGCAACGAGTACCTCAAGCGCGGCTACTCGCTGGTGTACACCCCGCACGTGGCGCGCGTGGACCTGTGGAAGATCAGCGGCCATGAAGGCTACTACGCGGACAACATGTTCACCCCGATGGAACTGGACGATGCCAACTACCGCCTGAAGCCGATGAACTGTCCGTTCCACGTCCTCATCTACAAGGACTCACTGAAATCGTATCGCGACTTGCCGGTGCGGCTCGGCGAGCTGGGCACCGTCTATCGCTACGAGCGTTCGGGCGTGATGCACGGCCTGCTGCGCGTGCGCGGCTTCACCCAGGACGACGCCCACATCTTCTGCACGCCGGAGCAAATCGAGGACGAGATCAGCGGGTGCATGGACTTCGCCCTTGCCACGCTGCACACCTACGGCTTCGAGCAGTATCAGGTGGAGCTTTCGACTTGGGACCCGAACGACCGCAAGACCTTCATCGGCAGCGGCGAGCAGTGGGAGTTGGCGGAAGCCTCGCTGAAGAACGTTCTGGAGCGGCGAGCAATCCCCTACAAGCTGATTCCGGGCGAAGCTGCGTTCTACGGCCCGAAGATTGACATCAAGATGGTGGACGCCATCGGCCGCTTGTGGCAGCTCTCAACTGTGCAGTTCGACTTCAACCTGCCCGAGCGCTTCGGGCTGGAGTATGTCGGCGAGGACGGCAGGCGGCATCAACCTCTGATGGTGCATCGCGCGCTCTACGGCTCGGAGGAGCGCTTCTTCGGCGTGCTGCTTGAGCACTACGCGGGAGCGTTTCCGGTGTGGCTGTCGCCGTTGCAGGTCGTCGTCATCCCCATCGGCGAGAAGCACCACGCTTACGCCAACGAGGTTGGCGAGAAGCTGAAGGCGGCCGGCGTGCGCGTACACGTTGACCTGCGCAACGAGAAGATGAACGCCAAAATCCGCGAGCACGCCATGCAGAAGGTGCCGTTCCAGCTTGTCGTCGGCGACAAAGAGATGGAAGCCGGCGAAGTCAACGTGCGCGTCCGCGGCCAGGATAAGGCCGAAGGCTCGGTAAAGGTCGCGGCGTTCGCGGAGCGGGTGAAGGGGCTGATTGCGAAAAAGACGGCGGCCTTGTAAGCATCAGCTCTAGTTGTAGGGTGGCGCGGTCTTACACCATGACCCGCGAAGCGGCGGGGAGTGAAATTCGGGCGCAAGCGGAACCTTACACTGCAGCAGGTTGCACGCGCGCATGGCTTGATCGAGAATACTGAAGGCCGACATCACATTACCGCTCTTCTCAAATGTGAACCGTACAACCTCTATCGCGCTTTGCAGAAATAAGCTGCGTAAGAACCGAACAGATGGCCGACGACCCCTACGACCACTTTAGAAAGGAATACGGGAAAACAGGAGTCTGCTTAAACGGTCACCTGCAACCTGAAGACCAGCAGTGCAGCGCCGAGGTCTGTCCCAAATGCCGAGCCATCATTTGGTATGAATGTCCGTGCAGGTGTCCTCTGTTCTCAGCGGTCTTGCCGAAAGATTACAGACCGAGTAATCGTCAGAAGGCGCTCTTGGGCCGCGACCTCTGCCCCGGATGTCAAAACCTGTATCCATGGGTGCGCTCGTGGTTATTGCGGCCTGTAGTAAATCAAGAATTCACCCCGTATGAACTCGACGTAGCTCGCCACTACGTGGAGTCACTGCATGTTCCCGCGCCCACACCGGCAGAATTTGGCTTGACCTCGCCCGACCTCAGTCAACCAATCCCCCGCACATGGCTGAACAAGATTTTCGGGGGCGGTACCCGTATCCAAAGTCCCGATCATCCCAAGCATACTCAGTGGGTTGCATACCAAACAGCGTGCTCCGAATACCCCGCCGCTGAGGTAACGCGCTTGAGGAAAGCCGCCTACGACGCTCAAACAAAAGAACTTCAGAAAGAAAGCAGGTGGAGGGAGCTTTCAGGTCAAGAATTCGAGCGAGAGTTTGCGGAACTCCTACGTCGCCAAAAATACACGGTTAGGCACACGGGCGGCCCAGGCGACCAAGGCGCAGACATCATTCTGCAAACCGAGAAAGGCACAGTCGTAGTTCAGTGTAAAGCTTATGCCGGAAAGGTCGGCCCACAGCCTGTACGTGATCTCTGCGGGTCGATGGTGCATCATCGTGCTACCGAAGGATGGTTGGTTGCTATAGATGGATTTAGTGAATCCGCCTACCAGTTCGCACATAACAAGCCCATAAAGCTGCTCCTGATCCGTTCTTTTCTCGGCAAACAGAAAAACCTTCCGTGAGCGCAACGCGGCGTGACGCCACAACCAGCTACGGGTCACTTCGTACCGCACGGTACGGGATTGCGGAGCAGGTTATTGGCACTACTTCCGTCTGGAACCGCTGCAAGCAGTCTTGCGCAAACTGACACGCCTTTTCACGGTGCGCCGCTGGACCGACGATGATCCTTTTGAGTGCCTTGGGCTGGACGCTCCTCCAATCCAATTTTTTGTGTATTCCCAGGATCGGTTCGCCAGCCCTGTATGTCTGCAAGAGCCTGTATTCATTCTCGTTCTCGTAGGCTGGGTGTTTGAAAAACAGAGCCGCCCGCAAAAGCTGCACGATGAGTCCGGTGTATAATTCGCCCGCATCATCGTTGCTCGGGGCACTCTGCATGATTTGGTCAATGTCAATCATCCGACGGTAAGCGTCGATGATCTCGCAATCTAACTTGTCAAGCCCAGCGTCCGCGTATGTGATGGGAAACGCCTCGGTGTGCGCTTCGCCTTTGACGACGGCATCCAGAGCCGCGGCATCAAACTCCAGTGCATAGCCGCGTCCGTTATCCGCATAGGCGCGCCATTGACAGAGATCATCTTCGTGCCAACTGAACGAACAGACGAAAAACTTGGCCGAACCTTGGATTCCTACTCGATTGTAGAAGGCTTCAAGCACCCTTGCGAATTCCTTGCTCTGTGGCGTGCCATTGGCCACGCTGCTCGTCAGGGCCTTGACACCGATATCGAAGCCGTGACTCACCTCAGAGGGGTCGTTAAGCTTGAAAACATCAGTGAGCCAAAGCTGGCCGCTTTTCAAGATTCCTCTTAGCCCATCGTCGTTTGTGTAGTGATAGAGACGATCCTTCGGCAGGGCTTCGACGAATAAGCTCATGATCCGTTCGGCTTCGGAGCCGAACCTGCTAAGGCCGGCCTGCATGTCTTGCTGCTGCTTCGCCGAAAGTGCCATACAGCGATTATAGGACTGGACTGGTGGCCCAGGTTCGCGCCTCTCTTTTTGGATGCAGCGTGGGTTATCCTCTCGATTCAGCCGTCCCCGAAGGGGACAGCATATCTAAGCCCAGCGTTTCAACGCTGGGTAGAGGGGCGATCGAGGTCCGAGTCCCGTTAGGGACGCCATATGGGAGTCCCGTCACGCACGGCGTATGATTTGGTCCAATCCCGGGGACAAATGTGCGATGCACCAACAACTTTGCGGGTGAGCCCCAATACCTAGCCATTCGCGCGATCCATATGCCGTCCCTCCGGGACTACGCCACTCTTTGCTGCAACCTAACCCAGGATTGAAATCCTGGGCTTAGATATGCTGTCCCCTTCGGGGACGCACCCCATGCCGGGTGCCCCGGGTCTCGCGGTGTTCGAGACCCGGGAGTTCTCTAAAGATGACTCTGTCCAAGTTTTTTTCATCAGCACAGAAAACCGGCCAATCCGAGACGATCGCGGGATGTCGCCCATCCCAGGTCTCGAAAACCGCGAGACCTGGGGCACCCTCCGCGATTTCTGCCCAAGGCGGCTTACATATCGTAAATACGTTTATGGAAGTTTTTACGGCTCCTCAAAGGTCAAATCGCCATCAGGAAGCTAGGCTCGGGCTGACCTTTCCGCTGCGGTTGACCATCTATCCATATCAATGATATGGTTTCCCATATGAAGACTACCCTTAACGTCGACGACACCGTCATGGCCCAGCTCAAGCGGGAGGCCGCCCGGCAAGGAAGGACCATGTCGGAACTGGTGGAGACGGCATTACGTAACCTGTTCCGGGCGCAGAAGAAGACCGCCGATTTGCCGCCCCTGCCGGTCTTCCACAGCGGGGGCGCCCTGGTTGATATTGCTGATCGGGACGCGTTGTACCAGGCGATGGAAGGCAGGTAGGCATTGGTCGTCGTCGATACCAATATCCTGGTTTATGCGGCGGACGCTGATTCTCCATTCCATACCGCGGCGCGCTCCTGGCTTGAGCACCAACGGCGCAGGCCAGAGGCCTGGTACACGACCTGGCCGATCCTATACGAATTTCTGCGAGTGACCACTCACCCGCGCGTCATGAGACAGCCCTGGAGCGTACAGCAGTCGTGGGAGTTCGTGTCGAGCCTGCTCGACTCGCCGGGATTGGGTGTGCTTGTTCCCACATCGCGGCACGCTGAGGTGGCTGGACAAGTCTTTGCCGAGCTTCCTCATCTCGCCGGCAACCTGCTCCATGACTCCCACACTGCCATCCTGATGCGCGAACATGGCATTCGCCGGATTTGTACCCGGGACACCGACTTCCATAGATTTGTGTTTCTCGAGGTGATCGATCCGTTGACCGCATGAGGACAGCGGCGATTGACGACAGTGGCGCTACGAATAGATCCTTGGCTTACTCATGGTAAGATAAAGCTATGGAAAAGGTTACGGTCTCCTCCAAGGGTCAAATCGTTATCCCGAAACAGGTTCGAGAAGCTCTCAATCTCACCGAGGGCTCCAAGCTAACGCTGGAAGTTCGCGGACAGGAAATCGTCCTTTCAAAGGGTGACGCCTGGAGAAAGCTTAAGGGCGCCGCCGCCGATATGCCCGACTTGATGGAAAAGTTCGCCGCTTTCCGGAAGGAGGAGCGCGAACGTGAAGACTCGTGTCCTTGATTCGTGGCCCATTCTTGAGTGGCTGAATTGGAGACAACCTGCGACGGATGTAGTCGAAGCACTCTTGGATGAATCCCTTGCAGGAACGGCTCGGCTCTTCATGAGCGCCATCAACGTCGGTGAAGTGTATTATTTCGTTCGCAAAACACACAGCGAAACGCTCGCCGAATCATGGCGTCAGTCGTCAGGAACACTACCACTCACCATCGAAGTACCCACAGCCGATGAGATCTGGGATGCGGCCCTCCTCAAAGGACGATATCCGATTGCTTATGCGGACGCGTTCGCCGCAGCGCTCGCGCAGAAGTATCGCTGCCCACTGCTAACCGGCGACCCTGATTTTCGATCGGTTCCCGACCTGGAGCTGGACTGGATCGGCGGCGCGCCGCAGCATTAAGGGAGCTTTTGCCCTTAAGGTGTCATCCTGAGCGGAGTGAGGCGGAGCCGAACGAAGTCGAAGGACCCCTATTTCACCAAGATCGTCGAATCTGGTATCTACCCCGTCTTGATCTGTATTCATCCGTGTAAATCCGTGGTTGAATGTTTTTCCGACCCGTGACGAAAACTCCACATCAGCCCGGCATCTCCCACCCTACCGCCGTCCTCATCATTGCCTCGGTGGCGACGGTGTGGGGTTTCGGCTTTCCGATGACGCGCATTGTGCTCGACGGCGGCCTCTCCGTGGGCGCGCTGATGAGCATCCGTTTCCCGCTAGCCGGTCTGCTGATGTTCGCCATCATTCGCGCCAAAGGGATTCCCATCACCCGGCGTGGCATGGTGGATGGCACATGGCTCGGCCTAGTGCTAGTGGTGATCTTCTGGCTGCAGAGCGACGGCATGCGCTTTACCACCACTGCCAAGTCCGGCTTCATCACGGGACTCTACGTACTGTTTACCCCGCTGGTGGCGTTTGCCATAGGCCAGCGGGTAAAGCTGGCCTCAGCGCTGGGCGCGGTGATCGCGACGTATGGAATGTATCTGCTCGTTCATCTGCCGGGCGGATGGGGGGCTGGCTGGAATAGAGGCGACGTTGAGATCCTGCTCTGCGCACTTCTGTGCGGCGTACACATGGTGATGATGGGCGCATTCGCGCGCCGCTCCGAGGCGTGGCTGCTGGCGGGTTCGCAGGTCGTGATCTGTGGGGTGGTGTCCGTACTGGTCACCGCATTTCTGCCGTCGCCGTACGGATTTCAGACTGCCTTCGCTGCGCTGTCTCATTTGGCCGGTAGCCAGCGCGACCCTTTACCTTGCCCTCGGCTCCACGGTCTTCGCATTCTGGGGACAAGCGACCGCCCAGACGCGGCTCGGGCCGACCGAGTCGGCGGTGCTGTTCAGCCTGGAACCGGTGGTCGCGGCCTTCCTCAGCGTGTTCTGGCTGAAAGAGTCGATGACGCCACAGCAGGTGTTGGGCGGCGCGCTCATCGTGGCGGCGATGATCGTCTCCGAGGCGCTGCCATATATGTTCCGCGCCATTACGGTGCCGGACACAAGGCCGTGAGGTGATCCCGAAGAATGAACCACGGATCTTCACGGATGAGCACGGATAAGCCTTGGATCCAAGACCGTGCACACCGTTCTTTCAATCCGATCCGTGTTCATCCGCGTTAATCCGTGGTTGCTTTGTTCTCGCCTGAGATAAAATTCACCTCGTCGCGGAGGTTCCCACATGGCAGCCGTAGCTCCACCCACCGTCAACTCGACCAGCTCAAGTTCGACATCTGTTGCGCAGCACGCATCCTCTTTCGTGCCGGGATGAGCGTGGCCAATGCCGGACACATCAGCGTCATGATCGCGCCCGACCGCATGCTGATGAACCGCTTTGGGCCGTCGTTCGGCACGCTCACGCCGCACGACATCCTGACGCTCGACTTCCGCGGCAACATCATCGAAGACCACACGCCGCAAAAGGACGCGCGCGTGAATGAGACAGTCGAGTTGCATGGCGTCATCCATCGTTACAATCCGGATCTGGTGTGCGCGCTGCACACGCATCCTCCGGCGACGGTGACGTTCAGCACCTTCCGCAAGGTGCCGGAGATCTACGACCAGGAAAGCTGCTCTACTGGCAGCCGATGTCGCGGTGGTTGAGGAAGACTACGAAGGACTGGCGTCGAACGAGGAGCGGCTGCGCTCGACGGCTGAGGCGGTTGGCAGGCATCGCGGGGTGATTCTACCCAACCACGGCGCCATCACCAACGGCCCCAATGTGCAGATTGCGCTCTTCGCCATGCTTCTGCTGGAAGGCATGGTGGCCCGCAATTTGTCGGTCGCAGCCGCCGCGCGTGCGACCGGATTCACGCCCACTCCCATCAAGATGGAACACGCGATGGCGGCAAAGTTGGCCATTGCGAAGATGAACGCGCTGGAGCCGCTCTGGGCCGACCAGTTGCACCGGCTGATGCAGAGCGATCCGGAGCTGTTCGTCTAAGCCGAGTTCACCACAGAGACACAGGGGAAAAACCTTAGCCGGGGGTTTTCACGGATGATTCTTCATCACCATCAAGACACTACACTCCTTGCGGTTCGTATCAGGGCATGACTTTAGTCGTGCCGAACAAGGGCGCGGAAAAGGTCGGGGCTTTAGTTCTGCACCCGCAAAACCGCTCTATCAGGGGCTGAAGCCCAAGTTCTTGGTTCGACCGGGTTGCGGCACGGCTGAAAGCCGTGCCCTGATACAAAACGATTTTAGATATCCGTGTTCATCTGCGTTAATCCGTGGTTGAATTGCGCTTCTCAATGCCTCCAATGGCAGCCTCTCATGCTCTGCATTACTATCAAGTCGTGCGCTCGAAGGTGCTTCACTACATCCGCGAACTTGCTCTGATGCGCGCAGGCGACCGCGTCTGCGTTGCCGTGTCCGGCGGAGCGGACTCCGTTGCGCTGCTACTGGTTCTGCTGGAGCTGCGGGCAGAGCTGGGCATTGTGCTCGCGGTCGCGCACTTCAATCACGGGCTGCGGGCAGCGGATTCGGAAGCCGATGAGGCGTTCGTCGCGGACATGGCGCGCCATCATGGGCTGGAGTTTTTCGCCGGTCGCGCCGATGTGCGCGAGCATGCCTTGGCCGGCAAGCTGAGCATCGAGGCTGCGGGGCGCGAGCTACGCTACGAATGGCTCGTCCGGCTGGCCGATGAGCAGCGATTTGATTCCATCGCAACAGCGCACACGCTCGACGACCAGGCGGAGACCGTGCTGCTGAAATTCTTGCGCGGTGCAGGCACGCGGGGGCTCGCGGGTATCTATCCAATCCTGACGCTTAGCAACAGAGAGAGCTCACGCGCTCGACTCTCCAACGTCCCTCCGGATTCGAACTCTGTGGCGCAGAGTTTCTCAAGTCTGTCCGGGTTGCCAACTGATGACGAGGGGCAAGATCCGAGCCGCGCAGCGGCGGCTGGGGTTGAGCCCGAGGCGCGAGCCCCGGGTGAAGCCGTAACCTGGACGGAGCCGCGTAGCGGCGACCACGTTCGCATCGTGCGCCCGCTGCTCAGCGTCACGCGAGAGGAGGTCGAGAGTTATCTCACCTCACTCGGCCAGAGCTGGCGTGAGGACGAGAGCAACCTCGACCGCCGCCTCGCGCGCAATCGCGTGCGCCATGGGCTGCTGCCACTGCTGGAGCGCGAGTACAACCCCAACATCCGACAGGTGCTGAGCGATGCGGCCGATCTGGCGCGAGCGGAGGAAGAGTATTGGCAGGCGCTGGTGGAGCGGGAACTTCAGGATCGCGTTGTTCCGGTGGCGAGGACCGAACTCCATGCGCGTGAAAAGCAGATCCCTCGCGGGCTGAACTTCACCCCAACGAGCGCAAAAACGGCGCTCTTTGGGGGCTCCGGTTCGGCCACTCGGGATGACGAGAATAGAAGGCCTAGCGGCACGGCTGAAGCCGTGCCCCTTCCAACCAGTGCCGCAGAACACCACCTCAGCCTGGTGGACTTCCAGGCCCTGCCGCTTGCGTTCCAGCGGCGGCTGCTCCGGCGATTTTCCGAAACCGAAGACCTAACCCTCGACTTCGAGCATCTAGAGCGGCTGCTGCGCTGTGCCCGCGCAGAGCTACCTCACACGGAGCTACCGGGAGGATGGCTTGCCGTGCGCCGAGGTGAGTGCCTGGAGCTGCGCTCGTCTCAGCC
The DNA here is from genome assembly GCA_963833155.1 of uncultured Acidobacteriaceae bacterium. Classification (GTDB taxonomy): domain Bacteria; phylum Acidobacteriota; class Terriglobia; order Terriglobales; family Acidobacteriaceae; genus Bog-257. The sequence continues at coordinate 245,635 of CAWHWY010000001.1, forward strand.
CCAATCAGCGCCCGTTGTGTATGAGTACACCTTGCCGATTCCCGGCGAAGTGCATATCGCCGAGATTGGCCTCACTGTGGCTGCCGCGATTGTGCGGGAAGGGTTCGCGCGGCAAAGCGGCGAGACCGACAGCCTGTTAAGTGCCGATCTGATCGGTCCAGAGTTGACGCTGCGCAACTGGCGCCCGGGCGACCGCTTCTCGCCCGTACATCGGGGCTCGGAGGAGAAGCTGAAGCGGCTCTTCTCCGAGAAGCATATCCCCGCCGAACTGCGCCCGAGCTGGCCGGTGGCACTCAAGGGCGGCCACATCGTCTGGGTGCGCGATTTTCCTGTGGGACAGGAGTGTGCCTGGCGCGGAAGGGGAGACGCGGTGAAAATCCAGATGCTCTCCGGAGACGCCATAGGAATGCCAAGGTAGGCGTGCTTCGACTTCGTTTGCACATTGAGGCAGAGCGACGGTGTGGTTCATGACGATATTGGTCCCGATTTGGTTCCATGCCTCACCCCTAGCACCCTCTGCATTTTTGTTTAACTCTCTCGTGCCGTTCCGTTTAGCCTCAGGTTACAATCACAATGGACCGGAATTTGTACATCCGGTGTCTAAGGGCAGCATCTAATCTCCTGAGTGGAGTATTTGTTTCTGCCCGGTTACAGAGGAGTTTTCAGTGAATTCGACGGTTAAAACCATCGTGTTCTGGCTGGTGATCGTGCTGTCGGGCGTCCTGCTGTGGCAGGTCGTCAAGGCTGGCAGCTCAGGCGCCAAGGAACGCGAGATCACCTTCTCCGAGTTCCTTTCCAATATCGATCAAGGCAACGTCACCGAAGTGACGATCATCGGCCAGGAGGTGCGCGGCAAGTTCAAGAATGACAAGGCAGGGTTCCACACTACCGTCATGTCCGGCTACACCGACATGATCAAGGAACTGCGCGATAAGGGTGTCAACATCACTGTGAAGGACGCCTCAGCCGGCGGCTGGCCCTCCTGGCTGCTCAACCTGGCGCCATTCGTGCTGCTAGGTGCGCTGTGGTTCATCATGATCCGGCAGATGCAGACTGGCGGCAACAAGGCGCTGTCTTTTGGCAAGAGCAAGGCACGGTTGCTCTCCATGCAGCAGAAGAAAGTGACGTTCAAAGACGTCGCTGGCGTGGATGAAGCCAAGGAAGAGCTTAAAGAGATCATCGAATTCTTGCGCGAGGCGCAGAAGTTCCAGAAACTGGGTGGCCGCATCCCCAAGGGCGTACTGCTGGTTGGGCCTCCGGGAACCGGTAAGACTCTGCTGGCACGCGCGGTTGCTGGCGAAGCCAACGTGCCCTTCTTCAGCATCTCAGGTTCGGACTTCGTGGAGATGTTTGTCGGCGTGGGCGCAAGCCGAGTCCGCGACTTGTTCGAGCAGGGCAAGAAGAACGCTCCCTGCATCATCTTCATCGACGAAATCGACGCTGTTGGCCGTCATCGTGGCGCAGGCCTCGGCGGCGGACACGACGAGCGCGAGCAGACCCTGAACCAGTTGCTGGTCGAGATGGATGGCTTCGAGTCCAACGAAGGCGTCATCCTGATCGCTGCTACCAATCGTCCTGACGTGCTCGATCCAGCGCTGCTGCGTCCCGGCCGCTTCGACCGCCGCGTGGTGGTGTCGCGCCCCGACGTTCGTGGCCGCGAAGAGATCCTGCGCGTGCATACCCGCAAGATTCCTCTTAACGACGATGTTGACCTTCCCGTGCTGGCCCGCGGCACACCGGGATTCTCCGGCGCCGACCTGGCCAACATGGTGAATGAGGCGGCCCTGGTTGCCGCCCGTCAGAACCGCAAGACGGTGCTGATGTGGGACTTCGAGCAGGCCAAGGACAAGGTCCTGATGGGCGCCGAGCGCAAGTCCATGCTGCTCTCTGACGAAGAGAAGAAAGTGACCGCGTACCACGAGGCCGGCCACGCGCTGGTCGCGGCCCTGCGCGCGCACTCCGACCCGCTGCACAAAGTCACGATCATCCCGCGCGGGATGGCGCTAGGCGTGACCATGCAGTTGCCTATCGACGACAAGCACACTTATACGCGCGACTACCTGGAGACGCGACTGGCCATTATGATGGGCGGCCGCGTGGCCGAGGAGCTGTTCCTCAAGACCATGACCACGGGCGCGGGCAACGACATCGAGCAGGCGTCGGACCTGGCCCGCAAGATGGTCTGCGAGTTCGGCATGTCCACGCTGGGGCCCATGACCTTTGGCAAGAAGGAAGAGCAGATCTTCCTCGGCCGCGAGATCAGCCAGCACCGCGACTTCAGCGAGGAGACGGCGCAGAAGATCGACCAGGAGGTCCGCCGCTTCGTGGACGAAGGCTACAAGTCGGCGACCGACATCCTCAGCACCAACGGTCCTGCGCTGGAGAAGATCGCCCAGGCGCTGCTGGAGCGCGAGGTGCTCGATGCCAACGAGATCCAGATGCTCATCGAAGGCAAGGAGCTTCCGGCGCGCGTCAATCCGAACGCGCAACCGCCCAAGGACGACGTGCAGCAGGTGCTGAAGCCGGCGCCCGGCCAGCAGCCCAGCGTCGCGCCCGAGCGGCCGGCACAGGCGTAAGGGGGACGTGCGTTTCCCCTTGTGAATTGTCATCACGAGCGAACTGTTTCTTCGCCCTTGTCATCACGAGCGCAACGAGGGACCTGCTGTTCGCTCTCAGCTCTTAGCCAGAATGAAACGGGCGGCCAAAATGGCCGCCCGTCTTTTTGCCTGAAGTTGTCCTCCCCCACTGGGGACTTTACTCGTCAAGATTGTCATCCCGACCGAGGACTTCAGTCCGAGTGGAGGGACCCACTTTCTTGCTTTTTCTATCGACTAACCGCTGTCCACTTTCTTCACTGTAGCCTAGCGTATTCGGCGTTGGCTTGCTTCAGAATGGGGACGTCGGGGTCGGCGTCTTTCCAGAGCGTGAGGAAGTTTTGATATGCGGCGCGGGCCTTATCGCGGGCGGCTGGATCAGTCGCAGCATCGAGAGCGTAGGCGCGAGCCAGGCCGAGGCGAGCAAGCGCACCCCATGGAAAGTTCACCACTACCCCCGGGTGGTCGATGAACTTCTGAAATTCCGCTGCCGCCGCGCTGCCGTCGTGCACCATGAGATAGGCTTCTCCGCGCAAATAGACCGGGGCCATGGGGCCGTCCACGCTCAGCTCTATCGGGCCCGCCAGCTTCAACAGTTCGACCGCCCGGTTCGGATCTTTCCGTTCTAATGCGACTGCCGCTCGTATGGTGGGCAGCCAATACCTCTGGATCAGCGTGTCCAGGGGGAAGGTCTTGTCAAGTTCGTCAGCGACTTTCTCCGCTCCTGTGGTATCGCCTGCCAGCGCCAGGCCCAGCCCCGCCAGCTCCCGCACATCGCGGTCGGGGACCAGTTTCAATGCGGCCTCGGCCTCGGCACGTGCCTGTTTCCGGTTACCCGATTCCGCCTCTCGCACCGCCGCCGCTCCCTGATAGGTTGCGGCCGTTTCTTTGGCGTCGTTGTGCTGAGCTGAATCCATGGCCTGCCGAGTCAGTTCGCGTGCGTTTCTCAACTTCCCGTACCATGCCTCGGTGTTCGCTTGTGTGGCCAGCAGCAGGTCTTCCGTGCCCGGCTTGCCCATGGCGGCTGCTACCATCTGGGCCATCTGCGCCGCATCGCCCTTGAGAAAAGCCAAATTGTAGCGGTTCATGAGCAGGCTCTCGCCCTCCAGCTTGCGTTCCTCCGCTTGCTTGTATACCGCCTCCGCCTCATCCAGACGGCTGAGGCTCGCGTAGGTGTAACCCAGGTTGCCATAGTTAGCCTCGTCGTTCGGCTCCAGAAGCATGGCCTCGCGTTGTTCCTGTACTGCCTTCTCATAGTGCCCAAGCAAGCCGTAAATCAATCCCAGGTTCACGTAAGGAACGGCGTCTCGCGGATAGATCCGCTGCCACATTTCGTAGGCTGGCGCCGCCTTCTCCAGCTCCCCGGTCGCATACATGTAATAGCTTGCATCAATGGAGAACCGCTCCCGTTCGCTCACCTTCTCCCGCAGCGCGTAGGCCTTGCGTGCATTGGCGCCCGCCCGTGCGACTTCACCGAGGTTGCCGTAGACAACCGCCATCGCCCGGTAGGCCATGGCGAAATTCGGGTCGAGTTCTACCGCACGCTTGAAAAACGGCAGGGCGGCGGTTTCTCCTTGTGCCGACCGCGTCTTTTGCGCCAGACTGTAGGCTTTCAGCGCTTCGAGCGATGGTGTGGTTGCCTCCTCCACCGGAGTGGCGTACTTCTGCACGGAGCTGAGCGATTCGCCCAGCTTGCCGCGTAACCTGCCCGCCGCGGCGTCCAGGGCCTTCAACACCGCTTCCTTGCTCGCCGCCTGCTCCTGCGCTTCCGCTAGCACGTCGCCGGTGTTGCAGTTCACTGCCTTCAGGCCAATCACGTACTGGCTGCCCAGTGCCGCAATCGAACCGGTCAGCATGGCCTTGCCGCCGGTGCGCTGACAGACCTCGCGCGCCACTACGGGCGTCAAACGGTCATCGGCGGGGCGGCCCATCAGCTTTAATGTCTGATTCACCTGGCTGTCGGGAACCAGGTCGAGAAAGGGCGACTGCTCAACCTGTACCGAGAGTCCCTGCTTCAGGGTATCGTCGAACACCGCGTCCCCGGTCTTGTTCTCAAAGTCGGCGAGAACGATGCTGTCTTTATCGGTAAACTTCGCGCGGCCGGCGAGAGACGAAATAGACCACCACGATTGCAGCCACAATCACGATCGCCGCAGCGATGAGCCATCGGCTCCGAGGTCCATCCCTGGGACGAACTATGACCTCATCCGCAATCGGCGCCACGGCGTCTGTCTCCGCCCCCTCCATCGCTGGTTCAACTCCATTGCGATAGAAGACCGGAACATAAGTGCCTTTGGGCAGCTCAATGCGGACCTGGTCAGCCGTGCCCAGCGTCTTGTAGTAGTCGATAAGACGCGAACGCAGCCGCCGGGCTTCGGCCCGAACAATTGGATCGATGCCGGGATCGTAATCGGAAGGACGGTCGAATACCTCCAGGCCGATGAGGTACTCCTTGACCTTCTGGCCCTCGCCGGCCAGGGCCTTCCACACCACGAAACTCAGGAACCGGCAATGGCGCGGGGCGTTGCGAAAGGTCGGGGAAGACAGAACTCTCCGCAGTTCAGCCTCAACCTCCTCGGGCGGAATACCCACACCAGGGGACTGAACCTGCTCGTCCTGCAAATTTTGTGAGGTCCGATCCTGCATGGACGCTCCGCTTTCGCCTGCCTTACTGGGTGGGCAGCCAGATTCGATGGGTAGTGGGCAGTATAGCCGCGTTCTGGCCGGCCAGCAATGACAAATTAAGTCAACGACTTAGACCAACGCTACCGTAGCGCTCTCAGATGCTACTTGTGCCGGACATAATTCAGCCCGAAACTCCAGCGTGAAAGACACGCCGCGCCAAAGGGCCGAGTGATCTACCGGAAAGTGGAGCGGCGAGGCAAGCACGGAATGGCTATGAAGGACGCGAAATAAATTCCACGAAAGGTGGAACATGCAAGTGAAAAGAATCATTTCTGTTTTTCTCATGATCCTCGTGGCGTTCAGCCTCAGCTTCGCGGAAGAAACAGCATTTCGCGGCGTCAAGTTGGCCGACGCCAAAGGGAAACAAGCGGATGCCAGCCTGATCTTCAGCGATAACAACAAGACCGTCATCGTGCGGGTCGCCGACCGCGACTTCGTGACCATCCCCGATGACCAACTGGACAAGGTTTCCTACGAATACACCAAGAAGCACCGCATTACGGCGGGCGCTCTCGTGATGGTGGCCTCGTTGGGAGCAGGCGCCGTCGTCATGCTGACCAAGTCCAAGAGCCACTGGCTCTACATCGATTATCACGAGCAGAATGCGCCCAAAACCGTGGTGCTCCGCATGGACAAAGGCGAGTACAAGAAGATTATCGCAGCGGTGAACACGCAAACCGGCAAGGAAGTGCAGTTCCTTGGCGATGCCGGCAAGGCGAAAAACAAGTAACCAAGGTCTCAAAGAGCCTGTGGGAGAACTACGTTCTGTTTGCCGCAGTGGAACAAAGTGGTCAAAAGACCAGCCCCGCAGGGGCGACTCAGTCTAGCCCAGCACGTAGCCGCAGGCGGAGTGCTGGGTTGAGTGGGAAATTGACGCGAGCCCCGGTAGGGGCGACACAGGTTCTCACACAGGCTCTGGAAGGGGAGGGATGAGTGTCTGACCAAAGCGACTCGGTCAGCAGTTGCGGGACTCGCATGGTGTTGGGGAAGCGCCATTTTCCCAAAATGGAAATTGCTCCTACAACTAACAAGGTAGTCGTGGTCTTATTCGCTTGACTTGGAGGTCAATTGAACGCAAGCTGCTTCCCGTCGTAACGTGACTACGCTTACGTCAGAAGTCTGCGTGCAGTTTCTTGTCCCTCACGGTCCTTAACCAAACACACACGGTTCTTAAACTGCCTATCGGCTTGGAGGTCGATATGAAAACGAAAATCAATTTCGCCATTGTGGCTTTAATGTTGACACTGGGCGTCTCCTTGCTCTTCCCCATCGTGGCTAGAGCTCAAGAAGGTCAGCAGTGCGGGCCTGATCCTGTAAACATGTTCATCGCGTACGGGGCCGATATCGTCTGTGCGATTGACCAGCCTGGAACTAGTGACCTTTTTCGATTTGATGGAACCGCTGGAGAAAGAATAGAGATAGAAGACATCGGGTTGACTGGCTATCCCTGTATAGAACTGGTTGGCGTCACGCAGCGCTGTCCCCCATGGTAGCCACGGGAACGCGATTGATACGGTACTGCCGAAGACGCAGGAGTACGACGATACGAGTTTACGATGCTAGCACCAGCACTGACAGCTACGACTGTTTCTGGAGCGGACGGTTCCTCCTTCTCCTGATGCTCGACAGACCACATATGGTCAGAATTTCACCGACAACTTCATCTCGCGGTGACCTAGACGAGTACTTCTTCACAGCCAGTGCAGCGACGTCGTTGATATAACAACAACCAGCTCATCCATTTATCCATGTTTGCGATTTGTATGCTCCTGACGCGAAAACTACGTGGAGCGCCTGCCCCCCTGGTAGTCATACCAGTGAGCTCAGGACGGCGCATTAACTCTGGCCGGCAACTATACGATATTCCTCTACGATGCAAACACTAACGTTGGGGGATTATAGGGTCTTTCCTCAATTGCATCGTCCGGGGGGCCCTGCAACGCCACCACTATTCCAGACGTCTCTGGATATGTCACGCTGCGGGGGACACCACTGGCGGGTGCAGGGGTAAGTCTCACGCAGCCGGGTGCACCAGGTCCGCAACTCACCAAGACCGACGGTAATGGCTACTATCAGTTCCTGAGCATTATTTCCGGGCAAGCCTTCAACGTGCTAATTCATGGTCCGGAGTGGACGAAGCTCGGCAAGTCCGTCTCAGGAGGTGCTGCCTCGGCTGATCCGGTTGATAAGGCTCCAAAACAGTGACGGTGGGGTTGTACGGGCGGCTGCGTTGTCGTGCGGAGATCAGGCCGTAACGCAGCCGCCCATAATTTGCAAACTGTGTACGCACGGTTGGCTCCGAAACTAATCGTGAAGTTTGCTCCCGCCGGCGTGGGACCACGCGGCGGTGGTCCGGGAACCAAACTTCAAGATTCAGAGGAGGAGAAGAATTGGTATGAGAGACCAAGGACGACATTTGATTCGGATTTTAGTGAAAGTTCTGTTGAAGCCGGTGATTACGGTACTGTTCCTAGCGCTCACGCGTCAATGACGAACCCAAGGCAATCTCGAAATTGGATTTCGGCCTAAGCTTAGGTGCGGCAACGGTGGCGCTGGCGATCGCGTTTCTGCTGATCGCGTCGTCGCAAGCCAACCGGCCCAGGCGCAAACGTTCAAAGTATTGCACACGTTCACCGGCGCACAGGACGGGGGAAACCCTGCGGCCGGCTTGACGATGGATAAAGGAGGAAATCTCTACGGCACGACATATGCCTACGGCGCCGGGTATGGCACGGTCTACCAACTGAAGCACAAGGGATCCGGCTGGACCTTTAACCCCCTCTACAGCTTTGCCGGGGGTAGCGACGGGGCTAATCCGTTAGCCAGAGTTATCTTCGGCCCGAACGGCACTCTCTACGGCACAACAAAATTTGGTGGAGGCGGCTGCGAGAACTATGGCTGCGGCACGGTTTTCAACCTGAGACCTTCACCGTCAGCTTGCAAAAGCGCACTCTGCAGCTGGATAAAAACCGTGCTTTATGACTTCAAGGGACCAAGGGTCAGCTCCGTCGCTGCCCAGGGAGGTGCTGGCGAAGCTTATCCTGTATATGGTGACGGAGCTTATCCTCTATATGGTGACCTGATTTTCGACCAGAAGGGTAACGTCTACGGCACCACAATTACCGGCGGCCAAGGAAGTTGCGATATCTACTTCTCCAGATGTGGCACGGTTTTCGAGCTGTCCCCCTCAGGTGGCGGTTGGAACGAGAGTGTTCTTTACGTTTTCTCAGGCAATGACGGAGGATTTCCTTATAACGGGCTTACCTTCGACAATGCCGGCAACCTCTATGGAACAACCTACGTAGGCGGCTTAAGTAACGCCGGTACGTTTTTCGAATTGGCGTACTCAATAGGATGGACAGAGACTTTTCTCAGCAGTTTTCGCAACGGAAACGACGGAAGTGGTCCCACCACCGGCCTGATCTTTGACCAGTCGGGCAACCTGTACGGCGCTACCGAGAGCGGTGGCAAGAATAGCGGCGGTACGGTCTTCGAATTTTCACCTTCTCCGGATGGCACTTGGACCTATAGCCTGCTTTACAGCTTTACCGGAGGCGCCAGTTGTGGATCTTGGGGCAATCTCGTCATGGACGGGGCGGGTAATCTCTACGGCACAACATTGTGCGACGGCACGAATAAGGCTGGCAACGTTTTCAAGCTGACACCTTCAGGCGGCAGTTGGACGTACACCTCGCTGCACGATTTTACGGGCGGCAGCGACGGAAAAAATCCGTATTCTAACGTGGTAATCGACGCGAACGGCAATCTCTACGGCACTACCTACGCTGGCGGCTCACAGGGCGTCGGTGTCGTCTGGGAGATCACCCCGTAGGGCAGTTGTCAGTAGCCAGTTGTCAGTTGCCAGTTAATCCGAGCTTGCCGGGGGACCACAAGAAGCAGGTCCCTCGGCTCCTCGCAGCGCTCGTGATGACAAAGGTTACGAGCAACTCTGAAACCGTCTTAGAACTGACCCTCAACATTCCGAAGGAGAACGTCAATGACGAACCCAAGACAATCTCGAAACTTGATCTTCAACCTAAGCTTAGGTGCGGCAACGGCCGCGCTGGCGATCGCGTTTCTGCTGATCGTTGCCGGAACCCTACCGGCGCAGGACTTCACCGCTTTTCAACTTGTTTCAACCTATGTTCCAACCCTTGTCAGCGAAACCAAGGTCAACAGCGGCAACAACGAGGGGAACACATCGCCGTCAATTACACCTCTGTCACAAGGTCGTTTCATCGTCGCTTGGCATGATGGTGGCCCCACCTCTGGCTGGGGGCGCGTGTATTCAAGCACTGGCACCCCGGTAGGCGCGCAGTTCTCTTTAAATCCGAATGGGCCGGGTGGCTGGCAATACGGCCACGTTGTGGCTGCTCTGCCGAGTGGCGGAATTGTCTCGTTTTGGGGCTACGCCTCGGGATGGATTCTCGGACAACAATTCGACTCCCAGTTCATGCCAGTAGGAGGTGATTTCTTCAGCTTCAACGTCAACGACTGGCCAGCAGTGGCGTCATCTAACGGCAATCCCGTTCTCAACATAGACTATCCGAACTCCGGCGGTAGTTCAGTTCTGATAGTTCTTTTCGATTCCTCCTTGAACCACTATTCAACCATAACCGCTAACATAAATCCGCCTGGAGTTGGACTGAGCCCGGCCATCGCTGCGGCGCCTAATGGCAATTTCACCTGCGCCTGGTGGAACGCCAGCGGCAACATCATCCTACGCACTTTCGACAGCAACGGAAACCCGCTCACCGGCGAGGTCACCGTGAACTCGTCTGTAGGCGGTAGCCGCGACAACCCCAGTTTGGCTTACAACAGCAATAATGAGCTGTGGATTGCGTGGGATGGCAACCAGTCGGGCAACTACGATATATATCTAAGGCACTTCGCCGCGGATGGAACACCAAAAGGCCCTGAGTTCGTAGCCAACCAAAACATTTCGGGCAATCAAACCGTGCCACAACTGGCTGTGGCCGCTAATGGTGAAGTCGCGGTCTCATGGACTGGTTCCGACGCAAGTGGCGACGGGGTCTTTGCCAGGATCTTCAACCCCGTGGGCAAACCCCTTACTGGCGAATTCCAGGTAAACCAGTACACGTCAGGCGATCAGTACACAGGGTGGTTTGGAGGTCGGCGCGGTACTTTCATCAGCGACGAAAGCAACTACATCATCTTCACTTGGCGTGGGACAGGAGCCCAGGGAGGTGGCGTCTACATGACCATTTTCACACTCAATCCACCGGGCCCCGCGGTATGGGCGCAGGTTGACAGCGGGCCGAATCGGGCGACACGCCGGGGTCCGCATACGCGGGTGTTCGGCGCTTCTCTCCCGTTTCGAAAAGGGTAAGTCTTGCATCACTGCCGGAAGGCCCATAAACAAAGGGTCTGCGTGTTGCAAGTGTCTCGTAGATCAAGTGGACAATTGACTCTCCCGAAATGGGAAGGAGCTGGATTGTGGTTAGTAATTAGTTAGCGAATGCTAGAGCAGTCCCTGAGTTGCTGTATCCAGCAATGGGTGGAGCACGCCTTTCAGGCGTGCAGTGGAGGAATTCGAATTGAAGAATGCGCTTTAGCGCCTGCGGTAAGGGTTTTGGCGTTACCTCAGCGGCTAAAGCCGAATTCCAAAGGCAAACTCTCCAATGCACCGCTGAAGCGGTGCTCCACCTGGACACACCAACTCAGGATTTGCTCTACAGCAGGGAGTATCCGCGGCAATAGGGATTCTTCGACTCCGGTTCGCAAAGCCGGCGAATCGTCGCTCAGAATGACACCAACGAAGCGTAGATCTTAGCTGAGAGCTCCCAGCCGATAGCTGACGGCTCGTTCATCCCCCGGTTCCACCGACGGTCAGGCGATCGACCTTCAGTGTGGGAATTCCGACGCCGACGGGAACCGACTGGCCGTCTTTGCCGCAGGTTCCGATGCCTTCGTCGAGCTCGAGATCATTGCCGACCATGGAAACCTTGGTCAGCACGTCGGGTCCGTTACCGATGAGCGTCGCGTTCTTCAGTGGCGCGGTGATGGCGCCGTTCTCGATCAGGTAGGCTTCCGACGCGGAAAAGACGAACTTGCCGTTGGTGATGTCCACCTGTCCGCCACCGAAGTTGACGGCGTACACGCCGTACTTGACGGAGCGGATGATGTCTTCGGGCGCATCCTGCCCGGCGAGCATGTAGGTGTTGGTCATGCGCGGCATGGGAATGTGCTGATAGCTTTCGCGGCGGCCGTTGCCGGTGTTGGGAATGCCCATCAGGCGCGCCGACAGCTTGTCGGAGAGATAGCCCTTGAGGATGCCGTTCTCGATGAGCACCGTGTTCGCGGTCTGGTTGCCTTCGTCGTCTACGTTGAGCGAGCCGCGGCGGCCGGGCATGGTGCCGTTGTCCACCACGGTACATTTGTCGCTGGCGACGCGCTGGCCAAGCATGCCGGAGAACGCAGAAGTTTTCTTGCGATTGAAGTCGGCTTCGAGTCCGTGACCGATGGCTTCGTGCAGCAGGACTCCCGGCCATCCTGGACCGAGCACGACTTCCATCTCGCCCGCCGGCGCCTCGCGCGCGTCAAGCTGAATGATCGCCTGCCGCGCCGCTTCCACGGCGAAATGCTCCGGCGTTTTTTCTGTGAGGAAGAAGTCGAGCGCCACGCGTCCGCCGCCGCCTGCGCTGCCGCGCGACGAGCCCGCGCTCTCCGACTTCGCGATGCAGAAGACGCTCATGCGAGCCATCGGCTGGGCATCTTCGGCGAAGCTGCCGTCGGAGCCGATAACCAGAATGCGCCGCAGCTCGTCGGCATAACCGACGCGCACTTCGTGGATGCGCGGGTCGTAGGCGCGCGCGGCTTTGTCGGCGCGGTTTACCAACTCGACCTTGGTCATCACGTCGGCCTCGACCGATGGCAGCGGAATCGGATAAAGGTTGTGCGCGGGCTTGTCGGTCATGCCGACCACAGGCTGTTTGGCTGGACCGCTGGCAATGAGCGCCGCCGTGCGCGCCGCGTGCAGCAGTCGCTGCGGCGAAAGATCGTCGGTGTACGCATAACCGGTGCGCTCGCCTGACATGACGCGCACGCCGCAGCCCACCGAGATTCCTTCGGTGGCCGACTTCACCATGCTCTCGTCGAGCGAAACGGAAGTCGAGGTCTGATATTCGAAGTAGAGGTCGGCGTAATCGCCGCCGGCAGAAAGCGCCGCTGCCAGGTAACGTTCTACATCCACTTGCGCCAGGCCGTAGCGATCGAAGAAGAACTTCTTGTCCATGGTCACCATCATTGGATGTCCTGCCAGCCGGCAAAGGAGCAGCCCTTGCGGCCAGTGCCATTCTGGGCCGAAGCTTCGATTATCACACAGGAGTGTGCTGTCGGACGCAGCGCCCGATCCAGCGTTAAGCTAAGCTCGCAGGGAATGCCACCAATGCAGCCGTCCGCCATCTCCGCCGATCTTCTCACCAAAATGCTGGAGCAGTTCCTTGCCAGCGCGCCGGATGCCGTCGCCGTCGAAGAAGGTGAAGTCTTGTTCCACTTCGGCACGGCCAAATATTCGGTCTCGGGCGAGGACAAGTGCATCCTGCACCTGTGGTCGGATGAGCGCAACACCGTGCGCCGCGTGCTCAATGCCGAGGAGAAAGGCCGCACCCTGCGTCTAAACGTGGTGCGGTTTGGACAGGCACAACCCAAGCTGCTGGAAATCTGCGCCGACCGCGACCGCCGCACCGGCACCCTGAAACGCGTGCTGCGGGCGCAGTATCAGCATGTACTCCAGCGGGTCCTGTTGCGCGAGTATCGGGGCTTCAGCGTCGAGCATCTTAGCGGCAGCCCCGACCTGGAACATTCTTTCAGCCCGGTTTACACCCGCGCCGTGCTGCGCGCAGGACAATCGGCGTTTGCCGTGCTCGGCGTGAACGCAGAGGAAACACAATCGTCCGTGGACGCGACGCTCTCGTTCGGGATGCTGTGGATGGACTATCAGCGCCAGCATCTCGCCGGACGCGCGCATGTCGAAGGCCTGAAGCTGTTTCTGCCGCCAGGCCGATCGGAGACCGTGCGCCAGCGCGCAGCGCACCTCAACGCCGAGGCCGCCAAGTGGCAGATCTTCGAACTCGACGAGCGCTCCGAGATCTGCGAGCCGGTTGACTGCGCCGATTCCGGCAACGTCCTCACGCGCCTCGCTCGCTCCGTGGACGCGCAAGCGGCGCGCGAACGCTTCGCTGCTTCCATCGCATGTATTCATGCGCTGGCGCCTGACGCCGAGATCACCATCGAGTCGGCATCGGAAATTGTCTTCCGCCTCTATGGACTGGAATTTGCCCGCGCCTGCATCACTCCGGTTGCGGGCTCGTTTCGCAATGCCGAATCCATCCGCTTCGGCATCGGCCCGGCAGAATATGTACTGGATGAAAATAGCCACACGCTCTTCACTGAGTTGGTGCAGCGCATCACCGAGCAGCGCCGCCCCGGCGGCTCGCACACCAACCTGTTCTTCCGGCTCGCGCCGGAGCGCTGGTTGGAAACCCTGATCACGCGCGACGTTCGCGCCATCGACGAGCGGCTCGATGGGCGCTTTGTGTATTCGCAGGTGCCGGCGTTTACCGCTTCCGACCGCGCCATGCTCGACGTGCTCACGTGCACCCTCGACGGCCGGCTCGCCGTTCTCGAACTCAAGGCCGATGAGGACATCCACCTCCCGCTGCAAGGGCTCGACTACTGGGCCCGTGTGTGCTGGCACCAGCAGCGCGGCGAATTCGCCCGCCAGGGCTACTTCGCCGGACGCGAACTTTCCAGCGCGCCGCCACTGCTCTTCCTGGTGGCGCCCGCTCTGCGGGTACATCCCGCGACGGACGTGCTCTTGCGCTACCTCTCACCCCAGATCGATTGGACTCTGGTGCAGGTGGACGAGCGCTGGCGGGAGAGCGTACGGGTCGTGAACAAGAAACATCCCAAAACAATCTTAACCACGGATTTACACAGATGAACACGGATTCTTTTAAGTCTTCAACGCACAAAGAAGCTGATGGTAGCAAACTGAAACATGGCGAGATCACCGATGCCATCATCGGCGCCTTCTATGATGTCTACAACGAGCTGGGACATGCTCTCGAAGGGACTGTCCGTCGAGCGCGAGAAGACCGTGCAGGTCAGATTTCGGGGGCAGACTGTCGGACTATTCCGCACAGACTTGGTGGTGCAACAAAGCGTCATCGTAGAGCTTAAATGTGCACGGGCTTTGGACCGTGCACATGAAGCACAATTGCTGAACTATCTAAAGGCCACTGAATTCGAAGTTGGGTTGTTGCTCAACTTCGGAACTCGTCCTCAGTTTCGAAGAATGCTCCTTGATAATGATCAAAAGAAAATCCGTGAGAATCCGTGTTGATCGCTGGCTGATTAACCGTTCCCAAGGCGATCTCAACCACGGATTTACACTGATGAACACGGATCTTTTGAGGTGTTCAAACCCAACCCCACGACCAGTGAACCTAGTGAACATAATGATTCGCGCAGCGTCGAAGTGTGCTTCCGGATAATGACCAAAAGAAAATCCGTGAGAATCCGTGTTGATCGCTGGCTGATTAACCGTTCCCAAGGCGATCTCAACCACGGATTTACACTGATGAACACGGATCTTTTGAGGTGTTCAAACCCAACCCCACGACCAGTGAACCTAGTGAACATAATGATTCGCGCAGCGTCGAAGTGTGCTTCCGGATAATGACCAAAAGAAAATCCGTGAGAATCCGTGTCAATCCGTGGTTGATTAGCCTTACGTAAGGCCAGCTTCCCCTGCCCGGAACCGCCAATAATCGCCTGCGGTCTCGTTCAGGTCGCCGGCCGGCTTCTCGCCGCGAAAGACGCGCGACACGCCGCGCACCACGCGCCGCATCGGCAACTCGCCATTGCCGTCGGTGAGAAACAACTCGCCGGTCTTGACGCTGCGGTAGTACCAGCGCTTCAGGAGCGCGAGGTGCTCCATCCACTCCAGCGCGCCGCGCAGCTTCGGAGGTTCGGACCGTCGCCAGCGCCTCGGTGATGCGCGCCTCCATCGACTGCGGTTTCGATGACAGATGCGAGGTCTCGGCCTGCTTGCCCACGTTGAGCGTCACCGGATCGCAGATATGACCGGCGACAATCTTGAACAGCGCGACCGATTCGCGCTCGGCTGAGGGCTGCACCATCACGCCGTTCAGCTCGTCGAGCCGACTCACGATCTCCGGCGCCTGCGAGGCCGCTGCCTTCACCTTCTCCAGCCGCCCATGCAGCGTTGCCGCCCCTTCGAAGTCGAGACCGGCCGAAGCTTCATCGCGCTGCCGCTCGATCTCGCGCACAAGGGACTGGCCGCTGCTCTGCAAATACTGCTGCACGCGCCCGACCTCGGCCGCATACTCCTCGTCGGTGCAGCCCTTGAAGCACGGCGCCAGGCACATCTTCATCTCGGAATAAATGCAGCCGGGAAAAGCGGGATCGGGATTCAGGTCGAAGGTGCACCGGCGCATCTTGAACAGATCGAGCGAGTCGTTGGCGAATTTCTCCGCGGCAACACGGGTCGGAAATGGCCCGAAGTACTGCGCGGTGCCGCGCAGGCCGCTGATGCGGGTAGTGACAGTCGCGCGGGGATAGGCATTGTCGAGGATGAGCTTGACCAGGGGCGCAAAGCGCAGCCGCAAGCGTTTGTCGTAGGTCCTGGGGAACTCGCGGCGCAGGGTTTTGTAGAGCAGGAACGACGCTTCAAAGTCCGACCCGGTCGCAGTCCATTCAATCCAGCGCACACGATCGCGCAGATTCAGCTTGCGACTCTGTCCTTCGACGGCACCCAGCAGCCGCTGCAAGCGGCGGCGCAAGTTCGAAGTCTTGCTGACGTATGGCTCGCTCTCTTCTTCTGCTCCGCGCAACAGGAAGACGGCCGCGCTCGCGGGCACGGCGGCGAACAGCTCGGAATCGCGATCAGGGATGAACTCTAGGCGCTGCGAGGGCACGAGGGAATTCTAGTGCACCACAGGGACACAGAGACGAGGAAACCTAAACAAACCACGGATTCACACGGATGAACACGGATTTGCTTTTTTCTTATTACTGATCCGTGTGTATCTGTGTAAATCCGTGGTTTATTTTGCTCTATTGCGCAGCGTCAACCGCGCAGGCGCCTGGAGGCTGCGGAACTCGGCGCGTTTCGAGTGCTGCCGGAAGTCGGGGCCCTCCATGGCCAAATAAAACGGTTGTCACCCTGAGCGAGCGGCCGGTTTTGCCGCGAGTCGAAGGGCCCCTTTTCCCTTCAAGTATCTGAGATGGAATAGGGGTGCTTCGACTCCGCCTGCCCCAACCACCCCAACGAGGCGCAAAAATGGCGCTCGTCGGGGACCCCGGAAACCGGGACAGGCTGCGCTCAGCATGACACCCAGTTTTTCAGCGAAAAAAACGACGCGCTCGCAGGCACGGTGGCGAATAGTTCGGAATCGCGCTCGGGAACGAACTCGTTGCGCTGCGACGGCACGAGGGAATTCTAGTTCACCACAGAGACACAGAGACGAGGAAACCTAAACAAACCACGGATTCAACACGGATTTGCTTCTTTCCTCATTACTGATCCGTGTGTATCTGTGTAAATCCGTGGTTTATTTTGCTCTGTTGCGCAGCGTCAGCCGCGTCGGCGCCTGGAGGCTGCGGAACTCGGCGCGTTTGGAGTGCTGGCGGAAGTCAGGCCCTTCCATTTCGACCTTCTTGCACATCTCGTGCAGGCGTGAGCGCATACGCTCGCCAATGCGGTCGCCCAGCGTCTCGCGCCGCGCCGCGCGTTCCGCCGATGACGGGCTGCGCAAGTTGTCGATGTCCGCGCCCTTGTCCTCCGGGCCATCGGGAAAGTTGGTAGTGATGATGGTGGTCTTGTTGTCGTTGTAGCGGCTGTTGAGGACGTAATTGACGGTGTCGAAGACCCACTCCGTGCTGCGCACCGCGCCGAGCTCGTCGAGCACCAGCACCTCGGCGTCGAACACCGGCTGCAGGATCTCCATCTCCGTCGCCTGCACCTGCGGGTTGTAGGAGTTCTGGATGGACTTCAGCAACTCGCGGTAATCGCAGAACAGGCAGTGGATGCCCTTCTCGCGAATCAGGTCCTTGATGATCCCAACCGAGAGATGCGTCTTGCCCACGCCAACCGAGCCCACGAACAGTAGCCCGGTTTTCTCGGTGGGATACTCTTCAACAAAACGCCCGGCCAGGAAGCGGGCGTCGCGGATGCTTTTCTGGTCCTTATCGCCAGGATCGTACTGGAAGTTGACCAGCTCGCAGTGTTGATATCGCGGCGGGATGTGTGCCGCCGCCAGCAGGCGCTCACCGCGGTCCTTCACGCGGCATTCGCAGCGCACCGCCTCGCGCTCCTTGCCGCGCTCGATGGTCTGCCATCCGGTGCCGCCGCAGATGGGGCACGTCTCAGTCGCTGTGGTCACGAGTTTGAATCTACTGCCGGGCAGTGCGCTGTGCAACTCGCTTACGGTGCAGATTTGCACCGATTCCAGAAGAAGGTCGAAGAATCGGTGGGCATCTGTGGAAATCGGTGTCACCAACCTGGGTGACCGGGCTCACCGACAACGGTGCCGAAATCTGTACACTCACGAGAAGAGGGTTAGTGTCTCTACGTCCTGAAGAGGGCGGAAGCGGTCTTTGAAATCAGGGGATAGGGGCTAGGTTCCAGAGGTTAGAACGAATCGCTCTGTGTACCATTTGGTTAAATGCGTCTCCGCAGGAGTTCCGAGACGGGGGGAATTTCGGCCTGTAAGTCCTTTGGAGGAGGTAACATACGTGTAACTCCATTGGGTGGAATATCTTGCGGAGAATTTCCCGCCAAGCCATTGATTCCACATATTAGGAGTGGGGGGGAGGGGGTATTAACCGACTGGTAATATTGTCCCAAAATGGTAATTTAAAGAAACTCGTTGGTTATTTTACACATTAGTAAACAAGAGCGACGCGTCAGTTCTCGCACAAGTCAAGCACAACATCCCCGGAAAAAAGGATCTCCCGGTTCGGGCCGAAGAGATACGAAACGGGATCGAATACCGCTCTCAGCGGCACAAGTTACTGACGTTCCGACGTTGGTAGAAGACGCGCGAAGTTAGGTTACGGCAGCGACGTGTTCTTTCACTGCCGGGAAAATGTCACAGACATAATCATGGATGGCCAAACCGACAGGCTTCATGGCGCCTGCCTGAATCCGCTTCACGACTTCCTCGCGCGAAAGATCGAAGACAGCCTCCAGGATTTGCTCGCGCTCTTCGTCGGTTGCCTGCCCCACCACAAACAGCAGGCGCGCGCTGTGCTGTATGTATCTCGGCGAGAGCAGCTGCCGCTTCAGCAGTTCCATGATGACCGGCGCTTTCGCCCGGTCAAAGCGTCCCGGATCGCCGCGCCGGTCCAGTTCCGCGAAGAACTCCGCGGTCCATTCGTTGTGATAGTCCCACACTTTCTGGAACAGCTCCGTCGTGAAACGCGTTCCCGCCTTGACTTTCTCGCTGCTCGCTGCCAGCACCATTCCGTCTTCGGTGAGCGCTGGCCGCTGGAAATGTCCGTCTCGGGTGATGACCGCCTGATGGAAGACCAGCGTCCATAGCCACGAAACGTCGATGCGATACGTGGCCAGATCGTTCATGAAGCGCTGCTTGAGTTCGTAATCGTCGATGGCCGCAGCGAAGTTGCCGTTGAGGATCTGGAAGCCGTAGTTCGCGGCCATGTAGAACGCGTGCTGGATGTGCTCGATGGTGACATCGCCCTTCGGTACGCTGTAGATTGCGTCCCACAGCTCCGGGCTCAGCAGCTTCTCGGGCGTGCCCAGCGCGTCTTTGTTGATGATGCTCGGGGTGATTCTGCCCTGCGCGTTCAGTAAGGCGCGTGATTCGAGCAGCGCCCGCTCCGCGTCCGACAGGCCACTGGCAACTGTGGGCACCGCTTTGCCGTTCGCATCCACTGTCTCACGCGGCGCATCCAGGACCGCCTGCAACTCCGCGAGCGGCACGCGCAGCGGCCCATTTCCCGCAGCCACGTACGCAGCTTCCGGGCTGGCAACCCAGCTCTGGCGATACGTGTCGTAAAGCCGTCCCTTGACGCGCCCGGCGAGGATAGCGTCGAGCGTAACCTGCCGGCTCGCGGGGATGGACTCGTCGGGCACGAACATCAGTCCCAGCAATCGCTCGCGGAGCTTGTCAACAACGATCGCGCGCATGGCCACCGGGTTATACCGCGCCCGACCATAGGCATCGCTGCGCTGATAGATCATGACCGCCGCCATTCCGCCGATCGGCCCGCCCTGCGTGAGTTCGCCGTGCTTCATGCCCGCCATGAGCATCATGAGCGCGTTGTAGCGCTGGTAGGCAATCATGTTCGGCGAAGCCATGCCGATGGTTTGAGGATCGGGAAACACGCCGTTCGGGTCGTCTTTCCACATCTCGATCAGGCTGCCGAGATAGTCCCAGCGGCCGACATTGGTTCCCAGCAGCCGGCGCCGAAAGACCCAGGCGATCGCAGGCAGATAACGGCCACCATTGCCTTCTTCATAGAGAATCTTGATCTTGAATGTGCCGGCCGGAACCCCGATGATGCCTTCCACCCGCGCCAGCAGCTTCTCCACGATGAGCGCTTCCCGCGGCGTCTGCATCTTCGGGATGTAGAAGTACACGCCTGTGCCAGCCTGCGTCAGCGCCTCGTAGTTGTTGAACACCCAGAGAACGACCACCGCGATCAGACCGGGAGCGGGTTGGCCATCGACGGTGACGTGATCGTAGAGCACGTGAATGCTCGGCGGACGAACCAGTCGCGTGGGCCACTGCTGCGGCGGCCTGTTGATTTTGTAAGAGCGCTTGTTGTCCTTCTTCACCACCTCGTATGGCTTGCCGGCCCAGCGGCCCTGGAGAATGTCTTTGGCGTTCTGCAGGGCCGCAAAGGTTCCCACCGGCTGCTCCTTGGGCGTGCCCTGGGGCTGGAAGTGCGAGGGCGAGGCGTCTTCGAAATCCGGCATGTTCATGGGCGCGTCGCTATTCAAAGCGTTGAACGCCATATCCAGCGGATGCCACGGGCCGGTCAGCTCCAAGCCTGGATTCGTCAACGGATGCACGTCCGCAGGAATTGGCACTTCGTCGTTGAGACGCCAGCGCTGTTCGCTCTCGCGATCCAGAAAGTTGTCGATCATACCTTGGACAATCTGGCGAAATGTCCACGAGCCTCCCATGACCGGGTCCTCGAAAGTCTCCTCCCACCTCGGCCAGGCGTATTTCCTCCGCACAGGCTCAGGACTCTCGAGCAGAGCCCGGCGGGCATTTAGGGCCTCGGCAATGGCGGGACGCAGTTCGCGGGTGAGCGTCGCAATCGTCTCTTCGACGTTCACGTCTCGACCGTTCACCTTCCTGGTTCCGAACAACTTTGGGAATTGCTGGAGAATATCTTCACGGATCATCGGGCACGCCTCCCGCTCGCTTTACAGCCAGTGTAGTGCGCGCCTTCAGAGCCGGTCAAAGGGGTAGGTGCCGGCTCGCTCGTCTAAACCGCGCCTCAACGCCGCGCGCACTGGCCATTGGCGGAATGATCTCGCTTCTATTTCGGCCTCATCCTTGCGTTACAATCGAAGCTTCATGTCTCTAGCGTCCCAAGCTGTGACCCGAACTCCGGCGGAAGTCGTACGGCTGGCGCCGGTTTCGCAGGCTGCCAATGGCATCTGCTACTCGGTCATGGGAGAGGTCACTACTGCCATCGCCGACTTGGAGCGCATGGTCGCCGTCGTGCCTCGCACCATCGCTGCGGCGCTGAACCGCAAGGCGTACTACTTTGTGCCCCTGACGCTAAACATGGGCGACGAGACGATGATCGCGGACCGCTATGACGTTCAGCTCTCCGACAGCGCCGTCTGCCATCGCAACCACACTCTGGGCGACTCGCAGTGCGTGTTTATCTCGACGCGGCTGATGGAAGACAGCTTCGCCATCGCCTTCGAGTTCTTCATCAACGTGGGACACAACTTCGTGGAGCGCGTCGGGGTCTCGCAAGAGTTCGCCGACCTGGTGTGGAAGCAAGTGGAGGACAAAGTCCGCGGCGAGACCTCCCTTGATGCCTACGAGCTCCGCAAGGTTGCGACCACCAACGGCCCAGAAGCCGAGAAGGCAAAGCACGAGTATCTGCTGGCCGCGTTCGCCGATGCCATCGCGGTGTATACGTTGTCGCTCTATCTCGACGTGGACTACCAGGACCTGCGCGAGCGTGATTATCCGCTGCTGGCCCCGAATGCGCTGGCTGAGCGGCTGCGCAAGATCAATGAACTGTTCCCGCCCAATCCTGGCTTCGAGTTCGCGGTCTACCACCGGAGACGGCAGTAGCGCAGCTATGCAATCGAGCTCCACGCCATGAATCGAATGATTCTCGCCAACCTGGTGCATCGCCCATTCCGCACCATGATCAGTGTGGTCGCCGTCGCGGTTGAGGTCACGCTCATTCTGCTGATCGTCGGCCTGTCGGTAGGCATGTTGGACGACAGCCGAAACCGCCAGGCTGGCATCGGCGCCGACATCATGGTGCAGCCACCAAACTCGTCGTTGCTGATGGGCGTCAGCGGCGCGCCTGTGTCGGTCAAGGTCGGCGAAAAGATCATGAAGCTGCCGCATGTCGTGGCCGTGGCTCCTGTTGTTACGCAGCTCTCGACCGCGGGAGTAGTGGAGGTTATCGACGGCATCGACATGGATTCGTTCAACGCGGTGAGCGGGGGTTTCCGCTACCTCGCGGGCGGGCCGTTTCAAGGGGCAGACGACATCATCGTGGACGATCTGTTCGCAGCTTCGAAGCAGTTGAAAGTTGGCGACACGGTCGAAACGCTTAACCATGAGTTTCGCATAAGCGGCATCGTGGAGCACGGCAAGGGCGCCCGCAAGTTTCTACCCATTAAGACCCTGCAGGGGCTGATCGGCGCGCAGGGCAAAGCCACCATCTTCTACATTAAGCTCGACAATCCCAACAACGCCGACGACGTAGTGCGCGCCATCAAGAACATTCCCGGCATGCAACAGTACGGCGTGCATTCGCTGAAGGAGTATCTCAGCCTGATGACTTCGAGCAGCATCCCGATGTTCTCGACGTTTATCGACGTAGTCATAGCAATCGCCATGATTATCGGCTTCATCGTCATCTTCCAGGCCATGTACGCCGCGGTTATGGAACGCACGCGCGAGATTGGTATCCTGAAGTCTCTCGGCGCCAGCAAGCTCTACATTGTGAACGTGGTGCTGCGGGAGACGGTGCTCATCGCAATCTGTGGCATCATTCTCGGGATCGCTGCAAGCTACGCCGCCAAGGCCGGTTTGCGAACAAAGTTCCAGACGCTGCCGATGCTCATCACTGCAGGATGGCTGGCGCGGGCAGCGGTAATCGCGATTATCGGCTCGCTGCTGGGCGCGTTCTATCCGGCGATCAAGGCTGCGCAGAAGGACCCCATCGACGCGCTGGCGTATGAATAGGCGCTTCGGTTCTCCACCGATTGCGGCCCACGCCGAATGCGACGAACATCCAAGAAGCGAGGGCATGGCGGCACGGAAGCAAACAAACTCAGTGACTAACTTGAAACTTCGAGCGTTATGTTGGGATGTCCACAGGGTTATCGGTTATACTCGCTTCGTTGCAAGATGAGAGATAAACAGATGCCAACCAACACGTATATTACGTGCCGTGTATCACGCGGCTTTTGGGATTCCGAGTTTTATGTGGTTGTGGGTGATTCGGCCGCCTTCGTTAACCGTGAGAATGTAAAAGTTGAACGAGTTCCTGAGCAGGATCGTGAGGTGGACGGACAAGTACTTGCGTCCGTAATACAGCAGGATGCCGATAAGTTCCTGGTTGAATTGCCGGGGGAACCCGTCGTGGGCGGACTGAGAAATTGGGTTCCTCGTAGCGCTTTGGCAACCGTATGACAGGAGTAAGGTTAACCGGCTGGAGATGTCTGATTCTGAAATTCGGTTCGGATCTCACCAAATGGCGCACTCTCTAACCTCTCGATTACTAGCTGACAGATTCGCGTCTTTCCAGGATTAAGCTGCAAGTAAAAAGGACCGTGATTCAACATCTCCAGGGTAACCGGGGCATTGAAGCCGGAATGAATGATTGGCGCGGTCAGATGTACAATGAGCCCTAATCGCGCTAGCGAACTCCGCCCTTCAACACGTGCC
Organism: uncultured Acidobacteriaceae bacterium; assembly: GCA_963833155.1. GTDB lineage: Bacteria > Acidobacteriota > Terriglobia > Terriglobales > Acidobacteriaceae > Bog-257. The sequence continues at coordinate 269,090 of CAWHWY010000001.1, forward strand.
GCACAGCACAACTCTGGCTTTAGGTGTATGCGCTCTTTCGTCATGGCCAGTACTGGGAATGCTCCCACCGAATACGGGGGAAGAATGTACGACCCGTCCCTCTCGGGTGGATAATCCAAAAGGAAAGCTGCCGCCGTTGACTTGAATGAGTGTTCCGCGAGATTGAGGACGGTCTTTGCCCCCGCGATTGAAAGGCGTTTCCAATCCCAGCACTTGAAGCCTTCTCCTAGGTAAAGATCGACTGCTGATGTAGTGTACTGGTCGTCGGAAGGCGTTGGCGATATTTCAAGGAGGCCGTTCTTGAGTGCCTCCTGTATTCCGATGTTGCTTAAAATCAAGCTTTCTCCTCAGATCCGCATGGGCATCACGACGTAGCGATACTTAAAACCGTCTTCGCCGGCGTCGTCGGGACGCATCTGCCCGGCGGACTGGGCGTCCTTGAACTCCAGGCGAACCTCGCCGCCATTGGACGCCTTCAGGAAATCGAGCAGGTACTCGGAGTTGAAGCCGATGGTCATGGGATCGGCTGTGTACGCAGTCTCGATTGAATCTTCCGACTCGCCAGAGTCAGTGGAGGAAGACGAAATCTTGATCTCGTTCTTATCGAGCTTGAGGCGGATGGCCCGCGAGCGCTCGTCGGCGAACTGTGCCACGCGCTGGATGGCCGTGTTGAGATCGGCTCCGTGCACCACGACCGACTTATTGGTTTCGCGTGGCAGCACGGCCTCGTAATTGGGAAACTGACCCGTCAACTGGCGCGAGGTAAGCAGGCGCTCCCCAATGTGGAAGAACAGCGTGGACTCATCCTTGGCGAACTCCACAAGCTCGACGTCGCTGTTCTGCAGCAGGGAGTAAATCTCGCTCATCGCTTTCTTGGGGATCAGCGTTTTGTTCTCGCCAGTCACATCAAACTGCTCTCCCTGCTTCTCGATGTGCGCCAGGCGGTGGCCATCCGTGGCAACCATGGTGATCGATTCCGGTTTGAGCACCATCAGCCCGCCGTTTAGCGTATAACGCGACTCCTCACTGGAGATAGCAAAGATCGTGCGCCCGATCATGGCCCGCAAGGTCTGTGCAGGAATCTTCACACTGCCAGTCGCCGGGAAGGTGGGTAGTCCTGGAAAGTTGGCGCGTGCCATTCCCACCATCTTGGTGTTGGAGCGTCCGGAGCGAATGTTGACCCAGTGGTTCTCCAGCAGTTTGATGGTGATATCGCCATCGGGTAACAATTTTACGTAGTCATAGAGCTTGCGTGCAGGAATGGTGCATGCACCTTCACGCTTCACCTTAGCTGCACAGGAGGTGCGCAGGCTAAGATCCAGATCGGTAGCCGTAATGGTCAACCGGTCGTTCGCAGCCTCGAATAGAAAATTGGAAAGGATTGGAATTGTGGTCTTGCGTTCCACCACGCCCTGCGTAGCAGTGAGTTCCTTGAGCAACTCGAACTTGCTGACGCTGATGTCCATCGCGGTGCCCTGAATTGTTCCCGCAGCTTCGGCAGCCATACGTCTCACCTCGGCAGGTCCTAAATCACAGCACCCCTTTGCAGTCACGCGCCGGGATGACCTCAAAAAAGACCCGCTAATACTGCTAACCCTTATATCAAATCAAAAACATATAAAACCAGTAGTAACAGTAGGCGCTCTGCAAAAGTGGAAATTTAGGCGGAAAACGCACCAACAGTGCTGCGCGAATGCTTAACGATGTACAAATCCCGGGCTCCGGGTGATGTGGTGCTGTGGGGAACCAGAACAGTTCGAAAATTTAAGTCCTCTCTTCCACGCGATCCACACCATGTCCACAGGAGACATGCAGGAAAACTTTCCGCTAAAGTGAGAAACCGCGCTGAAAGCGCGGTTCATGAGCTCAAACTCTCGGTGAGCTTATTGAGCATCCTGTTCAAATCCTTGTCCGTTTTGCGCAGAGCGTCAATTTTCTCCACCGAATGCAGGACCGTGGTGTGGTGCTTGCCCCCAAATTGCCGGCCGATCTCCGGTAGCGAGGCATCCGTGAGGTGTTTGGCCAGGTACATGGCAATTTGCCGGGGATAGACGATGGCGCGCGAATTGTTCTTGGCCTTAATTTCAGCCAACCGCAGGGCGAACTGCTCCGAAACCGCCTTCTGGATCGACTCGATCGAGATCTTACGGAGGTTCGATTCCATCAGGTTCTTCAGGACCTCTTGCGCGGTTTGCAAGGTCAGGTCCCTGCCGGCAAGCGAGGCGTAGGCGGTCAAACGAATAAGCGCACCTTCCAGTTCGCGCACATTGCTGCGGATATTCGACGCGATGAACAGCGCTACGTCGGTGGGCAGTACCACCTGATCCGTTTCAGCCTTCTTCTGGAGGATAGCGACTTTTGTCTCCAGGTCGGGTGGCTGGATGTCCGCGATGAGCCCCCACTCGAAGCGGCTGCGCAAGCGATCTTCAATCTCCGCCAGTTCTTTTGGCGGACGATCGCTGGCAATCACGATCTGCCGCATGCATTCATGCAAAGCGTTGAAGGTGTGGAAGAATTCTTCCTGAGTGCGCTCCTTGTTGACCAGGAACTGGATGTCATCCATGAGCAGGACGTCCATGGTGCGGTACTTGTCGCGGAAGCCGGTCATCTTGCTGTAACGCAGCGCGTTGATCATGTCATTGGTGAAGCGCTCGCTGGACACATAGCAAATCGACTTCTCCGGCTGCCGCTTCTTGATCTCGTGTCCGATCGCCTGCATGAGGTGGGTCTTGCCCATTCCGACACCGCCGTAAAGAAACAGCGGATTGTAAGCTTTGGAGGGGCGCTCGGCGACCGCCCGGGCCGCGGCATGAGCAAACTGATTGCCGGAGCCGCTGACAAAATCATCAAACGTGTACTTGGGATTCAGTTGAGCAGCGCCATCCCAATCGAAGCGTTGTTGCTGCGCGGGCCCGACCATGGGACTCTCCGGAGGCGCGGGGGCGTCGTGCCGTGTTTCAGTGGCCCCGACCGCTTTGCCGTTGCCTTGCTGTGGTTCATCGGTTACAAACTCGACATCCTGGAATTCCAGGCCAAGGTCATCGATGGCTTCGCTGATCAAATCGCCATAGCGTTCGCCGATATGGCAGAATTCCGGATTCGGCACGCGGATGAACAAAACGCGGCCTTGCGAATGATCGAAGCGGGTGGGCTTGAGCCAGGTTTCGTAGGAAGTGCGGTTGACTTTTTTCTCGAGCGCGTCAAGAACTCGCATCCACGGGTTGGCGGCGACGGTAGTGAACGAAGACATAAAAAGTGATCCTGAGGCAATAAAAATGCCCCGCTTGCGAATCGATGTTAGAGGGAAACAAAACCGAACAAGCAGCCACGGACCGGCGCACAGGTCAAATGGAAATCATCAAGTTGCAAACCCGACCATTGCGGTAATTCGAAGCATTGCACCCGCATTCGTGCAGTCAGTTTTCTTTATGGCTGGAAGGATACTAGCACGAAAAAAAAACTGCGCCAGAGAAATTATTCGAGTCCGAATCACATTGAGTCACGAGTGATTGATTTCGGGAAGGTTACTGGGGAAATTTTTTTTTGGGGTGCAGCGCGCACGGTGCAAAATCGCCTGGCGCCACCACGATAGCGTTACCCAGCAACACTTGTCGGCTCCCTTGCGAAGCACTTTCATGCAACATCAGCGTTGAGGCGCACGATAGCCCTAATCACTTCGGTTGCTGTTGCGGAGCCTGTTGCTGCGAGTTGTCCTTCATCTGCCCCGAGTTCTTGATGAAGACTACTGTCTTCCAGATGTCATCGTCGGAAAGCACGCCGTCCCAACCGGCCATGGCCGTGAAGCGAACGCCGTACTTGATCACATAGAAGAGATTGCCGTCGGGATCATCGGGAGTGCGGCTCATCAGTTGCGGCACCGGCGGATAGTACTTGTGCTGCATCGGCGAGATGGGCTGCTTCAGACTGCCATGGCAACTGGCGCAGTTCTTGTCGTAGGTCATGGAGCCGTCCATGATGTTGTCCATGGTCGCCTGGAACGGATTCGCCTGCTTGGGAGCGTGCTCGTCCACCCATTCGTCCAATGACTTGTTGGCGGTCCGCTTCTCGAACGCGCTGGGCGTGTTGCCCACAGCTCGCGTGTCGAAGTGTCCCGTTATCGCATAGAAATAGCCGCCGACAAACAAAACCAGCAAGGTCAGGATGACTCCGGTGATGAATCCGCGCATGTTCTCCTCAGACTCGTTATGGCATTTGCCGCAGAGAATTTCATATCCTACTACGATTATCTCTGACTCAACGGCTTCCGGCCTCCGGGTCAGTATCTCCGCAACCGCCTCGCCTCGCGGACAACGTCTTCTACTTTGGGCAAGAACGCCGCTTCCAGTGGAGGCGAGAACGGCACCGGGCTGTCGGCCGAGGCGATGCGCACGATTGGCGCATCCAGAGAATCGAAGCACTCCTCATTGATGATTGCCGCCACCTCGCCGGCGATGCCGCCCGTTTTGGTGTCCTCATGCAGCACGATCGCCCGATTGGTCTTCTCCAACGTTTGACGGATGGCCTGGCGGTCGAGCGGCAGCACCGTGCGCAGGTCCACCACTTCCACCTCGATGCCTTCCTGCGCGAGTATTTCGGCGGCTTCGAGCGCGACATAGACCATCGCCGCATACGTGATGACGCTCACGTCACGGCCTGGGCGCACCACTCGTGCCTCACCAATCGGCACGGTATAGTCGCCGGCAGGCAGCTCCTCCTTGATGCGGCGGTACAAGAACTTGTGCTCGAAGAACAGCACCGGATTGTTGTCGCGAATCGCCGACTTGATCAGCCCCTTCGCATCGTAAGCGCTCGCCGGGCAAACCACCTTCAATCCTGGAGTGTGCGCGAAGTTGGTCTCGGGATTCTGGGAGTGGAACGGGCCTCCGTGCACGCCTCCGCCGGAGGGGCCACGCAGGACCACGGGCACCGGCGCGCCCCAGCGATAATGCGCCTTCGCCAGCAGGTTGGTGATCTGGTTGAAGGCGCAACTGATGAAGTCCATAAATTGGAACTCGGCTACCGGCCGCATGCCGGTCAGCGCCGCCCCGAAGCTGGCGTTGACGATGGCCATCTCAGAGATCGGCGTGTCCACCACGCGCTCCGGGCCGAAGCGGTCAATCAGGCCTTGGGTGACCTTGAACGCGCCACCGTAAATCCCAATGTCTTCGCCGATGCAGAAGACCGCGGGATCGCGCTCCATCTCTTCCCAGATTCCCTGGCGAATGGCTTCCAGATAGGTGACTGCTGCCATGAGTAGGGATTCTAATGCAACTGCGGATTGCGCGGCGTTTTAGCTGAGCCACAAAAATCCGTTGCCAACGGAACTCTAGGTAGCGCTCGCTACCACCGGCTTACCGCAATACGGGCAGCACATATAATCGCGCCGGATGGGCCGTCCGCAATTGGCACAAGTGCGGGATGGCCGCATATCCGCACTTGGGACAGTAGGCAAAATCCGATCCAATCGGCCACCGGCAGTTGGGACACGGCGCCAGCAGCGGCTTGCGCAGCAGGAAGTAGGCAATGAAGCCAATGGCCTTGGGAATCAGGATGACCAGCAGCGTCCACAGCAATGCGTTCATGCCCCGCCGTTTGGCGTCGGCATAGACATATCCAGTCAGCAGCAGCACGGCCGCCAGGAACAGGCCGGCGACGATCCCCAACAAGGGCAAAACCGGCTGGGGCGGAACGTCCTGGTGACGTACATACGTCGGAATCAGTACGTTGAATGCGACCTGGAGGACGGCAAAGCAGATGACCGCAGCGACCGCCCAGCCGCTCGGAATAATTCGCAGCTCCTCTTCGAAATGTGACCTGGCCTGCGTCATTGGCGATCTCCTTCCCGCTCCCCGAGCATGGCCAGTGTCACCGACCGATCAAGCACCGGGTGCGATGAAGCCAGCATCACAACCGCGATGACGATGGCAGGCAACAGCCAGGCAACAAACATGCCCGGTGCAACGATGGAACCAGGCAGGCTCAGCCGTCCCGCCAGCCAGCCACCGAACCTCCACCACAACCACGCCGAGATGGTCGATGAAAGCACACCGATGCAGAACGACACCGCGATCAGCACAACCCTCGCCTGTTGCTCACGCAATTGCGCTGCGCGTGCGTGCACCCGTGCTTGCGTCGTAACCACCAGCGCCGGGCTGGCGGTGACCGCCACCGACCGCAGAAGTTGTCCGGCACTCTCGACAAGGGCTGGCGTACTCGGCACATTCGGAGCACAGTGCCAGGTGCGATTCCAGCCAAGTCGCGTCCGGAGCAGTAATTTCTTCCACTCCCCGGCGCGTGACGAGATCAATGGCGCGCTCATGTTCATGGTTCGTCATTGCGTGCCTCCTTTCAGCGCGGGACGCAACGCCATCACGCCGCGATAGATTCGGGTCTTTACGGTAGCAACAGGAATTCGGACCAATTTCGCAATCTCCTCAAGTTTCATTTGCTCTTGAAAGCGCAGCACCAGGACTTCCCGGAACAGCGGCGGCACCTGGCTCAAGGCCGCATCAAACATTTCATGCTGCTGCCGCGCCGAAGCGACATCGAAAGGCGACGGCGCAGACGTCGGCAGTTCAAACGGGACGCCATCTTCCGGGTCCTTCATCTCGTCGAGGCTGCTGGGGCTTCGCTTTCGCAGGTGGTCGATGGCGACGTTGTGCCCGATAGACATCAGCCAGGTCACGAAGCGGTTCCGGCCGTCGTAAAGATGGCCTTTCTCCAGCACCCGCAGCCAGGTTTCCTGGAACAGGTCCTCGGCGGTGGCGCGGTTGCCGGTCAGATGCAGCAGATAGCGCAGTAGCCGGTGCTGATACTGCTCGATCAACGCGTCGAGCAGGTCAGGATCACGGCGGCGGAGGCCACGGGCGATTTGGGCCTCTTCGGTTTCCATAGCAAGCAGCGAACTGAAAGCAGTGGCGACCATACTAACGGGATATACGAGTCAGCGGGGAAAAAAGACTCAAGGGCACAGCCAGCTTGAACGGCCCTCGCTGGGGTTCGGATAGGAATTGCCCGCCCGCAATGTCTCAGAGGGGAATCAGTGTGGCAGGGCGAACGGCCGAGCGCCGGAGGCGCGGCGCTGAAGTTAGCCCAGGGCGCGAGCCCTGGGTAGGATGTGCTTTCTGACCCTGAGCCGGCTTTCAGCCGGCGGCACAAAACCTGTGTCGCCCCCGCTTGTCAGGCCCTTTCGCCTGCTGGGCGGATCGTCCGTTCACCATTCTGGCGAGTTCGGAAAATCCTTTGGAACGATTGAGAGTAGTGCAGAGACTTCCTCTCGGCTTTGCTCATCCATGTCCAGAACCTTCAATAGATTTTCTCGCAATGGCAAGCGGGCACCGTCTTTCGTAGCTTCGCCGACACTCGCGAGGTAGTGCAACATCCAGAGGGTGAGTTTTCTGGCCATCTCGCGTGCCTGGCCGAGGTGGCTCATATAAAACTCGCGGTCGGGCAGAGTAGCATTACCGTGGACAAAGTCCGATTGCAAGCTATAAAGATCCTCGAAATTCTTCCCAATTTGCCTTCTTTTCTCCGCCGTGCCCCCCAACGCATACCCAGCTCGTGTTCTTAGAATCTTGGTTAGTCCCGAGTCGACCTTCTCCCCTAGCAAGGCCTCCACAGTCGTTATGTGCCAGAGCAATTGTTCCGCTCCGCTCGAAAGAAAAGCCTTCTCCAGGAAATTCAAAGCAGTATCCGCGAAACGCCACTCAGGAGCGTCCACCCTTGCTCTCTTTATCAGTCGATCTGCTTCAGAGATAAAGGAGCAGAATTCAGCAGTTTCTTCTTCGTCGAGCCGACATGCGTCTACAGGCGCCTCTCCACATTCTCGGCCCTCGTCATCAAATATCGGTTCGGTCACAAGGACTGAAAGATCGGGTACTTGACGCGGGGAGGTAATCAAAGACTTGGAAACCGAAAGGACAAAGGGAGCGCTGAATAAGAACGGGCCGCTCCACGGGTCGGGTTTCTTTGCTGTGAGCAGCTGAACGCCTCTAGTGAATTGATCGCTCCAGGGATACAGAACTAGCCGTCTGAAGGCCTGCTTCAATGCTCCGGAAAAAGGGGAATATCCGACCTCGACCTTCGCGCTCCAATCGAGATTCCATCCGAGCGACAGTTCTGCTTCATCTTCACAAACCAGAAACCAGTAGCACGCCAATTCTTCGGTGTCGACGGCGGCCCAAGGGTAAAAGAGTTTGCAGACGGGCTGCTTCAGTAGGTCGTCAAGCTCGCTCTTCTTGAATGTTTGAATCTTGAAGCCATCAAATTCCATTAGATCCTGTGAAAAGGAGACAAGCTCGATGGGCATCAGATGAATCCGATGTTCTCTTTGCGCAGAGACCTCTTCCCTAAATCTAGTGGCGAGAATGACATGCTCATCTTCAGCCGTCGCAAACGCTTCATTGGAAAGATGAGCCAAGTAGGTATCAGACAGGCGGAAGAATGTGCGGAGCAGATGTTCCCAGCTGTCGTGGAACCATTCTTTTGAGTCTTTGTTGGACAGTTCGCAAGCAGCAACCGAGGCTAGCGATTTGAATTCCGAGGTTCGCTCCAACCGTTCGACCTCAGAGTTGATGCGCTGCTTCTCGGATTGCAGCAGCCGAATTTTCGCTCCCGGTTGTTCGGTCTCGCGAGAAGTCGGCGCTGCTGCCTTGACAACTCCCAGGCAAGCGGCGAATGCAGACTCTAGTGAATCAGCCATTGTAGCCTTCTGGTGCCTCGAGGCTTACCACCACCGTAAACGCGGCGTGGAACTCTTTCAGGTTCACATGTCGCCGTAGCTTTCGCAAGCATTATGCGTCCACCGCGACGTCATGTTGGTCGGGAGGAGAGTCCGTTGGATTCCGGTAAGCCATCACGTTGACAGGTGAGCGTCGTCACCGACAATTGGCGAGCTGATGCGTGACACTGCTGGCCAGAGGCTTAGTGTCTCTACTCGATGCGGCCCCAATTCTTGGTGGTCGCAGAAGTACGATCTTTGACAATTCGACCACTGCCGAGCGGTCCTGCTGATTGCTGTTGGAGTGATAATCTTGATTATCATGATAAGCAGATGAATTGATTATCATGATTATCTTGCTTAGCAGTTGTCGTGTTGAGATAAATATCTGTAAGACAGTGACTTACATAGAAAATGAGTCTCAATGACAGTTGCGTACTGCAGAGACAGGGGGAGGGGTAACCAGCGGTACCGGCCAGGGATGACCAGGGCTAACGGGTAGAGGGACCGCGATGCTGTTTCTTTGCTGATTTACAATCATCTATTTCGCTGGACGCGATTTTTTTCCACTCTCATTCCACGATTAAGGATCGGAGCGCAAACTTGCCAGAAACCGTTTACGACGTAGCCATCATCGGCAGCGGTCCTGCCGGATACACTGCGGCCATTCGCGCCGGCCAGCTCGGCCTCAAGACCGCGCTCATCGAGAAAGATCCGTACTTGGGCGGCACTTGCCTGCATGTCGGTTGCATTCCGACCAAAGCCCTGCTGTTCAACGCAGAAGTCTTCGACCACGTGAAGGAAGGCACTGAGCTCGGCCTGGAAAACACCGCGGGCGTCACGCTGAATTGGGGCGCGATCCAGAAGCGCAAGCAGGGCATCGTGGACAAGCATGCCAAAGGTCTCCAGTTCCTGATGCGCAAGAACAAAGTTGACGTGATCAAGGGCTACGGCAAGCTGACCGGCCCGGCGAAGGATGGCATTCACACCGTCGCTCTCGAGGGTGCGAGAGCAGAAGTCGATCCAAGCGAAGAAGCTCATCCTTTCCACCGGCTCGGTCGCGCGGATGCTGCCCGGCTTGCAGCCCGATGATCGCAGATCCTGACCAACATCGAAGTGCTCAGCCTGGATGCCATCCCCAAGTCGATCATCGTGATCGGCTCGGGCGCGGTTGGAGTTGAGTTCGCCAGCATCTACAAGTCGTTCGGCGCGGACGTGACCATCCTGGAGATGTTGCCGCGCTACGTTCCCGTGGAAGACGAAGACGTTTCGAAGGAGCTGATGCGCGTGTACCGCAAGCGCGGCATCAACGGGTTCGTCAACGCCAAGGTCGAAAAGGTGGAGAAGACCAAGAACGGCGTCGCGGTCACGTTCACCGTCGATGGCAAGCAGCAAACGCTGGAGGCTGAGAAGGTGCTGGTAGCGGTTGGCCGTGCACCGCGCACCGACAACGTCGGCATCGAGAAGACGAAGATCAAGGTCGAGCGCGGTTTCGTCGAGGTTGACCCGTTTATGCGCACCGCCGAGCCTGGCATCTATGCCGTCGGCGATATCGTGGCGGGTTACCCGCAATTGGCGCACTCCGGCGGGATGGAGGGCATCGTAGCGGTTACACACATAGCGGGGAAACCAGCGAAGCCGATCAACGTGCTGCGCATTCCCAACGCCACCTACTGTCATCCGGAGATCGGTAGCGTCGGACTCACCGAAGCCAAGGCGAAAGAGCAAGGCTACGAGGTGAAGGTTGGCAAGTTTCCGTTCACGGCCAACTCGCGTGCCAGCATCGTCGGCCAGCACGAAGGGTTCATCAAGATTGTCACCGATGCGAAATACGGCGAGATTCTGGGCGTGCACATCATCGGGCCAAACGCGACGGAACTCATTGCCGAATCAGTCGTCGCCCTCGAGCTGGAATGTACCGCGGAGCATTTGGCGAACATCATCCACGCTCATCCCACGCTGTCGGAGGCGATGCTGGATGCCTCTAACGCGGTGTTTGGGATGGCGATCAACGCGTAAGGGCGAATTACAACCTCAGAGACACTGAGACACAGAGAAGCGTCGTTCATTATCGCCGCCGCTTCCCTGTTAGAGTAAGGCAGTTGGTCAATATCCGACTCCAATCGCGTTGACCGGGAGACTCTGTGCCTCTGTGTCTCTGTGGTAGATCGCGGTTCCCCCTTGACTCCTGGCTCGCGGCAACATAACCTCGCATGTCATCGAAAGGAATCCTAGACAGCCATGAGCCTTCTCCAGTGGTGCGACGAGGGGCCAGCAACCGTGTCTCTGCTGGCGACCGTGGAAGATGCTATCCACACGATGACCGAGAAAACCGTGGGCGCAGTTGCGGTCATTGATGAGCAGGGCATCGTCGCGGGAATGTTTACCGAGCGCGACGTGCTCACGAAGTTTGCCCTCAGCGGGCGCGATCCCAAGGCCACGCCAGTGCGCGAGATCATGAGTCCCATCGTCGAGATGGCAACCGAAGAGACTACTCCGAGCGAAGCGCTGGCGGTCATGCTGGAGCGGCATTATCGTCACATGCCGATCGTGGACGATCACGGCAAGGTGCTGGGCATTTGCTCGATCCGAAACATTCTCGAGGCGCGAGTGGACGACCTGCTGGCGCAGCTCGATGCCAGCCAACAGACCAGCACAAAGGGGTAATGCTATTCCGGGGCGTCCGCGAAACCTTAGTCACTTTCACTCAACCTTCGACGCGACGTTCTCTAACGCTGTTATAATCAATGTCATTCATGCCGAAAAAGCATTTGATCCGCTCTACTACTGTTCTTTGCGTTCGCCGGGATGACAAGGTCGTGATGGCCGGAGATGGCCAGGTCACGCTAGGGGAAGGCATCATCAAGCATTCTGCCCGCAAGATTCGGCGGCTTTATCAGGACAAGATTCTGGCCGGCTTTGCCGGTTCCACCGCCGATGCCTTTTCGCTGTTCGCGCGCTTTGAGTCCAAGCTGGAGCAGTATCACGGCAACCTCGGGCGCGCTGCGGTCGAGCTGGCCAAGGACTGGCGCACCGACAAGATGCTGCGAGCACTCGAGGCTTTGCTGTTAGTAGCTGACCAGAACCAGACGTTTCTCATCAGCGGCCAGGGCGACGTGATCGAGCCGGACTCTGGCATTGCCGCCATCGGCAGCGGAGGTCCGTATGCAACCGCCGCCGCAACTGCACTCTCTGAGCACACAACATTGTCGGCCCGGCAGATCGCTGAAGAGGCGATGAAGATCGCCGGCAAGATTTGCATTTATACCAACGACAGGGTAACGATCGAAGAGTTATAAACCGCTTGCTGGGTGGTGGGGCGCCGCAGCGCCGCGTAAACCCAGCTGAAATGAGGATGGGGCTTTCGCTCCTGAGGTAACCAGCATTGGCAATTTATCTTCCCGCAACCACAGATGAAGAACATGTCGCGCTCGACGAGCTCACGCCTCGCGAGATTGTGCGCGAACTCGACAAGTACGTCGTAGGGCAGAACCAGGCGAAGCGCGCCGTCGCCATCGCACTGCGCAATCGCATGCGCCGTCAGAAGCTTCCCGCCGAACTGGCCGAGGAAGTCATTCCTAAGAACATCATCATGATTGGTCCGACTGGCGTCGGCAAAACCGAGATCGCGCGCCGCCTCGCGAAGCTGGCGAACTCTCCCTTCATGAAGGTCGAGGCTTCAAAGTTCACCGAAGTCGGTTACGTTGGTCGCGACGTCGAGTCGATGGTCCGCGACCTGGTCGAGATCGCCATCGACATGGTCCGGGAAGAGAAGCTGGAGGATGTCACCGACAAGGCCGAGCTGAACGCCGAAGAGCGGCTGCTCGACCTGCTGCTGCCTGCAATGCCGGCCCAGGTTCCGGCCCGACCGGCTGCCCACGACCAGCAGCAGATTGGCTTCAACATCGGCAATGAACCGCTTCTGGCCGCCGAGCCCGGCTCGCGCACCCGCGAGAAGTTTCGCCAGCAACTGCGCGAAGGCAAGCTCGACGAGCGCATGGTCGAGCTGGACGTCCGCGAGAAATCCATGCCCGCGTTTGAGATCATCACCAACCAGGGCGTTGAGGAGATGGACGTCAACATGAAAGACATCCTGCCCAATATCTTCGGCCAGCGTACCAAGAAGCGGAAGATGAAGGTCAGCGAGGCCTTCGAGTACCTCATCCAGGAAGAGGAGCAGCGCCTGGTGGACATGGACCAGGTGACGCGCATCGCCGTCGAGCGGGTGGAGAATTCGGGCATCATCTTCCTAGACGAGATCGACAAGATCGCCGGCCGCGAAGGCGGACACGGACCTGACGTTTCACGTGAAGGCGTGCAGCGCGACATTCTGCCCATCGTAGAAGGCACGACCGTGAACACGCGCTACGGCATGGTGCGCACCGATCACATCCTGTTCATCGCCGCGGGCGCGTTCCACGTTTCCAAGCCCAGCGACCTCATCCCCGAACTGCAAGGCCGATTCCCGATTCGCGTGGAGCTGCAATCGCTCACCGTAGAAGACTTCATCAAGATCCTGACCGAACCGAAGTCGTCGCTTACCAAGCAGTACATCGCGCTGCTGGAGACGGAAGGCGTCAAGCTGGAGTTCACCCCCGAGGCGCTGGCAGAAGTGGCGCACTTCGCCTTCCGCGTGAACGAAGGCACCGAGAACATTGGCGCACGCCGCTTGCACACCATCATGGAAAAGGTGCTCGACGTGATCAGCTTCGAGGCCTCTGACATGAAAGAGAAGCACGTGACCGTTGACGCCGACTACGTGCGCAACACGCTCACCGACATCGTGAAGGACCAGGATTTGTCGCGCTACATCTTGTAGCCTGTACCACTTGCTATAAGATGGTCGTGCTCAATAATTCCCCGCCCGCAGACCTGCGGCCGCTACTCGATCGCTGCCAATGGCAGGGGCACGGCGCAGGCTCAAGGCGACCAGGCTCCAGCCGTGGTTTACGTGATCTCACCCACCAAAACCCTCGTCTTGATGACAAATCAGGACGCAAGAGTGGCCGTCTTTGAGCACTGAGCAGTTGTAGATCGAATCGCTTTGAACTCGTGGCCGGCGTCTGTGGACGCCGGCCGTTTTAGTGTGTGCGGCGATTTGAAAAGGTGTTCGCACCAATTGGACTGTTGCAGCGAAAGGAGGGCCAAACTCCCTCACGAGTGCAGTTGAGTCCGTAGGCCGTGGCCTGTATGGAAAATCGCAACGAGATCATTGCCTTCACCTCTTATTCGCGTTATTCACGCTACGTTGCTGCTGCGGCTGCGACGCGAGACCCGCCGGCCCAGCAGATTAGGCCGGGGATGAAGGCGACCGAAATGTCAGGATGGCTCGGACGTACGCGCACGGTGAATCCATGTAGACCACTTCGAGCAATCGAGGTCTCAACTACGTAATTGTAATTGCCCTCCGAATCCTTTCCGGCCGCTTCCATCGCGACCGAGTTGCCTTCGATCAGTTCTCCTTGCATGTCGACACGCCCGACGTAAAGCTCCACAACGACGTCCTGAGGGCGCAAACGGCCAAGATGAACTTGGGCCCGGACCGATATGGCAGAAGCTACAGGGATCGTATCCGCCGGTCCGTCCTCCACCCCGGCAATCCAGACATCCTGCCACTCCCTGCGAATGCGTTCCATGGCGGCCGAGAGTTCACGCGCGCGATGGGAGTTGTTGGCCTCCAGCGCACGAAACTGAGCGTGTGCCTTGGCGTAATAACCTGCCACATAGTCGCGCACCATGCGATGAGTGTTGACAAAGTGACACAGGGAATCCACGCAGTCCTTCATACGCTCTACCCATTTGCGAGGAATTCGATCAACTCCGCGATCGTAGAAGGTGGGAACCACATCGCGCTCCAGGAGATCGTAGAGGGCTTCCGCTTCCACCTGGTCCTGGTAGTTGGGGTCGGTATAGGTCTCACCCAGCCCGATGGCCCAACCCATCTTCCTGGAGTTGTTGGGATCATTCCACACTTCATCCCACCAGCCGTCCGGCACACTCATGTTCAGCACGGCGTTAGCGACCGCCTTCATCCCGCTGGTGCCGGAAGCTTCGTTGGGGCGAAGCGGCGTATTCAGCCACACGTCCACACCTTGCACCATGGATCGTGCGACCGCCATGTCATAGTCTTCCAGGAACACAACGTGGCGGCCGAGGACGGGATCCCGGCTAAACTCGGTGATTCTGCGTATCAGCTCTTTCCCGGCGTCATCCTGGGGGTGGGCTTTGCCGGCGAAGATCAACTGCACGGGGCGCGCCGGGTCGGTGAGAATCCGGCGCAAACGGTCCATGTCACGCAAGATCAAAGTGGCCCGCTTATAGGTCGCGAAGCGGCGAGCAAATCCAATGGTGAGCGTGTCTGGATCCAGTACCTCATCTGCCGCATCGATCTCTGCCTGGGGAGCAGCGCGGCGCACGCGTTGCCCGCGCACTCGACGCCGGGCCCAGGCGACAAGCCGCTCACGCCGGCGTTCATGGCTCCGCCACAACTCCTCGCTCGGAATCGATCGGACGCGGCTCCAAACCTCGCTACTCGCCGGTTCCTCGCGCCAGTTGGGCCCGAGATAACGGTCGTAGAGCTGATTGAACTCGGCTGAGATCCAACTCCGGAAATGAACGCCGTTGGTAACGTGCCCGATGGGAATCTCCTCAACCGGAACCCCGGGCCAAAGCGACTGCCACATTTTCCGGCTGACCTCTCCGTGCAGCTTGCTCACGCCATTGGCGCGTGACGCCAAGCGCAACGCAAGCACCGTCATGCAGAAGTCTCCGTTGCCATGGGTGCGTCCCAAATCCAGAAAATCCGCCTGCGAGAGGCCCAACTGTCGCACGGTCTCGCTAAAGTACCGGTTCATTAGATCGGGATGAAAGTAGTCGTGACCCGCTTCGACTGGTGTGTGCGTGGTGAAAACCAGGCTGGCGGATGCCAACTCACGTGCTTCTGCCAGACTGAGATCGCGAGTTCTCATCAGATGCAATATGTGTTCGAGCGCAAGAAACGCTGAGTGGCCTTCATTCATGTGGTAAACCGTGGGTTGAAGGCCAATCGCCTGCAACGCACGGTAGCCTCCAATGCCAAGCAGGATCTCCTGCCGGATTCGCATCTCGCGATCGCCGCCGTACAACTGGTTGGTCAAATTGCGGTCTTCAGAACGCGCATTGGAGGGAATGTTTGTATCCAGCAGGTAGAGAGAGACCCGTCCCACTTGCACTCTCCAAACTTGCGCGTGCACTGGCTGTCCGGCAAGGTTCACTTCGACCATGACGGGACTGCCGTCCGGGTAATAAACCATGCTGACTGGCAGATTGTGAAAATCGTTGTCCACGTACGATTCCTGTTGCCACCCCGATTGGCTGAGATATTGGCGGAAGTAGCCTTGCTGGTAGAGGAGTCCGGCGCCGACGAGCGGCACTCCCAGGTCGCTGGCTGATTTCAGGTGATCGCCAGCCAGGATGCCGAGCCCCCCGGCGAAGATCGAGAGGCATTCCGTTAACCCAAACTCCGCGGAAAAATAGGCAATGGACGGGACATCGCCGGACTTTGCGTAAGTTCTCTGAAACCAGGTCGATTCCCCGGCCAGATAGGTTTCAAGGTTCGACTCAGCTCGGCGCAGGTGTGCCAGGAACGCGTCGTCGACAGCGGCCGCCTCCAGTTTCGCTTGGTCGATGGCGCCGAGCATGAGCACGGGATTGTGTCCCGCTTTCTCCCACAACTCGCGGTCCAGCCGGCGGAAAAGTTCTATGGACTCATGACTCCAGCACCAGCGAAGATTGTAGGCAACTGTGCGCAGTCCTTCGATTGCGGGCGGCAAAGAAGGTACTACACTGAACGTGTGAACCGGTCTCATGATTTGTCTCTCCTTACGCTTAAATCGCGTTCTACTCTTCGGACCGGGGCCGGTCAAGTCCCACCCTATCAATTCCACGAGGAGCCCACACTGCAGATCTTGGATGGATAGCCTCGACCACTCTTACTGCAAGAATGATGAGATAGTTGCGTAACTACACATGCTTTCATCCACATGAATATCGCGCTGCACGCTCCGCAGCCCATAATTGCTGACTACAGTCAAGTTGTTCAGGCATCGTGTGGCGAAATGTTTGGCGAACACGCATGGCGCGGCCAGGCGCATTGTCTTTTGAGGCACGAGTTAATGCCCCAGAATGGGTTATGAACAGGCCGTTAAACAACGCGTTGGAGGTACTTTAACGCTCCGCCCAGTGTTCAACGGATGCCCGGAGCATTACAATGAACCTCTGTCTTGTCTCTCAGTCATTCCCATATGAGCACCTCGGTGAAACCCGCCCCGTCCAAAGCACGCCGAAAAACGGTTCGCGCCAGCTCCTCAACCGCCCGCGCAGTCGGCGCGAATGGGGCGCACAGCCACGCTCTCACCCAACTCCCGCGCAACGTTGATGATCCGGAACTGTTCATCAACCGGGAGCTGAGTCTGCTGGATTTTCAGCGGCGCGTTCTGGAAGAAGCCCAGGACACCAGCAACCCGCTGCTGGAGCGGCTGATGTTCCTGTCATTCGTCGGCTCCAACGTGGACGAATTCTTTATGGTCCGGGTGGCCGGCTTGAAACGGCAGGTCGAAAAGGGCGTAAGCGACCCGGGTCCCGATGGCATGAGTTCGCCCGAGCAGTTACGCGCCATCCGCGCTTCGGTGATCCGTCTCTATCGAAGCGCTCAGGAATGCTGGAGCAAAGAACTGGTGCCGGCTTTGGACCAGGCGGGAATCCGCATCCTCAATTATGCCGATCTTACAGAGGAACAACGGGTATTGGCCGATTCCTACTTTCAGGAGACCGTTTTCCCCACCTTGACGCCACTAGCGTTTGACCCTGGGCGACCGTTCCCGCACATCTCGAACCTCAGTCTGAACCTGGCCGTGCTTTTGCGTGGCAGCGAAGGGGATGAGCACTTCGCACGCGTGAAGATTCCCGACACTTTGCCGCAGTTGGTTCCCGTGAGCATGGCGCCGAAGGTGAAAAGCCGGGCCAAGAAGCCACCGGTCAAGGAACAAGGCTTCGTCTGGCTGGAACAGTTGGTCATCGCTAATCTGGGAGCGCTTTTCCCCGGCATGGAGATCCTCGAGGCACATCCCTTCCATGTTACCCGCGACGCCGATAGCGAAATCCAGAACCTGGAAGCTGGGGACTTGCTGGAGTCGGTCGAGGAGGGCGTGTGGCAGCGCCGGTTTGCCGATGTGGTTCGCGTGGAGATTAACGAGGCAATGCCCGCGCCCGTGCTCGATATCCTCATCGAGAACCTGGAACTCGATCGCGACGACATTTACAAACTGTCAGGGCCGTTGTCGCTGGTGCGGGTGCGTCACCTGACCAAGGTCGATCGTTCGGATTTGAAATTCGCACCCTTCGTGCCCGCAATCCCGGCGGCCCTGAAGGATTCGGAGGAGGAAGACATTTTCGCCACCATCCGGCGCGGAGATGTGCTCTTTCATCATCCCTTCGATTCCTTCCAACCGATTGTCGGTCTGTTGCAACAGGCAGCGAAGGATCCCAACGTTCTGGCCATTAAGATCACGCTGTACCGCGTTGGCCGCAATGCGCCGGTGGTGGACGCTCTGCTGGAAGCGGTGGAAAACGGCAAGCAGGTCGCCGTACTGCTCGAACTGAAAGCGCGCTTTGACGAAGAGAGCAACATCGAATGGGCGCGCAAGCTGGAAGAATATGGCGTCCATGTCGTGTACGGTCTTATGGGACTGAAAGTGCATTCCAAGGCACTTTTGATTGTCCGTAAGGAAGGCGACGTGATTCGCCGCTACGCGCATCTGTCTACCGGCAACTACAACAGTGTCACCGCTCAGCTCTACACCGATCTGGGCATGCTGACCTGCGATCCCGCCATCGGAGCCGACTGCACTGACTTGTTCAACTACCTGACCGGGTATTCGGTGAAGACCTCCTACCGCAAGCTGATGGTAGCGCCAGTGACGTTGCGCCAGGGCTTTGAGAGGCTGATTGAGCGCGAAATTGACCACCAGCGAAACGGGCGCGGCGGTCATCTCATCTTGAAAATGAACGCGCTGCTCGACCGGAAGATGATTCAGCTTCTGTACCGGGCATCACAGGCTGGGGTGAAGGCTGATCTGCTGGTGCGCGGCATCTGTTGCTTACGGCCAGGCCTGCCTGGCGTCAGCGAGAATATTCGGGTCACCAGCATCGTCGGACGCTTCCTGGAGCATAGCCGGATCTTTTATTTCCGCAATGGCGGCCAGGAAGAGGTGTACCTCGGCAGCGCGGACCTCATGCCGCGCAATCTGAATCGAAGAGTCGAGGTTAACTTCCCCGTGCAGGACAAGAGTCTTGTCCGGGTGATCCGCGACGAGGTGCTCGGCACCTACCTCAAAGACCAAGCCAAGGCCCGCCACATGACCTCCGAGGGCAAGTACCCGCGGGACCCTGATTTTGAGAAAAAGAACGCCTTCAACGCACAAGAGGCGCTCATTGCGCGCGCCACCAAACACCAAGAGTAGACCGGTGGTAGAGCGGGCCTTTAGGCCCGGATTATTCATCATGGTGGCCACCCTAGTGCTGTCATCCTGAGCGGAGCGCCCGCCTTGCCTTTCCGACCCCGCGGAGCGGGTCGGGCGGGCGCGCAGTCGAAGGATCTGCGGTTTTGCTCAAACGGCAAAGGGGGTGGCGCGAACCGCAGATCCCCCGACTCGGGATGACAACTAAGCGGTTCCTTCCTTGCCGGCGAACGCGGGCCTAAAGGCCCGCTCTACCCGAGCCCGGTGTACATCAACTTTGAAACCGCTATAACATCAAGAGGTGAGCACTCCTTCCAAGGTTCGCGTTCGCTTCGCTCCCTCACCTACCGGGCATTTGCACGTGGGCAACGCCCGCACTGCGCTCTTCAACTGGCTGTTTGCGCGGCAGAAAGACGGCGTCATGGTCCTGCGCATCGAGGACACCGACGTCGAGCGTAGCGAGGAAC
The DNA here is from genome assembly GCA_963833155.1 of uncultured Acidobacteriaceae bacterium. GTDB lineage: Bacteria > Acidobacteriota > Terriglobia > Terriglobales > Acidobacteriaceae > Bog-257. Next base: position 288,772 of record CAWHWY010000001.1, read on the forward strand.
GCTTCGAGAGCCAGCTTCTGGACGACCTGAAATGGCTCGGTCTTAACTGGGACGAAGGCCCGGACGTCGGAGGCCCACATGCGCCGTATCGGCAGAGCGATCGTCTCAATTTCTATCGCGAGCAGGCTGAGCGGCTGTTACGCGAGGGCAAAGCTTATCTCTGTTTCTGCTCGCAGGAGGACCTGGAGCGCGAGCGTGCCCATGCCCTCGCACACCAGCAGCCGCCCAACTACTCGGGAAAATGCCGGGCGCTCGATCCCGCGGAAAGCCAGCGCCGTCGTGCGAATGGCGAGGTGGCGGCCATTCGCCTGCGCATCCCAGAACACCCCATTCGCTTTCACGACATCGTGCGCGGCTCGGTCGAGTTTTCCAACGAAGTGATCAGCGATCCCATCATCGTGCGCTCCGCCGGCATGCCGGTTTACAACTACGTCGTCGTGGTGGACGACGCCATGATGGACATCACGCACGTGATCCGTGGCGACGACCACCTCTCCAACACACCCAAGCAGGTGGCGCTTTACGAGGCGCTGGGATGGCCTGTACCCGAGTTTGCGCATCTGTCCACCATTCTGGGTAAAGATCGTGAGCGGCTATCAAAGCGGCATGGCGCAACCTCCATCGCCAACTTCCGCGACATGGGCGTGTTGCCTGAGGCGCTGATGAACTACCTCGCGCTGCTCGGCTGGGCGCCCAGCGGCGGCACGCGCGAGATCTTTACGCCCGCGGAACTGAAGAAGGAATTCTCATTGGAGCGGGTTACACCGTCGCCTGCCGTCTTCGACATGGAGAAGCTCTATTGGCTCAACCGGCACTACATCAAGCAAAGTCCACCGGAGCGCATCGAGCGGCTCGCCGAACCGTTCTTTGTGCGTGCGGGACTGCTACCCGAGAATCCGGATGAGGTGACGCGCGGGTGGTTCGCCAAGGTTGTCGCCTTGCTCGGGCCGTCGGTGGATAAGGTCGAAGAGCTGCCCAAGCGGGCCGCCTTGATTTTCCATTACAATGCCGCCGCCGCGCTTGCTGCGCCCGACAACGCCGAGGTCCTCGGCGCTCCGAAAGCCAGTGAGGTGCTTGCGGCGTTTGCGCAGCAGGTGGAGAGCGATCCCTCACCGATGACGCCCGAGCGCTTCAAAGCGATCATGAACGAAGTGAAGGCGAAGACCGGCGCGAAGGGCAAAGACCTGTATCATCCCGTGCGTATCGTGTTCACCGGATCGCACTCCGGGCCGGAATTCGACAAGCTGATTCCCATTCTCGAGGAAGGCTCGCAGCTGCATCTTCCGCAGCACGTGCTGAACACGCACGAGCGCCTGGCAGCGTTTCGCGCGGCGGGTGGGTAACGTCTTTGCCAGAAAGGACCGGAGCCCAGGCACCACGCGACCCTTCCCGCCCAGTCAACGTACAACCGTCACAGCGGTCCGGATAGGAATTGCCCGCCCGCGATGTCTCGGAGGGGAGTCAGTGTGGTAGCGCGAACGGCCGAGCGCCGGAGGCGCGGCTTTGCCGTTAGCCCAGGACGGAGCCGGAGGCGGAGTCCTGGGTAGGCCGGTTATATGAATCCGGAGCCGGCTTCAGCCGGCGGCACTGCGTTTTCGCCATCGGGGCAATAATGGCGTGCGTGCGTTCAGGTTGAGCGGGCCTTCGCTTCTCCGCAGGTGACGCAGTAGCTTCCCAGGCGGAGGCCTGGCGGCTTTGCTAAAGGGCCAAGTGACTCTCGGAAGTACTCAGCGCCCTTTTCGATCACCATTCGGCACCTGTCACAGGTTCTCGGGGCCCGCGCTTTTGTCAGTTTGAGTCTCTTGGCCTCTTCATATTTATTCATGGCCGCACGCTGGACGCTCTAAGCTTCTTCGATTTCGCAAGACTCCGAGAGCTCTTCCAAGAACTCAGGCCTTAGATACCTAACCAACGGGCCGGCCTCCTTGAGCCTGGCGCGCAAGTCTGAGAAAGAGATAAATCGGCACACTTCGAAGAGCGCTGGCGAGAGCCGCCTGAAGGTAGGGCGGTTGACTTCATCAATAACCTTCTGTCTTCGCTCGTCTGGAGCAACGAGATAGAGCGGGATGTTAAGGTTGGGCTGCATGGCTATAAGGTCGGCCATACGAAGAAGGCCCGAGTAAATTGAAGTTGTGCTTTCAATCTCAAATGCCGCCACAATGGCATTGCCCTTCAACCACAATACGTCAATCAGTTCGATGGTTCGGTTTGTCGCCTCGTCGAACTGGAGTGGCAATTCCGTCTTTAGCTTTGGCAGCTCAGCAAACCGTGGACCCTTCAACTGGCGTCCTCGATCGTTTCTCGCAACCCACACATCAAACCCCATGTCGCTGCCGAGCTTGAGTAGAAGCCATTGGATTTCCTCGTGGTCGCTCGGTTCTTTTGTGGCCTCAGCTCTCTGGGTAGAAACTTCCTCACTCTCAGGAACAGTTACCGATCCCATTTTCGCCTTGAGCGCTTTGGGGCGTCTGGCTAGTTTTGCCGCGTCAACCGGACGCGTAGTCGGGTTCTCCTTCGCCTCCAACAAAGCTGCGAGCACCGCGTCGCCGTCCGAGGCCTTCCATTTCGCAGGTGAACCTCGAAAGTGACCTGTCCATGCGATAGCACTCTTCATGTCACGGAACATGCTCAGGCGGTCTCGTAACTCCAAGACAGGAACCGCAGTCTCCGGAGTCAGCGTCACGACTGCCTTTACCCTAAGTCGGCAAGGAAAGTCTTCATCCTTCCAAATTGGACTTGTATCTTTGAAGGGCGCGGAAGCCGCTTCAAGGACTCCGATGAAGCGAGAAACACCGGTGAGGTAGCAGAGTAAATAATCGCCCGGCTTAATCTTCTGTACGGCCGACCATCGACTCTCTCGAAACCCGGAGACACCCCCGCCTGCCTCGAGGAATTCCTTCCATGTGACGCCAGTAAAAAGATCCAGCCAATAGTTGTGGTCACTCATGAAAAGCAGGGATGCTAGTTGCTCCGTGCGCCGGATTATAGCAGGCAGCAATTCTCGCTACTGCGCTAGTCCCGCTCGGCGGGACGAAATAAGAAAGCTCAGCGATTCATCGCTGGGTGGAGGTAATTAGAAAAGCCGAGTGCCTCGGGCACGGCACAATGGGGAGCGCGTCAAGCAAAGACCTTTGCCGTCCCCGGGGGACTCTGTTTGCCCTTTTGTTACGCCTACCCACCGTTGAAACGGTGGGCTATCATCTTTCGTCCCGCTGAGCGGAACTCGCGCCCCGTGGGTCGCACGCCGGATGCGGGCTAAGCCTTCTCAACTACCCGCCTTGCTTGGGAATTTTTCGAGATGTTCGGGGTTCGCCATCGCCGCCGTGACCCGGCGGTGGAGGACCCATTCCGCCGGGTGCCCACCCTTTCTCGCCCGCTCTCGGCGAGAAAGGTGGGGACTAGCCAGATGGGCATGGTAATGGTACATGTACTTTCGTAACTTGACTCGGGCGAAAAGGGCGGTACACTGCCAAGGGGTGACCTAGTGTCTCTCCTGCCCGACGACGGCAGGGACGGTTCGCAGAGCTGCCCTGAGCGCGGTCGCGTGGGCCGGTGATCTTTGAAAAACAGTTGCCAGTGGCCGGTTGCCAGTGGCCAGTTACGCGGCCGCGGGGTGATTATTACTTGGCAAGACTATTCCCTTGACTCAAACGGGAGATGGGTGCACAATGAAGGGAAATGGCCACCCCTGATATGCCGCCGTTTTCTCCTGAATTGCCCATTCAGCCGCAAGAAATATCGTCTACTGATAAAGGGGCAAGACTTCTTAGGGCGCTGCTTGGTTGCGGAGCGCTGGGGCTGGTTGGGGCTGGGATTTACGCATATTTATCTGTCGCTGGGGTCGTTCACTTGGGCCTAGCGAGGATAATTCTGTCCGGAGTATGGCTGGTTGCAGTGGTTGCGGTCGTTGTGTCTGAGGTCGTATGGGGTCGCGGCACAAAGCACCGCGTGTGGGTTTGCATTTTAGCGGGCATTCTACTAGCTGTGATCTTCGTTTGCCTAGATCGTTGGGCTATTAAGCATCGGCCAGAAGCGCCCAAATTTCCGTCTCCTACAGAAATCGCCGGAGAAGTTTGGAAAGAACAACCAAACAACCCAGCTCCGTCCAAAGGGTCGCAAGGAGATCAGCACCAGCGACTACCGCCGCAATTACCCTCAAATGGGAAACATCAACCTGTTGGTAATCATCAGATAGACACCTCGGCGCTGGCTGTAGCTATGAAAGGGTTCCCGCAGTTAACAGTCATGGTAAAGGGCAAGCATACCCACTGGCAAAATGACTTGCTCAATACCCTGCAAATCGTTATTCCCAAAGCAACCGATCTAGGGCTATTTGAAGATGCAGGCCTGGATTTTGAGGGGGCTAAGGTCTATGCTAACGACCCGCCGCTCTCGCAAAACGATAAAGCGATTGATGGAGCCAAGGCCCTAGTTGCGGAACTAAAGCGACAGAATTTTACAGCAACCCGCTTTTCTGCTAAGGAATATAATGGGGAAGATTTCGAGAAGAATTTTATTATTGTAGTTGTAGGAAATTTAGCTCAGTAACCATTCATTATGCAGCAGCCGTAAGTTTCTTGAACTCAACATGCTCCGCTTCCAGCATCTTGAGAATCGTTGCACGGAATAGGTTAGGGTTGTTACGATTATTGAATCGGAAGGTCATTTCATCAAGGTAGGCTTGTAAATGCTTCGCGCTGATACGATGCCATGTTCCGATAATCCCGCGCTTAAGCAGAGAGAACGCCGATTCTATGGTGTTGGTCGTCACCATGAAGTCGTGCTCGTATCTGACATATTCTTTCGCCGTGTGGTTTACGGTTTCGTGCTTCTCTTGAAGTTCGCCAAGAGCCTTCGGATAGGCTGGAAGGTCATCAGTCACAATCACGTCAACGTCACTGTTGATATTCTCTTGGATGTACTTCGCCAGAGTGCCGCTCTTGGCGTCCTCAGCGTGAAAGAAGCGCAGATCGCCGCTGCGCTGGCGGATACCGATGACGACTTCCTTCTTGTGCCGCTCGCCACGCCAGCCTTGACCGTAGCCATGCTGCTTACCGCCGACATAGGTTTCGTCCATCTCGACCGTACCATCCAGCTTGGGGCGCTCCGCTTCTACCATAGCGGCACGAATCCGGTGGCAGAGATACCACGCGGTTTTGTAGCTCCTCCTGCCGAGCATCCGATAAATCTGATGGGCCGACATCCCCTTCTTAGATTCGGTCAACAGATACGTAACCATGAACCACGTAGTCAGTGGCAAGTGGGAATCCGCGAACATGGTTCCCACAATTACCGAGAATTGGTAGTGGCATGAATTGCAGTCGAACACCTTGCGAGCCTTTACTGGCGTCACCTTATCGTGACCGCACCGAAGGCAGGTCACGCCCTTCGGCCAGCGGAGACGTGTTAGGACTTCACGGCATTGTTCGTCAGTGCCGTACAATTGACCGAGGGACATCAGGTTTACAGGAGCAGAAGTCATAGGTTCACCATCATGGCAAAGAAGTCGAAAAAACATCCGATGGAGATGACCAGCAACGAGTTGGCTGAGCACGTTTTCCATCCGAAGGTGCTCAGGCATCTGCGGAAGGTAATCGCTGAGCATAACGCGCCAGAACCGCCAGCAAAATCAACTCGAAAGCGTGTGAAATGAATCATCTAGCACAATGTAGCAGAGATTCGTCTTTGAGTCAAGGGAATAATCTTGTTACTTGGTTAATGGCATTCGCTCTGCAGTTCCAAAATGGGAGGAGTTTCGGCCTGTAACTCTCTTTGCTTGCCATCGCATTCTTGTAACTCTCTTGGCTGGAATATTTTGCGAGGAGATTCCCGCCAACCTATTGATTCCACAGAATAGGGGGTGGGGGAGGGGGGTGTTAACAAACCAGTAAAACCGTCCCAAAACGGGAAAAACGACGGGACCGGCGAACGTTTGTTGACTGGTTAACAGATTGATCTACCGCCGGCTTTCGCAAGGCGGAATTAACCCAGCGCTTTTCGAATTGCCGCTCGCGCCAGAATACGCGTCGAATCGAGGGTTGGCAGCGGAGAGCTGCGGTCGTCAATCAACAATGGAATCTCGGTGCAACCCAGCACCACGGCATCACACCCCTCATGGCTCAGCCTGCCAATCACTTGCTGTAAGTACCGGCGTGACTCATCGCTGAAAGTCCCATTTACCAGCTCGTCCATGATGATGGCGTCGATGCGGGATCGTTCCTCGGCATTGGGCATAAGGTAGTGGATTCCATTCGCGGACAACTTCTGCGGATAGACGGGTCCTTCCATCGTGTACTTCGTGCCGGTGATCGCCAGCTTGCGAAAGCTGCGCTGCTTCGCTTCAGAAGCGACTTCTTCGACGATGTGAAGCCACGGCAAAGGGGAATGAGGCGCAACCATATCGAAGGCACGATGAATGGTATTGTCCGGCGAGATCAGGAAGTCTGCCCCTGCCTTGGCCAGCTTGTCGGCCGACGACAGCATGAGGCCGGCGACGCCCTGCCAGTCATCCCGGTAGACGAACTCCATGTACTCGGCGAGGCAGTGCGTGTGCATGCTGATCTCAGGATGCATGTGTCGGCCCATCAATGCAGGCGCTTCATTGCAGATGGTGCGATAACACAGCGCAGCGCCCTCAGCGCTGCACGCCACAATGCCGATGTGTTTAGCCATGATGCTCACCTATCTCATAAATCGTCTTGTATCAGGGCACGGCTTGCCGTGCTGATCGGACTGCCGAAGGCTTGGGCTTTAGCCCCTGGTTAGGGATCTTTCGCAGGCTGAAGCCCATGATCTTAGGTAAGCAGTTTCGGCACGACTGAAGTCGTGCCCTAATACGAACCCAGGATACTTATGAGATGAGTTGCAGCATCTCACGCTTCTTCTCTTCCGGCAGAAATGAGGCGCGGAATGAGTTCTTCGCCAGTTCGCGCAGCTCGTTTTCGTTGAACCCGAATACCTGCTGCACGATCTGGTATTCACGCACCAGCGTAGTACGAAACATGTCAGGATCGTCGGTATTCAACGTGACCAGCATGCCGGCATCGAACAGCCGCCTGACCGGATGCTCCTCCACCGTCGCACAACATCCGGTAAGAACGTTGCTGGTGATACACACCTCAACCGGAATTTGCTTTTCGGCGAGATACCGTACAAGTTGCGGATCCTCGATTGCGCGTAATCCATGGCCGATGCGATCAGCCTTCAACTCGCGCAACGCGCCCCAAATGGACTCGGGCCCAAGCGTCTCTGCCGCATGTACAGTCAGACGCAGGCCGCGCTTGGCTGCTTGCTCGTACACCTCGCGAAACTGCTCAGGCGATGCGCGGCGCTCATCTCCTCCCAGTCCGATGCCGACGACATTTCTGCCCTTGAAGTGAACGGCTTCTTCAACGACACGTTGCGCTTCCTCCACTCCGAAATGGCGAGTCGCGTCGAAGATCCAGTACAGCGACAAACCGAAGTCGCGTTCGCCGCGCTGCCGACCTCGTTCCAGCCCTTCGAACAGCGGCGCGAATTCCTGTCCTCGCCACAGCACAACGCCAACGGAAACGTACACCTCGGCATGAAGAACATTCTGCGCATGCAGCTTCTGCATCATGCGATAGGTGATGAGTTCGTAGTCCTCCGCCGTGCGCAACCGCTCGGTGACCGCCTTGAACGCCCACAGAAATCCGGTGAAGTGCTTGTACTGGTAGAGCTGGCGCGCTTCCTCTTCGGTAAACACTCGTCCGCTGTCCTGAATGTTGCGATAGCGATCGTTCGTGGTCGTTAGTGGAGTGGGATGACGCCGGCTCAACTCGGCCAGCGTTTCCGGATCGACCGTTCCCTCGAGATGCAAGTGGAGCTCGGCCTTGGGCAGTGAAACGACAAAAGCACTTGGGCTTCCCAGCGGTTCGTTTAGAGGAGCTCGATCCATCATCGTTTCGATGACGCCTGCACGTTGGCCGTGCTGAACTCGCTGCGATGGCGGCTGTAGAGCATGTACACCACGAGCCCGATAATCAGCCAGAGGAAAAACCGCAGCCAGGTGAGAATTGGCAACCCAGCCATGAGCAACACGCAGAACATGACGCTGAGGACCGGCGCAGCAATCCCTCCCGGCGCGCGGAACCCTCGCCGCCGCTCCGGCTGTTTGTAGCGTAGGATGATGACCCCGATCGAGACCAGCACGAAGGCGAACAGCGTGCCGATATTCGACAGGTCGGAGAGGGTGCCGATATCGAGAATCCCACCTGGAATGCCGACGAGAAATCCAGCGATCCAGGTTGCGGTCGCCGGCGTGCGGAAGCGCGGATGCACGCGGCTGAACAGCTTGGGCAGCAGTCCATCACGCGACATCGAAAACCAGACGCGCGCCTGCCCCAACTGAAAGACCAGCAGCGACGAAATCATACCCATCATCGCGCCGAAGAGAACGGCGAGCTCGGTCCAGTGCAGCAAAGCGGACTTCGTCGTCCCGGCTAGCTTGCTCATACTGTTCACCACAGGCGCGGCATCGTCGATTAGCGTTCGCCAGGGAACGATTCCGGTCAGCACAACCGCAACGGAGATGTACAGAATGGTGCAGACGATGAGCGTCGCGATGATCCCGATCGGCAGGTCGCGCTGCGGATTCCTGGCCTCTTCCGCGGCGGTCGATACCGAGTCGAATCCGATGTAGGTAAAGAAAATGATGGAGCCGCCGGTGAGCACACCTGGCCAGCCCTCGGGAGCGAACGGGTGGTAGTTGGCGGGATGGATGAATCTCATCCCCACAAACACGAACGCCAGGATGGCCGCGATCTTCAGGATGACCATCACGTTGTTGGTCTCGGCCGATTCGCGAATGCCGCGCACCAGCACCACCGTCAGTACCATGACAATCAAGAACGCCGGAACATTGAAGCCTAGGTGCCAGCCCGGCGTGTAGAGCACGCTGCCTTGCAGGTCAGTAAGGCCGCCGGGCAGATACGCGGGCGTAATCCAGCGCAGGGCCGGATGCCAGCCGAACCAACTGAAGGTAGCGGCCATGTGCGCGGCGAAGCCAACGCTGACCGCCATGTTGCTCACGGCATATTCCAGAATGAGGTCCCATCCGATGATCCACGCGATCAACTCGCCCATCGTCGCATAGGTGTAGGTATAGGCGCTGCCCGCGATCGGGATCATCGAAGCCAGTTCCGCGTAGCACAGCGCAGTGAAGCCACACACGATGGCCACCAACACTAACGAAAGAGCCAGCGCCGGGCCAGCGCCGGGGCGTCCGAGCGTTGCCGCGTGACGCACGATGTAGTCAGCCAGCGGCGCGTTGAGGATGGACGAGGTATCGAACTTCTGCCCAGCAATGGCGGTCCCGATCACGGTGAAGATGCCGGAGCCAATCACTGCGCCGATGCCGAGAGCGGTCAGCGACCATGGACCAAGTGTCTTCTTCAGCCGATGTTCCGGCTCCTCCGACTCGGAGATCAGTTTGTCAATGGACTTGCACGCGAAGAGTTGGTTCGCCAGTTGACGCTCCGTGAGTGCTGGAATGAATGCCTCAGGATTGAATCAGAAATCCGAGCTGCAGGGCAAGTTTATGGGGGTAACATTCCGGAAATCATGTTGTAGGCGCCCTGAAAGGACCTTCTTCGACACCAACTGCATGTTAGGGGCCCCATTTTGTTGGGCGGGAGGATTGCGCCCGTCGTGATTATCTGGCCGATGCAGCGCCCGCTTGCTGCCGCGCTTGAATCTCGATGTACACGTTGATCAGTGAGACAGCGGCAGGCGTCACGCCGGGGATGCGACTGGCCTGACCGAGCGTGCGCGGGACGGACTCGCATGAGCTTTTCGTTCATCTCGCGCGAAAGGCCGCTGACCTTGCCGTACTCGAACCAGTCGGGAATGATGCGCTGCTCGGCCTTCTTCAGCCGCTCGATGGCCTTGGTCTGCTGGTCGAGATAGCCGGCGTACTTGATTTCCGTCTCGACCGACTTCAGCTCGTTGCGAACGACAGTGGTTAGTGGATAGTGGTTAGTGGATAGATTGCCGGATTGGGAGTGCGGGCTGTTTCTATTCACTGTCCACTGACCACGATCCAGCCGTTCGAAGAATCCTGGCAGCAGCTTCTCCAACACCGGCGCTAGGTGCTCAATCTGAACTTCCGGGCGCTTCAGCAATTGCGCAAGCGTGGAACCCGCCGTGCCGTCGCCATACTTCTCCAGCAACTCGGGCAGGTCACCATTCACGCGCGTGCGCTCCAGCAGCTCGCGCATGGCCTTCAGCCGCTCCTGCTTGGCCTGAAAATCCGCCCAAGCTGCATCGTTAATCAGGCCCACGCGCCGTCCGTGCGGCGTGAGCCGGCGATCGGCGTTGTCGATGCGCAGGTGCAGGCGAAACTCAGCGCGCGAGGTGAACATGCGGTAGGGTTCGTTCGTTCCTTTACTGATAAGGTCGTCAATGAGGATCGCCGTGTACGCCTCGGTGCGGTCAAGCGTCAGCGGCGGCTCACCCTTTACCTTGAGCGCGGCGTTAATGCCAGCCATAATGCCCTGGCACGCCGCCTCTTCGTAGCCGCTGGTGCCGTTGATCTGGCCGGCAAGATAAAGCCCCGCGATCTTCTTCGTCTCCAGCGTGCGCTGCAACTCGGTCGGGTCGATGGAGTCGTACTCGATCGCGTAGCCGGGGCGCAGCATCTCGGCGGTCTCCAGGCCGGGGATTGACTTAATGATCGCGAACTGCACGTCGATCGGCAGTGAGGTGCTCATGCCGTTCACGTAAATCTCGTAGGTGTGCAGGCCTTCGGGTTCGAGGAAGAGCTGGTGCATTTCCTTATCGGGAAACTTGACAATCTTGTCCTCGATGGATGGGCAGTAACGCGGCCCGATGGACTGGATTTGCCCGCTATACATGGGTGAGCGGTGCACGTTCTCGCGGATGATGCGGTGCGTCTCCGGCGTGGTGAACGCGATGTAGCACGGCACCTGCTTGTCGTGATGTGCCACTCTCTTTGTGCGGAAGCTGAAAGGCGTGGGATCGTCGTCGCCCGGTTGCACCGCGAACTTCGACCAGTCGATGCTGCGGCCGTCGAGACGCGGCGGAGTGCCTGTCTTCAGCCGGCATCCCCGCAGGCCTAGCGCCTTCAGCGATTCCCCAAGCAGCACCGCCGGGGGCTCGCCGCTGCGTCCGGCTGGATATTGTTGCTCGCCGCAATGGATAAGCCCGTTCAGAAATGTTCCCGTGGTGATGATCACCGCTTGGCCGCCGACGGTGCGCCCGTCGCGCAGCTTGATGCCACGTACGATGCGGGCACATTCAGGATGTTGTTCGTTGTTCGCTGTCCGCTCTTCGCGCGTTCGCCAAAACGCGATTGTCATCCCGAGCGAGGACTTCAGTCCGAGTCGAGGGATCTGCGGTTCTTGAAGCACCAACCTGATCGAACTCTTCCACGATCAGCTCGGCCACCTCGGCCTGCTTGATCTTCAGATTGGGCTCGGACTCCAGCACCTCGCGCATCTTCAAGCGGTATTGCTGCTTGTCGCACTGCGCTCGCGGTGACCACACCGCCGGCCCGCGCGAGGTATTCAGCAGGCGGAACTGGATGCCGACCGCATCCGTGACCTCGCCCATGATTCCGCCGAGAGCGTCTACCTCACGCACCAGATGTCCCTTGGCGATGCCGCCCACAGCGGGATTGCACGACATCTGCGCAATGAGATCGAGGTTGAGCGTGTACAGCGCGGTCTTCAGACCCATGCGGGCCGCGGCCATCGCGGCCTCGCAACCGGCATGACCGGCGCCAACCACAACAACATCGTAGGTTTCAGTAAATCGCTGCAAAGGCAAACTACCCCACCGGCCCGCAAAAGGCAGCCTAATACTTCTATTCTAGCGGACGGCGGTGTTTCCCATACACAAGCTGCCCGCGCGGTAAGCGTTTGCGCCCGCCGGAATCCCCAATCTCAGGGAAGGTACGTTAAAATACCTGCAAAGGGAGGACCACTGGTGTTCGATATCAAGAAAGACATCCAACCGCTTACAACCTTTCGCAACCATTCTGTAAAGATGATGCGGCAGCTCAAGCGAACCAAGCGGCCCGTTATCCTAACGGTGAACGGAAAAGCCGAAGCCGTCGTCCAAGACGCTGCAGCTTATCAGCAGTTGCTCGACCTCGCTGCAAAAGTAGATGCGCGCGAAGGCATTCGCCAGGGACTGGAAGACGCAGCGGAGGGCCGAAGACGGCCGGCAAGAGAGTTTCTTAGCGGATTCCGGTTGAAACATGGCATTCCGCGTTGAGCTGACGGCGCGAGCGCAAAGGGACCTCGCCGCGATCTATGAGTACATTCATGCCGGGTCTACGAAACAGGCCTTTCTTTGGTTTAACGGTCTTGAAGACGCGATTCTTAGTCTGGAAAACCGGCCCGAACGTGGAAGGATGACGCGCGAAAACTCGCGTCTGCGCCAGCTTCTGTATGGGACGAAACCGCACACGTATCGCATCATTTATTCCATCCAGCGACGGTCTCAGGTAGTGCTCGTGGTGCACATACGCCACGGAGCGCGCCGTGACCTCCGAGAGTAACCTCGACCTTTATGCCGGAGCGACGCATCTGTCCGGTGTAGTTTCCCTAAAGACGCTGCTCAGCAGTGACGGCCAGCTCCGCCAGCCGGCCGACATCGGGCACTTCCAGATCAGGTTTCACGTCCGCCAGTTTCGACGCGGCGGCCTGCTTTCCCTGCCTGCGATTCACCCACACCGTCCTAATCCCAAGCGAATGCGCAGGCGCCACATCGTGGTACAAACTCTCGGCAACATGCAGCAGCCGCTCGCGGGGAATGGCATATCGCCGCAGGAGAGCTTCGAAGTTGTTGAGCGAGGGCTTGTAGCTGTGTATCTGCTGCGCCGTGACGACCCCGTCAAACTGCACTTCCAGCTTGGAGGCCGTGTAGGCGAACAGGTCGTCGTCAATGTTGGAAAGCACAGCCAGTTTGTAACGGGAATGCAGCCGCTGGAGGCCGGCGACGGTATCGGCAAACGGCTGCCAACTACAAATGGATTCCGCGAGACCGTCGGCTTCCGTGGCGCTCACCTCGAAGCCCAGCTCGCTCCCGAAGTCGCGGACGACGCCGGCCAGTACTTCGCGATACGTGCGATGGTGTCCCGACTGTTGTCGCGGTTCGAACTCGGAGTACAACGCGAGAATCCTGGCATCGCTGATGGCGCAGCCCTTGCCTTGAAGCAACGGACGCAAATATCCGAGCAGGCCAGTCTCCCAGTCAATCAGCGTGCCGTAGCAATCGAAGGAGAGCCAGTCAAAGCGGGAAAAATCCAGCATGGGCGCCCTCAGTTGGATTTGCCGCCAGCAGGCGTGACTTTGTGGGAGGCGAACTTACGCTCCAATGCTTCGAGCGGCGACGCGGGCGCTGGGTCTTCCACGTGCTCGGTCGCAACGTTGTCGGCCGGCTCGTCACCCGGTGCGCCGGTGGTAGACTCGCCTGCGGAACTCGCCGCGACCGCCGCAGGAACCGGCTTCTGCGGCTCGACCACTCGCGACGCAGCTAGTCCCTTCTCCAGAAACTTCTTCGTGTTCAGCAGCGGCCGCGCCAGGGAAGGGTTGTAGCTGGTCCACGGACTGTCAAGCTCTGCCTCGCGCTCGAATTGCGCGCGCATGCTCTCCATCTTGGAATCAAGGTCATCGAGATAGTGCAGCATAAGCGCCTCAGGGAACATCGGCAGCTTGGGCGATCCGAACCCGTACTGCCCGTGGTGGCTGATGATCATGTGCTCGATGAGGATCTTCAGTTCTTCCGGAAAGCCCGGCAGGCGGGCAATCTTCTGGTGCAACATCTCCAACTCGATGATCATGTGCCCCAGTAGCTGGCCCTTCGTCGTGTAGGCGATCGACCTCTGGTAGGCGAGCTCATGCACTTTTCCAATGTCGTGGAGGAAAGCCCCCGTCAGCAACAAATCGCGGTTTACCTGAGGATAGTTGCGGGCGGCAAGATCGCACACCGTGAACAGCGACACCACGTGATCGAGCAGACCTCCGACGAAGGCGTGGTGCAACGTCTTCGCCGCGGGCGCATTCTTGTAAGCCGTCGCAATCACTTCGTCGGACAAGAACTCCTTCAGCAACGATCTCAGCCACGGGTTCTCGATGCCGTCCACAAACTCACCCAGCGTGCGCCACAGTTGCTCGATGTCTTTCGTGGTTTTGGGAATGTAGTCGGAGTAGTCGATCTCCTGCTCGCCCAACCGCCGCACCTTGTGCATGGTGAGCTGCCAGCGGCCGTTGTACTTGTGGATGACACCCTTGACCTTGACGAAGTCATCTTGCTCAAAGGCATCGATGGCGTCGGCTACGTTGTCCCACATGTTGGCCTGCAACTGCCCGCTGCGGTCAGCGAGAGTGATCGACAGATAGAGATCGCCGTTCTTCTTCGACTTCACCTGCTTGGACGCGACGACAAAGAGCGAGGTAATGGTCTGGTTCTCCACTCGGGCGCAATCGCAAATGTAGAACTCTTTCATAAGGGACCGTGGCGGGTCAGCGAATCAATGCAACCGCGGCTTCATGGTATCGCACTTGCGGGTGGATTGGCGTCAGGGAAATACACCTTGGCGACGGCAGTGCACATACGCCAGCGAATGGCGCAGCGCAATATCTCGGAGGCTGATGCCGAATGGGTGGTTGCCGGCGGGGACTATGGAGTCCAGTGCAATGGCAGAAGGAAATGCATATCTACCGCAATGCGGAAATCCCCGGTCTAAACATTTGTCGAATATCGGCTGGCTTTTGTAGCCAGACTGCGTCACAATCCACCCATGCCGCTACTCTGTTTGATAGGAAAGCACCAGTGGCAAGGCTGCAAGTGTACAGCCTGTGGCGCGGCCAGAGATAAGCAACACGACTGGGCCAAGGATTGCGAAAGGTGTTCCCGGTGTGGAACAGCCCGGCGGAATGCCCACAGGTGGCAAGGCTGCAAGTGCGCAGCCTGCGGCAAGGCCAGAGATGAGCAACACGACTGGGCCAAGGATTGCGAAAAGTGTTCCCGGTGTGGAGCAGCCCGGCGGGATGCCCACAGGTGGGAGGGCTGCAAGTGCGCAACCTGCGGCGCAACTCAACATGACTGGGCCAAGGATTGCGAAAAGTGTCCCCGGTGTGGGGCACTCCGGGAGAGGAAAGGGTTTCCTGCGGACCCAGTTCGGCTCAGCGAGAGGGGACGCGGGATACTGATGATCTCGACGGGAGGAGAGCGCAGTCAAATAGTAGATCAGAAGGCGGCCGACGTTCTCCTCGCGCGAACGTTCCTCGACACCAAACCCCCTTCGGCTTTTTTCCGCCTTTTGTATGGTGAATTGGACTCGGCCGAAATGAAAAGCTTCAAGCGGCAGTTTTCAAGCAATGTAAGAGAGGCGCGGCTTCCCGACGATATTTTTGCAGAGGACGAGATTCAGGATCTCATCCAGGCTTTAAGGTGGTGTTGGACCTCCGAACTTGACGTATCGTTCGGGCTGTCGGGTATTCCCCTTTTCCCGCGGCACAACAAAGAGCTGATCACCGGCCCCGAAAAGTTCAAAGCGCGCACGCGAATGGCCCTGTGCTCGCTAGAGGCGCGCGGAAAGCCTGTTCAGCTTGAGGACTATGTCGGCTACTTATGCGACGAGTGGTGGGAATAAGTCGATGAAGGCTTGAGGGAGAGTTTGCTGCGCTGGTTTCGGAAAGGGTAACACGACGCCGCCCGAAACGGGATGTCTCATGAAAATCGACAGCAAGTCCGGCGCCGGCTACCACCGTGTCGTTGGTGGTGAAGGAAAGGTTGCCTACTCCGTCGAGATCGACGATATGGTGATCGCTGACTACGACGAACAGGGCACGGTGCTCGGCATCGAGTTCCTGGAAGCCAGCAAGCATTTGGGAGATGTCGAGAAGTGCATAAGATTGGCAGCGCAGAAGTCCAAGGGCCCGTACAAGGTTCCAGAAAAGATGCCTCAGGCCGGCTGACGTCGGAAACAAGGGCCGACCGTATTCTCGCGATCAAAACTCCAGCCCAGCCTACGGCGCTGTCAGCACCGTTTGATACGGGTCCAGCAATACCTGCTTCACATCGGCGGGAACCGGCAAACTGAACCGCGTCTCGTCGCCTTCAGCAAAGACCCGTCCAAGATAGATTTTGCGGTCTCCCGCCACTCCATAAACAGGAACGCTGGTGACAAGGTCAGGCGGGGCAGAGTTCTGACGGATGGTTCCGCTCACGGTAGCGGTCCCCGCACTCCGCGAAAACTTTACGCTGGCAAGTTCGAGCTGCGGGAACGCCGTACCATTCACCCAGCCGTCAAGGAACCAGTCCAGCGACCTACGGTTCTCAAACCACAGTGAACTCGGCAGCACCTCTTCGATGGCCTGCTCGAAATCGGTATTCGTAATCTCTTTTCCCTGATAGCGCTCCACCAGGCTGCGCAATAACGCAAGAAAAACTTTATCGTCGCCGGCGGGATTGTCCGCCGTACGCGACGCATCGCGTAACATCTCGCGCAGCATGTGTATGAGCCACGTGCCGCGCCCGTAAGTGATGATCTCGTAGCCATCGGGGAACTTCGAGGACGACAACCGTGCGCCCAGCGTCACCGGCCCGGCAACCACCTGGCGGCGGCCGTCCTTCGACTCCTTCCCCATGATTTGCCGATAGCCTTCCAGCAGCAACTGCACGTCGGCGGGGCGGTTCCGCTCCAGCAGGAGGAGGGAGCAATAGTTAGCCAGCCCTTCCAGCAGCCACTGCTCGTGATAGCTGGCCCACGACACTTCGTCTCCAAACCATTGGTGCGTCAGTTCGTGCGGCATCATCACTTCGCTGTAGATCACTCGGTCCACCGGTGTCATCTTGATCGCTTCCAGTTGTTCGAGGGACAGGTAGGCGTACGTGGAAAGGAAGATGAGTCCCGGCCATCCCTGGCTGGTTACATTGGGATTTTCCGTCAGCGCAAGGCTGCTGAAGGGATAGGGTCCAAGCATCTGCGACAAGTCGGTGAGCGTTTCTGCTGCCCGATTCGCAAGCTGTTCTCCGGTGGTTGCCGGATCTGGCAGCGGTGGAGGATCGGGCACCGGCTCAAGGGTTCCGGGCGCGTGCGGCGACTGCAGTTGCGACGACCCGTCTTTCGCGATAGGAGCAGCTCGCCGGTAAGCCGTTCCGCGCGCCGCGAACGCATCCACGGCGATCTCGCCGGACTTGGCGCTACTGTGCACATACTCGCCGAGATTGAACCCGGCGATTGGGATGGACTTCTCGCTAATCCAGCGCCCGACAAAGCCATTGCCATCCCGCTCCAGCGACACTCGTTTTCCGGTCGCAATCACCGACCATGGCCGCGGAAAGCGAAAGGTGACATCGTAATTTGCCATGGCGATGCCGCGGTTGGGATACCATATGCCGCGAGCTCCCACGTAGAGCAGCCCGCCGCCGGCGTCGGAAATCACCGAGCCGGCATAGTTGAAGCGTAACTGGAACTGCGCCCCCGGCTGTAACGGTGCCGGGAATACGACGGCCACGGTGTCGTTGCCCTTGCGCGACATCTCGCTGCCTTCCACGGCCTCATTCTGGATGAACTCCAGCGGCTTTCCCTCGTACTCCACCTGCTTAACTTGCAGGTAGCGTGACAGCTCGAAGAGCACGATGCGCGCCCCGCCCTGCTTCACCTGCACGTCCAGGGTCGCATCGGCTGCCAGTTCGCGAGGCGGATCCAGGGTTGCTGTGATGGTGTACTTGCTTACAGACAGCACGTCCGGCGTCCACATCGGACCGCTCGGCCCTCCGAAGCGACTGTCGGACAACGGTGTTTTGCGCAGCGACCGCATGGGGAAACTCATCCACAGGTCGTAATAGACTTCGTTCTCCCCCAGTGAGGAAGACTTTCCCACCATGACCTGCTCGGGACTGCGGGTGTCGAAATAAATATCGAAAACGCCGTAGTGCTCACCCAAAACCACAACGTGCAGTAGGCGATCAGGGACACTCGGAGTTTCACCGGCGGCCACGGTCGCCGGCACGCTGGTGAACGAGATGCAGATCCGCATGGCGTCAAGCTGGGCCAGCGTGCGTGCCTTTGCATCGTTGCGCGCGGCGAAATCCGCAACGCCCTCTGCCGGCCGCAGATATGGCTCCAGGTCCCTGGCCGTGTTGTCGTTGAAGCGCAGGTAGGCAGACGAAAACCTCTCCTCCAGAACACCCGCGCCGGTAAACAGGCCGAGGGAGGCGCGTTCCATGCGGTCCGGCGGGCGCACCAGCACCTCGCCCTCACCTTCGAAGTAAGCGCCCGTCACTTTCCCATCAACCGCTTGCGTGAATGCAATGGTCCCGTCGGTGAGCCAGATGTGAACGTCTTCCCGATCGATCACCGCTTCGCGAATCGAAAACACGCGCTGCGGATCGAGTCCCACACTGCGCAGCGCGCGATACAGCGGCAGGACCGGCCCCGAAGCGGGCGGGCTGGACTGCGTCTGGGCCGCTGCCCCCAGAGAACCCAGGAAGATCGCCGCGAAGGCAAGCCAACGAGCAGCCGTGTTGGGCCGGAATGTCGAGCCGATTGGATTTGAATTTCGACAAGAAACTTGGTTTGCGTTGCCACAGCGGGCCGAACCACGAAGCGACCAGCACCGGCAGGGGCGGAACAGCTTAGCCCAGCGCGCAAGCGCTGGGTACAGTGGAAAATTCGACCGAGCCCCGCAACCGGGGCCCCCGACGAGCCCCGCTTTTGTGCTCGGCGGGGTGGAGTAGGGGCGGCACGGGTTCTCACACAGACTCTTCAGCGCTGGGAAAACCGCAAAACACAACTGAGTCCCGTAGGGACGGCACAGACTGTCACGCACATTGTTAAGGATGCTACGCGGACGGGCGACTTGTCATCTTTGAGACCCCGCAGTATATTGCCGCAGCGGACAGGGCGAGCCGGGTCCGCACTAGAGAACTATATCTTTCTGCCGAGGTGCTTCATGGCTCTCAGCTTCGCCAAAGACATTCGCCCGTTGTTTCGTGATACTCCCGACATCGATACCATGAAGGAGTTCGGGATGGATCTCTCGGCCTACGACGACGTCAAGACTCACGCCGAGTCGATCTACTCCCGCCTGGAAGACGGCAGCATGCCCTGCGACGAGGTCTGGCCGAAAGGCCAAATTGCCAGGTTCAAGCAGTGGATGGACGAAGGCATGGCGCCTTAAGAGAGCTGCCCGGGAAAATTACACGAACCCCACCACCGGATGCGGCACATAGGGTTCCTCCAGGGCGACGATCTCCTCCGCAGTCAACTTCAGAGAAAGCGCGGCGACGGCGTCGTCCAAGTGCTGCGGTTTGGACGCGCCAACAATGGGCGCCGTTACCACCGGCTTGTGCAGCATCCAGGCCAGCGCGACCTGCGCACGCGGCACGCCGCGCTTCTGCGCGATCTCCCCTACTCGCTCGATCACGCGGCGGTCGGAATCATTGGCAGCGACGTAAAGCTTTTTCCCGTAGTCATCGGTTTCCAGGCGGGCACTGCTTTCGTCCCAGGCCCGCGTCAGGCGTCCGCGGGCGAGCGGGCTCCACGGCAGCACGGCAATCTTCTCCTCGGCGCACAGAGGCAACATCTCCCGCTCTTCCTCGCGATGCAGCAGATTGTAGTGGTCCTGCATACTGACGAAGCGCGTCCAGCCGTGCAGGTCGGCGAGGTGAAGCGCCTTGCAGAACTGCCACGCATACATCGAGGAAGCGCCGATATAACGCGCTTTGCCAGCCTTCACCACATCGTGCAACGCTTCCAGCGTCACCTCGATGGGCGTGTCGTGGTCCCAGCGGTGGATCTGGTACAGATCGACATAATCCATACCTAGACGCCGTAGACTGGTGTCGATGCCTGACAGGATCGCCTTGCGCGAGAGGCCGCGCGCGTTCAACCCCTTGCGGAGCGGGAAGTAAACCTTGGTCGCGATGACCACCTCATCACGATTGGCGAAGTCGCGAATCGCGCGGCCCAGGAACTCCTCACTGGTGCCATCGGAGTAGGTGTTGGCCGTGTCGAAAAAGTTGATGCCCAACTCCAGCGCACGGCGAATGAACGGACGCGCTTGTTCTTCGGGCAATGTCCACGCATGGGCGCCGCGATTGGGGTCGCCGTAGGTCATGCATCCCAGGCAGATGCGCGACACTTCCATCCCCGTTCGGCCGAGACGCACGTAGTCCATACTGGTCCAGTTAGCTTACGCGACCGCCTGCATCCGTCTGGCTTCCATGCCGTCCAGCACATGCCACAACGCCCGCGCTGCAGTTTCGGCGGCGGCCAAGGCACGCTCCGCCTGATCGGGATGCGCGCCAATTTCCGCGCCCAGCAACTCGCGCCACACCTGCGAATGCTCCACGTCGGCAAACTGATGCAGCTTGAAGTAGCCGCAGGTCTTCGCGTTGGCGCCGTAGCGCTCGGCGAGACCGTCTGCCTTCGCCTTGGCTACGCGCGGAACCTGCGATTCATACGCGTAGAAGGCCGCCAGCGCTTCGGCCGTCGAGCCCTCGCGCGCAACCCGGTGGAACTCGCTGATCAGCTCGCGCACCTCGGGCAACGCCTGACGTTGGCGCACCTGGTCGCGATCGGCGCCCATGCCCTCGGCGAAGTCGAGCCACAGCTCGCTGTGCGGACGGCCTTCGATCTCCTCGTCGCACAGGTTGCGCAGCACGGCGCGCCGCAGCTCACCATCGTCAAGCCGCGAGTGCAACGCGCTCAGATATGCAGGAAACGCGGCGACGTGCTGGTAGTAGTCGCTGGCATATTCGCGCAGATCGTCGCGCGTGAGCTCGCCGGCTGTCCACGCCTGGTAATACGGATGACACAACAGGTCGTAGCGGGCAATGCGCTCTTCCAGCGCCGATAGGAAAGCTTGCAATTCCATGATGTACCCCACAAAGAAATTTGGACCCGATGAGTGACAACACTATACGGGAGCGGCAGACACCGCGACAAGGGAGCCAACCCAGGGCCGAACTCCCTGTAGGTGCAATCGCGACCTTCTTCGTAAAATACCGTATTCGTCTTTTCAGACTCGGCAGGAGGAACATGCCCGAAGGCCGTGAGTTGCGATCGCATCTGGATCAGCCGCGCGATACGCGCAGCGACACCGGCATTCTGCTGGGGCTGGCATTGTGCCTGGTCCTTCTGCACACGCTCACCAACGGCGCATACGGATTTCATCGCGACGAGCTCGCTACCCTCGACGACGCGCGTTACCTTGCCTGGGGCTACGTGGCGTATCCGCCAGTGACGCCCTTCTTGGGCCGGGTCGCTCTCGAACTGTTCGGGACCTCCGTGCGCGGCGTGCGATTCTTCTCCGCGGTGGCACAAGCGGTAGCCGTCGTGCTATCGGGCCTGATGGCGCGCGAGCTGGGTGGCAAGCGGCTGGCGCAGGTTGTGGCGGCACTGGCCGTCGCGATCGCGCCGGTCTCGCTGGGATCGGGCGCGCTGCTGCAATACGTCGCCTTCGACTTTTTGTGGTGGGTGCTGACTGCCTACTTCTTGATTCGCCTGCTCAGGACGGAAGATCCGCGCTGGTGGCTGGCGATCGGCGCCGCCATCGGACTGGGCATGATGACGAAATACACCATGATCTTCCTGGTCGTGGGGATTGCGGTTGGCGTGCTATTCACGAACGCTCGCCGCTATCTGAAAAGCCCCTGGCTGTGGGCCGGCGTCGCTGTTTCGTTGCTGATCTTTCTCCCTAACCTGATCTGGCAAATCCAGCACCATTTCATCTCGCTCGATTTCTTGAGCCATATTCATGCCCGCGACATCCGCTGGGGACGCACCAAAGGATTCCTGCCCGACCAGCTATGGATCGCGGCGAACCTAGTAACCATCCCGCTGTGGCTGGCCGGGCTGTGGTTCTATTTCCGCAAGCCGGAAGGCAAACCGTTTCGCATGATCGGCTGGATGGCGGTCGTGCCCTTCGTGCTGTTCCTCATCGCCAAAGGCCGCGGCTACTACATGGCGCCTGCCTATCCCATGTTGCTCGCAGCAGGAGCGGTTGTGGAAGAGCGCTGGCTGGCGTCAATGTCCGCCGGACCGGCCCGCGTCTGGAGAGCTCTTACCTTCGCTGCACTGGCCGTCGGCGGAGCGCTCATCGCTGCGGTGGTTATACCGATGGCGCCAGTGAACTCCGGCTGGTGGAGGGTCGCAGTTGCCGTCAACGGCGATTTTCGCGAAGAGATCGGCTGGCCGGAGCTGGTTGCCGAGGTCGCGAGAATTCGCGACTCTCTGCGTGCCGACGAACGGAGCAAAGTCGCGATCCTGGGCGCTAACTACGGGGAAGCTGGCGCGATCGACATGTTCGGCGCAGCCTACGGCCTGCCGAAGGCGATGAGCGGAGTCAATTCCTACTGGGCGCGCGGCTACGGCGATCCTCCGCCGCAAACTCTCATCGTGCTTGGGTTGTCGGCCCATTATGTGCACGAACTCTTCCAGTCCTGTGAACTGGCCGGCCATACGAAAAACAACTACAGCGTGCTGAACGAAGAAACCAAGGACCACCCTGACATCTTCGTGTGCCGGAACCTGCGCGACCCTTGGCCCGCCTTTTGGAAGGACTTCCGGTACTACGGATGAATGCCCGCAGAATAGCCAGCTCAATTTCTTCCAGGTTGTCCGCTGGCTAAATTCTAGCCCCCCACAGCTTGTGCCCTAAGCAAGACGGAACCCCATCCGTCCCATTTTGGGAATTATTCGTTAAGTTTGGTTAAGCAGGCGCTTTTCTTCTTGGCGCGGCGGACGCGGCGGAGTAGCTTGGTCTGTTGGGCTCAGTGCCCACGTGTGTGGCCCGACGAAGGTGGATCGGGCTCTTTGAAAACCAGAGGCTGTAGCTACGGAAATTCGTTGCCAGGTGGTCAAGGAAACAGTTGACAGTCGTCAGTTCCCAGCCGCCAGAAACGAAGCGCTGAGTTTACCATCTGGCTAATAGAGCTCCAAGGGAGTTCCAAAACGGGGCAAATTCTCTCCCGTAAGTCGTTTGCATGGGATAGCTTGCCTCTAACTACCTTTGTGCGGAATATTTTGCGGCATATTTTGGCCTAAGTCATTGATTCCACATGATACGGGGAGGGGGAGGGGGTATTAACAAATCGGTAATATCGTCCCAAAACGGCAGAAACAGCGAATAGCGAACAAGCGTTAGCGGAGAGTAAACAGCTCGTTGAGAATCGACGCTCACAGCGGATCCCTTGACTCCTCGCTTCGCTCGGACGGCAAAATTGAGAATCGCAATAGCGGCGAACCATCGCCCAGAACGATAACCTGCATTGTGGCGCAAGGCGAAGAGCGAAGCGCGAACCCTGAAGGCGACTGACCTGTGCCTTTAGTGGGACAGAACTCCCCGGCTTCGCGTGCTAGAATTTCCAAAGAATACTCCGCGGGAGAAACTCTTGCTTGAGATAGCGCCGTCCATTTTGTCGGCCGATTTCGCCCGTCTGGCCGAAGACGCGAATGCCGCGGTGCGGGGCGGTGCGACCCTCCTCCATGTGGACGTGATGGACGGCCATTTTGTGCCCAATATCACGATCGGCCCGCCGGTGGTCGCTTCCCTGCGCAAGGCGGTGGATGTGCCTCTCGATTGCCACCTGATGATCGAGAATCCCGACGAGTACATCCCCGCGTTTGCCGATGCCGGGGCGAACTGGATTTCGGTCCATCAGGAGGCTTGCCGCCACCTGAACCGCAGCCTGGAGCTGATTCGGAGCTGCGGCGCGCGAGTCGGAGTGGTGATTAATCCCGCGACCACGGTGCAAACCCTCGGCGAGGTGCTCGACATCGTGGATTTTGTGCTGGTCATGTCCGTCAATCCCGGATTCGGCGGGCAGAAGTTCATTCCCGGCGCGTTGGAGAAGGTCCGCAAGCTGGCGACCATGCGCGCGGCCAAGGAAGTGGACTTTCGCATCGAAATCGACGGTGGTATCGACCTGGAAACCGTTGGTCCGGCGGCGCGCGCCGGGGTGGAAGTCTTTGTTGCCGGTAGTTACGTCTTTGGCCACGGCGATCCGGGACGCAACGTAGCGGCGCTGCTGAAGGCCGCTCAGGAAGCCACGCTGGTTCGGGTTTAGCTCGATCCGGCAAATGGCGTGGAATGCAGGAATCATAGGGGTGTTTGGGATGTTTCGTCGCGTAGTCATACTAGTGGTGGTGGGAATTGTGCAGGTGTCGCTGAGCTCGGTCGCGCAGAACACGAGCACTCCGCAGGCCCAGAGCACAACCAGCAATCAGGCCCAGGGTTCGAACGACGCTGCGGCGCCGGCTGCGAGCACCACTCAAGCCCCGGCCGCGAGCACTACGCCTGCCCCAACTGCGAGCAGCGCTCCTGCCCCGACTGCGAGCAACGGCCAGGGCCAAAGCGCGAAGACTGCCCAGAAATCCACCAAGTCCGCCAAGACCAGCAGCAAGAAGAGCAAGAAGGCGCAGAACCCGATTGCCAACGTTGACTCCAAACAGCCGGACAAGGTGCTGTTCGACCGCGCCATGGACGCGATGAAGCATAACAAGTACGACGTGGCGCGGCTTAGCCTGCAGACCCTGATCAACACCTATCCCGACTCGGAATACATTGCGCGCGCCAAGCTGGCAATTGGCGACTCGTGGTATCAGGAAGGCGGCTCAGCCGCCATGGCGCAGGCCGAAAGCGAGTACAAGGACTTCATCACCTTCTTCCCCAACATGCCCGAGGCAGCGGAAGCGCAGTTGAAGATCGCCAATATTCACTACAGGGAGATGGAGAAGGCGGACCGCGACCCCACGCACGCCAAACGCGCCGAAGAAGAGTATCGCCAGCTCATCATGCAGTTTCCCGACAGCCAGTTGGTCGCGCAGGCCAAGCAGCGGCTGCTAGAGGTGCAAGAGGTCCTGGCCCAGCGCGAATACATGATCGGCCACTTCTACTTTCTGCGCGAAAGCTATCCGGCGGCCATCGCCCGCCTGCAATCGGTGGCTGATACCTATCCGCTGTACAGCGGGGCCGACCAGGCCCTCTTCGAGTTGGGCAATGCCTATGAAAGGCAGGTCGACCTCATCCGCCGGTCGAAGTTGCCTGAGGTGTCCAAGGGCGTGCTGATCAAGCAATACACCGCTGGAGCGACTGAGGCGTATGACCGCATTCTCACCCGTTACCCCCTAGAGGAGCGCGTGCCCGATGCCAAGAAGCGGCTTGAGGCCATGAAGCAGCCCATTCCGCACGCGACCCCGGAAGCCATTGCGCAGGATAAAGCTGAAATAGCCAGCCGTGGATCGATGGGCCACATCGACAAGGTAATGGAGAATTTTCGTAAAGGCCCGAATGTTTCCGAAGCTGCCAAGGTCGGAGAGCCCACGCTGGTTGATCCCAAGCAAGCCAGCGCGCCCGAGATCGTGCGGGCTGCCAGCAATAGCATTGTAGGTAGTCTCAGTAACCTCAATGGCGCCAATAAAGTCTCGGTTGAGCGCGTCGACAGCGGCGCACCCGCCGCGAATGCTCCGGTCCCGCGTTCCGACACGACGCCTGGCCCCGCCCCCGGCGCTCCAATGGCAGGAGCATTCGCAGGGAATACCGGCAACAGCGCCGTGCCCGACCTTCAGAACGATCTGCAACCGGCAGCCGGTGCCGATCCTGGCGTAGCGCCTGAGAAGGCGCCTCCGCAGGTAAACGATGCCGTTCCCGCTCCCGGGGCCGACAGCAGTTCGCAAGCCGCTCCTGCGGCCAGCGGTAGCGGCGCACAGGCACAGGCGGCTCCGGCAAATCCCAGCACAGAGAGCACGTCGAAGAAAAAGAAGAAGAAGCTCCTGGGTATCTTCTAGCCGGGAAAATTCTTCGTCTCTCAGAAAAAACTGCGGCTGGGATCGTCCTGTGGTCCACCGTCATAGCTTGACAAATTGCTTGGGCTGACGGTTAATACCTTCTCCCTGTAATATCGAAGCTTGACCTTCGTACGTTGAACGGACTGCAATGCCTCACGATCTTCCCAAGGCTTACGAACCAGGCGCGATTGAGCCGCGTTGGGCCGAATACTGGGTTCGCGAGAAGCTCTTCCACGTGGAAACTCCGGCCAGCGACGCGAAACAGCCGGTGTTCACGCTCATCCTGCCGCCGCCGAATGTCACTGGACGTCTGCACATGGGTCACATGCTGAATCAGACGGAGATGGACATCATCGTCCGCTGGCATCGCATGCGCGGATTCATCACGCTATGGCTTCCGGGCACCGACCACGCTGGCATCGCCACGCAGATGATGGTGGAACGCCAATTGGCTGCTGAAGGTAAGAACCGCCGCGACATCGGCCGCGAAGCCTTCATCGCCCGCGTGTGGGATTGGAAGCAGCATTACGGCGGCGCCATTCTGGACCAGATGAAGCGGCTCGGCGCTTCCGTGGACTGGTCGCGCGAGTACTTCACCATGGACGAGCGGATGTCGCGCGCTGTCCGCGAAGCCTTCGTGCGCCTGTACGAAGAAGGTCTGATCTACCGTGGCAAGTACATCGTGAACTGGTGCCCGCGCTGCATCACCGCGGTTTCCGATCTCGAAGTCGTGCACGAGGAGACGCCAGGCAAGATCTACGAGATCCGTTATCCGGTGATCGGCTCCAAAGATGAGTACATTGTGGTCGCGACCACGCGTCCCGAGACCATGCTCGGCGACACCGCCGTGGCGGTGAATTCCGGCGATGAGCGCTATCGCCATCTGCACGGCAAGAAGGTCTTGCTACCGCTGATGAATCGCGAGATCCCGATCATCACCGACGACATCCTTGCCAATCCTGAGTTTGGCACCGGCGCCGTGAAGGTCACTCCGTCGCACGACCCCAACGATTTCGAAGCAGGCCTTCGTAACCACTTGCCGCAGATTGACGTGATGAACGAAGTCGCGCAGATGAATGAGAACGCCGGTCCTTACAACGGACTCGATCGCTTCGAAGCCCGGCAAAAGGTGCTGGAAGATCTTGAGACAGGTGGCTTCCTGGTGGGCTCGAAGGACTATGTCGTTCTGCTGGGAAAGTGCGATCGCTGCAAGACCATTGTCGAGCCGCGGCTCTCGCTGCAATGGTTCTTGAAGATCCAGCCACTGGCCGAGCGTGCCATCGAGGTTGTGGAGAACGGCGACATCAAGTTCGTTCCCGAAAACTACACTAAGACCTACTTCGAGTGGATGCGCAACATTCACGACTGGTGCATCTCGCGCCAGTTGTGGTGGGGACATCGCATTCCCGCATTCCGTTGTCAAAATTGCGGGGAAGTCATGATCACGGTTGAAGATCCTAAGCAATGTGAAAATCAGGATTGCCAGAGCTTCCGCATCGAGCAGGAAGCCGATGTGCTGGACACTTGGTTCTCGTCAGGCCTGTTGCCGTGCTCCGCGCTGGGCTGGCCAGACAGCACGCCTGAACTCGACGCCTTCTATCCCACGACGTTGCTGGTGACCAGTTTTGACATTCTGTTCTTCTGGGTCGCGCGCATGATCATGATGAACTGTCGCTTCATGCGTGGCCACCGGCATGGCGACGTGCCGTTTGGCACGGTGTACATCCACGCGCTGGTCCGCGATGCCGAAGGCCAGAAGATGTCCAAGACCAAGGGTAATGTCCTGGACCCGATCGAGATCATCGAGCACTATGGCACCGACGCGGTGCGTTTCACGCTGGCCTCGATGGCAGCGCCTGGCACCGACATTGCTTTCTCGGAGAGCCGCACAGGGAGCTATCGCGCCTTCGCCAACAAGATCTGGAACGCGGCGCGATTCCTGTTTATGAACGTGGACCGCGCCCAGCAGTCGGGCGTGTGGTCACTGGCGGACTTCAAGTCTTCACCGATGGATCTCGCGCTCAAAGGCGTCTCTGGTTTCAAAGCTGAAACCCTGGAGGACCGCTGGATACTCTCACGCTTCAATCGCGTGTCCCAGCAGATGCATGAGGCGCTGGAGACGTATCGTTTCCACGAGGCTGCGCATGTGGTTTATCACTTCTTCTGGGGCGAATACTGCGACTGGTACCTGGAGTTGATCAAGCCACGCCTCGCCAGCGAGGATCGGGAACAGGCCCGCAGCGCGCACGAGAACCTGATCAGTGTCTTCGAAGGCGCCCTGCGCCTGCTGTCGCCATTCATGCCGTTCATCACGGAAGAGATCTGGCACGCGGTCTACGATGGCAAACCGCCCGCTAAGTCCATCGCTCTGGCGGCCTATCCGCAAGCGGATCCGGCGCAGGTAGATGCCACCGCCGAAACGGGAATGGCGATTCTGCAGGACCTCATTGTCAGCGTTCGCAATATTCGTGCGGAACTGAAGGTCGAGCCGAAGGAAAAGCTGGCCATTGAAGTCTTCGCCCACGGTGATGTCCGTTCTCTCGTGCAGCAGAATCGCGGTGCGCTGCAGCGTCTGGCCAACGTGGAAGGCCTGACATTCGTGGACTCGTCCTTGGCCAAGGCAGCCGGAGCCCGCAGCACCGCACGCTTCGATGTACGCGTGCTGTATGAACGCAAGATGGACAGTGCGGCCGAACGCGACCGGCTGAGCAAAGAGCTCACTCGGCTCACGCTGGAGCTGGAGCGGGCAACGGGCCAACTGAACAACGAGGCGTTCCTCGCGAAGGCGCCGGCGCACGTAGTGGAAGGCTTAAGGAAGCGCAAGGCTGAAGTTGAGGTTCTGGTGCACAAGGCGAACGAAGCGTTGGGAGAGTTGGGCGCCTAGCCACGTTAAGCGTAAGTCAGGAATCATCATGGACTGGACAAGCCGCAGGATAACCGCAATCCTGGAAAATGCGCTGCTGGAAGACCGCGCCACGCGCGACGCGACCACCTACGCGTGTATCGATCCCAACCAGCGCGCATCTGCCACCATCCTGGCCAAACAGGATTGCGTGCTCGCCGGCTTGGGGTGCATTGCTCGCATTCTCGACGTCTTCGCGACCCTCGATGGCGCCGTCACTTCCCATCCCGAGGTCACCAGCCATACCGAGATCTTCGACGGCGTGCGCCTGCACAAAGGGCAGTCGATCGCAGTGATCGTTCACAATGCTCGGGTCGTGCTTTCGTGCGAGCGCGTAATCCTCAACATCATACAGCGCATGAGCGGCATCGCTACTCTCACGCGCCGCTATGTGGACGCAGTCGCAGGAACTCAGACCACGATCCTGGATACGCGCAAGACCGCGCCAGGATTGCGCGTGCTCGACAAGTATGCAGTGCGCTGCGGCGGGGGAACCAACCATCGCCTTGATCTCAGTGACGGCGTTCTCATCAAGAACAACCACATCGCG
Organism: uncultured Acidobacteriaceae bacterium; assembly: GCA_963833155.1. GTDB lineage: Bacteria > Acidobacteriota > Terriglobia > Terriglobales > Acidobacteriaceae > Bog-257. Next base: position 318,013 of record CAWHWY010000001.1, read on the forward strand.
CTGGCGGGTGGTGCCGCGGCTGCTCTGGAGCGTGCGCTGCGCAATCGGCGCGGCCCGCAAACGGTCGAAATCGAGGTGCGTTCGCTGGAGGAGTTTGATCTGGCGTTGGAGCACGGCGCCGAGGCTGTGCTGCTGGACAACATGACGCCAGACCAGGTTCGACAGGCGGTGGAACGGGTCAGCAAACTGGATCGGCAGGTGCCCCTGGAAGCTTCCGGCGGGATCACGCTGGAGAACGTGCGCGCCTATGCCGAAGCCGGTGTGAGCTTCATTTCCGTGGGCGCTTTGACGCATTCGGTGGCGGCTGTGGACCTGAGCATGCGTATCGCTCCGGCGTAATCCAAAAGCGATCTCCCACAACGACAACGACCTCGCCTGACGGCGAGGTCGTTGTCGTTGCGGAATCGCTAAGACGGCACAGTTCTATCCATTCACCGCCTTCAATTGGTGCATTCCTTCGCCGGCAAACGCCGAGATCAATGTTCCCAGGACCTTCTTGAGATCGTCGGAATTGTAACTGGCACGAAATTCTGAACGCTCCGCCAATACCCGGTCCCGTAGCAAGCCCTTCGTCATACCGGTGAACGCAGCGCGAACTGCCTCCAGGTTCAGATCAGAACGTATCTGGCCCTGGTCGCGCATTTCCACCAGGATCGCGTACACCACCTCAGCGAAGTGCTGGAAGCCCGCACTTACGATCACGTCCCGGTTGTCTTTACGGACGCGTCCAGCCTCAAGCACCATCAGGTTCCTCAGGTCGGAATCATTGTCCAGTTCGATAATGATCGCTTCTAGAACGCGAAAAAGCCGCTCAGCCGGAGGAGCGTTGGACGGCACCATGTGAACCCGGGCGGCGATGCCAGTCCAGCCGCGGTCGAGGATGACGCTTAGCAACCCTCGTTTGCTGCCGAAATGTTTCATCAGCTGGGATTCGCTGGTACCCGCTTCGCGGGCAATCGCCACTGTACTCGTGTTTTCGTATCCGTTGTAGGCAAACAAACGCTTCGCCGCCATGAGAATACGGTCATGGGACGAGAGTGGAGGCATGGTTTTTACGTTAGTTGGATCGGGCATAGTATTCAGTCCAAGAAACCCGACTACGTGGCAGAAGTTGTGGCAGCTATCATCCAGCGGGCAGGGTAAACGGACGGGCCATTCCGCCGACCAACTTCAAGCAAGAGTGTCGCAGATGCTCGCAAGTTATGCAAGTCTGGGCTCAAAGGCGGGTAACCATCGAGAGAAGCCCGCATCAGGGACTCCGATGGCAGAACCAAGGTTGTTCAGGAACGAAGCTCGCCGTTTGGGCGAGCTTCCTCACTCGAACTCCCTACGCCTATTGGCTACGGGAAGACTTCTGGCTGCTTGCCGTCTTGTGTTCCTGTGGCGTCTCGCCTGCTTGCTTCATCATCTGCTCGATCAACTGATACAACTGGGTGCGGTCCACGACCTCTACGAACGGAGTTCCGCGCGCGCTGTTGCTGACCACATAGATGGTCGGCGTATGATCCACGGGAAGTCGTTGGCCAAGCTGGTAGTCTGCCTTGACCTTGGCCGCCAAATCTCCCGTGGGATCAACCACGAAGGGCAGTGCGACCTTGTTCTGATCGGCGAACTTCTCCGTATAACCGCGCAGGTTTTGCCTGGTAACGTACGGCTGGTTCTGGAAGATGTACAGGCGATAGTCGTCACCCATCTTCTTCGACTTGGTATCGAAATAGCGGGCATTCACCGCCGCATCGAAGGACCAATGATGCTGGGGCAGCGGGAAGTCGTGCTGCAGCAGGGGAATGTTATAGGCCTTGGCCGCGTCATGCAGCAGTGGCGCCGCGCGAGCGCAATCGGGACATTCCAGGTCTTCGAAGACGAAGATGGCGACCTTCGAGCCCGCGGGAGGCCGCAGCATGGAGGTGTCGCCGCCCCAGGCGATTGCGCTGCCAAGCACGAGCAGGACGGGAAGGGCAAATTGCGAGAGAAGGGTACGTTTCATTCCGAGTTTTCCTTGATACTGTGCCGGTTTGTCCGGCAGGTTGCGCAGGAATGTCTTTAATAGTAACGGAAAGCGGCCTCGCGAGTCTCGCCGCCTAATTGCGGTCCATGCCAGTTTGAGGCGGACAAACTCAGTGTGCTACGATTTTAAGTTTGTTTAGCTTCACCATGCGCAGTACGGCATGGTTCCCCGCCTTTTTGCCTCACTGGCAGCCTCGGGGTCGTACAAGCAGGCGATGCGCTTCGCTTCCGGGGAACATCGCCTCTGAGAGGCCAGCGGAGTTGCCAGTTGCCGAGACGAATGCGCGGTGTTGCACGGCTCATATAAAAGGAGTCATAAGTGAAGAACTACGAAGGCGCAAACATCCGCAACGTTGCCTTGGTCGGGCACTCACACTCCGGCAAGACCTCACTCGCCTCGGCCCTGCTGTTCACCGCCGGCGCCACGCAGCGACTGGGCCGCGTGGACGAAGGCAATACCGTGACCGATTACGACGACGAAGAAGTCTCGCGGGCCATGTCCATTTCGGCCGCAACCGCCGTGGTCGAGTGGCGCAACACCAAGATCAACCTCATTGACACTCCTGGCTTCAACATGTTCATCCATGAAGCCGAGATGGTGCTGCCCGCTGTGGAGTCCGCCCTGGTTGTGGTGGACGCGGTCAGCGGTGTGGAAGTTGTTACCGAGCGAATCTGGCATTACTGCGACAAGTTCGCCCTGCCACGCGCGATTGTCTGTACGCGCATGGATCGCGAGCGTGCCGACTTCACCCGCGTGATGGAATCACTGACCTCAGCTTTCGGGCGCACGGTTGTTCCGGTGCAACTACCCATCGGTTCCGAGAAGAGCTTCAGCGGGGTGGTCGACCTGGTGAGGATGAAAGCTTACACCTACGAGATGGGCGGCAACGGCAAAGCCAAAGTCGGCGAGATTCCCACCAACATGGAGGAAGAAGCCAAAATTGCGCACGAACGGCTAGTTGAGCTGGTCGCGGAAGGCGACGACGCGCTGATGGAAGAGTTCTTCGACAAAGGCACGATTGCCGAGGAGCACATCATCAGCGGCCTGCACAACGCCATCCGCGAGGACAAGATCTTTCCCGTGCTGTTCGCTTCCGGTCTCGGCAACATCGGCACCGATGAAGTGCTCGACTTCATCGTCGATTACGTGACCACGCCAGTCGAGCGCGGAACGGTGAAAGCCGCAACCACGGCGAACAACGGGGAGCCTGCAACTCGCAAGGTCAGCGACTCCGAGCCGCTTTCGCTGTTCGTGTTCAAGACCATCAGCGATCCGTTCTCGGGTCGCATCTCGTTCTTCAAAGTCTATTCCGGCGTGCTGAAGAACGACGCCACACTGCAAAACTTTACTCGCAGCAGCGCGGAAAAATTCGCCCATCTTTCGGTGATGCAGGGCAAGACACCGGTTCCCGTGAACGAACTGCACGCGGGCGATATCGGCTCGGTCGCAAAGCTAAAGGATACGTTGACCGGTGACACGCTGGGCGACAAAGGCTCTCCCATTCAGTATCCGCAAGTCACGTTCGCTGAGCCAGCGATCACCTTCGCAATCGAACCCAAGACCCGGGCTGACGAAGACAAGCTGAGCAACGGCATCCACAAGCTGATGGAGGAAGATGCCATGCTGCGCTTCTTCCGCGATGCCCAGACGAAAGAATTCCTGATCGCGGGCACCGGCCAACAGCACATTGAAGTGGTGGTTGCGAAGCTGAAGAACCGCTACCACACTGAAGTCAACCTCAAAGCGCCGAAAGTGCCGTATCGCGAGACCATTCGCGGCCGCGCCGATGTGCAGGGCCGCCACAAGAAGCAAAGCGGCGGTCACGGTCAGTTTGGCGACTGCAAGATCAAAATGGAGCCGCTGGCCCGCGGCGGCAACTTCGAGTTCGTCAACGAAATTTTCGGCGGCGCGATCCCCAGGAATTTCATTCCCGCGGTCGAGAAGGGCGTTGTCGAAGCCGCCGCTCGCGGCTTCCTCGCGGGCTTCCCGGTGGTGGACTTCAAGGTCATCCTGTACGACGGCTCGTATCACGACGTGGACTCCAACGAGCTGTCGTTCAAGACCGCCGGCCGCATCGCCTTCAAGAAGGCCATGGAGCAGGCCAAGCCCACGCTGCTGGAGCCCATCATGAACGTCGAGATCACCATTCCCGATGAGTTCGCCGGCGCCATCATGGGCGACCTTAACAGCCGTCGCGGCCGCATCCAGGGCATGGACAACAAAGCGGGCAAGACCGTTGTTAAGGCCGAAGTGCCCATGGCCGAGATGCTGACCTACGGCACCGACCTGACCTCGATGACCCAGGGCCGCGGCAGCTTCTCCATGGAAATGCACCATTACGACTTCGTTCCCGCCTTGCAGCAGGAGAAGATCATCGCCCAAGCCAAGGCCGAGCGCGGCGAAGAGGTCGAGGTGGAAGAGTAGGGAGAGCACTCTTCGGGCAAATGAGGAGATGTAATTCTACTTCCTTCGCCAGCGCACGCCGTCTTTGGTGTTCTCCAGAACGACACCCTGTTCGGCCAACTGGGCGCGGATGGCGTCGGAGCGCGCGAAGTCGCGGGCCTTGCGTGCCGAGGAATGTTCGGCAACGAGGCCCTCAATGTCAGCGTCGGAGAGAGAGGCCGCCTTGGCCAGTTCCAGGGTTGCCGGACTGATCTTATCTTCCAGACCTTCCTGCCTGGCCCACTCGACCGTGGCCCGCACCTTGGCGGCATCGTCGTCCTTTAGCACGGCGAAGATCTCGTCGAACTGCCGCAGGACCTGTAACAATCGCGGCACGTTTCCCGCGCGCACTTCGCCGGCATCGGCGGCGGCGTTCACATCGCGCACCATGTCGAAGATGGCGCCCAGCGCTTGCGCCGTGTTCAGATCGTCATCCAGAGCGGCGCGCATTTCGGCCGAGGTCCGCTCTGCGATCTCGGCAATGATGACGTTGCTGTCGTCGGCGAACTGCGAGGTCTCCAGCCGCAGCTTGAAGTTGCGCAGACGCTCGACGGAGTTGGCCGCTTGCGTCAGCCCGTCGAAGGTGAAGTTGAGCTGCTTACGATACGGGACCGACATGAGCAGAAAGCGGATGGACGACGGCTTGTGCCCCATCAGGATGAGGTCGCGCACGGTGAAGAAATTGCCCAGGCTCTTCGACATCTTCTCGCCTTCCACCAGCAGGAAGCGAGCGTGCACCCAGAAATGGGCGAAGGGTTTGCCGGTCATCGCCTCCGATTGCGCAATCTCGTTTTCGTGGTGCGGGAAGATGAGGTCTTCACCGCCGAGATGGATGTCGAAGCTCTCGCCCAGGTACTTCATCGACATGAGGGAGCACTCGATGTGCCAGCCGGGGCGGCCAGGGCCGATCTCGGTCTCCCAAAACGCTTCGCCGGGTTTGGGAGCCTTCCACAGCGCGAAGTCGCGGGCGTTGTCCTTGTCGTACTCGTCCACGTCCACGCGCGCGCCGTCGGTCATGCCGGCAAAATCTTTTTTGGAGAGCTTGCCGTACTCGGGAAATTTCGCGATCCGAAAATAATACGAGCCATCTTCGGTGCGATAGGCGAAACCTTTCTCCTCCAGGCCCTTGATGAAATGCGCCATTTCCTCAATGTGATCGGTCGCGTTCACCAGAAACTCAGGACGTTCGATGTTCAGCGCATCTGCGTCTTCGAGAAACGCCTTCTTGTACTTCCTGGTGTATTCCTGCACCGAAACGCCATCGCGCGCCGCGTTGCGGATGATCTTGTCATCCACGTCGGTGATGTTCATAACATGCTTCAGCCTGTAGTCGCTCTGCAGGAGGAAGCGCCGCAACGTGTCCACCACGATGAAGCTGCGGAAGTTGCCAATGTGCCCGAAGTCATAAACCGTGGGCCCGCAAGCGTACATGCGGACCAGGTTGTCTTCCAGCGGGTGGAACTCCTCGACTTTGGCGGACAGCGTATTAAAGAGCTGAAGCGGCATAGAGTTTTTGTGTCAGGCGGAGAATCTTTGATTGTAGGAGGCTGCGAGAAAGGGGGTCAAATTGCGAGCTGCTGTCAGCAGGTTAGTATCCAGACATCGCGGGTCTCACTCTACGCGCTATGCTGGAATCCATGACCGTCGTTATTTCCATGCTCCGTGGCGTCAATGTAGGGGGCCACAACAAGATCAAGATGGGCGCGTTGCGCGACCTCTATGAGTCGCTCGGCCTGCAAGACGCGCAGACCTACGTACAAAGCGGCAACGTGATCTTCCGGACTGACGCGAAGGACATCGCTCCCTTGGCGAAACGAATCGAGGATGCGATCGAGCGCAAGTTCGGGTTTCGTCCTGGCGTCATTCTTCGCACCACTGCGGAGGTGAGGGACGTGATTGCACGGAACCCATTCGCGAAGCGGCGCGAGATCGATGCCAGCAAGCTCCTGGTCACCTTCCTCGCGGCGGCTCCCAGCCCGGAAGCTCACGCGGAGGTCCTCAGGATCAAGGCTGGCGCGGAAGAAGTGCGAATCGATGGCCGTGAACTGTACGTCTATTTTCCTGATGGCATTGGCCGGTCGAAAGTGTGGCCGGCGATTGAGAAAGCCTTGAAGAGGTCGGGAACAGGCAGAAACTGGAACACCGTCACGAAGTTGCTGGAGATTGCCGAAAGGCTGGAGACGACTTTCCGATGGGCCTAAAAACATGTAGATTGGCGCGTTTTTGGGGTTACGCCGCATCGGTAAGTTGACTATAATGTTAGCAGGACATGACCGTGAAGCCTCGCACCTCGAACTCGCATCACCTCGCCACTGCCGCGTTGAGCACAGTGCTGGGCATGAGTGTGCGCGGAGCCTGGTCACAACCGATCTCATCGCGCGCAGAGTCGAAGTTGGCTCCTTGCATGGCGCGTCCCAATCTTTTCTCCGGCGACTAGTCTTCCTTTCTCCCTTCTGTAGCCGCGCTCTCCAGTCCAACCAGATTGCATGCGCGGCCCGACTCAGCTCCGGCACACAACTCGTGCCGCAAGCCTTTAGAGGAGAAAAACCATGACTACCAAAACTCTCATGCAAGTCGCTGGTCCGAACATCAAGACCACGCTGCCTGGCCCCAACGCTCGTCGCATTCTTGAAGGGGATCAGCGGTACATTTCGCCATCCTATACTCGTTCTTACCCCCTGGTCGCCAAGCGAGGCCGCGGCGTGATCGTCGAGGACGTGGATGGCAACGAGTTCCTCGATTTCTCTGCCGGCATCGCCGTGACCTCTACCGGCCACTGCCATCCTGAAGTTGTCGCCGCCATCCAGAAGCAGGCTGCCGAACTGATTCACATGTCGGGCACCGACTTCTATTACGAACAACTGGTTACGTTGGCCGAGCGACTGTCCAAGGTCGCCCCGATGAAGGGACCGCACAAGTTTTATTACGGCAACTCGGGCGCCGAGGCAATCGAAGCCGCGCTGAAGATGGCGCGCTATCACACCAAGCGGCAGAACATCATCGCCTTCTACGGCGCCTTCCACGGACGCACCATGGGCGCGCTGTCGCTGACGGCCTCCAAGCCGCAGCAGCGCCGCCGCTTTGCCCCGCTGATGCCGGGCGTGACTCATGTGCGCTATCCCGATGTTTATCGCGGCTGCGTGGGCGGCGGCCAGGAAGCGGAAGCGTTCGCGCTGGGCTGCGCGCGCTTCATCGAAGAAAAGCTGTTTAAGACGACGCTGCCTCCCGAGGAGGTGGCGGCCATCTTTGTCGAGCCCATTCAGGGCGAAGGCGGATACGTGGTCGCTCCTACGGTCTTCATGCAGGAGCTGCGCCGCATTTGCGATCGTCACGGCATCCTGCTGGTGGCCGACGAAGTGCAGTCAGGCGCAGGGCGCACCGGCAAGTGGTGGGCCATCGAGCACACCGGGGTCGAGCCCGATATCGTCTGCATGGCCAAAGGAATTGCCAGTGGCATGCCGCTCGGCGTCACCATGGCGAAGGCCGAGATCATGGATTGGGTGCCCGGTTCACACGCTTCGACGTTCGGCGGCAATCCGGTCTGCATCGCAGCGGCGCTGGCGACCATGGATGTTCTGGAGCGCGAAGCCATCCGGAATGCCGAAGTCGTCGGAAAGCACATCATGGAGCGCATTGCCGACTGGCCGCAGCGGCTCGAACTGGTGGGCGATGTTCGCGGGCGCGGCCTCATGATCGGCGTCGAGATCGTCACCGATAAGAAGGCCAAGACACCGGGCAGCGCCGAACGCGACCGCATCGTCGAGCTGGCTTTCGAGCGTGGCGTTCTCTTCCTCGGTTGTGGACCGAACAGCATCCGCATCGCGCCTCCACTGGTGGTGACGAAGGAGCAGGCCGACATTGCCATGGACGTGCTGGAGGAGTGCATTGGGCTGGCGGCAACCAAGGGATAACCGTCGCCGATGAAGCACGAGTTCGAAGCCTGGATCGTGCGACGGTCCAGGCTTTCTTTTTGGGATGACAAAATGGATGACCCGCGTCACCTCTGTCGTAAGATAGAAAGGTTGCCTGACCGAGGTTAGCCGTGCCTGAACTGCGCAAAGATCCGATTGTCGGTCGCTGGGTCATCATTTCCACGGACCGCGCCAAACGCCCCACCGACTTCAGCCGCGAACCCGTGAAGATGAAGGGCGGCTTCTGTCCGTTCTGTCCGGGCAACGAAAGCAAGACGCCCCACGAAGTCCTGGCGTACCGGCCGAATGGGGCTTCGAGCGATTCGCAGGGTTGGACGGTGCGTGTAGTCCCAAACAAGTTTCCTGCGCTCGGGATCGAAGGAAGTCTGAGCCGCCAGGCCGAAGGCATGTTCGACAAGATGAACGGTATCGGCGCCCACGAAGTCATCATCGAGACCCCCGAACACGATGCCACCCTGGCGACCCTTCCAGAGAAGCGAATCGAAGACGTTCTCTGGGCGTTTCGCGACCGCATCGTCGATCTGAAGAAAGACCGGCGCTTCAAATACATCCTGATCTTCAAGAACCACGGTGTGCTGGCCGGTGCGACGCTGGAGCACGCGCACGGACAACTGATCGCACTGCCCATCGTGCCCAAGCACGTGATCGAGGAACTGGAAGGCTCCAAACAGTACTACATCTACAAGGAACGCTGTGTGTTCTGCGACATCGTGCGCCAGGAGACAGAGGCTAGCGTGCGCGTTGTCGCTGAGAATGATGGCTTTCTTACCCTGGCTCCGTACGCGCCGCGGTTCCCGTTCGAAACGTGGATCATTCCCAAACGGCACGAGTCGGCGTTCGAGAACTCGTCGTCGCAAGTGTACGAAAGCCTGGCGAAGGCGATGAAGAACCTGCTGATACGCGCTGACAAGGTGCTCGAGAACCCTGCGTACAACCTGGTGATTCATACCGCGCCGGTGCAGGAAGCCGCGATGGACCATTACCACTGGCATATCGAGTTCATGCCGCGGTTGACCAAAATAGCCGGCTTCGAATGGGGTACGGGCTTCTACCAGAACCCCACGCCGCCGGAAGAAGCAGCTAAGTATCTGCGCGAAGCAAAGATTGAGCTCTCACGGCCCACGGTGGTCACAACCTAGGCAGACTCTAGTCCGGTGGAAGGCGCAAACCAGCGGTGGCTTAACCCTGCCAAACGGGCGCGTAGCTTTGAGCCTGAATAAAAACTTGCACAGGCTTCATACCTGTGTTGCAAATTCAGGCTCCTGCGCTAGGTTAAGTACCACTTTGGTGTGCCGTAGCATCGCGTTTTGCAGGTCGCGAAAATTCCACCTAACGTCTACAATATTCAGGTACCCTGTTTGGCGCGCGATGGCATGTTATTGCCTGCCGATGCCAGCCTAAAGCTCAAGATTAATCGGACTCGAAGACCCAGCCAATCCTGGAAACAAACCTCGCGCTAGCGTTGGGAATACCAATAGGAAAGAGAGCTTACTGCTATGTTCAAGAGTAGTGTCTACGCCGTCATCGTTTGCTGCTGCGTCACTCTATATGGTGAGCAGGTGACCCTTAAGAATGGCGATCGTCTGACCGGGGCGATTCTGAGTGTGAGTGACAAAAAGCTCACGATCAAGACGGAGCATGCTGGTACGGTCACCATCGACTGGGATGCGGTCGCGCAGTTCTCCTCCGAGCAGCCCATGGTGGTGACACGCACCGACAAGCAGGTGGTTTCCGGCCCGGTGAACACAAAGGACTCCGAGGTCGCGGTCAACACCACTTCGGGAATACAGACGATTCCCATGGTGGATGTTGCGGTGATGCGCTCGCCGGCCGACCAGGCAGCCTACGAAAAATCCCTGCATCCTGGAATGCTGGAGGGCTGGGCGGGCGGCGGCAATTTCGGTCTCGCGCTGGCACGAGGCAACTCTGACACAACCAACGTGGCCTTGGGGTTCAATGCCGCGCGTCCAACTACGACCGACAAGTGGACCATTCAGGCGGCCTCTCTCTATTCGACCAGCACCGCCGATAATGTAACGACCACGACTGCGAATGCTTTGGGAGGCTTCATCCGCTATGATCGCAACCTGACCAAGAAGCTGTTTGCCTTTGGACTATTTGCCGGATCGTACGATCACGCCCAGGACCTCAACGTACGCCTCAGTCCCAGCGGCGGTCTTGGCTATCACGCCATCGCCAGCAAGATGACGACCCTCGATCTGCTGGGTGGCTTTGGCTACACCTACGAGAACTACTCGACCGGCTACAATGGCTCCACGGCCGGCGTGACCAATAACCTGGTTAACGTAACCATTGGCGACGAATTTAGCCACAAGTTTACGGTCAATACCTCCATAGTTCAGGACTTCTATTTCTTCCCCTACCTGAACGAAAACGGAAACTATCGTGGGGTCTTCGACTTCGGACTGGTTAGCAGGCTGTACCGTGCGATTACGTGGAACTTGAACTTCGGGGATCGCTACAACAGCAAGCCGGTGGCGGGGAAAAAGAACAATGATGTGCTGCTCACAACGGGACTGGGATTAACGTTTGGAGCGAAGGCGCAGTAATGGCGGGTTCAGGAACGGCAGTCCCCGGCGTTGCCGTTCAAAAGCTCTTACTGCCGGTCTTGGTACTCTTCGTACCACGCCATCTGGATGGCTTCCAGCTTGCCCTCGTTCGACATCTTGGGGTCATCCACAAAGGTGGGTAACTCGGTCACGTAGCGGTGAAGGTCGGTAAAGCGGACTTCCAGCGGATTCACGTCCGGGAATTTGTCGGCCAGTGCAAGGCCGATGTCTTCCGCATCATCCCATCTCAGTTCAGCAGCCATAGGCTCCTCGAAAGGCAAAATGCCAGCGATCAATCGTGGTGAGTCGCCGCCTCAGAAACATAATTACGGTTCCACGCCGGAATTTCGACCACGACTTCGCCGGGCTTCTCGATGACGGCCTGGCATCCCAGGCGCGAATTCAACTGCAGGTCGGCAGCCATGTCGAGGCGGTCGGCCTCATCGTCTTCCATGTCGCTGAGGAGTTCCTTGCCTTTCTTCACCACGACATGGCAGGTGGTGCAAGCGCAATTTCCTCCGCAGGCGTGCTCCAAGTGCAGCCCGAAGTTCATAGCCACGTCCAGGATCGATTCCGGCTTGCCGTGCTCCTGGTAGGGCAGCTTGCCATGTTCAAACTCGAACGTCTTGTTGTCGGGAAGAAACGTGAGTCGGACAGTATTCGGTCCAAGAGCCTCTTCCGTTGCGGTTCCGCCGCCTTGTGTTTTTTCGTCTGGCATAAATCCTTCGTTTGCGGGTATCGAGACCCGCTTGGGCATGTGTCGTCCCTACGGGACTCAGATTTCTTGCTGCCGCCGACCCAGCGCTACCGCGCTGGCTAAACTGGGCCGCCCCTGCGGGGCAGGCTTTGGTTTTTCTTCCGACGGCAAGTTCAGCGACTCGAGAACCTTTTCCCGCACGCCAACCAAGCCGCTGGATTTCCAACTCTAACCACTAGCCACTTACTTGATCTCCGCCTGCGCGATGGGATGTGGCGCCGCAGGACCTTCGCCCACGTCGGCAGTCGCCATGTCTTTGCCTTTCAAAGCCGCGCCCACCGCCGAATCCATCATCAACTCAGCCAGGTGCATGGTGCCCTGGTTCAGCACATCGATCGCGCTACGGATGGCCTGATACTCGTCTTCCTTCATCACCGCACGCAGCGCCGCTTCCAGCTTGTTGATGTCGGCGCGCTCCTGCGACGACAACTGCTCCCACGCCGGATTCTTGCGGCCCTTTTCCAGCGCCGTGAGCATGGTCTCCGCCTCGTTGCGCGCCTCAATCACTTGTCGCTGGCGGAAATCTTCTTCCGCGTAGTCGAACGACTCCAGAATCATGTTCTCGACCTGCTCGTCGGTCAGGCCGTAGCTGGGCTGCACTTCGATCTCGGATTCCTTGCCGCTGCGCAACTCGCGCGCCGAGACGTGCAGAATGCCGTTCGCGTCAATCAGGAACTTGACTTCAATGCGCGGCAGCCCGGCGGGCATCGGGGGAATGCCTTTCAGATCGAAACGTGCCAGCGAGCGGCAATCCTTCGCCAATTCGCGTTCGCCTTGCACCACGTGGACCGCAACGTTGGTCTGGCCTTCCACGCCGGTGGTGAAGTGCTCGGTTGCCGACGCCGGAATCGTGGAATTGCGGTGGATGATCTTTACTACGCCTCCGCCCAGCGACTCGATGCCCAGCGATAGTGGCGTCACGTCCAGCAGCAACATTTCCTTCGTTGCTTCCGAGCCGCCAGAGAGGATGTTCGCCTGCACGGCCGCTCCTAGCGCGACCACTTCGTCAGGATTCAAGTCACTATGTGGCGTACGCTCGAACAGGTCTTCCACCAGTTGTCGCACCCGCGGGATTCGCGTCGAGCCGCCCACCAGCACGGCTTCGTCGATCTGCTTCGGGGTCAGGCCGGCATCCTTCATGGCCTGGCGAACAGGGCCGACGGTGCGATCGATGACGGGCTGAATCAACTGCTCAAATTGCCCTCGCGTAATTTCGCGCTGATAGCGCTTTCCGCCGGGAAGTTCTACGTCGAGCGTCGTTTTCTCGCTCGAAGACAACTCGATCTTGGCTTCGATGACCGCTTTGCGAATCGCCTGCACGATCTCAGAGTTGCGCCGAACATCCACGCCCAGATCGCCCTGGATGTCATCCAGCGCGATGGTGATGAGCAGGTTGTCAACGTCGTCGCCGCCAAGATGGGTGTCGCCGTTGGTGGCGATGACTTCGAAGATCCCCTCGTGCAGCTTGAGAATGGAGATGTCGAATGTCCCCCCACCCAGATCGTACACAGCGACGGTTCCGTTCTGCTTTTGGTCCAGACCGTAGGCGAGGGAAGCGGCGGTGGGCTCGTTCACCAGTCGCAGCACTTCCAATCCAGCAATACGTCCCGCGTCCTTGGTGGCTTGCCGCTGCGCGTCGTTGAAGTAGGCAGGCACGGTGATGACCGCCTTCGTGACCGGCGCCCCGAAATAGCGCTCGGCATTGCGCTTCAGTTGGCGCAGGATAAACGCCGAGATTTCAGGAGGAGTGAACGTCTTGTTGCCCAGCTTGATGCGCAGCACCTCGCCCGGGGCAAGGTCATCCGCCAGCCGGAACGGGAAGAACTTCAGCTCGTCGCGGATGTCTTCAACACCGCGCCCCATCAGGCGCTTCACGCTATATACGGCGCGCTCCGGGGTTTCGATCAGGTACTTACGCGCAGCGCTGCCAACAACGATCTGCCCGCTTTCATCGAGCGCGACGACCGAAGGCACCAGGTTCAGTCCGTCCTCGCCGGGAATGACGACCGGACGGTCGCTCGCCATGTACGCCACCAGCGAGTTGGTGGTGCCCAGATCGATGCCGACGATGCGTTCGTTTGCCATCTAATTCTCGTTTGTCATCCTGAGCGGAGCGGCCTGCTCTTGGCCGCCGGAGTCGAAGGACCCCTATACCCGCATTGCCAACTTGTGCCGTCCCTAAAGGGACTCAAATCCAATCCCCGCCTTCCCAGCACTCCGCCTGCGGCTCCGTGCTGGGCTAAATTATTCCGCGCCTACGGCGCTGACTTTTCACCCATCGAATCCATCGGCAATAACAAGTTTGGCCCCCCGCACGCACACAAACTGGCAACTGTTTTTTCAGCTCTCCAACACTTCATCAATGTCGCGCAGCAAATTGCGCAGGTAATTCCGGCGATTCAGCACATCCACCATCTTGTCGCGGACGGTCAGACGGTCCTCGTCCAGAACGGCGCCGCCCTGCTCGGCGCGGTCCACCAGCGCGTCCCACTCATTCCATGCGTCGTGCAGTTCCTCTATCAAGACGTCATACTTGGCCTGCAAATGCTTTTTCGCATCCTCTAATTCGCGCTCGAGACTGCGGTCATGCTCGCCCATTTTCTTGTTCATCCGCATCTCTTCGAGCTGCATGTTCAACTCGAAAACTTCTTCCAGCAGATCGGGCGGAACAACCTGCTTCTTCAATTGCCCGGTCCGACGCGCCTCCTCGGTTGCGGCCTTGGACTGCTCTTCCAACTGCACCCCTTGCAGCCGGAGCAGGTATTCGGTCCGCATGATCGGGTCCCTCAGCATACGGTAAGCGTCGTTCAGGTGCGAAGTCTGTTCCAACGCCCACTCCTGTTCACGCTCGCTCTTGATGGCATTGATGTCGGGATGCAGATGCCGGCTCAGATCGTAGAACTCGCGCTCCAGTCTTCCGCTCTCCAGGTTCAGCTTGTAGGGCAGTCCAAAAAAGGTGAAGTAGTCAACCGGCACGGGCGGTTGGACTTTGCCGCATTGCTGACAGAAGTGTGCAGCACGCATTGCGCCGCAAGACCAGCAATTGGCCTTGGCCGGTTTGCCTTGACGAACAACCAGAATGCCGCTGTCCTTCACGCTCTTGTCCGGTGTCTGAGGCATCAGATTTAGGTTGCCCCTATGGGCTCAACCGCTCCTTTAGATAGACTGCCTATCTCGGGCTCATGCCCGGGGCCAAGAAAATTCCGCCCTCACGGAGCTGGGTTTTCGGATTGACGAAGGCTTCTACGGCTCTCAATGACTGCCTGTGCTTCGCGTCTGCTCGGGGTCAACTGGCACCTTACGAGAACGAAGTACCGCAGCCACAAGACTTCTTCGCGTTCGGGTTCTGGAACACAAAGCCCTGGTGCATCAGGGTCTCCTCGTAATCCAGGACCATGCCGTGGAGATAAATGAACGACTTCGGATCGACGAAGATGCGAACGTCGTCGAACTGAAAGATGCGATCGCGTTCACGCGGCTGCGTGTCGAAGCGGATGTTATAACTCAGTCCCGAACAGCCACCACCCTGCACACCCAGGCGAAGCCCGCCTTCGGCCGGCGAGATATTTTCTTTCGCCAGGGCCGCTCGGATGCGAGCTATCGCCTTCTCCGTCACCTCGATACCCTTGGCGACCGGGGCCGGTGCTTCGGCCGGATTCTCGATGTTAATTGTGCTCATGGTCCTGTTCCGGCGTACCTCACCGAGAGGCGGGGCACACTGGTCCTCAGCAACAGTTTACGCCGTCTGCTCGACGGTAGCGCTCTGCGCCTGGGTCTGCGTTACGCCGTTCTTCTTCTTCCAATCACCGATCGCAGCCCGAATCGCATCCTCCGCCAGCACCGAGCAGTGGATCTTCACCGGAGGCAGCGACAGCTCCTTCACGATGTCGGTATTCCGGATGGTGAGCGCTTCGTCAACGGTCTTGCCCTTCACCCACTCGGTCGCAAGCGAGGAAGAGGCAATCGCCGAGCCGCAGCCGAACGTCTTGAACTTGGCGTCCTCAATGATATTGGTCGCGGGATTCACCTTGATCTGCAGCTTCATCACGTCGCCGCACTCAGGCGCACCCACCAGGCCGGTGCCCACCTCGGAACTATTCTTGTCCATCGAGCCCACGTTGCGGGGATTGGTGTAATGGTCAAGGACCTTGTCACTGTAAGCCATGAAGTAGTCTCCTAAATTGCGAACTTTCTGAATGTTTTGTGTCAGGGCACGGCTTCAGCCGTGCCGCAACTGCGCTCCCAGAGGTTCGGGCTTTAGCCCCTGAGGGCGCACGCTTGGCGGGTGCAGGGGCTAAAGCCCGACTTCCTGCTACCCTGTTCGGCACGACTAAAGTCGTGCCCTGACACGTCTCAAAAACTTACGAGACAAACTCTAGTGGGTCGGCTCGGCCGCCCACTGGACCTTCGTCAAATCGATTCCTTCTTTCGCCATCTCGTACAACGGCGACAACTCGCGCAGGCGCTTCACCGTGTCGACCACGCGCTCAGCAACATAATCCACCTCAGCTTCGGTGTTGAAGCGGCCGAGGCCGAACCGGATGGAACTGTGCGCCAGGTCATCGCCGGCGCCCAGGGCCTTCAATACATAAGATGGCTCCAGCGTCGCGGAGGTGCATGCCGAGCCGCTCGAGACCGCAATGTCGTTGATGCCCATCAGCAACGATTCGCCTTCTACATACGCAAAACTGATGTTCAGATTGCCGGGCAGGCGATGCTCGACCGAGCCATTGATGTATACCTCGTCTAATTGGCCCATGATGGCGTCCTTCAGGCGGTCGCGGAGCGCGGCAAGCTTCTTCGCTTCTTCGGCCATGCCGTTGGTCGCGATTTCGCACGCTTTGCCGAGGCCCACGATTCCGGGCACGTTCAGCGTGCCAGACCGCATACCTCGCTCGTGGCCGCCGCCATCAATCTGCGCCACCAACTGCACCCGAGGGTTTTTCCGCCTAACGTACAAAGCTCCGACGCCCTTGGGTCCATAGAGCTTGTGCGCCGTGATCGAGGCGAGATCGACGTTGTCCTGGATCACGTTGAACGGGACCTTGCCGATGGCCTGTACGGCGTCGGTGTGGAACAGCACCCCGCGCTCATGACAAAGAGCGCCAATCTCGCGGATGGGCTGCAATGCCCCAATTTCATTGTTCGCGGCCATGATCGTCACCAAGATGGTCTTGTCATCCATCGACCGCTTCAGGTCGTCGAGATCAATCCGACCGTCCTTCTGCACTGGCAGATACGTAACGCGGAAGCCGTATTTCTCCAGGCGCTTGCAGGTGTCAAGTACGGCCTTGTGCTCGATGGCCTGGGTGATGATGTGATTGCCCTTTTCCTTGTACATCTCGGCGACGCCCTTGATGGCAAGGTTGTCGCTCTCGGTCGCACCCGAAGTGAAGATGATTTCCTTCGCCGTCGCGCCGATCAGCTTCGCGATGCGCTCCCGCGCCTGCTCGACCGCCTGTTCGGCGACCCATCCGAATTCATGGTTGCGGCTGGCCGCGTTGCCGAACTTCTCCGTAAAGTAGGGCAGCATTTCTTCCAGCACCCGCGGATCAGTCTGGGTGGTGGCATGATTGTCCATGTAGATGGGCAGCTTCACGTTCTTGTTTCCATTGCCCGGAATGACATTCGTGCTCATTGCGCTTGACATCTCCTAAACTTGGTCTGCCTTGCTTGTAGTCCAGCCGAGAGTGACCAGTTCCGGCGCCGATTCCTGCTCCGGTTCGGTCATCTCCCAAATCGTAAGTCGGTTCAGAACTTCTTCGATGCTGCGGCTCACTTTGAGCAGTGGCCCGCGGACGGTGCAGCGGTCACTCTGTTCGCAATCTTCGCTCGCCGAGCTGCACGAGGTGATAAACAAAGGACCATCAATCGCACGGATCACCTCGAACGCGCTGATGTGTCTGGGATCGCGGGCCAACGTGTAACCACCGTTGGTTCCGTACTGCGAAACCAGCAGTCCAGCCTTGGTCAGCTTTTGCAGGATCTTCGCCAGCGCTTCCTGCGGCATGCTGTACATCTCCGCCAGGTCTTTCGCGCTGCACGCCCCCAAGTCGGCGTGCTCGGCCAGGTGCCGCATGGCGATCAGCCCGTAATCCGCTTTCTTAGTAAGCTTCAGCATCGGTACTCAGATGTATATGCGACCAATTCAGTCGCAATTTCATTCTACGACTCCCAAGTAATCCTTGCAAGCGTTTGCAGCGAATGGTGATAAGGAGCAGTTATCTGTAAGTAGATAACACCGAACGGCTTAAAGAATGGCGATAGAATTCGTCGGATATCCTCTTTTTGGGCCCTGGAACCGCCTCGATGTTACGCGCCAAGTGGCTGACCTCGCCTTCAGAATTAATACTTGCCCAGCGGGAAATGCTTGACAACCCATTCCTTCAGGCTAAAATACCGGACAATTCCACTCCCGTCAGGATAGGGGCGTACTTGTATGAACATGAGCCAGCCGGTGCTTAGGAGTCCCAACCTCTCATAGAGCGAATCCATGGACCAGCAGTGTCTCCACCCTCGTGTCCAAGTGGTCTCCCGTGATGAAGACGCGGAATACGTCGAGTGTCTCGACTGCCGCGAGATCTTCGAATCGAGCGAGTTCCGCGACATGGACATCGAGTCAAAGATTCCTACCCAAGACGAATAACGAAGCTCGAACCACCGTCAACGTCCGCGCGAGGGCAGAGGTGTGTGCTCTACCGCAACCGCAGCGCTGCCTCGGCGGAAAACTCTGCATCGGCGAACTCGCCCGCCAGAAATCGCGGATAGGCCGCGGCTGCAATCATGGCGGCGTTGTCGGTGGAAAGTTTGCGCGACGGGAAATAAACCGGCATACCCTCCTGCGCTGCACGCGTCTCGAACCACTTTCGCAATTCGCTATTGGCGGCGACGCCGCCGGTCACAAAGAGCGTGGCAACGTTGTGCTCCTGTGCAGCCAGCAGCGTTTTGCTGACCAGGTCGTCAACCACGGCACGCTGGAAGGAAGCTACCAGGTCGAGCGTTTGCGCATCGCAAACTGCGAGATAGTCTGCCGGAGTGCGGCTCGCCAATCCAGCCATGGCGCGCCGCCGCTGTTCCACCTTCTCGCGCATGGCATGGGTCTCGACATATCGCAGGACCGCGGTCTTGATTCCGCTATAGGAAAAATCCACGCGGCGATCATCATCGGCAGTGCCGGTTCTGCGGATTGCGGTCGCGGTGCTTGATCTGGGCGAAGGGAAACTTTACGGCCTCGGGATTCCCGTGCTGCGCCAGAAAATCGATGACCGGCCCGCCGGGATAGCCGAGTTCCAGTAACTTGGCCACCTTGTCGAAAGCCTCGCCGGCGGCGTCATCCCGAGTGTGTCCCACATCGTGGTATACCCAGCCATCATGTCGCCGCTCGGCGAGATAAAGATGAGTGTGGCCGCCGCTCACCACCAGTGCGAGCACCGGAAATTCCAGCTCGTGGTTTCCCTTCTGTCGCTCCTCCAGCAGGACGGCGTGGATGTGCCCTTCCAGATGATTGACCCCGATGAGCGGCTTCTCCAGCGCGTAAGCCAGCGCCTTGGCATAGCTCAAGCCCACCAGCAGCGATCCCGCAAGCCCTGGCCCTTTGGTGACCGCGATGGCATCAATCGTTTCGTAGGACTTGCCAGCATCGTCCAGCGCCTTGCGCACGACGGGCACGATGGCGCGCAGATGCTCGCGCGATGCCAGCTCCGGAACAACTCCTCCGTAAGGCTGGTGAGTCGCATACTGCGAGTACACGACGTTCGAGATCAGTTCCTCGCCCGAGCGGACCACGGCCGCGGCAGTCTCATCGCACGAACTCTCGATGCCGAGAATGTAAACGCTACTCACAAAACCATTCTACGAGCGGGTGGCGCTGCATGGGCAAGTCGGGCCCATGGAGCGAGCCTTCACCGTCTACAATCATTGGTTAACCAGATGCAGCGGCACGCCACCAACATCGTTCGCGAGCTTCGCAACCGCGGCTTTCAGGCCTATCTTGCCGGAGGCTGCGTCCGCGACACGCTGCTCGGCGTGGTTCCCGCCGATTACGACGTCGCCACCGATGCCACGCCGACCGAGGTAATGCGGATCTTCCCGGAGACTTATGCGGTCGGCGCACAGTTCGGCGTGGTGCTGGTGCCGCTGCGCGGCGACGCTCCGCCTGCGGCGTTTGCTTCCGAGCACCCGAACTACGTCGAAGTCGCTACCTTCCGCAACGATGGCACTTATACCGACGGTCGCCATCCTGATCGCGTGAGCTACTCAACCGATCCCAAGGAGGACGTGCAACGCCGCGACTTCACCATCAACGGATTGCTGATGGATCCGCTGGACGGCAATCGCGTCCTGGATTTCGTCGGCGGCCGCGCAGACCTGAAGGCCGGCGTGATTCGCGCCATTGGCGATCCAGAGCGCCGATTTGCGGAGGACAAGCTGCGCATGTTGCGTGCGGTGCGCTTCGCCGCGCGCTTCGATTACACCATCGAGTCCGAAACTTACGTTGCCATCCAGCGGCTGGCGCCGGGAATTCAGCAGGTGAGCCGCGAACGCGTCCGCGATGAGCTGACGAAGATGCTCACCGAAGGGCACGCGCGTCGCGCGTTCGAGTTGCTCGATCGTACTGGGCTGCTGAAGCAAGTGCTGCCCGAGGTGGACCGCATGCACGGCGTCGAACAGCCGCCCGAGTTTCATCCCGAGGGCGATGTCTGGATCCACACGCTGCTGTTGTTGGAAAAGTTGCCGCCGCGCTGTTCCCGCGCGCTGGCCTGGGGCGCGTTGCTGCATGACGTCGGAAAGCCGCCGACCTTTCGCGTTGCGCCCGACCGCATCCGCTTCGACGGCCACGTCGAGGTGGGCACGCGCATGGCCGAGGAAATCTGCCACCGCCTGCACTTCTCCAACGAAGACACCCGGCAGATCGCCGCGCTGGTGGCCAACCATATGCGCTTTGTCGACGTGGAGCGCATGAAAGAATCAACCCTGAAGCGCTTCCTGCGACTGCCCAGGTTCGACGATCACCTCGCGCTGCACCGCATTGACTGCCTCAGCAGTCACGGCAATCTCGCGCTGTACGACTTCGTTCGCCAGCGCCTGCAGCAAACTCCGGAGGAGGAGATCAGGCCTAAGCCGCTGCTGACAGGAGAGGACCTCATCAGCGTCGGCTATCATCCGGGCCCGCAATTCCGCGACATCCTCGCGGCGGTCGAGGACGCGCAATTGGAAGGTGCCCTCCACACCAAGGACGACGCGCTGGATTTCGTGCGCCGCGAATTTCCGCTCGCCACCAGCTCCTGACAACGGTTCCGTTCACGAAACGAGAATCGCAAGCGGCGATGTTCACGCAACGAGCGAAAAGCCAAAGGCGAGAGCGAAGATCGCCCCGCTGCTCTACAATCGAAGTTCTAACGCCAATGCAATCCGCCAGCTCGACATTGAAGAAGATATTTGCCGACACGTTGCGCCGGGGAGCGGGCGACGACGCGCCGCTGCTGGCCTGGCCGCTGGCTTGCGGAGCCAAGGTAGCGGAGAAGGCAAGCGCCATCGCTTATGCGGATGGCGTGCTCACGGTCGAGGTACCCGACGCAGCTTGGCAACAGCAATTGCAGAGTTTCGAGCGGGAGTATCTTGCAGCCCTGAAGCCGATCATCGCGCAACCGGTGAACGCTATCAGCTTTGTGGCGAGGAACCGGAGGCAAAGGCCGGCGCGTTAGAGTAATTCCGGAGTTGCTGAATCGATAGGTAGAGTAGTGCCCTTCATGGATCGTGGGAAAAACTGTTTTGCTTTGAAACCCTGAGCGAGCGGCTGTTGCCGCGAGTCGAAGAGCCTGCCCTGAGCTTGCCGAAGGGGCCCCTATTATGCCCGGCTTAATTGATCCAATAGGGGTGCTTCGACTCGCGCGGCCAACTACCGCCGCGCTCGCTCAGCATGACAGACGGAGAAATCGTTCGAGAGAACACATCATGGTCACCGAAAAAGACGTTTCCTATGTCGCCGACCTCGCCTATCTCGAACTTACCGAGGAAGAGCGCGTGCGCATGTTGAAGGACTTGAACTCCATCCTCGGCTACATTGACCGGCTGAACCAGTTGGACACGTCGGCAGTGGAGCCGATGGCGCAGGTTGCCAGCCGTTACGGCGCGCTCCAGGAGGCTGGCGGCGCCATGCGGCCTGACGAACCGCGCCCTTGTCTGCCGCACGACGAGGCCCTGCGCAACGCGCCTGCGACGGATGGGATTTTCTTCAAAGTGCCCAAAGTGATCGAGCGGTAGACAAGATGAACGTTGATCCGATCACAGTCGATTCCGCCCGCACAGCAGTGCTGGAAAAGCAGACGACGGCCACTGCGCTGGTGGACGCGTTCTATCAGAAAATCGAGGCTGAAGACCCAGCGATCGGCGCCTACCTAACGCTATGCAAAGAACGCGCCTATGAGCAGGCGGCGCGCGTAGACGAACTCGCCGATCGAGGCGACGCTCTGCCGACGCTTGCCGGAGTGCCGATCGCAATAAAAGACGTCTTCACCACCAAAGGCGTGCGCACGACCGCGGGCTCGAGGGTCCTGGCGAACTTCATACCGCCTTACGACGCCACGGCGGTGCAGCGTCTGGAAGCCGCTGGAGCAATCATCCTCGGCAAGACGAATTGCGACGAGTTCGCAATGGGCTCATCGAACGAGAACTCCGGATTTCATCCGGTGCGCAATCCGCATGACCATGAGCGTGTGCCCGGCGGTTCGTCGGGCGGCTCGGCTGCGGTCGTTGCCGCTGGAATGGCAGTGGCTTCCATAGGCTCTGACACTGGTGGCTCGATTCGGCAGCCCGCAGCATTCTGCGGTGTCGTCGGCATGAAGCCCACCTACGGACGAGTGTCGCGCTACGGGCTGATTGCCTTCGCGTCGTCGCTCGATCACGTCGGACCGTTCGGCAAGACAGTCAAGGATGTGGCGCTGATGTTGCAGTGCATGGCGGGCCGCGATCCGCTGGATTCGACTTCAGCCGACGTTCCTGTGCCTGATTATCGTGGAGCACGTCGGCCAGCCGGTGACGGGCCTGAAGATTGGCGTCCCGAAAGAGTACTTCGGCGAAGGGCTTGATGCTGAGGTGCGCGCTGCTGTGGATGCCACCATTCAGGAACTGGCGAAAGCGGGATGCGAGATTGTTCCGATCTCGCTGCCGCATACCGAATACGCGATTCCGACGTACTACGTGGTGGCGACCGCCGAAGCTTCGTCGAACCTGGCTCGCTACGACGGTGTGCGTTACGGCGTGCGAGCCAGCGATGGAAAGAGCCTGGCGGAAATGTATCGCCGGACCCGCGACTGCCGGGCTGGGAACGGAAGTGAAGCGGCGCATCATGCTGGGAACCTACGCGCTCAGTGCTGGATATTACGACGCGTACTACCTGAAGGCGCAACGTGTGCGCAGTCTGCTGGCACGGGATTTCGACAACGCGTTCGCCGCGGTGGATGCCATCGTTACCCCCACGACGCCGACGGCGGCGTTCAAGCTTGGCGAGAAGACGGACGATCCACTCGCGATGTATCTGGCCGACATTTACACGGTGACGGCGAACCTGGCAGGCGTTCCGGGAATCTCTGTGCCGTGCGGAAAGAACAAAGAAGGATTGCCGATCGGTATCCAGATTCTTGGCAAGTACTTCGACGAGGCGACCGTGCTCCGCGTGGCACACGTAGTGGAGCACGCGCGGGCCGCAGTGGTGAATCCCCTCTCAGGTTCTTCCAAGGTCGAAAGCTAGCAGCCAGGCCGGTTTGCCTACTTCTGTTTGAAGATGGCCCAGTTGCCAACGGTCGCAACATCCAGGCGCAGGTTGCACTCACCAGGAGCAACGTGGGCAAAGCTGACGTTTAATTGCGACTCTGGAGCCGGAAGTTCACCCGATTCCATGGGCACTCTCACCAGGTCCATCTTTTCGTCGTACTTGCCGGTCGTGTCCGTGTTCCTGGAGATGATCAACGTCCACTGCTTAGCACTCGGAATCACGTACATGGTGTATGCGCCGACCGCAAGATTGGCCCCGCCGATTTCAACCGGCGTGTTGGTGAACAGGGTCATGGGCTTTCCGCCGGGAGCCCAGACTTTGCCGGAGGGAATTTCGCGTCCGAATAGCGGCTTCTTGGGGTTCACCGAAATGCGCTGATATTCAGCCGCGAGTTGTTTGTCGGCGTCGAAGTTGCACGTCGCCGTTGCCGTGGAAGTGTTGTCCTGAGTGAAAGCCGCACAGGTTAGAAACAGAAAAGCGATGAACACGAAGTACGAAGTAAAGCGAGGCATGGTCGAATCCTCCTGAAGTTGCCGGTCCAAAGTTCGTATGATAGCGCGCTGCCGTGAGCATGGCTGTGATTCCCGTCTCTCCTCGGTGGTCGCCGCCGGAGCTCCTGACCTTTACTCCTCCCGAGCGGGCACGATTGCTCACTTTAAGGCCGGATGCCGGCGGTGCCAGTCGGTGTGTGCCTGAAACATCTCGGCGGCGGCAACGACGGCGTTGTCGTTCAGCACCTGCGCCAGGAACTGGATGCCGATCGGCAGGCCACTCTTGGTGAATCCGCAGGGTACGCTCAGCGCCGGCAGCCCGCACAGGTTGCCGATGCCTCCGATGGGGTCGGCGAACGAGAGGTCGGTTTCGAGATTGGTATCGAGCGTGGATGCCGGGATGGGCTGCGAGGGAGCAACCAGCACATCGCACTGCTGAAAGAGGGCGTCCATCTTCTGCTGCAGGACGCGGCGGATGCGCTGGGCGCGGAGGTAGTCCTGCGAGTCGAACGGTCTGCGCAACGTAGCCGCCGATGCGACTCAGGGGATCGCTAAGCTGCGCGACGCCTCCTGATTCGATCAGCGTGGAGTAAGCCGAAGCGGCTTCGACGTTGATCACGATTCCTCCGGCAGCTTCCCACGGCCCCTCCGGCAACGCAATGCTGCTTGTCGTCTGTCCGGCATTGTGGAGGACAGCAAGCGCCTGCTCGAACGCCGCGGCGACATCGGGATCGGGTTTCTCCCAGGCCTTTTCAATGCTGGCGATGCGCAGCGGGCTAGCCGGAGCGACTGAACTTAAAGCGCGCCTCGGACTCGGGCAGCGAACCGGCGTCGGTCGGATCATGTCCGCTGATAGTCGTTAGCACCAGGGAACAATCGTCCGCGGTGCGGCACATGGGGCCGATCTTGTCCATGGAGTAAGACAGCGCCATGGCTCCGCCGCGGCCGACGCGTCCGAAGGTCGGACGCAATCCGGAGACGCCGCAGAACGCTGAGGGACAGACGATCGAGCCCCAGGTTTCGGTTCCGATCGCGAACGCCGCCAGGGCGGAAGCGACGATCGCGCCGGAGCCGCTCGACGAGCCACAGGTCCAGCAGTTCGTGTTCCAGGGATTTTTGGCAGCGCCGGTGGCAGAGGCCGCCGCAAAGCGGTAGCCGAGTCCGCCGGCCAGTTCGATCATCGCCGCTTTGCCCAGCAGTACCGCTCCGGCTTCGTCCAGCTTGTCGATGACGGTGGCGTTGTGATTGAAGTGCTGGTCCTGATAAGGCTTCGCTCCCCACGTTGTGGGATATCCCTTCACGGCGAGCAGGTCCTTTGCAGCGCAAGGAATTCCGTGCAGCGGCCCGCGATAGTGGCCCTTGCTGATCTCGTCTTCAGCCTGGCGCGCCTGCTTCAGTGCAAGGTCGGGCGTGAGCGTCGCGTAGGCGTTCAGTTGCGGGCCGTACTTCTTGCTGCGGTCGAGGTAGGCCTCGGTAAGCTCGACCGGCGACAACTGCCGCGTGCGGATGCGGTCGCCCAACTCACGCACGCTAAGATAGAGAACGTCTTCGCTGATCATCATCAATCCTCGTGTACTGTCCGCAGGAAACATCTACCACAGAGTTCCCATGAGCGTCACTGCTCACAACTAGTCATGAAAAATGGTCAGGTTTGTGTCAGGGCACGACCTTGGTCGTGCCGAAGCGAACGTTTGAAACGCCCGGCTTTAGCCCCTGCAGAAGCGCTCGCAGGGGCTGAAGCCCGGTTAATAGAGAGACTCTTTCGGCACGGCTGAAAGTCGTGCCCTGATACAAAGCGACCCGTCCCACACCTCGGCAATTTCGAGAGGGGCACACAGAGAAGATCATGGATCTCTGTGCCTCTGTGCCTCTGTGTCTCTGTGGTGGGTGTCCGCCATTACTTGCCGCTCCCTTCACCGGACATCTCAGCTTCGGTGAACTTGAGCACCGTCGCCGGCTGATCCGCGTTGTCGAGCGGGAAGGCGCGGAACGCGGCCAGCGGCTTCTGGCCTTCCATGACCAGGCGGTGAACGTCCTGCTTCTCCGCGTCGCTCAGGCGGTTGCCATAGTTCTGGATGATCCACTGATACTTCAGCTCGCCTTCCGCCTGGAGAGCGGGCGACAGCGGCGGTGAAGACTGCAGCGGAGCGCTGGCCGCAGGGGCCGGCTTGGGCGCTGCCTCTTGCGAGAGCAAGACCGTCGGCGCAACCGCCGCAGTGGTTGCAGCTAAGGCGGCGCGGCGGGCGAACTCACGGCGAGAAAGCTTGCCGGCGGATTCGCGAGTTTCAGGGCGTTCCAAGAGTGGCAGGTCAGACATATTGGTCACTCCTGCGGCGTATACGCGGGAAGTGCGAAAGCGTATCGGATGGTGGGCCGCCAGTCAATCCGCGAATCAAGGAAGCTACCTACGCCATGTCACATGACCCAGTGACCTCTGCACTTGCCGATGCTCTGCGCGATGCGATATCGGTGATGATGAGGAGAGGGTTGGTGTGTCTCTGCTCAGGCCGCGCCCAGTGCGCAGGCCGGAAAGCTCTTTGACAATTCGTCGTTCAATCGCTGGGCACCCTGCAGGATTTGAGTTGTGAGCATGATAAGCATGATAATCATGCTTATCACCCGATTTGATTATCATGATTATCACGCCACGATAGGCAATAAAGCTTGTGTTATCAATATATTGATGCGAAAACCCCGTTGATTGACATTGACGGAGTGATGAACGAGGGGGAGGGTCTAGCGCAGCAACATACAAGACCAGGTTGGCCTCCTAGCAGTCGGCTTTAGGAGGATCCAAACCCAGCTAGATGACTACCGTTTCCTGGTACTCGCCGTACACGTGGCGCATGGCATCAGAGATCTCGCCGACGGTGGCATTGGCCTCGACCGCCTCGACGATCACCGGCATCAGGTTCCTGGTGCCGCGAGCCGTGTCTTCGACTTGTTTGAGCGCCGACTGCCACTTCGCCTGATCGCGCTTGGCGCGCACTGCGCGCAGGCGCTCCACCTGCTTACGCTCCAGCGACTCGTCAATGTGCTGGAGTGGAATCGACTTCTCTTCGTCCAGCCCGAAGGCGTTCACGCCGACGACGATGGCTTCGTGGCGATCGACCTTCTGCTGGTACTCGTACGCAGCGTTCTGGATCTCCTGCTGGATGAAGCCTCGTTCGATGGCCTTCAGCGTGCCACCCATGGCGTCAATCTTGTCGAGGTAGGCACGCGCGCCTGCCTCAATTTGATTGGTCAGCGACTCGACGTAGTAGGAGCCGGCCAGCGGATCGATGGTCTGCGGTGCACCAGATTCGTAGGCGATGATCTGTTGGGTGCGCAGCGCGATGCGCGCCGACTGTTCGGTGGGAAGCGCCAGCGCCTCGTCGAAGGAGTTGGTATGCAGCGATTGCGTTCCGCCCAGCACGGCGGCCATGGCCTGCAATGCGGTGCGGACGATGTTGTTCTCCGGTTGCTGCGCAGTGAGGGTCGAGCCTGCGGTCTGGGTGTGAAAGCGCAACATCCAGGACTTGGCATTCTTGGCGCCGAAGTGGTCGCGCATGATGCGGGCCCACATGCGGCGGGCGGCGCGGAACTTCGCCACCTCCTCAAGGAAATTGCTGTGCGCGTTGAAGAAGAACGATAGCCGGGGCGCAAACTTGTCCACGTCGAGACCGGCGTCAATCGCAGCCTGCACGTAGGTCATGCCATTGGCCAGGGTGAAGGCGACTTCCTGCACGGCGGTGCATCCCGCCTCGCGCATGTGGTAGCCGGAGATGGAGATGGTGTTCCACTCGGGCACTTGTTCGTTGGCGTAGGAAAAGATGTCGGTGATAACGCGCATCGCTTGCGCCGGGGGATAGATGTAGGTCCCGCGCGCAATGTATTCCTTCAGCACGTCGTTCTGCACCGTGCCGGAGAGCTTGCGCACGTCGCGCCCGGTACGGCGCGCGGTCACGATGTAGAGCGCCAGCAGGATCGAGGCGGTCGCGTTGATGGTCATCGAGGTGGAGATCTTCTCCAGATTGATGCCGTCGAACAGGCGCATCATGTCCTCGATGGAGTCAATCGCCACGCCGACCTTGCCAACCTCACCC
The DNA here is from genome assembly GCA_963833155.1 of uncultured Acidobacteriaceae bacterium. GTDB lineage: Bacteria > Acidobacteriota > Terriglobia > Terriglobales > Acidobacteriaceae > Bog-257. The sequence continues at coordinate 346,071 of CAWHWY010000001.1, forward strand.
ATGGCGAGCGGACTGTCAGAGTCCATGCCGATCTGCGTCGGCAGATCGAAGGCTACGCTCAGCCCGGTCGTACCCTGGCTTAGCAGGTACTTGTAGCGCCGGTTCGATTCTTCGGCGTCGCCCATCCCGGCATATTGCCGCATCGTCCAGAGGCGGCCGCGATACATGGTGGCTTGCACGCCGCGAGTGTAGGGGAACTGTCCGGGATAGTTGAGATCGCGGTCGTAGTCCCAACCTTCGAGGTCGGCCGGTGTGTAAAGAGGATGAACGCTGATGTGCGAGGAGGTTTCCTGTTCCTCCGCCAGCTTGGTGTCGGCGCCCTTGGGCTTGGTCTCGGGCATGGTCAGCCTCGGTAAGAAGAGATAACTTAACTATCAACCAGTTGCCGGGAAGTCGCTATGACATGCATCACAATTGCCGAAAGCCAGTTTCAAGGTGCCAGTTTCAAGTTCCCAGTTAAGAAAGTCGGCTATCTGAAAACCCAAAACTTGAAACTATCGTTTCCGCGATCTCCAGAAGGAACTGAGGCCGAAATAGGCGAAGATCAGGGCGAACGCTGCTGCCAGTATGACCCTTCCCACTCCGGATGTCCCGATCTGATAGCGGTGATACTGCCGAACGGCCGCTCCGCCGCCAATCACGGCCAACGCCAGGAAGAGCAAACCGGTTACTTCCAGCCAGAGCACGTGCAGCACGTGTCCGATGCTGCGCAGCGTGACCGTGCCTGCCCGGTAGAAGGCGCGCACCCAACGGTTCTCGCCACCCTTGCGTCCCGCGACGCGGAGAAACGCCCGGCCTTGGGTACCGAAACCGCGGGATGGCACAGTTGACCTCGTCTGCGCCACTGTTGGCGCCAGGAAGGCCATTCTATCAGCCGTTGTGGTGTACGCATCCTGGTCAGTAGCGCGGTAATATAGGGAAAACGTGACAAAACTTTCACTCGCTGTTCGCATCAAAACTATTACGTTCGCAGAGCGAAAGAGTTAAAGTTTTTCAGGCAAGTTTCGAATGTCGCATTCGGAGCCTCAGTTCGTCACTCCGGGAAAGGGACCAGGTGGCATCATGGATAACCGGCTCAAAGGCCTGATGAAAGAGTTGGGGGAAGCGATCAACAGTTCCCTTTCCGATTCCGATGAAATTGCCGATGTCATCTCCCGGATCAAGGCGGGCGGTTACGACGTGTTTCTCGTGCTGGAGGCGACCATTGGACTCAACCAGCGCGACGGCGATACGGTAGAGAGAAGGCCCATCAAGACGCCGCGCTCAGCGGCCGATTTCCGAGTGACCTCGCAGGATGTGAAGTTCCTCAAATCGCTGCGCATCAAAGTGGATGATGGGGACTAGCGCAGAGTTCTTAATTAATGGTGAACAACGAACTGTGATCGAAGTCACCGACCCATTATCACATTAGGTATACATTGCCTGCATCTCGGAGTCCCAGAATGGAATTCCGGATTAACAGCCTCCCCCGCACGGGAAGACTGGAGCCCTCGGTTGCAGGTGCGAGTTTCCCCACTCGCAGTGTAGAGGTAAATCAGGCCTTCGCGGTGCTTCTTGCCGTAGGTTTTCGTGCTTTCGACAGGAAAGCGGAACAACAATTCTCTCTCAGGAACAACAACTCTCTCTCAGAAGGAGGAGCCCAATGCAAAGTCGTAAGACCGTTATTGGCGTGTTCTTACTCGTTCTGTGTGTATCCCTAGCTATTGTGGCGGAGCCGACGTTGACGTTCTTGTTCAAAGACGTCAAAGCCACCTTGACAGCGCAGGAGACGGATACGTATGGAATCAACAATACGCGTGCAATCGTCGGCGATTTCGTAGACAGCGCCGGGGTCCAGCACGGCGTGATCCTGGGTGGTACGAACGCCTTCCTCCCCGTCGACCGGGCGGATTGCCCAGGCGCTCCCGGCGCGACAGGCATCGCCTTGTATGGCATCAATTCCGCGGGTGCGGCTGCGGGCTGGTGCACTAACACAAACGGTGTTCAAATAGGGTTTACGTGGGCCAAGGGAACGTTTACTGACATCAAGATCACGGGCGCAACACTCATCAATGCGATTGGAATTAATGACGCGGGCGCGGTGGTAGGCACTTACGTCGACGCGTCCGGAGTACAGCATGGATACTTACTGGAGGGGGCGAACCTCACCAAGTTGGACCCGCCGGGTGTCGTAAGTTTGGCTACCGCTTGGGGGATCAACAACGCGGGCGTGATCTCTGTGTACGGCGCCAACTCCAGCGGGACTTACGTGTCGTTTACTACCGCCAACAAGGGCATGACCTACACGCCGATTCACGCGCCCGGGGAAGGGTCGATTGGGACGGCCATGCATGAAATCAACAACAACGGAGACATTATAGGCACCTATTTCGATGCCTCTAGCAACCGTCACGCCGTGCTGTATCACAACGGAGCGTACTACTCGTTTGACGACCCCAACGGCGTGGGCAGCACTCGAGGTGTCGGCCTGAATGACATGCTCGTCATGGTCGGCCGTTATGGGTCTGGTGTCTACGGCGGCATTGGTTTTGAAGCGTTTACAACGCCGTGAAGCGATTACGCGAGACTTGAATTTGTAGTTCGGGGCGACGGGCTTCCGGTCGCCCCTTCACTTGTACTAAAAAGCCGAATCCCCGCTTAAAGGTGCAATACCACAACTTCCTTGCAATCTGAAGCCTGCCGGTTGAGACAAAGAACCAAAAGACCTAATCGCGCCCCTTCAAAACAGCCGGATCGACTCGGCTATCGCAGCTTTTCATCGCGAGATATGCTAGCGAAGCGGAGGCAACGATGAACAGACGCGTTTGGGCTGGTCTTTTGGCAACGTTCGTTTCTCTGGGTTACACAGCCCGGCTGCTAGCACAGGACAAAATGAATAGCGCGGGCTACGACCAACCATGGCGTCCGCAGTATCACTTCACTCCGCCACGCAATTTCATGAACGATCCTAACGGGATGGTCTTCTACCAGGGCGAATATCACCTCTTCTACCAGTACAATCCCGAAGGCAATGTCTGGGGACACATGAGTTGGGGACACGCCATCAGCACCGATATGGTGCGCTGGCGCAACTTGCCGTTAGCTATTCCGGAGGATCCGAAGTACATGGCGTACTCCGGCAGCGCGGTCGTCGATTGGAACAACTCCAGCGGCCTGTGCAAGAATCCCGATCCCCAGGACCACTCGTGCCTCATCGCCATTTACGCAGCGGCTTATAAAGATCGCCAGAAACAGCACATTGCGTTCAGCAACGATCGCGGCCGTACCTGGACAAATTATGCCGGCAATCCGGTTGTCGATCTCGACGCGCCCGATTTCCGGGACCCCAAGGTGTTCTGGTACGGGCCGCAGAAAAAATGGGTGATGGTGGCCGTGCTGGCGGATGAGCGCAAGGCTGTGTTTCTCGATTCCATCGATCTGAAGAAGTGGACCGTGCGCAGCAAGTTCGGCCCCGCGGGTGACGATGCCGGTCAATGGGAATGTCCCGATCTGCTGGAACTCCCGCTCGAAGGAACAGGCGAAAAGAGGTGGGTACTCATCATCAATCGCAACCCCGGTGCACCGGCAGGCGGCACCGGTGTGCGTTATCTGGTTGGCAACTTCGATGGGAAACAATTCACGGAAGAAACCTCACCGGCCACAAAGCTGTGGGCCGACTACGGAAAAGATTTCTACGCCACCAACTCGTTCAATGACATGCCAGCGAGCGACGGCCGCAGGATCTGGATGGGTTGGACGAGTAACTGGCTATACGCAAAAGATGAGCCCACGGTGCTCTGGCGCGGAGCACAGTCGATTCCGCGAACGCTCACGCTCAGGCGGACCGCAACTGGAAACATTCTCGTACAAACGCCGGTTCGTGAACTGCAGGCCCTTCGCGGCCAGCCGTTTCAGGTCCAGGGCACTTCGATCCAGAACGCGAACACCAAGATCGCCGAAGCCGAAGTGAAGGGCGAAACCTACGAAATTGAGGCTGAGTTCGAGCCGCAGCAGGCTGAGGAAATCGGATTCCGCCTGCGCAAAGGAGCTAGCGCCGAGACACTGGTTGGGGTGATCCCATTCACCAATACACTCTTTGTAGATCGCACGCATTCCGGCGACGTCTCTTTCAGCCAGGACTTCCCGGGCCGCTACACTACGACCCTGCAAAGCACCGAACGAATCAAGCTCGACATCTTCGTAGACCGCTCCAGCGTAGAAGTGTTCGCCAATGATGGCGAAAAGGTGATGAGCGACCGCATCTATCCTCCGCCCGGTAGCACTGGCATCGAGTTATATTCTCGAGGGAGTGGCGGCAAAGTTGCGTCGCTGAAAATCTGGCAGCTTAAGTCCATCTGGACTCCTCGCTGAGTATGGCGGAGCGTCGGCGAAATGCTGCTGGGGCCGTTCGCACGCGGGCCTGTCCCATCACACGCACACGTGACCTGGCACAGAAGTCTCCCGCCCGGGCCGTCAACCCTATCTTTGAACCTTTACGCCCAACTTGCGAATATAAGCCACCAGGGCTCGGATTTGATCTTGAGTCAAGCTGTTACTGAAGGAGGGCATGTTCTTGCGGCCATCGGAGATGACCTGGGCCAGTTGCGCGTCCGATTGCTTTTGCACCTCTGGAGACAGCAAATCCACGGCCTTCAGGGTCCTGCCGAGGGAGGTGTCGCCGGCTCCGTTCACACCGTGACACGAGGAACAGCGTAGCTTGAAATTGCTGGCCGCGTCGTCACCGGAGGCGGGTGGATTTCTTCCTGCCGACGCGGGCCATGGCAATACAGCGAGTAACACGATGAGCAGCGCAAAAGCGGCCGGGCTGGCCGGTCCTTTGAGCGACCTGGTGCGCCTGGTCACGTTCAGGCGCTCTGGAGAGCGGCACGCACTTTGGCTGGGGTGAAAGGCACCGAGCGCATCCGTACTCCGGCGGCGTCGAACACCGCATTCGCAATGGCGGAAGGCACAACGGCAGCAGCTGGCTCGCCCACGCCCCATGGCTTCTCCGTCGGCCGGTCGATCAAATCGATGTCCACATCGGGGACTTCCGGGAAGGTCAGGATGGGATAGCTGGCCCAGTCCAGGCTGGTCACGCGAGAGCGATCGAAGGTGACCTCTTCCTTCAGCGTGCGGCTCACGGTCTGGACGACGTTGCCTTCGATCTGGTTCCTGACGCCGTCGGGATTAATGATCTGTCCGCAGTCCTGCACGATGGCAAAATGTTTGACGCGGATCTCGCCGCTCTTGCGGTTCACCTCCACGTCGGCTACCGCCCCTACATAGGTGCGCGCCAGTTCGTACTTGACGTAGGTGACGCCGCGGCCGATGGCGACGTCGCCGCCGGCGGACTTTCCGGAACTGCGACCTTTCCACTGCGCCAAGCTCATCAGCCGCTTCAGCAGTTCCGTGCCACGCGGATCGTTGCTGAGGTAACGCAGGCGGAAGTCGAATGGATCGGCGCCGGCAGCGACGGCCAGTTCGTCCAGGAATGCCTCGTTGCAGAAGGTGTTCTGCATACGTCCCGGGGCGCGGATCCAGGAGGGACGAAACGGCGTCTCCGCCAGCCGGTGGGCGACCGTCCGCACATGGGGAAAGGTGTAGGGAATCGCCGAGTTGTTGATGATGTTACCGGGAAACATCCCCTTCTCAAAGGGCAAGCCCGCCGCCTCTGCCGCAAGTAGCTTGACGTTGCCACCACCACCCTCGGGGACGTAGAGCTGCGAATACCAGGCGACGACCTGGCCGTTCGCGTCCAGTCCCGCCTGGAGGTCCATCAGCGTTGGCGGCCCTTTCGGGTCCCAGCCGTTCTCGTCCTCCCGCGTCCACTGCACACGCACCGGCCGCCCCACAGCGCGGGCGAGCAGAGCAGCGTCCCCCGCCGCATCTTCGTGGGCGTTGCGGCCATAACAGCCGGAGCCTTCCACGTAGATGACATGCACGTCGCGGTCCTTCATGGAAAGCATGGCCGCAAGCTGCAGGCGGAGATCATGGGTCGCCTGGCTGGCCGACCAGCAGGTGAGCTTGCCGTCCTTGAAATCGGCTACAGCACACGATGGCCCCATCGAGGCGTGGGAATGGATGGCGAAGTCGTAGGTTGCGCTGATCCGCTTGGCAGCCTGCGCCAGGGCCTGTTCGGCGTTGCCTACGTTGCTGGTCACATCGTCCTTGTTGACTTTGGTCGCCCGCACGTATTCCCACAGCTTGCTCTGTTCCGGCAGGCCTTCCCAGTTGGACCAGTTTGCCTTGAGTTTCTGCGCCGCCTGGATGGCGCCCCATTCGCTCTCGGCCACCACGCCCAGGAAGTTGTTCTGGCGTACCACCTTGACCACACCCGGGATGTCCTTGACCGAGCTCTCATCGACGCTCTGCAAACTGGCGCCGATGGCCGACGGCCGCACTACGCGGCCCTGCAGCATTCCCGGCAGCTTGAAATCTTGTACGTAGGTAAATTGTCCGCTGACTTTGGGCGGGATGTCGAAGCGCGGAATGGACTGTCCCACGATCTTGTAGTTCGCCGGGGCCTTGAGCGGGGCTTGCTTGTCAACTTTCAGCGAAAAATTCTTGCCGCCGATCAGCTCCCCGTACGTCACCTGTTTGCCCCCGCTGCGCGCGCGCACGGTGCCTTGCTCGACGACAAGATCGCCGACGGGCGCCCCCAGGTTTTTCGCCGCTTCCTGCAGCAAGGCTTGCCGGGCGGTAGCAGCGGCCTGGCGAATCTGTATGCCGCCCACCTGGATGGTGAGACTGCCCCACGTCTTGCCCTGCGCGGGCGTGAGAGCTGTATCGCCCTCGATCAAGGCAATGCGCGCCAGCGGCACGTCCAACTCCTCGGCCACGATTTGGGTCAAGGCCGTGCTCACGCCGGTGCCCAGCTCCACCTTGCCGGAGTAGAGGGTCACGCGGCCACTGCGATCGATGGCGAGGAAGGCATCCACCTCGTCGAGAGCCACGGTCTTGGTCGAGGTTGCGCTTTGGGCGTCGGCCGTCTTAAGGAACGTCGGCAGCGAGAAGCTAACGATCAGGAGACCGGTACCTTGCAGGAACTCGCGCCGATTTGGTTTGTGGGAGAGCATGGTCGGCCTGCCTTTAAGCACCGGCAGAGGCGCGCTTGACGGCGCGCACGATGCGCAGATGGGTGCCGCAACGGCACAGGTTGTGGGCCAGCGCCTGCTTGATCTGGCCTTCGCTTGGATTCTTGTGGTGCGCCAGGAAGGCGGCCGCTTCCATGATCATGCCGTTGATGCAAAAGCCGCACTGCGCAGCCTGATCGGCGATGAAGGCCTCCTGGATGGCGACCAGCTTTCCAGATGGGCCCAGCCCTTCGAGGGTCACCACCTTCTTCTTGCCCACGGCCGAGAGCGGCGTCACGCAGGAGCGCACGGCGTTGCCGTCAATGTGCACCGTGCAGGCTCCGCATTGCCCAAGGCCGCAGCCGAAGCGCGGCCCATGCAATCCGAGGTTGTCGCGCAGGGCGTAGAGCAGCGGCATCTCAGGATCATCGGCCGTCACCCGGGTGACTCGGCCGTTGACGTTAAGTGGAATGGTCTTAATCGGAATCTCCTTCTTGACTCCAAAAAGCGGCACTGATTGTACACCCATCCCGCCGGTTCGCAACCTGGAGAAATTATTTTTACCCGGAGCGCTCTCAACGGCCTGCCATCGAGGGCAAAACAGCGGGATTATCCCGCTGTGCAGGCCATTGTGACCCATCCGCCTGCTGCCAGACTCTTGCGTGCAGCCCGGGCGCTCGATTGCACGCCGTCGGTTATCGTTTCCCTTCCATTGCGACGGTGCGCGGGAAAAGAATGTTATTTTCCAGATGAATGTGTTGGTGCAGGTCGGATTCAAAGCCTTGCAGCGCCTCATAGAGCGTGCGATAGCTGATGCACGCGTCTTCCGGCACCTTGTAATCGGCGGTAATGGACCGCAGCGACCGCAGCGCATCGCCTGCGCCATCGTGCTCCTGCATCATCATGCGTACCGGGTTCATGACGGTTCCGAACATCGCCGGGGGCGCGGGTTCTCCCGCCAATACGCTTTCTTCCATGCGCACTACATAAGGGAAGAGGACCTGCTCTTCCTTCATCAGGTGAACCCTCAGCTCTTCGGCGAGCGCGGAAAAGACCTGCTGCACCTGGAGGAGTTCCGGATGGTTCTTGCCGTGTACGCCAACAACCTTGGCGGTCAGCGCCTCAATCCGGGTGCATTCTTCGCGCACAAACACATGATGCGTGCTGGTGATATGACCAATCAGGTCGGCCAGTAACTGGTTCTGCCAGTCTTTGCTGTCTCCGGACGAAGTGGATGCCAGGCTTTTCTCCAAGCGTGCGAGGGCTTCGTCAATCGAAATGTTAGCTGCAGCGCAAGCCTCGCCCAGGGTGCGGCTTCCGCCGCAGCAATAGTCGATGCCGAGCTTTTCGAACTCGCGCGTTGCGCTGGGTACCTCGGCTGCAATCTCGCCTACGGTTTTGGTCGGTGTTAGTGTCATTTCTATTTCCTCCTGCGAGTAACGGAGCATTGCGCCGGTCCCCGCCTTCGACTGCAGACTAGCGGTCCTCTCGCACAGCGGCTATGACTTCTGTCACGGATGGCAAGAATTTCGGTAAGATCGCGGCCTTGATGGAGACGAGAAAGATCGCCCCATGGAGCGTCTTCTTTCTGGCGCCCGCGGGAAGCACGAGCAGGCCTAACCGCCGGAAGCCTCCAGTTCCGCTTCGAGGCGCTTCAGCGATGGAATCTCCAGCTTCCGGTTGTCGACCTCAATCAGTCCTTCAGCCTGCAGCCGGCTGAGGTTGCGCGACACTAGTTCTCGTACGGTGCCGATTTGCGCCGCCAGTTCGCTGTTGTTTGCCGGCAGGGTCAGAGTGATGGCATCTCCACTCCGCGTGCCTTCCGCTTTGCCCAGCCGCACCAGAAGCGCGATGAGCCTGTGCCGGACTGTGGTGAACGAGAGCTCTTCGATGATGTCAACCAACCGCCGCAGACGTCCGCCAACCACACGTAGAACCTTGAGCGCGACCTCCGGATGCTGCAAACAGAGCGCCTGGAAATCCTGACGGCTGAAGAAAAACAGCGTGCTATTCGTGATCGCCTGCGCCGACGCAGGATAGTTTCCGCCATCGAAGACGGGCAGTTCGGCAATTGAGCTGCCGGGACCGTCGATCGAAAGCACCTGCTCCCGCCCCCCGGCCGAACTTTTGAAGATGCGCACATTTCCCGACTGCACAACGTAAAGACCAGCGCACGGATCGCCTTCACCAAAGATCAGCTCTCCGGCGCCGTATTTGCGCTGCACAAGACACGAGGTCAGGAAGGCAAATTCCTGCTCCGACAAACTGGAGAAGATGGGAACGCGCTTCAGCACTGGGAGCGAGCCAGATTCCTGCTCTGTGGGCATGGCGGCAATTTTACGCGATGCCGGGCGGCAAACAGGCCATTCCGGCGGCCGCGTATGTCCTCGGGGTTCGCAGCGTTCGCGGCATGCGACCACCTGAGACCTGCTCTGGCCGGTAGTCTTCCCGCCCTTCTCTATAATCGACCTTATGCCCCAGTTCCTTCCGGTTGACGAGCAGCTTGCCTATCTGCGCAAGGGTGCGGCCGAGATCATCCGCGAAAGCGATCTGCGCGAACGGCTGGAGAAATCCCGGCAGAGCGGCAAGCCGATGCGCGTGAAGGCGGGCTTCGATCCGACCGCACCCGATCTGCATCTTGGCCACACCGTGCTCATGCGCAAGCTCAAGCACTTTCAGGACATGGGTCACACCGTGATCTTTCTCATCGGTGACTTCACCGGGCTCATCGGCGATCCGACGGGGCGCTCGGCGACGCGGCCGCCGCTCAGCCGCGAACAGATCGACCAGAACGCCGAGACTTACAAAGCGCAGGTGTTCAAAATCCTCGATCGCGACAAGACCGAGGTGCACTTCAACAGCGAGTGGCTGGGCAAGCTTGGCTACGAGGGCTTCGTGCGGCTGGCGGCGAAGTTCACGGTCTCGCAGATGCTGGAGCGCGAGGACTTCCACAAGCGCTTCATGGAGGAGAAGCCGATCGCGATGCATGAGCTGCTGTATCCCATCGCGCAAGGCTACGATTCCGTGGCCCTCGAAGCCGACGTCGAACTCGGCGGCACCGACCAGAAGTTCAACCTGCTGATGGGCCGCGAACTGCAACGCCATTACGGACAACCGCCGCAAATCGTGCTGACAACACCGCTGCTGGAAGGCATCGATGGCGTGCAGAAGATGTCGAAGTCGTACGGCAATTACATCGGCATCACCGAAGCGCCGCAGGAAATGTTCGGCAAGGTGATGTCGATCTCCGATGAGCTGATGTGGCGCTATTACGAGCTGGTCACCGACGTAAGCATGGCCGACATCGAGCGCATGAAGCGCGAGGTTGCCAGCGGCGAGGCGCATCCCATGAAGCTCAAGCAGGAGCTGGGCAAACGCATCGTCGCGGACTTTCATTCTCCGCAGGCCGCGGAGCAAGCAGCGCAAGACTGGTCGCGCATGTTCCAGAAGGATGAAGCGCCGGAAGACTTACCACTGGTCTCAGTGCGCTTCGAAGAGGTCGCCGCGCCCAACGCGTCAACCAGCGACGGTAACGTGCAGATTAAGCTCGACAAGCTGCTCGCGCGCACCGGCCTCGCCACCAGCGTGACGGACGGCCTGCGCAAACTGAAGCAGAACGCGGTGAAAGTGGATGGCGAACTCAAGACCGATATCGTCGTCGCAGTTAAACTCGGCTCAGAGTTCACGCTGCGCGCAGGGAAAAAGATGGTGCGGGTCAGCGTGGAGGGGTAGACTTTACGGCACCCGTGGTTCATGGATTCCGTAAAGGAGCGCGCGGTTGAATGCCAATCCACTGACTCTTCCCGCTGCCATCGTGCTGGTCGCGATTTTGATCGTTGTGCTTTCCATCCGCCGCCTGCGCACCCTGCAACGCGCTCCGCATGCCAAGTGGCGTCGCATCACCGAACGGGCATTGCTCTCGCTGGTCATCCTTCTTTGCGTGACGGCTGCCGGCAGCACCATGTTCAATGCGATTGCCCTTCGCTATTACCGTGCGATCTATTCGCCTCCTGGAAAGATCTACCCGGTTAACGGACACGACATGCATCTCTACTGCACGGGAGAGGGCTCTCCGACGATTGTGCTCGAAGCAGGGGGAGGAAATGGTTTCCTCAAGTGGGCCAAAGTACAAACGGGACTCTCCAAAACTACGCGAGTGTGCTCCTATGACCGCGCCGGATTCGGGTGGAGCACTCCGGGGCCCGATCCGCGAGACGCGGACACCATAGCCAGTGAATTACATGCTCTCCTACAGCAAGCTGGCATCCATGGCCCCATTGTCTTAATGGGACACTCGATGGGGGGTATCTACATTCGCGCTTACGCGAAACATAGTCCGCAGGACGTGGCTGGGCTGATCTTCGTTGACGGCGGTACGCCCTTGTTTGAGGACCGTGAGTCTGCCGAGCTAAGAGCTGCAACGTCCCATCCTGACTATGTCTACTACCCTTTTGTTCTGTTCACCGCTTCCGGCCTGCAGCGGGTTTTCGGCTACTGCTCGCCGGAGGATGGCTTCGAGGAGCCCGATGCAACCAGGATTGGACAACTGGAATGCGGCAAGCTATTCAGCACAATCTGGAAAGAGTACACGAACCATCAGCGGTCCGGGGAGGAGACGATCAATACCGGTCCGTATGGAGATCTGCCAGTCTTGATCTTCTCGCGAGATCCTGAACTCCAAAGGCAGACTTCGAACCTTCCGCCTGCGTTGGCGCTCGAAGAGAGTGGGTGGTGGAATCAAGAGCAGGAAGCCTTGAAACGCTTGTCTACCCGCAGCCGCAGAATCATCGCGAAAGGAAGCGGACATCCGATACAAATCGACCGGGCTGATTTGATCAACCGAGAAGTTCCTATCTTTATCCAGCAAATCCGAAACGGCGAGCTACGGACCGACTACGGCTCGACCAAAACGGAATAAGTGGGCTGTGTAATGAATCCCGGTCCCTTCCGGGACGGCACATTTTCTTACTGGCGGATCGGCAAGATGATAAGCTTCTCACGCACAACCAACACTTGACGCGAGCACTACCATGCACCACCGCTCTTGCCTGCTCTTACTGGGCCTCGCGCTCTCTATTATCGCTTTAGCTGGCAGCCGCGAGCCTGCGCCGCCCTTCAACGCCAAGACCACCGCCGGCGAAAAGTTCACCAACGATTCCGTGAAGGGACAGGTTGTCCTGCTGCAATTTTGGACGACGTGGTGTCCGTACTGCCGGCGGGAGCAGCCGCTAGTGGACGACCTCGACAAGGAGTTCCGCGAGCAGGGACTGGTGGTGCTCGCGGTTGACGTGAACGAATCGAAGAAAACCGTGAAGAAGTACCTGGAGCAGAATCCGCGGAGCTGCCGTATCGTGCTGACCGAAGACACCAACCTGGCCGCGATGTTCGCGGCCCACTCGTATCCCATTTACGTCGTCATCGACCGCGAGGGGAATGTCGTGGCCACCCAGCATGGAGCCAACGGCGAGCGTGCGCTGCGCTCCCTGCTCACTCGCGCGGGTCTGGCAGCCAGCCAGTAACGCAGAGATCATGGGAGGGAAGCCCTTTATGCCAGCTTCAACGGATTCGCTCAAAGAACGCCTGACCCGATACCGTCAAATCCGGATGAGTGTGATCGGCAGAAAGTCGGGGCGACTCATCTCGGTGCCTGTGTGGTTTGTTTTGGAGGGCGCCAGCAAGCTCTACCTAATGCCGGTACAAGGTTCCGACACGCAGTGGTACAAGAATGTCCTGCACAATGCGAAGATTCAGATCTCAGCTCGAGGTAAAGAGGCCGAGTTCCGAGCAAAGCCAATCACGGACCCTGAGGTTGTAAAACATGTAGTCGAGATGTTCCGCGCAAAGTATGGGCCCGAGGATGTGAAGAAGTACTATTCGAAGTTCGACGCTGCGGTACAGGTCGGCCTTTCGCGAGATACTCCCTAACTCTTGGCGCGCGAGTTGGCCACCCGCATGGGATAGAACTCGAAGCGATTCATGCCGGCGCGCACCGAGGGATCGTTCTCGCCGAAGTGCCGCGCCTCGGCCTCGTCCGCGACCTCCAGGACTCCCACCCCGAAAGCCCCATCCGGCGCCATCACTGGCCCGTAGAGAAGAAGCTTGCCCGCGTCGAACGCCTGCTTGCAGTACGCGCCGTGTTCTTCCATCAACGCCCGCTCTTCGCCGGTCATGTCCTGCGCAAACGTCGGCCGGGGCGCGATCAGCTTGAAGTAAAAATGCTGTTTGTCCATGGCAAGAGCAGGATAACGCACGCCATGCTTCGGAAGGTCTAAAAGGGGAACGGGAGCGCGCTCCCCTTATCGACGAAGTGGCGCTGTGGCCGATGGAGACGCCACACCTATAAGGTTTCACCTTCGCCCGACAGCCGGGCTGTCGCGGGCTGCATTCCAAGCCGGTCACCTTTGAGCAGGCGCGGCGGAACCGCCTGGCGAACGCGCTCTTCCTGATGGCAAGGCCAGCACAGTGGACGCATCTCGGCCAGTGCCGATTGCAGTTGCCGCAAATTCACCTGCCGCAACTCGATGAGCTTATGTTGGCTGTCGAGCCATGCCAGACGGCTGCGCCGCCAATCGGACGGCGTAATGGCACGGGTGCAGATGGCGCACACTTTGCCTTTGTACCAGCCGAGCATCAGCCGCTCCACGTTTTCCGGCGAAGGATCGACCTGCGCCAGACACTCCTGGCCGCAATCCCCCTTTTCGGGCCAGCGGGTACACGACTGCAGGCGAGAGTGTTCCTGACCGCGCAACGCTGTCCAGAAGGAAAACTTGCGGTCCACCTCGATCTCGGCCGGCTCGCCGGTTTCCGGACAGATGGCGGACTGGCGGCCGCGATTCTGGAAATAGGATTGAAGGCTCAAGGCAACCGGCAGACCGGTCACCAGAGCTGCCCCCAGGAAGAAGAGAACCAGAGGAAAAAGCGCGAATGTCAACATAAGCTCACCTGCCAACGGCGAAGCCCGGTCTTTCGCAAACCACGTCTGGACCCGGATTTTCGTAGCCTCACAAGCTCTTTCTACGCCGGCTTGTCACCATGGTTCAGTGACCCAGCGCACAAGGGGTTGTGACGTACCATCCGGCAGGTCCGCGGGTCACGGCGAATCAGCTGCAGCTAAACGCGCGCACCGAATGGTCCCGGCTGAAGGCTGCTGATGGACGGCCGACATCCGAACAGAGAAACGCCCCGGAGCAGGAGGTTGCACTCCGGGGCGTGTGGGTTTCAGTGGGTTATGACAGGAAGAACTCGCGGGTGATCTTGACCCATTGCTCGTCGGGGATGGTGGCGGCCACATCGTCGATGGCCACGCCGCCGTCTTGCGCCAGGGCGCCGAGGGCGTTCGGAACCAGCCGCTGCAACCGCATCGAAGATTCCTCAGTCCACCAGCGGGCCAGCGCTCCGCCCAGCAGGTTGCGGAAGTTGGTCTTGGCGTCGGGCGACTGCACCGTTACCATCCAGCCTTCACCGTAGGGGTCCTTGCGGGCCAGCGACGGATCGCTGATGACGGCTTCGTTGATGTCAGCGACGCTGCCTTCGATCGGCGATACCATGTCCACCTTCACGCCGTTGCGTACCAGGCTCCATACCTTCTGGCCTTGACGGATCCATTGGCCGCGTTGCGGCAGCGTGACGTGCTCGATCTTGCCCGTCAGCTTGGAAGCGAAGTCGTCGATGCCGATGCGCACAAGGTTGGGACTTTCACTCAGCGCCCAGGTGTGCCCGGGATGGTAGCGCAGGTTTTCCGGGACCGCGAAGCCGCCGACCAGGCTGGGTGCCATCCGCGGCGCTTTGGTCGCGCGTTTGCCCATCGCCGGAGCAACTTGCAGAACTGGATGCTTTGCCTTGGCGTAGAAGTAATCAATCGTGAGGAAAATTGCGAACATCGCCAGAACCAGTAGAACTGTCATAACCGCCTCCTGCCTCGCTGTCCGAGGGATTTGATCTTGCCGCGCCTTTTCTGTCTTGCGCTGGCACTTTGTATAAGGCATTCGGCGTGCCAAACCGGCCAGCGATGAAAATCGCTTCTACATGCAGGTGCAACTGGTGATGATTGTTCGGCTTGGAGAAGTCCGTTGCGAATTACATCAGCCGACGAGTTGCATTTCGCAACACGGCGATTCGTTGTGTTCTGCAACGGAAAAACCCGGGAAGGAAGTTTCCTGCGCGCGATTTGGTGGCGAATAGCAAGCAGAATCAGCGCGTTAGAGGAATCTCCGCCTCGTTAAACCGCACTGTTGCAATTCACATCGGACTGATGCACTTTGCAACACCGCCGAGGCGGAAGACAACATCGCTGCCAGGAATTTTTCTTTACGGATTCATCGCCAACCGCACCGCGTCGGCCGCCTCGACGACAATCGCGTCCGGCGTTACCGAAACCCAATCCAGCGGTGTTGCCTGAATACGAAGCCGGGTGATCGACGGTCGCGGCGTGGTGCGCCAATGGCTTTCATCCCCATCGAGATAATGGACGAGATCGGGCGGGCTCCAGGGATAAAACCACAGGTCGGTGGAAACATTGGGTTGCAGGATGAACCAGCGCAGCTCGCTGCTGCCGTCGGCGCGGGTGATCTCCAACTGCATACGCTCCGGCTTGCGGAGCTTCCACCAGAAGCCATATCGCACGGTCAGGCGCAGGCGGAGAAAATCGGCGCCGGGCGGCCAATCGGGTACGCCGAGATCCACCACCGAGCTGCGTTCGCGGATGGGGTAGGTTTGCGCCGCCAACCCAAGCGTCTGCGGCTGCATCGAGATGCGCGACGCGCGGGAGTCATCGCGCAGCAAACCAAAGACGCCCGCCGACAGCTGCTCCTCGGCACGATAATGTTGCAACATCCAGAACCACAGTTCCGGAGTGCGGGTGAAGTTGTAGGTTCCATCCACGGGAAGGCTCAGGTCGAGGTTGCGCCAGTGGACCAGACCGGTGTCCGAGAGGTCGCGCATGTCGGCGTCGGGCAGGTAAAGGCCGGCCGGAGCAGGCACGCTCTCCAGTCCGGCGATTTCCAGCTGCGACAGATACGGGCCACTCGCGGTGTAAGCCTGCATCAGGCCTCCGGCAATGCTGCGGTGCGCGGCAATGCCGAACTTGGTTTGATAGGGGAAAACGACAATGCGGTCTTGCGGCCCGCTGTGCTGTCCGAGATAGCTGGAGGCGGACTGAAGCATCGCGGTGAATTCCGGCGCAAAGCAGCCGCGGTCGAATTCGCGGAAGCCGGGAGGACATTCGGTCAAGGGATGGCGCACCTGCTCAACCAAACCAATCACCGTGGACGGCCGAAACGCCGGGCGGGAGAACAACATGGAGCATGCGATCGCCAAAACCATGGCAAACGTAGAGAATCCGCCCGATGCAAACGAAAACAGGATGGCGCCCGAGAGGCAAACCATGGCAAAGGCGGCGATCACAACGTGACCCAGGTCGGAGCGGACGAGGGCGCTTTGCAGCATGACCACGGCGAAGGCGAAGCCGCCCAGTAGAAAGCCGGAGCGCTCGGTGTTTGCGGGGCTCTGCTTGCTCCGTGCGCCCGCGCGAAACAGGAACACCGCAGCTCCGGTGAACAGCGTTCCCAGCAGTCGAACGGTGCCGGCGTCCGTCATCGCTGCTGGAGTGGCCCAGCGATAGACGCTCACCATCTGAGCGCTATCTCTCCAGAACCGAAAATCGAAGGTCCCGCCCATTGCGCCGTTGACTGCGAGCGCGAGAAGGAAAGCCGACAGCACGAACGCCACCAGAGTAAACAGGCACTTCCCCGCGATCTGTTTGTCCCGGCGGGACTCGAAGGCCACCGCGGCGGTCGCAACCACCCATGCTGCCGCCGAGTACACGCCGGTGTCGGACGCCGCGAGGAATGCGAGGACGCAGAGCAAGGCAGCACCGATTCCGAGAACGTACGTTTTCGCGCGTTCCTCGATGACCGCATACCAGCCGCGCAGGAAGACCGCGAAGAGGAGCACGGGGAGCGCGTTCCGCAACGATGGCTCCCAGAAGACAAG
Source organism: uncultured Acidobacteriaceae bacterium (assembly GCA_963833155.1). Classification (GTDB taxonomy): domain Bacteria; phylum Acidobacteriota; class Terriglobia; order Terriglobales; family Acidobacteriaceae; genus Bog-257. The sequence goes on from CAWHWY010000001.1 coordinate 363,113, forward strand.
GATCAAGAGCAGCAGTAGCGCGCGTTTCCAGGCAGGTTGTTCCGGGAGCAGCAGCCGCAGGGTCAAATACATGAAGGCAAAAGCGCACCACACCGGAACCGTGAACCACGTCGCATAGATCGCTCCCATGGACACGCCCATCGAGCGCGCCGGCACGCTGGAGAGCCACTGAAAGATTGGGCCATGGGTGAATGCGACGTCGCGGCCAACCCAGATGCCGCGCGAGAGTTTGAATACCTCGTCAAGATGCCAGTTGTCGTCGATCAGGCTGGTATCGCGGACCACGACCAGCGCGTGCGGTGACAGCCACACCGCTGGGACGGATGCGAGCACGAGGAGCAGTAAAGCCAGCAGGTCCCAATGTCTTCGAAGCCATGAGTGCGATGAAGCTGACTGAGGCATGGACGAGCGTCGTGGGCTCGCCAATTCATCCCGCTTTGCCATAGGCGAGTGCCATTCTATCGCAGGCAACAGAGTGGATCGCGGTGTGGATAGTTGGCGGATCGAGCTAAGAGTGTATTTGAAGAGCGAAACTGCGCTATGGATTCATCGCGAACCTGATCGCCTCGGCGGACTCGATCGCGATCGAATCCGGCTGTTGCGAAACCCAGTCCAGCGGCGTGACCAGCAGGCGAAGATGGGTGATTGCCGGACGCGAACTGCTGCGCCAGCGGCTTTCGTCGGCAGCGAAATAGTTTGCCAGATCGGCCTGGTTCCAGGGATAAAACCATACTTCCGACGACACATTCGGTTCCACGACGAACGACTGCAGATCGCGGCTGCCATCGGCGCGCGTGATCTCAAGCTGCAGGCGCTCTGGCTTGCGCAACTTCCAAAGCGGCCCGTAGCGTGCCGTCAGCCGCAGCCGCAGAAAATCGGCGCCGTCGCTGGGCCACAAGGGATCGCCGAGGTCCACCTCCGAGTTGCGTTCGCGGATCGGATAGCTTTGCGCCGCGACGGTCAGGGGCAGGGGCTGCAGCGAAATTCGCGCCGCTCGCGAATCATCCTTGACCAGACCAAACATCCCCGTCGATAGTTCGCGCTCCGATTGGTAATGCCGATCGAGCCAGAACCAGACATCCGGAGTGCGCGTGAAGTTCGGTACCTCGTCGATAGCAATGCTCAGATCGCCGTCGGGAAAGTAGAGGCCGGCCGGAGCCGCGGCGCGCTGGTATCCGGCGATGTCGAACTGCGACAGGTAGGGGCCGCTGGCGAGAAATGACTGCAACACTCCGCCCGCAACGTTGCGGCCCGAGGCGATCCCGAAGATGTATTGATACGGAAAGACCACGACGGAGTCGTGCTCTCCGCTGTGCTGCTGCAGGTAGCTGATACCGGTTTGGAGCATCTCGGCGAACGCTGCCGGATAGCAGACATCGCCGAACTCGCGGAAGCCGCTGGGACATTCGCTCAGCGGGTGCCGAATCTGCGCCAGACGATAGCGGAAGCTGGAGGGCTGGAATATCGCAACCGGCTGACCAAACAGTACGGAACACGCAACGGCAACCAGCACCACGAGAGCCGAGACAGCCCGCGAACGAAACGAGAAGAGGACGGCGCCCGCGAAAAACATCATCGGGTACAAGGCAAAGACAACGTGCTGCGAATCGGACCGTACCAGTCCGGTTTGCATGGCGGCCAATCCGAAGACGAAGGCGCTGAGCAGAAATCCCGTGCGCGTGGTGATGCCCGCGTCACGATCGCCCGGCACGAAATACCGCACGAGAAAGATGACGCCGCCGGCCATCAAAGTAACGAGCATCTGGATCGTGGCCGCGCTCGACATCGCCGCCGGCTCGTTCCAGCGATGGATGCTGACCAGCGCTAACGAAGTTCGCCAGAAACGAAAATCAAGCAGGCCGGCCATGGCTGCGTTGATAGCGAAAACGCACACGACGAAAAGACCGGCGAAGGCCAGGAGAGCGACCGAGTACGATCGGCACGTCTGCGCTTCGCGACGGCCTTCCCACGCCACTCCAACCAGAGTGACCAGCAACGTCGCGATGCCATAAACACCGGTGTCGGCGGAGTAGAGAAACGCCGCAGCACATAGAAGCGCAGCGCCGCATCCCACGAGCGCGGGATGGAGGCGCTGCTGCTGCACCGCATACCAGCCTCGCAGGAACCAGGCGAATAGAAGAATGTCGAAGGCGGTGCGACCGTCCCACGGAGCCCAGAAGAAGCACAGCAGGAGCAGCAGCAAAAACCGCTTCCACGGCGGTTGTTCCGGCAGCAGCAGGCGCAGGGTGAGATATCCGAACAGGAAGGTGCACCACAGCAAGGGCGTCCGGTAGCTGGTGTAGATGACGGCCATCGAAAGGCCGCTCCAGCGCGATGGCGCACTCGTCAGCCACTGAAAAATGGGGCCGTACGGGAACGCGACGTCCCGGCCAAACCACAGGCCGCGCGAGGTTTTGAAAGGCGTGTCGAGGACCCAGTGATCGTCGAACATGCCCGCGCGAGGAATGATGATGAGCGCGCGCGGCGACAGCCAGGTCACCGGCAGCGAAGCGGCGATCAGCAGCAACACCGCCAGAAAATCCCAATGCCTTCGGAACCAAGCCGGCTGCCGTGTGGCAGTCGGTGCGCTGGGCTGGTTCGTCAAGACATCGGGCTTCTCCATAGACGAGAGCCATTCTACCCGACTGCTTCACCGCCACTGGTTATTGCGCAGCAGCGCCCTTCACAACGACGCCGAGCTTTTCTGTGGCGCCTGCTGACGTGGTCAACGCGACGGTCAGCACCGTCAGGTTCTGCGCGTCTTTCACCACGCTTCCCGCATCGCCAGCGCTCTCCAACGCGATCACTGCCGGATGGTTCGCGCCTACGGTTTTGGCGCTCAGCGCGACCAGCTTCTTGTACAGGTAATGCTGCTCCGGATCAAGATCGCTGGCGACAGGGATGGCCAGCAGAAAATCAGGATTGGGCGCAACGCCCAGGTGATTGCCGTCCTGCGGCAAGAGTTGATAGCGCAGCGTGTACGCTCCGGCTGGAATCGCCTGCCCGCGGAAATCGCTCATACCTTTGGGCAAGTTGACCACCGCAACGAATTCAGCGTTGGCCAGCTCAGGGTAGAGCGCGCCGGGGACATCCTTCGTTGCCGTCTTAAGCTGTTTGGCGAACCAGAATTCCGCGGTCCAGCCGTCGTCGAGCGTCACGCGATAGCCTTTGTCCTCGACTGCATGCTTGAGCTCGTCGGAAGCGCCTGTGGCAGACAGCGCGCCGATGCGTTGCACCTGCGCTGGCGCAGACACGGCGCTGAATGCGATGCAGGCCAAAACACTAACCGCCAAAAGCCTAACCATGTCTTGTCGTGCCATGGTTCGATTCTAGTCTCTCGAATGTGAGCGGCTGAAGAGGGCCAGTCCACGAGACTGGCGCTTCGACTCCGGCAGCCAAAATCGGGCATACTGATATCCAGCCAACTCGGGTAGTTCGAACCTCGAGCTAAAGCCATGATCTTCGTCCTCGACAACTACGACTCCTTCACCTACAACCTGGTGCAATACCTGGGCGAATTGGGCGAAGAGGTCGTGGTGCGCCGCAACGACCAGATTACGGTTAGCGAGATTGAAGAACTGCATCCTGACCGCATTGTTATTTCGCCCGGCCCTTGCACGCCGCAGGACGCGGGCATCAGCATCGAGTTGATCCGGCACTTTGCCGGACGTGTGCCTGTGCTGGGCGTCTGCCTCGGCCATCAGGCCATCGGCGAGGCTTTCGGCGGGAAGGTCGTCCGTGCCGGCACGCTGATGCACGGCAAGACCAGCTCCATCGAGCACGATGGCAAGTCCATCTTCGAGGGCATTCCTTCACCCATGACCGCCACGCGCTACCATTCGTTGATCGTGCAAGAGAAGGGCCTGCCCCACGAGCTGGAGATCTCGGCCATCTGTCATGACCGCGATGGGCAACGCGTGATCATGGGATTGCGGCATCGCAAGTTCGCCGTTGAAGGCGTGCAGTTCCATCCTGAGAGCGTACTCACCGACTACGGCAAGCAAATCGTCCGCAACTTCGTGGCGCTTTGAACGCTCGTGAAGTCGCTGCCGCCGCTGTTACGATAGGCTGGTGGCGCCGCTGCTCGAGGTCCGCAATCTTACCGTCCAATTTGCCGCCGCTCAGGGAAGCGTCACCGCGGTTCGCGATGTGAGCTTTCAGATTGCGCCGGGCGAGGTGCTGGGACTCGTAGGGGAGTCGGGATCGGGGAAGTCGGTCAGTGCGCTGGCCATCCTGCGATTGCTGCCGCCACAGGCGCGGATTCTGGGCGAGATCGGGTTTCGCGGCGAAGACCTGCTCGCCATGCCCGAACCGCAGATGCGGCACATTCGCGGCGCCGGGATCAGCATGATCTTCCAGGAGCCGATGACCGCGCTCAATCCTGTGATGCGCGTGGGAGACCAGATCGCGGAGGCAGTGCTGGCGCATGACGGCTCGGAAAGTAAGGAGCTGACAGAACAGCAGGTCCCTCGACTCGCTGCGCTCGCTCGGGATGACAAGCTTGAGGTTAGTGATCGCTCGCAATCTCCGCACAAAAAGACCAGCAAGGCCGATGCCTGGCGGCTCGCCGTCGAAGCCTTACGCACCGTCGCCATTGCCGATCCCGAGCGGCGCGCGCGCGATTATCCGCACCAACTCTCCGGTGGGCAGCGCCAACGCGTGATGATCGCCATGGCCGTGGTGAACCGGCCTTCGCTGCTCATAGCCGATGAACCCACGACCGCGCTCGATGTCACCATCCAGGCGCAAGTGCTCGACCTGCTCAGCGAGCTGCGCGAGAAGTTCTCGCTGGCGATGCTGTTCATCTCCCACGATCTGGCCGTGGTCTCGCAGGTAGCGCACCGCATTGGAGTGATGTACGCTGGCAGCCTGGTCGAAATGGGAACGGCGGCGGAAGTTTTTACCCATCCGGCGCATCCCTACACCCACGGGCTGTTACACTCTGTGCCGACGCTGCGCAGCGAGCGCAGCCAACCACTACCGACCATCGAGGGAACTGTGCCTGCCATCACCGCGCTGCCGCCTGGTTGTGCTTTCGAGCCGCGCTGTTCGTCGCGCATCGCCGCTTGTGCCATGGCGCTCCCGCCGCTGGTGGAGGTCGCGCCCGGCCATCTGGCACGTTGCCCGGTGGTATCGCCGGAGGTCCGCTGAACCATGCGGCTGCTCCTGCTCAGCGACATTCACGCCAACCTGGAAGCCATGGAGGCGGTCCTCGCCGTCGCTCCGGCGCATGATCTCCTGGTCAATCTGGGCGACGTCGTCGGTTACAACGCTTCGCCCAACGAAGTTTGCGCGCGAGTGCGCGCCATGGGCGGGACGATTGTGCGCGGCAACCACGACCGCGCCTGCTCTGGGCTGACCGACCTGGGAGAGTTCAACCTTATAGCTGCGATGTCGGCGCGCTGGACGCAAACCACGCTCACGCCCGAACACCTGGAGTGGCTGAAGTCGCTGCCGAAAGGACCGCTGCGCCCTGACGAGCTGGCTGGAATCGAATTCGTGCATGGCTCCCCGCGCGATGAAGATGAGTATGTACTGAACCCGTCCACCGCTGGCGCCAACCTTCGAATGCCCGGCCACGCCGAAATCATTTTCTTCGGCCACACCCACCTACAAGGTGGATTTGCTTTCGAGAACGGGCACGTGCGTACCATTGTGCCGATCTACGCAATCGGAGAAGATGTTGTGGAGTTCACCATGCCGCTGGCGCGGGGTGAGCGGTATCTCATCAATCCCGGCTCGGTGGGCCAGCCTCGCGACGGGGATTGGCGCGCGGCCTTCGCACTCTATGAACGCAACGGGGATGCGCCCGGAGCGGTGACCTTCTATCGCGTTCCGTACGACGTCGATGCAGCGCAGCAACGAATCATCTCTTCTAACCTTCCTGAGCGATTGGCGACCCGGTTAAGCATGGGTCGTTGATCCTGGCTGGCAACGCCCGGTGGTTTCGCCGCGTCGAAAACCGGCGTTAAAGCTGTAAAGCTGGGCTGCTGCGGGTGGTAGACCGTCGGAAGTGCTCCGATGAAAAATTGTTTCGCAGCGAACAGGCGAGACGGGTGTACTATGGTGCCGTTTTTGAGGCCTCAATGGAGGACGTATGATGAGCGTACCGGGATTCAGCGCTGAGGCGGCACTGAGCGAAACGATGACAGCGGAGAGGACAGGAATTTTCCATGATCTTCTGCCGCGTGACGGAAATAGCGCCGTCGTGCCGCAGTGGTTCGGCACTTGCAACCACGTAGGCAATGTGATGTGCTGCTGCGACGGAGATGCTGGAGTGTGCGGGTGCGGTAAATGGAGTCCCGCGCCGCGCCACCCCAACCTCCAATAATGGCTTGGCCCGCGTAACTGGCTGAAGGGCCTATCGCCGAGGTCGCCTTCTCCGTACCGCGAGGACGACCGGCGATGCCGGTTTGCCCCACCGGCAACAGGTCTCGAGTACTCCGCCATACTTTCGCCTCCGAGCAGGCTTTGCCGGCAGCAGTCTTATGTTGCTCCTCGATAACCTCCTTCTGTCACCCATCTCGGGATTGAAAGTTTAAACTAGGTAGGTTATGCCATTCCGCCCGTTTCCTCAGAAATCTCTGTTCCGCTCACAGGAATTCCCCGGCGGGACCATCAGCAGCTCGGAGCAGGGTTACCTGATCGCGAGCATTGACGGTGGCGCCCGCGGCAATCCCGGTCCGGCGGGATACGGCGTCGTCTTTGAGGACGAAATTGGCCGTCCGGTTGCTGAACTCAGCGAATTTCTGGGCCGCCAGACCAACAACTACGCCGAATATTCGGCCCTGCTGGCCGCGCTGAACTACACTCTCCGTCACGCTTTCAAAGCGCTGAAGGTCATCAGCGACTCCGAACTGCTGGTGAAGCAGATCAACGGGGAGTACAAGGTGAGCAATCCCGCGCTGAAGGAGTTACACGGCCGGGCGATGAAGATGCTGGATCAACTTGATTACTTCGAAATCAAGCATGTGCCGCGGGAAAAGAACCGTGAGGCTGACCGGCTGGCCAATCTCGCCATGGACCGCGGAATCGCCAGGAAGGCTCCCGTGGTCGCAGCTACAGACGTTGGCGGTGTAGCCTCGGTCGTACCCGAGGTCAATGGCATCGTGCGCAACGGCGTCGTCGAGTTTCTCGGGAATCCGCTGCCGGATGGGACATTGGTTAAGATTCGCGCGGCCGCCCCGGCGCCCAGGCAATAGCAAATCACGCCGACACGGCTTGGCGCCTGACCATCGCCCGCTCAGCAAAACCTGTGCGAATCTGTGGCGGCTCCAGGATGCGAACCTCCTCCGGCGGATTCTCCACCGCCCACGCCAGCGTTTGCGTCATCTGTTCCACCGTCACCAGCCCCAGCCGCTCGGCGCCCTCGCGCGTTGCCGGCACCAGGCGCGCCAGCGCGTAGAGGGGAACCAGAACCAGCGGCCATCGCCGTCCCGGCCCCAGCACATACCACGGACGCACGAACGTTGCCTTCATGCCACTCTCACGGATCAGCCGTTCGCCCTCGGCACGTACTACCTGATACTCCTGCATCAGGGGCGCTGGCCGCGCCACGCTGAGGTAGACGAAGTGACGGACACCGGCATCGGTCGCCGCACGCATCGCCTCCTGGCACGACTTCAAATCGATCTCCCGGAACTCGGCCGCCTTGCGCGGATTTGGGTGCGCCACCCCGATCAGGTGCACAAACGTGTCTGCGGGCGCCACTTGCGCGGCGTAGGTTTCGGCCCGCAGAGCGTCGCCATTCACCACTTCACAACCGGCGGGAAGCCTCGATTCGGAGCCAGGCCTCGCCAGCGCCCGCACTCGATGTCCTCGCCGCAGCAACTCGGCCGCGAGTCGGCTTCCCATGAAACCCGTCCCTCCGGTGAGGAACACTTCGCGTGATTGAGAATCCATTCGCCCCTCCCAGCCGCTACTTAGCCGCCGATTGTAGTACGGGTGCGCAAGGAATTCAGATTTTCCCTTCCTCTTAGCACCAAGGTAGAGCTTGGCCGGGATGCAAAACGAAAAGCTGAGTTCAGGAATCGTTGTTGTTGCCCACTGCGGGCCAGCCCAGCCGGGCGATAGAGTCTGCGTGAGAACTCGACTTCTGAAGATGCGGTGTGCACGATACAGCAAGAGTTGTCAGAATCCAGCCCCGCAACCGGGGTCCCCGGCGAGCGCCGTTTTTGCGCTCGCTGGGGTGGTGGAGGGGTGACTCAGTTTAGCCCAGCGCGTAAGCGCTGGGTACGGTGAGAAATTTGACTGAGCCCCGTAGCCGGGGTCCCCGACGAGCACCGCTTTTGTGCTCGTGGGGGTGGAGGAGGGGCGACACGGGTTTAGTCCGCTGTGAATCCCCGCTAGCTGCGCCTTGATCGGGGCAATCGGATGAGCGATATGTCCTGGATATGCATCACATCCTGCAGGTATTCGCGCAACGCCATCAGAATGAAAGCTGCCTCCGCCGTTAGGAACATGCCGAGATAGCACACGGTGAGCTGCAGGCTGTCGGGAATTTCGCGGTAGTCGCTGTCCTGCAGCAGATCTTTCGTGGGTTTTATGACGCCAATTTCCGAGAACACAGTCAGGGAATCCATAAGATAGTGGTGGTAGAGGGTCACCAGGCTGAGCGAGGCCAGGATCAACAGCAGAGGCACAAGCGAGACGACCCTGCGCAACGCCACGTCCCCGTCGGCCTTGGTGTAGAACATCACTCGGCCCAGCCAATGCCGGATGTAAAACAGGTAACCCAGCATCAGGAAGCAAAACAACGAGGTGTACGTCGAGAGGAACTTTTCCTGCGCCGCATAGGTGGGGATCAGGTGGAACGCCGCCAGCGGAATGGGAAGTGACGCCGTCACCACCGACGCCGTACCCATGTACGCCTTGAAGAACTTGGCAAACGCCGCGAACCGTACTGGCTCTTGCGGTTCTGCTTCGGATGCCTTGGCTGGTGAGCTTACGGCACCGGTATCTCGCATTGCACCTTGTCCTTCTGGAATGCGGATATGGTTTTGGGCTCGGTCTTCATCAGGGTGTTCCCCACCTGCTTGGTGGCGTAGATCGAGTAAATGCCCGGCGGCAGCGCCTGCGAAGTTGGCGTGCTGATCTTTGGGAAGGAAAGTTCCGTCGCGTTGAGTCCGCTGACCGACACCCATTTATAGTTTACGGTCCATCCGGGGTCCGGCTGGCCGTTCTTGAGAGTGCTGGCTACCACCGTCACCATCCGGGCCATTCCCCACTCGCGGCAGTCCTCCACCTTCATGATCACGTCATTGGTGATGCTGATCAGCACATTCTCGGCGGCCGTTTTCCGGCGGGCTCCGTGTTCAACACCTCAGCCACCTTTAGGCACCACTCAGCTTCCTGTGCCAACTCCGCAACATATTGCTTGGGAGGCGGCACGGCCGCGAACTCGCCGCTCGAGTTGTTCCACCCGATCAGCAATCCGTGCGCGAGCAGCCCTTGTGCCTCGAGAAGGCTGGACGAGATTTTTGGTGCGCTCCTGGCAATGCTCTGGCCGCACTTCTGCAAACCGGTCAGTGCGTTGGCGGTTGGCTCAAGCCGGGGCGGAGCGTCGATCCTCTGCGCAGGCAAGAGCGCAGAAAGGCTGAGCACGGCCAACAAGGCACAACCAGCAGCGCGACACAACCGGTAGGTTCCACGCTGCCGGTCGTCGACGAGCCGAATTGTGGGCATCCCTATGTCCCCCTGGAATGACCGAGAGTAGAGGCTTGGTGAGAGACAGATATAACATGTTTCCGGACCCAGCGGCACTCTCGGGTGTCGAGGATAGCCTGCCGGAATCGCGCCACAGCCTACCCCGCCGCTTTCTTTCATCCCGATGGGAACATCAACCGTAACGGCAAAACCCGTTCGCGTCGCTTTTCGGCATCCAGAGTGTGGGCCCGTGCCTTGAGAAGATCATCCAGCGAAACCATCCCCACGAGTCTGTGCGAGCCGTCCCGTTCTACTACCGGGAAGCGCGTCAGCCCGGTTTCCGCCATGCGATAGACGACCACACGCAACGGCTCATCCGGATAGGCAACCTTTGGATCTCGCCTGAGTAAATCTGCCAATCCGCGTCCGTCGCCCTGCTGGATCAAGTGCTGCAACTCATGCCGGGGGACCACACCAACCAGCTTGCGCTCGTGGTCAACCACGGGGTAAAGGCGCTGCCGGCGCAAGCTCTGCCCGTCATGCAGCGACAGCGCAAGTTCGGCGATCGAAGTGTCGGCCGGAATGGCTGCGATATTCGGCCGCATGACCTCGCGCACAAACAGGATCTCCAGCGGATCCACCGAGTATTCGCGGCTCAAGTGGTAGCCTCGGCGCGCCACCTTTTCCGTCAGGATGGAACGCTTCAAGGTGAGCACCGTGAAGGCATGGGCGACCACCGACGCCAGTAGCAGCGGAAGAATCACGTTCATGTCGTGCGTCAGTTCCACCGCGAACACTACGCCGGTGAAGGGCGAGCGCATGGTTCCTCCCAGGATCGCGCCCATCGCGATCAACGGCCAAAACCCCAGTCCTTCGTTGGGCAAAAAGGCGCTCAGCAACCCGCCCAAGGCGCCGCCCATCATGAGTAGCGGAGCCAGAACGCCGCCCGATGTTCCTGAACCCAGTGATACCGCCCAGATGATGGACTTCACCAGCAGGATTCCGGCGATGGTGGTCAGTAAGTTGTGGCCTTGCAGCAACGCTCCAATCGTGTCGTAGCCGACGCCCAACGCTTGCGGGAAGATCAATCCGCCGGCGCCCACGACGAAGCCGCCGGCGATCGGCCACCACATCCAATGAATCGGCAGTTTGAGGAAAACGTCTTCCGCTGCATACACCGCCAGGGTTAACAGTGCCGACAGCGCGCCGGCAAGCAATCCCACAAGCACGCAGCCTAGCAGCCCGTGAAGCCCGATAAAGGCAGCATGAGGAGGCGTAGGGAACAGCGGACCCATGCCGATGATGTAGCGCCGTGTCGCGGCCGCCGCTGCGCTGGCCAACGCCACCGGAATCAGGCTGCGCGGTTTCCACTCGAACAGCAACAGCTCGACGGACAGCAGCACCGCTGCCAGCGGCGACGCAAACGTTGCCGACATTCCTGCAGCAGCGCCCGCCACCAGCAGCGTTCTGCGCTCGGCGCTGGTGAGATGAAAGAACTGCGCGATCATGGAGCCAAACGCGCCGCCCGTCATGATGATCGGCCCCTCAGCTCCGAACGGCCCACCCGAGCCGATGGAGATGGCCGAGGAGACCGGCTTCAGGATGGCGACTCTGGGCTCGACCTTGCCACCCTTCAGCAGAATGGCCTCAATTGCCTCCGGGATGCCGTGACCGCGAATACGCTCCGATCCGTACCGCGCCATTAGCCCGACGATGAGACCGCCCAGCATCGGCACGAAAACTTCCAGCCAGCCGAGGTGGTTCCCCGCGGGAGAAACTATCGCTGTGCCCCAGCGCTGGTAGAAAAACAGATTGGTGAAAATTCCAATCAGCCGCAGCAGGGCAAGAGCGACGAACGCACTGAAGATGCCGATGCCGGTCGCCAGCAAGGTGATTGGGATCACCTCACCGGTGGTGGTGAAATCCCCCAGCACCTCCCGCTCCTCTCCATGCCGCTTGCGGCCTAAGGCACACGCCATCGTTCCCCTGAGTTTCATCTTGAACGCCTCACGGTTCCGGCCGCTGTAGCGCGCTTTTTCCCGGGAGTCTTGTTACTGCCGCGGGTTGTGAGCATCACCTTTTTCAGCGTGCTCACCAGGACCGGCGCCAGGGTCCGCAACTCCTGGCGATGGTGCAGGGTTAACGCCTTCAAAATGCGCTCTCCGCGTGGGGTAAGCTTCAGGTGCACTTCGCGCCGGTCTTCGCCTCCGCGGGTCCTCCGGATCAGGCCGCGCCTCACCAGCCGGTCCACCAACTCGACGGCGCTGTGATGCTGAATCTGCAGGCTCTCCGCCAGGTCCACAATCCGCGGCTCCGCATTTTCAGCAGCGCCTTTGATGGCCAGCATTAGTTGATGATGTTGCGGCGCCAGACCCGCTTCTCGCGCTGCCGCCTCGCTGAAGCGGAGGAAACGGCGGATCTGGTAACGAAACTCCGCCAGGGCCTGGTAGTCGGTGGCTTTGAGATCGTTGATGTCAGTCATAAGTCCGAGAATGCGATACTATCGCATTACGATATATATTGAAAAGTGCCCCCCGGCAAAGAGAATATGTGGATTGTGCTCCCGGCTAGGTGTCCGTCTATTACGAAGCACTCCTTCGCTTCACTCTTGGTCCTGCGCAGATGGATGCGTATATGTCGTAGTACGATGCAATTTGCTATGGGCCGCCGGCCATTGGTATTTGTTATCGCCAGTCGCCCCGCACATCGGCAGGCTGACACGCTGAGTACCTCTGACCCAGCCCGGGAACGCAGTAGGTACAATGAGGAGTTCCACAGCGCAATTACCTGGGCATAAAAGGAGGTGTGCGTGATCGCTCGCTATACCCGGCCCGAGATGGGGCGCATCTGGAGTGATGAAAACAAGTTCCGCACGTGGCTTGAGGTGGAGATCGCCGCCACCGAGACCCTCGCCGAAGCTGGCATCGTTCCACAGTCGGCCGCCAAGGCCATCCGCGAAAAAGGCGACATCGACGTCGCCCGCATCAACCAGATTGAAGCCGAAGTGAAGCATGACGTCATCGCTTTCACCACCAACGTAGCGGAAAAGGTGGGGCCGGAATCGCGCTGGCTGCACTATGGGCTCACGTCGAATGACGTGGTGGATACTGCGCAGGCGCTGCTGGTCAAGCAGGCATCGGCCATCATTCGCGACGACCTGACGAAGCTGCGCGAAGTCTTGAAGCGTCGCGCCTGGGAGTTCAAGGACACGCCGATGATCGGTCGCACCCACGGAATCCACGCCGAGCCGATCACCTTCGGCCTCAAGCTCGCCAACTGGTATTCCGAGGTGCAGCGCGATATCGAACGCTTTGCAATGGCGGCCGAGCAGATGCGCGTGGGCAAGCTTTCGGGAGCGGTGGGAAACGCGGCGCACCTCGAACCGGAGTATGAAGAGAAGATCTGCCAGCGTTTGGGCCTGAACGTCGCCGCGGTCTCGTCGCAAGTGATTCAGCGCGACCGCCATGCCTTCTACGTCGCCACGCTCGCGGTGATCGCCTCCACGCTCGACAAGATTGCCACCGAAATTCGCCACCTCCAGCGCACCGAAGTTCGCGAGGCCGAAGAGTATTTCAGCGAGAAGCAGAAGGGCTCGTCGGCCATGCCGCACAAGCGGAATCCCGTGACGTGCGAGCAAATCAGCGGCCTGGCGCGCGTCGTGCGCTCGAACGCGCAAGCCGCACTGGAAAACGTCGCGCTGTGGCACGAGCGCGACATTTCGCATTCCTCCGCCGAGCGCATCATCCTGCCGGACTCGACCATTCTGGTCGATTACCTGCTCAGCAAAACCACGAACCTCGTCGACACGCTGCTGGTTTATCCCAAGCGCATGCTGAAGAACCTGGAATCGACGGGCGGACTGGTCTTCAGCGGACAATTGTTGCTCGACCTGGTTGAGGCCGGTGTGCTGCGCGAGGACGCTTATCGGCTGGTGCAGTCGAACGCGATGCGAGCGTGGAAGGAAGACCAGAACTTCCGCGAGCTGATCATGAACGATCCGGAGATCACGTCGAAGGTAAAGCGTGAGACTCTGGAGCACGCTTTCGATTTGCAGCGGCCGCTACGGAATGTGGACAAAATCTTCCAGCGGGTATTTGGAGAGAAGTCAGCGTAAGCTCTCAATCAAAACGGAAATTCCGGTTAGCACGAGGGGGAGACGCCATGGACGCTATGAGTATCACCACAATAACTCTGAGTTTGGCCCAGACGGTGGGCGTAATCAGCGCGCTTCTGTTCGCCGGATACGAGTTTCGCAACCATAGGCAGGAGCAGAGGTTTCGCAACTATCTCGATTCGATAGCTCACTCCGTTGACGTGGCGAAGCTGATGGTGGAGAATGCGGACCTTCATGCTCTTTATGAATACACGACCGAGGAGTTGACTAAATCTTACGGGGAGCTTTACCCTGCCGAGAAGGCACGCGTTCACTACTGTGACCTCATCATAGCCCTATGTGAGACGGTTTGGCTCGCGGGTCGTGAAGGATGGTTGTCTAAGGATGAATGGCCGTACTGGAAGACTTGGGTCGATCAGCTTCAAGGCTCCAAGGACTTTAGGTGGACTGTCCGATGGGTTAGGGACGACTACGACCCAGACTTTCTCGCTGAACTCGGCCTGTCGAAGACCTGACACTCCACATCAAGGATCCCACTTAGGACCTCTTCAAGGCCGAGCATTCCTGTGGGATCGACGGCATCGAGCCCGGCGTAGAACTGCCCACGCGGGAAGCCGCCATTTCCAGGTTGTAGGGACTCCTGGTACAGGCTGTGGCGTTTGTCTTCAACAAAACGAGTTACATTTCAACTACTTCGACATTTGTCATCCCGAGCGAGGACTTCAGTCCGAGTCGAGGGACCTGCTTTTCTGCTCCCTCCTGACGGCACTCGGATTCCCGCTGTCGCCCCTTCTGCGACTTCCGTCTCAAGCGAGAACGAACTTCAGCGAGATCCACACCCCGGTCCAAGGACGCCAGACGCCGTCCCCGTTCCAGGTTGAACTCCGCTAACTGTGTGGCGCGTGCCTTCTCGTGTTCCTCCAGCAGACGGAGCGCCTCACGAACGACTTCGCTGGCCGAGTTGTATCGGCCATTCTCGACCTTCGCTTGCACAAACTGTTCAAGCTCTGGGGTGAGCGAAACGTTCATCTTGGGCCTCCAGGCCAACCATATCGTCGATAACAGACATTATCAATCCTTAGCATTAGCTCCTGGCGCTAGTGCCAGAGCTAAGGTCCCGTTAGGCACTAGCAGGCTGCTGAAAAACTAGGATTGGGAGCGTTTTGAAGGGGCGCACCTTAAGGTGCGCCGTTACAAGTCCTTTATTTTTGTCATCCCGAACCGACTTTAGTCGGTGAGGGATCTGCTTTTTTGAGTTTTTCAGCAAACTGCTAGAGCAAATCCTGAGTTGGTGTATCCGGGTGGAGCACCGCCCTTCGACTGAGGATCAATGGAATATGACAGGATGGATGCAAAGCCATGAAAGCGAATCTAAGGCGAAACATACATGCTCGTTTAGCTTCTGTTTTCACGGACGGTTTCGCGAAAGCGTCGCTGGCTCAGGGCAGGCTTTCAGCGGTGCATTTGAGAGTTGCCTCTGGAATTCGGCTTTAGCCGCTGAGGTAACGCCAAACCCTTACCGCAGGCGCTAAAGCGCATTCTCAATTCGACATCCTTCCCTGCACGCCTGAAAGGCGTGCTCCACCCGTGGCTAGATACAGCAACCCTGGAACTGCTCTAGATGAAGATCCATGAGCAAGCTGTCCGGGTGAGATAATCTTCAAAGCAAGCGGGGGGAGGGCCTCGATAGCTGTCCCGATACCCGCGTGGCCATCTCGACGTTGCAGCGGACGCGAATGCCCGGACCGGCGAACGCCAATCGTTGGCCCTGCGTCCTCTGGAGGACTGTTATGAAAGCGCCTGTATTACGTACATTCGTCTTTCTATTAATCGCCTACGGCGCATTTTCCAGCTTCTTCGATGCTGGGTTGGGTCTTTCCTACCGGTTGCACTTTCTAAAGATCGCTGAGTTCTTCGGTTCGTTTACGCCCGGCGACGACTATCGCCGGTTCATTCCAGTGTTCGATGCGATTCCTTCCTGGGCGCTCGGGTTATCGTTGGTGGCTGGCCTCCTTTACCTGGCGTCGGTATGGCCGTTGTTGCGAGCACGCCGCGAGCTCTTCCCAATCTTCACGGCGGCCGTTGCGGTGGACCTGATTCACTACGCCGTTCTAAGAAGCATTCCCGCCTATGCAGAATTGATGGGTTCAGGCCACATAAACATGGAATACGTGTTGTATGGGTTTCTCCTGGTGGGCTGTGGAATCGCCTGGTGGGTGGCTCGCCCGCCGCAAAACCCCCGCTATGCGGCACTGCAGGGCTAATAGACGCTACCCCAGCCGATTGATGATCGATGCGACGTATCCCGCGCCGAAACCGTTATCGATGTTGACCACGCTGACGTTCGACGCGCACGAGTTCAGCATCCCCAGCAGCGCCGCGACCCCCTGGTACGAAGCTCCATAGCCGACGCTGGTGGGCACCGCGATGACCGGAACGCCGACCAGGCCCCCCACGACGCTGGGCAGCGCGCCTTCCATGCCGGCGCAGACGATCACCACGCGGGCCTGGGTCAAAACCTCGCGGCGCGCCAGCAGCCGATGGATGCCGGCGACTCCGACGTCGTACAGATGCTGCACTTCATTGCCCATGATCTGCGCCGTGACCACCGCTTCCTCCGCCACCGGAATATCGCTGGTGCCCGCGGAGACCACGATGACCGCCCCTTTGCCGTACATGGTTTTATCCTGCGTCAGCGTGATGGCGCGCGCCAGCTCATGCAACTCAGCTTTGCGGAACCTGCGCTTCACCGCGCGAAACTGCTCCGCTGAAACCCGTGTTGCCAGCACGTTGTGGCCGGGTTGCGCGAGCCGCGCGAAGATCTCAGCGAACTGCTGTGGACTTTTTCCCGGCCCAAAGATCACTTCCGGCATGCCCACGCGCAGCGTCCGATGATGGTCCACATTGGCGAAGCCGAGGTCCTCGAAGGGAAGATGCTTCAGTCGCTGCACTGCTTCATCGGGCGAGAGCTTGCCGCGCTTCACCTGGTCAAACAGCTTCTTGATGGCTGCGGAATTCATGGGGCAGTTGTCAGTTGTCAGGAAAAAGTTTCAAGAAGCCATTTCATAAATCAGTTTTGAAAGGGCACAGCTTCAGCTGTGCCGTAACGTGCCGCTCAAAACCGGGCTTTAGCCCCTGAGGGACTTCGGTTTTGGCCGCTCCTCGATTTATGAGATGGGTTCAAGCCTCGAGTTTCAAGTTTCCTGCTCTAAGATGCAAGTCCTGACAGAAGAATGCATTGTGCCGCCCCGAAACGTACCACGATCGGATGGTACGATGTGAAGCTTAGATGCCCGCGCGACCCTATGCAGCACCGCGAACCCTGACCGTCGCCATCACCGGCGCCAGCGGCTCCATCTTTGCCAAACATTTGCTCGACGCGCTGGAGCGTGACGAACGCGTCACGACCGTCAACCTCATCCTCTCCGATAGCGGACTGCGGGTGATGGCCGAAGAGCTTCAAGTCTCGGGCCGCGCCGAATTCGTGGAGAGACTGCTCGGACGCGCTTCGCAGAAAATCCGCCAGCAGAACAACACTGACATCGGGGCCAACGTGGCCAGCGGTTCCTACCAGACGGACGCCATGATCGTGTTGCCGTGCAGCGTGGGCACGCTAGCGCGGATCGCCAACGGCATGGCGATTCAACTCATCGAGCGCGCTGCTGACGTCTGCCTGAAGGAGCGCCGCCCGCTCATCCTCTGCGTGCGCGAAACGCCCTTTAACCTCATCCACTTGCGCAACATGACGCTGGCCGCCGAGGCGGGCGCGACCATCTTCCCGGTCATCCCGGCCTTCTACTTCCGCCCAGTCTCCACCGACGAGATCGCGCGCGAGTTCGTCAATCGCGTCCTCGCAAATGTCGGCTTGCCGCAGCCCGACGCCTATCAGTGGAAGGGTGAGTAAGTCTTCGGAGTCTGGGTGCAATGATGAAGATAGTTCGAGTCCCGGAGGGACGGCAGGGTTTTCAACCACACCAGCAGACCCAGTGCAGACTGGGAAATTGAGTAGAGCCGCGTAGCGGCGAAACAGGAGTGGAGTGGAGATACTTCGGGTGGGAAACATGTCAGCAATGGAGTGCTGGATATAAGCAATGCCGCTGGTATGGTGCCATCAGTGGTTGGAATTTCGTCGTCGAGTGGGAAATACTGTTATCAAGGGCATGGAACTGTTGTGGATACGAGGGGCACTTGGAGGGCCAAATTCCGCAGAAATTAAAACTTAGGTGGCATTTTCGCTAACCACCATTTTGCTATTCACATGCCTCCGTAAAATGCCCATAGAGCGCGCTAGGAAGGCCCAAGGAGCACGCGAAGGCCTCGGGTGACACCTCGGGGCCGTCCGGCAAGCTGAAAGGGCTAGAATCGCTTGTTAAGGCCACTAGCGGCGGTTTCCCGATTCGGGAAATGTGCGGCAGGAATTTGGCGTGTGACTTCGATTTTTCGGGCTGCGGCCGAAAGCGGTCCCCGCAACACCGTACCGAGTACCATAAGGCATACTGTGTCACTGTTATTGTTATTGGGTAAGCATGTCTCTGCCATCCAACCCGCTGTCTGAGCCAGGCCAGAACCTGCCTGAGGCTTCGCCGATGGCGTCTCCGGATCTTGGCCAGCCGGAGCTGGTTCCGACAACGCCCTTGGAACCGGCGATCATCCTCCCAGCGGAACCGCGTTTTCCTGCCTGGTCGTGGTGGGACACTTTGGCTGTCCTGGGCTTCACCATCTTCGCCGTGTTCGTCTTCAGCATCATCGCTCTGGCCATCGCGCGAACGATTCCGGCGTACCGGCGGATGCCCCTTGCCGAACTGGCTACCAATGCCCGCATCGTGGTGGGGGCACAGGCAGCAGCCTATCCTATTGTTCTTATCTTCATCTTCATGCTAGTGCGTAGCCGGTCGCAACAACGTTTCCGGGATGCGATCCATTGGAATTGGCCGGGAAGCTTTGCCCCGGGGTTCTTTATCGCCGGAACCATACTGGCGGTGATTGTCGAAGGCTTGTCAAGCTATTTACCCATCCCCAAGTCGCTGCCCATGGACAACTACTTCCACGATGCTACCAGTGCCTATCTCCTGGCGGCGTTTGCCATGTCGCTGGCGCCCTTGCTGGAAGAGCTGTTTTTCCGGGGAATGCTATATCCCCTGATGCGGCGTGCCTTCGGGTTGAGCATCTCTGTGCTGCTGACGGCAGCCGCGTTCGCCGCTATTCACGGAGCGCAACTGGGTTACGCCTGGGCGCCGATCTTAAGTGTCTTCGTGGTGGGGATCGTCTTTACCGTCACTCGGGTGCGTACCAACTCCGTTGCCGCCTCCTTCCTCATGCATTGCGGCTACAACTTTGCGCTGTTTACGGCGCTGTGGATTGCCAGCGATCACTTCCGCCACCTGGAGAAGGTCGCGGGATGAAGATGGTATGGTTGTTGCGGACAAGATCACCACAGAGGCACAGAGATCACGGAGAAACGCTTTTAGAAACAGAAGCAACGGTCCGTGGTCTCGTCTCCGTGGTGATTTCGCTGCGGCCGCCAGCGGCGCGCGCCCAGGGCGTAGCCTGGGTAACAGGAGATAAACCCGGAGCCGGCTTCAGCCGGCGCAGCCGCGAGGGCGTGCTCCCAAGCGCCTGAATACGATGCCAAATGCGCGCGCACAACTGTTGTCGATGCTGGCGGAGAAATCGTTTCGCCTGGGCGAGTTCAAGCTCTCCAGCGGCGGCACCAGCGACTACTACATCGATTGCCGTCTCACCACGCTCGACGCCACCGGCGCGCTGCTGACCGGAGAGGCGGTGCTGGAAGAGATCCACCGTCGCGGCTGGCACGCTGACGCCATCGGCGGATTGACCATGGGCGCCGATCCCATCGTGGTTGCGACGTCGGTGATCAGCGCGCAGCAAGGCAAGCCGATCAACGGTTTCCTCGTGCGGAAAGCCGAGAAGACGCACGGCACCGGACAGCGTATCGAAGGCTTTCGCCAGAAGCTGGCGCGTGTGGTGATCGTGGACGACGTCTGCACCACCGGCGCCTCGACCATCCAGGCGATCGAGGCGGCCCGCGAGTTCGGATTCGATATCAGCGGCGTATTGTGCCTGGTGGAACGGCAGGAGGCGGGCGGTCGCGCTAACGTCGAGAAGGCGGCGTCGCCGGCGCCGTTCATCGCGCTATTTACCGCCAACGATGTCCGCGCGGAACATGTGAAGCCGGGTGCGCCTCCGATTTTTGCGGTAAGCGCGAAGTGCGACCTGTGCGATCGTCCGGCCGTAACCAATTCGCCGCGCAACCGCTGCGAGGTGCATCGTTTCTGACCTTCACCCAAGGAGCCAATCATGATCGGGAAACTGACAACCATCATGCTGATCGTTAAAGATATGGACCGCAGCGTCGCGTTCTACCGCGACATCGTGGGCCTGAAACTGGAGATGCACACGCCAGATTGGAGTTCGCTCTCCGCGGGCAACATCACGCTCGGCTTGCATCCGGAGTCGCAGCACGCCAAGGTTGCGCCGACACTCGGCTGCACGTTCGGCTTCGAGGTCAGCGACATTCAGGGCCTCGTGCAGGAACTGAAGTCGAAAGGCGTGCCGCTGATGATGGGACCGATCCGTGAAGATTTCGGCTGGCTCGCCATTTTCACCGATCCTGACGGATATCCCGTGCAACTGGTACAACTCGAGGCACAGGCGAACAAGGCATAGTGGCGAACCCGACAATTACGGTTTGTATCAGGGCACGACTTCTAGTCGTGCCGAGCAGGAGCAGAAAAGGTAGGGGGTCTTGGCCCCTGCGATGTAAACCCAGGCCCTCAGGGGCTAAAGCCCAAGTTCTTTGTCGACTGGGGTGTGGCACGGCTGAAGCCATGCCCTGATACAAAGCGATTTTTCAGGTGAGCTATAGCAACTGACTACTGGCAACTACTGGCTACTGACTACTGACTACTGGTTTTGCATGATCAAGACCCTGGAATGGACGGACGCTGGCGTGCGCTTCATCGATCAGACGAAGCTGCCGACAGAAGAAACGTACGTCACCTGCACCAGCTACGAAGAAGTTGCCAACGCGATCCGGACGATGATCGTGCGCGGTGCGCCCGCTCTCGGTGTGACGGCAGCGATGGGAGTTGCCCTCGGCGTTCGCGATTCGAAGGCCGCCAACCACGCCGGGCTGAAGCGTGATTTCGACCACATCTGCGATGTTCTCGCTGCTACGCGGCCCACCGCCGTTAATCTCTTCTGGGGCATCCGGCGTATGCGGACAAAGTTCGAGGAGCTCAGCCTGTTGACCATCCGCGACATCAAGCGGCAACTCGTTACCGAAGCGCAGCGCATGTTAGTAGAAGACATCGCTGCCAACGAAGCCATGGGGAAACATGGAGCGGTCCTGCTTCCTGCCAGCGGCGGGATTCTCACCCATTGCAATGCCGGCGCGCTGGCGACCTGCGGCTATGGCACGGCGCTGGGAGTGATTCGCGCTGCGGTGGATTCGGGGAAGAAGCTGCACGTCTTCGCCGATGAAACCCGGCCGTTCCTCCAGGGCTCACGTCTGACAGCGTGGGAGTTGATGAAGGACGGTATTCCGGTTACGCTCATCGCCGACAACATGGCCGGCGCCATGATGCGCCAGGGCAAGATTGACGCGGTGATTGTGGGCGCGGATCGCATCGCCGCTAACGGCGACGTGGCCAACAAGATCGGCACCTACACGGTCGCAGTGCTGGCCAGAGAGCACGGCATCCCGTTCTACGTCGCCGCTCCTTTTTCGACGGTTGATCTCGAGACTGCCGATGGCAGCGGAATTCCGATCGAACAGCGATCTCCTCAGGAAGTGACGCACCTCGCCGGCAAACAGATCGCGCCTGACGGGGTGAAGGTGGAGAATCCGGCGTTCGATGTCACGCCTCACGGCTACGTGGCGGCAATCATCACCGAACGCGGGGTTGCGCGCGCGCCCTACGCGGAGTCGTTGCGGGAGCTGGGGGAAATGAAAGTCCCGGTCTGAGTCGTTTTGACAGGTGTGTGTTGTATGACTGCCCGCCGCCCAAGCCAAAAGAGGACTAGAACGGAGCACCCATGGGGTAGTGGGTCTTTATGCTTTCCACGGGAGAACGAGCAAATGGAATTGAAGAGGAAAATGGTAAACATTAGAAAAATCTCACATTCCACCGTGCCAAATCGTGCTATAAAGAGGGCACGCTTAAGGAGGCAGGTCATGACCAAGGAGCCAACCAGGAAAAAGTCCGCCTTAGTGAAGCAAGCAGAAAAGTTCTTCCCGGAACATTTTGCGGGTGTCCTTATCCCGGAGCCATATCCGCTCTATCCAGAAGAGCCGAGGATTGTGCAGAGCTACACCACTTATTCAGTTTGTGAGGCCCCTATTACAAACCTGAAGGTGTGATTGCTCGACATCTCCCCATGCCGAATTGGAACGACGTATTAAACGAGATAACGCAAACACAGGGCCAGCATCAAATGCAGGCCCAAATCCAAACCGCCCTTTCCAATGCGGCGATCGATACGGTTCGCCGGAAATATCTCGCTCAATTAGCTGCTAACACCGGGCGCAACGCAATTGCCTATTATTCCGGGTTTCTATCCAAGCCAGAAGTGGCTCAAACGGACATCAGTGACGAAGACAAGAACGGCTTCATGATGGCCGTTCATACAATTGGAAGTGGAAATAGGGGAAGGGGACTGGATTTAATTCTTCACACGCCTGGCGGTAACATCGCCGCTACAGAATCCCTCGTTGATTACCTGCACCAAATGTTCGGAAAGAACATTCGCGCAATAGTGCCGCAAATTGCGATGTCCGCCGGAACTATGATCGCTTGTTCGTGCAAGGAAATACTGATGGCGCGACATGCCAGCCTTGGCCCCATTGATCCCCACCTTCGAGGATTACCTGCGCACGGTATCAAACAAGAGTTCAGACGGGCATGCAAGGAAGTGGCAGAGGATGCAAGCAGGATTCCTATCTGGCAGGCGATTCTCAGCAGATACGGCCCGACATTCTTGAGTCAATGCGAGAATGCCATTGATTGGTCAAAGGCATTTGTCGAGACCCAGCTAAAGAGCGTGATGTTTGAGGGAGAGCAAGATGCCGGAGATAAGGCAAAGAAGATCGTTAGGAAACTCAGCGACTATCGCGGCAATAAGACCCATCAGCGGCATATAAACTTTGACGAGTGCGCGGCAATTGGGCTCAAGGTTTCCAGAATTGAAGACGATCAGGCGTTCCAGGATGTCGTTTTAACCGTGCATCACTGTTTCATGCACAGCCTAATGAACACGTCGGCGTACAAGATGATCGAGAATCACCTAGGCTCCGCATTTGTGAAACATCAAATTCAGCCACAGCGTAACAATTGAGTTATTTGTGCTTGTCAGACCGTCGGGCAGATGCGGCAAGTAGTGCAATTTCCTAAGCTGTTCTATTGGCGAGCAGGTCAGATAGTCCTACAATAGACGACGTTTGTCAGGTCGAAAAAGAAAACTCCCGAAAGGAACTATGAGCACCGCAACCACAACCCAGACCACCTCTCCCAATCTGCGCATTAATGACGTTGCGCCCGATTTCACGGCCGAAACCACGCACGGCACCATCCGCTTTCACGAGTGGATCGGCGACGGCTGGGCCATCCTGTTTTCCCATCCCAAAGACTTTACCCCAGTGTGCACCACCGAACTCGGGTACATGGCCGGGCTACAGCCTGAATTCGCCAGGCGGAACTGCAAGATTATCGGGCTCAGCGTAGACCCGGTGAGCAACCATAGCCAGTGGGCCGCCGACATCGAGGAGACCCAGGGGCACAAGGTGAACTACCCGATGATCGGCGACACTAAGCTGGAAGTCGCCATGCTCTACGGCATGCTGCCCGCCGGGAGCGGAACCACCTCCGAAGGCCGCACCGCGGCGGACAATGCCACCGTGCGCACCGTGTTCGTCATTGGTCCGGACAAAAAGATCAAGCTCCATCTCAGCTATCCCATGAGCACCGGCCGCAACTTCGACGAAGTGCTGCGGGTCCTCGATTCAATCCAACTCACCGCCAAGCACAAAGTGGCCACCCCGGTGAACTGGAAGCAGGGCGGGGACGTCATAATCCTGACGTCCGTCTCGAACGAGGAGGCCCAGCAGAAATATCCCGAGGGCTGGAAAGCGCCCAAGCCGTACCTGCGGATCGTCCCCCAGCCCAAATAGGGAGGCCCGACTGGGAGTGTGTAACTGCTCCGCCCTGGCCTTCTTTTGGCTAGGGCGCGAGGGTGGAGCACCGCCTTCCAAGCCGAAACTTGGCTCCCATGTTTGCATGCTTCAAGCTCCCGATGACAACCTGCCCAACCGCAGACAGCACGACTCTGCGGGAGATGCCAGAGAGAAATCAATTGCTGTGAGAAAGATGCTGGAAGTGCGAAGCCCAAAGTCCCGCTTGCGGGACGGCTCAGTTTGCTCGGTTTAGCCCAGCGCGAAGCGCTGGGTAGGCAGCAGGAGAGAATTCCAGCCCCGGCAGGGGCGCCTCATCCAAAGACAAGCCGGGGATCCATCTACGGCGGCGGCTGGCGGTTGGCGGGATTCAGTTGCTCCTGCATTTGCTGCTGCTGTTGCTGCATCAGCTGTAATTCCTGCAACAACTGTTCCGGGGTCTTGGCGCCGAGGGGCGGCGTGTTGTCTCCGCTGGTGTCGGGCGTTGGCGTTGGCTGCGCCGGCAGCTGCGGCTGGGGCTGCGGCGGGGGTGAAGGCCGCGGGCATGTTGGGCGGCCTGCGACGCATCTGCGGAGGCAATGGCGTTTGCGGTCCGGGCGACGGTTCGGGCTCGCCGTAGTTCTCCTCTTCTTGCGGCTCCGGCGGCGGCGCGGCAGTGTTCTGCGCCGTGTTCACCGGGGACGCCGGCTTGGGTGTGGTCAGGATCACCTTCTGCACCGCGCCTGAATTGCCGGCCACGCCCAAAATGATGTAGTTGAACTTGCAGCCGTTGAGCAGGGCGTTGAGCACATCGCGTGGCTGTCCCGGACCGAGCTGGCCTACCACGCGTACGCTCGACGTCCCGGCTGGCATCTCGACGGAAGCGCCGGTCTGTGATTGCACCGAACGCAGCACTTGCGACAGCGTCGCATTCTGCGCCACGATGGTGAGCTCTCCGTTGTTGTACGTTACCTGGGGCGGGGTCGGAGTCGTTTGCTCCAGCGTTGGCGGTGGCGCGGGCGCCTGCGGCGCAGGCAGATCGGGCGCTGCCTTCTTGCGGTGAGCGTGGGCCTTGGGCTGGGGCGAGGTGGCAGCGGCCGCTGGCGCGCTCTTCGGCGGCGCGCTTTGGGCTGCTGATTCGCGTCCCGGCAGGTAAAGCCCGGCCATCAGTAACAACGCCAATCCCAAATTTTGACAGCGGCGTACCATAACAGTTGGACGGGCGCACGGCGGGATCGTCTCGCAGCGCGACGCGTCCGCTTATTCTAACCCGATTATGTCCGGTCGGTTGCTATTTCGCCGCCCTGGCGGGGTTTCGCCGGCATTTTTGAGAGCTATGATTCGACAGCGGTTCAGTTCGTCCCTGCCCCGCCACTGGTACCTTCGGGCCAGCTTCGTGATCTTACTGGCGGTTACTTTGGTCACTCCGGCGCGGGCGCAGGTCTGCTTCAACGGGCCCGATCTGGACGCCGCCACCAGGAATGCCATCGAGAGCGCGGCCCGCAAGTATCTTGACATGTCGGCGCACGGAGACGTGGCCGGCCTGAAGGCCAATGCCATTCCCGCGATCGGCGGCGATTTCAGCAGCATCGAGCAGGCGGTGGTCACCAACAAGGAGTTTCTGGCAGGAGGCCAGCCTTCCCTAACGGGAACATATTTGCTGGATGCCTCGAACGCCAAAGCAACCTTGCCGCGCGCCGAGTTCTATTGCGGCATCTACAACTCGCCGCAACGCATCGCTTTCTTTATTCCGAATTTGCCGCCGGGCCGGTACGCCATGGTGTTTCAGAAGATTGAGGCCAAGACACCGGCCACGCTCACGCTCATCCTCCAGGAGATGGCGGGCGGATGGAAGCTGGCTGGATATTATCCCCGGCTCGACTCGATCGGCGGCCACGACGGGCAGTGGTATCTCGGCAAGGCGCGCGAATACAAGGCCAGCGGGCAGCCGCACAACGCCTGGTTCTACTATCTGACAGCGTGGGACTTGCTGGCGCCGGTGAACTTCATGAGCACGCCGCAACTCGACAAGGTTGCCGACGAAATGCAGGCCTCCCGGCCCAGCGACCTGCCCGGCAACGGAGCACCAGTGAGCCTGTCGGCCAATGGCAAAGTGTTCAAGGTTACCGAAGTAACTCCGGTGCCGATCGACAACCAGCTCTACCTGCGCATCGCTTACGTTACTGCTGACGCGGCCACTCCCCGCTTGGCGAACCAGGACAACCTGGCCGTGATCCCGGCACTGGTAGCGAAGTATCCCGAGGTGCGAGACGCGTTTTACGCCGTGGTCGCGCGGGCGATGGACGATAGCGGCCACGATTACGGCACCGTGCTGCCCATGAAGGACGTGAAATAGCCACATCCTGGCCGGCGGATGGTGCCTGGTCCTCAGTCCCTCACTTTACCGACGGCAGATAGGGCGTGTAGCGCGCGAACAGCCAGCACAGAGAGAACACAATCGGTATGTGAATGATCAACTGCAGCACGCCGTAGCTCGTCCAGGTGGCGCTTCCAGCGTGCCCAAATTGTGCCCAACAGGACGATGCAGGAAAGTAACCGAACGTCACTGAACGTAACGCCCGTTTCTCGCAAGTCTTTGCAAACGCTAGGAAATGAGGGGCTTAGGAATGGCCGTGGAAGGTCTCAAAATCCGCCGAGCTCCGGCCCTTGGGGGTTCGATTCCCCCTCCCGGCACCAAAGCAGCTCTCATTGGACATTCCCATTTGGCCGGACGGGAAGCCAATCCGTGGTCTTTTGCCATCAGGGCACGAAGCCTCAAGTTCAGCACGAGGTGATGGCGTCGGAAATGAGATCGTAGTCTTAGCGAACGTCTCGTGCACGGTCGTCGCGAACGCTGGCTGTCGACGATATGGTCAAGTATTTCGCGACCGCCATCTCCAAGTTGAAATGCATCGATTGACGCCCGAGGGTCTGCCCCAGCGATGACCGCTGGACCATGCGCTGCACCTTCGGATTCAACGCCACCAGCCACAGTGACACGCCACGCTCACGCTGTCGCTTCTCACCTTCAATCAACATTTTGAGGGCCGTGTATTCAAGGTCGGGAACGCCTCGGAGTTGAAGGGCAACGACCTTAGGCTGGGCTTCCTCAATCAAGAGTCTTATTTTCTCGGCGAACTGTTCAGCGTTGGCGAAGAAAATTCGGCCCTCCAGTCTCAGCAACAACAGGCCGGCAAAGGTCTCATCTTCGGGATGTTTCTTGGAGCGAGGCCGGAATACATTCGTGCCCGGCTTGCGTCCTAGGACGTAAACCGGCGAATCAACCACCTGGTAGGCAAGCGCTATCAAGGAAACAATGATCGCCACGATAATTCCCTGTAGGGTTCCTACCAGCACTACTCCCGCGAATGCGACCAGAGCCCACAAAAACTCCGTCCGTCGAACACTGAGAATTTCCCGGAATTCCGCGGGCTTGATCAGCCCGATGGAATAGACAATGACCAAAGCGGCAAGCGTGGCTTGCGGCATCAAGCTCATGAGCGGCGCAAGGAGAAGCATGGTGACCAGCGTCATCGCAGCGGTCGCAATTTCAGACATCTGCGTCCGTGCTCCGGCCAGACGGTTCACGGCGGTCTGGCTGGTGCCTCCGCCGCCGGGCATGGCTCCGAGAAAAGCGCCGCCGGCATTCGCCAGTCCCGTCGCTAACAACTCACGGTTGGCTTGCGGCGAGGGTTCATCGCTGCGGGCAAAGGCACGCCCGACAGCAATGGTCTCGGTGAAGCTCATCAGGGCGATACCCAGCGCGCCCGGCCAAAGCTGGGCCGCGAACGACAGGACCGGAGGGGTGAATGATGGCAGGCCTTGCGGGATGTGGCCGACCAACTCAACTCCGCGCGCCTGCAAGTTGAGGAAGTAGGCCCCGGCAATACCCGCCGCCACGGCAAGCAGCGGAGCCGGCGCCTTGGGCGCGAAGTGCTCGAAAGCGACCAGCAATACGAGTATCGAGGCCCCGACGGCCAGGGTTGCTAAGGATGTCTTGGGAATGGCGCGGACCGTCGAAAATAGGTTCTGGACGAATGTGCCGCGCGCGAAGTGAACTCCAAGAATCTTCGGAACCTGGTCGAGTACGATGACCACGCCGATGCCGGCCTTGAAGCCGATCAAGACCGGTTCGGAGATGAAATTGGCGATGAATCCCAGCCGCAGGACGGAAGCGAGCACGAGCATCGCACCGACCAACAACGTCAGGGTGGCGGTGGCAGCCAACAACCCGGATGGATCTCCGTTCGGGACGACTTCGCCCAGTTCGGCAGCAGCCAGGATCGCAATCGTGGTCGTCGTGGTTACGCTGAGGGCGCGCGAAGTGCCCAGCACGGCGTAGATCACCATCGGCAGGAAGGCCGTGTAGAGGCCTACCTGTACCGGCAGCCCGGCGATGGTGGCATAAGCCATCGCCTTCGGAATGACCACCGCGGCAGTAGTCAGGCCGGCGAGCACATCTGGCCGCAACCAGTCCTTCTGGTAGCCGATCAGCCAATCCGGCAGGGGGTTGTAGCCATGACGTTGATGTTTGGTTAACAAACTTTCCTCCCACCGGAGCGTTTAGACTTTCCTCCAGAAACGCTGTTGTGCGGCGTTCGCCCGGAGCCGATTCTTAATCGGCGGTCACCACCCCTGATGCGGCTGGGTACTGTTCGATTACGATCTCCCTTCCGAATGCTAGCAAACCGAAGCGTTCCTGGCACCTAGGGATTTACCTAGTGGCGGGCCGCTCCAACTGGCGAGTAGAAAAGAAGCCAGGAACTTGCGAAGACATCAGATTCCGGAGCGATTAAGCTGAAGCGGTTCCCTGCTTAAGTAAACTGACAATGGCGCACGGACTAAGTTTTCGCGATCCCGATTGAGAAGAGTTTTGCAAAGCTGCTTCTATTGGAGCGTTACGTGGAAAACATTATCCCTCGCTGGGAGTGGAGAACCTTCGGCGAGACTCTCGGCGAATCTGACGACCGGTTCGCGGCGCTCGAGCCTGCTGGCGTCCGGGAAAGTGACGAGCTGTACTTGCTCTCTCCCATTACCGACGAAAACGTCAAAATTCGGGATCTGCTGATGGACATCAAGACCCTTGAGCAGGTCAACCCGGATGGTCTAGAGCAGTGGAAGCCCATCATGAAGGGCGCGTTTCCCCTGCCCGCCGCAGAAGTCAAGCACGTCTTTAACGCGCTCGGTATCGCCCCGCCGCCATTGGCGCGTGCACACTATACGCTTGAGCAGTTCGTTGCGGAGCTGGTAGAGCCAAGCGGGCGCCTGCGTGTGGTGAAGGTCCATAAGAGTCGGACCCGTTACAAGATCGACGGCTGCATGTCTGAGATGACCGAGGTAGTCGCGGACGGCAGGAAGACACGCACGGTTGCGATTGAATCGGAAGATCCCGCCCGCGTGATTGCCACGGTCCGCAAGCTCGGGCTGGATCAGTTTGAAAACATTAGTTACCCGCGAGGCCTGAAGCAGCTCGTCGGCATGAACATCTGAGGACCTTCCCTATGCCCCGCTACGCAGTCATCGACGTCGGTACAAACTCGGTGAAATTCAATATCAGCGAGAGGCACGAGGACGGCCCTTGGAAAACGGTCGTGGACCGCGCCGAAATCACGCGGCTCGGCGAGGGACTGGAGAAGTCGGGTGAGATTAGTCTCGACGCCATCGCACGGACCGTTTCCGCCATTTGCGCGATGGCGTCTGAAGCCCGAGAAAATGGGGTAACCGCCGTTGCGGCGGTTGGCACCATGGGAATGCGGACTGCACGAAACAGCGACCAGTTTGTCGACGCCGTTGAGCAACGCTGTGGCGTCAAGGTCCAAGTCATTCCGGGCGACGAAGAAGGACGACTGGCGTATCTTGCCGTCAAGTCCGGTCTTGGTTTGACGGAAGGCTCGCTGGCAATATTTGATTCAGGCGGGGGAAGCACGCAATTCACCTTTGGTCGGGGTTCGGTGGTCGAAGAGCGTTTCAGCCTGAATGTCGGCGCGGTTCGGTATACCGAGCAGTACGGGCTTGGAGGGGTGGTGTCTCCAACGCAGCTCCACGCCGCGCTGAATGCAATCGCTGCCGATCTCGCCCGGCTTGGGACGGCGCGCTCGCCTGACGCGTTGGTCGGGATGGGGGGCACGGTCACGAACATCACCGCGGTGAAGCACAGGCTTGCGCAATACGATCCCGATATCGTGCAGGGTTCGGTCATCGATCGCGCCGAGATTGAGCGGCAGATTCAGCTCTACTCTTCGAAGACGCTGGAGGATCGTCGCACAATCGTCGGCCTGCAACCGAAACGGGCTGACGTGATCCTTGCAGGCGCGTGCATCGTCAAAACTGTGATGGACAAGCTCGGTAAGGACAGCCTCTCCGTCAGTGACCGGGGACTCCGCCACGGCTTGCTGATCGACCGATTCGCAAAGTGATGCTAACCTTAGGCTGGACAAACCAGAATTCGAAAATCAGCCCCCTTGGAGCGAATGGCGCGATTGGAGCCTTCTCATTACCACCTACTAGGGATTTCCCCAGTAGCGCGCGGCGTCAACTGGGATTACCCAGGAAACAGGACTCGTGTAGACGTCCTCCGGGTGTGTCCGCTCATTAACGTGAATATCCCAGGCTTCCCATTCCGCAGCACGCCTTCGGGGCGAGTTCGTCCAAGCCACGGCTGGGTCATTCCAGCGGAATTCTGAAATCAAGACTGAGAGGATATCCTTCATGATTCAACGCAAGCCACATGCAATCGCCTCCGTCGCAACCCTGTTGCTCGGCCTATTCGTAACGCTCAGCACCGTGGTCTCTGCCCAGACCGCCAAGGTCGAGGGTGTTATCAAAGGACGAAACGGCGACACGATGATTCTCCAGACTTCGGATTCACCGAAGCTGATCGTTCTGCTGACCGATACCACCGAGGTTGCCCAGGTCCAGGGAGTGCTGAAGGCCCGCAGAAAGCAAATGTCGATGGCCGCACTCATTCCGGGTCTGGCCGTTCAGGTAGAGGGAACCTATAACGACCAAAGTCAACTGGTGGCCAAGTCAGTTAAGTTCAAGGGCAATGATCTGGAACAGGCCCAGTCCATTCAGGCCGGACTGCACGAAACCCAGGTGCAAACCCAGAAGAACCAGGCAGAGTTAGAACAGCAGAACGCCGCGCTGAAAGCGCAGAATGAAGCCTTGCAACAGCAGCAGGCGCAGTTGACGGAACAGCAGCAGAAAATCGCTGCCAACAAGGCGGCCATTGACGCTGCCGTAGCGCGCTTCGGCCAACTCGACGATTACTATATCCTCGACGAAGTGACGGTTTACTTCGGCAATGGCAAAGTCAACGTGGATCCCAAGTACAACCCGCAATTGCTGGCCCTGGCGCAGAAAGCCCAGACCATCAACGGCTACATGATCCAGGTGAAAGGCTATGCGTCCTCGGTCGGCAGTGCAAGCCTGAACCAGAAGCTCAGCGACGACCGCGCCAACAATGTGACCAATATCCTGCTTCAGCAGGGCCATATTCCCCTGACCAGAATGCTGGCCCCGGGCGCGATGGGCGAGAGCCGCCAAGTCGGCAACGACAAGACGGCCGAGGGGCAGGCGGAGAACCGTCGCGTGGTAGTCCGGGTCCTCCAGAACAAGGGGATCGCCGGCATCTAGAGGCTCGCTCATTGCTCCGGCAAACCTGAAGAGAGCGCCAGCGGTATCGCACTTGGAGGTCTTATCTTGCGGAAGCTTATGTTTGCGGAACACATAACAGTGTCAGCGTTGCTGCTCCTGCTGATCGGTGTCTCGGTTCTGGTGAGCTCTTCGAGTGCGCAACAGGCGCTGCCTAACGCTCCCAGCGCGCAGAAGGCCAAAGCGCAGGCAACGAGTGCGTCCGACAGCGGCTGGCCTCGTACATTCACCGGCGGTGCCGACACATTCGTTATCTATCAGCCGCAGGTAGACAAGTGGGAGGGTAACCGCATTGACCTGTACGCGGCGGTCGAGCTGAAAACAGGAAAGGACAGCCCACCGAAGTACGGGGTGATCTGGTTCCATGCGCGGACCGAGGTGGACAAGATCAACCGGCTGGTTACTCTGGACCAGCCTCAGCTCACCAAAGTCAAATTTCCGGTAGCGCCGGACAAGGAGCCGGAGCTCACAGCGCTGCTGCAAAAGAAGCTACCGGGCGCCACAAAAACCATATCACTTGACCGATTGACGGCGGCCGTGGAGGCGAACGGCGAGGCGATCAAGGGAGTCGAGGTCAAGAACGATCCCCCAAGGGTGATCTTCTCGACTAAGCCTTCGCTACTGGTGCTGATTGACGGCGCGCCGCAGTTGAGCGAGATTCAGGGCACCAATCTTCAGCGCGTGATCAACACTAAGGCAGTCTTGCTGTTCGAGAACAAGAAGAAAAACTATTATTTGCGAGTGGCGGATTGGTGGTTGCAGGCGCCTCAGTTGGAGGGACCCTGGACCTACGCGACGAAACTGCCCGACGACATGAAGAAAGCGGAAGAGTATGTCGTCAGTCAAGCACAAGCACAGACCCTGGAAGGCGAAGCGGGCTCTAAACAGCCGTCGTTGAAGGAGCAGGGTAAGAAAGCCGAGATTCCGGACGTTTACGTTGTGTTCGGGCCGGCGGAGCTGATTGAAACCAAGGGAGAGCCGCAATACAAGCCAATAACCGGCACCGGCCTCGAGTACGCGGACAATACGAATGGCAACCTGTTCCGTTCCGGCGGCCAATTCTACATCCTGATCTCCGGCCGCTGGTTTCAAGGAGCTTCGCTCGACGGGCCTTGGACCTTTGTGAACGGGGACGATCTTCCTCCTGATTTTGCGAAGATTCCGCTGGACAACCCGAAATCAACTGTTCTGGCGTCGGTGCCCGGAACCCCGCAAGCCAAAGAGGCGCTGATTGCAAACTCGATTCCGCAGACGGCAAGCATCACCCGTTCGGAAGCGAAGCTCACCGTGCAGTACGACGGGGAAGCAACGTTTGTGCCCATTCAAGGCACTTCGATGAGCTATGCCAAGAACACGTCGGCACCGGTCATCAGGGTTTCCGACAATAACTACTATTGCGTTGAAGCTGGCGTGTGGTTCAAGGCCCCCACGCCCCAGGGCCCTTGGCGCGTCGCCGACTCCGTGCCGACGGAGATATACGACATCCCTCCGAGCTCGCCCCTCTATTACGTGACCTACGTTAAGGTGTATGGCTCGACGCCTGACGTAGTGTACGTCGGCTACACCCCCGGCTATTACGGCACGGTGGTTTCCTCCAGCACAACCACCGTCGTCTATGGCACGGGATGGTACTACCCGCCTTACATGACTCCGACAGTGTGGTATGGCTGGCCTTACACCTACGGTGTGGGAGCTGGATTCACTTACACTAGCGATTCCGGATGGAGCTTCGGTTTCGGTTACGGATATGCCTACTACCCCTGGTACTACCCGTGGTGGGGGCCGATGGGCTACTACGGATATGGCTGGTATCCCTATTACGGATGGGGGGCGTGGGGCGGTGCGGCTGTCAGTAACGTGTATGGAGTATGGGGCAACACGGCCTACTCGCGCACCGCGGCGGCATGGGCGAATCCCTACACCGGCAACTACGGGGCCGCCAGCCGTGGATCCTACCACAACACGCAGACGGGCAGGACCACCGTCGGCGGGCGCGGCACCAACACCAATATCTACACCGGCAATACCGCTGGTTATCGCGGTGGAGCGACCTATAACCCCAACACCGGCATCGTGGCCGGCGGCGGGGCCGGATACGCGGGCAACATCTACACCGGCCAAGGCACAGCCGGACGCGGTGGATTCGCCTACAACACGAACACGGGCGCCGGCGTAGCCGGAGGTAAGAACAACATCTATGCCGGCAAGGACGGGACGGTGTACCGCTACAACCGCCAGAGCGGAGATTGGTCGTCGAACAGCGGCAGCGGATGGCAGTCCACAACCAAACCGGATGCCAACCTGCAACGCCAGCAGCAGATGCGTACCCAAGGCGCGCAACGTACCCAGAACTTTAATTCCACGCGCAGCTACGGTGGAAGCATGGGTGGCGCGAGGATGGGAGGAGGTCGGCGCCGTTAGCATCGCCTTCTTATGGTGGCCTAGGGATTTCCCCAGTTGTAAGGCCGCACCGACAAACCTATGATCGGGCCTTGAGACGGACCGCTTCATGAGTTCCCATTGGAGTTGATTAGGCGGGCCGCGTTTAGGTGCGGGTTTTGGCGTGATTGCACCCTCGGGAGGATTCGGCCGTGACTGTTAAACAATTTGCCTACGACAAGGCCCAGATAAACCGGGCCCTGGAAGCGTCCATCCATATTGGGTTGGCGATTCTGCTGACTATTTCATGCCTATTTATTCTGCTCCCGTTCATCCCACTGCTGGCGTGGGGGATCATCATTGCGGTGGCTGCTTACCCGACTTTCAAGAAGTTGGAGAAGCTCATGGGAGGGCGTGGCGTCCTGGCCGCCGTCTTGTTCACCTTGGCTCTTCTGGCTGTCTTGATTCTGCCAGTCTTCTTGCTGGCAGGCAGCTTGATCGACGGCGTTCAAGTCGTGACTGCCCACGTAAAGTCGGGAGCTGCGATCATTCCGCCGCCACCATCCAGTATCGCCGGGTGGCCTCTGATAGGCGCTCCCCTGACAAAGGTGTGGCTGCTGGCTTCCAACGACCTAACAGGATTGATCGCAGAGTACGGTCCACAAATTAAGGCCGCACTTCCCGGAGTACTCTCTGCAACCGCCGGACTGGGTGCTACGGTGCTGCAATTGCTCCTCTCCATCGTAGTAGCGGGTGTGCTTCTAGCCAACGCACAGGCTGCTTATGAGCTGACCCGCTCCCTGGCCAACCGCCTTTTCGATGAGAGGGGACCTGAGTTTCAGGAGTTGGTCGGATCTACGATCCGCAGCGTCACCTTCGGCATTATCGGTGTTGCGCTCATCCAATCGGCTTGCGCCACGCTAGGTTTTCTCGCGGTGGGACTTCCTGCCGTGGGCCTGTGGGCGGTAGTTTTCCTGATCGCAGCCGTACTTCAGTTCGGGGTCGTCGCATTGGTTCCCGCTGTGATTTACGTGTTTGCGACCGCCAGCACCACCAAGGCGGTGATTTTTCTGATCTGGTGCCTCATCGTTGCCTTGATGGACAACGTACTGAAGCCGATATTGCTGGGGCGTGGCGCCGCGGTTCCGATCGCGGTGGTCTTTCTCGGCGCGATTGGCGGATTCGTGGCGCTGGGCATTATCGGGCTGTTTGTCGGCGCGATTGTTTTGTCAGTAGGTTATAAGTTGTTCCTTGCTTGGCTGAAGGGAACGGCCAACAAACCGTCTGTGGCATAGATTCCTGCCTTTTGCGTCCTCAGACTGGGGATTTCCCCAGTTGTGGACTCTGGAGGCTCCGCCTATGATCAGGTCTTCATCCGGCATCGCTTCAAGAAATGGCGAAGAAGTTAGTCAACCGGCATCCTTCGGATGCCGTAAACCTAGGATTCGCCGATGTTCTCACTTTCCGTAGCGTGTAATGGTTGTATTCATCCAGAGAAGAGGGCCCATGAGCCGTCCACGCATTTTGCTGGCCGATGATCATCAGCTCGTACTAGACCGAGTGACCACGCTTTTACAGTCGGCCTTCGAAGTGGTGGGAGCGGCTCACGACGGGCTCGGAAATGGTCGCACGAGGCAATGCGTCTGAATCCGGACGTGATCGTGGCTGACATTTCGATGCCGGCCTTGAGTGGACTGGACGCCGCTCACCAACTCCGCGAGATTGGGTCGACGGCTAAGCTGGTGTTCCTGACGATTCACGATGAGCAGGAATTTGTTGACGCCTGTTTGGAGGAGGGAGCCCTGGGCTATGTTGTGAAATCTCACATGAAGAGAGACGTGATACCAGCCATCCATGCAGCCCTAGCCGGCCGCTCCTTCATTTCTTCGTCGAGGCAACCCCGAGGCTAGGGGTTTCCCTAGTTGTCGCGCATCTTGGGCGGCAGTACAAAACCCTTAGCGGGCCGAAAGCGCATTTATGGGCAGAGGTACGCCCGCACCGACTTTCCAATTCGGCTCGAACGTGATTGCTGTACGGCGTCCGAACTGGCGCGCTGTGTTTTGTAGAACCCGACAAGCGCGAGTTATCATCGGAGCGGCAAAGGATATACGGGGACAGTGGATATGAACTCTAGACGACTTTCCAAGAGTGACCTCCTCCAGATCATTCGAGAATGCGCGGCGATTCTCTGCGTGGCAGCGCTGTTACCGGGAAACGCCGCACTGGCTAGCCAAACCCAACAACCAACGGCTGCGCCCGAAGCACAAGCCGCCAAGATCCCTCCCGAGCAACTCGACTCCCTGGTGGCGCCGATCGCGCTCTACCCGGACCCGTTGCTCAGCCAGACGCTGGTAGCCTCCACCTATCCGCTGGAGGTCATTCAGTTACAGCAATGGCTGGCGCAGAACAAGGGCCTGAAAGACAAGGCTCTGGCTGACGCGGTGAAGAAGCAGGACTGGGACCCCAGCATCCAGGCATTGGCTGGACTACCAGACGTTGTCAAGCTGCTGGCGGAAAACATCAAGTGGACGACGGACCTGGGGAATGCATTTCTTGCGCAGCAAAGCGACGTGATGGACGCGGTGCAGCGCATGCGCAAGAAGGCTCAGGACACGGGCAACCTGAAGTCTTCGGAGCAGCAAAAGGTGGAAACCAAGGTGGTCGAGAGCAAGCAGGTGATCGTGGTTGAGCAGGCGAGTCCGGAAGTTGTTTACGTGCCGAGCTACAATCCAACCGTGGTGTACGGAGCGCCCGTTTATGCCTACCCCCCGATCGCTTATCCCCCACCAGGCTACTATGCGGCGGGCATGGCCATTTCCTTTGGGGTCGGCGTCGCGATGGGGGCGATGTGGGGCGGCGGATGGGGTTACGGCGCCGGATGGGGTGGTAACAACAACGTCACCATCAACAACAACAACAATTTCGTCAACAACAGCAATCGACAGAACATCAACAATGCCAACCGGGGCAATCGCCCCTCCAATCAACCTGCCCGGGGCAACAGTAGTTGGCAACACAACCCTCAGCATCGCGGAGGAGCGCCTTACTCTGACCGAGCCACGGCGAATAAGTATGGTGGCACGGCGCGGGGCGACTCCATGCAGACGCGGCAGGCGAATGCGCGACAGAACCAGGGTGCGCAAGCTCGGCAACAGCCTGCGGGGAGCCGCGATATGTCCAATCGAGGAGCGGGAGCCGGTGCGGGCAACCGAGACACAGCTAACCGTGGAGCGGGTCCCGGTGCCGGTAGCCGGGACATGTCTAACCGTGGCGCAGGTCCCAGCGCAAGCACCAGGGATTCGAACCGTGGAGGCGGAGCCGACCGCGTAGGCAACCAGCAAGTCCGGAATACCCCGAGCGCGACGAACAAAAGTGCGTTCGGCGGAGCATCCTCCGGCATGAGTGGTAGCCAGGCACGCGCCAGCAGCTCACGAGGCTCTTCCAGCATGGGAGGCTCGCGTGGCGGTGGCGGCGCCCGTGGCGGTGGTGGCGGCGGGAGGAGGAGGTAAACCATGCGAATCATGACGAGTGAGGAGAATATGAAATCGAGACTATTTAGCTCCAACACAGTGATTGCTGCCATCGTCCTCATCCTGATCGCATGCGCTCTGCCAGGCATTGCAGGGGCACAGTCACAGCCCGCGACGAAAGCGCCGGCGCAGGGGCCGAAGGCGTTCGACACTCCACAGCAAGCTGCCGAGGCGCTGATCACAGCGGCCGGAGCTTATGATGTGCCGGAACTGATGGCGATCTTCGGCCCCGACGGTGAAGACTTTATTGAATCAGCGGATCCGGTTCGGGACAAGAACAACGGCGTTGCTTTTGCCAAGGAAGCCGCGGCCAAGAACTCGATAGAAGTCGCAAAGTCCAATCCGAACCGGGCAACCATCATTGTTGGCGATGAAGGGTGGCCGTTTCCGGTGCCCCTGGTGAAGAAAACCGGCAAGTGGTATTTCAACGCCAAGGAAGGGCGCCAGGAAATCCTCTTCCGGCGCATCGGCGCAAACGAATTGGACGCCATTACAGTGTGTCGCGGCTATGTCGAAGCGCAGAAAGAATACGCATTGGAAATTCACGACGACTCCGGTGTCAACCAGTACGCGCAGAAGATTATCAGCACCCCCGGAAAGCACGACGGCTTGTATTGGAAGAATCCCGACGGCACATCAGGCGGACCGATCGGAGAGGCTGTGGCCAAGGCGCTGGCGGAAGGCTACACATCAGGAAAGGGTGGATTTCACGGCTATTACTTCAAAATCCTGAAGGGACAAGGCCTGGCAGCCCCGATGGGCAAACTGGACTACGTCATCGAAGGAATCATGATCGGCGGGTTTGCTCTTGTCGCTGTACCGGCAGAATACCGTGTGACCGGCGTAAAGACCTTCATCGTAAGCAACGACGGAATTGTCTACCAGAAGGATCTGGGGCCCGATTCTCTGGAAATCGTAAAGAAGATGGAACTCTACAACCCGGATAAGACCTGGCAACCCACGGATGACCAGTGGCCGGCGAGCGTCGCCGGTACGGTCACTGCGGAAAGCACGCCATAATAACGGCAGCGTCCTGCCTGAGCGGGGAGGAGCTTTGGATCAGGAAGCGTAGGCAGCGTCAACGGCAGCGATGAATCGCCGTGACTCGCTGTCGCTTGCAATAGCAAGCCTTCAGGCCGAGCGTGTCGGGGTGCGATGGAGCTTTCATGCGGCACATGCGGATGCTCCGAGTTGAACGGGAAAAAGAGGTGCAACCATGTCTACCTGGCCGCGTTATCCAACAGTGTACGAGATCAACACATGGGTCTGGCTCTCCGCGCTGAGCACGGAGGCGGGGAAACCGGTTGACCTGGGTTCGGTGTCCGCTGCCGAATGGGATGCCATCGCTGCATGGGGCTTTGATGCGGTGTGGCTGATGGGTGTCTGGGAGCGTAGTCCAGCCGGCACCGCTGTTGCTAATCGCAATACGAACCTGCTCGCGGATTTTCGCCGGGCGTTGTCTGACTTTCGCAGCGAAGACAATGTCGGATCCCCTTATTGCGTGCGGCGCTACGTTGCAGATCAGCACCTCGGAGGTCCTGAGGGTGTTGCCTGTGCGCGTAGAGAACTTGCCAAGCGCGGCATGCGCCTGATCCTGGACTTTGTGCCAAACCACGTGGCGCCCGATCATCCGTGGGTCAGCGAGCATGCCGAGTACTTCATCCAGGGGACAGCCGACGATGTCCGACACGATCCGGAGTCGTACATCGAAGTAAACCGGACCGTGTTTGCGTGCGGCAAAGACCCTTATTTCCCAGCGTGGGCCGATGTACTGCAGCTTAACGCCTTTCAGCCCGGGCTACGGCAGGCGGTCGTGGAGACCCTGTCCGACATCGCCAGACAGTGCGACGGCGTGCGCTGCGACATGGCGATGCTGCTGATGAGCTCGGTTTTCGAACGCACCTGGGGCAGTCGCGCGGGACCAAGGCCAGCGACAGAGTACTGGGTTGACATTATTCCCGCCATCAAGCAAGCACATCCCGGCTTCCTCTTCATTGCCGAGGCCTATTGGGACCTGGAGTGGGAGCTACAACAGCAGGGCTTCGACTTCTGCTATGACAAACGGCTTTACGATCGACTGGAGCACGACAACGCAGAGAGGGTTCGGCTTCATCTCTGCGCCGACCTCGCATATCAGGAGAAGCTCCTACGGTTCATTGAGAACCACGACGAGCCTCGCGCGGCAACGGCCTTTCCTCCTGCGAAAGAGCGGGCCGCCGCAGTGACGACGTCAACCTTGCCCGGCGCGAGGCTTTTCCATGAAGGACAATTCGAGGGTCGCAAAGTCAGGCTGCCCGTATTCCTGCGCAGGCGACCTGAGGAGCCTGTCGACAAGGAATTACAGGAGTTCTACAGCAAATTGCTCGCCGCCATTGACACCCCGGTTTTTCGCAGTGGGGAGTGGAAACTGTGTGATCGCACGGGCTGGCCGGATAACGCGACCTTCGAGAATGTTGTGGCCTGGAGCTGGAACGGCGAGGGAGACCGATACATGATTGTTGTCAATCTGAGTGATGGCGCCGCTCAAGCCCGTGTCAAGATCCCCTGGAACGATCTCAAAGGAAACCAGTGGCGCCTGACCGACCTGCTTTCGGATGCGACCTATGAGCGCGACGGCGACGAAATGGTCTCGTCGGGTTTATACGTGGATTTGCAGCCGTGGGGCTATCACTTTTTACGGTTGACTCACAGCAACTGAGGTGACGAGGTCGGCAGTTGTACATGCAGTCGAGTTGATTCTTTTCGAGAGAAGGCATCTATGAGCAAGAAATCAAAGAAGAGCAAAGAAGACGCGCACAGTTCTGCAGTGGTGAACAAGAAACAGCAGAGTCGGGATAAGGAAGGAAGCCCGAAGCTTGGAAAGAAGGAATATGAGGCCGAACTGTTCAAGCTGCAAGTCGAACTGGTGAAGGTGCAGGATTGGGCGAAGAAAACCGGGGCCCGCATTGTCATCCTGTTTGAGGGGCGGGACGCGGCGGGCAAGGGCGGCATCATCAAGCGCATTCTGGAACGGGTAAGTCCGCGTGTCTTCCGGCTAGTCGCCTTACCGTCCCCCACCGAACGCCAGAAGACACAAATCTACGCGCAACGTTACATTGAGCATCTGCCCGCGGGTGGAGAAATTGTCATCTTCGACCGGAGCTGGTACAACCGCGCCGGCGTGGAGCATGTAATGGGGTTCTGCACCGAGCAGGAATACAAGAAGTTTCTCCGTGGGTGCCCCGTCTTCGAAAACTTCCTGATCGGCAACGGCATCATCTTGCTGAAGTACTGGCTCGATGTCTCGGAAAAAGAGCAGCACAAGCGCTTTCTCGCGCGCATCAAAGACCCATCGAAGCGCTGGAAGTTAAGCCCAATGGACTTGGAGTCTCATCGCCGCTGGTACGATTATTCACGGGCTCGGGACGCCATGCTGGCCGGCACCGACACACCCACCGCTCCGTGGTACATCGTGCCGTCGGATGACAAAAAGCGTGCACGCCTCAACTGCATTGCGGACATTCTCAGCCGCATTCCTTACAGCGAAGTCCCCTATAAACCACCGAAGCTGCCGGGACGCCAGAAGGCCAAGGGCTATCAAGAGCCCAGGTTGAAGCACCAGGTGGTAGCGCAGCGCTGGTAAGGAAGACATCCACAAAGAGAGAAGGAAAAAGAAGGAAAAAGCCATGACCGCCTCACAGAAAAAGCCGTCTCCTCTGTCCTACGTTGAGGTCACCGAGCAGAAGCGCTTGAACGAAGCGCGAGAGAAAGGCGTCCCGTGGAAGAAATGGGGACCGTATCTCAGTGAGCGCCAGTGGGGTACAGTACGCGAGGACTACAGCCAGGACGGCAATGCCTGGAACTACTTCTCGCACGACCAGTCCCGTTCCCGCGCTTACCGCTGGGGTGAAGACGGCTTGGCTGGAATCTCCGATGACAAACAACAGCTTTGCTTGGCTTTGGCTTTGTGGAACGGTCGCGACCCCATCCTGAAAGAGCGGCTCTTCGGACTGACCAATAGCGAAGGCAACCACGGCGAGGACGTCAAGGAATACTACTTCTACCTCGACAGTACTCCGACGCA
The DNA here is from genome assembly GCA_963833155.1 of uncultured Acidobacteriaceae bacterium. Taxonomy (GTDB): domain Bacteria; phylum Acidobacteriota; class Terriglobia; order Terriglobales; family Acidobacteriaceae; genus Bog-257. The sequence goes on from CAWHWY010000001.1 coordinate 404,665, forward strand.
CTCTTACATGAAGTACCTGTACAAGTATCCGCAGCGGGAATATCCCTATCGCGATCTGGTGGAGACCAACGCCCGGCGCTCGCGCGAAGAGATGGAGTACGAACTGCTCGACACCGGCATTTTTGATGACGATCGATACTTCGACGTGTTCGTGGAATATGCGAAGGGCGATCCCGAGGACGTACTCATCAAGGTTTCGGTGCATAACCGGGGACCAGAGGCGGCGCAGCTTCATGTGCTTCCCACGTTGTGGTACCGCAACACGTGGTCATGGGGAGAGGACCAGCCTAAGCCGGTATTACGTGAGGCGGACAAGGAAGCCATCCAAGCATCTCATCCCCAGCTTGGCGAGCATACGTTGCAATGCGAAGGCGCGGCGGAGTTGCTGTTCACCGAAAACGAATCGAATGCCAGCCGCCTGTGGGGGCAAGCTAGTCCGTCGCCGTACGTCAAAGACGCCTTCCACGAATACGTGATCGCGGGCAGGCGTGAAGCGGTCAATCCATCCAAGGCGGGAACCAAAGCTGCGGCGCATTACGTGCTGGAGGTTCCGGCCGGAGGATCCAAGGTTGTGCGGTTGCGCCTGAGTCCAAAGCCGAATGCCGACGCATTCAAGAGTTTTGACCAGATCTTTGCTGCTCGTCTCGCCGACGCGGACGAGTTCTACGAGCGAATCACTCCAAAGAATTTGAGCGAAGACGAGCGGCGGGTGCACCGGCAAGCGCTGGCTGGCATGTTGTGGACCAAGCAGTATTACTATTTCGATCTCGATCGATGGCTGAGCGAACATGAATCCCATCCCCTCGTGGGCACGGGCAAGGGGGGTGCACGCAATACCGAGTGGTTCCACATGCTGAACAGCGATGTCATCTCCATGCCAGACAAGTGGGAGTATCCCTGGTATGCAGCATGGGACCTGGCCTTTCATACGATTTCGCTTTCACTCGTGGACTTTGACTTTGCCAAGGAACAGCTCCTGCTGATGCTGAGGAACCTGTACGCCCATCCCAACGGGCAGATTCCCGCTTACGAGTGGAACTTCAGTGACGTGAATCCGCCCGTACACGCCTGGGCGACATTGTTTCTTTACAGAATTGAGACCGAGTTGGGCCGGGCCGACCTGCGTTTCCTGGAGCGCTCCTTCCAGGGCTTGATGCTGAATTTCAACTGGTGGGTCAACCGCAAGGATCCGCAGGGCCGCAATGTATTTGCGGGCGGGTTCCTCGGGCTGGACAACATCGGGGTGTTCGATCGCAGTGCCCCGCTGCCGACCGGCGGACACCTGGACCAGGCCGACGGCACGGCATGGATGGCGTTCTACTGCCTGTGCATGCTGGAGATTGCGCTCATTCTGACCGAGTACGACTCCGCCATGTATGAGGAGATCGCCTTCCGCTTCCTCGAACATTTCGCGTGGATCACCTACGCCATGGACCGCATCGGCGTGCATCACGACGAAATGTGGGACTCGGAGGAAGGGTTCTTCTACGATCTACTCCATTTCCCCAATGGCGATGCCACGCGTTTGAAGATCCGCTCGATGGTGGGGCTGCTGCCGTTATGTGCTGCCTCGATATTCGAGCCGGGCACATTTGCGAATCATCCCAGAATTATCGAACTGGTTAACTTGTTCCGTAAGCGGCATCCGGAGGTGGTGAAAAAGATCGCAGCAGCCGATGACAGTTTCATCGGGTACGCAGAGCGCAGGATGACCTCGGTGTGCAACAAAGAGAAGCTGCAGCGCATCTTGGCCTACATGCTCGACGAGAACGAGTTTTTCAGTCCCTACGGCATACGCTCGCTGTCGAAATATCACCTCGAGCATCCCTTCGTGTTTCACCTTGATGGACAGGAATACAAAGTCCAATACCTCCCCGCCGAGTCGAACACCGGCATGTTTGGCGGCAATTCCAACTGGCGCGGGCCTATCTGGATGCCGGTCAATGGGCTCATCATTCGGGGCTTGCTGCTGATGTATCCGTTTTATGGCGACGACTTCAAAGTGGAATGTCCGACCGGCTCGGGGAATTACATGACCTTGTTTGAAGTCGCGAAAGAAATTGCACGCCGGCTGTCAAGCATCTTTCTGCGTGACGCTAACGGCCGCCGCCCGGTCTATGGAGGAACAACGAAGTTCCAGGAAGATCCTCACTGGCGGGATTACATCTTGTTCTACGAGTACTTCCATGGTGACAACGGGGCCGGGCTGGGGGCCAGCCACCAAACGGGTTGGACGGGACTCATCGCTCGCTTGCTCGATTTGTTTGCGCGTCTGAATCCGCAGGACTTGCTGGAGAAATCCAAGGGCGTCGTTGGTGGGTTGACTCGAGAACAAGTTGCAGGCAAATGACCCCTGTACCTGAAACCGCAAGGAAGCTGGCCGGTGTGTCCCGCGACAACTTTCTGAAGTATGAAAGCGGAGTAAGCGCCGACGTCAGGGCGGCAGGGGCTTGAGGTCGAGGAAGGGAATCGGAAAATAGATAGGGAGTCTCGTGGGTGCCCTTGACATGTTGTGGCACCGGCAAAGTTGGAGCCCGATGGCAATGGGCCTACGACCTTCCGACCCAAAGTTGCCAAGCAAAACCGTGCGGATCGCCCGACGGAGGGTGATTGTGCACACATCGAAGTCTAAGGTTGGCGGGACGGGTTGCCATCCCCGCCCGTTCCAGGAGATAAGTGTTATGGGTACCATCACTTCCAATATTGCTACTGACCTGCCTACGCTCAGCGCGTACGGAAAAGCCCGATCCACCGTAACCGGGGCGCCACTTGGCGACAACGAGTTGCGTAAGACCCATGCGTACTGGCGCGCCTGCAATTACCTGAGCTTGGGGATGATTTACCTGCTCGATAATCCTCTGCTCACGGAGCCGCTACGACCAGAGCACATCAAGCACCGGCTGCTCGGTCATTGGGGGGCGAGTCCGGGTTTGTCGTTCATCTATGTTCACCTCAACCGGCTGATCAAGAAATATGACCTCGACATGATCTTCCTGGCCGGCCCGGGACACGGCGCCCCGGGAGTGCTGGGCCCTGCGTACCTGGAGGGCACGTACTCCGAGGTGTATCCCGACAAGAGCGAAGATTTCGACGGGCTGCGCGAGTTTTTTAGGCAGTTCTCCTTCCCCGGCGGCATCGGCAGCCATTGCACGCCGGAAACACCCGGCTCCATCCATGAAGGGGGAGAGCTGGGGTATGTGCTGTCGCACGCATGCGGTGCGGCATTCGACAATCCTGAACTGATTGTCGCGGCGGTCGTGGGTGACGGCGAATCGGAAACCGGCCCCCTGGCGACCTCGTGGCACATCAACAAGTTTCTGAACCCGGGCCGGGATGGTGCGGTGCTGCCCATCCTTCATCTGAACGGCTACAAGATCAACAACCCGACGCTGCTGGCACGCATCCCGCACGAAGAACTGGAGGGCCTGCTCCGCGGCTATGGCTGGACGCCGTACTTCGTGGAAGGCTCCGACCATGCCAGCATGCACCAGGCCATGGCGGCCACTGTGGAGGACTGTCTACTGGAGATCAGGAAACACCAGCAGGAGGCCCGGAGGAAGTCGGCGGTCAGCCGACCGCACTGGCCAATGATCGTATTGCGCTCGCCCAAGGGCTGGACGGCCCCTGCGGAGGTGGAAGGCCACCGGCTGGAGGGATTCTGGCGCGCGCACCAGGTGCCCCTACCCAATGTGAAGAAGGACCCGGAGCAATTGCGGATTCTGGAGAGCTGGATGCGGTCGCAGCGTCCAGAGGAATTGTTCGATGGTCATGGCAAGTTTGCACGCCGAGTTCCGCGAACTGGCGCCCAGCGGTCAGCGGCGGATGAGCGCCAACCCGCACGCCAATGGCGGACGAGTAAAAAAGGCGTTACGACTACCCGACTTTCGCGAGTACAACGCTAAAGTCGACAAACCGGGAAAAACTCACGCGGAGAACACCCGTCCCCTGGGCGTATTTCTGCGCGACGTGATGAAGTTGAACATGAATAATTTCCGCGTCTTCGGTCCCGACGAAAATACCTCGAACAAACTCGACGCGATTTACGCCGTCAGTAAGAAGTTCTGGATCGAAGAGTTTTTCCCGGAAGACCTCGACGGCGGCGAACTGGCAACCGACGGCCGCGTGATGGAGATGCTGAGTGAGCACACGATGGAGGGGATGCTCGAGGGTTACCTCCTGACCGGCCGGCATGGGTTTTTCTCCACCTATGAGTCGTTCGTCCACGTGATCGACTCGATGTTCAACCAGCACGCCAAATGGCTGGAGATTTGCAACCATCTGTCGTGGCGGGATTCGATTGCCTCGCTGAACTTGCTGATCACATCGACGGTGTGGAGGCAGGACCACAATGGCTTTACACACCAGGACCCCGGGTTCCTCGATGTCGTGGTCAACAAAAGCGCCAATGTGACCCGCATCTATCTGCCGCCCGATGTGAATTCGCTGTTGTCGGTGGCCGATCACTGCTTGCGAAGCCAGAACTACATCAACGTGATTGTGTGTGACAAGCAGATGCACTTGCAGTACATGACCATGGATGATGCCATCACCCATTGCACCAAAGGCATTGGCATATGGGACCAGGCGAGCAATGATCAGGGAGGAGAGCCCGACGTGGTGATGGCCTCGGCGGGTGACATCCCCACGCAGGAAGCGCTCGCCGCAACTGCCATGCTGCGCCAGGAATTCCCGGACATCAAGATCCGGTTTATCAACGTGATCGACCTGTTCAAGTTGCAGCCCAGTACCGAGCACCCCCATGGGCTTTCTGACCGGGAGTTTGACTCGCTGTTCACGCTGGACAAGCCCATCATATTCAACTTCCATGGATATCCCTGGTTGATTCATCGGCTGGCGTACCGTCGCCACAACCACGAGAACATGCACGTGCGCGGCTACAAGGAAAAAGGCAACATCAACACGCCTCTGGAGCTGGCGATCAATAACAATATCGACCGCTTCAGCCTGGCGATGGATGTCATTGACCGCGTGCCGCGGCTGCAAAGGATCGGCGGACATGCGAAGGAGCGTTTTCTCAACCAGCAGATCGAGTGCCGCAATTATGCGCACCAACACGGCATCGACAAGCCGGACGCCGCTGCCTGGGTTTGGCCGTACTAGCGGGACCGGACGGTATCAGGAGGGATGCGGCTGGCCGAGGATGACGCGTACGGTGTCGCGTGCGATCAGTAGTTCCTCGTCGGTTGGGATGGCGTAGGCGAGCAACTTGGAATCATCGGTGCTGATGAGGCCCTCGCGCCCCACCGTCTGCTGATTCCTCACTGCGTCGATCTTGAGGCCGGCCCATTCCATCCCTTCGCAGATGCGGGCGCGAATCTCCGGTGAGTTCTCCCCGATCCCTCCGGTAAACACGATGGCGTCGGACCCGCCCATGCCGGCGAGATAGGCCCCGATGTACTTCCGGGCGCGGTAGCAGAAGACCTCAATGGCGAGCCGCACCCGCCGGTCATCGTGTTCCTTCAGTTCAGCCAGCAAAGCTCGCATGTCATTTGTCAACCCGGAGATGCCCAGCAGGCCGGATTGCGTGTTGAGCAGGGCTTCCACCTCGGAGGAGGACAAACCTTCTTTCGCCGCGATGAGATTCACGATCGCTGGGTCGAGATCGCCCGAGCGTGTGCCCATCACCAGTCCTTCCAAAGGGGTCATGCCCATCGAAGTATCCAGAGAATTTCCTGTCCTTATGGCAGCCGCGGAGCAACCGTTCCCCAGGTGGAGGGTGATGATGTTCGTCTGTTCCCGTGTTAATCCACGCAGCGCACGATATCGGAACGCGACATATCGGTGCGAGGTTCCGTGGAATCCGTAGCGACGGATTCGGTGCCGCCGATAGAGGTGATAGGGAACCGCATACAGGTAAGCGTGCTCCGGAATCGAATGGTGGAACGAGGTATCGAACACCGCCACTTGCGGAGTGTCCTTGCCGAGAAATTCGCGCGCCGCCCGAATGCCCTTGATGTTGTTGGGATTGTGCAGTGGCGCAAGATCGATGCACTCTTCGATAGCGCGCAGCACCTTGTCGTCAATCAGCGCTGACTCGGTGAATAGCTCGCCGCCATGAACTACGCGATGCCCAACGGCGTGGATGTCGGCCGTGCTCCGGACCTCCGACACCTGCGATTTATCGGAGGTGATGTATCGGACCAGGTAATCCAGCGCCCCTGAAATGTCGCGCAACGAAGCCGTGAATTTGCGCTTTGCCTCTTCCCCCGCTTGGAATGTAACAATCGCCTCACCGCCGATGCGCTCAACTTCACCTCGGCAAAGACGTTCGTCCTGGCGCTTTTCAATGCGATCCAGATCCGTGGCGATGATCTGAAACTTCAAGCTGGAGCTTCCGGAGTTCAGTACAAAGACGTTCATAAGGGCGATCTCATTGGGAGTATGGCACGTAACATGAGGGAACGCGCATAACCAGGATCGTCGTCACAACTGAGACCTTGTCCAAGATTCAGGTCACACCGTTCTTGGGAAGCGGTTCGCAAGTTCAACTTTCGCCCCCGGGTTGTCGGTGCAGCGGAAGATGCGGTTGTTGCTAATGGCGTTCCGCACATTATCATGTCTCGATCGTCCGTGATCCAAGCATAATCCTGGTTAGCGACGAGCGAAGTAAAACTACCCCGTAGAAAGCCAGGCTCGCCTTACGATACGGCGGCGAGATCGCGGTACAATCCTTCTCGTTTTCGAAATCAAAAAGGAGTTTGTGATTGAAAGCATGAACGCTCAGCGGACGTTCCTTATTCTACTGATTGGCCTGCTCGTCTCCAGCGTGCTCCACGCAGCGGACACACCCGCGAATGCTTTGCTGGTGCTCTCGAAGAGCGACCACACGCTGACGATCGTCGATCCTTCCAGCCTCAAAGTAATCGCGAAGGTCCCCGTCGGCAACGATCCTCACGAAGTCATCGCGTCTACGGATGGAAAGACCGCCTATGTCTCAAACTATGGATTTGGGGCATACAACACGCTGGCCGTAGTGGATCTCGTGGCTCAAAAGGCATTGCCCGCCATCGACCTGGGGGCCCTGCGCGGGCCGCACGGTCTCACCTTCGTCGGGGGTAAGACGTGGTTCACGGCGGAGGCCGCCAAAGCGATTGGCAGCTACGATCCGGTCACGGGGAAGGTGGATTGGATCATGGGCACCGGCCAGAACCGGACGCACATGATCTATGTCTGGCCCGACATGAACCGGATTGTCACCACCAATGTCAGCTCGGGCACGGTCAGCATCATCGAGAAGACCGTTGGCGGCCACAGTCCTGGCGCTCCGCCTCCCGGTATGCCGAACCCGCCAGCTGGGGCCATGCCACCGCCAACCGGCGGCCCTCCGATGGCCGCTCCTGGTGGCGACTGGAATGAGACGATAGTTCGCGTCGGCAAAGGTTCGGAAGGATTTGATGTTTCGCCCGACGGCAAGGAAATCTGGGTCGCCAACGCCGGCGACGGAACCGTGTCCATCTTGGATGTGTCCCGGAAAGAAGTCACGCAAACCTTGGCTGCCGATGTAGCCGGCGCCAACCGCCTGAAGTTCACTCCCAACGGGAAGCTGGTGCTCATCTCGACTTTACGTGGTCGGGAGCTCACCGTCATCGACGCTGCTACACGCAAGACGGTCAAGCGAATTGAGCTTGGCCGGGGCGCAGCGGGTGTTGTCATGCAGCCTGACGGTTCCCGCGCCTTCGTGGCCTGTACTCCAGACAACTACGTTGCAGTCATCGATCTGCATTCCCTGGAGGTAGTTGGGCGAATCGAAGCCGGTGGGAATCCCGACGGTCTCGCCTGGGCGGAGAGGCGCTAGCGGCCCAAGCTTCTGCTCACTTCGATGACTTGGCAGTCCAGGGTGAGGCTGGGACCGGAGCTGTATCGTGGTCCTCGAAAGCTCCCTGCGGCTCCGGCCACTCGATCTTGGGCAACTTCTCCAGCAAACGCGCGCAACGGTTCCAGCGCAAGATCGCGTCGTCGTTCCTGGGTGGATGGATTTTCTCCGCCGCTTCGAAATGCTGCATCGCCTCCTGGAACAGCGCGGTGACCGCATGTGACGGCCGCCGGGCCCGCATCTGCGCCTTGGCCCGGCGCTCGCACAACAAGCCCATGCAGTAATGCTGTTCGTAGGCATCGGTGAGACGCAGGAACATACTTTCCGCCTCGGAGTACCGATCGGAGGACTCACCGGCGAAATCATCCGTGATGGCCAATCCGAGGAGCCGCAGCGCGGTCTGGTTGTCCGGATCGACCGCCAGGATGTCATGGCAGATGGACTCGGACTCCTCGGGTTCATTCAGATAGCGATAGAGTTCCGCCTTCGAGATGGCTTCGGCAATCCCATCCTTCGAAATCGTCTTTAGCGTCAGTTCCACAGGACCCTCCTGACTTCAAACTGCCCAGAGCAGGTATGCCGCGATGACCGTTCCCAACACCGCTCCTCCGTAACATAGAACGAAGATCAGCCCGGTAAGATGCTTTACTTTGAGACCGTCATAAAGCGTATAACGAAACCGGTGCGCCCAGTGAAACAACGGAAGCGCGCACAGAATGAATAGATAAATGCGCACCAAAGGCATCCGCACCAGAGACAGCAAATGCTCGTAGCCAGGCGCCTGCAACCACCCCAGCGGAAACGCAAGGAAGAACAGGAACAGATGCACCGGTATCAGCATCGCGGCCACCACTCCGCCGGCGCTGAACAGCATCCAGAAGAAAGCTTCGTTCGACTGGTTTCGTCATGTCTCGCCTCAAAAGTTAATGCAATAGCACCCAGCACACGAATCCTGACACCACGACCCACGCCACGTAGCTGGGAGCGGCGACCATCACCTCGGGCAAACGCTGCCCTCGCACCCGCACCGGCATCGCGCTGGGGGCCAGGTTGAACCACGTGATCGCATGAAAGATCGACAAAGAAAAAACTCACGATGTTGAGCACAATCAGCAGCGGATTGCGCATGCTCTGCTGAAAATGCGCATAGGCCTCCGGCCCGTTGCGCAGTGCGTTGAGCATAAACAGGGTCTCGATCACGAAAACCGCCACGAACACGCTGCTCAGTTCGCGCAAAATGAACTTGAGGTAGTGCCACTCGCCCAGCCACCAATAGACCGACACATGTGGTCTGTACCAACGCGGATGGAAGGGCGTGTAGCTCGCCGCTCCCCTAGTCGTTTCCTGATTCACTGTGGGCATTTCTGGAACCTATCACCTGATCTCACAAATCGCTTTGTATCAGGGCACGGCTTCAGCCGTGCCGCAATGCGGTTGACAAGAAATCGGGCTTTAGCCCCTGAGCGTGTTTTGCGGGTGCAGGGGCTAAAGCCCTGACCTTTCGCTACGCCCTGTTCGGCACGACTTAAAGCTTGCCCTGAGCGAAGTCGAAGGGTCGTGCCCTGATACAAATCTGCATTGTGCCATTTGTGTAGTCGTTGTCTAAGCACCTCTCGGCTTCACAAACGATGTCAGCCAGTCCAATACGGCTGCTATCTTGTACTGCTGGATCGCGCCGGCTGGATCCACATGCTTGGGGCACACGCGCGTGCACTCGCCGACAAACGTACAGCCCCAAACTCCATCGGGATGGGCCAATATCGCGGTTCGTTCCGGCGCACCCTGGTCGCGGGAATCCATGTTGTAGCGCTGCGCCAGCGCGATCGCTGCCGGCCCGACGAACACCGGATCCAGTCCCACCACCGGACACGCCGCGTAGCACAACGTGCAGTTGATGCACATGCTGAACTGCTTGTAGCGGTCCACTTGCTCTGGAGTTTGCAGGAACTCGCCCTGCGAAAGAGGTGGTTGGTCCCTGGGCATCAGCCACGGCTTTACTTTTTTCAGCTTGACCAGGAAGTCGCTCAATTCCGTGACCAGGTCGCGCACGATGGGGAAATAGCGCAGCGGCTCAACCCTGATCTTGTTGCTGTTTTTCGCGTAGCTGGAGAGGAAGGTGGCACAGGTTAGCTTAGGCTCGCCGTTCACCATCATGCCGCAACTGCCGCAGATGCCCATGCGGCACGACCAGCGATAGGTGAGCGTCCCGTCCACCGTGTCCTTAATGTAGTTGAGCGCATCGAGCACAACCCATTCTTTGTAGACCGGCACCTCGAAGCTTTCGAAGTGCGGTTCCGGGTCCTGCTCGGGAGAGTAGCGCGCGATTTCGAGGGTAATCTTGTCAGCCATCACCTGGTCCGTTTTGCCGTCATTGACTAACTGTGTTCTTCGCTTGCTGGCCGTAAACCCGTTCCCCCGGCGGCCACCGCGTGATCGTCACCGGCAGATATTCCACTCGCGCGGTGCCGTCGGCGTTGCGATAAACCAACGAATGCGCCAGGAATTTTGCGTCGTCCCGCTCGGGATAATCGGTGCGCTGATGCGCGCCGCGCGACTCCGTGCGATGCAGCGCACATTGCACCATCGACTCCGCTACATCCAGCATGAAGCCCAGTTCCAGGGCCGACTCCATCTCGGTATTAAACGTGCGGCTGCGGTCATCCAGATTGATGTCCGCATATCGCTCCTGAAGTTCGCGCAGCTTGGCCGCTCCTTCCGCCAGCATTGACTCTTCGCGATAGATGCCCGCACTCTCTTCCATCGCGTGCTGCATCTCGCTACGAATCGTGGCCACGCGCTCCCGTCCTCCGGCCTTGCGCAGATATTGCGACTCCAGCCGTTTCTCTTCTTCAAGCGCCTGGGTCAGAACTGCTCCGCTGGCTGGTCTCGCCTGAGACGCAAACTCCGCAGCGACCCTCCCTGCGCGCGCCCCAAACACCAACAACTCCGGCAGCGAATTCGACCCCAAGCGATTCGCACCGTTGATGCTTACACACGCCACTTCGCCCGCGGCCAGCAGTCCTCGGAGTGGCGTGGCTCCGTTGGTGTCCGTGCTGACACCGCCCATCATGTAGTGCACCACCGGGCGCACCGGCACCAGTTCCTTCACGGGATCGATGTTTTGATACTTCAGGCACAGCTCGCGCACGAACGGCAGCCGCGCGTTGATCAGCTTCTCTCCCAGATGCCGCAGGTCAAGGTGCACCACGTGCCCGTGCGGCGTCTCGATCGTGCGTCCCTTCTGATGTTCCTTTACGAACGCCTGCGACAGCCGGTCCCGCGGTCCCAGCTCCATGCTGCGCAAGACTGGCTTGGGCTCGGGAGTCCCCAGGTTGTAATCCTGCAAATACCGGTAGCCATCCTTGTTCAGCATGTAGCCGCCTTCGGCACGCGCGGCTTCAGTGATCAGGATTCCGGTGAACGGCAGCCCGGTGGGATGGTACTGCACGAACTCCATGTCCTTGAGCGGAGCACCCGCGCGATAGGCCAGCGCCATGCCATCCCCGTTCTTGATGGCGGCATTCGTAGTAAACGGGAAGACGCGCCCGCAGCCGCCGGTGCATAGGATGACCGCCTTCGCCAGGATCGTCTGCACCTTGCCCGACATCAGCTCGATGGCGACCACGCCCTGCACCCGCCCATCGTCAACCAGCAGCTTGGTGACGAACCATTCATCGTAGCGAGTGATGGGCTGGTACTTGAGCGTGGTCTGAAACAGCGTGTGCAGCATGTGGAAGCCGGTCTTGTCGGCGGCAAACCAGGTGCGCCGCTTCTTCATTCCACCGAACGCGCGGACTGCGATGTGTCCGTCCGGCTCGCGGTTCCACGGGCAGCCCCAGCGCTCCAGTTGCAACAGCTCCTGGGGCGCTTCCTTGACAAACGCTTCGACCGCATCCTGATCGCTGAGCCAGTCGCCGCCGGAGATGGTGTCGTAGGCGTGCTCGTCCGGACTGTCGTCCGGTTTGGCCACGCCGGCCGCGCCGCCCTCGGCCGAGACCGTGTGGCTGCGCATGGGATACACCTTGGACACGACGGCGATGCTGAGCTTGGGATTGACCTCAGCCGCCGCAATCGCGGCACGCAGTCCCGCGCCGCCACCTCCTACCAGAAGTACGTCGTGCGACGAAGCTTCCATGATTCCCCACGGCGGCTCGGTAAGGTGAGTTGCCGCCCTGCTACGGCCCAAGCCGGCACATCTTCACCACAAGGGACGTGCCCAGAATCTCACTCTTAGACCAACGGCCCAACACTATATACCGAAGCAAGGGATTCGAGGGCACTATTTTTTCTATGGTTGGCCCTTAGGGGTCCCGATCGCCGTTGTCTCAGCGGACGCGCGTACCCCGGGGGCGCGACCCCGCAGATAAGCCATTCCCCTCAGGGGAAGGCGCTTGGAACTATGTCGCAAATCCTTGCGCAGGTGAGTCGTATACCTACTGTTTTTACAATGACTTAGTGTGGCATTTAAATTGCATTTATGCTGCAAAGGGTGAGTGGGTCTTCCCCTAATTCCTTTAATGGGGATGGGCCTGTTTGAGCGCCTCCCTCGTTGTCCTTGGTTCTGAGGCGCCCCCTAGCAAGTCTCCGTTTTTTTGAGCCAAGGCCTGTGGAGCTATTGGGCTTGGGTATGAAACCCCTTCGCGGGGAACTAAAGACTTTTCTTCCACAACCTAAGCCGGGGCCCTTACTTCAGACGAACCGAGGGGGTTATGCCGGCATCGAATTGGTCCCCCTCAGCAAACGTTTGAGTGAATTGAACCTAAAAACCTACCTATAGGAGGGTAACCCTTATGCGTATCGCTTCGCTTGTGATTCTGTGCTTGGCCTTAGCGGCGATTCCAGCCTGGGCGCAGATACAGGAAACTTTTGACAACGGTCCGATCAACGGCACGACCGATGCCTGGACCATCAACTTTGGGTACATCGTCAGTGACAGCTACCTTGAGACTCCCAATTCGACAGTCACGGGTTTCATGTTCGGCGTCTGGGAATTCCCGGGCGACGTACTGAGCTCGGTAGACTGGTCTATCACTACTGCGGAGAACGGTGGAACGACTCTGGGCTCTGGTACGGCCAGCGGCCACAACGTGACCGACCAGTTTATTTCGAGCAACCAGTATGGCTACAACATCGACAAGATCACCGTGACGGGGCTTAACGTATTTCAGCAAGGCGCGGGCCCCTATTGGCTCAACCTGCAGAACGCGACCGTCCCCAGCGGCGATCCGGTCTACTGGGATGAGAATAGCGGTGTGGGCTGCGGCGGCGTGGATGGCACGGGACAAGGTTGTCCAGTTAGTGCCTCCGAGAGTGCCGTAGGCACGATTCCCTCGGAAGCCTTCACTATCAACTTTACCGAACCCGGCGGGTCGACTCCTGAGCCCAGCAGCATCATGCTGTTTGGTTCTGGCATCCTCGGCTTGGCCGGCCTGCTGCGTCGCAAGCTGTTCTAAACCAATCGATCGAACCCTCCCCCACAAGTCGCGAACAAACCCGAAAGCCGGAGCGCAAGCTCCGGCTTTATTCTTGGCTCTGTTCAAAGCCAAATAGGTTTCGGAACAATGCCCGGCGGTTTGGAGATGTACCATTGCTGTTAAGGGAGGAGTAGCCATGAAAATTCTAGTAGGAATTGACGATTCCAGGTCCTCCGGGGACGTGTTGCGGGCGATGGTCACCCAGTTTCGGCCGGAGAATACGGAAGTCCGGGTTTTGCATGTGTTGCAGCCGATTGCGCCGGCTCCGCCGCAAATGGCGGCTGGCTACGCTCCTGAATTGGAATATCAGAAGCAGCCAGCCCATGCATTGGTCGAGCGAATCGCGAAGGAGCTGCGCACTGCAGGATTCAAGGTGGACACCGTCGTCGAGATCGGTGACATCCGGGAGAGCATCATCGATTCCGCAGCAGAGTGGCATGCCGATCTCATCGTCGTCGGTTCGCACGGGCAGACGAGGCATCCAACGTTTCCTGCTGGGCAGCGTGGCGGAATTCGTAGCCCGCCACGCCAGGTGCTCCGTAGAAATCGTTCGCGCACCAGTCCCATAAAATCTTTTTATACCCGAAAGCCGCGCCCGCACGGGGCTGTGAATGATCTAACCAAGCCGGAACGACTTGGACATTGTCGAGGTTCGCACAAGATAGTGACATTTTGTACGTTTGTCATCACGAGCGCAGCGAGGGATCTGCTTTCTGCCTTTGCTACTGAACAGCAGATTCTTCGCGCCCAAGCCCAGGTCGCTCGTAACGACACTCTTAAGTGATGGCCGGCTCCTTCTTGCTGCCGCCGTGTCCCTATAATTCGCGATCCTCGCAAGGCTTAAGGAATCGCCAGCATGGAAGCTAAGTCCCAGCCTCGTGGATGGCAGGTGCTGCTCGCCTTCGCCATCATCTACTTCGTCTGGGGATCGACGTTCCTCGCGATCCGCATGGGCGTGCGCGAGGTCCCTCCGTTTCTGCTCGCCGGCATGCGCTTCCTGGTCGCCGGAGTCGTTCTCTATGGCTGGATGCGCGCCAAGGGTACGCCATCGCCAACGCTTCGAGAATGGCGCGCAGTCTCCTTTGTTGCGTTGTTGATCTTCGTGTTCGACTACGGCCTGGTCTTCTGGGCTGAGACGCGCGTTCCCTCAGGAATCGCCGCCGTGATGCTGGCCACAATCCCGGCCTTCATGGCGATTTCAGAAATTGTCATCCTGCGCACCCAGCGCCTCACCACTCGCCTGGCGATCGCGCTGCTCGTGGGCCTTGGCGGAGTGGCCGTTCTCGTGAGCCGCACTATGAGTTTCGGCGAGGCTCCCATCGACACCGCCGGCGCCTGCGCTTTGGTCGTGGCCGCATTCAGTTGGTCGGTGGCTGCGGCCCTGACTCGCCGGTTGCCGTTGCCGGCCGCGAAAGTCATGAGTTCCGGCTCGCAAATGCTCGCAGGAGGCGTGCTGCTCACCGTGACCGCCGTGCTTCTCGGAGAGTTTCGTGGCTTTCATGTGCAGGCCGTCTCCCGCGGTGCCTGGCTCGCGCTGATCTACCTGATCGTCGCCGGGTCGATCGTAGCTTTCACCGCCTACGTCTGGCTGATCCATCACGAATCGCCAACCAAAGTGGGCACCTACGCGTATGTGAATCCAGTGGTAGCCGTGCTGATCGGCCACTTCCTCGGCGGAGAGACCATCGGCGCACGCACGGCCTTCGGGACCTTGCTGGTGCTGGTCAGCGTAATCGTCATCACGACGACTCCAGCCAAGAAGACCGAGATTACGCCGTTCGTGGAAGAGCTTGGCGAAACCAGTTGATGCATAGTGCCGGGGAAGCGGTGGCCGAGACTTATCCCACCCTGAGGCCTCCACTGTTAACCATCTGCTAACTATTATCCGCTAATCACAGTTTGTCTCATTTTGGGACGGATTAGTATCCCAGTTTCGACCCTTCCCCCTCCCCCGGTGCATTATTCTTTAGAATCATCAGTTTGCGCAGATTTCGACGCCAAAATCATGAACCGCAAGCACTTATCGCATAATATTGATTCGCAAGCACTTACGATCAACGATCCACGTTATGCCCAGGCGCCCATTATCGTCGGCCTACCCCTCCCCCCTGCTGCGTTGTTATTTGGAATCAATATTTTGCGCAGAATTCGGCGGCAAAATCCTGAACCGAAAGCACTTATCGCATAATCTTGATTCGCAAAGACTTACGACCGCCGTCGGCCCAGTGGAGACGGTCAACTGACAGCTGGCTACTGACCACTGGCAACTGCTTTTTCAAAGACCATTTCCCGGCCCGCACACTGGGTGCGGCCTGCGGAGACACAACAACTCCGTCCTCCCACTTCGGTGATATCGCGCCAAGCCAGTAATCGACAAGTGCGCAGGTCACGTACGGATGTGATGAGGCAGCGAAACCAGCCTTGGATCTTGTTATCAGTAACGTTAAGGGTGACTAAACGCCATGGGGCCAAACCATGACCACGCTGAGAGTAGGGATTGCCAGTTACGAGCAGATGAAGCAACGAACCAGGGACATGGCCCGCGGTGAGCTGAAGCCGGGACCGCAGGATCCCAAAGTGTGGTTCCCCTCGGTGGAGAGCATGGCGCGGATACTTTCTGCCAAGAACCGCGAGCTGCTGGAGACGATCCGCCGGACGTCGCCGCAATCGCTGGCCGAGCTTGCCCAACGCACCGGTCGCAAGAAACCCAACCTGTCGCGTACCTTGAAAACCATGGAGCACTATGGTCTGGTGCAACTCCGCCGCCACAAGAGGAAGCTAGTTGCCCGAGTGCGCTATCAGCGGGTTGCCGTTCTCATGGAGCTGAGTGCCTAGGGTTCTTGGACACGACTAAATCTCCACCCAAGCAAAGAAGCTTGGGTGGCGCGGCCCGTCCGTTCAGCGGCAGCCTGGACCAGAACTCTCCCGCCATCGAACACAACGATAGTTTTGCCCTATCACTTCGCCCTGCGACATACGTCACTGACAAACCACCACCGTAGATATGAAATTGTTCTGGCGGTTCGGGAAGAGTTACCCCGGTTCCTTTTCATCCCACTGCGATCGCGCCCGCACTCGCGAGCAACAAGAGCCTCGACCTCTCTTTTCCCAAGCGTTGAAGTGCGCGCGTCTTTGCAGACAAGGAGGTCATCCCATGACCCACAAGCTCACCCTTCAGGCCCGTATTTTCAGCGTTCTCGCACTGTTGATTTGGTCAACACTGATCGTCGTAGCGCAGAACCCTGTGCCCTTCATTGGCCAGCCCCTGGTTCCCGACGCCACTGCGCCTGGCGCGCCTGGCGCACCTTCGCTTACATTTACGCTAACCGTGAATGGAACGGGATTTGTCCCGGCATCCACCGTGAACTGGAATGGCAGCGCGCGAACCACCGCTTTTGTGAACGGCTCGCGGTTAGTTGCCTTCATCCTTTCCTCGGACATCGCCCTCCCCAGCACTGCTTCAATCACTGTGGTGAGTCCTGCACCCGGCGGCGGCACTTCGAACGCCGTGTTTCTCCCGATCCACGATCCGAGTTCCACGCTCGCGTTTCGCCGGACCGATTACGTTGTCGGCGGAAATCCTCAGTATGCAGAAACCGCCGACTTTAACCGGGATGGCAAGTTGGACTTAGTGATCGCCAACTATGGCACTGGCATGGTCCAGGTCCTGCTTGGAAACGGAGATGGCACATTTCAAAGCCATCAAGACTACTTCGCCGGTGGCTGTGCTCAGATTCCGATCATAGGGGATTTCAACGGAGACGGGATACTTGACCTCGCTGTACCCTACTGTTCTGGCGTGGCCGTGCTGCTGGGGCACGGGGACGGTACGTTCGGGCCCGCGGTTAGCTATCCGGTAGGCACCGGTTCGATTCAGGGCATAACGGCGGACTTCAACGGCGATGGCAAGCTCGACCTGGCCATCGGCGGGTTTGGTACAGGGGTTTCCATCCTCCTGGGAAACGGGGATGGCACCTTCCAGCCTTACGTTAACTATCCGGTACCGGGAGGCGTCCAGACGGGCGTGATTGCCGGGGACTTCAATCGAGACGGCAAGCTCGACCTTGCCGTTGCCAACTGGGGAGCCAATACTGTTTCCATTCTGCTCGGTAATGGAGATGGCACCTTCCAAGCTCACGTCGACTATTCCACCGGTACCAAGCCAGGCGTGCTCAGCCTTGCGGACTTTAACGGAGATGGGAAGCTCGACCTCGCAGTTCCCAACCAAACCGCGGGATCAGTTTCGATCTTGTTGGGTAATGGGGATGGGACGTTCCGTCCGCACGTGGACTATCTGGCTCCTCACTCGGGCGGAGCGGACGTAGCAGACTTCAATCAGGACGGCAAGCTGGATGTGGTTGTGGCAGGGCCCGACGCCTTCGACATTCTTCTGGGTAACGGCGATGGAACTTTTCAGGTGCCCATCACCTTCCCGTCCGGCAACGATCCCTGGAACCCTCTGGCAGCCGATTTCAATGGAGACGGCCGCATTGATGTTGCAAACAGCAACTTCGGCGCGGGCACTGTTAGTGTCTTTCTTGCACAGTCAGTTGCGGAGCCGTCTGTGAGGCCAGGCTGTAAGTAACACGCTGTGGGGCCGGGGATTTGTTTTCACTCTCGGAACTACCCACATAGGTCCAAAAGCAGGTCCCTCCGCTCAGACTGAAAAGTCTTCGGTCGGGATGCCAGCCTCAGTTATCGGGATGCCAGCCGAAGATTGCATTGGAGGTGAGGACGCAGGAGCGAGCTTACAGGATGACCCGCTCGTCGCCAACGCGGCGGGTGACGCGTTCGCGGTCGAGGTATTCGAGCAGCGGGATCGCGTACTTGCGCGTGACCTCGAAGAGGTCTTTGAACTGGGGCACGCTGAGTTTCGGCGTCCTGCTCTTGTTGGCGACGACCTGCTGCCGCAGCGCTTCCAGCGCGTCGCGATGAAACACCAGGTCGTCCGATAGCTTCACCAGCACGCGATCGCGCAGCAGCAGGGTGACAATCTTCTGCGCCCGCACTTTGTCCACCGGCAACGACGCCAGAACATCCTTGAGCAGCGGGACTTTCAGGCCAGCCTTGGCGAAGGCCTGCTCGATCTGCGACTTGGATTCCGCTTCCTCGTCGCGCAGCACGACGCCGCGTCCGGGAAGGCGCAGCAGCTCGCCATCGGCTTCCAGCTTCTTCTCGCGGAGCAGTGCGGCGATCATTCCATCGAACAGCTCGGGATGCGCGTGGAAGACGTCACGAAGACGTTCCTTATTGATTCCCGGCAGCAAGGGATTGGCGTCATGGAACGAACCGATAATCGCTATGACATCCTGGCGCGATCGCTGCAGCCAGTGAGTCGTAATGAGCACGTTGCCGAAAATCGCAAGCAGCGACGCCTGTTTCAATTCGGTCGCGAGTTGCTGCACGCGAGCAGGAAGCCAGCCGGTTTCGGCGACGGCATCGGCAACGGAAAGCCCGAAAATCCAGCGGCGATTGACGCGCGCCAGCAGGGCTTCCGGCGGAGTGGCATTGGCGATGGCCTGAAGAAACGGCAATTGATCGCGGCGCTCGATTCGCAGGGGCGGCTCGCCGGCGTCGAGCACGCGGCCGCCGCCCATGGTGATCACCGGCGAATATTGCCGGATGATGAAGCGGTCGCCGGGAAACAGCACGAACCGGCCGGTCGAGCTTGAGGCGCGCGAATCCGGATTCGCCGGGCAGAAGCTGCTTGCCGGCGAGCAGGGTCACTTGCGCGATCGTCTCCGCGGTGAATGCGTGCAAATGGACGCGAGCGTACTGCCGCAGCGGTTTCGCCGAAGGCAGAAGGTCAAGTTGCACGCCCAGCCTGGTGACCGGCGCGAACATCTGCGGCGGCGTCAGCATCATGCCGCGAGCCAGTTCGGTGGTTTCCACGCCGGGGAGGTTGAGCGCGGTGCGCTGACCGGCGATGGCTTCGTTGGCGGCCTTTCCATGCACCTGCACCCCGCGAACGCGCAGCCGCTTGCCAGCGGGATGGACTTCGACTTCCTGCTCCTTGCGGACGGTCCCGGAGATCAGCGTTCCGGTGACCACGGTTCCGAAGCCTTTCATGGTGAACACACGATCGATGGGCAGGCGAAAGACCGCGGTGGAATCCTTCGCCGGGACCTCGGCAGCGAGGCGCGCGAGCTCGTCCTTCAGCCGGTCGAGTCCCGCGCCGGTCTTCGAGCTCACAGGAATGATGGGAGCAGTCGCGGGATCGAGGAAGGAGCCTTTGAGGTACTCCGCGACTTCCATAGTCACGACTTCGAGCGTCTCGGCATCAACCAGGTCGGCTTTCGTGAGCACGGTGATGCCGCGCTGCACCGAGAGCATGCGGCAAATATCGAAGTGCTCGCGGGTCTGGGGCTTGATGGATTCGTCGGCCGCAACCACCAGCAGCACCAGATCGATGCCGCCGATTCCCGCCAGCATGTTGCGCACAAAGCGCTCGTGGCCGGGAACGTCCACGAAACCCACGCGAATTGGCTCGCCCTCCGGGCCGGTGAGATCGAGGTTGGCGAAGCCGATGTCGATGGTGATGCCGCGCCGCTTCTCCTCTTCCAGGCGATCAGGGTCGGTGCCGGTAAGCGCGCGCACCAAGGCGCTCTTGCCGTGGTCAATGTGGCCCGCGGTGCCGACGATGACGGCCTTCATCGCAACAGTGTACCGAACCTTTCGTGGAACTCCTCAGCGCCAGAGAGTGAATCGCATAATAGACTCGATATATGCGAAAATGGTGGCAGGAAACTTGCATCAGGCTACCGGGTTTACTACGTTTGCTCCATCACCAAGGAAGTATTGTACTTCCGGAGGGTCGAGGGGCGTCTAAGTGGTTGAGCTCACGGCGTACTTGATCCAGACGGATGCCTTCAATCTTAATACCGCCAGACACGCCGCCCCCGCTCCCTTCCAACTCGAAGGATGATGGCCAGCTTGCGCTGTGGAATAGCAGCGATCTGCCGGACATAGATCTCACACCACACATCCTGATCCAACTGCAGGACGACATTGAGCGCGCGCGGATGCGCGAAGCCTACTGGATTTCCGCGGTCGTGCACCTGGCGCTGGTGATTTTCCTTTTCATGACGCCGCAAATCTTTCCCGGCGTCAAAGGTGTCGTGCTGCTGTCGCCACAAGACATCATGCGCAACCAGCAGTTGACCTACCTCGACCTGCCGCCGGACGCGCAGAAGGTACCCAAGCCTCGTCCTGAGACGAAAGTGCTGTCAGACAAGGACCGCATCGCGGAGAGCCGCCATCCGAGTCTGGACAAGAAAACGCTGGAAGAGCTAAAGCGTGCGGGCGCGCCGGGTCTGCAAGCGCCGCCAGGACAAACGGCACAAGTGTCGCCGCCGATGCAGCAGGGCGAGCAACAGCCGAACCAGGCGCAAAACCAGCAGATGGCGCATCTGGAACCGGTCCCAAATCCGAAGCTGTCCGTGCCTTCGCAGGACGGCAACCAGGCTCCGGTTAACTTCGCTGACATGATGAAGTCGCCTGGGGACCTTACAGCGCAAGCGGCCCGCGCAGTTGCGGCCCGGCGCGGAGGCGGGAGCTACGGAGGCGGCGGCGATTACGGCGTGGGGCCGGGTGGATCGGCGCGCACGCTGGGCAACCTGGAAGTGCTGAGCGATACCCAGGGCGTGGATTTCGGTCCCTATCTGTCGCGCGTGCTCGATGCCGTGCGCCGGAACTGGTACATCCTCATACCGGAGGAAGCCCGGGCGCCGCTGATGAAGCGCGGCAAACTGGCTATCGAGTTTGTGATCCTGTCCGACGGAAAAATTGCTGGAATGAAGCTGGTTACGCCTTCGGGCGACGTTGCGCTGGACCGCGCGGCCTGGGGCGGAATTACCGCCTCGAATCCGTTTGCGCCGTTGCCCGGCGAATTCCACGGACCCTACCTGGCGTTGCGCTTCCGCTTCTTCTATAACCCGCAAAAGGGCGATCTGGAGTAGGTCCCACGCGTAGAATTAGGCTGTGGATCACGGCCAACGCCCCAACGGTAAGTTCGATTCCGATACCGGCCTGACGCAGGCTGAATGGGAGGCCCGATACCGTTCCCGCGAGCGCCTGAAACTCGTCGGGCTTCTGGTCGTCGTGCTGTTTATCCTTGCGCTGGCGTTCCTCCGATTCGGCAGGACCATCCCCTGGGGTGCGCGTTGACCACCCCGGCGCACGCAAGAACAGCGCGTGCTGGAGGCCCCGGTGAAACGACCCCAGACCCTCCGCAACCGGAACCGCTCCTGGTTGTCATTCTCGGCCCGACGGCCTCCGGCAAATCCGCGCTCGCCATCCATCTAGCGCAGCAGTTCGCCGGCGAAATTGTCAGTTGCGATTCGGTCGCGCTCTACCGCCATTTGAAGATTGGCGCCGCCAAGCCCACGCGCCAACAACGCGAGCTCATACCGCATCACCTGCTCGACGTTGCGGAACCACACCAGCCATTCACCGCCGGCGAATATGCGCGGCAAGCGCGGGCTGCGATCCGTGAGATCGCCGGCCGCGGACGGCTGCCCATCGTGGTCGGCGGCACAGGTCTTTACCTGCGAGCACTGCTGGAAGGGCTGTTTCCCGGTCCGCAGCGTTCCGAAGATTTGCGCGAGCGCTTGCGGGCCAGCGCGGCCAAACGCGGTTCGCCTTATCTGCACCGGCTGCTGGCGCGGCTCGATCCGGAAGCCGCTTCGAAAATACATGCCAACGATTTGCCCAAGCTCGTCCGCGCCATCGAGGTTTGCCTGGCATCACGGTCGCAAATGAGCGAACTGTGGAAGCAGCGCGGGCGCGATCCCCTGCGCGGCTTTCAGATTCTGCGGATCGGGCTCAACCCGGCGCGGGAGAAGCTGTATGAGCGCATAAACCAGCGCGCCTTGCGAATGTTCGAGGATGGACTGATCGAAGAAACCGAATCGCTGCTGGAGCGTTACGGCGGGAACAACCCCGCTACGCCGCTGGAGTCGCTGGGCTACAAGCAGGCAGTGCAGTTCCTGCGGAGAGAACTTACGCGGGAGCAGGCAATCGCGGCGGCACAGCAGGGACATCGCAACTACGCCAAACGGCAGATGACCTGGTTTCGCCGGGAGCCCGAGGTCGCGTGGCTCGACGGCTTTGGGGACGATCCGGCGATTGTGAGACTAGCTGCCGAAGCGGTTTCCAGACACGCAACACAGAGGTCGTCCGTCTGAGCCGGAATACCCGCGCCGCACTAACTGGAAAGGACCGCCTTCACTAGTGCGAGAGCGCGGCTCGCGGCTGCGGCAACGGCCTTGACTGTGTTCGGATCAGTTTCCGCCGGCGCATCCCAATTAACCGTTATGCAGAAATAGACCCAGCGGTCGTCGAAGAACATCCCTCCGGGAACGCACAAGGCGTGAAACCCAGGTACGTCGATGCTGCCGCCTTTCACGAAGGCACTGACGCCCAGCGGGAGTACCCGCCCGATGGCGTCGCCCAGCGACAGGATCCGCCGGAACTCGTCCAAGGTCTCTTGGTTCTGGAAGAATTCGCCCTGCAAGGCACGCGAATAGTACGACACGAAATCGTCCGCCGAGGAGGCCAGCGATTGGACTTTATTCATGGGCGGATTGACCATCGGCGAGTTGGCTGCCGCTCCGATTTCTTCCCAGGTAAACGCCTTGTAGTTTTTCGCCCCAAGAAGATAGCCGAAGAACACCCGTGTACTCTCGGGGACCATGGTGCTCTTCAACCGTGCCGAAGCAATGAATTTTCGCACCGTGTCCGGGCCAACGTACTTAAAGCACATATCGGTCGCGGTATTGTCACTGTGCATGATCATGGCTTCCAGCGCAGTGCGCTCCGACACCTTGCCAATGAGGTTGGGAGGATTAAAGGTCGCGCTGTCCAGCGACCACACGCTGGCATCGAGATCCAATTGCTGCACCGTTATCGTTTGAACCACCGTGGGGGAGTCGGCTTGTCGCAACGCTTCGCAGAGAACAAATGTCTTGATGGCGCTCCCCACGAACATTATTTTCGAGGAGTTGGATTCCACCAGAAACTCGGGCTTGCCGTTCGTTGCGGGCGCGTGAATCTTGATGGCCACATCTCCGGGCAAAGCCTTGAAGAGCGAGAGGATCGCCTGCGGAGACGCATCTTCCTTGTTTGCGGGCATCGCGGACGAGGCAAAGGGCATGGTTCCGATGGTTGCCGCCGTCCCTGTCAGAAACCTGCGTCTTGAGTGAATCGGATGTTTCATCTTAGGCACCAAAGGCTCCACACTATATACCGGTCGAGCCATTCGGGGCACTACTTTTTTGGGGGCTGGATGATACCGCCTCCGGGCATGAATAATGCAGGTGAAGGCCTGCGCTCCACCAGAACGTGGCGCGCAATCATTTATGAAACAAGCTCGAGTAACGCGAGCGGTCACTCTTAGTGTGTTGCTGCTTTCAACCGTCATGTCCGAGTTTGCTCACGCTAACGATAACTTCGCGTCGCCGGCCCCGGTGCATGTCGACAAGAAGGGCGAGAAGTGGGCGCGCGAGTCGCTGAAGAAGATGTCGCTGGAGCAGAAGATAGGGCAGATGTTCATGATCTGGGCGCAGGCCCGGTTCCTGAACGTAGACAGCCCGGAATACATCCGGCTGCGCGACACCATGCACAAGTACCACATCGGCGGCTTCGGTCTGACCGTCGGCTTTGAAGACGGCTTGCTCTACAAGAACGAACCGCTGGAAGCCGCTGTGGTGACCAATCAACTGCAGAAGGACTCCGAGTTCCCGCTCATCTTCGGTGCTGATTTTGAGCGCGGGCTGGGGTTTCGCCTCAACGAAGTGACCAGCTTTCCGCACGCGATGGCATTTGGCGCCACCGGCAACGTGGAATTTGCGCGAGAGGCGGGGCGCATTACCGCGGTGGAGTCGCGCGCCATCGGCGTGCATTGGAACTGGTTTCCCGACGCCGACGTGAACTCCAACCCGGCCAACCCCATCATTAACACGCGGTCGTTCGGTGAGGACCCTACGCTGGTCGGTAAGATGGTGGCCGCGTACATCGAGGGCGCGCACCAATACGGCATGTTGACCACGGTCAAGCATTTCCCGGGACACGGCGATACCGAGACCGATTCTCACACCTCGGTCCCGGTCGTGAATCAGGACAAAGCCTACTTCGAGAAGATTGCGCTTCCACCTTTTCAGGCAGCCATCCAGGCAGGGGTGGATGCCGTTATGGTGGCGCATATCCTGGCTCCGGCGCTCGATCCTGGCCCTGATCGCGTGGCTTCCATTTCCCCCGCCATCGTCACCGGCCTGTTAAAGCAGCAGATGGGCTTCCAAGGATTGGTCGTGACCGACGCCATGGACATGAACGGATTGACGAAGCTGTTTCCCGAAGGCGGTGCGGCAGCGGCGGGCAGGGCCGCAGTGGAAGCAGTGAAAGCCGGCAACGACATGCTGCTGATCCCGTCCAATCTGGACGGCTCCTACAACGGGTTGCTGCAGGCGGTGCGCAGCGGCGAAATTCCGGAATCGCGAATCGATGCATCGGTGCTGAAAATACTGCGAGCTAAGGCGTCCGTTGGGCTGAATAAGGGGAATCTGGTGGACATTGACGCCGTCGCTAGAATTGTGGCGAAGCCCGCGAGCCTAGCAACGGCCCAGCAGATCGCCGACAGCGCCGTGACTCTGGTACGCGACAATCATCAGGTGCTTCCGATTAAGGCTACACACAGGGGAACCAATGCACCGCAGAACGCGTATCAACCATCAGCGGAGACCCATAATCGCACCCTGGTATTGATCTTTACCGACGACAGCCGCTCCGATTCCGGGCGGCTGCTTGACGAGCAAATCCGAGCGCGGATTCCGGACACCCACGTGATGTATATTGACCCACGCGACGCAGCAGGATTGAGGCAACCCGTGATGGAGGCAGTCGAGCAGGCGGAGACGGTGATCGCCGCAGTTTATGCAGCACCCATGGCCGGAAAGCTGGCCAACGCGGCGACAGTGCAAGATGCATCGGCGGCGCTGCTGCGTGAGGTGCTGCGAACCGCAGCCGGTAAAACCATTGTCGCGGCCATGGGCAATCCCTACATCGCCGCTCAATTTCCTGAAATCCAAACGTATTTGTGCACATTCTCCAACGCGCAGGTTTCTGAGTTGAGTGCAGTGAAGGCGATGTTCGGCGAAATCCCAATGCCCGGCCACCTGCCGGTAACCATTCCGAACATCGCCAACCGTGGCGCGGGCCTGGGTGGCCCGTCGCCAGTTCCCAGCGGAGGACCAAAATGAGAAAGATTTCAGTGGCGCTCGCAATCGCAAGTGTTGCAGCGCTGTTGCTGGCCGCCTGCAGCATCAACGTTGACGACAAGGACAAGAAGAACTCCAAGGTAGATATTCAAACTCCTCTCGCCAACCTGAAGGTCAACACCGACGAAAAGTCGGCAACCGACAACGGCATTCCGGTTTATCCGGGGGCGCACCTGCGGCCCGCGGAGAACGGCGATAAGCACGCGGCGAACGTCAACATCGGCGCCATGGGTTTTGGCCTTAAGGTGGTCGCCGCCGAGTACGAGACCGACGATTCTCCGGAGAAGGTCAAAGCTTTCTATCAGGACAAGATGAAGACCTTCGGCGACGTACTGGTATGCAATGGCCACAACGGCGGATCGGACGTTCGCATTAACTCCAAGGGCGACAGCGACAAGTTAAGCTGTAAAGACACGCATGGGGACGGATGGGAGATCAAGGCCGGCACCAGCGACAATGAGCACCTGGTCTCAATCGAACCGCATGGCTCGGGAACGCGCTTTGGGACGGTGCTGGTCCAGACGCACGGGAAGGAAAGCACGCTGTAGCGTTTTCTCGCGTGATGAACGGCCCCGGTTGCGTACTGGCGTTTCTGCTGGTAGGTTCGGCTGGTGGAACATCCCTGCTATCGCTGCCAGGCCCTGATCGACGAGGGCATTGCCGTTCTGCCCGCACTGTGGCGCACCGCAAATCCGGGTTGTTGCTCCTGAAGAAAATACGCCGGCGGCGCCACCGCCGTCCTCTGCCACGCCGGGAGAATTTCCTTCGCCAGCCCAGACACCGCCATGGTCGGCGGGCAGCGATGCGCTACGGTCCTGTCGGCGGCATCCAGTGGGACCTGGCATGGCAGGGTGCGCTGCTGGCCGGAGCTGGCGCTGCCCTCCTGACAGCGATTCCTTTCGTCTCGCTGGGGTGTTGTCTGTGGATGCTGGGCGCCGGCGCGCTCTCGGTCGCACTCTACCAGCGCAGAGTGCCGGGCACTCTGATCACACCGGGAATGGGGATGAAGTTGGGCGCACTGGCCGGTGTTTTCGGATTTGCGATCAACGCATTCGTGACGACCCTGTCGTTCGTCACATTCCGCTCGAGCAGCGATTTCCGCCGCGCCATGCAGGAACAAATGGAAAAGCAGATGGCCAGCAGCCCCGATCCCAAAGCGCAGGAAATTATGCGGCAAATGTTTGATTGGATTAATACCCCGCAGGGTATGGCCACCCTTATGGTGCTGATACTGGTTGTGTTGGCGGTCATGTTCGTGGTCTTCACTGCTGCCGGAGGAGCGTTCGGCGCTTCGATGTTTGGCCGACGGCGTGAGTTCCGATGATCACTGTTCCACGTGCGCTGGATCACACGGCGGCCGCACCAGGTTGCCCGCCGCTGGCGCTTTTCGTATGATGCGAGCGGCATGACCAAAGCCTCCACGCGTTCCCCGAACCTTCGTGAGAAGTCGCAAATCCTTTCCGCTTCTGAAATCGAACGTACTCTGGTTCGGCTGGCACACGAGATCGTAGAGAAAAACAACGGCGTAGCGAATCTCGGGCTGGTGGGAATCATGCGCCGTGGTGCGCCGCTGGCGCAGCGCCTGGCGAGGCTGCTGGGGCGAATCGAGAAGACCGAGGTGCCAGTGGGCACGCTGGATATTACGTTGTATCGCGACGATCTTTCGACGGTCGGCCACAGGCCTGAAGTGCGGAGGAGTCCCATGGAGTTCGACATCCAGGACAAGAAGCATCATCCTGGTGGACGACGTGCTCTACACCGGCCGAACCACGCGGGCGGCGCTGGATGCGCTATTCGACCACGGACGTCCGCGCCGCATTCAGCTCTGTGTTCTCATCGACCGGGGCCACCGCGAGCTGCCAATCGAGGCCGCTTTCGTCGGCCGCACCATTCACACCACGAACGACGAAATGATCGAAGTCAAATTGCAGGAGACCGACGGCGCCGACAAGGTAGTGCTGGTCGAGCGAGTGGCCGAGGGGCAATGAAGCCGCAATTACGTTCGTTACTGGGCATCGACCAACTTACAACAGCACAGATTGAGTCTATTCTGGCGCTGGCCCGGCGCATGGATCCCAGTCGTCCGTCGCAGTTGTTGCACGGCAAGCGCGTAGCGCTGCTGTTCTACGAATCTTCGACCCGCACGCGAACCTCGTTCGAGTTTGCCGCCAAGACGCTGGGCGCGACCACTACGCTTGTGACTCCCGTGTCGTCCAGCATCGAGAAGGGCGAGTCGCTCATTGATACCGGTTGGACGGTGGCGAGCCTGGGAGCCGATGCCATCGTCATGCGGCACGCCAACAGCGGAGCAGTTTATCTGCTGGCGCGATATGTGCGAGTGCCGATCGTGAATGCGGGCGATGGAATGCATCAGCATCCTTCCCAAGCTCTGCTCGATGCTTTGACCATCACGAACCATAAGAAAAAGCTGAACGGCCTGCGGGTGGTGATTGTGGGCGATGTCTATCACAGCCGGGTGGCGCGGTCGAATGCGGAGCTGCTTTCGCGCTTCGGCGCAGACATTGTCTTCAGCGGCCCGCCCGATTTCGTGCCCGAGATCTCCGCCACCCTCGCGCCGGGGGTGACTGCCTGCCATGACCTTAATATCGCCTTGCAAGGCGCCGATGTTGTGATGGCGTTGCGGGTTCAGCAGGAGCGGCTTGCCGGTAAGCACATCAGCGTTGAAGACTACATTGCCAACTACCAGATCACGCCGCAACGCATGAAACTGGCGAAGCCGGATGCCATCCTGATGCATCCCGGGCCGGTAATTCGCGGCATGGAGCTGACCAGTGAAGTAGCGGACGGGCCGCAGTCGTGCATTCACGAACAAGTCCGCAACGGAGTGAAAACGCGCATGGCGATTCTGGCCATGCTGCTCGGGGCGGCGCGCTAAATGAAAGACATGGACTCATTGCTCATCGTACGCGGACGCGTGGTCGATCCTGCAAGCGGCGTCGACCGGGAGATGGACGTCCTATTACGCGACGGGCGCGTGGATGCTGTAGCGGCGCCGGGCCAACTTCGCGGCCAGGCCAAGAGGAGCTTCAACGCCAAAGGGTGCATCGTTGCTCCCGGCTTCATCGATCTGCACGTGCACCTGCGCGAGCCAGGACAGCCTCACAAAGAGACGATCGCCACGGGAACTGCGGCAGCGGTGGCTGGCGGATTCACCTCGGTCTGCGCCATGCCCAACACTGTGCCGGTAAACGACTCGCCGGAGATCACACGCTGGATGCAGGCTCTGGAGCGCGGTGCACTGGTTAACGTCTTTCCTATCGCCGCTGCGACGGTCGGGAGTCTGGGAGAGAAGCTCACGAATTTTGCGGCGCTCAAGCGGTCAGGAGCGGTTGCCGTAACCGACGATGGCAAGCCGATTCTCAGCGACCGGTTGATGCGGAACGCCTTACGTACAGCGTCGCGGCTGAAGATTCCGGTGGTGCAACACGCCGAGGACACGCGCATGACGGCCGGCTGCTCGGTGAATCTGGG
Organism: uncultured Acidobacteriaceae bacterium; assembly: GCA_963833155.1. Lineage (GTDB taxonomy): Bacteria > Acidobacteriota > Terriglobia > Terriglobales > Acidobacteriaceae > Bog-257. The sequence goes on from CAWHWY010000001.1 coordinate 433,737, forward strand.
CGCTACATCGTTCCGCCTGGGCCTGCACGGCATGTCCAATGCCGCCGAGGCAAGCATTGTGGAGCGCGACATTGCTCTGTCCCGCACGACCGGGGGACACGTCCACGTGGCCCATCTTTCGACGCGCGAGGCCCTGGAGGCCGTGCGTCGCGCGAAGAAGGTGGGGCTGCGGGTCACCGCCGAGGTGACGCCTCACCACATCACGCTGGTGGACGCGAACGTCGGCGATTTCAATACGAATTACAAGATGAATCCGCCGCTGCGTTCAGCGGCCGATCGCGACGCGCTAATTCAAGGCATTCTGGACGGTACCATCGACGCGATCGCCACCGACCACGCGCCGCACGCCTTCCACGAGAAGCAGGTCGAGTTCGAACGTGCCGCCTTCGGCATCACCGGCCTCGAAACTGCCTTGCCTATCGCCATCACCGTGCTGCATCAGCACTTCAACCTTTCCCTGTTTCGGATTGTCGAGCTGCTGTCATCGAATCCCGCGAAGATCTTTCGCCTTGCGGGCCGAGGCTCTCTTGCGAAGGGAGCGCACGCTGACGTCACAATCTTCGATCCGAAGAAGAAGTGGACCTTTGATGCCTCGCAGTCGCGCTCGAAATCGAAGAACACGCCCTTTGACGGTTGGAGCTTCAGCGGAAAAATTGTGGCGACGATTGTCGGCGGCAAGGTTGTCTACGAGGCGTGATTCGTTGGTTTGCGTTGAATCAGTAGTGCGACCTTGCAACCCGCCAGCCCTGGCGGGCGAATTAGTTTAGCCAGGGCGCAAGCCCCTGGGCCAACTGCGGAGAAATTAACTGATTAGCGTCAGGGACGATACACCCTGACTCTGATCTGAATCTTCGGCCACGTCTTCGGCCGATGAACATGAGACCAACAGCGCACCGCTTGCGCCCAACACAAAACCCAACGCAAATCTCACTCCAAGCCAATTCCCGTGAAGTCCCGATAATTCACTGGCTGCATCGAGCAGATTGAGAGCGACCGCGGCGATTAGCAGGCGCAACGCGATGTTGCGTGTAGTGCGGAACAACAGCCCAATCACCGCTCCCAGGTAGATTCCAAGACATCGCGAGCAAACGCCCACACTGCCGCCGAAAATCCAGAACGACCGTTCCGGCCGTTGATGGCAGACGATCGCGAAGCCGCGCTCCAGCGCCAAGCCAATCGCCAGAAAACCGTGCGTCGGCAAGTAAGGGACAGCCATCGCGGTGCAAGCGAGGGCCAGGGGTAGCAGCGTCCACCAACTCCAGCGAGCGGCAACTTGTCATGACGATCGAAGCGAGGCATGCCTGCTTTCCGGTTGGCTGCAAGAATTTCCGCGCTGTCGGTCCCCTGTCGGACGTGTCTGCGAACATCGTCAAAAGCAGATCCCTCGCTAGCGCACGTGGAAGTGATCAAGGGGCCTTCGACGCGACAAAGGGACGCTCAGGGAGACAGGATCACAACCGACGCTCTCACAAGAGGATCCCCATGCGCTTGCCCACGCGCTTTAGCGTGTCCAGCGCCTGGTCGAGTTCCTCGCGCGTATGGGTCGCGGTCATGATGGTGCGGATGCGCGCCTTGCCTTCAGGCACGGTCGGAAACGCGATGCCCGTTCCCATCACGCCTTCCTTGAACAGCTCGCGCGAGAAGTCCATCGTCAGACGGCCGTCGCCGACGATAATCGGCGTGATCGGCGTCTCGCTCGCTGGCGTGTTGACGCCGCCGATGTTGAAGCCGAGATCACCCAGTTCTTTCTTCCAGTAGCGGGTGTTCTCCCACAGCTTCTCGATTCGTTCCGGCTCCTGCTCTAGCACGTCGAAAGCGGCGATGCAGGTGGCCGCGACGGACGGCGGATGCGAGGTCGAAAACAGGAACGGCCGCCCGCGATGGTAGAGGAACTCGATGAGATCGCGCGTGCCGCAAACATAGCCGCCCAGCGCGCCGATGGCTTTCGACAGCGTGCCGACCTGCACATCCACGCGGCCATGCAAATGGAAGTGGTCAACCGTGCCGCGCCCGTTGCGGCCGAGCACGCCGGAAGAGTGCGCGTCGTCCACCATCATGATGGCGCCGTATTTTTCCGCCAGCTCGGTAAGCTGCGGCAGCGCGCCGATGTCGCCGTCCATGGAGAAAACGCCGTCGGTGATCAGCAGCTTGTGGCCGGGCTCGTTCTTGATCTCGTTTAGTAGCTCTTCGGCGTGCGCCGCATCCTTGTGGCGGAAGACCTTGATCTTGGCGCGCGAGAGCCGCGCTCCGTCGATGATGCTGGCGTGGTTCAGCTCGTCGGAGATGATGAAATCTTCCTTGCCGAGCAGCGCCGACACCGTGCCCGCATTCGCGGTGAAGCCGGACTGGAAGACCACGCAGGCTTCCACGTTCTTGAAGCGCGCGATCTTCTCTTCCAGCTCCATGTGGATCTTCATGGTGCCGGCGATGGTGCGCACCGCGCCCGAGCCGACGCCGTACTTCTTCGTCGCTTCCAGCGCGGCTTCGCGCAGCTTGGGGTGCGTGGTCAGGCCGAGGTAGTTGTTGGAGGCGAGGTTGATGACCTTCTTGCCATCGAAGGTGCAGACCGGCGCCTGCTCGTCCTCGAGCACGCGCAGCTTGAAGTAGGTGCCCTTCTGCTTGAGGTCATTCAGTTGGTCGGTCAGATAGGAGAGCGGGTTGGTGCGGGTGGTGAGAGTTGCCATCGAATTCTCCGAGTGCGACGGACTATTCTATCGCGCCAAATAGTGATCTGGGGCAATGAGCTGGCTCGCGATCGGAGCTAACGCAGTGTTTACGATACTTCTGGTGGTTCTGCGAATTCGGCCCAGTGGCTGCGCTACACGGTTGAATCCCTGCTCATGCTAGATTAGATAGCCATGGCTGACTCGATCAGAGACGAGGGCACGCCCTTAACGCTTGACAACCGGGAAGAGCTTTTCGCCTATCAGCTAGACTTCCTTAAGCTGGAGTTCCAACATATCAACGATGCTATCGGAAGAATCGACGAAACAACCGCGAAGGTGAAAAATTGGGCCATCGTGACCTGGGCTGGAAGCCTTGGGCTGGCTCTAAAGGACCCGCAACTCCGCCCTTTTCTGTGGCTAACTGCACTCCTACCACTCTTATTCTTCTTCGTGGACGCCTGGTGGCGGCGTATTCAGCGGAGTTTCATTTTTCGGATACAAAAAATGGCAGAATTTCTTAACGGCAATAACTTAATGGACTCGTTCAGAGAGCGACAGGTGAAGAGGATTTACATACTGGATCCTCGGGCAAAGCAATGGTCAAAATCTAAAGAGTACGAGTCATTTACGAGTGTCTTTCGGACGATGCGCTTCAATGAAGTCGCAGCGTTCTACTTGGGGCTGTCTCTTTTGAGCGTGGGACTCTGGTGGGCCCTGAATTTTGGATTTGGATTGAAGAACTAGCGGACGTCCTCTAAGTTCTGCGATCCGTGCCCCCATCGGATTGCGCGTTCATGTAGGAACGCAAAATGGCATTAATACGGGTCTGGTAGCCGCTGCCTTTTTTCTTTAGCCATTCCACAACATCGTGGTCAATCCGAATGGTCAGGCGGTCCTTCGGTTCCGGCATGGTCAGCTGCGCGGCCTTCCAGAACGACTTCCCCAGCTTGGGAATATCAGAGTAGTCGATGTCCGCATCACGCATCCGGCGCAAGCGCTTGAAGTCAGTTTTGCCCTTGCTCCGCGCGCCTGAGGTGGTTTGCGTAATCTTGCCTTTCATCGCGATGTGCCCTCCTTGCTGAAATAATCCGCCGCCGTTTGCCGCGCATCACATAGATCACCACGATTTCAATGCCTTCCATCAGACCAATGGCGAATATGCGGTCTTCACCGTGACGGCTCTCAGCTCTCTCGAACACCGGCCCGTCGAAAATCCGTATGGCGTCCTGAAAATCGATGTGGTGCTTTGCGAGGTTCGCCTGCCTCTTGCTTTCGTCCCACTCGAAAAGCATGTGCACCCCTCAATAGGCGGGCGTTCTCATATATGTACAATGCGTACATATACTATCACGTTTGACGTTGAGTGAAATCCGGGGCGCTATTTGCCGGTCGCTTCGTCCTACCGCGCCCCGTTCGGATACACCAGGATCTTGCTGGCCTCGCCGGTCTTCAGCAGTTCCATGCCGGACGCAAAGTCCTTCATCGCAATGCGGTTTGTGATGACAGGATGTAAGTCGAGCTTGTTGGCCTTGAGCAGCGCGGTCATCTGATACCAGGTCTGGTACATGCGGCGGCCGTTGATGCCCTGCACGGTGGCGCCTTTGAAAATCACTTCTTCTGCGAGGTTGAGTTCGACAGGGCGGGAGGGAATGCCGAGGAGGGACATGCGGCCACCAAGACGCAGGATTTTGAATCCTGTTCGAATGGCCTCGGTTCGCCCGGCCATTTCCAGCACCACGTCCACGCCGGTGCCGCCGGTGTTGTCCATCACGATGCCGTAAACGTCGTCCTTGGTGGGATCGAGCACGAAGTCGGGCTTCATCTGCTTGGCGATCTTGCGGCGATGCTCGTTCACTTCCAGGGCGAAAATCTGCGTCGCTCCGCAGGCGCGCGCCACCGCGATGGAGAACAGCCCGATCGGGCCGCAGCCGGTGATGGCCACGCTCTTGGCGGCGATCTCGCCGGCCAGCACCGTGTGCACCGCGTTGCCCAGCGGATCGAGGATGGACGCGTATTCCTGGGGAATCGACGGATCGAGCTTCCAGATGTTCGACTCGGGGATGACGACGTATTCGGCGAAGGCGCCGTTGGTGTCCACACCGATGATCTTCACATGCTGGCAGATGTGCGCTTCGCCGATGCGGCATTGCAGGCACTTGCCGCAGGCCACGTGCATTTCGGCGGAGACGAAGTCGCCTTCCTTGACGCTGGTGACCTCGTCACCGACGGCTTCGACCGTGCCGCAGAACTCGTGCCCGGGAATCAGCGGGGGATGAATGCGGCGCTGCGCCCATTGGTCCCACTGGTAAATGTGTAGGTCGGTGCCGCAGATGGACGCCATCTTGACCTTGACCAGTACGTCGGTCAGGCCAAATTGCGGTTTGGGAACTTCGCGGATCTCGGTGCCCGGCGCGGGCTCCGGCTTTACAACGGCAAGCATGGTTTCAGGCATGAGGACGGCTCCTTGCGAGTTAGTCTCCCGCCCTTTCGCCAAAGGAGGGCGAAAGGATGGGGCACCCGCTGCGCGTCAGCCCAGTATGAATACGAAGCGGTGGGCAAACGGACAAGTTTAGCACGCAGCTGAGTCACGGAAATCTGCACCCGTTTTTCTATCTCGCTTTATGCTTCTGCAACATCCTTTTCTGCAACATCCCTGCGTTGTACTGCTCACTTTGGCCCTTGGGAACGCTCAGCGTTTTCCACTCCGCGCCCTTCCAGTGTTTCGCCAGGAAGACGATCTGCCCGACGTGATAGGCGTAGTGCGCGACTTGGCGGTTGATGGCCTGAAGCGCGGAATGCGGCTCGCCGCGAATGGTGACGGTGCGCGCCAGGTCCTCTGGATGTAGCGAATTGAGAACCTGAAAGACCAGCTCCCAATTCTGCTCCCACGAGCTGAGCACTTCTTCGCGCTTGGCGTCAGCGTGCATGGCAAATTCCCGGTCGCGGTGGCGGTCGGGCTTCTCGCCGTCGCTGGTCAGAAAATCGGTAAAGCGTGAGCGCATGTTTCCCGCCATGTGCTTCACGATGATTGCGACACTATTGGACTCTGGACCGGGCACCGCGAAAAACTGCTCATCGCTGAGCTGGGCGATAGCGCCGTCGGCCAGGCGCTTGTGCCCACGCAGGCTGCGGAAAGCTTCGTCGATATAGAGGGCGGGAAGATCGCTCATCGACCCATTGTCTCCCGAGTTCTGTTGAAAGCGCCAGCCGCAGGGAACATCGTCCTTCGTAACCTGCGAATCGTTGACACTGAAGACTCTTTCCGGAGGCGCGTCCGGTCATCTGCTCCGCAGTTGATGCCCCGAGGAACCTGCAATTCGATGTACCAATCGCCAGGAATTACGCGCCTTTCCCTCGCCGACGATTGGCCGCTCAGCACCAAACCGGGCGCAGCGCAATACTTTTTAGAAAAATATTTGTTGACATTCCCGTGCAGTAACCGCAATATCTTGGGATAGGCATACTGCTCATCCAAGATGTAGAGCAGCTATGGCAGTTAGACAAACCTTCGAGGGAGAAGGTTCCAAACAAAAGGAGGCAACACATAATGGCAACGAAGAAGAAAGCAGCCAAGAAGCCTGCCAAGAAAAAGAAGAAGTAGCTACGTCCAGCGAGGCATTGGCCTCGCCTAATTTTTTGTGCTAAAAACTGCGCCTCCGCGATTGCTATTCGCGGGGGCCTTTTTTTTGCCTGGCGTCAGCGCATTGGCCAAACTGGCCAGATCTAACCGCGTGGGCGTCTGCAATTGGCATGCCGGCGCCGGAGTTGGTTCCTCACCGGGGTTCGTGCTACAAGTATGCATCCGTGCTCTCCGTGTCTTTGTCATGACTGCCGAGAAGAAAAAACACCGCAAGGGCAGTAGCGCCTCCGATCCGGTGATCCCCGACAAGCTGTATTTCCGCATCGGCGAGGTCTCGCGCATCTGCCGCTTACCGGCTTACGTGCTGCGCTTCTGGGAAACGGAATTTCCCTTGCTGAAGCCGGTGAAGAGCAGCACCGGCCAGAGAATGTACCGCCAGCGCGACGTTGAGAACGTGCTGCGCATCAAGCGGCTGCTCTATGAACAGGGGTACACCATCGCCGGCGCTCGCCAGCATCTTCGCGCCGAATCGAAACCGGCGCAGCAGCAGTCTGGTTTGCCGTTCCCCAAGAAGGGTTCGCCCGAAAGTCTGAAGAAGGTCCGGCAAGGCTTGCAGGAGATACTGGTTATCCTCAAGAAGAAGCGGACATGATCATCCGCGACGCCGCACGGCTTTAGCAAGCCTGTTGGCACACCAAGCACGACCATGGTCCTGGTGTAATCCTATGAATGCTCTTTGCAAATTCTTGACAATGGCCTCGGCAAGGCTATGTCTGTGGCTCCTGTTGCTTTGTGCCCCACTCGCCTTGGCGCAGGGCGTAGTCACGATGTTGGAGCAAAAGGCCGACTCGCTGGTGCGGGAAGAGATGAAAAAGCAAAACATCGCGGGGCTGGTGCTGACTATTGTGGTGGACGGGAAGATCGCAGTCTCGCGGGCTTACGGTTTCGCCGACCTCGAAAACCAGGTTCCGGTGACCACAGCCACGCTGTTCCGCACCGGCTCGATCGCCAAGCCCATGACCTCTACGGCGGCGATGGCCTTGTACCAGGCAGGCAAGCTCGACCTCGATGCTCCGGTGCAGAAGTACTGCCCAGCCTTTCCGCAGAAGCAATGGACCATTACCACACGCGAATTGCTGGGTCACCAGTCGGGCATTCGGCACTACAGGCAGGACAAAGCCGATTTTCTCAGCACCAAGCACTACGCGCATATCAGCGATGCCTTCGAAATGTTCGCCAACGACCCGTTATTGTTCGAGCCGGGCGCGAAGATGCAATACACAAACTACGGCTACGACGTCGTGGGTTGTGTCATCGAAGGCGCTTCAGGCGCGGACTTTGTCACCGCTCTCAACACGCTGGTGCTCACTCCGGCGGGCATGGCATCAACTCGCACGGACGACGCTTTTGCCGTCGTTCCGCATCGCAGCGCGGCCCTATACTCTTGCCGCTGACCGTAGCCTGCGGAACGCTCCGTTCGTGGACACCAGCGACAAGATCCCCGGCGGCGGGATGCTCTCAACCGCCGACGACCTGGCACGCTTCGCCATCGCTCTGGAGAGCGGGCGGCTTCTCGATTCGGCAACCACCCAACTGATGTGGACCTCGCAGAAAACCTCCGATGGCAAAGTGACTGGCTATGCCTACGGATGGGGAGTGCATGAAGAGAACGGCATGCGCTCGGTTGGGCACACCGGAGGGCAGCCGGGCTGCAGCAGTGTGATATGGATGCTACCCAGCCAGGGATTCGCCGTGGCCATCATGGCTAACACCGATGAGGTGAAGGTGCAGCCCGTCGCAAAGGAACTGGCCCAAGCTTACTTGCGCGTACACAGCGCAAGCCGCCAGTAGAAATAACGGACGTGCAAGATAGGTAGAATGTGAAAGGGAAGAAAGCGGGGGAGATTGCATGGCCCAGGATTATCTGCTCAAGACGGAACCCTCAGCGTACTCATTTGCTGATCTGCAACGCGATAAGCTTACGGTCTGGGACGGGGTATCGAATCCGGTCGCGCTGAAACATCTGCGGGAGATGGAGCCGGGAGCGCGATTAGTCATCTACGAAACTGGAGATCACAAGAGCGCCGTCGGCGCCGCGTCGGTAGTTTCGGTTGACGTCGCAGATCCGCGAAATCCGGCGGTGAAAATCAAGGCCGGCAAACAGCTCACGCGTCCGGTATCTTTGGCGGAGATCAAAGCCAACAAGTTGTTCGCCGACTCGCCTCTGGTGCGGCAGGGAAGGCTCTCGGTCGTGCCGTTGACGAGCGCACAGTACAAGGCATTGACCGGAGAGTAGGCGAGCGAACCAAGCGGAAAAGAAAACCGGCTTGACATACGTGCGGTTCCGTATAGAGTACGGGCACGGTATTAGAACTCCAAGGAGAAGAGAACCTATGGCTGGCCCACCGACCAAGATCATGATCATTCGCCACGGGGAAAAACCTCCCAATCCGCCCAACAAGAGCGGACCATGGGACGTAAAGCTGGACGGGGAATCGGGCAAGGGAAAGTCGCTGATCGTGCCCGGCTGGCAGAGAGCGGGAGCGCTGAACGCCTTCTTTGCTCCTTATCAGGCAAACCCGGCAAATCCAAAGATCGCGAAACCTGACTATATCTACGCTGCCAATCCAAACGGTGAGAGTCAGCGCCCGTGCGAGACGGTCACGCCTCTGGCGGCGTGGCTTGGGTATACACAGGGCATCTACGCAGTTCAATGTGACGTATGACATTGGCGGTGGAGAGGCGCAAATGGTAGCCAGTGCGCTCGGCCTTAGCGGAGTGGTGCTCATCTGCTGGGAACACGACAATATTATGCCCAACATCATGAGCGCCATTAATCAAACCGTTACCATCACCAATTACTCGTCGCTCCCGCCCTCCTGGCCGGACGTCTTCTACATGGTGTGGATACTCGATTTGACTGGCAGCACCTATGTCTGGAGTTGGACCAACCAGAACCTGATGGCCGGGGACGTATAGCCGCAGCACGGACCGCGTCGGTTACCGTTTCATTTAGATAGGGACTTGGAGCCAACCAATCGACACAGCGGTTGGTTGGCCCACGCTATTCGCGCGGCGATAAAGAGTGTGATGGAAGTCGCGGGCTTGCAGGGAGGGCATAGCGGCGGAATCATTCTCGTCCGACGGCGATCAGCACAATCTTTGCCGCAGTCTTGCCACGGTTATGCAGTGCCGCCGCCTTGGAAGGCTCGAGCCAGTACAAATCACGGAAGTGCGCCAGCGTGTGAGCGCTTCCTTGCGACGGTTCCAGCTCTACCGGATGCTCGTAGGGCGCTGCCGCGATCGCCGGGCCGAAGATTTCGATCTGCGAGCCACTCGGCACCTCCAGCAGGAAGACTGAAATCCGTTCGTTACCAAACCGTTGGGCGAGCTTGGCATCTCCAGTAACGGACGCCCTGCCAGCAGATATAACCTTCGGATTCGGCCCGCGTTGCACATCATCAACCGCAGGCAGCAACTCCACCAGCAGATTGCGGAACGGAGCGTCCGTCAAGTTCTCGACGACGTGCACCAATCCGGGCGGCGATAGCTCGCAATCGCCATCGGGATAGCTGTGCATCTTGGGATCGCCGTCGCGAGGAGCGCTGACGATTTGCGCATCTCCTGCAACGTACATCAGATATTCATGCGTGTGATGATGGCACAGCGTGCGATCGTGCGGCGCGATCTCGACCGCGAAAGCGCGGACGAATTCATTGGCGACGATGAGGTGATGCCGAGGCTCCTGCTCAATCGCCACGACGTCGTGGCAGGAGTAGGGGTCATCTTTCATGCAGGTTCCCGCCCTGTCAAAAAACCAGGGTCCTCCGCTCATCCTAAAGTCCTCAGTCGGGATCGCACAACAAAAATGATCGCGAAAAGGTCTGCAGGCTACGCGCTATTCCTTGCCGGGCTTGAACTCCACCACAATCATGCGCACGTCCTGATCGCCGATGTTGGTCAGTCCATGATTGCCGTGGCCGCCGTGAAACATCATGTCGCCCGTCTTCTGGCTGAAGTCCGAGCCCCCGGTCCCCTGCGGCCCGACGTGCCCCTGCATATCAGTCAGCATAACGACCAGGTGGGGAACTGGCTCCTCGGTGGAGACTGTCTGCTTCGGTTTGATCGTCGCCTCGGAGATGCGGAAGCTGTCGCCGTAGCCGATTAGTTTCGATTCTTCCGTCAGCGGCGGCCAGTCCTTGGCCCGCGGATCGTTCTCGCAGTTTTTCACGCACACTGGGTGGCCCTGGTTCTGCAGCAGCTCGATGGTCGCATTGCGGAACGGCACTGAGGCAAGGTTGGTGGCAACATGAGTGAGACCCGCCGGCGTGTAACCGACGGCGCCATCTTCCAGCACGACATGCTTGACCTTGCCATCGGGCGTGATGCTGTCAATCTCGGTGTGGCCAAGCGCGACGGCCATGTAGTCATAACCGTGGTGGTGCATCAGCGTTGACTGATGAGGCGCCACCTCGATGTAGAAGGCGCGAATGTAAGGGTTGTCGATCTTCAGGTGATGCGACGGTTCCGCGGTGATCTCGACCGCGGGGGCCGATTTGTCGGGAGAAGCCTGTTTCGTGTCCTGGGCCGTCGCCAGGCTAGCGGCCAGGCAAATCAACAGCAAACATGCATGAGTCTTCATTCCGAAGAGAGTAGCCATGGGGCCGCGCCAATGCAAGCGAGAAGTTGAGGCGCGCTACGGGGCAGCCGGCGCTTGCAGGTGAGGGTCCTGTCAGGGAAACCCTGGGCCCGGCCGACACGGAGTCGCAGGATCGCAAAGCACGCGGAGCAATGCCTTCCGTGGTGTTAAACTAGGCATGACCTCGAAACCCTTCCGGTTCGCTTGAACTGGACTCACCGCCCAGTCGGGACGTGGCTCAGCCTGGTAGAGCACTCGCTTGGGGTGCGAGGGGTCGGCAGTTCAAATCTGCCCGTCCCGACCAATTTCAGCCACCCGCTTTCGATGATGGAGATCCCTCGCTGCGCTCGGGATTTCGGCTGCGGGCTCCCGCTCCTCTCACGCCCGCAAAACGCCTCAAGTTCAAATCTGCCCGTCCCGACCAATCTGCTTTCAGCAAATTCCGCTACAAGCATCTCTACTTCTGAGCCACCGTCTCCGGAATCTTCCTCTCCAGCCGAGACAGGCGCTTCTCCAGGGCTTTTGGGTCTGCCCGCGATTGTCTGCGAAGGGTCAGAACAGCTTGCGACGCTGCACGCCAACAAGGCTGAGGATTCCAGAACCAAACAGCATGATGCTGCTGGGTTCAGGGGTGGTGCCGCAGCAGGAGCCGGTGTTGACCGTGAAAGCTTCTCCCGGAATCGTGCCTACCGCACTTTCGGACGCCGACGATGGGCAGCCCGTCCCGCCGCAGCCTTTGCCACTATTCTCGTCCCAGTAGACCGGATCGCCGCTAGGAACGACCGCGTTCTGCAGGTTGAGCCAAAAGGTGTTACTAACAGGCATGTAGACGTTGAGACCCGTCACCGTGATCTTGTCGATGTCGTAGCCATACTGGTTAGAGGAAATGAACTGGTCCGTTAGGTTCTTGCCGCTGGCGGTACCAGAGCCAAATACCATGCTCCCGTTCTCCCCGGTGGTAATGGACCAGTCCACGGAGGTCAGAACGTCGCCGGGGAATTCCCAAACACCGAACATAAACCCGGTAACCGTCTGGCCAGCGAGAGTGGTAAAGGTGTCACTCACAATGTAGCCGAAGTTGATGGTCCAGGCATCGGTTGTACCGTTGATCGGACCGTTGTCATAATCTGCCCAGCCTGGAATCCCACCCAGCGCCAAGCAGAGAATTGTGAGCGAAGCGATACGCAGTTTCATGGGACCCTCCTTTGGGTTTGCGAAGAATAGGAATAGGCCCTGAAATCGCACACATGTTACACCCAGTCGCCTGCGTTGCAGGACCTTTCTGCTGCAAAATTCAAATTCTTGCTCAGAGTTTTGGGGCAACCGGTCCAGGTTACCCCCATCCGCCAGGACGGAAGCCGAGACTTCCGGGAGGAAAACTCCTTGATCGCCTCAGCGGCGTGTGACGTTGCGGCCATCTGGCCATGAGCTACTCCCTTTCCCCTGAACCACACGTAGCCGGCCCGCGTATAACCAGTTAGCTGGACCCGTGTCCAAGTCTTAGGGGCGGAACACATTTATGGTTCTGCGCGACCTCTTTCGCGATGTTTTCCAGACGCTTTGGGCGCACAAGCTGCGCACCGCCCTGACCATGTTCGGCATTGCCTGGGGCGTGATCTCGATCGTGCTCATGGTCGCGGCTGGGGAAGGCCTCCGCGTTGGGCAGGCGAAGGTCTCGCAGAATTTCGGTCGCGACCTGATGATCGTTTTCGCCGGACGCACCAGCCTTCAGGCCGGCGGAACGCGCGCTGGACGCCAAATCGAATACCTGGACAGCGACATCCCAGTGCTGCAGGCTGACTCTCCTGACTGCGAGTGGGTTCTGCCGGAGCTGGAAACCAGCCGCGCACGAATTCACAGCAACTACAACGCCGGTGCCCAGACGGTGACCGGTTCGTATCCGCCGTTCCAGGACATTCGGAGCATCGCGGTCGCCGAAGGCCGCTTCTATAACTGGGGCGATCTGAAAGAGACCCGGCGGGTCGCCTTTCTCGGCACAGAAGTAAGGAAGCAGCTATTTGGCGGGCGCAATCCTATTGGCGAGAACATCTACCTGAACGACATCCCGTATGAGGTCATCGGGGTGATGAAAACCAAAGACCAGGACTCGAGCTACGACGGCTTTGATGTCAACAAAGTCTTTGTTCCGTACTCGGCGATGCACGAGGATTTCCCCAACAAGCCGCCGGCGACGCTGCACGGCGTTGACCAGTTGCTGGTGACGCCGAAGTCGGTCGACCAGCATGAGTCCTGCAAGCACGAGGTGAGAGCTGCGCTGGGCCGGCTGCACAATTTCGATCCGCACGACAAGGAAGCAGCCGCCATCTGGGACACCATAGAAGAAGCCCAGGCCTTCAAGGCAATGACCGACAGCATGAAGTACTTTCTGGGCGCGGTCGGCCTGGTTACGCTGTTCCTCGGCGGACTCAGCGTCATGAATGTAATGCTGGTGGCGGTGCGCGAGCGCACCCGCGAGATTGGTGTTCGCAAGGCCGTTGGCGCGCAGTCGCACAACATCATGATGCAGTTCTTCGTCGAAACCATGATCGTAGTGTTCGTCAGTGGAGGCGTGGGGATGGGAATCTCCTTCGGCTTCTGCGCTCTGATCAATCTGCTGCCCATGCCGCAGTATTTTGCCGGGCTGCTGCCCACCTGGCAGTCGGGCTTGCTGTCGGTCGCGTTGCTGGGACTGGTGGCGGTCCTGGCGGCGATGTATCCCGCGCGGCAGGCAGCCTCCATCGATCCCATTGAGGCTTTGCGCTACGAGGCAGGTGGCTGATGCTGGCGATGATGAAGGAGATCACTCTCGAATCGTGGATCGCACTGAGGCGCAGCCGTACGCGCAGCCTGCTCACCATGCTGGGCATCGTGTGGGGCATCGTCGCGGTGACGCTGCTGATTGCCTACGGAAGCGGCTTTCGAGGCGTTCTGGTGACAGCCTTCAATTCCTTCGGGAAGAGCACCGTCATCGCATGGCCGGGGCAGACCAGCGAGCAGCCGGGTGGCCAGCGTGCCGGTAAGGTAGTCAAGTTCGAACTGGCCGATCTAGAAGCCGTCCACAACGAAGCCAACATGGTGAAGCAGGCGTGCCTGGAGACGGTAAAGTGGTTGCCCGTCGCCTATGCCGATCGCATGGTCAACACCGCAACGCGTGGGGTTTGTCCGGAATATGGCGAGATGCGCAACGAGAATGCGGTCGAAGGACGCTGGCTCAATTCCAGCGATGAACTCGAGCGCCGGCGTGTGGTCTTCCTCGGCTGGCGAGTGAAGGACCAGCTCTTCAGTGGGCGCAACGCAATCGGCGAGACAGTTGAAATTGGCGGCATGCGCTTCACCGTGGTTGGAGTAATGGACCGCAAGCTGCAACTCTCCAACTATTTCACCAGCGACGACCGGTCGGCGTTCATTCCGTTTACGACCGCTGGCGATCTCTGGAACACGCGCTATCCGCAGGTGATGGTGTTCACGCCGATTGCGCCGCAATTCGAAAAGAAAGCCAAAGCGCAGGTACTCGCCGCGGTTGCGGCGCGACAGGGCTTCTCTTCCACCGACGAGAAAGCCATCCAGATGTTCGGGCGCGAAGAGTTTCGTCCCGTGATCGATGGGTTGACCATCGGCCTGCAAGTGCTGCTGATGTTCATCGGGGCGCTCACGCTGGGCATCGGCGGTGTTGGCGTGATGAACATCATGCTGGTCTCGGTGGACGAGCGCATCCGCGAGATTGGGCTGCGGCGTGCGCTGGGTGCTCGGAAGTGGCACATCCGGTTTCAGTTCCTGGCTGAAACCATGCTGCTGATGCTGCTCGGAGGCGTCATTGGGATTGCGCTTTCGTATGCGCTCGCGATGGTGATTCCGACGTTGCCGCTGTTGGGGCCGCTTTTCGAAGATACTTCCGGCAACGGTGACATCCACCTGCGCATCTCCGCGCTTGCGGTCATGGGCTCGGCCATCGTGCTGCTGGTGGTTGGGGTCATGAGCGGGATGGTACCCGCGCTGCGGGCGTCGAAGCTGGACCCGGTCGAGGCGTTGAGGTACGAGTAGGACAATGGCATATAGAACTACTTATCAACTTGGAGATGTCATCCTGAGCGGAGCGCCCGCAACAGATTTCCGACCCGCTTCTTTTACAGGTCGGGCGGGCGCGGAGTCGAAGGACCCCTATAGCGGCAGGATTTCAGGATATGGCCGCACGACATAGCGACAAATCTGGGATTTCTCGCGGCTAGTCTAGAGGGGTCCCTCGACTCCTCGCTTCGCTCGTCGCTCGGGGTGACACTCTAAGCCACTCACGCTCATAAATGACATTCAGTGCTGGATAATCTCCGAGGAAGTCCTCGCTCAATTTACTTCTTCTCACGCGCCCGGTTCTTGATCCAGATGGGCGTGCCCACGAATCCAAATGCCGCACGAATCTGGTTCTCCAGAAAACGCTGGTACGAGAAGTGCAGCTTGACCGCGCGATCGGTGAAGAGGATGAACGTGGGCGGCGACACGCCGGCTTGCGTCATGTACAGAATCTTTACCCGCTTCGCCATCGGGACGGACGCACGCTCGAAATCGATACGGCTGAGGAAGCGGTTCATCTCACCGGTGCCGATGCGCTTGCGCCGCTCCCGCGCGACCAGCTCGAGGGTTGAAAACAACTTGTCGAGGTTCCGCCCGATGGTCGCGGAGATGAAGAGCACGGGAGCGTAGGACAGAAACTTCAAATGCCGGCGCACCTGCTCCTCGTATACGCCGCGCTCGGCGGGAGGCTTGCCATCGGTTCGCTTGTCGGTGACGAGGTCCCACTTGTTGATAACGATTATCACCGAGCGCCCGCTCTCGTGTGCATAGCCCGCGATAGTGGCATCGCTGGCGGTTACGCCTTCCGTTGCGTCGATCAACATCAGCGCGACGTCGGCGGCTTCGAGATGCTTACGTGCCATCACCACAGAGAGTTTCTCCGCCATCAGCTCCGTCTTCCCTTTGCGGCGAATACCGGCGGTGTCGATGAAGCGGTACTCGAGTCCATCGCGCTCGACCATTTCATCCACGGCATCGCGCGTGGTGCCGGCGACCGGTGAAACGATGGCGCGCGAAGTTCCGGTGAGCGCGTTCAGCAGCGTCGATTTGCCGACGTTTGGGCGGCCGATAATGGCGACCCTCGTCTCACGCGAAATTTCAGGCTGTACTTCTTCGTCTTCCGGCTGCGGCGGTGCTTCCGGCTCGATTGGCGCCCCATGAGCCGGCATTACGTCGAATGCGTGCTCCAACAACTCGGCTATACCGTTGCCGTTTTCCGCGGAGATCGGGAACAGTTCCTTGATCCCCAGCCGGCGAAATTCCTGCGCGTAAGGCTCGAGTTGCGGCGTGTCGGCCTTGTTGACGGCCAGCAGCAGCGGTTTGCCGGTGCGCAGTAGCAGCCGCGCAAGATCAATGTCCGGAGAGGCCAGCTCCGTACGACCATCAACCACCATAACGATCGCGTCCGCCTCTTCGAGGGCGACGCGCGCCTGGCGGAAGACCTCCGCCGGGATGAGTTCTTTTTCTTCGGGAATGATTCCGCCGGTGTCCACCACGCGCAGCTTGCGGCCCGTCCACTCGACATCGCCGTAGAGGCGGTCGCGTGTAATGCCAGGTTCATCGCCAACGATGGCCCGCCGCGAACCGACCAGCCGGTTGAAGAGCGTGGATTTGCCTACGTTGGGGCGACCCACAATGGCCAGCGTGCCAGCCGAGGGGGCTTCTCCCAGGCGTGCTGTGCGGCTGGATTCGAATTGAATGCGACGGCTCACTCAGACTCTTTCGGCGACGGTGGCCCCAACAGCTATTATAGGTACACGTTCCTCAAGCCGTGCCTTCCACATCACAATCCGCCATAACTGCTGCGCGCTTGCCAACGCTGTACCAGTTCTTTGGACCGGGCGGCGTTCTGGCGCGCACCCATCCGGCGTATGAGTTTCGCCGCGGGCAACTCCAGATGGCGGAGGCTGTCGAGCAAGCTTTGCAGGAGCGCCGCCACCTGATCGTCGAGGCTGGCACGGGCACTGGCAAAACGCTGGCGTATCTGTTGCCGGTCATTCGCTCCGGGAAGCGGGTCATCATCTCCACCGGAACGAAGACCTTGCAGGAACAGCTCTTCTTCAAGGACGTCCCCTTTTTGCAGGAACACCTCGGTGAGCTGCGCGTCTGCTACATGAAGGGGCGCAGCAATTATCTTTGCCGCCAGAAGCTTTACGACCTCACCGCCCAACCCCTGCTGAACGGACTGGAGGAGATCAACCACTTCCGCATCATTAGCGACTGGGAGAAGACCACGGAGACCGGTGACCGCGCGGAACTGGCGGAGGTGCCTGACAACAGCCATCTCTGGCCCAAGCTCGACGCGCGCACCGACCGTTGCATCGGCGCCGACTGCCAGCAATTCCAGCGCTGCTTCATCACCGAGATGCGCCGCCGCGCAGCCGAGAGCGACATCATCATCGTAAACCATCACTTGTTCTGCGCCGATCTGGCGATCAAAGCTGGCGCCGATCGCGCGCCCGACGCGGGCGTGCTTCCCGACGCGGGCGTGGTGGTGTTCGATGAAGCGCACGAACTCGAAGACGTGGCCACCAACTACTTTGGCGTCACAGTCTCGAACATTCGCGTGGAGGAGCTGCTGCGTGATGTGGAGAACACGCTGCGGCGGGCAGGCGTGCCGGTTACCGAGGCCATGCCGGCCTGCGGTCATGTTCGCGACCGCTCGCAGTTTTTCTTTTCGCTGATTCCGCCCGGCGAGGGCCGCTTCGCCTTTGAGAACCGCCCGGAGTTTCTGGAAGAGAATGGCGACGAGTATCTCGGCTTGCAGAATGCACTGTTGCACCTCTACACGGAGCTGCAGGCTATCCGCAACAAACCCGAGGAAGTGCACGCCCTCGCCCGCCGCGTCGAAGAAGTGCGTGTGCAGCTTGGCTTCATTCTGGAATCGACCGCAGCGCAACACGGTCTTCTGGATCGAACGCCGCTTCGGACGCGGCGCGCAGCATAACGTCTTTCTGCAAGCCACGCCGATTACGGTCTCCGATATCCTGCGAACGACGTTGTTCGAACACCTCGAATCGGCGGTGCTCACGTCGGCAACGCTGGCTGTAGATGGTGGATTCGAATACATCCGCCGTCGGGTTGGAGTTGAGCACGCTCGCGAGCTGGTAGTGCAATCGCACTTCGACTACGAGAGCCAGGCGCTGCTGTATGTGCCGCCCGATCTGCCTGATCCCCGGCAGCCGGAGTTCGTGGAGCGCGCCTCGCAGCGCGTGCGGCAATTCCTGGAGATTACCCGCGGCCGGGCGTTCTGCCTGTTCACCAGCTACGCGCTGATGAACCAGCTCTACGAGCGGCTTCTGGGTGAGTTGGAGTTTCCCATGCTGTTGCAGGGCAGCGCGCCCAAGAACGCGCTGCTGGAAGAATTCCGGCTGACCCCCAACGCGGTGTTGTTCGCGACAGCGTCGTTCTGGCAGGGGGTTGACGTGCAGGGTGAGCAATTGAGTTGCGTCATCATCGACAAGCTGCCGTTTGCCGTGCCCAACGATCCGGTAGTGGCCGCGCGCATCAAGGCGATTGACGAAGACGGCGGCAATGCCTTCTTCGAGTACCAGGTGCCGAGCGCGGTCATCTCGTTGAAGCAGGGCTTCGGCAGGTTAATCCGTTCGCTGCACGACCGCGGCCTGCTTTGCCTGCTCGACAATCGCATCCTGAAGAAGCAGTATGGGCGGGTGTTCCTCGACAGCCTGCCCAAGTACGGACGGACGACCGATCTCAAAATGGTGGAAAGCTTCTTCGGCCGCACTTCTGGGCTTGAGTAGCTCGGGGGCGCGTCCTTACGTCCAAACACGCTAAAATAGTAACTTCGCTGTAACTCGCCTATTTGCGCTGTTACAGCTGGAGACCATGTACGAAGTCACCGTAGAAGACACGTTTTCCGCGGGCCACTACCTGCGCAACTATCGCGGCAAGTGCGAGAAGCCGCACGGGCACAACTACCGTGTCCGCGTCACCCTGAGCGGCGAGCACCTGGACCAGGCCGGCCTGCTGCTGGATTTTAAGGACCTGAAAGACGTTCTGCGTCCGGTAATGAATTATCTCGACCACCAGATGATGAATGAGCTGGAGCCGTTCACGACCATCAATCCGTCGGCGGAGAATCTGGCCAAGTATTTCTACGATGAGACCAACTCACGGCTGAAACAGAAGCACGAACGGCCGGGTGCGGGTGAAGGACGTAACCATCTGGGAGACCGACACCACCACGGCGCGCTACAGCGAGTAGGCGTCTTTCATGCAGATCATCGAAATCTACAAGTCGCTGCAGGGAGAGTCCTCCTATACGGGTCTGCCGTGCGTGTTCGTGCGGCTGGCGGGATGCAACCTGCGCTGCACCTGGTGCGACAGCGAGTACACCTTCACTGGCGGCCAACGCATGACGCTGGAAGAGGTCGAGGACAAGGTGCATCGTCTCTCGCCCGATGGTGGACTGGTCGAGATCACCGGCGGCGAGCCGCTTTTGCAGGAGCGCGAAGTGGTTCCGCTGATGGAACGTCTGCTGGTTACAGGCTACGACGGTTCTGCTGGAGACCAGCGGCGAGCGGCCGCTGGAGCGCGTTCCGGTCGCGGTGGTGAAAATCGTGGATGTGAAGTGTCCCGACTCAGGCGAGGGCGGCACATTTCGCATGGAGAACCTGAAGGTGCTCATGCCCAGCGATGAGGTCAAGTTCGTCATTGCCAGCCGTCGCGATTACGAATTCGCACGCGACTTTATTCGGGAGCACACGCTTAGCTCGCGAGTCGCTTCGGTGATTCTATCGCCTGCATTCCGCAAGGATGCGGCAGGATCTCGCGACGCGTCGCACTGCCTGGTCGATCCGCAAGACCTTGCCGAGTGGATGCTGGCGGACGGGTTAAACGCCCGGCTGGGACTGCAGATCCACAAGTTCATCTGGGAGCCGTCGCTGAAGGGCGTGTAGGTCAGGAAGAATGCAGAATCAGCAAGCACAGGTCGTGGTGGCACTCAGTGGCGGCATGGATTCCGCCGTCTGCGCCGCGCTGGCGGTGCGCGACTTCGGCGCGCAGTGCGACAGCGGCCCTGCACTTCAGCTACGGCCAGCGCACCGAAGCCCGCGAGCAGCGTGCGTTTCAGGCGATTTGTGACCGGCTGGAGATTCGCCAGCGTCTGGTCGTCCGCACGCGCATTCTTTCGCTCCATTGGCGGCTCGGCGCTTACCGACGATCGGATCTCCGTCCCGGATGCTGGTCCCGGAGATTGGTGCGCATATACCGGTGACCTACGTTCCGTTCCGCAACGCGCATTTTCTGTCGGCGGCGGTAAGCTGGGCCGAGGTGCTGGGCGCGGAGCGCATCTACATTGGCGCGGTGCAGCAGGACAGTTCCGGCTATCCCGACTGCCGCCCGGAGTACTATGAAGCGTTCAACGAGGTGATACGCCGGGGAACGAAAGAAGGGAGGATTCGGATCGAGACGCCGCTTATCGCCTTGCGTAAGTTCGAGATTGTGACGCTTGGCCTTGAACTCGGCGCTCCCTTCGATTTAACGTGGTCATGCTACAGCCGGGAGGACCAGGCTTGTGGCAGTTGCGACAGTTGTGCGTTGCGCCTGCGGGCCTTTGCAGCGGCCGGGGCGCACGATCCCGTTCCCTACCTGTCGCCGGCTGCGGTCCAGGATTTTTCATGAACTCATATTTCAACATTGACAGCGGAGACCGGCACGTTAGCAAGGCGGTGCTTCCTACGGTTTCACGCGTTGGAGGAACAATGAAGAAACATATCAGTCTCGTCACCTTGCTCGCACTCCTGCTTGGAATGAGCGCAACGGCGCTGTGGGGACAAGGGACGGGAGCCATCAAGGGTGTTGTCAAAGATCAGAACGGCAAGCCACTGGACGGCGCTACGGTCGAACTCGTTGATCCTGCGACGGGCAGAAAGTACGACCTGAAAACAAACGCCAAAGGTGAATACAGTTCTATCGGGATAGCTCTCGGCACGTATGATGTCTCGTTGCTTAAGGACGGCAAGCTCGTGGACAAGGTGACCAAAGTCCCCGTTGTCCCCGGGGAAGAGGCCCGGGTTGTGAACTTCGATCTTTCCACGAAGCAACAGCCGGCAGGCATGACCGAAGAGCAGAAGAAGAACATAGAGGCCGTACAGAAACACAATGAGAAGGTCAAATCTCTGAACACCTCGCTCGCCCAGGCCAAGCAGCTCGAGGGTGCCGGGAATTATGACGAGGCGGTCAACGTGTTGCAGCAGGCAACGCAAGTGGACCCCACGCAGGACCTGGTGTGGTTCAGTCTGGGCGATGCCCAGCGCGGCGCCAAGAAGTATCCTGAGGCCATCGAGTCTTATCAAAAAGCCATCGCAATTAAGAGCACTGTCGGCGCCTACCATAACAATCTGGCTGACGCTTATGCGAAATCGGGTCAAACTGAGAAGGCCGTGCAGGAATATGCTGCCGCCGCTCAGGCAGAGCCAGCCAATGCCGCGACTTACTACTTCAATGAAGGTGCGGTATTCACCAACACCGGCAAGGCCGACGAGGCGGTCGTGGCTTTCAACAATGCGATTCAGGCCGATCCCACGAAAGCGGCGGCTTACTACTGGAAAGGCGTAAATATGCTGGCAAAAGCCACCACCAAGGGCGACAAGATGGTGGCGCCAGAGGGAACTGCTCAAGCCTTCAACAAGTATCTTGAGTTGGAACCCACGGGACAGTACGCCGATGCTGCCAAACAACTGCTTGCCAGCATTGGTGCTCCGGTAGAGACCACCTTCGGCAAGGGCAAGACAGCACCACCTGCGAAGAAGAAACCGCAGCAGTAATCCACCAAGAGTTGCGAGCGAGGGCGGCCAAGCGCCGCCCTTTTTCTTTCTCACCCGTGTGATCCTGAGTCGGAAGGATCCTGATACGGTGGAAGCGGCTGTGACTTCCTGCCTACGGCTCATGGAGAAGGTTCCCAGACAGCCCACTCTGACTTCGGTAACTTTCGCGCACTCCCGACACTCCAGTAGAATCGCAGGAGCGCCATGGCGATGACGAGCCCAGCCGAACCCAAGCTTCCACTGTTTTCCGAAGCACGACAGATGGTAGAGGAATACTCTGCCAGACTTTCCCCGACCGAACCCGAGATGCTCTCGTTGCTCGACGCTCTCGGGCTGGTAGTTGCGGAAGACCTGCGCGCCGACCGCGATTTCCCGCCCTTTCCGCGTTCAACACGAGACGGCTATGCGGTTCGGTCGGCCGACGTCACGGCTAAGCCAGCACGCCTGCGCCTGGTCGGCGAAATCAAAGCTGGAGCAAGCTTTGAGCAAAGCGGTATCACGATCGGAGCGAACGAGGCCGCTGAAATTATGACCGGCGCTCCGGTTCCTTCGGGAGCGAATGCCGTCGTAATGGTGGAGTACACCAAACGCAATGGCGACATCGTAACCGTTGAGCGCGCCGCGCAGGCAGACGAGAACATAGTTGCCGCTGGTTCCGAGGCCCGTCAAGGCTCCGTTATGGTTGCGCGCGGCACCCGCATTACGCACACAACCGTGGCCGTCGCGGCTGCCGTAGGACGCGCCGAGATCGCGGCGTATCGCCGGCCACGAGTGGCGATTCTGGCCACCGGCGATGAGGTCGTTGACATCAATCTTCCACCTGGTCCGAACGAAATCCGTAACTCGAACAGCTATTCGTTGGCGGCGCAGGTTTACGCCGCCGGCGGCGAGCCCATGATTCTGCCCGTCGCGCCCGATTCCCCGGATGAACTGGCGCTGCTGCTGCGAAAAGGTCTGGCGGCAGACTTGCTGCTTGTCACAGGTGGCGTTTCGATGGGCAAATATGACCTCGTCGAACAAGTGCTTGCCTCATTCCAAGCGCGGTTCCTGTTCACCGGCGCACGCATTCAGCCGGGAAAGCCGGTCGTATTCGGGGACGTGATCCTCCGCGACAAGACGACCCCGTTCTTGGGCCTTCCAGGCAATCCGGTTTCAACCATGGTCACGTTCCAACTGTTCGCCCGGCCTTTGCTGGATGCGCTTTCCGGCTCGACGCCGCAACCGCTACCGTTTGCGAAGGCTGCGCTAAAGTCTGGGTTCACCACGAAGACCGGACTTACACGGTTCCTGCCTGCAAAGCTGGGCGGTACGCACGAGCAACCCGAAGTTGAACTCGTCCGCTGGCAAGGCTCGGGCGACTTGATGGCCATCTCACGCGCGAACTGCTACATTGTGGTACCTCCAGAACAGGAGCGCTTCATCGCGAGTGAGGCGATCACGATCCTCCTCTTTTGAAAACAGAATGGCAAAGCGCAAGACCAAATCGCAAAAACTCTCGCACTACAACGACGCGGGACACGCGATGATGGTTGACGTCTCGTTGAAACAGCCGACCGTGCGTGACGCCGAAGCACGGGCCTTTGTCGCCATGAAGCGCGAGGTCGTGCGCGCCCTGCCCAAAAATCCCAAAGGCGATCCATTGGAGGTCGCGCGCGTGGCGGGGGTCATGGCGGCCAAGCGCACTTCCGAACTCATTCCCATGTGCCATCCGATTCCGCTTTCCAAGGTCGAGGTCCACGCCGAGGTGCAGAAGGACGGGGTTGCCATTCGCACGCTCGCCCGCACGACGGCTGTAACCGGAGTCGAAATGGAAGCCCTGGTCGCGGCGTCTGTCGCGGCGCTCACGATTTACGACATGTGCAAAGCGCTGGACAAGGGCATCGAGATTCGCGAGGTCTTCCTGGTGCGCAAGTCGGGTGGAAAGAGCGGCGATTACCATCGACGCAAGTCCAAATAGCAAGCCGGCGCCGGAAGCCGTGAACTGTGCCGTGATATCGTTCTCCCTTGAGCATGAGAACCGCCGCTGTCCTGACCATTAGTGACTCTTCCGCGCGCGGAGAACGCGTCGACATTTCTGGCCCAGCAACCGCCGACTTGCTTCGCCAGCACGGATTCGAGGTTGTCCTTCAGGAGATCGTTGCCGACGATCAAGCCGCGATCGAATCCGCACTGGTCCGGTTGAGCGGGCAGGCGCAGTTGATCGTCACCACGGGCGGAACAGGCATTGCCGCGCGCGACGTTACGCCCGAAGCCACGCTTGCAGTTTGCTCCAAGCTGATCGACGGCATTCCGGAGCGAATGCGCGCCGAAGGAGCCGCACACACGCCGTTCGCCACGCTGAGCCGTGGTGTGTGCGGAGTGCGCGGCAGTTCGCTCATCCTTAATCTGCCGGGCAGCCCGAGCGGCGCGGTGGAATCGCTGCGGGCGGTGTTGCACATCCTGCCGCACGCCATCGATCTGCTCGCTGGCAAGACCGGTCATGAGGATGTGACACTTAACAGTTAGCTCTCTTGCTGTAACGGAGCTCAACCGGGGAAAGACTTGGATCCTGTCACTCATTTCCTGACCGGCGCCTGCATGGGACGCGCGGGATTTAATCGCAAGAGCGCCCTCACGACGGTGACGATGGTGCTCGCCGCCGAAGCCGCCGACCTCGATGTGGTTTGGGCGCTCAAGAGCTCGACCGCGGGACTCCAGCATCATCGCGGAATCACTCACAGCTTCGTGGGCGTGCCGTTCGTCGCGGCGGCGGTGCTGGCGTTGGTTTATCTCGCACATCGCTTGAGCCGGCGAAGAACTCAGCCCGCAGAATCCCGCACGCGATTGCCGGTGCGCTGGGGATATCTTTACCTGTTCGCGCTGATCGCTGCGTTGAGTCATCTCCCGCTCGACTACAGCACGGCTTACGGCATACGTCTGTTCGAGCCATTCAACTATCGCTGGTACTCGTGGGACATCGTGTACATCCTCGATCCGCTGATCTGGCTTGTGCTCATCGCAGGACTCGCGTTGCCTGCACTGTTCGGGCTGATCAACCAGGAGATCGGGGCACGCAGCCATGGCCCGCGCGGCCGCGCCGGAGCGATCTTTGGGCTGGTCTGCCTGCTGCTGATCTGGGGCGTGCGCGACAACCAGCATCGCCGCGCGCTCAACGCCATGAACTCGTTCCTGTACCACGGAGCGGCGCCGCAACGCGTGGCTGCGTATCCTTACATGTTCAATCCGTTTCGCTGGCATGGCGTGGTTGAGACTGCCGACTTCTTCGAGACCGTTCCGGTGAATTCGCTGGGGCCCGAGATCGACGACGCGCAGGCGCGCCTTTTCTACAAGCCGGAAGAGACCGAGGTTACGCTCGCGGCCAAAGCGTCCTACTTTGGACGCGTGTATCTTGACTGGGCGGTTTTTCCCTTCGTGCAGTCGCAAAAACTTGCAGGTGAGGTGCGCGGATTTCTTGTTGACTTCCAAGATTTGCGCTACACCTATCCCGATTTTCGTGGCAAGACCCCGCTGGGCGGTTACGTCGTGCTCAGTCCCGACCTGCGCGTCTTGGAAGAAGGAATGAATTCCACCAAGTCGCCGTCGCCGGAGAGCCTGGAGCAGCGGTCCGAGCGGCCCTAGACTTTTCGTCGTCTGCAAATATTCTGCCCTTGCGGGCAAACGCCCCTTGACGGACACCCGCCTCGCGTACAGAATCAAGAGGCAGTCTTCGCATCGAGGTCAACATGCTCGCGTATCTGTTTGTGGTCATCGCCGTCGCCGTGCACCTGCGCTTTTTCGCGCTGCCTTTCAGTTTCACGCCCGTGGCCGCCGCCCTGCTTTACTTCGGGGCACGCATGCCGCGCGGCAGATGTGGATTCCGGTCGCGCTGCTGGCCGCCTCCGACGTGTACCTCACGCGCGTCACCTACGCTTATCCGCTCACCGCCGATCATCTCGTCACCTGGGCGTGGTACGCGGCCATGGTGCTTCTCGGCGGCGTGTTAATCAAGGGCTTTTCCGCCATCCGCATTGGCGCGGCATCGCTGACCGCTTCGGTTTCATTCTTCCTCATCAGCAACTTTGCCGTGTGGATGGTCTGGCGCGACATGTATCCCAAGACCTTCAACGGCCTGATGGCATGCTACGTTGCCGGTCTGCCCTTCTTTCGCAGCACGGTTGCCTCCGACTTGCTGTTCACTGCCGCCTTCTTCGGGATTGGCTACCTCGCCAGCCGCGATCGGGCCACCAGCACCTCGCTCGCACGATAGGACAAAGGTCGCCTGACTAAATTCATAATTGCTCAGGTCGCTTGCTGCGCATCTAAGTCGCAGAGCGCAGGCACCTACTCACCTTGCGTGGACATCCTTCTGCGGAGGTCCTTGCTGCGCGCCGTCACAAAAAGGAGAGAAAACATGCCCAAAAGGACCGTCCCGGTGGAATCTGCCTCTGCATTAATCGACGAGAAGATCAAGGAACTTGGGGACTGGCGCGGGAAGATGCTCGCGAAGGTGCGCAAAATCATACACGAGGCAGACCCTGAGATCGTCGAAGAGTGGAAGTGGAGAGGGGATTCCCGTCTGGTCCCACGGCGGCATCGTCTGCACGGGAGAGACGTACAAGAACGTCGTCAAGATGACATTTGCCAAGGGAGCTGCGTTGCAGGACCCTTCAGGTCTATTCAACTCCAGCCTCGAGGGGAATGTCAGGCGCGCCATTGACATCCACGAAGGCGACAAGGTCGATGAGGCGGCCTTGAAGGATCTTATCCGCGCCGCAGTGGCGCTCAATCTTCTCCCGCGGTCTGGACCGGACGCTTAACATATCTGAAGGTCGTAACCAGCGCGCCGGTGGTTGCGGAAGTGCAGTCGCCGCTGGCGAGGCAATACGCGCGTTTGACCTGAGTCCCCTTGTCATCGGCCCACATGTACAAGTTACCGCTGCCGTTGGGAAGGTAATCCTGTCCAAAGACGTCATACTCGATCAGCAGGTCCCCTAGTCCCGGATTATAGTTAACCCCGAAGGCCAATAGAAATATCGAGTTCAATGGGGATCCGCCGGATTGAATCGAAAAGCGACCCAAGTACGAACGGGGGTATTTGTAGTTGGCGTCTAGGTTTTTGCCCAATTCCAACCCTTTCGCCGAGTATCCCCAGTAGATATCGTATGTACCACCAAGCAAGATGTTTTGTCGGTCGAGATGTACCGGAGAGTAACTAATTGAGCTGATAAAGATCTTATAAGAGAAGGGGAAGTGGTACGCCTCTTGGTATTGGATGCCGCCAGTCGAGGGTTGCTTGTCATTGCACATGAAAGGGTAGCAGTTGCCGATATCACGGCTGCCCATGTCGATCACATCAATAATCTGAGCGTACAGCAGTGACGCTGGCATTAACAGTATTAGCATCAAAGTGGTTTTTAGGGTCATCTTCATTTCGATACCTCCCTTGCTAGATTTTCCGGCCGCATTCGATTGCTCCCAAACAGCGGTCCGGAGTTCCGTTGAAAACCCTGAGCCCGCAATTGCTGAGAGCGGTCACAAAACTCTCAAAGCACCTCAGACCCAACCTTTACGCAAAGCCTCCTTTGCAACTGCCAACCCATCTAAAACGGAATTTCCGTTTTAGCTCCCAACAGCGCGACACTATATTTGAAAAGCGTTTAACGGTTCTTCAGAGGGACGAGATAGCCCAAGCGGCTAACAAAGCAGAGTGCAGAGTAGTGCCAACGATGGCCGTGGACCGGCGGATCGATTGGCAACTGTGTCGAGGACACGTGCAGAGGCAAACAGGGATGGAGCACCAAGGTCAAGGTGTAAGGAACTCAACCCCTCTTGAGCTGTCCGCTCAGCCACCGTCGGCGCCACCATCGAGAACAGAGGAGCACCTTCGTAAGGCGTGGGCTCCGATTCATCGTATGCGGTTTCCGGAACGTCCTCCGCCGTCAAGGCCACAGATAGACCCAAGGTGAAGGCCATCAGGAAGACGATGGCAAAGCCCGGCTTGGTCGCTACACACATCGCAACTCATTAAACCACGAAGGGTAAAACGAGGTCAGTGAGTTGCGTCACAGCGCCGGGTGTCGGGTGCCTGGTGCCTGGTGCCCCAGGTTCGCCTGGTGCCCCAGGTTCGCGTCGTTCTTTTGGACGCCAACCTGGGCAGAGGAAGGTCCGGGCAGGCCCACCGAATATTTTCAACCCACGATCTCGGGCCCTCCACTCCGATTCAATCTTCACCACTCCGTTGAGCCCAGGTCAGCTCAACAGAAGGCGAACCAGGGTCATCGCGGCGAGTGTGGAATACGATCCTCGGTTCGTGTTCGGATGAGTCGTGTGTCGTCCCTTTGGGACTCCGACTCATTGTTTATGCTTACCCAGCACCGAGGTGCTGGGCTAAGATTTTTCGCGCCTGCGGCGCTCGGGCGTAGGGATTTCAACTGCGACGCATTCATTCGGACGGTTCGTCACGGCTCGGTGTCCCAGGTTCGCGTCCTTCTTTTGGACGCTAGAGCAGTTCCTTAGTAGCTATATCCAGGAAGGATAATTGTCGATAAAGTGGGAATGGCGATCTCTGCGAAGCGTCGATGCCACAAGCCTATTCGGACGATTTGCGCTGCAAGCTTCTGGAAGCGTACGAGGCTGGTCGTGGGAGCTTGCAGGAGTTGGCGCAGCAGTTCGGCGTCAGTTGGGGGTACAGCAAAAAGATTCGAGCCCAGCAGTTGCGGACGGGGCGGAAGCAGCGGCCGGCGCAGAGCCAGCACGGTCCTGCCAGTCGGTTGACGGCTGGGGTGGAGCAGCAGTTGCGGTCGATCCTCCGGCAACAGCCCGATCTGACCTTGGCTGAACTGCAACCGCGACTGGCGGCCAGAGCCGGTGTCGGCATCAGCCGATCGCGACTGTGGGTGTGGCTGCAGCGGCTGGGCTTACGGTATAAAAAAAATCGCTCCGGGCGCAGGAGCAGGAAAGCGGCGAAAGCCTCTGGCGTCGCCAGGCGTGGTGGGAGCAGGTAAGCGAGTTGGATCCCGCCGCGCTGGTGTTTCTCGACGAAAGCGGCGTGACCACGGAGATGACCCGCCGCTATGGTTGGGCACCCCGACCCGAACGCGTCTCGGAGGCGGTGCCCGCGGGCCACTGGCGCACCCTGACCGTGTTGGCCGCGCTCACCACCGCAGGCGTGCTGGCCAGCATGACCATTGAGTCGCCTACTGATGGGGATGTCTTCCTCGCCTTCGTGGAGCAGGTGCTCGTGCCACGGCTGGAATCGGGGCAGGTGGTAATCCTGGACAACTTGGCTGCCCACAAGGTGGAGGGCGTGCGCCAGCTCATCGAAAGCCGCGGGGCGCACCTGCTCTATCTGCCGCCGTACTCGCCCGACTTTAACCCCATCGAGCAAGCCTGGTCCAAAGTGAAACAACTCTTGCGCGGAGTGAAGGCCCGAGTTCTGGAACAGCTCGAACCGGCGATCGCTCAGGCCTTGGCTGCCATCACGGCTCAAAACGCGCAAGCCTTCTTCCGCCACTGCGGGTATGGGATACAGCAACTATGAAAATGCTCTAACCCTTCGACAGGCTCAGGGCAGGCTCTGGGCAGAGGAAAATTCGCGTCGGCCACGCGACGACTGCAACCCACCTCATAAATCGCTTTGTATCAGGGCATGGCTTCAGCCGCGCCGTAACTTGGCCCTAAAGGAATCGGGCTTTAGCCCCTGAGTGCGTATTTTGCAGGGGCTAAAGCCCTGGGCTCTTGATACGCGCTGTTCGGCACGGCTGAAGCCGTGCCCTGATACAAACCCAGCCTCTGTACGACCTCCGCGCGAGCGGTCATCCCCGCTTTGGTAGGGTAATGCGTTTTTATTACTTTAGTACTTGACAATGCATTACCGTATCTGTATTCTGACCCCCAGCGCAACACGCTTCCTTCCTTTCCGCGTGCGGCGTGCTTGCACTGGATTCTTTGCGTCTGTTCGAGGTGCAGGCCATGCGCGGCTCGCCGTCATTCAACCAGCCAACCTCCAGACGGCCTCTGTCCCAGCTCGCGCTTGACCGTTCCCCTCGGAAAGACCGGGCCTGTAGCAGGCCGTTTCACGTCACGAGAGTCCGCGTGGTTGCGCGACTCGTGAATCTACGGTGGGACATCGATATCAAAATCCGAGGTATATCCAGCCCCGCAACGGGGGTCCCCGGTGAGCGCCGATTTTGCGCTCACTGGGGTAGTGAAGGGGCGACTCAGTTTAGCCCAGCGCGCCAGCGCTGGGTAACGTGGAGAGCTGACCCCAGCCCCGTAGGGGCGGCAGAGGAACTCATACACACTCACAAACCTCGCAAGAGCCTGCGAGACCATCAACTTCTATCTCCAATCAGCAACTCCTTTGCTATGAGGATCTTGCCTGTAAGTTCCATGGAATCACAATCTTGCAGGCCAAATTGCAAGCCATTGAAAACGGGGAACTTACGTATGCGGCTAAGTCCAATGATTGGACGATCTTACGGCCAAGTTCCTCAAAACACGGATTTTACAATTTTTAATTTTTCGAGGTTTTTCTCATGCCATATCCACTTTGTCAGCACATCATGATCAGTGGGGCGCACTGCGGCTCGCCCGCCGTCAAAGGCCAGCCCTACTGTCATCATCACCACTCCCTGCGCCGCCTGCTGCCCAAGCGCTTTGTAGCCTGGGACAGCTTCGTCAACGACAACGTCCACGGCACTCGCTTCATCCCCATGCCTCTGCTGGAAGATGCACTCTCCATCCAGACGGCTTACATGCAGATCATTCACGGGGTGCTGAGTGGGCAAATCCAGATGCCCCACGCGCGGATCGCCCTGGCGGCGGTGCGGGCGGCGGCCCGCAATCTGCCCTGGGTAAAAGCCGAACGGGCGGCCATGGCGGGCGAGCAAAGCGAACTCGCCAAGGACGTGAGCGAAACCTGCGAAAAGGTCTGGTCCAATGACGACTACACCACACTGCGAGACAACACGGCGGATCCGCCCGCGACTGCTGCGCCGCTGCCGCCGAAGAAACAGCCGGACGCGGAGCCGGCAGAATCCAAACGGGCTGGGGAGAGCAGCGGTTAGTGAAGGCGGGCAGTGCCGTCCAAAACCACTCGGCCTACGCCTCCGACTCCACCTCGGGCAATCCCCCTATTGGCTGGTCGCCCGATGCTCCGCTGTGGACTTTCGCGGTGGTGACGAGCGCCACGCCGGCGACAATCACGATGGTTCCGGCGAACATGTAGGCATCGAAGCGCTCGCGCAGGATCAGCCATCCCAGGAAGACGGCGACCAGGGGATTCACGTAAGCGTAGGTTGCCACCTTCGGCGTCGGCACATGCTTGAGCAGCCAGATGTACGCCGAGTAGCCGATCCACGAGCCGAAGACGACAAGGTAGAGCACCGCCAGCAGTGCGCGATGGGTGAGAACGATTCGGTGGTGCTGGCCGGTGGCGACCGCGACGATGGAGTTGCCGATGGCGGCGAAGGTCATCTCCCATCCAGTCGCGGTAAAGGGGTCAACCTTCATCTGCCATTTGCGCGAGAGCACCGAGCCGATCGCCCAGCTCATGGAGAAGAACAGCAGCATTGTCGATGCGATCAGTTGCATGAGGCCGAGCGTGCTGCGATGTTCGAACTTGGGCCAGAAGAGCACGGCGATGCCCGTGATGCCGAGCGCCACGCCAAAGAGTCCGCGGCGCGAAAGGCGGTCGCCGCGGAAGACAAATGTCTCGAGCACGAGAAACCAGATGGGCGTCACGGCCACGATCAACGCGGCATATCCGGTCGGTACCCACTGTTCTGCCCACGCCAGACCGCCGTTACCGCCGACGAGCAGCAGGCATCCAATGAGCGCCAGCCGCAAAGCCTCATTCGCACTGATGCGGACGGTGCGGCCCATCGCAGCGCACGCCGCCAGCATGAGCGGGCCGGCGATGAGGAACCGCATGGCGCACATCACGGCAGGCGGAAGATGCTCGTCGTCGGTGATGCCGATCGCCAGATAGGTCGAGCCCCAGAAAACATACACCAGCGCGAATGCGAGGACGACTTGCAGCCGGTGATTGCGGTCGAGGGTCATGCAGTTGGGTGCGGTTCAGTGCGGCAGCGAACTGTTCGGGTGCACCACGGAGGCCGCGTGTTCCCTCCGCAAGCGATGTCCGGTCAAGAGTACGTAATGAATTCCGGAGACCAGGGTGAAGGTAAACGTCGCGTACAGGAAGGCCTTCTCCAGCAACAGCACCAACGGCACCGACATCACTTGCGCCAGGACGACGAAGAAGGCGGCGGCGATCTGGCAAAGGGTGTTGATCTTGCCGAATATGCTGGGACGAAAGTCGCGAAAGCCAACGGTCGCATACAGAACAACCGCGGTGGCGACGATGCACAGATCGCGGCTGAACACCAGCACGGTGTACTTCCATGGGATTTTCTTCACGAAGGAAAGCACGAGAAAGAGCGAGCTGAGCAGCAGCTTATCAGCGAGCGGATCGAGGTATTGCCCAAGCAGGGTCTGCTGGTGCAGGGTGCGCGCCAGCAATCCGTCGAGCGCATCGCTCAGTCCTGCAGCGATCAAAAGACCCAGGGCCCAAGTCCAGTCCCCGTCGACAATCGTCATGATGACGAATGGGATGAAGATCAGGCGCAGCAGGGTAATCTGGTTTGGAGCCGTTAAGAGTTGGCTCTTCACGCGCACGCGCTCACTCCGCAGCCGGAGGTCTTCGTTCGAGTTTGCTCCCGGTCAGTTTCTTGCATCGCCCCACTTGGCTTTATGGAATCGCGAACAACGCTCGCGCTGTCCTGCGATTGATTCTGACGGGTTTATGGCTTGCTGGCAACCAGGGTGTTTCCTGGGCGCGATCGGCGCACGTGCACCTGGTCCGGTGATGGCTATCACATCGGCCAGGGCCAAGCGAGATGTAGCGTGAGAACAATCTATAGTGGCCCATGATCTGGCTGACCAAGTTCGTCATTCGCAGTCTGGAACGCGCCGGTGAACGTTTCCCGTCGCGAACGCCGAAGCACCTGCTAACCGGCAAGCACGGTGAAACTGAGGCCTACTTTCATCTGCGCTCTCTTGGGTACACAATCGTGGCGTCGAACTTCCGCGTCCCCTACGATCGCGGTGAGATCGACCTGATCGGCTGGGACGACGGAGTTCTGTGCTTTATCGAGGTCAAGACCCGGACCAGCGCCGATTTCGCGCCGCCCTCAACCGCAGTCGACCGGGAGAAGAAGCGCCATATCCTGTCCGTAGCCCGGCAGTATGTCCGCCGACTGGCCGCTGACCGGCCGCCTCCTTGCCGCTTCGATATCGTCAGCGTGGTACTTGGCGATGACGCCGGCAAACCTGAGATCAGCCTTCAGAAGGGTGCGTTCTGTTGGGATTCGGTCAGGGCTCGAAGACCGTGGAGAGATTTCGGCGACCGCCGTTTCTGGCGGCGAAGGAGATAGAGAATGGTGTTTCCGCAGCGTGGGATCCTGCGTGCAGGGCGTAGAAGATTCTGTCCGTGGTAGCTGATCTGGCTCGGATCCAATGCCCCGCCAGGCTGCAACTTGCTCACCTCGCCGTGAGGCTACTACAATGAGGCTATCCCTCCGCGTAGGCGCGTAGCTCAGTTGGTTAGAGCGCTACCTTGACACGGTAGAGGTCAGGAGTTCGAGTCTCCTCGTGCCTACCATTTCTTTCAATTCGCTTCATCTGACGATAGGGGCAAGCGGGCGTTGTTTGGGTCTTGCCCGTCCCAGATTCTGAATTGCGTACGACTTGGCCTGTTCTCGCCAGCTATCTGCGGACAGCCAGCTGCCGGGTTGCTCATGATCCGGGAGCAGTCCGGATAGAACACATCTCCGAGATGCCGACTATCCGGCCAAGTGGATGCCCGGACACTGGCGCGTTTAACAGGACCAAGGATCCGAGAGCGATACGAACCTCGGTCGATGAGTGCATTGGACTGAAATCAACAGTTGAACCAAGGGTCACTTATCCCGAGAGACGACTATTCGGCCGAGCGGCGAGCAGCCTGTTCTAACCAAGCCTTCGCCGCCAGCCTCAGCCGTATCTCGCGCATGACGATCGTCAAAACGTCAAACTCCTATTTCGCCTGCACTAGCCCCGCAATAACAGCAGCAACTTTATCGAGTATCTGGTTCCAGCCCTCCACTTGACCGCTATTTTTCGCGCTCTCCATGGGTTCATTTCCAATGAAGGTGAGTTTCGTCTGGCCGTTTCCGAGATCCTCAAAGATGGTCACGTCGTACGCACCGTCTATAGCCTCATGTTCTATTCCTAATTGCGCAGGCTCGATCTTGTTTCCCTTCGAGTCGGAAAAGTACATCAAGGAAACGATCTTCTCGTACGGAACAATCTCGTGGTATTCAACCGCATTCCAGAACTCCTGCCCATCCGGCGACTTCATGCAGCAGAGAAATTTTCCTCCAACGCGAAAATCCATCTCGCAAACGGGCGCAGTAAAGCCCTTCGGTCCCCACCACTGCATCACGTACTTCGGGTCTGTCCACGCCTTCCAAACCAACTCGCGTGGGGCATCAAAAACTCTTGTAACGACCATCCGCTCAATTTCGCTAACCGTGTTTTCTGTCATCTCTGACCTCCTCTTTCTTCATTTGATTTACAACGACATCCAGTTTGTCGAAACTCTCTTCCCAGAATCGGCGATAGCTAATCGCCCAGTCGCTGACCGTCTTAATCGCCTCTGGCCTAAGCGTGCACACGCTCTCTCGTCCACGCTTCGTCTTGATCACAATCCGCGCCCGCACCAGGTAGGCAATATGTTTTGAAATCATCTGCTGCGAGAGTGCGAACGGTTCCGTCAATCCATGCACAGAGGCAGGCCCATGTGAGAGTCGTTCGATCATCGCCCTACGGGTGGGGTCAGACAAAGCCGCAAATGTTGTACCTAATTTATCCACAACCATATGGTAGTGGATTTTCGGCCGATGTCAAATGTGAATTTTGCGATTCGTGATTTCTGTCCCGAGTCTCTTAACCCTGACACCTGCGCTGATTGATACTCTGCGCTGGAGCGAGCCGGCAAGGGTTATGGCACTGGCATCAGGGGCAGGAGGAATGCGGATTGTCTCTGGAACCTTCTCGGTGTCTCACCGCCCTGTTGGGCAACTGATCTTTGCCAGACGACTCGCTAGGACCTACGCGGTGAGTGGTAAGCCAATGCGCTCACCGAGCCCGGATCAGTGCCGATGTGTCGGCCAGTGTTTACGAATGCTTTCTTTCACATGGCCGTAAAACGCCCTATCCGTTGAGGTGGCCGTCTGCTACATAGTGTCGGGTTGGTCGGCAACTCGGAAACCGGCTTTTTCCGCCAGTCTTTAAGATAGGTAGTGAGAAATCGCCATATGGCACGCAATCCGGCTGAGCGGCCCGGTTCCAGTTCGCGCGGCGGCTCCTGTCTCACGCGATGGGTCTTTGCAAAAATGTTCTTGGGAGCAGTGGAGCAAAACCTGCCATCAACTCGCCATCAAAACTTGGTGATTTTGGCCCCTTTTTGCAGTATCTAGAATGCGGAAAAGCTAGATAAGGAAAGGGTTTTAGGTGTGTGACCTCAAAATTGACACGGTAGAGGTCAGGGGTTCGAGTCCCCTCGTGCCTACCATTTCTTCTTTAGATTCAGTGCCTTCACGTGAGCCCTTCACGGAGCGCTACCGCAACTCGTCACCAATTGCGAACGCAAGACGCTCAAAACAAATCGGATAAGTAACCGCTTTCGGTGACGAGAGAGAATCTGGCGTTTAACACTCGAACCATCGAGAAACGAAGGATCGGAAAGCAGGTTCAGTTCTGGTTTCACGAGGAAGACGGGCAGATCGTCCGCGAACGGGCCGCGTGGCTTGCGGGGCAAGGCGGGTCGGCCCACGGACAGCCTGTTGGTTCGCGCCGCACTCCGCACAGATGCATGATCGTCCCCGAAAGCTTGTTGCGAAATACTAAAATACCATTGCGGGGAGAAATGCAAGAGAAAAGTTGCAGCGATGCGAAATTATTCTCGGCGCGCACGGCAGACAATAGATGGCGGTTGAATATGTGGCAGGAGAACATGGGGTTGCAAACGCCAAACTGCTAAACTAGGCTGTATCCCAATTTTCCCATTCGGCCGGGATGGCGGAACTGGCAGACGCAGCGGACTCAAAATCCGCCGGGCTTCGGCCCTTGGGGGTTCGATTCCCCCTCCCGGCACCACTCCTAAACTGCCTGAATACAACATCTGGTCGGAACTACTGTAGTGCGTCATTGAGATTGCAACATAGCAAACGTGCGGCGGGGGCACGGGTGACTCTTTCCAGAGTGTCGGAAGCTTTGGCAGTCCAAACAAACGGTTTGGGCCGCCGGTTGTGGTCGGCGATGGCAGCCGGATCGCGGTGATCAATTCCCTGCGGCTGTGAAAAACACCCTGTCGCAAGCTCTGCTGGCTGAGATCGCGAAATAAGCGTTCGACCATGTTGAGCCAAGAAGCGCTGGTCGGGGTGTAGTGCAAGTGGAAACGAGGATGGCCGCGCAGCCACCGTTGTACCTTGGGATGTTTGTGAGCGGCATAATTGTCGGCGATGACTCGCGGAGCCGGCTGGGCGGCGATCTGTTCGCTTCGGGTCGCGCCCTCAATCAGGGAGTTTGTACGTGGTCCTCCAATCCACGTCGCAGTCAATGGTGACAGACGCCGACACTGCTACACCGGTGCCCAATCCATGGGTGCTGTAGTTGATGACAGAGTCCGTCAATACTTTGCTGCTGGGAATGGCTATATGCTCGTTGCCCGCCGTAACGACGAGGGTTACGAGTAGCGTCTTCTCCGTAACTTTTCCGTACACCCCTTCGATGCGGGCGACATCGCCCACCTTAAAGGCGCGAGAAAGGCGCGAGCGCAGGTCAACAGGACTTCGGCCAGCAGATTGCCAATTAGGCGACTGGAGCCGAAGGTCACGAGAGCGCCGACAAACACCGAAACACCGTGCAAGAATGCCGAATTGCCACCGGGCAGGTAGGGAAGCTCACCATCAGCACGAACAGAAACAAGATCGTATCTCGCGCGCAAAGGCCGGTCCATTCGCGGTCAGCCGGTAGGCATGGCGGGGCGGCTTGCCTGGCCGTTCGGGTTCTCGCCACTGCGATTCCAGCAGGCCTTGATCGCTGAGACGTATCAGTAGCGGACAAAGCGTGCCCGATTTGAGGCCGGTCTGCTTCGAGAGCTCATAACCGTATTGCCAGGTGCGCGGCTGTTGCAACATGACGGCGAGCAGTTGGCGTGTCTGACTTGTTACAGGAGCCGCGGTTCATTGAGATCGATGACGATGTGGTTCGGTTTAAGGGCTTCTACGTAGGCGAAATAACTGGCGTCCGTGACGATCGCCCGTACGACAAACCAGGCACCGATTCCTCGGCCAAGAAAGAGGTTCCACCGCGATCGCCATCGAATGCCGAGGCGGAGCGTACCATGCCAATTCCCCTTGGAGTCGGAAGGTTGGTTCGGCTCCAATTGCCAGAAGATTGGGATGCAGCGAAGGACCTCCCAAAACTTCTGAAAATGCTTCAACTCTCTTTGGGCAACGAGGATGACATAAAATGATGCTTAACAACGGATTAGATCGGTGCCCAAAGCAGCGGCGGCGTTGTAACATGCCCCGGGCTCAATTCACCGCCGCTGCGTGGCCCCGGCTTCTTCACTTCACCGGCGGCAGGTACGGCGTATAGCGCGCGAACAGCCAGCACAGGAAAAACACAATCGGTATGTGAATGATCAACTGCAGCACGCCGTAGCCCACGATGTCGCGCGCCTTCAGCCGCAGCATCCCCAGCAGGGGCAGCATCCAGAAGGGATTGACCAAGTTGGGTAGCGCCTCCGAGGCGTTGTAGATCTGCACCACCCAGCCCAGATGCACCTGGTGAGCATTGGCCGCCTGCATGATGTAGGGCGCTTCGATCACCCATTTGCTGCCACCCGAAGGAATGAAAATGCCCAGCACCGCGGAATATGTCGCGACAAGCAAAGGATAGGAGTTGTGGGTGCTAATGGTGGTAAACAGATGCGCCAGCCAGTCGGAAATGCGGGTGCCCACAATCATTCCGAAGATGACCGCGTAGAAGGGAAACTGGATCAGCACGCCGCTGGTGGCGGGAATACAGTCGGCTACGGCCTTGAGAAACCGGCGCGGCCGCCAGTGCAGCAAAAGTCCGGCGCAGATGAACATCAGGTTGTAGGTGTTCAGGTCGAGCGCGGCCAGCGCGCCTTGCGGCGAGGAACGGAAGAAATCAATCAAGTACCAGACCAGGAGTGCGACCACCAGAATGGTCAGCAGCGGACTGTATTCCAGCCACTCGCCGGGCTTGGTTCGCGGCACCGGCTTTTCGTCCATGGATTCGTACTGCAAGCCGTAGGATTCTGCGGTCCGCGCATTCTCCGGCGACGGCGCCGACAGGTAGGCGATGACGGTTGAGACCACGATCAGCACCGCAGCCACGACCAGGCTTTGCCACAGAAACAGTGTCTGACGCAGTGGGATAAGCCCGGTGATGGTGAACAGCGCGGGCGGAATTGCGGTCTTGGTGGCCATCATCATGGCGGCCGACGAGGAGAGCCCGAGCGCCCAGACGGCCCCCAGTCCCAGATAGGCGGCGGCGCCGGCGGCGCGATAATCCATGCCCTTCACGCGGTGGCTCACCTCACGCACAAAGACGCCGCTGAAAATCAGGCTCAGTCCCCAGGAAATGAGCGACGTGAGCATGGAAAGAAAGGCCACCAGGGCGATGGCGCCGCGGGGCGTTTTGGGCAGCCCGGCCAGGGCCTTAATGCCGCGATAGACAACCGGCGTGGTCGCGACCACATAGCCGCCGATGATGATCATCACCATCTGCATGGTGAACGGAACCAGGGACCAGAAGTTCTTGCCTCCCTGGACCGCGAGCTTGGCCGGACTCTCGCGCAGGATGAGCCCGAAAACGAAAACCACCACAATGCCGAGCAGGGCGAACACCAGCGGATCAGGAAACCAGCGCTCGCTCCATGCGGCAAGAGCGAGACCGAAACGGCCAAAACTGCTTTCTTCGACGCGGCTTGATTCCTGGC
Organism: uncultured Acidobacteriaceae bacterium; assembly: GCA_963833155.1. GTDB lineage: Bacteria > Acidobacteriota > Terriglobia > Terriglobales > Acidobacteriaceae > Bog-257. The sequence continues at coordinate 472,534 of CAWHWY010000001.1, forward strand.
GTGCGCTCATCCTTATCCTCCTTCAAAGCAAGGGGCTTCAGCTAAAGCCCGCATGATAGACCGCGGCAGGGAACAAGGGAAGAAGAAAGCGCGGGCGGGAAATGACGCGTAGTTTTTGGTCCAGTCAACAATAAGTTATTTGACACGAAAATCGTGACACACTAGATTTGTGTTATGAAAGCACGATTGCGGAACATTACCGTCAGCCTCGAGGAAAACGTCGCGCGTTGGGCGCGCCTCGAAGCCGCTCGAAAAGAAACGAGCGTCTCGCGGCTTCTAGGGGACATCTTGAAGGAGCGCATGCTGGCAAAAGACAGCTACGAGCGCGCCATGCGACAGGCCCTTGCACGGAAGCCCTTTCTGAAGACAGATGGCCGGTATCTGTCGCGCGAGGAGGTCTATGACCGCGCCCATCTTCGTTGATACCAATGTTCTCATTTACGCATTCGACACCGCCGACCGGAAAAAGCAACAGGCAGCCGCGCTGTGGCGAGCGGAACTCTGGCAGAGCCGGCGCGGCCGGATCAGCTTCCAGGTTTTGCATGAGTTCTATGTGAACATCGCGCACAAGTGGCCAGCCGCGCTTGAGACAGCTCGGGCCGAGGTGAAGAACCTGATGGCGTGGCGCCCAGTGTCCACGGACGCCGCTCTTCTGGAGCGAAGCTGGAAGATACAGGATCGCTATAGGCTGTCGTTCTGGGACGCAGCCATCGTGGCGGCGGCGAAGGCGTCTTCTTGCCGTTACCTACTGACGGAGGATTTGCAGCCAGACCAAGACCTTGACGGCGTTGTTGTAATCAATCCGTTTCTCCGCGATCCCGGCTTCCTGTCTCGTCCGCAGTAACAATTGCGTGCCGCTCATGGTAGGTATGTTTCACTTTGGCGGGTCTACCCATTGCTTGATTTTCCGTCCCCAGGTGCATCTCGATTTCGACTTTCGCGGCCAAACACCCGGGCTTAATTCGAACAATATCCCGATAAACTCCACGATCGCTACCGTAAAGAAGAAGAAATGACAGTTCCTGAATGTTCTCCGTGCGTTGGCATGGTTGCATTCTCGCGGTAGTCTTTGAGGACTAGGGTCAGGGTACGGCCCTAGTCGGGGTTATTGGCTTGACACAAGGTAGTCCGGCGCGCACAATCCGACTGTCGGAGATCCTGCCGACGATGAGGAGGCGTGTAGGTGCTGCTCATATTCCTATCAGAAGTATTTGACTCATGGGTCGAAAAGGTCGGCATCATCCTGACCCTTTTTGCATTTATCGAGAGAATACCTAAGGAGACTCTGATTAAGCTCTCCTTTTCCACCGCGAATCCAGATACATTGACAGCCAGATGAAGCAGAGGACACTGGCGATGATGAATGGATTTGAGCGGTACAGCAAGAAGACGCGGCGGGCGGTGTTTTTGGAAGAGATGGAGCAGGTGGTGCCGTGGAGCAAGTTGTGCGCGCTGATCGAGCCGCACTATCCGAAGGCGGGCAACGGGCGCCCGCCGGTGGGGGTGGAGCGGATGCTGCGCATTTACTTTCTGCAGCAGTGGTTCAACCTGTCGGACCCGGCGGTGGAAGAGGCGCTGTACGACTCGGCGGTGATGCGCAGCTTCGTGGGCATCGATCTGGGGCGGGAGCCGGTGCCGGACGAGACCACGGTGTGCAAGTTCCGTCATCTGCTGGAAGAACACCGGCTGGGCGGGCAGATGCTGGAGGCGGTGAACCTGCATTTGCAGAGCAAGGGAGTGCGGATCACGACGGGCACGATCGTGGACGCGACCATCATCCATGCGCCGAGCTCGACCAAGAACCGGGAGCAGAAGCGCGACCCGGAGATGCACCAGACGAAGAAGGGCAAGCAGTGGTACTTCGGGATGAAGGCGCACGTGGGCGTGGACAGCAAGACCAAGCTGATTCACACCGCGGTGGTGACGCCGGCCAACGTGGCGGATGCGACGGTGCTGCCGGAGTTGCTGCACGGGGAGGAGACGCAGGTGTGGGGCGATCAGGCGTATCGCGGGCAGAGCGAGGTGATTCAGCAATGTGCGCCGCAAGCGCAGGACTGTACCCATCGACGCTATCGCTATAAGAAACCGGATCGACGAAGTGGAGCGGGCGAAGAACCGGACCAAGTCGACGGTGCGCTCCAAGGTGGAGCACGTGTTTGGGGTGATGAAGCTGAAGTTCGGGTTCGTGAAGGTGCGCTACCGAGGACTGGCGAAGAACGCCAACCGACTGTTTGCCACCTGCGCGCTGGTGAATCTGTTTATGGTTCGCAAGAAGCTGCTGTACGCGGCGGCGTAGTGTCTTCCAAGAGCGTCCGACCACCCGAAACGGGCGAGTCGGAGGGACCAAGTAACTGCCCGGAATGCATGAACCGATCTGAATCTTCCCTGTGGAGCCATTGCCTGGCTTAATGGCAGTGGTTGTTCAGAGGTTCCCTAATGTCAAACAATATCTCAACGAAAAGCCGTTGCTCGAACGTTTCGTCAATTTGATATGGGTCGTTGGAATATGCTGTGTCATTTATGGATTTTATGCGGCTTGGCAGCGCCAGTGTGTAAGAGCGCGAGAACTAAATTCACAAGTTGAGCAATTAACCGTTCCTAGTTTCGACTTGGACATATTGCAGGCAAACATTGGCAGCCTATCATCGGGAAGTACTCAGGTTCTATTTGTCAGTAATCTGACGAATAGGGGAGCCGACGCAGCTGTAGTTGGAAATACGTGGTCTGCGGAAATCATCACCCCGGATGGTAACGTTCACAGCGGGTCAGCTGCGCTACTAAACTCGACGATTGACCTCTGTCAAGGCAAAAAGACGAGACGATTTGTTCCAGAAGATGCCTTATATCTTAAAGCATCAGATGTAATTAAAAGGAATGGATACCAGCAAGGAGTGCTTGCGTGGATTTTCCCCGTAAATGAGGAGTCCGTTAAGAACCCGCAGACAGTTTTTAAAATTTCAGCCAAGGCTGTAGGGGGAGTGGCTTTTGCCTTTACGAAGTCTGTAGCAGACCTAATGTCGCATAGCGAAGAAGAGGTGTATATGCCGGGACTAAAGTTCCCCTTGTTACTGGATAAGCCCTGTAAATAGAGCTTTGCCCCCGCCCGGGGGCTCAAGCCCAAGTTCTTTGGGGGCCCTGCTGCGGCACGGCTGAAGCCGTGCCCTGATACAAAGCAATTTACGAAATGGGCATATTTCGAGGATCGCAGAGAGGCGAGAAGCAGGCATCGGCAGGCTCTTGACTCGCGCCGCGAGCGCGCCAAAAAATACGTGATTAACTTCATACGCGGCACTCACTTGTCATGACACATTGCAAACACACGCTTACGCCGCATCGCCCCCTTCCGCCTTCTTGACCACGGCCGACGCGCTGGCCGCGCGCTCGAACTTGCATTCCTTCGGCTTCTTATCGAAGCGCAAGCCTTCAAACACCGGCGCGCGCATCTTCATTCCGCCGCTCTGTCCCTCGTGCGTCCACTCGGTGAACTTGATTTCGGCGACCAGCTCGGGCTTCACAAAGTGGACCGGTCTGGTGCTTTCCACTCTGCCGAAGAACGGACTGCGTTTGGTCTCCAAGGCGTGCAACCGTTTCCACAGCGCCGCGTGCGATTCCTCGGTAAAGCCGCTGCCGGCGTGGCCAACGTGGACCAGCCTGTCCTGGTCGTCGTAAAGGCCGAGCACCACTGACCCAAAATTTTCGCGCGCACCGCGCGGGTCGGTGTAGCCGCCGATCACGCACTCCTGTCGTCTGACGATCTTGATCTTGAGCCAATCGCGGCTGCGCTTCTGCAGATATTGACTACTGCGACGCTTGGCGACGATCCCTTCCAGCTCGCGCTGCGCCGCAGCTTGAAACAGCGCTTTGCCATTTCCGACGTAATGGTCGGAGAAGCGAATGAGGTCGTTCGGCGACAGGATGGAAGCCAGCAGCTCCTTGCGTTGCTCCAGTTCCGCCGGCATCAAGTTGTAACCGTCAAAATACAGAAGATCGAAAACGTAATACACCACGGGAACATCGTCGCGCGTGCGCTGGATGCGGCGGCCACCCGCGCCGATGCCGGTGCGCTGCTGCATCAGGCTGAACGAAGGCCGGCCCTGCTCATCGAGCGCGACGATCTCGCCGTCAAAGATCGCATTGCGCGCTTTGACGTGATCGCCGATGGAACGCAGTTCGGGATAGGCAGCGGTCAGATCGTTCTGGTTGCGCGAGACCAGGCGCACTGAGCCGCCGTCGAGGAAAGCGATCGCCCGATAGCCGTCCCACTTGATCTCGTAGAGCCACTGCTGGTCGTCGAACGGGCCGTCCACCAGCGTGGCCAGCATGGGATGGATGGCACGCGGCATCGGCGCTTTGTGGCCGATTCGTGCTGCCGGGGAGGCTACTCCGTTAGCTGATGCTTTCCCGCGCGCGGATTTTTTTATTACTGGGTGCCCCACCCTAGCTTCTTTTGCTAGGGTGGGGTTCCTAGTGGTTGCAAGTTTCGCACTAGCCGTCTTCGCGACAACCGAGGACGTCTTAGCAGCTGCGGATTTCTTTGCAGCCTTGGCCCTCTTCGCGTCGGCTTTGGCGATCGAGTCGGCCAGCCAATCGTTCTTGCCGGAGACGCCCGCAGTCGAAACCTTGCGGCTGCTCTTCCACTCTGCTGAGCCTGCATCGCCCGCGATCTCGTCCATCGAGCGCTTGGTCAGCACGGAATAGTCGTACTGGTCGATGTCGTAGCCGGGCTGTACGTAGGCGTCGCGATGCTTGATGAGCAGCCATTCCGTGCCCTTGGTTCCGGGCCTGCGCGACTTGATGTGGACCAGCGCGAAGTCGCCCTTCAGCTTCTCGCCGTTCAGGCGGAACTTCAGGTCACCCTTGTGCAGCATTTCGGAAGCATTGCCCTGCGGCTCCCACGTGCCCATGTCCCACACCATGACGGTGCCCGCGCCATAATTGCCGGCAGGAATGGTGCCCTCGAAATCGAAGTACGAAACGGGATGGTCCTCCACCTGCATCGCGAGTCGCTTGTCAGCGGGATCGAGCGACGGGCCTTTAGGGACAGCCCACGACTTCAGCACGCCCTCCATCTCCAGGCGGAAGTCGTAATGCAGGCGTGTGGCGCGGTGCTTCTGCACCACGAAGCGCTGTTGCTGGCCCTTGCCGACCTTGGGCGGCGGCTCGGGCGTCTGCTTAAAATCGCGTTTCCGCTTGTACTCTTCCAGCGCCATACGAAGCTTAGATGAACACACGCAAGCGGCGCGCTGCAACCATTTGTCGCGAGGCGGGATGCGGAGAAAGCCTGCACAATTTTGTTACAATGCGGATACCGCGCAGTGGGCGCTTAACTCAGCGGTAGAGTGCCATCTTCACACGGTGGAAGTCACAGGTTCGAATCCTGTAGCGCCCACCAACATATCTGCTTACCGCACAGCCACTTACCGGCGGCTGTTGTTTTTTGCTGGCAAAATCCCAGCCCGATGCCAGCCCGATGGAAGTCACTGAGTGGCCTCCGACGCGGGTTTGGCTGCCAGCAACTGTTCCAGGTATTGCCGCTGTGCATCCAACGCCTTGGGAAAATTTCCGTGGGTGTAGACGGCGGTCATCTCGGGCTTGCTGTGACGAAGTAGGGTTTGGGAGACCGTGATGTCCTTGGTGGTCTCGTTCGCCCACGTGCTCAAGCTGTGGCGAAACCGGTGCCAACCAAAACTCTCACCCTTGGCCACCAACCCCAGAGCCACGACGGCCGGCTTAACGAAGTCGGCGTTCATGGTCTGACCCCACAGCGGCTGCTTGCCCTTCAGCTTTGGCGAGGCAAAAATGAAGTCCTCGTCCTTGTCGTACGGGGTTTGCTGCCTCCAATCGGTGAGGAACGCTGCCAGGGCCGTACACATCGGGACGGGTGCGTTGCTGGCCTTGGTCTTCGTCCGATTCTGCATCTCGCCCCGCCTGAACGTCTGGTGAATGAAGATGCGATTGTTCGCCCACTCCACGTGCTTCCACGTCAAGCCAAGACACTCGGAGATGCGGACGCCCGTGGAAGCGACCAAAAGCACGGCAATCTTCACCGGGTAGGGGAGTCGCTCCAGCAGAGCGATGACCTGCTCGGGCAAGAGCACCTTCACTTCATCTTGATCCTCCTCGCTGGCCGGAATGGTGACCTTATCCAGAGGATTGCGGATGGAGCAAATCTCGTTGTGGTCAACGAAGCTGAAGACCAACGACATGATTCCCGCAATCTTTGAGCAGGTTTCCCACACATAGTCTTCGCCGTCGTGGAGGTCAACGAGCCAGTTGCGGATGGCGAGGGGCTTCATCTCCTCGGCGACGGCGTCTTTCCAGCGAGGGAGGATATGGTTGTTTATATGGTACTCATACGTTTCGATGGTGCCTTTCGTCTTGCGGCGACCGTCCTTCTTGCGGAATGGCAAGCCGTCCTTGACGTAGGCGCCACAAACTTCACCAAAAGTCGGCTTACCAGACAGGGGGTTGTTGATGTACTTCTCGACCAAGCCAAGCTCACCAACTTTGAGCCAAGCGGACGTTTCATCATCTCCGATGTCAGCGACCAGGCCGAGCCTGACGGCGTTTTCTACCATCTCACCGTCCCTCTCTCTCTGCCTTTGGTAACACCAGAGCCAAATCATCCCATCCGCCCGTTCACGCTGCCTGAGCCAGCCGCGTGCTTTAACTTCCTTGTTAGCCATTGGATTTGCTCCTCCGGCTCGTCGGGGCTGCTGCCGAGATTGTACTCTGGGCAGGCTTCGTCAAGGCCGTTATGTCTTCAGCCACCTCACTCAGCCGAAAGCGCCACTGATTACGAATGCTACCAATTGGATACGCACGAATAACCCGCCTCCGTGCAAGCTCCATGACCTTCCGGATGGGCAGGGACAAATACTGGGCAACAACCTCCTTTGGTACGAACTGTTCGTTATTCATCGTCATGGTGACTCACTTCCGCAGCTGTGTAGCCCCAGAGAGTTGGTCGCTGAGAGCCAGCTTTAGTCGGTTTGTTGCGTGTCGTATGGCTTCTTTTCGATGCCAGAGCGCCAGACGCAACAGTGGCCTTTCAACCGCTGTTGTTAGCCTCAAATCGACGCTTCGTCAAACGGCCTAATCATGTGAGCAGATCGGGGCACGGGTGTTGTGGACTGATTTGGTGGTGAGTATTTAAGACGCGGGAAGAAGACCTTGGCAAAACTGTCCCGCATCAACGTCCTTGGTGGCCTATCGGTCGAACCACCGACCGCACGATGGAGCCGCAATTCTCAGCTAACAATATTTCACCGATTACACTTTGACTGGGCAAAGCAGCAGGTACGCAGAAATCCTCCGGTACATCGAATGCCACAAAAGTGGGCGCGAATTGGTCTGTGATTCACTCCGCCATGGCCGCTGCAAAATCAATTCCTTCCCCCACTCGTTGCCTGACTTCCTTGAGCCACGCTCGTGGGTTGGTACCGTGAATCACGCGCCCCAGAAAGCCCAGCCCCTGGGCTGCATTGTTGCGGTTTCGTCGGATGTCGTCCTTGGTGGTCTTGGTGTACAAAGCGAGAAAGGTATCCAGGTTCCGGGGCTTGGCAAACACGTAAGTCGCGTGACCGAGCTCAGGGGTTTCGACGACCACGGCTTTCTCAACTTCGAAAATGTATTCATCCCGAAATAGGTAGATCCGGCGTGCCCGGCGTGCGAGCTGGCGATAGAAGAACGGGTCATAATCAGGGCGCCAGCTGATCTGGGTGACATCAAAGTCACCCGGAATGCGCATCTCGGAACACATTCGCTGCAGCTCTATTCGCTCGACCGCCCGATGCTGCAAGCACAGCCGGATCTGATCCAGAGCCCGTGAGTACTGGCCAAAGCGATGATAGGCAGTTTTGGCGGATTCCATTTGCCGCTGGAAATCGGGCGGCAGTTTGACCTCCAGCCTGCTCGGCAACGCGGTTTCCCAGGTAACGAGCTCCCACTCTCCGTGACGTTTGCGGTACTTGCCGCTCTGTACAAACGTGCCCTCGACATCAATCTTGGTTCCCAACAGATGCTTCCACTGATTCCAGGTGCGATCCCAGAGTGTATGGAGGACGGCTGGGTCGAGCCAGAATTCCAACTTGCGGCGCACATCGCGGCACAGTGCCCGGTCGTCGTAGAAATCACATTTGCGCAGTGGCACATGGAACCGTCGGCTCCGCAGATCTGGTGAAAACGCGAGTATGCGGCGGGCAAAGAACCTCGCTCCGTCACGAGAAGGCTCGCCGGCAACGAATAGAGAGCCAAAGCCACCATACGGAAATAGGGCCGGCGCTTCGGGATCGGCCAGCAGCGCGTCATAGCAAGCGCGCAGTTCGGAATGACCAACGATGTTGAATGCCCGCTCCAGGGCCACTCGCTCTCTCTGCGGCACGCCCGCCGTTTGTAGCTCCAGATCACGCAGTTTGAAAGCTACGCGAAGCTCGGAGGGCGAAGCGCTGGCCGGGATACGCAAGACCTCGTACAGGGTAGGATGATCGACTCGGTCGGCCGCAGGCGGCAGGCGATAGAAGTACTCGCGCAGGACCTCGCAATGCAGGAAAATCGTGCCCATGCCAAGGCTTCCCCGGCGAACTTCGGCAGAAACGTAGTGTTGATTTCGTTTGTCCCGCTTGGGCTGGCTGACGTATGCGATTGGCGCCTGGTAGATATAACGGCTCGGTCCGGAGGCGGCATTCTTGGTGACGAGAATTTCCGGGCCCACTGTATCTGGTGCTGGAATCGGAAATGTGATCTCGTCGCCGACAGCGACAGACTTCGCAAGAAAACGAGACAAGAGAAGCCTCGTTTGATTGGCGAGCACACAGGCGGCAGGATCTTCCTGCCGCTGGACGCTGACCGCGCGCTCGTGGCACACCGGAATAGACGGGCTGAAGGACGCAGGAGCCATGCTGGCGCGGGAAGTATAGGACTGCCTCGCGGAACCGCAAAATGCCGCTTCGGACCCGAATTCAATCCTTCCGATCGATTAGCTGTTTACAGACGGGTGCGATGGTCTTGAGCTAGCGAGTTAACCGGCTATAATTCTTCGCCAAGCTGCGCAAAGTGCCACAAGATCAGTTCTGGGTACGCTGTCACTCACCAGCGGTCACGCTCTACCACGGAACTGGATGATTTTGCGGCGGTCGCGCTTCGATGGTCTGGCATCCGACGACGGCTCGAAAGGCTGCATCGCCTTCCGCTCCTCTGCTAACTTCCGGCGCAATTCCCGACTTGCTTCTGTCTCGCGGTAGAGCGTCCGTGCAACGGAGGCCGGTCCGCGCACCTCACTGAGGAGCAGGACATCCACCTGAAAATCGCCGCTGTCGTTCGTTACTTGCAACAGGTCCCCAACCCGGACCTCGCGTGCAGCTTTGGCCGGCTGCCCGTTGGAACGAATCCTGCCGAGTTCACAGGCTCGTACGGCCAATGCGCGCGTCTTGAAAAATCTGGCGGCCCAGAGCCACTTGTCTATTCGTACGCTGGTCATGATTCCATTTTCCCGAAGGGTCAACATTCTTGTTGGGACTCCGCTCCGCCGCTCCCCAGTCACCACGTTGGGGTCCGGATCTTTCCGTCGTTCCCGGCAAACGATCGCGTGCAAGGCCGACAGATAGGACAATCGAGTCCCATTCTTGCTGCCGCTCCATTTCTGAAGCCCATTGACCAGCGCCTTCAGCTCTTCTCCCGCCCGCTTTTCATAAGCGTTCAAGGCAGCGGAAGCCTGGTTGCGCCGGAAGAACAGCTGCTTGCGGGCCTCGGCGTCGTGCTTGTTCGCCTCGATATCCGCATTAGCTTTCTCCAGTTCCCCCAGAAGCTGTTGGCGACGGCCCATGATTTCGGTCACGCGGCTCCCGTAGTACCGGTTGACCACGAAGCACTCCTGATAAATCTCCGGGGTAAAGCTCTGTCCTCCGATCACTCCCCGAAAATCGCTCAAGCGCGCCGTTGCAGCACTCCCGAAGAACCGCCCCAGTTCCTTGCGCGTGAAGTTGTACAGTCTCCCGACCTTATCGCTGGCATCGACGTTGAGATGCTCGTCCATGTCTTCGATCCGGCGTTTCTGTTTCAACTTCAGCCAGGGTGCTGTGGGCACATCGTTGCGGATGTTGCGTATGACCTCCTGGTCGGGTTGGGTACCATGCTTCAGTTGATCCAGCGCATTCTGAAGCTGGTCGACCAACTCCCGCGCCAGGTCGGGCCTTCCTTTCGCCAGGCACGAAGTCTTCAAATCGGTTATGGCGCCGATCTGATTCCCGCGGGCCTGCATCGAAACTTGCGGAAGGTTCCACCAGGGACTCGGAGGTTTGGGGTTTTTGGTCTTAACGGCAGAGTGCAGTTCCTCGTAGGCAAACCGGTCTGCGACGAACCGTGGAAATCGGTTGTCCTCGACCAGGCACACCATATCGAAGTCATAGTCCCCGCCGTTTCTGGAAGCGGTTTCCGAATGAAGGACCAGCGTGCCTCTCAGTTGCAGTTGCTCCCGAGCCACGTCAGCGACACCTTCAACCGAAAGCTGGCATCCCCGTTGTTGGAGGTGTTCAGCCAGTAGACGAACGGTGTCTTCTCCTGAGAGGTTTTCGACCGGCAGGAGGTCTTCTTTCATCCGGATGGGATAGCGCACGACCAGACCATGCCGGCAACTTGATTCGGCGATAGCGCTGGTCTTTGGAATCCAATCCGAACCACATACCACTTGTCCTTCATGTAGAAAGAGGTAGCCATCGTCCGCGAGTGCAAACCCCGGAAGACGGAAGCCACCACTGGTACAGAGCCGATACGCCCATTTCATCAACACCCGCTGGAGGTGGTGCTGAATGAACGGATGCTTCAGCATGTACCCGGTAGCGTCGGCGATCAGAGCTGCCTGCGCCACCGTGTATTCGTTCGAGGTGTAGTCAGGGTCGGTTTCTTCGCCGGGTTCCAGGACTCGTTGACTCTCCTGCGTGCCCAGCAACTGAAACAGCTCCGTGAAGTTATTCTCCTCGAAGGCCTGCCGTACTTTCCCGATCTGGCTGAGAGCGTACGGTTTGATTTCCAGTTCAATCGAATCTTCCGGGGCGTGTTCCAGCAGGGTGTAACTCGAATTGAACTCGAGGTTGCGGGAGACGTCACGAAAGCCGACGATCACTGGCCCACGGAAGGTGTGTGCCTGACGATCTCCCATGAGCGATCGAATCGTCCGCAACACTCTTCCCTGGTACTTGGGCTTGACGCACGATCTGGGCAGGATGATGTCCGCATCGAGATGCCGGGCAACTTCATCCGCCATGACCTTGAATGCGCCCTTCGCCTGGGTCTTGTCGAACGCCAGGCGAAATTGATAGAAGCGATGCGCCCCGATTCGCCTGCCTTGAATCCTGCGCTTCGCCTGTTCGACCAGCACCGTTTCTTCTTGTTCAGTCAACGGAATGTCCTGCTGCTCTTCAGATCGTTCTGCGATCCGTTGCGCGAGCAGCCGCTCCGTCTCCCTGGCTAGAAACTCGGACTGGTGCTTTTGCTGGAGTTTCCGGAACAACGACTGCGAGATCCATCCCCGGCAATCGTTGGTGCCGAATTCATGGTCATCGACCACCATGACGCGGCAATCTGGCACCTCGATGAGAACCTTGCACGAGGACACCAGGATTCCGAAGTAGGTGATGGCGGCCTGCGGCGAGAAGCGAAACCTCTCCGCAAGCTTCTTTTCGAAGGAACTCTCGACCGCGTAGAACTTACCGTTCTTTGCGCTGCCGCTGGCTCCAACCAGGTTGTACCGAATGCCATCAAGCTCGATTCGAGTGAGCGCCTGCTCGACCATGGCCTGCTCGCAGGAATCCAGGGGTTCCGTCGGCACGTCAACCGTGGCGACGTGAATCCCCGGGTAGAGTCCTTGCAAGAGGCTGTTGGTCAGTTGCGCTTCCCGATCCAGTTTCATGGTCTTCTTCGATACGTTCCCATTACGGTCAAGTTCGAGCGCCAACACCGGGTTGACGCCGCAATTCGTAGCATTTGGCATTGCGAATCTCCTTTAAGCTGTCGAGCAAGGACAGCCGGAGGAGACGGCTCGTGCCAGTCTCTTCGCTGCCCTTGCCGAAAACCGAACTAAAAGATTTCGGCCAGGCAGCTAGCGCCGGCCAACACGAGTTGTAGTTGCTACGCCTTGTTGGTCCTCACTGCTTCAGGATTCCAGTAGCTTCTGGAGCAGTGCCGTAGCTCGCTCAAGAAACCGCGTAACCTGCGCAGCCTGGACCACAGCCACTCTCCCAATGCCCACAGCCAACACAGCACAGCCGTGAGCAGGAAAGCCAAAAGTGCTCCCATCAGCAAATCCGAAATGCTCGGGGGCACATACTGAAAGTGCTGCCGGACCGTCACAAACAGCTCGAACAACAGAATTGGTCCGCAGACTTTCGCTACAGTGAAGAACCAACGTCGGAACAGCACCCGAAACCGTTGCTTCACCATCTCTTCCTCCTTTTCTTTCTGCGTAGTGCCAGAACAGAAAGGAGGGACGCTGGCGCGGCTCTCGCATTGTCCTGGTCGAAAACGTTTCAGGTTCCCGGCCAGGTTCGCAAAACGAACCAGACCAGCACTCAACCGCAATCAGCTTGCGGATCGCTCACCACAGATCAACATCATCTGTAAATGAAGCCAGTGCTATAAAACTCCTGGACTCTACTTGCCGTTAACCGCTTCTTTGTCCAGTTGCGGCTTTCTTCCAGAAAAATCCGGCACTACGCGAAACTCCTGAATCTCGTAGTAGGTCACCCCGAGGCGCAGCGCCTCGACCAGCGCTTCGCCTTCGCTCGCCACCTCCCGATCGAACGCCAGGGTGCCGTCGTTGCGGTTTGCCTTGGCGAGGAAATAGCGCGCGTTCCCATCGTTTTCCTCGTCCGAACTGGTACGAGAACGTCTCGTTCGGGCTGCGGCTGTTTCCGTCCCGCTGTCAGTCCTGGTCGTTCTTGCCGCCGGGACCGTGTCTGTTGCTGCCGTGCTTGTCATGCTCGACTCCTTTTGCGACCGGCCTGAATTTGCCGGTCGCCACATCTACTTATCCAATTCGCTCTTCTGTTCGAGCCCGTTGTCCCGTTCGCCGACCATTTGCTTCTCGGAGTACTCGGCCACCAGCAGTCCGCTGGGATTGAATTCGCTTCGCCGCTCCTCAACCAGCCGGATGTTGTACTGGCCCACGATGCGGTCGGTCACTTCTGCACCGCTCTTCACCTTGTGCACTTCCTTGACCCCGAACACGACGTAATTCCCACGGCCCGTTCTTGGTGCGCTCGATCGAGCGAATTCGGAGATCCGAGATGATGTGGTCTTCCACGATCTTGCCCACGGTATCGTCGTCGCGCAGCTTGTTCAGCGTGAAGGTCCGCAGGTTGTTGGTCATCATGTTCAGCGACTCGGCAAGGTTGCGCGGCGCGGAATCCGGCGTGTAGGAGAGGTAGTGTTCGAGGAACCGCCGCACGACGGCTTTGCCTTCCAGGTCCGTCGGCGCGACACCCTCGGAGGCAGTCGCATCTGCGCCGGCAGCTTGGGCCGACAACACCATTGCCATCTGCGACGGTCCGGTCCTGCCTTGCGCCACCGCCCACCACCACTGCATTTCCATCCTTATCAACGCGGATGACCGTGGGAGGCTGGATGCGGACGTAGATGGCGAACCCGAGCGAGCTGAGCGCAATCACCGCAAACAAGATCGCCAGGAACATGGCGCGATTGGCGTATGCGCGCAGCATGCCATCGTGTTCGTAATACCTGGTAAAGCTGGCGATCTCCGGTGCATTCTCTGTGCGACTGTGGCGTTTTCATTGTTCTGCACCCATCCCTGCCCAACGCATGGTTCTGCCAATCGCGTGTCCGGCTTGCCAAGCCGCGAAACCGGCAAGGCTGCGGCCGTTGTAGCCACTGGCTGATTGCGCGGCAGCGGAAGGCGAATCGTTGCCGCCCTGTGCAGCGGAAGGCGTTGCGCCAGTGGATGGGGCCTCACTGCCAGCAGACATCGTGCAACGGCTGCGCATTGACTCCATCGGAACTTGGAGGTGTGGGTGGTCTTGAATCGCCAGTCACGGCGCCTCCACCCGAGCTCTGTACCTGCACGCCACCACCGGAACCTTGGCCGACTACTCCGCTACCTTGACTGACAGCAGCCGGAACCACCGGACGGAGGAGATGGCGGCCCGCCGGATGACGCCTGCCGCCCTGCAGCCAGGCCGCCTCCACCGGAGAATGCCAATCCCGATGCCACAGCTCCCGCAGTCATTGCTCCACTGATCACAGTCATCAGGGTGCCGCCGATGTCGCCACGGACGATGCGGCTTGCGATAAAAGGAATGAGGGCGACCATGATCGACAACAAGACGCTGGCCACGCTCATCACGATCATCTGGCTGGAGCCGACAAACGCTTGCAGAAACGATCCGTTGAACTGCATTGGATTGGTGATCTGCAGCGCCGACATCAGCGCTTGCAGGATTGCGTACAAAAGGCCCCAACACTGGAAGATCATCATGTTCACGAAGTAGGTTCTGCCCAGTTGGCCGAGCCCACGCGATGGGATCAAGGCCAGGACAAAGGGACCGACCACATACAGGATCGATCCGTACAGGGCGTAAAAGAGCGTGAACAAGGTGTAGGTGAAGGGGAGGATCAGGTAACCGACCAGCGTTATCAGCCCAGCAACGATGGCAGAGATGCCGCCTGTAACCAAGTTCCACAGGGAAGAAAACCAATTGGGGTTTGAGCTCCACGCTTGGGAGAGGCTATTCCCCCACGACTTGAATTACATCTAGACCTCCCAGAGAGGTTGTAAATGCCATCGGCCACACCGTTGAACATGCTGTTCACGGCACGAAAGGCACTTTGGTAATTCAGGAACACCAATCCCAGAACCAGATACTTGACGGCGGCCACTCCGAGGAGCCGCACATCGCCGCCGTTGCTATAGGCTTCATAGACCGACCACAACAGACTGAGGATGAGAATGACTCCGGCGATTTGAAGAACAGCCGCAGTGATCCCTTGCTGGTCGATTCCGTTCAATCCGGTTTGTAGCAACTGTTCGAAGTAAAAACTTGGCATCGACATCTTCCCCTATTCGTGACTCACTGGTGCTGCATCAGATTGGCCAGAGCCTGACGCAGGTTTGTGGTGTTCGTTGCTCCCATCTTGATGTCGGCGCTGGCGTTGGCAAGATCGACTGCCCGTAAGCGCATCAGGTCTGCCGTAGCGGACTGTGTGTAGGCGTTCGCCCGGATCAGCCATGCATCCGCCTGCGCTTCGATAATGGGAGCGCTGCCCGGAGCCGCGGCCTGAATGCTCTGGTTGAGCTGATTCGCTGCTTGCAGTTCCAAGTCAGCCAGGGCATCGATCTCGATGGCCCGCTTCATTGCCGCCTGGGCGGCAGCATCCGTCATGTCCACCATGTTCAGTACCTGCGGCGATGCGGCAGTGGGCGCCGGAACCGGACCGTAGAGAGCGGTGTATGCGCCAGATGTTTGCGCGATCTGATTCGCATTACGTGAGAGCAGAACCTGCTCCAACTGTTGTGCGGTGGGCAAGGTGGCACTGTTGACAGGTATGTGCATCAGGTTCTGAATCTGGTTGTAGTTACCCTGAAGTGCGCCGACCAATCCCCTTGCCTGGTTGATCAGGTTCTGTGGCCAGACCACAGCCTGCTGAAACTGCTGCATGGCTTTGTCCACGCCCAGAATCTGGTTCAGTCCACCTCCAACCACTTTGGTCAACGCCGACTGAATGCTCGACAGCCCTGCGACCAACAATGCGCAACATGGGGAAATGATTTGGGCCCTTGCCGGCCAGGGTGCCGTGAACACAAGGACCAGGGCGAGAATGACCGCCCGGAGTTTATGGCCGAGCATCCAGTTCTTAGTGGTTCTGAGCAGATCTGCGAATCTCTTCATGACGTCCCTTCCTTCTCCCTTACTGGTGCTGCAACAGGTTCACGAGGACCCCGCGCAGCTGCGTCGTGTTGGTGGCGTTCTCTTTGCGAAGCGTGTTGCGATGTGCGATGCGAGCTGCTTCCTGTCGCAGTTCGGCAGCCAGCAGCTTTTGCGTCAGGGCCTGAGCGTGAATGCCGGAGGTAATCGCCGTCGCGGTTAGGAACGGCGCAGAACCGGGCGCTGCCTGGCTGGCGGAATTCTCGATCGCATCCGCCGATTGAAGTTCTATGTCCGTTGCCTGGTCGCCAGCCTTCAACGTCTTCAAATTGTCGAGCGCCAATGCATCGTCCATGTCCGACATGGCACGGTCCCCTGGATTGGCGGCGGTCGCAACCGGGATTGCGCCGTAGACATTTGCAAACGTCGCCGTCAAACCCGGGAAATTGTTCACCTGGTGGTCCCGGATGACGGCCTCAAGTGCTTGCGGATTGGGCAGGGTGGCGCTGTTGAGCTTTATGTGGAAGATGTTGGTCATCAGATTCCGGTACTGGCCGATCATCTGCGTGACCTGCGCTCGGGCCTGATTGATCAACTGCTGCGGCCACACCACCAACTGCTGCAGATTGTTCACCGCCGTTCGCACCGTGTTGATTGAGGTCAACGCTGTCTGAATCACCCCATTGATTACATTGAGGACCGCCTGAATGGCTTGCAGTATCCCCAGTTGCGCTTGTGCCGGCTGCGGCGCTCCCACCAGCGTCACAACCATGACTCCGGCAAGCGTCACCGCCATGAGTCGCCTGTGGTTCTGGACTGTCACCACGAACCAGGTAAACGCTGCGAAAAACGTCATGTACAAAAGAACCTGCATTTCCTTCAACCTCCCGAAGCACTCAAGGCCTTGAGTGTTCTCCGTTTCCTTTCTCCATTGCCGCCATAACGCGCGGCACCCCATTCACCTCGCCAGAGATCTCTTCCAGAAGCGGCGAAACATCCGCCAGGCCCTGCGGAAACTTTCTGGCCAGATCCTGGTAGCACTGCAACAGCGGCTTTCCTTCGTGCTTCTTCAGGAACCAGGCGCGGTATTTCCTCTCCCGCGGGAACGTCGTGCATATCCAGTAGGACAGTGGCGTAGGCACGATTCGAATCGTCTGCGTCGTCTCGGCCTTCTCCCCAATCACCAGCAGCACCTCGGCGCTGCGGCCTTTTCGCGGTGCGCCGAACCCCTTCACCTGGTTGACCGCTACCGGATTCAGGTTGAGGTGATTGACCATCGGGGTCACGTCTCCGGGCTGTTGCCCGATGATCTTCGTGCTGGCGTTTTTCAGGATGCCGGGCCCGTGAACCCGCGGCTGAAACTCCGTGCCCACGAAGTCTTCGACCGTCTGGCTGATACCCCACACACTTGAGTTCCGCTTGCGGGCCGTGCGGTAAAGTTGCACCACCTCAGGGGCCAGCGCCGGTGAGTCCAGCAGGAACCAGCACTCGTCGAGCACCGTGATGCTGGGACGCCCGGTTTTTCCGGTGGCGCGGGCAGACATGGCAGTCGCAATCAGCATGCTCATCGCCGTCTCGAGCCGGGGATCGGAGCTGAGTCCCTCGACGTTGAAGAACA
The DNA here is from genome assembly GCA_963833155.1 of uncultured Acidobacteriaceae bacterium. Classification (GTDB taxonomy): domain Bacteria; phylum Acidobacteriota; class Terriglobia; order Terriglobales; family Acidobacteriaceae; genus Bog-257. The sequence goes on from CAWHWY010000001.1 coordinate 490,024, forward strand.
GCCAATCGCTGTCCAGGCGCATCGTGGTCGGTTGGTCGAACAGCTTGGCGTAGATGCCGCCTTCGGTCCACGACCGCAGTTTGATCGCCGCCAGGTGCGCCTCATCGATCGTGCGCTGCATCTTCTCGGCGTCACGCCAGTTGGCGAGTTCCTCGCGCAGATCGTTGAAGGTCGGGATGGGATTGGAATAGCGAATTGCGCAGCGCTTGTAGACACGCGCAATCGCATCGGTGAGCACGTTGTCCAGCAGCGACGTGTCCGAGTTATGACTGTCGCCGAGCATGTGCCGCGTCAGGTTCTTTAGAAATGCCGTCTTTTCGTTGCTGGGAGCCGTCTCGCCTTCCGGGAGGTCCCAAGGATTCAGGGTCTCTCTGCCATCCAGATCGACATTGATCACACGGCCGCCCATCAGATCGACCAGCGGTTCGTAAGAATCCCCGCGCTCGAGAATCGACACCAGCGGACGGGCACGCGCCATCATCAACAGCTTGAGCTGCGCGAGGAACGTCTTGCCTCCGCCGCTCTTGGCCATGATGAGCATGTTGGCGTCGCCCAGCCCGGAATCGAACGGCGAGAACGGTATGAGCTGGCGGTAGGGAGTCTCAAACAGCATCAACGGAGAATTGGGCGTTCCTTTCCATGGCATCTCCACCGGCAGCAGGTCGGCTGCGTGCAGGGTGAGAACATCCTTTTCCCGCTTGTTGATCTCACCCAGTCCCGGAAGACTGGAAAAGAAGAAGCGCTTTTGCGCCAATGTCTCCGGAATCCCGCGTGCGCCGTTCATGCGCCCGATGGCGTGCAACACCCGCTGCCGGCGGTCGGCAAGAGTGCGCTCCGCTTCTTCCGCCTCAAAGCGATTGCGGGCCGGCCGTGAGGTGCGGACGGCAACGGTCAGGCTGAGCTGGCAGGATTTCAGCGAGCTCGAAATCAACTCCTGCAAGACCTTGATCAGTTGATGCTCCGCCACCTGGGCGTCCACATTGAGCCGGAACCCTCCGTGGATGTCCTTCTGTGCCGCCGTCATTTTGCGCAGCCGGCTCTTGTACTGCTTCACCGCCTTTGTCTGATCGGGAAGTACAACTTCGGCGTTGATGATGATCGGGAAGTCCATCACCACCAGTTCCCGCAACACTCCCGGGAAGGTGGCGTCGGGAAGGTCTTTCAGACTGACGAACGAGTACAGCAGTCCGCCAATCTTGACGTGTTCATCGAGTTCATCCTCGATGTTGACACTCGCCATCTGGCTTCGCGCACTCTCGTAGACCAGCGATTCTCTCGGAGGAAGAAACGGCCGTTTGTCGTTTACCAGCGGATTGAGCGCTCGCTTGACCTCCAGGAAAATGTCGTTTTGCGTCAGCCGCTCGATCTTCATGCCCGTGGCCTGCAGCGAGGCCTCAACTCCGGACATGAGACTGTTGAACTCGGCGACCAGGTCCTCATGCTCCCGCCGGCTGCGCTCGATGCATTTGCTGGCCGACATGCTGAAGCTCGCACCGCGCATCTTCTTTTTCCACTCCACCTCCGGCGACTGGTGATGGATGCGCGGGTCCCAGATGAAGTAAAAGTGCAGCATGTGTTGCAGGTAGTAGCCGTCTGCGTTTTTCTTCAGCCAGACGTCGGACTGTTCGCGATCGACTGCCTGAAGAACCGCACTGGGATTCTGTTGTTCCCGGTTGTAGCGTGCGATCAGATCTTCAGCTCCTTCGGCAATCTCAAATCGCACTTGCAGGCGCATGGATCTCTCCGGCAAGGAGCGGATCAGGGCCTCCAGCACCAGCTTCGTCCGGTTCCTGTCATCATCGCTCGCGTAGTAGGAGTGAATGCCGCTCACCCGGTATCCGGCGACGAACGACCCGTTGAGTTGGATCAACAGATCGTCGGTGAGATCACGGACTTTCAGTTGCTCACACAGCGGTGGCTGGGCCAATGACTTCTCGTACTTTTCCGTCGTTAACGGCATCGCCAACTCCTTAGTCCTTGATGTATTCGCGAGTTAATTCCCGGTCCCGCTCCAGCGCCGAGTAAACGTGCGGCTTGGTGTGGAACAGCACCCAGTCCAGCAAGTACCCACGCTGCTTGCCGTACTTGAAGAGCATCAGCGCCGGCACGCTCAGGATCGGCACCAGGTACTGCAGCACCATGTTCATTGGCAGGCCGAACATCTCGCGGTTCAGGAACCTGCCGCAGATGTTCATCACGACCGCCACCGCGAGGATGGCGAACAAGTCCTCCGCTTCGAGTCCGAAGAAGGTGACTCTGGTTCGCAGGTTTCGGTATATCGGTGTCACATCGAGCGCCATTGTTTCTCTCTCCTAAGTCACTCCACCCGTCCCATGGGCGACGAAGAATTCCGCCAGACGAAGCAGGCCTGAAACCATGAGGCACAGGGCCGCCGTCACAAAGTGGCGCAGCCAGCCGCTGGTGGGATGGACCAGCGAGAAGATTCCCAATCGCAGTGCCATCGCTGCGACCTGGGACGCTGCGTAGACCGGCAAGATCACATTCGCCACCCAATCGATCAGGGTCGTTATGGAAATCCAGTACAGATCGGGATTGTTCCAAGCCGCCTGCGAAGCGAACGTCTCAAACGCCCGCGTCAATCCTGAAACCAGCAGACAGGCCAATGCCCCATACATGCTGTGCGAGAATTCCTGCCCCTTGGAAAATTGCAAAATGGCGATGATGATGAAGGCCGCGGCGAGCGTGGGCATGATCACGTTGCCCAGCCAGTTCGCCAGATGAAGGATCCCGTGGTCGAAAGACATGTTTCCGAGGTTCATTCGCTCTCCTACATCATCGAAATCAGCAGTCTCCAAATGGCTGAGACTGTGAGCAGGGCTAGCGCCACCACAACCAGCCGCAGGAATGGTTTTCTGGTTGCGAAGTTCAAGATCGCTCCCACCAACGCCAGAACGGCAGCGATCGGCATGACCGTCCCGACCAGGTGATTCCAAAGACTGTCGAGCACGTCGACAGTCGCGTATTGCGTTCCGGTGTTGTAGCTCTGAATGAGGTTGTAGGTGGTCTGGGTGCCAAGCAGGAACATGGCCGCCAGAATCGACGGCAACGGATGTTGACCTGAGGCAGCGTCCAGAATGGCGCGCAATACGAAGAACGCCGCGAGTGTCGGCACCAGTCGCTGCACCACGAAGTTGGTAACGAACTGCGCCACGTCGGACTGGAGATTCGCCAGCCATCCCGTCGCGATTCCTCCATTGGGCAGCGGCACGGGTACACCAAACGAAGTGAACCAACTCAGCAGCGGCTGAAGTGTGAGGAACACGATTGCCCAGAACATCCACTTGGTGAATCCTCCCCCGATGGCGAACGTCATCGTTCCCTCGCGCCGCAGACTGACACCGGCAATCACCAGGGACAGCAGCGCGGCTGACGGGGCTAGTAAGAGCAGAACCGAGATAATGTCGTTGAGCAGCTGCGGTGTTGCCATCTGTCCTATTCCCCAAATCGGGACTTACGTCGAGAAGAAGCATTCTGGTTATAGGCAGCCCGCATCGCTTTTCAGCCGTTGCGGGCTGCCTGGTTGATTTGCGCCCCTTGCGTGAAGGCCGCACGGTTAAGTCACTCCTCCTGTTCCGTTCGTGATCCAGAACTCGATCAAACGCGTGACACCTGAGATAGCCAGCAGTGCGGCAGCCGCGAACAACCACCGCCCAAAGCCGCGGCCGGTCAGCCACGACACGACGGCGCCAAGCACCGCCCCGCCGGCGCCGACCGGTGCGATCACGTTGCCGACCCAGTTAATGAAGTTCAGGAAGCTGCCTTCCGGTTGTGCGCCGGTCTGTCCTTGAACGGCCACATTGAACTGTGGAGCCGCACCGAGGTTCTGTGCGGCCACAAACTGCACAATGGCCAGCAGCAGGATCGCCGCCACAACCAGAGGTTTCTTCCATCCGAGATCTGCCTGAAATTTCCTCACCGAACATTTCTCCTTTCCCAGACTCATCGATTGCCTCGCCGCTCGCCGAAATTGGCGGCGGAAAAGTGATCGATGTGCGACGGAAAGTAGCCCGGAACCAAAAAGCTGTCAAACGGGCGCGAATTTAGCGGGGATAAGAGACCGAGGGATCAGAGAAACGAAGAATGGGGAGAGAAGTAATACCTGGAAAGGGGTCCGAGTGCGTGGCTATTGCAACCCGGTATTGTCCAATTGGGCCATGTTCCCGCGAACCCGCTCGGTGGCCCTGTCGAAATCAGACCAGTTCAGCGGTGGCAGTTGGTCGCTATTGGCAATTCGATTGAAAGCCATGCGCTTTGCGGCCGTACATATCGCCTGGAGATCCGCAGGAGCCAGCCCGCTCGAGCCGTTTGGCAATCTCTTCAACCGTTAACCCAGGTTCCAGGCGAGCGCCCTTGAGGTAGAGCCCGAGCAGTTGCACTCTCTGTGCAGTTTCAGGAGGCGGGATCAGAAGTTTCTCGGAGAACCGGCCGCCTCTAAGTACTCGGGGATCGATGTTTTCCGGATGATTGGTCGTGCCCACCAGAAACACATTGTTTTCCGGCTGCAAGCTGCTGATTTCCGTAAGGAATTGTTCCACGAGCTGAACATCGTGCTGAGCCAGGTAGCGATTGTTCGCGGGCAACAGCCCATCCATTTCATCGAGGAAGACGATTGCGGGACTGTGTTCCTTGGCGCGCGCGAAAACCGCGGCTACACGCTTGACCGAATCTCCAACACCTCCGCCCAGAACGCTGGCAGCGGTCAGCGGATAGAAACTGCGCTTGGTTTGACTTGCGATCAAGCCCGCGATCAACGTCTTTCCTGTTCCTGGCGGACCGATCAACAACAAACCCGTTGGGACCTGCAACCCCAAAGAATGCGTTCGCGTTGGGTCTTCGAGTAGGCGAATGATGGACTTCAGGTCCTGCTCGACGGACTCCGCGATGACGACATCGTTCCATTCCACGCGCTCCAGCTGTGGCCGGTCCTTACCGCCGTTTCCATCCAGACGCCCGCTGCAAATCCTTTGCTTCGATCTTCCGGTTGTCCGTGAGCGCGTAATTCGCTGCCTGGTCTACCAAGGCGTGCAGCTTGGCTGCACTGGCTCCCGGCGTCCGGCGCGCGAATTCCTGCAAGTCGAAGCGTTTCCACGGTTTCTTGCTGAGCTGCGCTTCCAGAATCTTCACTCGCGTGGCTTCGTCTGGAAGATCGACACGCACTTTTATGTCAAATCTCCCTTCCCGAATTAGCGCTTCATCGAGGCCATCCAGGCGGTTGGTCGCGGCCATCAGCACGAATCCGCTGATTCCACGGTATTGGTCGATCGCGCTCATCAGGGCCATGGTGATGTTGTTGAACTCACGTCCCGCCCCGCCTGGGATCGCTGATGGCGTCCTGCCGGCCACCTCCCAGCGAGTCGATCTCGTCGATGAAGAAGAGGACGGGCTTGCGGCCTGCTGCCTGCGCGAACACTCCCTGGATGTTTTCTCCAGTCGCGCCAATCCAGCGGGTCAGCAGCTTAGGAGCGGATACGTATTCGAAGTGCAGCCCGAACTCGCCTGCGGTCGCTCTCGCCAGGAATGTTTTCCCTGTTCCGCGCGGACCGTACAGAAGGATTCCATTTCTCACCAGCCCGTAGCGTTCGTATTTTTCCGGATGCAGATGTCCCTGCACTACCTCGCGGATTTGTTCCTTTGCCTCTTCCATGCCGCCGAGATCGCTGAACCGTTCCGCTGGTACATTGCGAACGACTTCGACAGGTTTTGGTGCCGCTCGCTGAACCGGCCCGCCAATAGCGACGGGGGCTGCTCCAGTCCTTCGTTTAGGTCGCGCCAGGAAAATCCAGAAGAACGAAACTATCCAACCTATTGAGGTGACTCCCAAGAGCAGAATCCAAAACGGGCCAAGCGGCTTATTCTGCTTAGCTGTTTGAAGTACCGGATTCCACATGAGCAAGATCACCAAGCCGAGTGCAACGCAGCTAGCTGCTGCGAACTTCAAAGG
>CAWHWY010000002.1:0-106308 GCA_963833155.1 uncultured Acidobacteriaceae bacterium
GAGTCGTTTGAGATGCATTCGCTTGGCGTACGCCTGTTTCTGGGCGATCTTGCGGCGCACCCTCTCTTCTACCATTTCCGGCACCAATCCGGTGAGCGGTCCGCCCAAGTTTGCGATCTCGCGCACGATTCGCGAGCTGAGGTAGGAGTACTTTTCGGCCGGCATCATGAACACGGTTTCCACGCGCGGGTCCATTTTGCGATTCATCAGCGCCATCTGCAACTCGAATTCGTAGTCGCTGACGGCGCGGATGCCGCGCAGCACCGCGTTCGCGTTTTTCTCGATGCAGTAAGTAACCAGCAACCCTCCGAATATATCAACCGTGACGTTGTCAAGATCTGAGGTCATCGCCTCCAGCATCTCCTTGCGCTCTTCCATCTCGAACAGGGGCTCTCCCTTGTCCATGTTGCGGGCGATGGCGACGATCAGCCGATCGAAGAGTTTGCTGCCGCGATGAATCAGGTCGAGGTGGCCGTTCGTTACCGGATCGAACGAGCCCGGATAGATAGCGACGATGTCCTTCAAGAGGCCTCGGAGGAAAGGATTTCCGCGCGTTGATTTTATTCTGCCTTGCCTCTGGAGGCAATCGCGCAAAATTAGGAACCCCGCGCCCGCGCTCGGCTTAACGCTTTGACTTCCATACTGCAGCGCCCTGATATGCGCTGACCTAGGATTGTCGCTCCAGCATGATTGGCGAAACCATCTCGCACTATCGAGTCATCGAGAAGCTCGGTGGCGGCGGGATGGGTGTGGTGTATAAGGCCGAGGACACGCGTCTTGGCCGCTTCGTCGCCCTCAAGTTCCTTCCTGACGATTTAGCACACGACCGGCTGGCGCTGGAGCGCCTCCGACGCGAAGCTCACGCCGCCTCTGCGCTGAGCCATCCCAGTACGGAGCCGTGGCGTAGCGTATCCCGGCGAAATACTTCCGCGTCACCGATGTCCGCGAGCCTGTGGGTTTGTTGAAGCGTTAGCACCAAATCGGTAATAGTATTTATCGGTAATAGTATTTGGGACCAGGAGAAAGTTCTCAAATGTCCGAGCAAGAAAATATCTTTCGCGCCTATCTTCAAATCGCCGTTTTTTGCGAGAAGGTACTCCGAGAAGCAGACGGCGTATTGAGTATCATCCGAATAGTAGATCGTTTCAACGTGGTCGGCGCCACGGCCGAATGGGTCCCCAAGTTCTGCGATTCATGATTATGGTCAGCTTTAAGGCTGGTTTCATGCGTGGAAAACAGACGATTCGTATTCGCCCAAAGTCCCCGACGGGCGCCGAGCTACCGTCAATGGACTTTCCAGTCCTGTTTGAGGGAGATGATGACCGCGGAACCGCTATCGCATTTGAAGTGAATTGGGTAGCTAACGAAGAGGGTCTTTACTGGTGGGATATCTGCTTAAACGAGGAGTTGGTTACTCGTATGCCGTTACGAGTGACATACCAGCGGATGGGACTGCCCATGGTTGGCGGAGGCTGAAATTTAGGGACGCCCCATTGCTGATATTCGAGGGTTCTTGCGAGAGGCGAATCGAGTATGCGCCTACCAGTTCAGACAGCTCCCGGCGTAGGTCAGATTCAAGCAAATGGCCGCTGTCGTATTCAGCAAGCCGCAACTCCACGGCATAAGCGAGACGCTGTGCGACAAGATCGGGATTCTGGTGAATGTTCCAGCTCTTTTGGACAAGCCAATCCTCAAAGTCATCGAAAGGGAGCTCCTTGCTCAAGAAGCGAATTAGCTGATTGCGCAATTCGATGTGTGCAGGCATGGCCGATAATCCTATAACAATTAGACGCATCAGCGCCAAAGAAATGTGTGAGATTTTCAACGAGGGCCAATATTGGGAACGGGTGCAGAAAGGGGAATTTTCTGCCGTGCTGCTAGAAGATCGGCATCCGTCGCTGACCCTGGCGAACGAGCCGTTCTGCACTTACAGTCAAATGGTTTCATACCGAGATTCACAAAACAGCGAGATCGCCCGCGTGCATCAATACCTGAGGCCGGACAAAACAATTGGGGCCAGCGGCAGACCGGACCCGAAGCGCTTGCGAGTAGGCGACACTATCTACCGTCTTCACAGAGGCCCGCATCACTAGCCTGCCACCAGACATCCGATATCCGTTCAAGGCAGTCGACAACAGACTCAGTCGTATCATGCTCAAGGTGGAAACATATTTTATGAGGTGTGCGCCATAAAGATTGGTCTTGACACCTCTGGGTTGCGAGGGATCAAGACCAGAGCCAGGCAGAACCCACCAATCGGGCAGGTTACCCTGCCCTCGGATTGTTACGAAAGTACAGTTACCTACCCTGTACCTTCGTAATCTTGACAACCCCTGCCGCGGGCCTACGCTTGAGTAGGTCCCGCTGCGGCGAGTGCCCACACCCGTCTCAGGGCGCGGTGGAGTGTTCCTTGACAAGTCAGTCAATCTGCCAGTTGTCAGTGGCCGGTTATCCGATGTCCGGGCGACGGGGCTCTGTGAAGTAGGCATTGCCGTTGAGGGTACGCTTGGTCGGGGGAAAAAGTAACCAGTCCGGCTGTCGGCACAAAGGTCGGCCGTTTTCTCCTAAGCCACGTGTTTGGACGATCTTAGATCTAAGTCCAATGTTTGGGCGATCTTGGAGGTAGACTTTTTAAGATGCTGAAAACAAATAACTTAGCCACTGAACTAAGTCCAGTGTTTTGACGATCTTGCAGGTAAAATATTAAAAACAAGGATTTTATGAATTTTAATTTTTCGAGATTGCGACCATGCTCGGAGCCCAGGACAAGGCAGTTTTCACCCCCAAAAGTGTGGTTACTAAGATCCCGGCCAGGCAACTCGCCCCATCTTACTATATTCGCTATTTATTCGCTTTTGTGCACGAACCGGATGTATAATGCGACGTCGGTCATCATGCGCCTCACATCATGGTACGCCCAGCCAACGACGGCGCCTGTCTTACCAACCGGCCTTTTCGGCGCACACCGGTTTGGCGTGTGCCGTGTTGGCCTGACTCAGCGCAATTCATATCGAACAGCAAGGAGCGGCACTTATGGCCGACGAGAAAACTGAAAAGGGCCGGGCGATTGACCTGGCCATGTCGCAAATCGAAAAGCAGTTTGGCAAAGGCTCCATCATGAAATTGGGGAGCAAGGGAGCGGTCGTTCCCATCTCGGTGATTTCCACGGGAGCGATTTCCTTCGACGCCGCGCTCGGTGTCGGCGGCTTCCCGCGCGGGCGCGTGGTCGAAATCTTCGGGCCGGAATCGTCCGGCAAAACCACCATCGCGCTGCAAGTCATCGCCGAGGCGCAGCGGCAAGGTGGCATGGCGGCCTTCGTGGACGCCGAGCACGCGCTGGACCCGATTTACGCCGCCAAGTTGGGCGTCGATGTTGACAACCTCCTGGTCTCGCAGCCCGACTACGGCGAGCAAGCGCTGGAAATTGCCGAAGCTCTGGTGCGCTCTGGCGCGATTGACGTGCTGGTAGTGGACTCGGTGGCGGCTCTCGTCCCCAAGGCAGAACTTGACGGCGAGATGGGCGACAGCCACGTTGGCTTGCAAGCGCGGCTGATGTCGCAAGCGCTGCGCAAGCTCACCGGCATTGTTGCCAAGTCGCACACTTGCCTAGTGTTCATCAACCAGATCCGCGAAAAAATTGGCGTCATGTTTGGCAATCCGGAAACCACGACGGGCGGGCGCGCGCTGAAGTTCTATTCCTCCGTGCGTATCGACATCCGACGCATTGGTGCAATCAAAGACGGCGACCAGGTCGTCGGCTCACGCACTCGCGTGAAGATTGTGAAGAACAAGACCGCAGCGCCCTTCCGCGAGGCTGAGTTCGACATGATGTACGGCGAAGGCATCTCGAAAGAGGGCGACCTGCTCGACCTGGCCGCGAACATGAACATGGTGGAAAAGTCGGGTGCATGGTTCAGCTATAAGGGCGAGCGCATCGGCCAGGGACGCGAAAACGCCAAGCAGTTCCTTAAAGACAACAAAGACATCACCGCCAAGATCGAGGCGGAGGTGCGTAAGGCGCTGGGGCTCGCCTCGGTCGCAGAAAAGGCGCAGGCCGCGGTTGCCAACGCCGAAGCCGCGCCGCACGCCACGCCTAAACCTCCAGCGGGGCGCAAGTAGGCCCAACGTTGTGCTGGCAAGCTGATCTCTGGCGAGCGATTCCGCGTCGATCATCGACGAGCGGGCCGCCTCGATGTAGCCGGGAACGATTCCGCACTACGACTGATCGAGCCGTTTCCATTGTGTACTTGGCAAAAGATTTGGTAGTGTCCTAATCTGCTCTCAGTTGCCTTGACGAGTGGCATTATACTTGCCCTGTGACTCTCGTTATCGAGATCGCGCTCGGCATCGTGCTGGGGGTTGTGTTGCTCATCGTCGGGTATCTGCTGCTCATCTTCATCATTTACATCTTCACGGAGCACAAAATCGTGGCTTGGGGTACGGTTGCCCTTGCGGTCGTTGCCCTGATAGAGACGTGCTCCCCAAGCAAATCCATCCCTTGACGTGTGATATAAGGGAAAAATAGAAAAGCCCGGATGCCAGTCCGGGACTTTCTTTACAACTCGAATGTCTAAGTGGCGCGCGTGAGGCGCAACGCCTGCAAATCAAACTTACAGGCGGAAGATATGGTGCGTCAAGACTCCTCTACACATTCAAATAAGGACAAACGTAAGCCATCGGGGAACTCGAAACCGAGGGCGGACGCAAAATGCGGCCAGTTCTCAGGCGCACCCTCTGGGCGGGGGAGCATTGCTCGGCTATCTCCATACGTCCGGCGCACAGCTAATCGCGGATCGAAAACAATCATGGGCGGTGGTGATAATCCGTCATCTATCACCCAGAAAGTGTCGTCTTCCGCGATCTTAACTTTGCCGCAAACGGATGCTTTGAGCCGCGGGGACGCGCTCAAGATTGCTACAACCTTCGTAGGTTCCGTGATTAGTTTGTGCAATAAGTCACTTGCATCTTGTGGCGTAATGTCGGAACCAGCTCCGCGTGAAGACATGTTTTTACACCTTGTTTCTGTCTGCGGTATCGCAGAGGCTAAGTATTGGGCTGAAACGATGGGCTTCGAACACCAGAGATCGTATCGCCTTTTTGAGGCATTGTGGTACGGGAATCACGCGATCAATTCTCCCAAGTCCCAAACGCGGGAACTGATACCAGCGGCCATTGCAGGCGTTACGCGCAGCGATGAATGCACCCGGCAGAAATTATAGTGCGCGAAGTGCAAAGCACAAGCCGCTTTCAGGTTCGTCAGCTTCTTCGAGAAAGCGTTCGTCAGGCGCGTGAAACGGCGCATACACATCCGCATGGTGAGGTTCTGTCTCTCCACGTGCGATGTGCAGATGTGATCGAGGTCGGGCCGAAGGTGTGTCAACTCTTCTGTGTAAACGACCAGGTTTTGTTTTTGGGGATGGGGTGCAGGGGAAGGGGGTAAATGCCCCTTCCCCTGCCCATTGATTTCGAAGGATTCCGCGCTTTCATGACGCGAGTCTCTCCAAGGCCGGCATCCGGTCCGGCCACAGAATCGTGAAGTGGTTCGAAGCTTCCCGCCAGTGATGAATCGGCATGGTCCACTTCTTTGCCGCCAGCCGTAATGCCAGAAACAACAGCTTCAGCGCGGCTTCTTCGTTGGGGAATCCGCCGCGGGTTTTAATGATTTTGCGCAGCGACCGGTTCAGCGATTCCACGCTGTTGGTGGTGTAGATGGCTCGGCGGATGTCCGGTGGGTACTGAAAAAACGGCGTGATCCGCGCCCAGTTCCGCCGCCACACCTGGCTCACGCTGGGGTAGGCTTTCCACTTTGCCTCCAACTCCGCCAGTTGCTGCTCGGCCTCGGCCGCCGTCGCCGCCCGATAGATCGACTGCAGATCGGCCACCACCGGCTTGCGCAGTTTCCAGGGCACGTAGTTCAGCGAAGCCCGCACCAGATGCACGATGCAGAGCTGCACCTCGGTGCGCGGGAACACCGACTCGATCGCTTCCGGAAATCCTTTCAGCCCATCCACGCAGGCGATGAAAATATCTTTCACACCCCGGTTCTGCAACTCGGTCAGCACCTGCAGCCAGAACTTCGCGCCTTCCGTCTGTGCCACCCACAGCCCCAGCACTTCCTTCTGCCCTTCCAGGTTCACGCCCAGCACCACATAGATCGCCTTGTTCTGGATGTGCCCTGCATCGCGCACCTTCACCATCAGCGCGTCCAGATACACGATGGGATACAGTTCTTCCAGCGGCCGCCCTTGCCACAGCTTCACTTCCTCCAGCACCGCGTCAGTCACGTTGGAGATCAGCGTGGGCGAGACTTCGATCCCGTAGATCTCTTGCAGGTGGCCTTGGATCTCGCGCGTGCTCATGCCCCGCGCATACATCGAGATGATCTTGTCGTCGAAGCCGGTCCAGCGCGTCTGCCGCTTGGCTACGATCTTGGGATCGAATGTGGCTTGACGATCACGCGGGGTCTCCAACTCCAGCTCACCGAAGTCGCCCTGCAAGGTCTTTTGGCTTGTCCCGTTGCGCGTGTTGCCCCGGTGGTGGCCCCCCGGGTCGTGCTTCTCGTAGCCCAGATGGTCGGTCAGCTCAGCTTGCAAGGCTCTTTCCAGGATGGCTTTGGTTAATTCTTTGAGCAGGCCGTTCTCCCCGATGATATCCTCGGGCTTCTTGTAGTCGGTCAGCAGTTGGTCGATCAACTTCTTATCGATGGCCATGGGATTTTATTCTCCTCTTCCCCTGGCCGTTTACACAGTTCTATTTACACCCTCCGGGCCGACCGTCACGAATCTTGGATATAACCTCCATGATTCGTGGTGGGGAGTACCGGCCTTCGTCGTGCTGTCCGTAATCACCGAAGAGTTTGACGAGTTGCGCGAAGTCCGCTTGACCTGCAAACACATCCTCGACTCCGCGCTGGTAGAACACGAATCCGTCCGTGGTTAGCTGGAACCGGGCATCCACGAGCCGCTTCTGCAAGTCGAGCAGGAATGCATAGGTGGTTTCCCGCGTGCGCTTGCCGACCACGAATGACGGAATCAGCTTTGTCTCTTCGTCCATCGCGATGAATACCCACTGATTCCCAAACTCTTCGGGATCGTCAACGCGGACATGTTTGTCTTTCTTGCCGACGTAAGTCCAGATTTCATCGGCCTGTATATACTTGGCGCGAACATTGCGAATGTGCGAGTCGAGCAGTGCCGCGCAATTATCACCAGTCTCCACCAGCAAGCGGCAGATCGTGTCGCGGTGAACGCCCGTCATGCGTTCAGTCGAGCGAACACTGTTTCCTTCGAGCAGGGATGCGATTACGGCGAGTTTCTTTTCAGATGCGAGTGTGTACATTTGGCTTGCCTTTCTTGAGAGGCAAGCCGATAATGTTTCTTGCGGACTGACATTCTCGGCTTGCCGGGTTGTCGGTTTTAGGGGCCGTTAGGTGTTCAAGCACCTAGCGGCTCTCATCATTTAGCACCTGCCCTGGAACTGGTGGCGGCGGCATTTACGCTCCTTTCAGCGAGACGAATTTCTCTCTCCCGCGAATCGTTGTTTCAAAATCATCTTTGTGCGTTGCGAGGGCGGATTCAATAGCCTGCCGTGATGCCTTTCGGCCCAAGTGTTCCAACGTGTGCTGTAGCTCAACCACTTGGATTCCCGGAGCCTGCTCGACAATAGCTGTAATCGCTTCCCAGAGAGGAACATCAAAATCTATGGCTAGGGTTACCATTTTGGAGATGTTCTTACCCTCTCTAGCGAATTCCTTGATGGTCTTAAAACGATCTTCGCCCAGCACGGCCATGACACGCCGCATCCTGATTTCCCGAGTCTTTGCTTCGTTCTCAAGGTTACGGTAGCGGATGATCTTGGGACGCAGCTTGCTTTGTTCGGCATAGTTGAGGCTGAGTTGGCGCTCATCCTCGCGGAATTGCTGCTCCAACGCCTTCTCAATATCTCCGATCCGCAACATACGATCTACATTAAACCCAGAGTCAACATTTGTCAACACATTTGTTGAGTCATTGTTGGGCATTTCGTCTTGCATTGGTTTCTCTCCTTTTTCCACAGTTTGTTAGGGGTGATTTGAAATTAGGACACTACCAAAGATTTCCCATTCCCTGGAACCACCTCCGGTAGAATTATGAATAACAGGTGAATATCCCGACTGAGCCAGCGAAGAGGACTCGGCCCGCCACTCTCGTCCTGCTGATTACAAGACTCCGGCTGGCTCTTTCTGGCGATGCCGTTGTGCATCGAACTTTCCCGGTGGTTGTGGGGATTTGTGAGGACTGAGAGCTTAATGCAGTACGTTTGGGACGAGGAATTCCACCTGTTTCGGCGGGAGTCCTGGCAGCCCTTGGGTTATTCGGATGGCGCCGAAGTGGAGCAGCGGCTCTATCGTGTCATTCGCGACGCCAAAGACCGCAGTACCTTTTCGCGCGAGTTTCCCCAGGCCATTACCGATTGGCCGTCGGAATATCATCTCAGCCGCGCTCGTCATTGCCTGCTGCGCCCGCTGGGAATCAAGCCCAGCGATACGGTGCTGGAATTAGGCTCCGGCTGCGGGGCGATCACCCGCTACCTTGGAGAAACTGGTGCCCAAGTCGTCGCGGTTGAAGGCAGCCTGCTGCGGGCCCGTATTGCGGCGGAACGTTGCCGTGATCTGCCCAACGTTTCGGTGCATGCCGATGATCTGCTTAGCTTCGAAACCGACCAGCGCTTCGACTGGGTGTTGCTGGTAAGCGTGCTGGAATATGCACCCTTGTTCGCCCACGGAAACGGCGTCGATGATCCCGTCGCGAAATATCTCAGATCGGCCAGCCGTTTTCTGTCTTCCACCGGGCGCATGGTGGTTGCCATCGAAAATAAGCTCGGCCTGAAATACTTCAATGGTTGCCGCGAAGACCACCTCAGCGTGGCCTTTCTGGGCGTTCAGGGACTGTATAAGGACCGGACTCCCGTTACCTTCGGCCGCCTCGAGTTGGCGGAGCGGCTACGCATGGCTGGGCTCCCCGGCAGTTACTTTTACTATCCCTTCCCTGACCACAAGCTGCCAGTGGTGGTCTTGTCGCAGGACGGCCTTGCCGATCCGGAATTTGATGCCAGTGATTTGCTGGCGCGGTGCCACGGCCGGGACTATACCGGCTGGCAGTACCGCGGGTTCGACGACGCCCTTGCGTTTCGCGAGCTCGGGAAGAACCAGTTGATTGCAGACCTCAGCAATTCATTCCTGGTGGTCGCGGGGCGTCAACCGTCCGCGGCCTCCGCCCCAGGCACAACGCTGGCGACAACATTTGCCGCTTACCGCGTTCCCGAACTCGCCACGCAAACCCGCTTCGTGCGCGATGGCGCCACGATCCGTGTGGTGAAGGAACCGCTGGCAGATGTCGCTGAGCGCACCATAACGGTCAAGAACTATGGTGTGCTAACCAACCTCGTCGGGAAATCCGCTTATCGACCTGGACGGCAACTGTTGTGGCGGGTATTGGTCGCAAGGGCGGCTGGAGGAGGTGCCGAGGAAATCTCGGAAGCCCTTAGCGCCTGGTTTGAGCTCATTCTGCGATATGCCAGAAGTTCCGGCGACGGAAAGAACGGCACGCCATCGGGTAAATCCTTGCGCCTGGCCGATCTCGAATTGGATGGAAAATGTCTGGATCTCACTCCGTTCAATGTTGTCGAGGACGGAGATGGGGTGGCGGTAATCGATCAGGAGTGGAAGCTTGACAGCAAGATCTCAGCTGGGTGGGTGGTTACGCGCGGCGTAATGCATTCGCTTGTGGCCGGCCTGCCTTCAGCCAATCCCCTCCAATCGATAACGGAGCTTATCCAGCTCTTGGGCTCCAGGTTTGGACTTGTCGTCTGCGCCGCCGACGTTGAACACTGGCTGCAGGAGGAAGCGGATTTTCAATCTGCCGTGTCGGGATACCCCGCGGCCGCATTCTCGCCCTATCTGACTTCAGGTGCGCTGATTCCGATCGTCCCGGAACTTAGTTCCCTTCAAAAAAGTACTGCCGATCTGCAGGCCGAGGTCGCTTCGCTCCACCAAGCGGTAGAGTCGCTCGAAGCGCGTGCCGCCCAGGCAGAAGCAGCACGCGCTGAGATGGAACAGGCGTGCAGTAGGGAAGCGGCGCGAGCGGCGGAGGCAGAGGCGCGAGCGGTCCATTTCAAAGTGGAGCTTGACAAGGCTCTTACTTCCCGGTCGTGGAAAATTACCCGGCCGTTGCGTGGCGTTAATTCGTGGTGGCAGCACCGGCCTCGCGTGTGGCAAGCCCTCTTGGGAATATTCAAGGCCCAGTAGAGCGAGGCGAGCCGTTGCTGGCTTGACCTGGATCCTCAACTGCGCTCGATGCCTATGCCGCTTAATCGCTCCACTAGGTACTTGGTATGGAAGCTATCGGGGTTGAATTCGATTAGCTCGGAGGGATCACGCAAGAAGCTATGGCGGCTATCGATGTGATCGTACTGAAAGTGCCAGCCTCTCGTCTTCCTCTCCAGTTGGTTCCATCGCAAGTGCCGATCGTGCAGGATTTTGTTGATGCCGTGCTCTTGTGAGCGGATCGGGTAGTGCCGCAGCAGGAACTTGTAGGGATATGTTTTACGTCCCGGAAATTCAACGGCGTGCCCGCCGGAATCCGCCAAACGGACGGGAGCATTCTGGCGCTTCCACGCTTTTATCTGAACAAAGTGTCCCGGGCGTTTGCCAAACTCAAAATGCCTGTAGGTCGAAAGTGAGGCTGCATCCTCAGCACGATCGCCCGTAGGATGAAACACGATGCACGTGTGGTCGGTTGCGTTGAAGCCTTCGCGGTCCACACGGTAGAGGGCGTCGCGCAACCGGACGCCCATCCACGGTGACTCACGGATCTCGTCCGCGTCGTGATGAATAATCCAGTCGGCTTCCGCCTCAAAACTGATCTCTTCCACATGCGTGAGCAACGCGTGCCAGTCATACGTAGCAGAGGGACCTGCGGCGGGGAACCTAGTAATCCTGGTTAGACCGCGGCCGAGGAAGGCCCGTGCTCGCTCGACCGTCCGGTCCGTGGACCAGTTGTCCACCAGGTGCACTTCGACGCCCTGCGACGTGAGTTGCTGGAGCGTGCTCGCGATAACGTCTTCCTCGTTGTACGCACACATCACGGCAAGGACGCGAAATGCAGGAGGCGCGCTCACCCAAGGCTCGGTCCCTACCTTGCGCAGTATGGCGAGGATTGAATCCTTCGCCCCTTCACCGTCGTTGCTGGCCGTCAGGCCGATGAATTCAAGATTAAGACCAGCGCCACGCAGCAGGCTCCCCAATTCAGGAAGGGACCACTCCCGGACACGCTGCCGGTCGTCCGGCGGACCCATGTGGTCAACCACTCGGACCAAGTCACGCTCCGGCGTGGTAAGGATGGCGACTGGGGTGTCCTGCAACAAGTCGCGCAGGGCCGCAAGCAGTGGTAACGGGTCGGACAGATGCTCAATCACGTTGGCGCAAACCACAACCGAGTGCCGGACGAGGTTGCGATCTTCGATTCGCAAGGCGAGAGCAGCCAAGTCCTTCTCTCGACTGCTTGCCTGTCCATTGGGCGGTTCGCAGTGGAGCATGTTCCTGACATAATCGGCGTGAATCAGTCTGCATTCGGGTAGCAACTCGGAAAACTTCTCACGCGGCCCACAACCCAGGTCAACGACTGCTTCACAGCCGAAGTGTTTCGCGAGAAATCCTGCAAAACGATAAACGTCGGGCTGCTGCAACGTAGCGTCTCGCGCCCCCGACACCTCATCCAAACCCTCTGGTTTGTCCCGGAACCGGTAACCGGGCTTGATGCAATACCCCGAAGCAGCCAAACGAGAGTAGATCAAATCATCCACGCCAACAGTCTAGCGTAGTCGCGTCTCCCAGCCCGCGACCCCTGCACTCCTTAACACCATCACATTCGGCAATCGCGAGGGATCAGCGTTGCAGCAAATCCACCGCCTCACGGACGTCGGTTACACGGAAGTATTTCGCGAGCGCAGGATAACGCTGCGCCACCGCCTCGTACATCGCATAGGCCACGATGCGATAGGAGAAGTGACCGGCTGCTCCGGTGCGCAACTCGCTGATGTAGATCGCCTCGGATAAATCCATCTTGAAGAGAGCGCGCTTGCGGAAGGCGAGCGGGATCGCGTATTGCGAACGCTCCTCGGCTTCATCGGCCTGTCGCCCGGCAAGCTGGGCAACAGCATCCTGCGCACGCTCCATCATGGCGTCGTAGCGGGCGGCCAGCCCGGCGGAATCGATCTCCGGCGGCACGTCGTAGCCGTGGGCGGCGGTGTAGCCCTGCACAATCTGCACGCAACGGCGGTGGCGATGCATGTCGCGGAAGCCGCCGATGTCCATCAGGATGTCAAAGCGGAACTGCTGCCCGGCGCAGAAGGCGCGCGAAACCTCGTCGTGACGGCCGCGATGCCGCAAGCCGAGTTCGATGACCTCACGGCGCTGCGATTCCGGAAGAGTTTCCACCACCTGGCGGATCTGGCGGTAGGGATGGTGCGAGTACTGGTACAGCAACGTCGCGGCGAGCTCGACCTCCAGCGGATCGTCGTCCAGCAGATCAACTAAAGGCGCAGGCTCGATGGCAATCGCTGCGAGAAGTTCGGCGGCGACGGCGCTCAGTTGGCTGCGAGTCTCGATTTCGTAGGGGCTGGGCTCGGCATACTTCATCAAGGTCGGTGCCATGCGGACGTCGCGCAAGAGAAATTCGCTGGCGCGCTCGCCAAGCGCTGGGGATTCGCGCTCGATCTCCTGCAGGAGTTGTCGGGCGGTGGCATGGTTCACGTTGTACGAAGGCTCACGCGCGGCCTGCTTGAGCAACTCTCCCAGGCGGCGCACCTCCGCGTGGGTGTGCGACAGCAGCCGCGACACCTGTGTCTCCAGGGTGCGTGCGCTGACTATCTGACCGAGCGAGGTGTTCGTTGCCAGCGGTAGCAGGTAACGTGAAATGTCGAAGGCGCGTGCGCGCAAGGTGCGCTCGTACGCTTCCTGTTTCATGTCGGGCGGCTTGGGCGCGCGGTCGCGCAGATAGACGAACATCTCGTCCGAGAAGTGCCGGTACTCGGCAAACAACAGGTCGATCGTCTCGCAATAGAGCGCGCGAGCGGCGGCATCATTCGCAAAATCGGGAACGAAGTATCCGCTCTTCTGGAAATCCTGATAGCGCGTCGAGCGCTCCTGCCCGTCCCAGCGCGGCTCGTCCACGACGACGGTGGCCGCGAGAATCGAAAGGCGCTCGATGGCAAACGCGATATGCGCCAGATCGGCAATGCTGCGATGGCCATACTGGAAATAGAACGTGTTCAGGAACTTCTCGGCCTTCTGCTCATTGATTTCAGCTAGTGACTCGCGCATGGACAACGCGGAACGCGAATATTTTGCCAGGCCGTAGGCTTGCACTTCAGGATCCGCGCCGTGGACAGCATAAACTTCGGTGCTGGGCTCGTGGGCGAATGGAATGGCGACGGGGTCGGCATCCGGTTTGATAATGGAGGACATTGCGCTGAATGATATGCGGTATGGAAACGGCGGGCAACCATCACACCTGTGGGAAACTTTGAAAAACTTACCGTGGGCTCGGTTATCCGTCACAGCGGAGAGCAGGTCGCAAAAGCTAGAATCTGCATCGAAGGATAGGACGCCAGTTCCCCACCAACGTGCGCAAAGATAGCGAAACCGCCAATCATGCTGAACAGATAGAAAGCCGGACCCGTTGGGTGGGCGCTGATTCGATTCTCTTCGCCACGGCGCATCGTCCATGGCCGGCGCCGATGACGCCGTGGATCATGACCCAGCGCTGGAATGATCTGCTCTTTCTGCATTATGCCTTGCCGCCAAAAGTACTCCGTCCCCTGGTGCCGGATGCGCTCACGCTTGACACTTACCTGCAGCGCGCGTGGGTCTCGGTCATTCCGTTCTGGATCAATCATATGCGGCCGCCGGGAGTTCCCTCGTTGCCTTGGCTTTCGCATTTCGCCGAAGTCAACGTGCGCACCTACGTCACGCGTGACGGGAAACCCGGCGTGTATTTCTTCAGCCTGGACGCCAGCAATTTGTCGGCGGTATGGGGTGCGCGCGTGTTTTATCGCCTGCCTTATTGGCAAGCGGCCATGAAGCTAAAGGGGCGAGGCGGGCCCAGGATTGATTACCTTTCCAAGCGGCAGCACGGGCCGAAGCCCGCCGAACTGCGCTGTTCCTATGGACCGGTTTCGCGCGCCTTCCAGGCGCGACCGGGTTCGCTCGAACACTTCCTCACCGAGCGCTACTGCCTGTATGCCGCCAGCCGCAAGCGCCTTTACCGCTGCGAAATCCACCACCTTCCGTGGGAGTTACAGGAAGTAACAGTCGACCTGACGGAGAACTCCATGGCACAACCGGCAGGCATCGCGTTACCGCCGCAACCTGAAATCGCTCACTTTGCCCGCGACCTGAAAGTCCTGTTCTGGGCGCCGGAGCGTCTGGAGTAAGGTGCCAGTCAGCAGTCAGCAGTCAGCAATCAGCCCTTACAACATTTGACGGGCTGAGCCTACTCCTACTTGCAGGGAAATGCGCTGCGTATTGCGTCAGTGACTAGCACAGAGGCGGGCATGTGCGGTCGCTCTGGGTTGTTGCGTAGATACTTCACCACCACGCGCACCGCTTGAGCTGTCGAGGCATTGGACGGAGAGCACGCATGTTTCATGAGCGAGACTTTCTCGTGTTCCTCCAGCATCTGCACTGTGAAATCCATGTCGTGAACCCCCAACACATAGCCGACACAGAACTCGCCTTCGGCAGCATCAGACGACGATAACTTCTCTCCGTCGAACGCTCGGACCGCCAGTGTACATTTCGCTAGGAGACCACTTCCGTCGCCCTTCCAATCCTCCTGTGCAAAAAGACAACCACATATCAGGAGAAACGCCACTGCTCCGCCAATCGTCCGCATCGCTTCCTCCGTGAGGATTGGGTTGTAGCGCCACAAGCAAGAATGCAGCTTTGAAAACTTATGCTACCTACTCGCAATCCTGGAGCGGCGCTGTTTCATCAGTGTTCCTCGTCAATCCCATGCTTCGGAAATAGTAGGCCAGTGGTGTAGCCCTCAATGGCGCCACGCTCACGAAATCCATCTTGCTCAATCCAACGTGCGGAGCAGCACCGCCTTAAGAACTCCTTCGCGGCGGAGATATCCTCGCACTCGCCTACAGAAACTAAGCAGTTCTTGAGGCGGGCATTTGACAGTGGTCCCATGAGGTGATTGTTGTAGAGTCGCTGACGAAGGTTTTTCGTTCGACCCACATAGTAAGGGTGCTCGGAACCAGAAAAATTGGCCGTAATGACGTAAACACCCGCTTTCTGAGGTATCTTGCTCGGCGTCATATCGGCGAAGGCCAACGGGGTCGCACGAAGCAACGCATTGAAGCGCTCACTGAGGAACTGAAGCTGAGAATCGACGACGCATTGGAACACTCACAACCTCCAAGAATCGCGAAGCCGCTAACCGGTCGCAGAGGCCTTCAGAGTAAGGGCTGACTGCTGACTGCTGAGTATAATCCTGCTTTGCCTTAACAGGGAGGCTTTCATGGCAGGAGTGGAAGGCCGGGTCGCACTGGTGACCGGAGCGTCGCAAGGGATCGGTCGCGCGTGCGCCATGGTGCTCGCAGGATCGGGAGCCAAGGTCGCGCTGTGCGCGCGCAATCAGGAGAAGCTGGAGCAACTCGCCGGCGAGATCAACGGCCAAGGTGGCGAGGCGGCGGTGTTCAAGATGGATGTCGGAAGCGAAGAGCAGATCAAGGCCGGCGTGAAGGCCGTGATCGCACGCTTCGGCAGGATCGACATTCTGGTGAACAACGCGGGCGTGACCCGCGATCAACTGGTCATGCGCATGAAACGAGCCGATTGGGATGACGTGCTCAACACGAACCTCACTGGGCCGTTCCTTCTGATCCAGGCTGTAATGGGCTCGATGCTGAAGCAGCGCTGGGGACGCATCATCAACGTGACCAGCATCTTCGGACAGATTGGGCAGGTGGGACAGGCGAATTACTCGTCGTCGAAAGCCGGGCTGATTGGCTTGACTATGGCGGTGGCGCGCGAGGTGGGATCGCGCAATATTACCGTGAATGCCGTGGCGCCCGGGTTCATTGACACGGCCATGACAGCCGTTCTGTCAGCGGAGTTGAAAGAGGCCATGATGAGGAACGTGCCATTGGGCCGCTGCGGAACGGATCTGGACGTGGCGCACGCTGTCAAGTTTCTAGCATCCGAGGAGGCAGGCTACATCACCGGAGAAGTGCTCAAGGTCAACGGCGGTATTCTGATGGGTTAGGTGGGTCCGCAGTTTGTGCTGGTGGAGATGTGAGCGAGATCGTGGAAGCGGTGAGCGCAGAGCAGCTGGAGCAGGTTCGTAACCTTCTTCGCGAATACCAGTCCGAGTTGCTACCGCAATACCGCGCTGCCTCACTGGAAGCGGAACTCTCTTCGTTACCCGGAGTGTACAGCCCGCCCAAAGGCAAGCTCCTCCTGGCGACGGTGGCCGGACAGCCAGTGGGCTGCGTCGGGCTGCGTCCGTTTCCGCAGGAAGGCGCCTGCGAGATGAAACGGCTGTATGTGTGCCCGGCGTTTCGCGGCGGGAAGGTTGGCAAGCTCCTGGTGGAGCGGGCGGTACACGAGGCCCGGACGTTGAGTTATTCGCAGCTTCGACTGGACACGCATCCGCCGACCATGCAGGCCGCACTCTCGTTGTACCGCAAGTTAGGTTTTCAGGAGGTTGCGGCGGATCCCGCCGAGCGAGTCGAAGGGTTGGTGTACATGGAGCTGCGGTTGGCACCAGCGGAACGTGTCGAGCAAAGACCCTCGATCCGGGCGGTTGATCACACGAGATCTACATAGTTGCATCAAATCAACGACATAGCTTCCAGGCGGCACTTTTTAGCCAATTGGGGTGTACACATTAGTAACTCGAGAGTCATCTACCGCTGCACACTTTCGGGTTCATATCGGGCAGCATCGCGAATGGTGCATAATATTTTCCTTGCCAGCGCGCGGCGCTATGATTACTATGCAGTTACCCCCGTGAGCACCTCCTTTCAGGACGCGAACCCCTTATGAAGATTGGCGAAACCATCCGCAATTACCGCTTGCAAAAAAGCATGTCGCAGGGCGATATCGAAAAGCGTACCGGCCTGCTGCGCTGTTATCTCTCGCGCGTCGAGAATGGGCATACCATCCCTTCTCTCGACACGCTGGCGAAGATTGCCTCGGCGATGGAGGTGCCGCTGGCACAGTTCTTTGGCGGTGTTCATGAGAACGGAGGCAAAGCTGTGCCTCATCTCGGGGACGATGAGGTGCGTTTCCTCACCCAGATTCGCCGCTATTCGCCAAGCCTGAATGAAAGCGATCGCAAGCTCGTTGTTGCCATGGTGAGGAAGATGGCCGCCAGCGCCGGCAAATAAACCAGTCCGGAGCACGCGACGAACAGCAGCCCGTCGCTGCGGATTTTTTGTGCCTAGCCTCAGGTGCACACATCACCGACGGCAGAATGGCGCTGTGCTATATTCCGCTTTCTGTCGAAGATTCAGTCCGCTGCTTTGGTAGACGAAATCATTCATAAAGAGGCATCGATGAGCAGGGCTCAAAGGGCAATTCTGAGCGTCACCGACAAAACCGGGCTGGTGGAGTTTGCGCGCTCGCTTAGGGCGATGGGCGTGGAACTCATCTCCACCGGAGGCACAGCCAGGCTGCTGCGCGAGTCAGGCATCGCGGTTAAGGACATCTCGGAGCTTACCGGATTTCCCGAGATGCTGGACGGCCGGGTGAAAACCCTGCATCCGAAGGTACATGGCGGGATTCTCCACATCCGTAGCAACGAGAAGCATCGTGCCGCCGCCGCGGAGCACGGCATTCAACCGATTGACATGGTGGTGGTCAATCTTTACGCCTTCGAGAAGACAGCCGCCAAGCCGGGCGTTGAGTTCGAAGACATCATCGAGAACATTGACATCGGCGGGCCCTCGATGGTGCGCTCGGCAGCAAAGAACTTCCAGGATGTTGCCATCGTGACTTCGCCGTCCGACTACGAGGCGATCGCGAAAGAGATGGAGTCTTCTGGTGGCGAGTTGTCGCTGCAAACGAAGTGGAGGTTGGCGCAAAAGGCATTCGCGACAACGGCGGCGTATGACTCAGCAATTGCTTCGACGCTGGAGGGAATAGGCGCTCCCGAGAACGCTGGTAGCAAATTTGAACGGGGCAAGGCTGAGGGTTTTCCCGCAATCCTGCGGCTCACGTTCCAGAAGGCCTTCGATCTGCGTTACGGTGAGAATCCGCACCAGAAGGCGGCGCTGTACTCCGACGGATCGGGCAAGGGGATTGCGAACGGAAAGCAGCTTCAGGGGAAAGAGCTGAGCTACAACAACATCGTTGACCTGCAGGCGGCGTGGGACCTGGCGCAGGAATTCAAGGAGCCAGTGTGCGCCATCATCAAGCACACCAATCCCTGCGGAACCGCGCTGGGAACCACTTTAGCGGAAGCCTATAAGCGAGCGCTGGAGTGCGATCCTGTGTCGGCGTTCGGCGGCGTCATTGGCGTAAACCGGCCGATTGATCGCGACACCGCGACGAAGATGGCGAAGTTATTTGTGGAAGCGATTGCTGCTTCGGAATTCGATCCTGCCGCGCGCGAAATCTTCGCCGCAAAAAAGAACCTGCGCCTGGTCGAAGTGGCGCCCATAGAGCAGAGGTGGGTGGTGAAGAATGTCTCCGGCGGCGTGCTGCTGCAGGACAACGACGTTCGCCCCCTGACCGAGGCCGATCTCAAAGTCGTCACCGAACGCAAACCAACCGAGCAGGAGATGCGCGATCTGCTGTTCGCGTGGAAAGTTTGCAAGCATGTAAAGTCGAATGCCATCCTGTACGCGCGCGACCGCCAGACCACCGGCGTCGGCGCAGGCCAGATGAGCCGCGTGGACTCGGCGAAGATCGGCGCCATGAAGTCGGTGCTCGGCATCAAGGGATCGGTCGCCGCCTCGGATGCATTCTTCCCGTTTCCTGATGGAATCGAGGAGATTGCCAAGGCGGGAGCGACAGCCGTCATTCAGCCTGGTGGCTCCGTACGTGATCAGGAAGTGATTGATACGGCGAACCGGCTGGGATTGGCGATGGTGTTTACCGGAGTGCGACACTTCCGGCACTAGAGCATTTTCATAGTTGCTGTATCCCATACCCGCAGTGGCGGAAGAAGGCTTGCGCGTTTTGAGCCGTGATGGCAGCCAAGGCCTGAGCGATCGCCGGTTCGAGCTGTTCCAGAACTCGGGCCTTCACTCCGCGCAAGAGTTGTTTCACTTTGGACCAGGCTTGCTCGATGGGGTTAAAGTCGGGCGAGTACGGCGGCAGATAGAGCAGGTGCGCCCCGCGGCTTTCGATGAGCTGGCGCACGCCCTCCACCTTGTGGGCAGCCAAGTTGTCCAGGATTACCACCTGCCCCGATTCCAGCCGTGGCACGAGCACCTGCTCCACGAAGGCGAGGAAGACATCCCCATCAGTAGGCGACTCAATGGTCATGCTGGCCAGCACGCCTGCCGTGGTGAGCGCGGCCAACACGGTCAGGGTGCGCCAGTGGCCCGCGGGCACCGCCTCCGAGACGCGTTCGGGTCGGGGTGCCCAACCATAGCGGCGGGTCATCTCCGTGGTCACGCCGCTTTCGTCGAGAAACACCAGCGCGGCGGGATCCAACTCGCTTACCTGCTCCCACCACGCCTGGCGACGCCAGAGGCTTTCGCCGCTTTCCTGCTCCTGCGCCCGGAGCGATTTTTTTTATACCGTAAGCCCAGCCGCTGCAGCCACACCCACAGTCGCGATCGGCTGATGCCGACACCGGCTCTGGCCGCCAGTCGCGGTTGCAGTTCAGCCAAGGTCAGATCGGGCTGTTGCCGGAGGATCGACCGCAACTGCTGCTCCACCCCAGCCGTCAACCGACTGGCAGGACCGTGCTGGCTCTGCGCCGGCCGCTGCTTCCGCCCCGTCCGCAACTGCTGGGCTCGAATCTTTTTGCTGTACCCCCAACTGACGCCGAACTGCTGCGCCAACTCCTGCAAGCTCCCACGACCAGCCTCGTACGCTTCCAGAAGCTTGCAGCGCAAATCGTCCGAATAGGCTTGTGGCATCGACGCTTCGCAGAGATCGCCATTCCCACTTTATCGACAATTATCCTTCCTGGATATAGCTACTAAGGAACTGCACTAGACGGAATGAGCGTCAGTGCTTTTGGGATATTACGACCCGCGGGATCCCTTGCAGGTCGGGCACGACACGAATGTCATTCCACATGGCACTCAGGAGATTAACGACAGCGTCGCACATCGAGTAGCCAATCTCGACTGCAAGCCAGCCTCCTGGCTTCAGCGCGTCATGAGCCTGCTCGATTAATGGACAAATCACGTCGAGGCCGTGTCTTCCTGCAAAGACGGCCATCCGCGGCTCGAACTCGAATACCGACTTCTGCACCTTGTCAGCCTCGTTGAAGCCAACGTAGGGCGGATTGCTGACCACGAAGTCGAAGTCGCGAACCTCGGATAACGCCTTCAACACATTGCTCTGTAGGAACTGAACTCGCCGCTCAAGCTGCAGCCGCGCGGCGTTGGCGCGAGCGACTTCCAGGGCATCCTCGGAAAGATCTACCCCATAAATCTCGCCGATCTTCAACTCATGCGCCAGGGCCACGGCGACACATCCTGAACCTGTGCCGACATCAACCACCTTGGGACGCGGCACCCCGCGCGCCAGCTCCAACACCGCCTCCACGAGATGTTCAGTCTCGGGACGAGGAATTAGCACCGCCGGCGAAACCACGAAATCAAGTCCCCAGAACTCCTGGTGTCCTGTGATGTACTGCGACGGCATGCCGGTTGCGCGCTGAGCGAGCACCTCGTCGTAGCGAGTCTCTTCTTCGGCAGTGAGCTCCCGCTCAGGATGCGCATAAAGGTAGGCGCGGCCGGCGCCGAGGACGAACATCAGCAAGACCTCGGCGTTCATGCGCGGCGAACCCACATCCGCGGCCTCCAGACGTTCCACCGCCGATGCGAGAGCTTGCTTCAGTTGCACGGGATCAGGCGATGACCGCCGACTCCTGCTTCAGTTTCTCGGCCTGGAAATGAGTGATGAGCGCTTCGATCATGGGCTGAATGCGGCCGTCCATGAACTCGGGAAGCTGATGCATCGTCAGGCCGATGCGGTGATCGGTCACGCGGTCCTGCGGGAAGTTGTAAGTGCGGATCTTCTCGCTGCGATCGCCGCTGCCCACCATTGCCTTGCGCTCCTTGGCCAGCGCTTCCTGCTGCTTCTGCTGCTCCATCTCATAGAGGCGGGCGCGCAGCACGCGCATTCCCTTTTCGCGGTTCTTGATCTGCGACTTCTCGTCCTGGCAGCTCACGACGGTGTTGGTCGGCAGGTGGGTGATTCGCACCGCGGAGTAAGTCGTATTCACCGATTGCCCGCCCGGGCCGGACGAGCAGAATGTATCAATGCGGATATCTTTAGGCTCGATCTTGATGTCCACGTCCTCGGCCTCGGGCAGCACCGCGACCGTGACTGCCGATGTGTGTACGCGGCCCTGGGTTTCGGTCTGCGGGACGCGTTGTACGCGATGCACGCCGCTCTCGTACTTCAGACGCGAATACACGCCCTGACCTTCGATGATGGCAATCGCTTCCTTCAGTCCGTCGACGCTCGATTCCGAGGTCGAGAGCACTTCCACCTTCCAGCGCTGGCCTTCGGCGTAGCGCGTGTACATACGGAAGATTTCCGCCGCAAACAGCGTGGCTTCGTCGCCGCCAGTGCCAGCACGAATCTCGAGAATCACGTTCTTCTCGTCGTTGGGGTCTTTCGGCAGAAGCAGGACCGTCAGGTCTTCCTCGACCCGCTGCAGACGCTCTTCGAGCTGTGTCAGCTCTTCTTGCGCGTAGGCGCGCATCTCAGGATCGCTCTCGTCGGCCAGCATGGTCTTGCTCTCCTGGATGCCACGCGTGAGGTCTTTATACTCCCGATATTTCTCCACAATAGGCGCCACTTCGCTATGCGCCTTGGCCGTCTTCTGGTAGCGCTGGGAGTCGGAGACGATCTCCGGCGAGGCGAGCGCGCGGTTCAGCTCTTCGTACTTCAATTCGATTTGTTCTAGACGTTCAAACATGGATGCCAACAAGGGCCGTCGTCACAACGGCGGGAAAAATTATTGTACGGGAACTCAAAAACGAACTCATACCTCGCTCGGAATGAAGAATAGTTCTTCGCGGCGGGCGTCGCTAGGCAATCACCAGTTCGCCGCCGCGCTCTTTTTCCAGCTCCATCGCCTCGTTCAAAGCGACGATGGCGGTTTCCACCTGGTCGTCGCTGGGAGGCTGCGTGGTGATGCGTTGCAGCCACAGGCCCGGTTTGGTAAGAACCGCGAACAGCGAAGAGCCATGCTTGGCGGCGAAGCGAATCAGCTCGTACGACACGCCCGCGATGACCGGCAGCAGCGCGATGCGGAAGGCGAAGCGCGCCCAGAACGTTGTCGCAGGGACCATCATGTAAATGACCATCGCGATAAGCATCACGGTCATCAGGAAGCTGGTGCCGCAACGCGGATGGAAGGTCGAATAGGACTGCGCGTTCTGGATGGTCAGCGGATCGTGCGACTCGAAGGCGAAGACCGTTTTATGCTCGGCGCCGTGATACTGAAACACGCGGCGAATGTCGGGCCACCGCGAGATGCCCCAGATAAAGAGCAGAAACAGTGCGATGCGGATCACGCCGTCCACGATGTTGAAGGCGATCTGATTGCCGAAAGCGGGATAAGCGTTCTTCAGCCTGGTGGCCGCGAGCAACGGCAGGAACTTGTACATGAAGATGAAGAACCCGAGCGACAGCACCACGTTGAGGGCGAGCGCCCAGCCGGGTACTTCGACCTTCTTCTCCTCTTCAGTGGTCAGTCCATCCATGGCAACGTTGGCCGAATAACGCAGGGCGCGGAAGCCGAGCGCCATGGCATGGCCAAGCGTGACACAGCCGCGGACGACGGGCCAGCCCATCCACTTGTGCTGTTCCGAGGGGCGTTCGAGCGGCTCGGAGTGCGTCGCCAGGGTGCCGTCCGGCCGGCGGATGCAAATGCCCCAGGCGTGCGGCGAGCGCATCATGACGCCCTCCAGCACAGCCTGACCGCCGACCAAGGTCTCCTCCCCACTCTCCAGAGCGGGCAGGAGTTGCACCGCTGTCAAAAACCGCAGATGACGACGCAAAGAAACCATAGTGATTGGATGTTCGCCGATCCGGAAGGAACCGGAAATCGCTGCGTTTAGAGTAAGCAGCTTCGCAGACAGTGTCAATCGACGAAACCACGGCGATCGCGACCTTTGGCCTGCTGGGAGCATGTGATTCTGCGCCAGTTCAGCGTCCGCTGGAGGAGGCCACGTTAACCAACTTGCATACTTCGGCTCACAATTCACGGCTTACATTTTGGGCCATCTTAGCGCGCAACTGGTAGCACCCTCCCCCCTCCATGCTTTTACCTCGAATCAATAACTTAGCGCAAAAATCCAGCTAAAAACTTGATCCCGAAGGATTTACACGTAAAGTCTTGAGCCGCAATGACTTAACTCAATTCTTTCCCAAAATCGCCAAGCTGGCTCGAAACCGTATGCTTATCAAGTAGTTATCACCTCCATGCGACGACCCACGAACTGACGGCCCCAGTCGCTGGACCTGTCGCAGCCTTCACAATGGCGGCTGCGGACGCAGAGACACACCAACTTCCTCCTCTCGATACATGGATAACGCATCGGGGCCTTCGCCGCCAAGGATGGTGGTCACATGGCTTTGTGATCGGAGCGTCTCAGGTACGCCAGACTTGACCTTGCACACATTGCCGTCCGATCAGCCCGGGCGTGTCAGATGTGCTATCAGTATGGATAACCTTCCGGATTACTCGTGTGTGGGTCGTGTCGGCGCAAGTCCTAATTACGTGTGAGAGGGCCTGATTGCAACAATAATCCTGCAAAAACTGAACCGTTACGGCGTGATCTCCCACACCACACCCCGGCCATAGGCCCCGCCGTCTGACGCTGTTCCGTAGAGATTGCCGTTCGCGTCGAAGGCGACCCCACCATAGGGAAACCATTCGGTGTTGAAGGAGAAGTCGTGGAGGTCGGTCAGGGCCCAGGCACCGTCGGATTGGGTCAGCTTGAATACCATGCCAGCGCCATTTCCGCCGCCGCCGTTCGTCGTGCCGTAGAGACTGCCGGCCGCGTCTAGCGTGAGACTGTCATAGGGGCCAGCTCCACAGATTCCGTCGAACCCGTAAAGCAACGTGAACGTCCAGTTACCCCCTTGTGGCATCAGCTCATAAACCGTGCCACCATTCCCTGAACCTCCGCAAAGCGTGGCGCCGTAGAGATTGCCCTGCGCATCGAAAGTCAAGCCGCCATAGGCCAGGTCTCCGTCATTTTTTCCGCCAAGGAAAGTGTGGAGTACGGTAAAGGCCCAGCCGTACTGTGTTGGAGTCAATTCATAAACCAGGGATTCGGTGGTGCCGTAGAGGTTGCCTGCGGCGTCCATGACTACACCAGAGTGGGGATAGCCATTGCCATAATAGAAGCCGCCGTAGAGGATGGTTTCCTTCCAACCGCCTTCGGCGGGAGTTAGCTCGAACACCGCTCCGTAGCCGTCGCCCCCGAAGGTCGTTGTCCCATAAAGGTTTCGCGCCTGATCGAACATGAGGAAGCCATACTGTGGTTCGTCGCCGTCATCGGGACGACCTGTAAACGCATGCAGCACCGTTTCTGTCCAGGGGGTGAGCGCCGAAACAGGCGCCTTGGCCGCAGGTTTTACGTTGTAAACCACGCCACAGCCACCTTGTGAGCAATCGCCGCCGCTCATATAGCCGCCAGAAAGCGTCGTGCCGTACAAGGTGCCATCCGGGCCGATGGTGACGGGGGACTGGGCGAACTTTCCGTCATAGCCTCCCTGGAAGTCATACAGCGGGGTCAGGACCCAGACGGAGCCTTTCTTGGTTAGTTTGAAGACGCTGCTGCCGGTAGTTCCGTAGAAGTTTCCCGCTTGGTCCCGGGTGAGGCCCGCGTCGGGAAGCGACCCGTCGGCGCCGCCGCTGAAGTTGTGAAGTACTTTGTACTGCTGCGCCTGCGCCGCTCGAACCGCGACGATTGTTGTCGCGAACATGAATAACAAAACGAGCGCAACTGTTCCCGTTCGCAAGTTGATTACGAACATCGAAGCTGTTCTTTGCTGTTGACCTGCCATCGTGATTCTCCTTCGATCGCCTTCCCGACACTCCCGAGCCGTCCACGGAAGCGTAGCCGGACTCGATGAGTCGGCGATAGCTCTTCAGCCTGCCGCGGAGTTACTATTGCGCTCTCCTCTGGGCGAGTCAACTTAATTTCACATTACTTCGCAAGAGCTTAAAGGCAGAGGTTTTATGAGGGCGCAGCTCGGACTCATCGTTCCCGGGTGACTGCGGGTTGGCGAGTAACCAGCGCGAAATCGCCATTACACTCGCAATCGCCGGTACGAGCCGGTCTCTGGCGAGTGGTTGGCAATCCGGAGGTTGAAAAAGCTAACCCGCAACGCTACTTGGTGTCCGGGACCCTACGACTCGTCTGCGACGTAGGCAGGGTCGAGCATATTATTCAGTCCGTCACTCCTCGATGCCTCGACGTGTTCCCCAGCATCCAAAGCGGCTGTTGGCCTATGAAACAGCTAGCCGAAACCTGCGACCGCATCGCCGCGACCACCAAGAAGCTGGAGAAGACCGCCATCGTGGCCGAGTACTTCCGCTCGCGCGAGCTGGGCGACGCGGCGATCTCGGCGGTGTTCCTCTCGGGACGCGCATTCCCTGCGTTCGATGAGCGCACACTGCAGATAGGCGCAGCATTGCTGTGGAAGCTGGTGGTTGAGCTGCGGCCACGTCGAAGAGCCCGGGACAATCAACAGAACAGCAGATCCCTCGACGACGGCTTCGCCGTCCAGAGCTAAAGCACTGGACTACCGAGTCGTCTCGGGATGACAAAGATAAAAGTAAAGCGCTTAACGGCACGCCTGAACAGGCTGCTGAAAAAGTGTTTCTTGCGGTCATTTCGGACAGAAAATCGCCTGTAAGTGGTTGAATCTTCGTTCGCCGAAATGATCGAAATTACCAAGTTGGTTCATTTTTCAGCAGCCTGTGAAGCCGTGCTCCTTCAAAACCAACGCGCGAGCTAGCGCTCAGCGCCGCTTACCGCAAGCGGGGAGACCTGGGCTCGGCGGCTGCCGACGTGCTGGCTGCCACCGCTCCGGCGTCGAGCACCATCACGCTTGGAGGAAGTTCGCTCGACCTTCGACCGCATCGCCGAGACGCGCACTGCCGCGGCCAAGTCGGCAGCCTTGAGGTCGCTGCTCGAACGCGCGACGGCGCTCGAAGCCAAGTACATCCTGAAGATCATCACCGGCGAGCTGCGCATCGGGCTGAAGGAGAGCCTGGTGGAGGAGGCCATCGCCAAGGCCTACGAGCGAGCCACTCGACCGCGTGCAGCGCGCCAACATGCTGCTGGGCGATATCGGCGGCACGCTGCAACTGGCAGCAGAGCATCATCTCGATCAGGCGCGAATGCGGCTGTTTCATCCCATCGGATTCATGCTGGCTAGCCCCGCCGCAGATGCGGAGGAAGCGTTCCAGTACTTCGAGCACGCGCTGGTGGAAGACAAGTACGACGGCATCCGCGCGCAGGCTCATTGCGGAGGCGGGCAGGTGCGGCTGTTCTCGCGCACGCTCGACGAGGTAACGCCTTCCTTTCCGGAGCTTATCGGAGCACTGAGCGAGTTTGCCGGCGAGGTCATCCTCGATGGCGAGATCGTCGCCTGGCGCGACAACCCGGAAGGCGGACACGCGCTGCCGTTCTCGGAGATACAGAAAAGGCTGGGGCGCAAGCAGGTCAGCCAGAGGATGATGGCCGAAGTTCCCGTGGCCTATGTCGTCTTCGACGTTATCTATGCCGGCGGCGAACTCACGCTCGACAGACCGCTGGCCGAACGGGCGCTGATTCTTGACCGCGTGTTTGCCGGCGCGAAGCGAGTTTCACCGCGACCGGTGGTCAACGCGCAGGGTAGCCTGCTGTTCGAACCGGAGATCGAGGAAGCAGGCGACTGAATCCGGATGGATCCTGCGCGCGCCCGCGATGCGTGCCGATTCGGCCGC
Source organism: uncultured Acidobacteriaceae bacterium (assembly GCA_963833155.1). Taxonomy (GTDB): domain Bacteria; phylum Acidobacteriota; class Terriglobia; order Terriglobales; family Acidobacteriaceae; genus Bog-257. The sequence goes on from CAWHWY010000002.1 coordinate 27,201, forward strand.
AGCAGCTCGAACAGTACTTCGAGCAGGCGATGGCGCGCGGCAATGAAGGGCTGATGATCAAGGACCTCGAATCGCCTTACATGCCCGGACGGCGCGGCCGCTGGTGGCTGAAGCTGAAGCGCGAACTGGCGACCCTCGACGTGGTCGTGACCGCAGCGGAGTTCGGACACGGCAAGCGCATCCACGTGCTCAGCGATTACACCTTTGCCGTGCGAGAGGGCGAGGAGCTGGTCAATATCGGCAAGGCGTATTCCGGGCTGACCGACAGGGAAATCGCAGAGCTGACCGAGCGGTTCCTGGCACACACCACGGCCGATCACGGTCACGTGCGCGAGGTGGAACCAAAGATCGTGCTGGAAGTGGCATTCAACGCCATCATGCGCTCCAGCCGCCATGACAGCGGCTTCGCCTTGCGCTTCCCGCGAATTGTTCGCGTGCGGGAGGATAAGCGGCCGAGCGAAATCGACAGCATTGAAGAGGTGAAAAGGATTTATGGGCGACAGCACGGGCGAGGCCGTTCGAGTGACGATGAAAGCACAGGGTGACCTTTCCAGAGGAACTGTCATCAGGAGCGAAGCGAGGGACCTGCTTTTTGCCGGGCCCCAGGAAAGCAGATTCCTCGCGCCAAAACGGGGCGCTCGTAATGACAATTGATATGTAATCTGCAGTTATCTGCCTCTCCCGGGTGCTAAAATCAAGGGTTTCCTATCCCACTTCCAAGGACTGCTCTCATGTCACAAGCTACCGTACAAGCTGCTGCCTCGTCCGCGTCGGTCCCCGCTCCTCTCGTTGCCCTCACCGAAGACGAAATTCTTTTCCGCGACACCGTTCGCCAATTTGCTGAAGAATCGGTCCGCCCGCACGTGAAGGAGATGGACGAGAAAGGCGTGTTCGAGCACGCGATCATCGATCAGTTCTTCCAGCTCGGCCTCATGGGCATAGAAGTTCCCGAACAATATGGCGGCGGCGGCGGGACGTTCTTCGAAGCCATTCTCGCGGTTGAGGAGCTCTCGGCTGTCGATCCCTCGGCCGGCGTGGTGGTTGATGTGCAGAACACGCTGGTGAACAACGCCCTTCTGCGCTGGGGCACGGAAGAGCAGAAGAAGCACTACCTGCCGCGCATGTGCAGCGACACCGTTGGCGCATACGCGCTGAGCGAGGCCGGTTCCGGCTCCGATGCGTTCGCATTGCAAACCCGGGCCGAACTGAAGGGCGACGAGTACGTGCTCAACGGCCAGAAGCTGTGGATCACCAATGGCAAGGAAGCCGGCGTCTTCATCCTGCTGGCGACCGTCGATCCCTCCGCAGGATATAAGGGCATTACGGCGTTCATTGTGGAAAAGGATTTCCCGGGTTTCACCGTCGGCAAGAAAGAAGACAAGCTCGGCATCCGCGCGTCGAGCACTTGCGAGCTGATTCTGGAAGATTGCCGCGTGCCTAAAAACAACGTGCTGGGCGAAGTCGGCAAAGGCTACAAGATCGCCATCGAGACACTGAACGAAGGACGCATCGGCATTGGCGCGCAGATGGTCGGGCTGGCGCGCGGCGCATGGGAGTATGCAGTGAAGTATGCCCAGGAGCGCAAGCAGTTTGGCAAGTCCATCGCCGAGTTCCAGGGTATTCAGTTCCAGATCGCGCAGATGGCGACCGAGATCGAAGCCGCGCGCATGCTGCTCTACAACTGCGCCCGCATGAAAGACGCCGGCATGAACTTCGTGAAGGAAGCGGCCATGACCAAGCTGTTTACGTCGCAGGCGGCCGAGCGCGTGGCCTCGCTGTGTGTCGAAATCTACGGCGGCTACGGCTTCACCAAGGATTACCCGGTGGAGAAATTCTTCCGCGACTCGAAGATCGGCAAGATCTACGAGGGAACGTCGAACATGCAGTTGCAGACGATCGCCAAGCTGGTGATCAAGTAGTAAGTACCATCCACTCATTGTCATCCCGAGCGAGGGCCGCGCCAGTGACGCGTCCAGCCTGCTTTTGGCTGGATGCGTTGCGGGGGCCGAGTCGAGGGACCTGCGGTTCACGGTTTAGAATCTTCGCGTGCCTGATCGAGCCATTGCAGCCGAAGACCGACGCGAGCCGCGTCTCAGATGGCTGCAACGCCTGCAGATCGGCTTGGTTTCCTGGATCGCGGCGGCCGTGGTGGGCCTGATCGGCCGCACGCTGCGCATGACCATCTCGTTTGAAGAAGGCTCCATCCGTGGCCTCGACAGCATCGCTCCCGGCATTTATCCCTTCTGGCACCGGTGCGTGCTGCCGGCGACGTGGTTGTTCCGCAATGAGAACATCGGAGTGCTGACCAGCCTCAGCCGCGATGGCGAATACATCGCGCGAGTAATTCGCCGGTTCGGATTTGTGCCGGTGCGCGGATCGAGTTCGCGAGGAGGCCAGCGCGGCCTGATGGAGATGGAGACGATGGTGAAAGCGGGAGGCGCCGTAGCGTTCACCATCGATGGTCCCCGCGGACCGCGCTATGTAGCCAAGAAAGGCCCGGTAATGCTGGCGCGTCTCACCGGCATCCCAATCACTGCGTTCTATGTGGCCTGCGAGAAGGTGTGGGTGCTGAAAACATGGGACGCCATGTTGATTCCAAAACCGTTTTCGCGAGCGTATGTGCGCGTGGCCAAGAACATCTTCGTTCCGCCCGACGCCGACGATGCGGCACTCGACCACCATCACTCCGAAATGCAGGCTGCTCTGGAACGCGTGACGGCCTTCGCCGAAATGCAGTTTTCATCACAACTCGATTGACACCGCCGTCCGGCGAAAGTACAGTCAAGGCTTCATCCTGAGCGACTTTTGCTTCGGATTGTTCCTTGCCAATCAGCGTTCGCGCGTTCCGCATGGGCGGAACTGGGAAGCGGGTGAAACGCCCGCGCTGCCGCGCAACTGTAAGCGAGTCTTTGGCGTAAGACCACTGTGTAAACGGGAAGGTCCCGCCGCTGTCCGCGATGCAAATCGCAACTCGCAAGCCAGGAGACCGGCGCGAACTACGGAGTCCCCGGCGCACGCCGATTTTTTCGGGGACCCCAGCAGACGCCGATTTTGCGTCTGCTGGGGTGACTTGGCGTGCGATAGGGTGCTCCGGTCACCAACCCCTTTCGCGTGCAAAGGAGGAGTGTCATGTTCGTCGTTCGCGCCTTACTGGCCGCACTGCTGTGTTGCACGGCGGTTCTTGCGGCCGATCTCAAAGTGTCGGTGCTGAGCCCGTCCGGCGACAGGGTTTCCGGCGTGCAAGTTAGCCTGTTTCGGGTCAGCGATAATGGCGGGGTCGGAATGCAAACCACCGCCGGCGACGGCACCGCAACTTTCCCCAACCTGCCTAACGGTCGCTATCGCGCGGTGGTGCTCGCGCCCGGATTTGCTGAGCAGTCGCTGCGAGTTGCCATTCCTGGGACGGGAGAGCTTGCCGTTCAACTAAAGCTGACGACCACGCCGCAAACGGTGGTCGTATCGGCAACAGCAACGCCTACGACGGCAGAACAGACCGGCACTTCGGTTGGTGTGCTGACAAGTGAGCAGCTTACCGCGATCAATCCCATCGCCGCTCCCGATGCCCTGCTCTACATTCCGGGAGCTATCATCAGCACCGCCGGGCGGCGCGGCAACATCAGCAGCTTGTTCGTTCGCGGCGGCGAATCCAATTACAACAAGGTGCTAGTGGACGGAGTGCCGGTGAACGATCCGGGTGGTTTCTTCGACTTCGGGGTTGTTCCCATGAACAACATCGACCGGCTTGAGGTGGAACGTGGTCCCGAGAGCACGGTGTACGGTTCGGATGCCATGACCAGCGTCGTGCAACTTTGGACGGCGACTGGCAGCACGCGAACGCCCGAGATTCAATTCGGCGCTGACGGCGGAAATTTCTCCACCGCCAACGGCTACGGATCACTGGCCGGAGCGCGCGGCATTTTCGACTACAACGTGTTTGCCAGTCAGTTCGACACGCAAGGGCAAGGCGTCAATGACGCCTATTCGAACTCGCTCCAAGGCGGAAATGTGGGAGTAAAGATTTCGGACCGCGTGGCATTTCGCCTGCGTGCCCGCCACTACAACAGTTGGACAGGACTCCAGTCAAACTGGTGGTTCAACGGGAATCCCGAACTTCCGCCCGATCCGAACCAATACGCGCATCAGAACAACTTCCTTGCCAGCGGCGACCTCACGGTGAGCGGGCTAGGCGCATGGCAGCACCAATTCAGCGGATTCGAGTACCACCACGTCGATCTCAACGCAAACCCGCTTGACGACCTGGACCGACCTTTCGACACTGCCTACAACAGCCTGACCAGGTACAACATCGCCGGCTTTGCCTATCAGGGGATCTTTACGCCGCGGCCGTGGGCACAAACCACGCTGGGCTACAACTTCGAGGATGAGAACGGCTACATCAACAACAATTCGGAGGCCGGAATTAGCACGACGCACGGACTGCGCTACAACAATTACCTGTTCGCACAGCAGACGATTGTTTGGCGGAGACTGTCAGTTCTGGCGGGAATTGGTTACGTCAACAACAGCAGCTTTGGTGGCAAGGTCAGCCCGCGCGCCTCGGCGACATTTCTGGCGTGGCGCGGGAACACGACTTTCAGCGGCACGCGTCTGCACTTTGGCTATTCGGAAGGCATCAAAGAGCCCAGCTTCGAGCAAACTTTTGGCATTACCGGAACCTTTCCCACCCTGCCCAATCCCAATCTGAGGCCGGAACAGAACCAGGCGATCGAAGCTGGTGTGCTGCAGTCGCTGTTCAGCAACCGCCTGTCGCTCAGCGCGGTGTTCTACCACAATCAGTTCCGCGATCAGATTGAATACGAGTACAACTCCGATACCAACACTAGCCAGTATGTGAACTTCAATCGCTCGATGGCACAGGGCGCTGAAGTAGTGCTGAGCGGCCGCCTTGCGGACCATCTTTCGCTGACAGGTGCTTACATCTACACCTCAACCCAGATTCAACAAGCGCCTCCTTGCGATCCCGCGGCTGGTTGCGACCCGCGGATCTACGGCGCCGGAGCGCCGCTGCTACGACGTCCCAAGCAAGCCGGCATGTTGCTGCTGACCTATACCAGGCATCGTTGGGGCGGATTCCTCGGCGTTACGGCGGTTGGACGGCGTCCGGATTCTGACTTCCTCTTTGGCTACATTCCGCCCATCTATTACGCTGCCGGTTATGCGCGCGTGGACCTGGGCGGCTGGTACGCCATCAATCACCATGTGACGGCGTATGCAAACGTGAACAACGCCCTCAATAATCACTACAACGAGGTTCTTGGATATCCTGCGCTAGGGGCGAACTTCCGGTCGGGGCTGAGGTTCAGCTTTGGAGGAGATTAAGCGAAGACGTTTTGCGGAAATGTACTGTCATTCTTCTCCCTGCGCGGCACCCACGTGGTTATGGTTGTGGTACTTCATCCGGATTTCCCGCAACTTGTCCACGTGCTGATCGCTCAGCGTCTGCTGCTTGCCAAGCAAATGCGTGACCAAAGCTATCTTCGCAAAGTGCTCGACCGTCTCCATGTTCATGTAAGCATTGAGCAGGTCGGCGCCGCACGTAACAACACCGTGGTTCGCCATCAGGATGGCATCGTGCTCGGCAACCAGCGGGGCCAGCGCTTCGGCCAGCTCTGGAGTGCCCGGCGCCTCATAGTTCGCCAGAGGCACAGAACCCAGCGTCACGATGATTTCCGAACACAACGCTCGGTCGAGCGCAAGTCCCGCAGCCGCATAGCCAGTAGCCGTCGGGGGATGCGCGTGCACGACTGCGTTGACATCGGGACGCCTGCGATAGATGAGTAAATGCATGGCCATCTCGCTGGACGCGTCGCGCGAGCCCTGCACCTTCTTCCCGTGCTGGTCCACGATCACGAGGTCGTCGGGCTCCATCAGACCTTTGCTCATGACAGTGGGCGTACAAAGAAACGTGCCGTTTTCCAAACGTACGGAAAGGTTCCCGTCCGTGGCGGCAACCAGACCGGCCTGGTGTAGCAATTTCCCGAAGCGGACAATTTCGTCCCTATGCTGTTGTTCGGTCTTCATTTGGTGAAACAGGCGTTCCCTAAAACCTTTACTTGTATCGTACCGCAGGTTGCCGCCGCCGAAAAGGATTGCGTCACATTAATGTGTGGTGACCCACAGTCGGGCATAATCGGGGTGTGCTGGTCTCGGATTTCGATTACCACCTTCCGGAGGACCTGATCGCCCAGCAGCCCCTGGCCGACCGTGCCGCCTCACGTCTGTTGCACCTCGGTCGCAGCCGGGACATCCTGGAAGACCGCACGTTTCGTGAATTTCCCGAGATGCTACGCCCAGATGACCTGCTGGTATTTAACAACACGAAAGTCCTACCGGCCCGGCTCTTCGGACACCGCAGCGGCTCGCGGGCGCAGCGCGTCTCGGCCCAGAATCCCGCCGCGGCCGATTTCCTCCGCGGGCGCGTCGAGGTGCTGCTCACCAAGCAAGTCTCCGCCGAACCGATGGAATGGGAGGTGCTGGTTCACCCCGGGCGAAAATTGGGAGTCGGCGAACGGGTTTATTTTGGCGCTGAGGCCAGCCAGGATTCGCACGAACTCGCGGCTGAGATCATCGGGCGCGGGACGTTCGGCGAGCGCCATCTCCGCTTCGATCCGGTGGACGATTTCTTCGGAATCCTGCAGCACATCGGGCACGTACCTCTGCCGCCCTACATCGATCGTCCGGATACGCTGAAGGATCGGGAGCAATATCAGACCGTTTACGCCAAGCTGCTAGGTTCGGTCGCCGCACCGACCGCGGGCTTGCACTTCACACCAGAGGTCCTGGACCGCATTCGCCAGCGCGGAATCGAAACCGCCGAGATCACGCTGCACGTCGGCCTCGGCACGTTTCAACCCGTGCGCGAAGAGGTCGTCGAGGAGCACAGGCTTCATCGCGAGTGGTATCGGATACCTGAAGATGCCGCAAAGCGAATCCAGCGCGCGCGCGGTATTGGGCGGCGCGTGGTGGCTGTGGGGACTACGACCGTCCGCACGCTGGAGTTTGCTGCGCGACAAAACGCCAACGGCCGCATCACAGATCAAGGTCGCGAGGCAGACATCTTCATCTATCCCGGATTCGAGTTCCGGGTTGTGGGCGCCATGCTGACGAATTTTCACCTGCCAAAATCCACGCTGCTCATGCTGGTCGCGGCCTTCGCCGGGCGCGAGAAAATCCTGCGCGCCTATGAACACGCGGTCCTCCAACGTTACCGGTTTTACTCTTACGGCGATTGCATGTTCGTCGAGTGAGGTCCGGTGCTTGTCTGGATTGGTAGAATTGACTCTTGCCTTCCACTCGTAAAACCGCAAAATCCGCTACTGTATCCAGCGCTGCCAAGCCGGTCAGCGCTCCAAAAAGCACTGTCCCCAAAGCTGCTGCGGTCGCCCCGCCCGAGCCGGCCGGCTCCAAGGGCCGCATCTACCTGATTGATGCGATGTCGTTTATCTTTCGCGCCTACCACGCGATGCAGCGGCAGCGTCCGATGTCCACCAAGACGGGCATTCCGACCAGCGCGACGTTCGTGTTCGTCAACATGCTGCGCAAGCTGCGGGCCGATTTCGCGCCGCAATATCTGGCGGCCGTCTTTGACGTGGCCGCGCCAACATTTCGCGACGAGCAGGCGAAGGCCATCGCCAGCCTGCGCAAGTTCGACAGCAAGACGCAGACCTACATCGACGTTGCCTACGACGGCTACAAGGCAAACCGCGCCCAGATGCCGGCCGACCTCGCGCAGCAGATCCCCTACATCCGGCGTGCCCTCGAGGCCTATCGCATTCCGATCCTGGAGGCGTCCGGCTTCGAAGCCGACGACGTCATCGGCACTCTGGCGCGCAAAGCGGCTAACGAGGGCTACTCGGTGTTCGTCGTCTCCAGCGACAAGGACATGATGCAGTTGGTCAACGAGCGCATCTGCGTGCTCAATCCTCCGAAGGACAACCTCATCTGCGACGCAGCAAAAGTGGAGGAGATCCTCGGCGTCCCGCCGGAGCGTGTGGTGGACGTGATGGCGCTGCGCGGCGATGCCATTGACAACATTCCCGGCGCGCCCGGCATTGGCGACAAGGGTTCGGTGGAGCTAATCCAGCGCTTTGGCACCGTGGAGAATGCGCTGGACCATGCAGCAGAGGTCGAGCGGAAGACCTATCGTGAGTCGCTGCAGAACAATCGCGATGCCGTGCTGACCAGCAAGGAGCTGGTCACCATCAAGACCGACGTTGCGGTGGATTTCGAGCCGGAGCAAATGCGCGCGCAGGAGCCCGACCCCACCGCTGCGCGTGCGCTGTTCACCGAGCTGGAGTTTACCACGTTGGTCCAGGACTTCCTGAGCGAGAGTGTCGAACTGGGCGAGACCGACTACCGCGAGGCCAGGACCGCTGCCGAGGTTGAAGCGGTAATCGCGCGCGCAAGAAGACCCGGAGCGGTGCTGGCGATCGCGCTGGAAGCTTCGGTGTCACCAGCCGGCCGGTCCGGAGGAAGAAGAAAGCGCCGAAGAGGAGGGCGACAAGCAGCTTTCTCTCTCGGCAGCCGTCGTCGACTCCCTCTGGCGCCCGCACGTCTGCGCCTCGCGATCTCGGCCGAACCGGGCAAGGCGGCGACTCTGACGCTCGATGACTCGGAAATTGCGAAGCCGCTGACACAGGCACTTGCTGACGACTCGCTATCCAAGACAGTCCACGATTACAAGTCGGCGATGCATGTCTTTGCGCAGCATGGGGTAACGCTGGCGGGCGTGCAACATGATCCGCTGCTGTACGGCTATCTGCTCGATCCCACGTACTCGACGTACGGATTGCCTGAGACGGCCCTGCGCCATTTCAACCTGAAGCTGGGCGCCGCCCCTGCCGAAGCGGCTGATCTCACGCTGCGGCTTACGGCGAAGCTGGGTGATGCAGTAAACCAGGCCGGCCTGCGCAAGGTTTACGACGAGATCGATCTTCCGCTAGTCCCCGTGCTGGCGCGCATGGAAGATGCCGGCGTCAAGCTGGACTGCGAAGTACTGGCCGAGATGTCGCAGCGTCTGGAGCGTGAATGCCAGGCCAAGTCCCGCGAGATCTACGAAAAGTCGGGCTTCGAGTTCAATATCAATTCGCCCAAGCAGCTTGGGGATGTGCTTTTCAACAAGCTCAATCTGCCGAAGCCGTTCAAATACGGCAAGGGCAAGACGATCTCCACCGCGGTGGACGTGCTGGAAGGACTGGCCAGGGAGCACGAGGTGCCGCGCCTGGTGCTCGATTACCGCCAGCTTTCCAAGCTGAAATCGACTTATGTGGACGCTCTGCCCGCGCTGCTCAACCCGGACACCAAGCGGCTGCACACGACGTTTAACATGGCCGGCTCGGCGACCGGGCGGCTGTCGTCGGTCAATCCTAACCTGCAGAACATCCCCATTCGCACCGAACTGGGCCGCGAGATCCGCGCTGCCTTCATCGCCGAGCCGGGGCACGTCCTGCTCGCCGCGGACTACTCACAGATCGAGTTGCGGCTGCTGGCGCACTTCTCCGGCGACAAGCTTCTGGTCGAAGCGTATCGTGCGGGCGAGGACATCCATACCCTCACCGCGTCGCAGGTCTTCGGCGTGCCGCCGTTGATGGTCAACGCGGAACATCGTCGCCGCGCCAAGGCCGTGAATTTCGGCATCGTGTACGGGTTGTCGGCGTTTGGGCTTTCGCAACAAATCGGCATTGACACCAAAGAGGCCAAGCAGTTCATCGATGCCTATTTCGAGAAGTACAGCGGGGTGCGCGAGTTCATCGACCAAACGCTGGAGCAGGCGCGGCGCGATCAGAAAGTCGCGACGCTATTCGGGCGCATTCGTCCCATTCCAGACATCCACAGCAAGAACTTCAATCTGCGCGGATTTGCGGAGCGCACGGCCGTGAACACTCCGCTGCAAGGCACAGCGGCCGATCTCATCAAGATCGCGATGATTCGCATTGATGCCGAGTTACGCGAACGCAAGCTACGCTCGCGGATGTTGCTCCAGGTGCACGACGAGCTCGTGTTCGAAGTGCCCGAAGATGAAATAGTCGCGATGAAGCGGCTGGTCAGCGAGCGCATGGAGAATGTTTACGCGCTCAAGGTTCCGTTGAAGGTGGAACTGGGAGTGGGGCCGAATTGGAGAGATTTGGAATAGCAAGCCCTATGTCGCCGCTACGCGACTCGGTTTCAATTGAAAAGTGTTCTTCTCTCTGTGCCTTCTGTGGTAGGTCACATTCCGATCGCCTGCTGGAGCGCGTTCGCGATGGCGTCCGTGTGGCGGCGCATGACTGCTTCCGTTTCCGCTTCGATCATCACCCGCGCCAGCTTCTCAGTACCCGAGTAGCGAACAACCACGCGGCCATTGCCGTCGAGTTCGCGCTCGGCGGCGCGAATGGCTTCGATCACAGAAGGTAGTTGCTCCAGCGGCAGCTTATCGCGGACCTTCACGTTCCTGATCTCCTGGGGAAAGACCTTCATGTCGGCGACCAATTCCGACAGCGGCTGACCGGTGCGCGCGATCACATCCAGCACACGCAGCGCGGTCAGCAGCCCGTCACCCGTCGTCACGTCCATGTCGCGGAAGAGGATGTGGCCCGACTGTTCGCCGCCGAGTGTGGCTCCGGTCTTGAGCATCTCCTCCAGCACGTACTTGTCGCCCACAGGCGCGCGCAACATACGGATGCCGCTGCGCCTGAGCGCGGCTTCTAATCCCATGTTCGACATTGTGGTGGCCACGACCAAGTCGTTGTGCAGCCGAACGTGCGTCTGCATGTCGCGTGCCGCCAGCAGCAGCACGCCATCGCCGTTCACGACAAGTCCCTGGGCGCAGGAGAACATAGCGCGGTCGGCATCGCCGTCGAAGGTAATGCCCAAGTCATACTTACCGTTCGCAGCCGCCACCATCTGCGCGACATTCTCCGGATGCAGCGCGCCGCAACCGGCGTTGATGTTCCGGCCATCCGGCTCGATGTGAATGAAGTCGGCAGAGAGACCGCAGTCGCGAAACACCAGTGGAGCGATTGCGCTGGCCGCACCGTTGGCGCAATCCACCAGCACACGCAGGCGGCTAAGGTCAGTATCGCCGATCACCGCCGATAGCCACTCGGCATATTGTTCGCCCAGCTTCCCTTCGCCCGGCAACATGTTGGAAGTGGCGACCGACGCGTCTGAAGCGCCTTCGGCCAACTGCTCGAGATGCGCAAAGATGTCAGCCTCGATCTCATGTTCGAGTTGGTCAGAAAGCTTGTAGCCGTCAGCGCCGAAGACCTTGATACCGTTGTCCTGCCACGGATTGTGCGAGGCAGATATCACGATCCCTGCGGCGAATTGATTGGCGCGCGTGACGTACGCTACCCCCGGCGTGGTAATGACCCCTGCGCTCACCGCCTCGACACCGGCGGCCTCCAGCCCCGCGCCGAGGACGGAACTGATCCAGGTGCTCGACTCGCGCGTGTCCTGGCCGATCACGGCGCGAGCGGATGATTTGCTGGCGGCGAGCCGCTGCCCAAGTGCACGTCCGATGGCATAGACGGTCCGCCGGTCGAGCGGATACTCGCCGGCGACACCTCGAATTCCGTCAGTTCCGAATAGCTGTCGCATCAGTTCGGCTTGGAGACCTTCTCGGTCGTCGCTACCGTTACATGAATCGGCCCGGGGGTTTGTACTCGCACCAGCGGATCGGCGACGTAAGCATGGGTGGTAAACGTTGCACTGCCCACGACACCTGTCGCATCCACGGGGTCAGTCATCACGCTTTCGATGGTATTGACACGCCTTTCCGGCCCAACAATTGTGACCGATGCCGGCTGAGCCACAGGCTTTCGCATTTCATATCCGCCTAACAAGGTGCCAATCACGCGCGGCTGAACCGGCACCGTCCGCGTAGCCCTGGGATCGAAGCTGATGCGAAACTGCGCAGGCACGACCTGCACGACCTTGACATTGTGAGGGGTACGCACCTGATTTGTCGTCATGTCGTACGTCCGCTCGCCCGGCTCGGCCCCTTCCAGATCCACAAAAGCGTGCACCTGGGAGGGACGCATCTCCTGCAGCAGATGCTCCGGTCCCCGCACCGTGACCTGGACCTGAAAAGGATAATCGGAGGTAATCTCCAGGTTGTTGGGGGCATGCTGAAACTCAAGCGGAACGGTCATAGGAATCTCGATGGTCGAATCCCGCCCCACCACCCACCACAGCATGATGGCGATAGCCAGCGAAACCAGCTTGAACGGCAGGTTCTTCAGCACATATTTACGGAAGAAATTGAGGACGGACTTGAGCATGTTCAGCGTCCCGCTCCGTCGGCCAGATCCTTTTCATGGCTGAGGCGCTCGATAACCCTTTCCTCCGCCAAGTCGCGATCGGTGACCGTCGTGGGCAGCGAAGCCGCGGGCACATAACGCCGCAGCACCTCGCTCAAGCGCTCCCGCAGATACTCGACCGTGATGTCGCGCTCGATGGCGCCACCGACGGCGAGGCTGATGGCGCCGTTCTCCTCCGAAACTACCACCGACACCGCGTCTGTTTCTTCCGTGATACCAATGGCCGCCCGATGGCGGGTGCCAAACTGCGTCGAGAGCACCGGGTTCATCGAAAGCGGCAGGAAGCACGCCGCGGCAGCAATCCGCCCCTTCTGCACGATGACAGCGCCGTCGTGCAAGGGCGCGCTCGGACGGAATATGGTGATCAGCAGGTCATAGGAAAGGTTGGCATCCAGCGGTACTCCGCTTTCGATGAACGTGCGCAAGCCGATTTCGCGTTCAATGACGATGAGTGCGCCAGTGACCGTCTGGGAAAAATGGTTGGCCGCGAGCACGATGTCTTCGTAGCTGTCGGTTCCATTGAAGACGCCGCCGCGTCCAGCCGAGAGCAGGCGACCCAGGCGCGCCAGGGCATGCCGGATTTCCGCGCCGAAGACCACGATCAGCGCAAAGATCGCGTAGGGCAAAATGTTGGTGATGATCCAGTCAATGGTCTTGAGCTCTTCCAGGTGCGCGATCCAGAATGCCGCCACCAGGATTACTACGGCAATCAGCATGGGAATCGCGCGCGTGCCCTTGATGAGCTTGAGGAACTCGTAGATGACAAACGCCACCACCAGAATGTCGATGACGGAGAGCACCGACACCTGCGGCATGTGGCTGAAGATCTGAAGCATCCAGGTTCCTTAGGTGGCGAGATTGCGGCGCCATTGTATTCATTCTAAATCAGTAGATAGTTAGAGTGGATAGTTCAGAAGGTACACATGAAAAGAATTGCCACCTGCCGGAATCCTGCTCCATAAACGATCGACTATCCGCTTGCCACTATTCCCTATCCTTCACCCGGTTAACTTTGGCGGTGAACTCTCCCCGGCCGAGCTGGGTGCGAACCCGGTCGCCGATTGTGAGCTGAGACGCCTGCTTCACCAGCCGGCCTTCGGCATCGAAGACCAGCGCATAGCCGCGTGCGAGGATCGACTTGGGTGAGAGCGCCAGCAGGCTGCTGTGCAGGCGCTCCCAACGCGAACGTCTGCGCAGAAGGATGGTTTCGCCTGTACGGCCCAGAGCCACCGTGAGCCGGTCGAGTTTGGTGCGTCGCGCAAGTAAAAGCCCGGAGGCTGCGGAGCTCAGCTCGGCGGTTCGGGAATCGAGCTGCCGGCGCATGGCTCCGGCTCGCACTCGCAAGTCGTGATGGCGTAGCTGCGTTTCGTATCCGTCAAGCCGGCGCGTCATGTTCTTCAGAATGCGCGACTGCGCTTGCGCCATGCGGAAGACCAGATCGTCAATGCGTTGCTGGCGGCGCGCGATGGAGTCCTGCATGCGAGCGAAGACGGCGTGCTGCGCCAGTTGCGCGAGCACATTGTGCGCGCGGAGCAATTTGTAGTTGATGGCCTGCGCAATCCGCTTGCGCAATGCCTAGGAGCTTCTCGGCCAACTCCTGCTTGGAACGAATCACCAGCTCCGCCGCCGCCGAAGGAGTCGGCGCGCGCAGGTCGGCAACGAAAGTCGCAGATTGTGAAGTCGGTCTCGTGCCCGACGGCTGAAATGACCGGCATCTCGGAAGCCGCAATCACCCGCGCCAGGGCTTCATCATTGAAGCCGAGGAGGTCCTCGAAGGAGCCTCCGCCGCGGGCGATAACAATGACATCCACCTTGCCGTGCCGATTGAACCAGCGCACTCCGGCGCTCACCTCAGACGCTGCCGCATCGCCCTGCACCTGTGCCGGATAGATGACAACGTTCACCGACTCGTGACGACGGCGTAGGATATTCAGCATGTCCTGAATGGCAGCGCCGTGCGGGGATGTTACGACGCCAATTCGCCGAGGCAGCGCCGGGATCGGCTTCTTGCGGCCGGGATCGAACAGTCCTTCCGCTGCTAACTTGGACTTAAGCTGCTCGAACGCAATCTGCAGCGCGCCAGCGCCCTTGGGCTCGAGGTGCTCAGCCTGAAACTGCAAGTCGCCGCGCTCGTCGTAGATCGTCACCCGTCCGCGCGCAATGACCTGCATACCGTTGTCGGGCTTGAATCGTAACAGCCTCGCCTGGGTGCGCCACATCACCACCCGCAACTGGGCCGACCCATCCTTCAAGCTGAAATAAAAATGGCCCGAACCCGCTGGCCGGTAGTTCGAGATCTCGCCTTCGACGTAAACATCGGTAAAGGCACGCTCGACTTGCGTGCGCACTGCCGCGACCAGTTCGCCAACCGGATAGATCTTGCGTGCCGGCGCCTGAAACGCCAGTCCGAGTTGTTGGGTCTCGGTCATGGGATGATGCGAGTGTAACGCAACAAGCTATTAGCTATTAGCTCTTAGCCTTTAGCATGCAGCTTCCACGGCGTCTGAGAATTCCGATAGGGGAGCACCCGCGAGAGCGCGTAAAGACGGGGATAGTGGCCGCTTAGACAGTCATGTCCGCTTGCTAAAGGCTGAAGGCTAAGAGCTAACAGCCGATTTACCGATGCATCCGATTCACCACATAAAGCACCAGTGACAGGATCACGCTGAGCAGAATGGAGGTCATCAACGGGAAGTAAAAGGTGGTGTGCTTGCCGCGGTACACGATGTCGCCGGGCAAGCGGCCGATCGGCAGGTTCACCTTGCCCGCCAGGATGAGGACCAGCCCGAAGACGAGCAGCAGCCCTCCGACAAAAACCAGCACGCGGCCCAGGTCGCCCATGGCACTAGATTAAATCAGCTGCGAGAAATCTGCCGACACGAGCACCCTATTGCGTGATCGCGCCGCACGCGATGCGGTCGCCGGAATTGCCCGCCGGATCGGTCTTGTAGTCGTCCGCCTTGGCGTGAACCATAATGGACGTTCCGCCGTTGGCGAACAGCGAGTTCGGCTCGCTGCCGGTACCGAGAACCACGTCAGCATCCTTCACCGTCGCCTTGGCCGTGCCATTCGGCTTGACGGTGAAGTTCGGCATGTCGCCGGCGTGGTGGCCGTTGGGATTGTCGAAACCGTGTTGCTTGTTGGTGGGATTGAAGTGTCCCCCGGCGGATTTGAAGTCGGGCGGATCGCACATGGGCTTCTGGTGGAAGTGCACGGCGTGTTCGCCTGGCGGCAGGTCTTTCAGCGCCAGCTTCACTTCCACACCAGTCCCTTTAGAGACAATGGTTGCCGTGCCGACGCTGTTACCTTTTGCGTCTTTCAATTCAACCGTTTTCTTGGTGACCGGCTTAGCCTGGGCTAGACCGGTAACAGCGAAACAGCTGATCACGACGACGATTGCGAGCATGCGAATTGTGACTGTGTATTTCATAGCGTCAGAGTTGTACCACGAAACAAGTTCCACAGCACGCTTCTACGAAGAAATTAACAAACCCAATTCACGCATGCGAACACGTCACGCGGACGACGGCGGACGTTCGCTATATAACCTGGACGTTCGCATGATGGCCGTGCGCTGAAGCGAGTTTGCCGTCGCAGGTAAGGAGCATCGCGTCAAGCGCTTCTGCCAACGCCACGTAGACGGCGTCGTAGGCAGTCAGATTGTTGCGTAACTCCCAAACGCGCCACAAGAACAGGCCATGCGGATAGCGAGTAACCTGAAGATCCAGCAGGTCTTGTAAAGCCTCCTCAGCGCGAGAGGCACTGATAACTCCTCGCGCCACGTGGCGTCTCAGGACTTGCGTCACCTCCACGTCAAGCAGATGCGGACTGTGCAACGCTTCTCCTGACGACAATATCCGATGCGCAACCCGTGCTCCCGTCCCTGTTTGTAGCAGCCACTCGATGGCGCTGGAGGCATCAAGAACGATCACCGCGCGTCACGCTCGGCACGTACGGCGGCTGCTGCCGGTTCCGGCAAGTTAACGGGCTGGCGCCGCTGCATGCGCTTTTGCAATTCGGTCAGGGTTGGGCGCTCTGCGATCTCGCGGATTTCGCCCAGCAAGTAGTCTGAGAGCGACATGCCTGCCATGGCGGCACGGGCCTTCAGGGTGCGGTGCAAGGCGTCGGGAACGTTTCTCAGTTGAATCATGCGTGACATGTGTCCAGCATATTTGCATGTGCAACACATGTCAACCTTGAGCGCCACATGACCCAGGCTTTCTGTGAAGGGCGGTTCGCCACCCTTCTGATATGCTTTTTGGTTTGTTTCGGCAGGAACGTACACTGCATACGAAAGGTCCGCATTTGGCTGTCAATCCTGTGTTGCTGGTCCACGGAGGAGCCTGGGCGATTCCCGACGCCGACGTCGAGGCACATGTACGCGGTGTAGAAGCGGCCTGTGCGCAAGGTTGGCAGGTGCTGCAAGGCGGCGGCAGTTGTCTCGACGCGGTCGAGGCGGCTGTGGTCGCGATGGAAGAGGACGAGACTTTCGACGCCGGCCGCGGTTCGTTCCTCAACATGGACGGCCGGGTGCAACTCGACGCGCTCATGATGGACGGCGCGACACTGCGCGCCGGCGGCGTCGGCTGCGTGGAACACATCCGCAATCCCATCCGCGCCGCCAAGAAGGTCCTCACCGAAAGCCCACACGTGTATTTCGTTGGCAAGGGCGCCGAACGGTTTGCCCAGGAGCATGGCCTGGAACTGTGTTCCAACGACGACCTCATCATCGAGCGCGAAGTGCAGCGTCTGCGCGAAGCCAAGAAACAGGACTATCTTCAGATGCCGGACGAGTTCGGCCCCACGCGCTCAAGCGACACGGTCGGGGCCGTCGCCCTCGATCGTCACGGCAACATCGCCGCCGCCACCTCGACCGGAGGCACGCTGAATAAGGCGCCCGGCCGCGTGGGCGATTCGTCCCTGATCGGCTGCGGATGCTACGCCGATAACCGCAGCGCTGCGGTCTCCACTACCGGCTGGGGGGAACCGATGATGAAGCTGGTCCTAAGCAAGTGGGCAGCGGACCGCGTGGAAGACGGGCTTGCCCCGCAAGAGGTGGCGCAGCGCGCACTGTACTACCTGAAGTCCCGCCTCAACGGCCACGGCGGGATCATCATCGTGGACGCCCGAGGACAAATTGGCCTCGCCCACAATACGCCTCGTATGGCTTGGTCCTTGATTACAAAAGACGCCACTTCCTCCGGCATCGAAGTCGCGATTACCAGTTCTTAACACCTACCCACCTCATTCCGCTTGCTTTATCGCGCGCTAGTGATATAACTCCGAAGGCACCGAGGATGGTTCTCACGGCGAATGAAGCCGTCCATTGCAAACGCGCGGCGGATTGCCATCTGCCTTTGCCGGCACGCGATTGGTGTCCTTGCGCCCCAACCCGCCAGCGATTCCGAATTCTCTCTGAGGCATCTCCCATGACCATTGCACGGAAAGTATTGTGGCTGTTTCTCGCAGTAGCGTGTTTGGCAACCTGCGCGATCGCGCAAGTGCAGACCGTGGAACTTCACGTCGCCGTCAAGGACGCGCATGGCGCGGTCGTTCGCAACGCAACAGTGACGGTCGCCGATCAGGCCCGAGGATTCACGCGCACGACCACCACCAATACCGACGGCGAGTATGTCTTCCTGTCGCTGACTCCGGGAGTATACGCAGTTACCGTAGAAGCCTCCGGATTCGCCAAGCTGGTGAACCAGAACGTGCGCCTGCAGATTGGGCATATCGAACAATTGCCGGTTTCGCTGGAGGTCGCTGCCGCGGCAGAAACTGTGAACGTCAGTTCGGAAGCCGAGCTCGTCGAGACCCAGCAGACCCAGTCCGGTACCACAATCAGCACCACTCGAATTGAGAACCTGCCCATCAACGGACGCAATTACATCAACTTCGCATTGACCGACTCGCAACTCAATCGCGATGACACACCGAGCATCGGCGCGGCCCCGACCTCGGGGTTGAATGTCGGCGGCCAACGCGGCCGCAACAACTACGTCAGCGTGGATGGCGCCAACTCCAACGACAATTCCGTAAACGGAGTTCGCTCTACCATCTCCCAGGACGCGGTACAGGAATTCCAGATCATTACCAATGGCTACTCCGCGGAATACGGGCAGGCCGCGGCCGGTGTCATTAACATCGTGTCCAAGTCCGGCACCAACAATTTCCATGGCAGCGCCTACGGATACCTGCGCAATCGCTACATCCAGGCGACCAATCCCTTCAGCAACGTCGATCAGCCCGCTTACACCCGGGCGCAATACGGCTTGACCCTCGGCGGTCCCATTAAGAAGGACAAGACCTTTTTCTTCTTTTCCTATGAGGGCACCGACCGCCACGAGACCGGATTCAACGACATCGGCGCGGGCAATTTCGGTTTGACCGCGCAGTCTGACATCAGCCGCTTCGTTTCTGCCGCCCTCGGTGTTCCCTTGCCGCCGGGGAGCGTGGTGGTTCCGGTAACTCCGCAACAGGCGCAGTTCATGGCGGCGGTGCCAGTAAACCAGCAAACCATCGGCTATGCTCTCGCCGTCGGCACCAGCGGGCCGGTAGCGATCACCGGGAACAATCCCCTGACCGCCCTGATCCCGGGACTGGGGCCACACTTCTTCGCGCCCACCACCAGCAGCTTCGATCCTTTGCCGGCATCGTTTGTCCCTCTCAATACGACCACCGGTAACTTCCCTCTCTCCGAACTTAGCGGCCTTTACTCCTTGCGGCTCGATCAACAACTCACCAAGAACCAACAGCTCATGCTGCGGGCTGGCGTCAGTCCCAGCATCATCAACGGCATCGAGGTCAATGCCCAAGGCCCGCAAAACTTCGGCCAGAACTCATGGTCCAGGACCTCCATTCAGAACTTCCACGACTTCAGCATCCTGGCTCAGGACACCTGGACCATCGGCAACAACAGAGTGAACCAGTTCCTGTTCCAGTACGCCCGGCGCAGTTTGAACTACAGTTACTCGAACGCGCCCGGCGGCAGCGACGTCGCAGTCAACATCCCGGGGTATGCCTTCATCGGCCGTGAGCCCTTTTCCTACGTACAGCGCATCGAGAACCGCTGGGAGACCGCGGACAACTTTTCCCTCACCCACGGCACGCACAATATCAAGTTTGGCGTGGACAACAACTACCTCCCGCTCACGGCCAACTTCACGGTGAACTTCGGCGGGATCTACGACTTCGGCAGTATCAGCCTGGCCAATGGCACGCCGGCACTCAATCCCATCCAGGCCTACGGAGTGGGCATCCCGCAGTACTTGGTGCAGGGCGTGGGCAATCCTCACGCTTCCTTCAGCAATGACGCTCTCGGCCTCTACGTGCAGGACTCCTGGCGTATGAAGCCGAACTTCACCGTCAACTACGGCCTGCGGTACGACATCGAGTTCACACCGGTCTTTCCGCCCGCCACTGCGATTTCTGGAGCAGCGTACCAGGCGTTGGGCGTCGTGAAGGGCATTCCGCGCTCCAACACCAACTTCGCGCCTCGAATCGGCACAGCGTGGGACGTGTACGGCGACGGCACGACAGTGGTGCGGGCCTCGTATGGAATCTTCTTTGATCACCCGCTATTGGCTCTGGCCTTCGATTCTGCCGTCGCCGACGGCACCCAAGCCCCGCAGCTTCTGCTCTTCGGCGGTGGCCTTACTGGCTGCAATATCCAAGATCCGCTCGGCACTCTCACGGCCTCCAATGCCTTTGTCGGACGGCTGAGTTGCTTGCCAGCGTCGTTTACCTACCTGCCCAACCAGCAGCGCTTCAATGCAACGCCGAACACGCCGTCGATCTGGGTGAACCAGAACTACCTCTCTGCCGGGATTCCACTCGGCGCTCTGCCGTTCGGCTATCCGACCGGCGCCAATTTCAAGTACGGCTATTCCAACCAGGCCAGTCTCGCCATCCAGCACCAGTTTGGCACTGAAACGGTGCTCACTCTGCAGTACAACTTCAATGGCGGGCGACGACTGTACCGGCCGATCAACGTCAATGCCGCGCATGGGAACTTGATCGTCCAGAACTGGCTGAATGCGTATGCGGCGGGAGATCCCGGCGCGCTCAGCGGTAACCCGCTAGGTGTGGGAACCTCAGGCGCGCCCTGCGGGCTGAGTCCGACCGGGCAACCTTGGGTATCGCCGGCGATCGTCAACTTCTTCCGCCGCTCGGGCTTGAACCCGACGTTCGCTCCGTTGCTGGCTCCCGGAGGTCCGCTCGCTGGCTGCTCGCCCATCGTAAATGAGGTGCTGACCGCAGACGGTCTAGGGGTAGGAGTTCCAGTTCCTTTCAGTGACGAGGTCGCAAACCTTTCCAACGGAACCTCGGATTACAACGCGCTCACGGTGAACTTCCAGCGGCGCTTCGCCGGACATTATGAGTTTCTGGCTTCGTACACCTGGTCGCATTCGATCGACGATTCCATCGACCTGGAAGCGACTGTAGCACCTCAGGACAACTACGATCCCAACGCCGACCGCTCGACCTCACTCTTCAACCAGACGCAGCGATTCGTCTTCAGCGGCGTATATCAGAGCGGCAATCAGGGCAAAGGCCTCAAGGGAGCCATGCTGAGCAACTGGACGGTCGCTCCAATTCTCGAGTTGGGCAGCGGACGGCCATTCAACATCGTGAGCGGCTTTGACCAGAACTTCGACTTTGGCGCGACCACCGATCGTCCGATGACGGCCTACAAAGGCCAGTACGACGCTTGCGGCGATGTGGCAGCGCCGTCGAAGTATTCTCCGACTGGCTATCTGATTCCGACCTGCTTCGCCAACGCGTTAGTAACTGGAGTCGTGCCGCAGTTGGACGGCAATCTCGGGCGCAATGCCGGAACTCAGCCCTATACCTTCTTTAACGATCTGAGGATTGCCCGCAGCTTCATGATCCATGAAAACTTGCAGTTGCAGGGGATCATGGACTTGTTCAACGTGATCAACAAATTCAACGTGCAGGGCGTGAACCCGATCTGGAATTCCGCAGGCGTGCCCACCGCAGCCTACGACCCGCGACAGTTCCAGTTCGCTCTGCGGCTGACCTGGTAAT
Organism: uncultured Acidobacteriaceae bacterium; assembly: GCA_963833155.1. Taxonomy (GTDB): domain Bacteria; phylum Acidobacteriota; class Terriglobia; order Terriglobales; family Acidobacteriaceae; genus Bog-257. The sequence continues at coordinate 48,569 of CAWHWY010000002.1, forward strand.
GCCAAAAGTGCGCGTAACACAGCCCGCTTCGCAAGAGGCGGGCTTTTTCGCTGCCATAATCTCCTGTTCCCGACCGAGGAGTTTAGCTTCTGCTGTACTGTCCTCCGACCGAGAGCTTTCGTCCGTCCTATCTTTGTGCTTCGGTCGGGATGACAATTCGAAAGTGCAACCCGATGAGGCTTTGGCTGAATGCTGAATGCTGAATGCTGATTGCTGATTGCTGATTGCTGAACGTCGCCCTAGGCCAACCCAATCAGGCTGTGACTGACTGCTGAATGCCCGCTGAGCGGCGCCTTGCGCCTTCGATTACAATCGGCTGTCCGCCCTTGAAAGCGGAGCGCCGCATCATGAAGAAGCGAGGAAAGCAACGCGCCGACGCCACTCGCTGCGTGCATGCAGGAGAAGAGCGCCACGGCCAGGCTGCGCCGCTGACCACGCCCATCGCGCAGGCGTCGGTCTTCGTCGTGCCCGGCGTGGACGCCCTGAAGCGATACGCCGAGGGCGACCGCGACCTGTACCTCTATTCGCGATACGGCAATCCCACGGTCGCCGCGGCCGAGCAGAAGATTGCCGAGCTGGAAGGCGCCGAGGCGGCGGTGGTCACCTCCAGCGGCATGGCGGCGGAGACCGTGGCCGCGCTGGTGGCGTGCCAGGCAGGCGACGAGATCGTCTCCATGCTCGACGTGTACGGCGGAACGGTGAAGCTATTCGAGCAGGTTCTGCCGCGTTGCGGCATCAAGACACGCTTCATTCCCTATCACGACATCGGGAACGCCGGCAGCTATTTCACTCGCAAGACGCGGATGCTGTTCCTGGAAACGCCCACCAATCCGACGTTGCGCTGCGTGGACCTGGCGGCGCTTGCCGGGCTGGGACATAAGCACAAGGCTTGCGTGGTGGTGGACAACACCTTCGCGACTCCGGTACTGCAAAAGCCGCTGGAGCTGGGCGCCGACATCGTGTTGCATTCGGCGACCAAGTATCTGGGCGGCCACAGCGATCTGACAGCCGGCGTGCTGGCGGGCGCGAAAACGTGGATGGACGTGGCGCGCCAAACCATGATCCTTACCGGCGGATGCCTCGACCCAGGCTGCGCCTATCTGCTGCTGCGCGGCATGAAGACACTGCACGTCCGGGTGGAGCGTGCCTGCCGCAATGCGGCGCGGATTGCCGAAGGGTTGCGTCGCCACCCCAAAGTCGCGCAGGTTTACTATCCGGGGCTGAAAGACCATCCGGCCCACGAACTGGTGCGCAGCCAGATGAAGGACTTCGGGATGATGGTCTCGTTCGACGTCCGTGGCGGCGGGCGAGCGGCGGAGCGTTTCATCGATAAGCTGAAGCTCTGGTATCTGGCGACCAGCCTGGGCGGCGTGGAGTCCACGGTGTCGTATCCTGTGTTGTCGTCGCACATCGGGCTAAGCGCGAAACAGTTATTGCTGCTGGGCGTGTCGGCCGCCATGGTTCGCTTGTCGGTGGGCATCGAGGACGCGGGTGACTTGACCGCAGACCTGGAACAGGCGTTGCAATGAGAGAAAACGAGGCAGGCTATGCTCCGTCAAGTATTTGATAATATGGGAGTTACTCGCCGCCTAGTCGCGTTCCGTTGACCGCGAAATTTTGCCCGTAGTAAGATCGCAGCGCCGGTCGTAAAGAGAGCTAGAGAGGCTGTTTCGCAGTAGATGAGAATTCCTGGTCGCGCCATTTTTCCGGTTGCCCTCGTAGCCGCCCTGTTGACCGCGGGGTGCGAGACCACCCAACCGAAGAAGGCCGCATTCCTTCCGGCCCACGCCGCTGCTCCAGTTGTAACCGGACCGGTGACGCCAGAGGCTGATCATCAGAAGGCGGATTCGCTGCCGAAGGTCCAGCAGCCCGCCAGTCCCCAGCCCGACCCGGCTGAGGAGTTGATCGCCCAGGCTGAGCAGGAATACGCCGCCGGGCAAGCCGACTACAAAGCCGGCCACTTGGAAGCGGCCAAGGCCAACTTCGACCGGGCGTTCAACACTCTGCTCTCCAGCAACCTGGACCTGCGAAATGACGAGCGGCTAGAGCGCGAGTTCGACAAGATCGTCGAGGCCGTGCACGAGCTGGAAATGACAGCGCTGCGTCAGGGTGATGGCTTCTCCGAGCCACGCTCCGAGCCGGCGCCCATCGACGAAGCCAACGACATAACTTTCCCCGTCGATCCCAACATCAAAGCCAAGGCCGAAGCCGAGATCAAGACCACGAAGTCGGACCTGCCGCTGGTTCTCAATGACCAAGTGGCGATGTTTATCAATTACTTTTCCAGCCCACGTGGGCGCGCCACGCTGGAGCACGCCTGGGCCCGCTCGGGCCGCTATCGCGACATGATCTCGCGCATCCTGAAACAGGAGGACGTACCTCAGGACTTGATCTACCTGGCACAAGCGGAGTCGGGCTTCCAGCCACTGGCCCTTTCCCGCGCCGGAGCGCGCGGCATGTGGCAGTTCATGGCGCAGTCCGGCGCTCTGTACGGGTTAGAGCACAACTGGTGGGTGGATGAGCGCCAGGATCCCGAAAAAGCCACCCAGGCCGCGGCGCGACACCTGAAGGACCTGTACAAACAGTTCGGCGACTGGTACCTGGCGATGGCGGCCTACAATTCCGGCGCCAGCACGGTCCAGCATGCCGTGGAACGCACCGGATACGCCGATTTCTGGGAGCTCTATCGCCGCGGGGTCCTGCCGCAGGAAACCCGGAATTACGTGCCCATCATCCTGGCGGAAACCATCATGTTGAAGAATCCGGCGCAGTACGGGCTGGAACTGGTCACTGCGGAGCCGCCGCAACAGGTTGACCAGGTCACCATCAACTACCCGGTGGACTTGCGCCTGGTGGCCGAGTGTGTGGATACGTCGGTGGAGAAACTGCAAGAACTGAACCCCAGCCTGCTGCGGTTGACCACTCCCAAGGACCAGAGCTTCACCCTGAATCTGCCCACCGGATCGCGCGAACGATACGAGAATGCCATCGCCGCTGTCCCTATGGACATGCGGACCTGGTGGCGTTATCACCAGGTGGAATATGGGGACTCGCTGGCCTCCATCGCCCGCAAGTATCACACCTCAGCGTCTTCCATTGCCGACGCCAATGGTTTGACCGGCGCGGAAGTAAAGGTCGGCTCGAAGCTGATCATTCCCATCACTCCCGGCAAACAGAACGGGCGAGACCGTGGCTTATTCGCACCGCGCCACGCACTACAAAGTGCGCAAAGGCGACACGATCTCTTCCGTCGCCGACGACTTCGAGGTCCCAGCCGACAAGCTTCGCAAATGGAACCACTTGCATGGGACTACCTTGGCTCCCGGACGGGTGCTCGTCATTTACAAGCCAGCCACCTCCAGCGGCCCGGAAGTGGCGTCCTCCAGCCACAGCAGTGCTCCGCCCAAAGGCAAAGCAAGCCATAAAACCGCCTCAAACGCAAAGGGAGCCACGACAAAGTCGAAGGCCGCTGCGTACCACAAGGTGAAGAAGGGGGAAACCCTCAGCAGCATCGCCGAGTCGTACAACACCTCGGTGGCAGCCCTGAAGCGGGACAATCCGAAGCTGGCCGCCAGTCTGCGGGCCGGCAACGTGGTCGTGATCCACAAGTGATCCCGGCTGGAAGCGGCTTTGTCGAAAGCAAGAAATCGGCAACCAAGTAGGCAGGCCCTGTATACCTCCGACGGAAAAATGACACTTGGCGCTCAGGGTGCAGCTCCCCAGGGAACCTCCGGCTATGGCGTGATCTCCCAGACGACGCCGTTGCCGTTTGCGCCACCGCTCGATGCCGTGCCGTAGAGATTTCCATGCGAATCGAATACCACGGCGCCCCAAGGCTGGCTGCCGTCGCCGCCCCCAGTGAAGTCGTGCAGTGAGGTGTATTCCCAGGCGCCGTTCGATGGTGTTAGCTTGAAAACGTTACCCTGCAAATACGCACCGCTGCCGTACGTGGTGCCGCACAGGTTCCCAGCCGCGTCCACGGCTAAGCCGCCGAAAGGGCCATCGTTGGAGCCAGGTGTCCCTGTAAAAGAGTACAGCACGGCTTCCGTCCACGTGCCATCTTGCTGGGGCGTCAACTCGAACACCGTACCACCGTCCTGAAGACCTCCGCTAGAGTTCGTTCCATACAGATTGCCCAATTGGTCGAAGATGAGCGCGGCTACGGAAACGCATCCGTCGCCTTGGCTGGGATTGAACTCATAGAGAGTTCTCTCTGTCCAGCCGGCACCCGACGGCGTCAATTCAAATACCGTGCCGCAGCCATAGGTGCCGTTCCGAGCGGTTGTACCATATAGACTCCCGGATTGATCGAAGATAACGCTACCCGCAGGGTATGCGCCATCGTCAAGTCCAGTGAAGCTGTAGAGCACGTTTTCTGTCCACTGCCCTCCTGATGATTGAACCAACTTGAAAACAGTGCCGCATCCCGACGGGGGGTCACATGCGGCGTTGCCACCTGTTTGCGTAGTGCCATAGATATTCCCGACTTGGTCGAACGTCAGGTCGCCGTAACCAGGCCAGCCTCCGTCGCCCCCTCCTGTGAACCTATAGAGCACGGTCTCCGTCCACGGGCAGAGCGCAGCTTTGCAGGCTGACGCCGAGGGCCTCAAGTTGAAAACGGTGCCGCAGTGGCCTCCGCTACTGCATCCCCCGCCGGCGAATGTCGTGCCGTAGAGACTGCCGTCCGGGCCGAAGATTACTCTGGCGTACGGGTTACCGCCGTCATTACCCCCAGCGAAGCTATAGAGTGGCGTAAACAACCACCCCCCGTTCTTGTGAGTCATTTTGAAGACCGTACCAGCTCCTCCCCCGCCGCCTCCGGCGGCGGTTCCATATAAGTTCCCGGTTCTATCCATCGTTAATCCGGCGGAGGGGCCGTATCCGTCCTGCCCGCCCGTAAAAATGTGGAGGAGTTGAAAGGTTTGAGCCTGGCCGGTTGTGTCCAAAACAATCGCGAGCGCAAAGATCAATGCACTGAAAAGATAGAAATGAGTTGAGGAGAAGCGGCGCATGATTCGCTCCTTTTGGTGATGCTTTGATAGATTTGTCGGGCTGTGGGAATTGTGCTCTCAAGCAGACTAACCGTCAATCCTGAACCGTGAATCCTTCGTTTGCGACGCGGGTCTTTTTTCGAGACGGACGTGAGACATGTGGTGGTAGAATCCCGCCCAGAAAACCCGGCGCCGTTTCCGAACTGCGCAAGCGGAATTCTAGTGGTTGTCCCAAGGATGACTTGGCAAGAGCAGTGCGAAATCAGTCCTTTGGGGACAACCGCGAGGCTGAGCGGCCCGGTCGTTTCTCACCGATTCCTGTTTGCACTCTTCCCTTCGCGCAGCGGTTCTGATACAACAAGCCCGTTGCGTTATTTTGGCCGGCGCGGGATCACCGCTCGGCGGTCACTCCGCGTGCTATAATCGCGCGCCTGTCGCGGTACGGTTTTGGTATACATTCGAATTTAGCCTTGCGAGCTGCCTCCGTTCACTGTGCGGAGTCCGGCAACATCAGGAGAAAATGACATGACATTCGATGAAACGCTCTACAGCCGAAGAGACGACGAGATGGATGACTACGGAGACGGTTCCTATGGCGAGTCCCTCGAAGATGAGGAATACGAAGAGGAAGAGGAAGAAGAAGAGGAGCCGGAATCGGCAACTGTCGTAGTGGAAGAAGTGGAAGTGGAAGAAGGCGAGCCGGAAGTGATGACGGAAACACGCGCTCCGGCGCCTCCGCCGCGCAAGAGCGCACCTGCCAAGAAAGCGGCCAAGAAGGCGGCGAAGAAAGCTCCTGCGAAGAAGAAGGCCGCTAAGAAAGTAGGCAAGAAAGCGAAGCCGAAGAAGAAAGCCGCCAAGAAGGCAGCGAAAAAACCGGCCAAGAAAAAGGCCGCCAAGAAAGCGGCGAAGAAGAGTGGAGCGAAGAAGAAAGCCAAGGGACGCCGTCGTTAGTCGCGGCCTTGACACACACCCCAAGCCGCGGTTTTCGCCGCGGCTTGTCTCGTTGGCGATGGCAATTTCCCGAAATGGACCGCACATGGTCTTGCGACGCAGCGCACAACCCCCAGTGGAGCAGCGCACGTTGCAACGTGACCCATGTAACTGCATTCTGAGCGCAGCGCGATTACATTGAAGTCATCTTGATATGACGACTTGTCGCGCCGCTCGTCGGTCCGTGATTCAGACCCCCTGATCCTCCGGTCGCCAACGGCGCGGCGTTTTTCCTAACCTATCCCGTTTCAATCCTCCACTAGAATCGTCTTAATGGCATGCCACAAGCAGTGGGCCGGAGTGTGCCGAGTGTCTGACTGGCGCGGCCAAACGGCACGAGTAACGCGAAAGTGCGGCTCCATTGCTGCTGGTCGTTTGCCTGCTCGCCACCTTTGCAGCAGGCACGCAGTCCTCGACATCTTCTCAAGCGCCCGATGAGCACAGCGGCATGAACATGCAAATGTCAGACGAGTCCATGCAGCACATGGGCCACGGTGTGGACGCGGCGCGCGAATTCCTGATGAGCGAGTCTTCCGGCACCGGTTTTCAGCCTTCCGCTTGGCCCATGCCGATGGTGATGACCAATGCCGGCGACTGGCGCCTGATGTGGATGGCGCAGGCATTTCTGGTGGACACACAGCAGACAGGCCCGCTCGGCGCCGACAAGTTTTACTCCACGAACTGGGGAATGCTGAGCGCGCTGCATCGCCTCGGCGGTGGCGACGTGATGTTGCGCACCATGCTCAGCCTCGAACCTGCGACCATCAGCGACGAGTACTATCCTTTGCTGTTCCAGACGGGTGAGACCGCTTACGGCAAGCCCATCGTCAACGGCCAGCACCCGCACGACTTCGTGATGGAGTTGAGCGTGCAGTACTCGCACAGACTCGGCGAGCACTCGCTGTGGGACGTGTACTACGCGCCAGTCGGCGACCCGGCGCTGGGTCCGGTGGCGTATCCTCATCGCGCCTCGGCCTCGGAGATACCGCAAAGCCCGCTCGGCCATCACTGGGAGGATTCGACGCACATCCTCTACAACGTGGTCACGGCTGGGCTGTCGTACAAGGCCGTTCGACTTGAGGCCTCGGGCTTTCACGGCGCTGAGCCGGACGAGGACCGCTGGAACATTCAATATGGCGCGATGAACTCCTACTCAGGCCGGTTGACGTTCGCGCCGGCGTCCAGGTGGGTTGCACAGGTGTCAGCGGGCCATCTCACCCGGGCCGAGGCCCTGGAGCCGGGCGATGTCGTGCGCACGACCGCATCCGTCGAATACGTTGTGCCGCGGCCGCACGGAGACGCGTTCTCGACCAGCCTCATCTGGGGGCGAAACTGGAAGACCGCAGGAAAGTACGGCACGAATGCCGTGTTGGCGGAGACAGTTGTGCCCTTCAAGGGAAAAAACTTCTTGACCGGCCGCTACGAATGGAGCCAGCGCGACGAGCTCTTCGCCGACAATCCCACGCTCGCAGAGAAGCTGTTCGCCGAGACGGGCAGCCGCTGGTTCGACATCAATGCCTACACCATTGGCTACACCCGCGACATCGGCATCTTCTGGAACGTTGAGACTGGACTCGGCGCGAACGTTATGTTCTACGGCATACCCGATGCTGTTAAGCCGTACTACGGGGACCACCCGATGGGCGCGAACGTGTACTTACGCTTGCGGTTGAAGGAAAACCGTTAAGCTGGAAGACCGCTTGGCCGTCATATTGGCCACCGCTCTACGGCGCCCGCACGTGCTGTTCACCCAGTACCTTACCCGCGTGGTCGAACCAGACGACTTCGTACTGCGGCTGAAAAATCGAGTACCAGTACCTGTACACGTATTCGTCGGAACAGCCCGTGGGCACCGGAGTCAGCGTACCGCAAGGGCCTTCGCTGGAGGGATTGCCGAGCACGTCCCGCACAAATTCGTTCGGGTCTCCCAGGTTCACTTGTGCTGAATTCTTGCGCAGCGCTTCGTCATGGTGATAAGCCCAGATACCCGCGGCAACAAGGGCAAGAGCAATCGCCAAAAAGAATATGCGCGCTCCCATAACCTACAAGCTTATCGCAGACAGCGAAACGGAGATCGTTGGGGCCAGCGAAAGGGCAGGCGACCGGCCACCCGCGGACCGTCACCCCTACACCTTGCAAGGGCTACAATGTCACCCATGCCGGACGAGCTTCTGCGCTACCGCTCTGAGTTTCCCATCCTGGATCGCACCACCTATCTGATCAGCAACTCGTTGGGCGCGATGCCGCGTGGCGTGGAAGCCGCATTGCACCACTACATGAACCTGTGGAACACGCGCGGAGTTCGCGCCTGGGAGGAAGAATGGTGGATGCTCGCCGCCCACGTCGGCGACGAGATTGGCGCGCTGATAAACGCGCCCCAAGGTTCGGTGGCGTGCCTGCAAAACGTGACTACGTGCCAGGCAACCGTGGCATCTTGCCTGGATTTCAGCGGACGGCGCAACAAGGTGGTTTATACCGACCTGAATTTTCCCTCGGTGATGTACTTCTGGGAGGCGCAACGCACGCGCGGCGCGCGCGTCGAGATGCTGCGCAACGATGACGGTATCCACGTCAACACCGAGCGCCTGCTTGATGCCATTGACGACGAAACCCTCATCGTGCCCATCTCGCACGTGATCTTCCGCAGCGCGTTCATCCAGGATGTCGAGGCCATCGTCGAGAAGGCGCACCGGGTTGGCGCGTACGTGCTGCTGGATTCCTTCCAGGCGACCGGCACACTGCCTTTCGATGTGGCGCGGCTCAACGTGGATTTCTGCACCGGCGGCGTACTCAAGTGGCTGTGTGGCGGACCGGGGACGGCGTATCTGTACGTGCGACCGGACTTGGCGAAGAAACTTGAACCCACATTCACCGGCTGGGTAGGCCATGAGAATCCGTTCGGGTTCGAGATCGGCGCCACACGTTATTCGCCAGCCATCTATCGCTTCACCCAGGGCACGCCGAACATTCCCGCGCTACAAGTGGCGCGGCCGGGCGTGAAGGTTATCGCGGAAGTGGGCATCGAGAAGATTCGCGAGAAGTCGAAGCGGCAGACTGCGCTGCTCATCGAGATGGCCGACCAGCGCGGCTGGCGCGTGAACACGCCACGCGATCCGGAGCGCCGTGGCGGCACGGTATCGATCGACATGCCGAACGCCCAGCAGGTTTGCGCGGAGTTGCTCAAGCGCGACGTGCTGGTGGACTACCGTCCCAAGGCTGGCGTGCGCTTCTCGCCGCACTTCTACAATTCTGACGAGGAATTGACTAAGGCGATCGAGACGGTCGAGGAGATCCTGAGCGAGATGAAGGTGGGGAGCGTAACTTCCAGAGCACACCTTTCAAAATTGTGTTGACTGTTCGCCTTTTGTTCGCTGAAAATGATACCAGAGGTCTTCGCGGCTATGGCTCTCACTCGGCGTCAGAAACAGGTGTATGACTTCATCTCCACGTTCGTGGACACGAACGGCTATTCGCCTTCGTACGACGAGATTCGCGAAGGCCTTGGCCTGAACTCGCTGGCCACTGTGCACAAGCACATCACCAACCTCGAACAAAAGGAACTGCTGCGGCGCGACTATAACCGCAGCCGCTCCATCGATCTGCTGAAGCCGCGCGGGCGCATGAAGCAGGCGTTCGCCGTCGCCGCGGCCGCAGCGGCGGAGTCCAGCATGAGCCTGCCGCTCATGGGACGCATTGCCGCCGGCCGCCCGCTGGAAGCGCTGGAGAATCCGGAGTCCATCTCGCTCTCCGACTTCACACGCTCGAAAGACGTTTACGTGCTCCAGGTCACGGGCGAAAGCATGCAGGACGAGCACATCGTAAACGGCGACTACGTTCTGGTGGAGAAGACCAACACCGCGCGCGACGGCGAGATCGTGGTCGCGCTGGTGAACGGCAGCGACGCCACGCTGAAGCGTATCTACGTCGAAGGCAGTAAGGTTCGCCTGCAACCCTCGAACGCCGCCATGCAACCGATTGTGGTTCCCGCCGCTACGGTACAGGTGCAAGGAAGAGTGATTGGAGTGCTGAGGAAATACTGACCTTAATTCGCCAGCAACGCTTCCAGTTCGCGGCAAGCTCCGCAATACGTAAAAAATAAGTTGCTTTTAACGCAATTTTCCTTGAGCCTTGGTAACGGGGAGGGCTAGGTGTATGGCGCAGGGGCAACAAAAGCGGGAGGCCAAACGTCCGGAGGAACGTCCGATTCCGACCCGCTTTGAGTCCTGGAGAATCGCGGCGTACCTGCTGATCTTTTCGGTGTTCGGAATAGCTTCAACTGTTGGCGGAAGTAGATTCTGGGACGTGATGTTTTCGCCATCCAGTGCAGAAAGTATGCCGATTTACATTGTCCGACTCGTCCTTTTCGGTGAGCTGGTTCTGTATTCCATTCGCTGGGTCTACGCCACCAATGAAGAACTGGGAATGTGGTTGAGATGGTTGGAACATCCCCCGATACCTGAAGCGGGATTTGCAGCCATGGGTGTAGTCGCTCTCTATTTGGGTGTACAGATGGCCCTGGTGCACAAAATCGTGTATTTGAGTGGGATCTTTGCCGCGTTCATTTTCATTAACTATTGGACACAGTGGATTTGTAATAAACATTTCGATAGTGCACTCGAGATTTCACGGAAGAAGCACGCTGGTAGCAGCAGGCGAATGCAAGTCCTCGATGCGATGCAGCATTACTGGCAAAAGTTGCCACAGTTAGCGAGGATAACTACCACTTTGTTCGTTGCATCGATTGCCTTCAGTCTTGCTTTGGCAGGAGCCGTATCGCACAAGAGTGCCTATCAACTGGCTGCATATATTGTGCTCATCACTGACATTCTCATTAGCGAATTCGCAATCTTTGTTTGGCGATCGAGATTGGATAAAGACATTGAGCAGGCTTGGCCGTCAAAAGCGTGAGCTGGGCAAGCAAGCTCAAGCGTCAAGTGTGCGGTGAATATGAAAGCACCTGTGCGACAAGGGACGCATGATCACTCGGAAATATTGAATACGCTTGCAGGGCAAGCCCCCCAGAGAAGTGGGGCACTCGCTGGCATCTTGCTTGCCGGCCTTCCGCTAATTTCCTTTGTTGCGCAGTACCTTTTTTCGGTTAGGGCGGGTACGCAAGTTCTGATGATGCACCATCTAACTGTGATGGTCGTCGACTGGGTTTTTGTTCCATTCAATTATTTCGTGGCCCGAGTTATCGATTGGCGCAGGGGAGGAGCCTTGTACGTGATCGCGTGTATCTCAGCCACTTTGAACGCGGTAACCCATGCATATTGGCAGTACAATGGGCTCGATTTTGGTCACATGATCACAAAGGCTGGCGTCATTTTGCCAGCGGGATGGGTTCACTTAACGTTTTCATCGTTAGAAATGATTCTGTTGGTTGGCTTCGTGTTTTGCCGAAAACCCGAAGTCGATTCGAGAGTTGCAACGGCTCTCGCAGTTGTCTACTTCGTTGTTATGGGCATATGCGGGCACGAGATGCATCATGCCTTCATTGCTAGTGATGTAGTGGTGTTTGTGTCAGGTCTGTTTTTTGTGCTTGTTTATCCTGTGTTGAGCCGCAGAAATGTCAGGTGCACTCCGTAGTCCCATCCTCAATTGCGTCCTTGAGTTGCAACAGACTGTGTCCCTTCCGAAAACACGTGGTTCGGTGTCAAGCCGGATTCTGGCACGAAAAAGCAAATGGCGCGGCCGCAGCCGCGCCTGGCAAAAATCCTGTTCGCTTAGAGGCTCTCGTCCAGCGCCTTCTCGATCCTCTCCCGCGACACGTAGCCGACGATCTGCTCACGCACCTGCCCACCCTTAAAGACTAGCAGCGTGGGGATGCCGCGCACGCCATAGCGCTGCGGCGTGGCAGCGTTCTTGTCCACGTCCATTTTGCCGATCTTCACCCGGCCGTTGTAGCTTTGCGCCACTTCATCCACGATAGGCGCCAGCGCCCGGCAGGGACCGCACCAGGTTGCCCAGAAATCCACCATAACCGGCTGCTCCGACTTCAGCACCAACTGATCAAAATTAGCGTCTGTTACTTCTACGATTGCTTCACTTGCCATTCTTCCTCCTGAGGGGTCTGTGGCCGACTCCGCCCCGGCCACCCGTGGCGCACAGGGCTCGTAAATTCATCCTACCATCCCCGACCGGAGATTAGATGCGCAAGCCGACCGCAGGACGCACGTCCGCCAGAAGGCTGCTTTTGGGGAGCGCACGCATGTACATGGCGGCATCTCAACTCCGAACCTTGCCTCCAAAAATCGAGGGCGCCCTGCGTTTCCGCAGAGCGCCCGGAAGGCAGCCCTCCCCCAGAACTGCCTGACTGCGACTTGATTGTGCCGCGATTCCGAGCTTTTGTAAATAGTTCTTCGGTAACAAATTGGTGAAATCTGAAGTAACCAGTAGTGCTCACGCAAGGGGAAACATCGTTTTTGTACCTTCTCGCAAAACGAGACCGATAGTAGATGGTGCGCCCGAGGTCAGGTTAGTTAGCACCAATTTGCCATCTGAGCGTGCTCGCCAACAATTCTGCAGGATGAAAGACCTCACGGCCCATTCCAGCCAGCAGTTGTTCGTGGCACGAAGTGCCGCTGGCGACCAGCGTGCGTGGTCCGCCGTCCTGGTCAGCTCGCCGAACCTGCGCGAACAGGTCTTCGCCAACAGCCATGCTCAGCTCGTAATATTCCTTCTTATATCCAAAGCTGCCGGCCATGCCGCAGCACTCCACCGACGAGGTCACGACATCGAAGCCGGCGGCGCGCAACACCTCGATGGTTTGCGCCGCGGAATTGCACGTTCTCTGCTGGCAATGCGAGTGGTAGAACAGCCGCGTGCCGTGCGGGCAGCGGCTGGCAGGAAACAATTGTGCCAGATCCAGGCGTCGCTCCTGCGCTACCAGCCACAGATATTCAATCGGCTCGAAACTACCCTGCGCCAGCAACGCCTGGGTACCGTCGCCATCGAGCAGATGTTTGAAGTCGAAGCGCAGCATGGCCAGAACACTGGGCTCAAGGACGACGATTTTTCTCCCCTCGTCCAGATAGCGCTTTAACATCGGAGCTATGGCGCGGGCGTGCCGCCGTGCGGTCCCCATCATGCCCTGCGACATGGCGGCGCGGCCATCGGGCATCGCCGGGCTCAGCACCACATCGAGACCGATGGCCCGCAGCACGCGAATGGCAGACATGCCACGCTCGGGCGATCCGTAGTTGGTGAATACATCGGCGAGCATCACTACGCCGGGCCGGAGGGTACCGGGCCGTATCTCCTTTTCTTCGCGGTAAAGCTGCTCCCACGTTTTCCCGGGGAACGCCGGCAGCGCGCGTCGCCGGTCCACTCCGAAGACGCTTTGCATCATGCTGCGCGCGCCCGGCATGTGCAAGGACGCATTGGCGAGCGAAGCGAACCGCGTGCCCCATTTGCCGAAGGTGTCGTAGTTCCCGAAGAATTGCTTTTGTAGCGGCGCCACGGAATCCTCGGGCGCGCTGCCAGTCATCTCGCCGAAAACAGACTTAACCGGCGAAGAGCCCTGCGCCTGGTTCATGCGCTGCCGCAGGTTTTCATTGAGCCACGGGATATCGATCCGCACCGGGCAGTTGGGCACGCAGCGCGAGCAGGCGGTGCAGAGTTCACTGAAGCGCGCATTCATCAGCGTCCCAGTTCCGGCTTCCCATGAGCCGCCAATGCCACCGGAATAGGTCTCCCCGCCGAACGCGTGGCCGCCTACAGTTTCAAAGTTGGCACAGGTATTCAGGCAGGCGCTGCAGCGGATGCAGTACAGCGCTTCGTGCAGCACAGGATCTTCGCGCATCCGGCTGCGCCCGTTGTCGATCAGCACAATGTGAAACTCGCGCGCTTGGGCCGGCGCCTTGCCGGGCGCAGCGAAGGTCGGCGCCTTCAGCGGCGGATGCAAAATGCTCACATAGGAGGTCAGCGGCTGGCCGGTTCCGCTGCGCGGCAACAATTCAATGAAAGTAGCGAAGTCCGTGCGCGAGGGCACCACTTTCTCGATGCCGGCGATTGCGATGTGCACCGGCGGCAGCGTGGTGGTCATGCGGATGTTGCCTTCGCTTTCCACCAGCATGATCGAGCCGCTATCGGCGGCGATGAGGTTGGCGCCGGAGATGCCGGCATCGGCCGCAATGAACTGGTCGCGTAAGATTTCCCGCGCAAACTTGGTAAGCTCCTCGCCGGTATCCAGTGGCAGGTCCGTGTGAAACTTACGCTTAAACAGCGCGGTGATGCGCTCCCGGGAATAATGCAGCGCCGGCGCGACGATGTGGGAGGGCTGCTCGTCGGCGACCTGCAGGATGAACTCTGCCAGGTCGCTCTCCGCCACCTTGATGCCCGCGGCCTCCAGCGCGTGGTTCAGCTTGGTCTCTTCCGAGGTGATGCTTTTCCCCTTCACCACCAGCTTGACTTCGTGGCGGACCAGTACGTCGCGAATGTACTGGTTGGCGTCCGCCGCGGTCTTCGCCAGATAGAAGTGGCCGCCATTGGCTCGCACGCTCTCCTCAAGCTGGCGCAATAGCTGGGGAAGATTCGCAATCGCATTCTCTTTAATCTTGCGCGCCCGGTCCTTCAGTTCGTCGTAATCAGGGAGGCGGGCGATGGCGGCATAGCGGTTGTTGTTGAAGGTCTGGGTGTTGTGACGAATGGCGGCGCTCTGTATGTCCAGCGTCATGCGAATGGCGTCGAGCAGCGCCTTCTTGTCGCTCTTATTCGCCACGCTGCGCGGGCTGATGTCGGCAGGACTGACAGATGTGGCCATGCTCACCTCAACACGATGATGTGCAGCTTGTGCGGTCCATGGACGCCGCGTACCAGCGGGCCCATGTCGGCGGTGGCGCTCGGGCCGGTGACGAAGACGAAATCGCGCGTCAAGCCTTTGCCGTCGAGCACCTCCGCGCGGAAGAGGTCGCGCGGTTGGGGCACAATCGTTTCCGCTGCGACCACGGCGATCTGCAGCGGCGCCAACAGACTAACCATCCCCGTTCGTTCGTAGCTGACATCGACACAGACAGAACCGGTGCGCGCCACACCGGCGAAGGCTTCGGTAACGCCGACTGCGGAATGGATCAGCTCGTCGGCCGTGGCATTGTCCCGGACTCGCGGGTCCTTTGCGAAGTCGCTGAACAGCGCCGACTGCAGGTCATGCGGCGGAGCGTAGAGAATGCGCTCGGCGTCCCCAGCGGCGCGCAGGATGGCATCGCGTAGCGCGGCGGGAGAGCGGTCGATGACCTCAACCGTGGCGACAGCTTTCATTGCCGAATCGGCGAACTGCTCGATCAGGGACAATTGAGGCGTTGTTTGCAGCATATGGAAAACCGCAGCTTATACCCTCGGGCTGACAAAAGCACGGATTTCCATCACAAATTGCTGTGCTTCATAACCATCCCTTGGCCCGGGCCATTCTGGCGGCTTCGACACGGTTGGAGGCGCCGGTAGCGGAGAGGGATAGTAGGACGAGAACAGATCGATGTGCTCACGCACGCGCAGGGTCTCCGGCACCCGACCAACCTGCAGCATGGCTCCGAGGCGAGGCTGCACTGCTCCTCCATGCGGATTGGCGCCGAAGACTGAGACGCTGCCCTGATCAGGCCGCACCAGACCGAGGAGCATCCGCACCAGCGTGGTCTTGCCGGCGCCATTGGGGCCAAGCAACGCCAGCAATTCGCCAGCATGCAGCTCCAGGTTGAGGTTGCGCAGGGCCACAATCGTGCCGTAGGTCTTGGTTACGTTGCGGGTCGTGGCAACGCGGACCGGCGGCGGAGCTGGAGTCCGCTGTGGCAGGGGTGACATTTCGATTAAAGCGGTTGACATCATTTACTCCTGTGCCCCTGGTTTCCGCGAGCACAGGAGCCACCATCGGTCCTACCCAAGGCGGGCAGTAGTGTGGATTGTCAGGCCGGTCAAATGACAAATGTCACGGTGACTCTTGTCACAATTCCACGTGACTGCAGTCACGGCTGTTCTGCCCGTGGAAGAGTCACACTAATTTGTAAGTGTGAGGGGTCCGCCCGAGCGAGATGCACCCAGCCTTCATGCAGCCGCCGCGCTGGAGAAAGAGGTGAGCCATGCTGCTCGCATACCGCCTGGTCAAGCTGATCGAAAACCATTCCGACGGGCTGGCCCGCAGCCTGCACGAGCGCTATCGCAACTGTACCAAGTGTTCGGCTTACGCCAACGTCCCTGAAAACGAACTGATCGAGAAGGTGTATGAGGTTTACCGTCATCTGGGCGAGTGGCTGCTGGGCAAGACCGAGGCCGATGTCGAACGGCGCTACCTGGAAATCGGCGCGCAGCGCGCAGCGCAGGGCGTTCCCATCAGCCAGGTGGTTTGGATGATCTGCCTGGTGCGCGAAAATCTGTGGGACTACCTGCAAAAACATGCCGAACTGGAGCGTCCGGCGGAGATCTTCGGCGAGCTCGAACTGCTGGAGATGCTCGACAAGTTTTTCCATCTGGCCATTTACTACGCATCCCTGGGTCACGAACGTGCGAGCGCCGGCCACACTGTCAAAGTTGAAACCGTAACCGCATGACGAGGACCTCGCCTATGTCTTGGATCGACCAATACCGGAGCAAACTGAAAACCGCCCGCGAAGCCGTGGCCTGCGTGGAGTCGGGAATGCGGGTCTACATCCACCCCGGCTGTGCCGAACCGGAAGCCCTGGTGGAGGCGCTGATGGTGCGCGCCCCGTTTGTAAGGGACGTCGAGGTGATGCACTTGCTTACCCACGGGACGTCGCCGTATTGCGCGCCGGAGATGGCGGAACATTTTCGCCACAACGCACTGTTCGTCGGCGGCAATGTTCGCGAAGCCGTGAACGACGGACGCGCCGATTACACGCCGATATTTCTAAGCGAAGTCGAGGCGCTGTTCGAAAGCGGCGAGGTACCGATCGATGTCGCCTTCATCCAGGTGTCCCCGCCCGATCCGCACGGGTATTGCAGCTTCGGTGTAGGTGTGGACTGCACGCTTACCGCCGCGAAATACGCCCATCATGTGGTGGCGCAGGTGAACGCGCAGATGCCACGCACCTACGGCGACAGCTTCATTCATGTGAGCGATATTGACACCATCGTCGAACTCTCACGTCCGCTGTGCGAATTGAAGCAGCAGCCCAGCAGCGAGCTGTTTGACACGATTGGGGCCCACGTAGCCTCGCTGATCGAGGACGGCTCAGTCTTACAATGTGGGATCGGCGGCATTCCCGATGCGGTGTTGCCGAACCTGATGCATCGTAAGGACCTCGGAGTCCACACCGAGCTGATCTCCGACAACGCCATCCCGCTGATCGAGGCAGGCGTCATCACCGGTCAGCGCAAGAACGTCAAGCCGCGCAAGGTCATTCTGGGCTTTGTGCTGGGCACGAAGAGGCTGTTTGACTTCATCGACGAAAATCCCATCTTTGAGTTTCATCCCTCGGCCTACACCAACGATCCGGTCCGCATTGCGCAGAACGACCGCATGGTGGCCATCAATTCGGCCATTGAGGTCGACCTGACCGGCCAGGTCTGTGCCGAGTCGATCGGGCCGCACTTTTACAGCGGCTTCGGCGGGCAGCTCGATTTCGTACGTGGCGCAGCGCGTTCCAAGTGGGGCAAGCCGATTATCGCCCTGCCATCGACCGCGAGAAACGGAACCGTATCGCGCATCGTGCCCCGTCTGGCGGCCGGCTCAGGTGTGTTGACCACGCGCGCCGACGTGCACTATGTGGTTACCGAATACGGCATCGCCTACCTGCACGGGCGCACTGTCCGGCATCGGGCCGAGGCGCTTATCCAGATTGCCCATCCCAAGTTTCGCGACGAGTTGTACGAATACTGCGAGCACCAGCGCTGGTTCCAGCGCGACGCCTACGCAGCCGAAGTGCGAGGGTAAGGAGCGTAAGAATGACATCGCAACCGCGCGGTAACGTAATCATCGATCCTGAAGAATGCAAGGGCTGCGGCCTGTGCGTCGAGTCGTGCCCTCCCGAGTGCCTGTTCCTGGCGCCCGAGCTGAGCAAGTACGGCGTTCATCCGGCACAATACACCGGCCAGGACTGCACTGGCTGCGGAGCGTGCTTCTACTGCTGCCCTGAGCCCGGAGCCATCACCGTCTATCGCCTCATTCCTCCGGCCAAAACAGTCAGCGGCGCCGTCGCGCAGAAGCAGGAGGTGGCCCATGAGGCAACTCTGTAAGGGAAATGTCGCCGTCGTCAAAGGCGCGGTCCTGGCGGGCTGCAAAGCCTATTACGGATACCCCATTACTCCCGCCAGCGAAATCGCCGAATACGCCGCCCTCCTCCTACCGGAAGTGGGCGGTACTTTTTTGCAGGCCGAGAGCGAAGTCTCGGCCATCAACATGGTGTACGGCGCAGCCTCGGCGGGCATTCGGGTGATGAGCGCATCGTCCGGCCCCGGGCTCAGCCTGATGCAGGAAGGCATCTCTTACATTGCCGGCGCCGAACTGCCCTGCGTCGATTGTTGACGTGGTGCGCGGCGGACCCGGACTGGGCAACATCGCACCCGAGCAGAGCGACTACTTCTGCATTGTGAAGGGCGGCGGCCACGGCTGCTATCGCAACATTGTGCTCGCGCCCTCCTCGGTGCAGGAGATGTTCGATCTCACGGTGCTCGCTTTCGATCTCGCCGACCGCTATCGCAATCCGGTGCTCATCATGACCGATGGTTACGTCGGCCAGATGATGGAACCGCTCGACATTCAGATGCGCAAGATTGAGGCCCCGGAGAAGAACTGGGCGGTCAAAGGCACGGTGGAGACGAAGAAGAGCATGATCACCTCCATCTTCCTCGAACCCGACGTCCTGGAGGCCCACGTCCAGAAGCTTGAATCCAAGTACCAACTGGCGCAGGAACTCGAGACCCGCTGCGAGCACTATCTGACGGAAGATGCTGACGTGCTGCTGGTGGGTTTCGGCATCGTCTCGCGCGTCCTGCGCTCCACGGTGGACCAGTTGCGGGCGCAGGGATTGAAGGCGGGCCTGTTCCGTCCCATCACGCTGTGGCCGTTTCCTGCGCGAGAGCTGCGCGAAACGGCCGGGCGCGTGAAGTCGGTGATGGTGGTGGAGTTGAACACCGGCATGATGCTGGAAGACGTAAAGCTGACGCTCAATGGCGCCGTGCCGGTGGAGTTCTACGGACGTACCGGCGGCAACGTGCCCATGGCGGAAGAAATTACCGCGCAGGTTTTTTCGCGCATGTCGGCCCTGGTATAGGGTGCCCTGTCCGTGTCGCCCGTTTGTGGCGACAGGGTGGAATGAGGAGGCATTTGTGGAAGGCTACGAAGTAATTCATGAGAAATCGCCGGCGTTCTACGATCGCTACGAACGCAAGGGAGAACTGCAACAGCAGACGCACTACTGCCCCGGCTGCGGACACGGAATCGTCCACAAGCTGATCGCCGAAGCGCTCACCGACCTCGGCCTGCAGGACCGCGCAATCCTGGTGAGTCCGGTTGGCTGCTCGGTATTCGCCTACTACTACTTCGACGTGGGCAACGTGCAGGTAGCCCACGGACGGGCCCCGGCGGCGGCCACCGCGCTCAAGCGCGCGCATCCCGAATCCATCGTCATGGCGTACCAGGGCGATGGCGATCTGGCGGCCATCGGCACCGCCGAGATCGTGCATGCTGCGAATCGTGGCGAGAACATCTGCGTATTCTTCATCAACAACTCAGTTTATGGGATGACCGGCGGACAGATGGCCCCCACCACGCTCATCGGTGAGGTGACTACGACCTCGCCCTGGGGTCGCCGCGCCTGCAACGAAGGTTTGCCGCTGCACGTGTGCGAACTCCTGGCTTCGCTGGAGACCCCAACTTACATCGAGCGGGTCGCGCTGAACGACATGAAGAACATCATGAAGGCCAAGCGCGCCGTGAAGAAAGCATTAGAGACCCAGAAGAACGGCGGCGGCTTCTCGCTGGTGGAAATCCTCTCGCCTTGCCCGACGATCATGAAGATGGACCCGGTGGTGGCGCGCAAATGGGTGGGTGACGCGCTGGTGAAAGCGTTCCCGCTCGGCGTCTTCCGCGATCACAAACCCGATTTGCCGACCAACGCGAAGGTCCCGCACAAGACCATCGCCGAAGCGCTTGAGGTGGAAGAGGGCGCTGCCGGAAATACCCGAAACCCGGCGGCATCATCACACTCGCGACCTGACGGTGAAGATTGCCGGCTTCGGCGGACAGGGTATTTTGTTGATGGGCCAGTTGCTCGCCGAGATGGGCCTGCGCGAGCACATGGAAGTGAGCTGGCTGCCGTCGTACGGTCCGGAGATGCGCAGCGGCAGCGCGCATTGCCACGTCACGCTTTCGCACGAGCGCATCGGAACGCCACTCATTTCGCAACCCGATGTGCTGATCGCGATGAACGAACTCTCCCTGCGCAAGTTCGCGCCCAGCGTGGTTTCTGGCGGACTGGTCCTCTACAACCACACCAAGCTGCCTGACGATTTCAGCGTCAGCCAGGCGCGGGTGGTGTGCGTACCTGCGTCGGAGATAGCCGACAAACTCGGCGCGGCAAAGGTTGCCAACGTGGTCATGCTCGGCGCGCTGCTGGAAGAGACTGAGTGCCTGCCAACGGAGTCGGCGATTTCGGTGCTTGAAGCGACCGTGAAGAATCCGAAGCTGCTGGAACTGGACAGGCTGGCCATCGCTGCCGGCCGCGGTTACATTGACACCGAAGTGGAAGTCGGCGCGGTCTGCCAGCCGGACGGGTACTCGTACTGAGCTGAGAAGCTGTTAGCCGTCAGCTATTAGCTTCGAGTTTTGTCAGCCGGCGCTTTGAGGGATTTGCGGGCGGCCTGCAAATCCCGATGCCATGCGTTGGCTTCGTCCTCCGCCAGCCGGGTTTTTCGCAGAGCTCAGGCTACTCTAGCTAGCTCCTTGCCGGAGCAGACCTTTTCGTCAGCAGACCTTTTTCCGTTACGCGCAGCTTTCGTCACGCTGCCCGTGGTTTTTTCGTCGCATCCTACGCCGTTACCAGCACCGGCTCGCCCCGCGTGATCACAACCGTGTGCTCGTAGTGGGCGGCGAGGCTATGGTCGGCGGTGCGCACAGTCCAGCGATCGCGGTCGAGAATGGTCCGGCCGCCGCCGGCGGCGATGATCGGCTCAATGGCGACCACCAGGCCATCGGTCAGACGAGCGCGATAGTTCAGATCAAGATAATTGGGCACAGTCGGATACTCGTGGATGGTCCGGCCTACGCCGTGCCCGCAATATTCGCGAAGCACGCTGAAGCCGTTGCGGCGAACCTCGCGTTCGACGGTCCGGCCAATCTCGTAGATGCGGTACCCGGCTCGCGCCACCCGCATGGCCTGCCGGAATGCGCTTTCCGCGCAGCGCGCCAGAGCGTCTGCGGTTGCGGAGACTTCGCCCACCCGCACCGTCACCGCGGCGTCAGCAAAGAAGCCGTCCTTTTCTGCCGTCACATCGAGCTTCACCAGGTCGCCCGCGCACAGGGCGCGCTCGCCGGGAACGCCGTGCACCACTTCGTCGTTGACGCTGATGCAGGCCACACCGGGGAATCCGTAAACCTTCTTCGGCGCCGCCACCGCTTCGTTCTCGGCCAACACTCGCGCGCAGACAGCATCGAGTTGCGCGGTCGTGACCCCCGGTTCCACTGCGGCGGACATGGCATTCAGCGCCAGCCGGACGATCCTGCCGACAATGCGCAACTGTTCGAGTTCGCGTTCCGATTGAATGGACATGAGACCTCGGATCCACAATTCCAGCCCGTAGCATCGCACAGCCCGGCGGGTTATCGCCAGAGGAAATGAAAAACCACGGGGCCAAGGCAGACAGGCGGGGCGGGCGTCTCACAGGTTTCCGTGATCTGGCTCACAGCGCGAGCTACACAATTGGCGGTATCCCTTTGATTATGCAATCAGAAAAGAATGAAGTCATTTGCCCTCTTTGCTACGGCCATGGCGTCGAGCGTAAAGAGCGTCTGGTGGTGCGTTGGCGCAGCCGTGAATTCGACCAGTCACTGCAGAAACTTGCGGATGAAGCGGCGTTCGGGACCACCGGCGGCCTCGACAGCCCGTTCGAAACTCACCAGCCGGTTTACAGCAACGAATCTGACTGATCGCAGCGCAAAGCCGTCACCAGCCGCGCCAGGCGCAGCCGTGCGCTCACTCGCCCCCGTCTGCCAGTAGCTTGCTCAGGGTCGGCTTGTGCTTCTCGGCCTTCAGTTTCCGCTTCTTGCCCGCGGGCTCAGCCCGTGTGGGCGGCGGACTGCCTATCGCCGCGCGGGCCGCAGCTTTTACCGCGGACGCGGCGCGGAACGGCTTCGGCTTGCGCTTCTTCGACGGCATTGTTCGTGGCTCCTCGTGGGTTGCAGGTGAATTGTACCTGTCGAGCCGCAGTGAGCGATCTGAGGTTCGGCTTCCGCGACCTACCGCACCATGGACAGATGTTCCAACAGCGGCCCGAGCGCCAAGGCCGGGAAATAGCTAAGGGCCGAGAAGATCAGCGCAGTGGCAGTCAATAAGATGGCAAACGACCAGGAATTCGTGGGCAGTGTCCCCGCGCTATCCGGGGTCGGTTGCTGGGCGGCGAACAGTCCCGCGAGTCCCAGCGCTGGGATGGCCAGACCGAAGCGTCCTACCATCATGGTTATCGCCGTGGTCAGGTTGTAAAACGTGCCGTTTGCATTCAGGCCGGCGAAGCTCTGGCCATTGTTTGCGTTGGCCGAGGTGTAGGCAAACAAGATTTCTGTGAAACCATGCGTGCCGGTGTTGGTTACAAGACCGGCCAGTCCCGCCCTGGTGGAGACTGCCAGGGCCGTGAACAGAAGGATGGATATCGAACCCGCAAGCATATACAGCATGAGCATCTTGCTCTCGGGCGCTCGAATTCGTTTACCTAAGTATGCCGGTGTACGCCCAATCATGAGTCCGGCAAGAAACAACGCGATCAGCGCGACCATGATGATGCTGTAAATTCCCGTCCCCAGCCCGCCAAAGATCATTTCGCCGAGCTGCATGTTGATCAGGGGCACCATGCCGCCGATCGGTGTGTAACTATCATGCATGGAGTTGTAGGAGCCAGTTGCGCCATTGGACGTCGTTATTGCGGTCAACACCGACGAGGTGATGCCGAACCTAACCTCTTTCCCTTCCATGTTGCCACCCGCCTGGGAGGCGCTGGCGCCTGTGTTCAACTGCTGCGGAAGCAGTGGATTGCCATGTTGCTCCGCCCAGCCGCAAATCAGGAGTCCGGCGGTAAACAGGAAAACCATAACGCGATAAAGGATCCAGCCATGGCGCGGCCTGCCCACCATCAATCCATAGGTGTGGGTGAAGGCTGCGGGGAGTACCGCAATGGCAAGCATCTCGATGAAGTTCGCCAAGGGCGTAGGGTTCTCGTAGGGATGGGCGCCGTTGGCGTTGAAGAACCCACCGCCGTTCGTCCCCAGGTTCTTGATGATTTCCAGCGCCGCAACCGGTCCCTGAGCGATGGTTTGCCTCTGGCCCGCGATCGCCGCAGCTTGTATGTAAGAGTGGAAATTCATGGGCACGCCCTGCCAAGTCAGAACCAGCGCGCCAACCATCGACAACGGCAACAGCACCCAAAGGATGGATCGCACGAGATCGACCCAGAAATTCCCCAGCGTTTCGGCGCGATCTCGCGCCAAGCCACGGACGAATGCGACTCCGACTGCCAGCCCGGCTGCCCCGGCAAGAAAGTTCTGCACGGTGAGTCCCACGATCTGGCTGAAGTAGCTCAAGGTGGATTCGCCACCATAGGCTTGCCAGGTGGTCGTGGTCGCAAAACTGACTGCCGTGTTCATCGCCAGGTCAGGCGTCATCGGCGTTGTCGTATAGGCGGGATAGAACCAGAGGAGAAGCCTCTGCAAGCGCAGGATGGTGTACAGAAGCAGCGTGCCAACCATCCCGAAGACTACGAACGCGCACGCATACTCCTGCCAGCGCATCTCGGCTTTCGGCTTCACCCCAGTCAGCCGGTAAAGCAAGCGCTCCGCCGGGCATAACAGAGGATCGAGCAGAGTTTTTTCACCGCCGAAAACGCGCGCCAGGTAGCGTCCGACGGGCTTGACCAGCAGCGTCACCGCAAGAAGAAATGCGGCATACTGCACGAGCGCCGATGCACTCATGCCGGGGCTTCTCCAGCAAGATAAGGTCCAGGATGCAAAACGAGTCTCAAATTAGATTGGACTCCCAGCCGCGTAAGTTTTTTATAAAAAGGTCGTCAAGCTACCGTAAGGGCCGCTGGTAAGCGGCCACGAATCGCCAGGCTTATTCGCCAACCATATATACTGCCTTGGGCTTGATGCCCGTCTATGCAAGCTCTTCGGCGTTTTGACCTCTCGTCTGGTGAGATCTCATGCTCCGTGTAGGACTTACCGGTGGCGTTGCCTGTGGCAAGTCCGACCGTCCGCGGCCAAGAGCAGACTCAAAGTTGCCGGGTACGGGCAGATCAGGCCTTAAAGCACCGCTGGTAAGCGGCCACGAATCGCCAGGCTTATTCGCCAACCATATATACTGCCTTGGGCTTGATGCCCGTCTATGCAAGCTCTTCGGCGTTTTGACCTCTCGTCTGGTGAGATCCATGCTCCGTGTAGGACTTACCGGTGGCGTTGCCTGTGGCAAATCCACCATCGCGGCCATGATGGTGAAGCGCGGAGCGCATTTCCTGCAAGCTGACGGGCTGGCGCACCAGCTTTACGCTCCGGGTGCGGTCACCTACGATGAAGTGGTCCGTCGCTTCGGCCACGAAATCCTGAACGAAGACGGTACGATCAATCGCACCAAGCTGGCCAATGTTGTTTTTCCCGACCGCATCGACGAACTGAATGCCGTCGTTCATCCCGAGGTCGTGAAGCGGCAAAACAGTTGGCTGTCTGAGGTCGAGCGCCAGGATCCACACGGGATTGCGGTCGTCGAGGCCGCCCTACTCATCGAAGCTGGCGCGCACAAGGACTTCGACAAGGTCATCGTCGTCACTTGCGACGACCAGCGCAAGGTGGAGCACTTCGCGCGGCGTGCCAACGTGCCGCTTGCTATCGCACGTTTTGAAGTGGCTCGCCGGAGCGCGGCTCAGTTCACGGACGAAGAAAAGGCCGGCCACGCCGATTACATCATCGACAATTCCGGCCCAATCGAGGAGGCCGAGCGGCAGGTCGACAAAATCTGGCAGGAGCTGCAGGCCTCTCGGCACTGACCTGGCGCCCTCAGATGCGCAGTTTGCCTCCGTTTCGGTACACTTTACTTAGGTAGTCGTCTAAGCCTTATCCGACAACTCAAGGCGGAACATACCTTCACAAAGATGAGATTCCTACGACCATTCGTTCTTGGCATTCTTCTGGCTGGAGCTTTCTACTGGTTTACCACCCACAACAAAAGCGTGGGTCCACCGAGCTGGGTCGCGCGTCCCACCCACGTCGAACTCAGTGAAGCTGCGGGCCCGGAGAAGCTGGATCCCGAGGAACAGAACAACGTTGAGGTCTACCACAAAGTCATCCCGT
Source organism: uncultured Acidobacteriaceae bacterium (assembly GCA_963833155.1). Classification (GTDB taxonomy): domain Bacteria; phylum Acidobacteriota; class Terriglobia; order Terriglobales; family Acidobacteriaceae; genus Bog-257. The sequence goes on from CAWHWY010000002.1 coordinate 74,042, forward strand.
CGGTGGTCAACATTACCTCCAAAACGATTGCCTACGACTTCTTTTACGGGCCGGTACCGCAGGAAGGCCAGGGCTCGGGTTTCATTATCGACAAACAGGGGCACATCCTCACCAACTACCATGTGGTTGGCGACTCAGGCCAGGTCGATGTGACTTTGCACAACAAAAAGACCTACAAGGCTGTTGTGATCGGACGCGATCGGGCGCACGACCTTGCCGTAGTGCAGATTAAGGCTCCTGATGTGGTTCCCGCCGTGCTGGGCGATTCCAAGAGCTTGCAGGTGGGGCAGAAGACTTTTGCGATTGGCAATCCTTTCGGACTTGCCGGCACCATGACGCGCGGCATCATCAGCTCGCTACGTCCCATTCGTACGCCGGAGGGCGCCTACATCGAGGAAGCCATCCAGACCGACGCCGCCATCAACCCCGGCAACTCGGGCGGGCCGCTGCTGAACGCGCACGGAGAAGTGATCGGCATCAATAGCATGATCGCCACCGGAGGCTCGAACCAGAGCGCCGGAATCGGTTTCGCGATACCCATTAACACCGCTAAGGCGGTGCTCAACGACCTGATCACGCTGGGCACGGTGCGGCGTCCTTCGCTGGGCATCGTGTCACTGCCTATCGGGCCAGAGCTGGCACAGGAAATTGGCTTGCCCGCTGACTACGGCATTCTCATTGTGCGGACCCTGCCGGGCGGCGCTGCCGACAGCGCCGGGTTGAAGGGGGGCAGCCAGCGCGCTTATCTGGGCGCTACCCCCATTATGATCGGTGGTGACCTCATTGTTGCCATTGACGGCGAGCCGGTTGGCGACCAGCAAGACCTGGCCAACTTGATGAACAAGCATCGCGCCGGCGATACCGTAACCATCACCATCTATCGCAGCAAGCACAAGATGGACGTAAAGGTCGTGCTGGGCGAGGCACGCGAGCGGGCGTAGTGTCCCTAAGGCGGCGCCAAACTCCGTCGGTTATGCGGCCCGGCGCTAACGAAACCATTGCCTGCCTTCCCTGCCTCGGATATAGTTTTAAGGTTTAGCCCATGTACGACGACTTTCAGGCCATCGACCGCTGGACGGACAAGCCGGTACATTGCGCGTATCAGGCGCTGGTGGTCGCCATTGCCACACGGCACGCCGACGCGGTCGACATTAAGTTTCTGGTGGGGGATCGTTCCGTCTGGATTGCACTGCCGCACCCCGCGTGGGTGGAATACAACCGGCAGACTGGCAATGTCATCACCGATCCCATGGCGGTCCAGATCGCCGGACATTACTTGAAGTGGGCCATCGAGTCGGGTGAGGACAATGGCCGTGAGATGTACACCTTGACGGTGCAGGAAACCCTTGACCATCTCCAGGCTGTGGTGGACGAAGCCCATCAGGCTGTCGCCGGTTGATTGCAGTCAAGCTTGCTTTACTCGGGCGGGGAGTTTTTTACCTGCCAGGTTTCACTCCGCGAAGTTCTGGGGCCACTCCGCAGAGCGATTTCTTGATTTTCGCGGTCGTTTGTTTTCTGCCAGCGACTTTCAATGAATTCAAGGAGCTCTTCTCCTATGTCCTCCATACTGCATACTCCTGAAGTATCGCAATTGCTCTCGCAGCAGAAAGTGCACCGCAACCTCCATCCGGCGCCGCTGGTGGAAGCGGCGCTGCGCCGCGGCGAATCCGTACTTGCGGCACGCGGCTCGCTGGTGGCCGAAACCGGCAAGCGCACTGGCCGTTCGCCTAAAGACAAGTTCACCGTGAAGGACGCCATCACCGCCGACAAGGTCGCGTGGGGCTCCGCGAACCAGCCATTCCCGCCGGAAAAGTTCGATGCCCTCTATGAGCGGGTGCTCGACTACCTGAAGGGCAAGGAGCTCTTTGTTCAGGACCTCTTCTCGGGCGCCGACCCAAAGTACCAGCTCCCGATCCAGGTCATCAATGAATATGCCTGGCACAACCTGTTTGTGCGGCAGCTATTCATTCGCCCCACTCCCGAAGAGCTGCAGACCCACAAGCCGGAGTTCACCATCGTCAGCGCGCCCGGCTTCCGGGCGGACCCCACGCGCGACGGCACCAATTCCGAAGTGTTTGTACTGGTCAACTTCAGCAAGAAGCTGGTGCTCATCGGGGGCACGGAATACGCCGGTGAGATGAAGAAGTCCATCTTCGGCGTAATGAATTTCGTCCTGCCCCAGCGCAATGTGTTCCCCATGCACTGCTCAGCCAATATCGGCGCCGACGGCGTTGCCGCGCTGTTCTTCGGCCTTTCCGGTACCGGCAAGACTACGCTCTCGGCCGATCCCAGCCGCCGGCTCATCGGTGATGACGAGCACGGCTGGAGCGCAACCGGCGTCTTCAACTTCGAAGGCGGCTGCTACGCCAAGTGCATTCGCCTCTCGCAGGAAAACGAACCCCAGATCTGGAATGCGCTGGGCTTCGGCTCCGTGCTGGAAAACGTGATGCTCGATCCGGTGACGCGCATCCCCGACTACGACGACGAGAGCAAGACCGAGAACACGCGCGCCGCCTATCCGGTAGAGTTTATCGACAACGCCGTCATTCCCGGCTTTGGCGGACATCCGAAGAACGTGGTCTTTCTTACGGCCGACGCATTTGGCGTGCTGCCGCCGGTGTCGAAGCTCACGCCCGAGCAGGCGATGTTCCACTTCATGTCGGGCTACACCGCAAAGGTCGCAGGCACCGAGGCTGGGGTGACCGAGCCGCAAGCAACGTTCTCCACCTGCTTCGGGGCTCCGTTCATGCCCCTGCCTCCGAAGGTGTATGCCGAGATGCTCGGCCAGCGGCTGCGCGAGCACGACGCGCAGTGCTGGCTGGTCAACACTGGCTGGCAGGGCGGTCCCTATGGCGTCGGCAAGCGCATGAGTCTGCCCTACACGCGCGCCATGGTGAATGCGCTGGTGGAAGGCAAGCTGGCCGACGTTAGCGTTCGAAATCGAGCCCTCCTTCGGGTTGAACATTCCAAAATCATGCCCGGGCGTGCCGCCAGAGCTGCTGAGCCCGCGCAACTCGTGGAAGGACAAGGCTGCCTACGACAAGATGGCCGCTGACCTGGCCGCGCGTTTCGCCAGGAACTTCGAACAGTTCGACGCTCCCCGCGAGGTGAAGGAAGCCGGGCCGAGACCGGTAGCGGTGAAATAGGCGGCCGACGCCCTATGGTCCAAAGTAGCCGGAAGTATCCAGCACCAGTTGCGTCGGATCCGTTGCGTAGGCGTCGATCCAACCGTTGGCAGTGGACACAATCGCCATGTTCGAGGTGAGCGCTCCATCGTATGCGTTCAGCGTCGACACCTGTGGCTGCTGTCCACCGTCGGGCCACAATGTCAGAAAGTAAAGCGTGCCCGGCGGTACGACTGTTGCGTTCAAGACAAACACTTGCGCAGCACTGGCCACCCCGCACCAACTGCCATCCACATTCACTGCAATTGTGCCTCTGAACAACCCTCGGCTGTAGCGCGTATCCAGTACGCGGCAGGGCGCAGTTGTATACAGGGAGAGCCCACCCGGCGCTGCCGGGGCAAAATATCCGTTGATGTCGATGAGGACATCCGAATCGTTGGAGACGAAAACATCAATGTCGCCACCGCTGCCTGCGGGCACGATCGCCGCATTGGCCGTGGGCACTCCGGTTGGCGCATTCAGGGTGGAAACGTTCGGCAGGTTCTGGCCCGTCGGCCATGTGGTCAAATAACCCAGAGGACCTCTCGGCACGGCTGTGAAGTTGAACGAATACGCTTGGGCCGTCCTCGGTATGTTGCAACTGCTTGAAGTGATCGGAAAGTCGCGGCCAGCGGCGCCGCCGCGCAAGAAGGGGCCACCGAAGGGCCCTTTGGGGCCGCGCGTATCCACCACACGGCATGGATAAAGCGGATAAAAAGCAAGCGTGGAACCGCTGACTGCTGCGAAGTAGCCGTTGATATCCAGGATGACGTGGGTCGTGTTGGAGGCGAATATGCTGATGGCCCCGTCTCTACCTGCCGGCACAATTGCAGCGTTGGCCTTGATACGTCCATCCATCGAGTTCAGCGTGGAAACGTTCGGCAGGTCCTGACCCGACGGCCACACGGTGAGATAGCCCAGAAATCCGCCCGGCACAACCGTGACATTCAGCGAGTACGCGGCAGCCGTCGAAGGGACTCCACACGCGCTAGCCGGAATGAGGAAGTCCCGCGTAGTGCCGCCGCTGATGGGTGGGCCGCCAAATGGCCCATTGGGATTGCGGGTATCCGCCACCCGGCACGGAGTTAGCGGGATGAATTGCAACGGGTCAGAACTGGCGCCGGCAATTACCGACACTGTGGAGCTTTGCTGATTGGCGACGTAGATCGTATTACTCGTTGGGTTGACCGCCACGGCGTCTGGAGAATTCCCGACGATGACGTTGCCAACGATGGAATCATCTACTCCGTCTATCACGTTCACTTTGCCGAACGAGTTCGTAACATAAATCTTATTGGTCGCGGCAGCCACTGCGAGTGGCCCCGGGGAGCCTCCCACCTTAACCGAGGTAGAGCTATTTCTTGTTCCATCAATCACACTGACGGTGCCATCGCCGGAGTTGGCGACATAGATCTTGTTGCTTGCCGGATTGACGGCAACCGCGTAGGGAAACTGGCCGACAGGTACATTGGTGATGAACGAGTTGCTTTTCCCGTCGATGACACTCACCGAGTCGCCGAGGTTGGCGACGTAAACCATGTTCGTCTCGCTATTAACGGCCACCGCGTAGGGATCGGCCCCGTTGGTTCGTACACCGCTCGGGGAATTGCTTTTTCCGTCGATGACCGTCACCGAACCGTCGCCCATGTTGGCTACATAAATCTTGTTGGTTGTTGGGTTGATGGCCAGGGCTTGGGGATGATAACCCGTCTGGACCGTGGCGATTATGGAATTGGCGTACCCGTCTATGACTGTCACGTTATTACCGTTCTGATTGACTACGTAAATCCTGTTGGTGACTGGGTTCACCGCTACCGCCTGAGGCATAATGGCCCCGCGTTGTTTGCAAGTTGCTCCCGTGGACAAGGTAGTAGTGGAATATGTGGCGCCGTCAATGACTGTCACCGCGGTGTTGCCTCCCTGATTGACGACGTAGATTTTGTTGGTCGCCGGATTGACCGCAACCGCGCAGGGAGAATTGCCGACACTTACATTGGTAATCACCGAATTACTTGCCCCGTCGATCACGGTCACGTTGTTGCTGTTCCAGTTGACAGCGAAGATCTTGTAAGTCGCCGGATTCATGGCCAGCGCCACCGGCGCAATTCCCACCGGCACCGTAGCGATCAGGTTCTGCGCACTGGCCGGCAGCGACATCAACACGAAGCTATACGCAAGAAGCACCCACAAGGCACACCGACTCGCCGACATTTCTCACCTCTACTTCTATGGGTCGGGCGTGAGGGTCCACGCGAGGGTCAGGCGCGATGTCGCTCGACAGCTTGGTTCCGGGCTTACGCCCGGCACATCCAGGTTCCAGGTTTGAGCACCTTGCCGTGTCTCAGCAGGTTGCCGGCTCGACTCGGGTCGAGCACTCTCGATGTTGTTTTCATCATAGCTCCTCTGCCAGTCGGAACCCAAGGTCTTTGAGTCGCGGCAGACAAAAAAAGTGGGAAGCGTTTCGTTTTGGGAAAATCGTCTGCGTTCATTTCTCAACCTTCTCAATGGTTCGCTAGCATGCCTAAGAAGCCAGCAATCCAGCACTTGATCGGGGTCCCCCCCCTCCCCCACACTCTCGCAAAATATTGAAAACAAAGAGTAAGAAAAAAACTTTCCTTGCAAGATATTCCATCCAAAGGAGTTATAGCCAAAATATTCAATACTAAGGACTTATCTCCTTTTAGCGAGAGGTCGGAGAGCTTCCTTCAGCTGAGGGCCACCGGCTTGACAGCCTTTTGGTTGCTCAAGCACTCCTGCTTGTCCTTGGCCCTTGTCTTTCCGCGGCGGCACATGGCTTCTTACCGGCGGCAGCGACATCGGCTGGTATGCACCGATTGGTGACCTGCCACTGCCGCCGGTCGGGACGGTCTTCCCGCAGCACTCCGGCTTGCAGAAAAATTTCGCTAAGAGCGTCTACGGCTCGGGCCACGCGCTGATTTACCCAGGCTTTCGTGCATCGCAGCATGGCGGCAATTTCGCTGCGCGAGAAATCGTACAGTCCGACCAGTGCGATCATTTCCGCGTCTTCATCGCTCAGGCGTGAAAGGCACAGTTCGACGTCGCGAACGAAGATTGCCTGTTCTTCGAAGCTGGGAATGGCATGATGAGACACTTTCGCGCGGAAAAATTCCCGCCCCAGCAGAGAAGGCAGCCTTCCCACCTGGCAGGAGAGTTCGAAGAAGTGCCGCATGATGGCAAGGGTCTGCCCGCGGAAGCACAACATTTCCGGCCGGGGATCGAGCGCAAACAGCTCTTGCTGTCGCCATTCTTCCTGCCGTGACACGGGCGACAGCGGCTTGTGGATGACCTGCAAGGTCGCTCTCATTGCAACCCCCCGCAGGGCAGTTCGAGCTGGATGTCCCCTTGCAAGACTGGTAATTCATGCTTCGTGGTTCGAGGCTTGCGAAGCAGCAGCATCGACTGTAAAGCTTCGCTTGCCGGCGAGTGAAATAGTACTTGCTCGCAGGGCTGGCAATAGGTTTCGGTCGAGTCGGCGTGACGCAGTCGTAGCGAGCCACACCGTTCGCAGTACTTCAGTTCGTAGGTAACCGCCTGCATCTTTCCTCCCTATAATCCGCCGGTTCTGCAATAAAAAGAGCCCGGCGAAAGGTCCCGGCTTTGACCCTGGACCTGTTCGCAGGGCTCGTTTCAGTTACGATGACCTGCTGTTGGGTATTTAGTTCGGTTTGGAACGGGCCGCTGGCAGCGCGCGCAAGCGACTGGGGCTATGAGTGCAATACAGAAGCTTCTCGCCTCGCGCCTGCCAAACAGGGTCTCAAGGGATCAACCGCTCTTCCTGTCGGTGAGTGAAATAACCCTCTTCATACCCGGTCTTCAAAATGCATCCGTTCTTCACCACTACGCTCAGCCTCCCCGAGAAGCGCAGACTCCGCAGGAGCTTTTCGGTGGCTGCCGAAAGCAGCTCGGAGTCGTGGATCTTGCGCCGTAACTCGATAAACGTCTTTTCTTCAACGATTGGTTCCTTCTCCTTCATAAACCGTTCACCTTCGGCCAGAACCACCGAACCCCGGCATCTCGACTTTGGCACCGGGGTATCTTTGGAGTCAACCAAAATATTGCTCTAGGAATATTACGAAAGTACATGTATAGCTTTTAGGAATATCATTGACATGAGACTGCGAGACTTGCAGGACCGACTGCGTGCCCACATCCGAGCGCGGATCAACCGGCGGGAACTGACGGGAAGCGGTTTGTCCCGCCAGGCCGGTTTCCAGCAGGGCCATCTTTCGAATTTCCTGAATTCCAGGCGCGGGCTAAGCCTGGAATCGATGGACCGGCTTCTCGATACACTGCAAATCGAAGTACTCGATCTGGTGGATGCGGACGAGATTCAACGGCGAGCGCTTTTGCCCTCCGAAAGCGCCGGCTTGGAGAGCATTGCAGTGGTCTCCGTCGAGCACGCCGTCCGGTTGCCGCGCTTTACTCCGGAGCAAGTCGGAAGCACCGTGAGCTTCCGAAAAGCTTTTTTGGGCAAGCTGAAATCCAACGATGTCTGCGGCCGCAGCGACTGGCTACGGTTCGTCACCCTCAAGCTCGATCCCAAGACGGTGCGGGCCATGTTTCCGCGCAGCGCGGCGGGGGCCACCTTGCTGATCGACCGGCATTACACGTCTCTGGCCCCCTACCGCCAGCATCAGCCGAACCTTTACGCTATTCGTCTGCAGGCCCGCTGCGCCGTCGGCTACCTTTCGCTTGCTGGCGACCACCTGGTGTTGCAGCCCCGCAATCCGCAGCTACCGGTCGAGTTCGCTCGAATCAACCGCGCAAAGAGCTACTCTGACTACATCGTCGGCCGGGTTTGTCACGTAGCCATCGAGGTTTAGGCGCCGGCGCTCTGCTATGATTTTTCTCAGGGTTTGGTCTAGCGGCGATCCACGCCGCGAGTAAGGGAGGTCAGCAGTCATGGAGGAAGGGGGCGGCATCAGTGTGGGAACGCGTCGCAACGAAGACATCGCGCTCGACCTGATGAAATTTATTGCGGTCACCACCGGATACGGAAAAACCGGCTCGCCGGGAGCGGGCTTTCAGGGGGACACGGTGTCCAAAGCCGAGGACTACGCCCGCCATCTCCTGGACCTCTATGGCCAGTGCCTGGAGGCGGTGCAGGGCAAGAAATAAGCCGCTCTGGGCCTTTCGCTCTTCGCTATTCGCAAGACTACAATCTTGTCACGTTGGCAGGTGACTGCTGTCACTGCCTGACCGTGCGCCGGGGGGCGACCATCAGCATGCGAGGTGCGAGATGGCCAGCCTGGACCCGACGTTCTACCTAGAGACGGCAAATATCCACCGCGAGCACGAGGAGTTGGTCGCACAGTTGGACCAGCTCGATGCCGCCCTGGACCAAATCTTCTGCTATGCTGAAATCTTCACCGACCTTGCCACCGCCAATCAGGCTGTGCACCGCGGCAAGTGGCTGGCGGAGTGGCTGCCCAAACACTATGAGCACGAGGAAACCACCGTGCTGGAGACCATCGCCAGGATGAGCCCCGAGCTGTCGTCGTTTGCGCGGGAGATGAAGCGCCAGCACAGCGAAATGCGAGTGCGGCTGGAGAGCTTCCGCGAGCACCTCGATCATCTGAATGAGTCAACTGACCTCGAAAACGCCGTGAATGAGCTAAAGAAAGAAGGCAGCCATCTGACCCGCATGATGCGACTGCATATGGCCACCGAGGAGAAGAAATTCGCCAGCCTGGAAAACTAGGGGGCGTGCCTCTTCGGATCTTGCTGTCGCCTCTCCAGGGTTCCTCGCCAACCAAAGTAAAGCTCTTTGCATTCCAAGCCGTAGCAGAACGGGCATTTTACGGACATTCGATGGCAGACATATTCAACTTGATCGCGCCGTGCGATCTCCGCAGCGATGAAGACCCGCCGATACCGATTCCGCCGGGCGAGGACCCTCCACCTCCGATTGAAGAACCGCCCGACAAGCCAATCGCCGGTCCTGACGGCCCGGTACGCGAGCCCGGAGCACGCGAGCCACAAAGACTATAGGGACGGATCGAGATCTCGCCAGCCGGTCGGGACGCGAAAACAAATCGAGCCTACGTGTTGGTTTTCTTGTGGCAATCAGCGCACTTCACGGGAGCCGCTTTGCCATTTGCGTCTTGCGTCTGGTGGCAATCAATACACAGTCCTGAAGTTGCCGTGGGATTGTGGAGGGCGGCCTGAAGCTTGGTGGTGACCGGCGGGGTTGCTGGGTTGGTGTGGCAATCGGTGCAAGCCTGTTGCGGGGTTTTCAACGGCTTCTGCGGCTTGGAAGCATGATGGCAAATTGCGCATTTGCCAGCCACCTTCAGGTGTGCCGTATGATCGAACTTCACGGCGCCCATCGACGCACCCTTCAGAATGATCGGCGCCGTCGGAGCTGTCTGCGCCAGCGCGCCGCCGCACAGCATAAAGGCGACAAACCATCCGAACGATCGCATGAACACGTTGCAGACTTTCATGACGCCTCCCATGTGGCGATGAATACGGCGCGCCGCCTCGTGCTCCGGCGCACCTGCGAGCACTCTCAATTCTAGGCAAGCATGACCTGCGCTTCTGTGACGCCAGATTCAGAGTGGTGTGACAAGGCCGGGAATACCGCTTTCCACCCCACAACGCCAAACACCTGTATGTGATGGCCGTCACAGACTTGTTGGTACGCCCATCACAGCCGCCCAACACATCGCCCGCTATCGTGGTAAGTATCAATTCCTGGGCAGATAACAGACCGCGCAACTAACCGATCTGGGGAACGAAACGACGTGAAAACAACAGAACTTCCTGCTTCGCCGGCCGCCATTATTCATCCGGATTCCTCGGTGGTCCGCGGCGATGATGTACGGACCTCGCCTGAAGGCGAGGCGCTTGCTGGAGGCAACATGCCAAGAAATAAAGTGACGCTCGATGGTAACGAGGCTGTCGCCTACGTGGCCTACCACGTCAGCGAAATTGCAGCGATTTATCCCATCACGCCTTCGTCGCCCATGGGCGAGTCGTCGGACGCCTGGGCGGCCATTGGCGACAAGAACATCTGGGGCGCGGTGCCCAATGTCATCGAGATGCAGAGCGAAGGCGGCGCGGCGGGCGCGCTACACGGGGCGCTACAAGCAGGTGCGTTGGGAACCACGTTCACCTCGTCGCAGGGCCTGCTGCTGATGATCCCCAACATGTACAAGATCGCGGGCGAGCTGACCAGCACGGTGATTCATGTGGCTGCCCGTTCGATTGCCACCCATGCGCTGTCGATCTTCGGCGATCACCAGGACGCGATGGCCGTGCGTCCCACCGGATTCGCGCTGCTGTCGTCGAACTCGGTACAGGAGGCGATGGACCTGGCGCTGATTGCGCATGCCGCGACACTGGAGTCGCGCATTCCTTTCCTGCATTTCTTCGATGGATTCCGCACCTCGCACGAAGTTTCCAAGATTGAAGAGCTGAGCCTCGACGATATGCGCGCCATGATCGATGACGACCTGGTGCGCGCGCATCGCGCCCGTGCTCTCTCACCCGATCGTCCCGTGCTGCGAGGCTCGGCGCAGAACCCCGACGTGTACTTCCAGGCCCGCGAAACCGTGAACCCGTACTATCTGGCTTGCCCAACCATCGTGCAGAACACGATGGACAAATTCGCGAAGATTGTGGGCCGCCAGTACAGGCTGTTCCAATATGACGGCGCGCCGGATGCCGAACACGTCATCATCGTCATGGGTTCGGGCGCAGAAGCGGTCCAGGAAACGGTGGACTACCTCACCGCGCAAGGCCGCAAAGTCGGCGTGCTGAAAGTTCGCTTGATGCGGCCGTTCTCCGTTGAACACTTCCTGCAAGCCTTGCCTGCGACCGTGAAAAGCATTGCGGTGCTTGACCGCACCAAGGAGCCTGGAGCTATCGGCGAGCCGCTGTATCAGGATGTTGTTACCGCGTTGACAGAAGGTTTCACCGCCGGCAAGGCTCCGATGGCGACGTTCCCGAAGGTCATCGGCGGCCGCTATGGGCTGTCCTCGAAAGAATTCACGCCCGCGATGGTGGCACGGGTTTTCGAGGAGTTGAAGAAGCCCAATCCGCAGAACCACTTCACCATCGGTATCAATGACGACGTCACCCACACCAGTCTGGCCTACGATCCGGCGTTTTCCACCGAAGCTCCGGAGACGGTCCGCGCGATGTTCTACGGGCTCGGCGCCGACGGCACCGTGGGCGCAAACAAGAACACCATCAAGATCATTGGCGAGGAGACTGACCTGAACGTGCAGGGCTACTTCGTCTACGACTCGAAGAAATCGGGCGCGGTCACGATCTCGCATCTGCGCTTTAGCAAAAAGCCAATCCACTCCACGTATCTCATCTCGCGCGCCAACTTCGTCGGCTGCCACCAGTTCAGCTTCATGGAGCGGCTGGACGTGCTCAAGGCTGCCGATCCGGGCGCGGTCTTCCTGCTCAACAGCCCGTTTGGTCCCAACGAAGTGTGGGACAACCTCCCGCGTTCGGCGCAGCAGGCGATCATCAGCAAGAAGCTGCGCTTCTACGTGATTGACGCGGTCGAGGTCGCTCGAAGGCAGCCGGCATGGGCGGCCGCATCAACACGGTCATGCAGACCTGCTTCTTCGCCATCAGCGGAGTCCTGCCGCGCGACGAAGCCATCGCCGCCATCAAGCACTCTATCGAGAAGACCTACGGCAAGCGCGGCGAGTCCATCGTGCGCAAGAACTTTGCCGCCGTTGATTCCGCGCTCGAACACCTCTACGAAGTGAAGGTGCCGGACGCGGTCAGCTCGAAGTTCGATATTCGTCCGCCGGTTCCGGCGAACGCGCCTGACTTCGTGCGCAACGTGGAAGCGTTGATCATCAACGGCGAGGGCGACCTGGTCCCGGTCAGTGCCCTGCCCGTGGACGGCACCTTCCCCACTGCTACTACGCAGTGGGAGAAACGCAACATCGCGCTGGAAATTCCGGTGTGGGACGAAGAGCTGTGCATCCAGTGCGGCAAGTGCGTCATGGTTTGCCCGCACTCCGTCATCCGCGCCAAGATTTACGATCCCAGCACCGTCAACCACACGCCGGAAGGCTTCCAGACAGCGGTGCCCAAGTGGCGCGAATTCTCCGAACTGAAGTACACGCTGCAGGTGGCGCCGGAAGATTGCACCGGATGCGGACTGTGCGTCGCGGTCTGCCCGGCGAAGAGCAAGAGCGAAGCCAAGCATCGCGCCATCAACATGGAGCCGCAGCCGCCGCTGCGCGAAAAGTACAACGAATGGTGGGATTATTTTCTGAAGATCCCCGAGTTCTCGCGCGAGAAGCTCTCCCACGGCCAGGTGAAAGACCAGCAATTGTTGCAGCCGCTGTTTGAGTTCTCAGGCGCCTGCGCCGGTTGCGGCGAAACGCCGTACATCTCGCTGATGACCCGGCTGTTCGGCGACCGCGCGGTGATCGGCAACGCAACTGGATGCTCGTCCATCTACGGCGGCAACCTGCCGACTACACCCTACAGCGTGAACGCCGAAGGACGAGGGCCGGCCTGGTCGAACTCGCTGTTCGAGGACAATGCCGAGTTCGGCATGGGCATGCGGCTGGCCATCGACAAGCAGAGCGACTATGCGAAGGAACTGGTCCAACGCCTGGCCTCGACCATCGGTGAGCAGCTCACGGTTGAGATCCTGAGCGCCGATCAGTCCACAGAGGAAGGCATCTTCGCGCAACGCGAGCGCGTGAAGGCGCTGAAAGAGAAGGTGGCGAGGAGCACCAGTCCGGCGACGCGTGACCTGCTGGCCGTCGCCGACATGCTGGTCAAGAAGAGCGTGTGGATCATCGGCGGCGATGGTTGGGGGTACGACATCGGTTACGGCGGCCTCGACCATGTACTGGCTTCCACCGCCAACGTGAACATCCTGCTGCTCGACACCGAGGTGTACTCGAACACTGGCGGCCAGATGTCGAAGGCCACACCGCTGGGCGCGGTGGCGAAGTTCGCCGCCGGCGGCAAGCGCACGCCCAAGAAAGACATCGCGATGATGGCGATGAATTATGGCCGGGCGTACGTGGCGCACGTCGCCATGGGCGGCAGCGACACCCAGACCATGAAGGCGTTCCTCGAGGCCGAAGCCTATGACGGACCCTCGCTCATCATCGCCTACAGCCACTGCATCGCACATGGCTACGACATGGTGTACGGTATCGAGCAGCAGAAGGCCGCGGTGAACTCCGGGCACTGGCCGCTGTTCCGTTACAATCCGGGGCTGGCCAGGGAAGGTAAGAACCCGTTCGTGCTCGATTCCCGTGCGCCCAGCATTCCGCTGGAGAAATACATTTACAACGAGACCCGCTACACCATGCTGGTCAACAGCAATCCGGACGAGGCCAAGAAACTCCTGAAGCAGGCGCAGGAAAACGTTAATGAGCGCTGGAAGCTGTACCAGCACATGGCCGCGATGAACTTTGAAAAGGCGCAGTAGAAGCGAGGAGAAGAAATCATGATCGATCTGTCAACAAACTATCTGGGGCTGAAGCTGAAGAATCCGGTCGTGGTTTCGGCTGGGCCCCTGACGGAGAAGCTGGAGAACTTCCCCCGACTGGAGGATGCCGGGGCCTCTGCCATCGTGATGTACTCGCTGTTCGAGGAGCAGATTGAGGCGGAGAGCGAAAACATTGACAGCGCGCTGGAATACGGCGCCAACAGCTACGCTGAGGCCACGTCATACCTGCCCGACATGCCCAAGTACCACGTCGGTCCCGATCGCTATCTCGAACTGCTGCGCCAGGGCAAGGCTGCGGTCAGCATTCCCGTCATCGCCAGCCTCAACGGCAGCTCGCCGGGTGGGTGGGTGCGCCACTCGGAATACATGGAGCAGGCCGGCGCCGACGCGCTCGAATTGAACATCTTCGACGTTCCCACCGACCCCGAAATCACTGCGGAACAGCTCGAGAACCGCTATTGTGAACTGGTGCGCGCCATCCGCAAGAACGTGCGCATCCCCATCGCGGTGAAGTTGGGGCCTTACTTCACTTCCTGCGCCAACTTTGCCAGAAAGCTTTCCGAAGCGGGCGCCGACGGCATCGTGATCTTCAATCGTTTTTATCAGCCCGACTTCGACCTCGAGGAGATGGAGGTTGTACCGAACCTGGTCCTCAGCAGCCCCCATGAGCTGCGCCTCCGGCTGCACTGGGCCGCCATCCTCTACCACCAGGTCGAAACCTACATCGCCATCACGGGCGGGGTGCACGACGCGAGCGACGTGCTGAAGTCCATGATGGCGGGCGCACATGTCGCCATGATGACCTCCGCCCTGCTGAAGTACGGCATCGAGCACATCGGCGTGGTTCTGTCCGGCATGGAAGCCTGGATGACCGAGCACGAGTACGTCTCGGTGAAGCAGATGCGCGGCAGCATGAGTATGGTCAACGTCGGGGACCCGAGAGCGTTCCTCCGCGGCAACTACCTCAAGATGCTCGGCTCCTACACCTGGCGCGACTCTGGAACGGCGATCACAACTTTCTAGCGGCAGTCCTCGCTCCCTCCGAGACCAAGGCTGGCCTTCCGCCAGGAAGCCGGCCTTGGTTGTTTGAACTTGCGGTATTCAGTATTGGGCTGAGTAACCCCGCGGTTGCGCCCGGTGCTGAGGTTTCGAACAGCAGATCCCTCGACTTCTCGCTTCGCTCGTCGCTGGAAGTGACAGTCTGGGGAAAACTGGAAGTCCTCGGTCGAGAGGACAATGTGGGAATGGTGCTTGCTGGCGAAGAGCGAAAAGCGAGAGCCACTTCTGGGCTCAAGACTGAATGCCGACTGCAGGGAAAGGAGCTGAGATGCGGATTATCCGTTTGACCTGCCTGGCCCAAACACGCTAAACTTCTATAGTTTGCCTGTACTAGCAGGTCCCGTCTGGGATCCCCCGCCTTTCCGTGAAGGTCTCCTTCCTGGCTCGGGGAAGTGCAAGCGCTCAAAGAGGTTAGGGCCGTTCGCGCCGCAAGTGTGCGCGGCGGCTGAAGCCGAGGCCGTTCGCCCAATCGCGAGCGCCGCAGGCGAGGGCGAAGCAGCGAAGCGTTGCGGAACCCAAGAGGAAAAGTTCATTGGAGGCATTGCCATGTACGCGGTGATCCGCGCCGGGGGAAAGCAGTATCGCGTCGCGCCCGGAGACGTAATTGAGATCGAGAAACTGCCGCAGGCTGGCGGCGAAGACGTGCAGTTCGACGAAGTGCTGGCGGTCAGCGCCGCCGAGGGCGAGATCGGCAAGCCCTCGAAGGCGTTTGTCACCGGACAGGTCGTCGAGCAAGGCCGCGCCGGCAAGATTCTGGTCTTCCACTACAAGCGCAAGAAGCAGTACAAGAAGCTGAACGGACATCGCCAGCCGTTCACCGCCGTCAAGATCACGGGCATCAACGTGGACGGCACCAACCACACGGCGTAGCTTGCGGAGAGAGAACAGTTATGGCACACAAAAAAGGTTTAGGCAGCTCCCGGAACGGCCGCGATTCCAATGCGCAGCGGCTGGGCGTGAAGAGCTTCGGAGGCCAGCTTGTTTCAGGCGGCTCCATCATCGTGCGGCAGCGCGGCACCCGCATCAAGCCGGGCAACAACGTTGGCCGCGGCAAGGACGACACTCTGTTCGCGAAGGTGACGGGCATTGTCGAGTTCAAAGACCGTGGTCAGATGGGCAAGTTCGTCTCAGTTACTCCGCAGGAAGAAGCGAGCAACTAGTCGCGACCAGCTGATGTAATATCCAGGCCTCGTTGCGGCGAGGCCTTTTCAATTCCTGACTCTCCAAGGTCACCGATCAACCATAATGATTTGACTGATTGCCACCTGCTAATTGCCAATCGCAAATGTTCGTTGACGAAGCAAAAATCCGGGTGAAGGCAGGCGACGGCGGCAACGGCTGCATGGCCTTCCGGCGCGAGAAGTTCGTGCCGCGCGGCGGGCCGTCGGGCGGCGACGGCGGTCGCGGCGGCGACGTCATCATGGAGTCCAGCGAGCGTCACAACACGCTGGTGCACTTCCGCTTCAATCCCGAATACAAGGCCGAGCGCGGACGCCACGGCGAAGGCTCGAACAAGACTGGCCGCGAGGGCGACAACGTCGTGTTGAAGGTGCCCGTCGGTACCGTCGTTTACGACGAGATGACCGGCGAGCTGGTGCACGACTTCTCGCATCCTGACGAGCGCATCGTGGTGGCGCGCGGTGGCCGCGGCGGTCGCGGCAATGCTCGCTTCGCGACTTCAACCCATCAGGCGCCGCGCGAGCACGAAGAAGGGCATCCCGGCGAGGAACGCGCGTTGCGGCTGGAGCTGAAGCTGCTGGCCGACGTCGGCCTGGTTGGCTATCCCAACGCGGGCAAGAGCACGCTAATCTCGCGCATCTCAGCGGCGCGCCCGAAGATCGCCGATTATCCTTTCACCACCCTTGAGCCAAACCTCGGTGTGGTGGTCGTCGGCGAAGCGCCCGACGAGATCGGCTTCGTCGTCGCCGACATTCCCGGACTCATCGAGGGCGCCAGCCAGGGCGCCGGATTGGGCACGCAGTTTCTGCGGCACATCGAGCGCACACGACTTCTGGCGCACCTGGTGGATGTGTCGGATGCGAGTGGCCGCCCCGATCCAGCGAAGGACTACGAGGTCATCGTGCGCGAGATGGCAAACTTCGGCGGAGGGCTGGACGCGAAGCCGACCATCGTCGTCGCGTCCAAGATCGACGCGGTCAACAAAGACAAGCTGGCCAAACTCAAACGCTATTGCAAACGCAAGAAGCTGGAGCTGTATCCCATCTCGGCGGTTACAGGTGAGGGGATCGAAGAATTGAAATGGACCATGGCGCAGCGGGTGGAGGAATTGCGGCGGGAAGAAGCGGCGAAAGCAGTTAGCAACTAGCCGTTAGGTTTGATCACCTTGGTATGTCCCGTGGTTTTCAGCTTGAAGACGTCGCCCGGGATTTTTTGATTGAGCTGGATGTTGCTGTACTTGGCCAGCCGGTAGTCACCTGAGGGCTCCTGGAATGCTTGCTGCACGCTGACGCCGCGTGCCGGGTCGATCCACAGGGTGATCGACTGGAACATGTTCTTTACCTTTTGCGACTTGGGCGTCAGCTCCAGCTTGGCGGCGTTCACACCCTGCACCTGCTCCATGCCGGCGTAATTCACATCAAATGATTTCTCAAGATCGTGACCGCGCCCGCCGAATCCTAGTACCAGAAAGCTCTCAAAGTCAGCCTTGTTCTTGCCGGGTTTGTATTGCGTGACCTGCTCAATCGAGGGCTGATAGACGCTGACGAGGTCCCCCGTGAACAAAACATATTTCTTCGCGGGAGAAGTAATGTCGGCAGCCATCTGCACATCATTGCCCTGGCGGCGGAAGTACATGGTGCCCTTCTGGTAGTCGTGATCGTCAACCACCTTCTGGTACTGGTCCCACACGAAGTCGCACTGGGCAGTGCGGAAGTTGGCGGCAGCCTTGTCCATGGAGGCAAGAACAGACTCGAGGTTCTGGGCATGGGCCAGGGTGGCGGCGAGAACGCAGAGCACGGCGATGGTCAGGGTAGTTTTCAGAATCGATCTCATCGTTGGCATTCAGCAATCAGCATTCAGCAGTCAGAACAAGTGCTCACTGCCGACTGCTGCTTCATCGATGTCCCCAAACTTTGTAGGCGATCACATTATGTTTGCTGTCGCGAACGGCCTCGTACCGGTCGATCGTAATCTCACCGGCGACCGGTTCGATAATGCGTGCCAGCGATTCCCGAATGTCGGCATCGCTGTCCGACTTTACGGCCGAGGCATCCACCTTATAGAGGAAGCCGTCGTCCTCTTGTTGCACGACGACCTCGGTTTGATGCGGCGGCCGCTCCTGCGGTTTGTCGCGAAAGTTGACCCAGAGCGGCGCCAGGAAAATGAAAGCGAGAATGACCGTGACCATCACGTCGTAGCGGACGCTGCCGCGCGGAGAGGTCCACCAGATGTAGCCTTTGATGGTCTGGGAGAGTTTGCCCATCGCTGTGTTAAGTCTACGCTTTTCGCTGGTCGCTATTCGCCGTTCGCTCGTGGTTTTGTCATCTCGAGCAAGGACTTTAGTCCGAGTCGAGGGATCTGTGGTGGCGTTTCCCCGCAAACCTCAGATCCCTCCGCTCGCGCTGAAGCGCTCGGTCGGGATGACAATACGAAAAGCGAATAGCGAACAACGGCCTTTACGTCCTGAGGTCGACGACGGTCGCTCCGCCTCCGCCTTCGTTCTGCGGTGGCTCACTTACGCTGGCGACGTGCGGATGGCTTTGCAGAAACTGCCGCAGCGCCTTGCGCAGAATACCCATGCCGCTTCCGTGCACGACACGCACCCGCACCGCGCCGGCCAGAAACGCGCGATCAACAAACTTCTCCACCTCGCGAGTGGCTTCGTCTACGGTTTGGCCGATGACGTTAATCTCGGTTGGCACGCTCTCATCTTCACGGGAGAGCGACACGTTGATGCCCCGGGCGCGCGCCGCGGTCACGGGATTCGCGCCTGCACGTGCGACCACCTCGGCAAAATCGTCGCGTGCGACCTTCATCTTCATGGGGCCAACTGCAACTTCGAAGGTGTCGTCGTCAAAGTAACGCAGGACCTTCCCATCGCGGCCCAGCGACTTGAGCCGCACGGTGTCGCCGACGGAAACATGCTTCACCACGTGCTGCTCGGCGTGCGGATCGCCGGTATCGGCGCCGGTGGCGTGCGCCACAACGGCGGAATCGAACTGCTCGCGGAATTCGCGGCGCAGCTTGGCGATCCGGCGCTCGGCGTCCTTCGACAGTTTGAGTGCCTGCGCCCTGTCCTGGACTGCGTTGACCGTCTCGCGCGAGCGGTATTCGAAATCGCGCAACAGGCTGTCCAGCTTCTTTTCCAGCTCGCGAACCTTCTCGCGCTGTTCCTTACGTCCCTCAGTGGTGAGGCGATTGCGCTCTCGGGCGATCTCCTGCTCGCGCATGCGAAGCTCGCTACGCTCGTGATCAACCTGACGGAGTTCTGCATGCAGCCGGTCCAGGAAGCGCGAGACATCCTGGGCCTGCGAAGTCATTCGCTGACGCGCCGCACCAATGATCTCCGGATTAAGCCCGAGTCTTTGCGCGATGTTAATTCCCGCCGACGCGCCGGGCACGCCCACGCGCAACTCGAATGTTGGCGCCAGGGTTTGCTCGTCGAAGCCGACTGCGGCATTGAGCACGCCCGGTGTGTTCGCCGCGTAAACCTTGAGCGCGGTGTGGTGGGTGGAGACGATGCTCAAGCAGGACGAGCGCCGAAAGTAGTCAGCGATGGCGACACCGAGCGCTGCGCCTTCTTCCGGATCGGTCGCGGAGCCAAGCTCATCAAGTAGCACGAGAGAATGCGCGGTTGTGTGGCGCGAGATCAAATCGATGTTGGTGACGTGCGCCGAAAATGTCGAGAGGCTCTGCTCGATGGATTGGTAGTCGCCGATATCAGCAAAGACTGAGTCGAAGATCGGCAACTCGGCGCGCTCGGCCGGGATCGGGATACCGGACTGTGCCATCAGCGCCAGCAGTCCAACAGTTTTCAGCGCCACAGTTTTTCCACCTGCGTTCGGACCGCTGATGATGAGCTGGCGATGCTGCTGATCCAGCTCCACGGTCAGGGGCACGACAGTAATACCCTTCGGCTTGAGCGTGCGCTCCAGCAGCGGGTGCCTTGCTTTTCGCAAAACCAGAGCTTCGCAGCCAGATGTGTCCGGTGCGTCGTCACGCGGTGATTCACTGACGGCGGACAAACGGGGCTGTGATGGCGTGCGTCCACCTTCTTCCGGCAGGAGTCGCGCCCCAACAAAGTCGTACTCTTCGGCAAAACGCGCCTTGGCGAACTGCAAGTCGAGTTCGGAGAGCACTTCGACGGCAATCTCCAGGCCATCGGCATGTTCGCCCAGCCGCTGCGTCATTTCCAGCAGAATGCGATGGACCTCAGCCTGCTCTTCGTCCAGCAGCCGCACCAGTTCGTTGTTCTGCTCGATGGTTTCCAGCGGCTCGATGAACACCGTCTGTCCGCTCGACGAAGCGCCATGCGCCACGCCTTGCACCCGCCGGCGGTGTTCCACTTTCACCGGAATCACGAAGCGTTCGCCGCGGATGGTGACCAGCTCCTCCTGTACCGCGCCGCCATCAGAAAGCCGCCGCAGATAGGAGCGCAGCGACTCCTGGATGGAGCGCTTCTGCCTCTCGATCTCCCGGCGAACACGTGCCAATTCTGGAGAGGCGCGGTCGTCCAGCGTTCCATCGGGCAGGATCTTGTTGCGAAAGTAACGCAGCAGCGGGGTAAAGTCGGTCAGGGTTTGCGAAAGTTCGAGTACTGCCTGCCACTTGTCTTGAACGGCGACCGGCGGATGCAGCGCAATCTCGCGCCACTCCGCCGCCCGATCAGCCACCAGCACGAGATCGCGAATCTCGCCAATCTCCAGCGCCGCGCCTTGAATGCGGGACTTGTTTACCAGCGACGACGGATCGAGCAGGCCGTGGAAATCGAAGTGGCCGCCGGCCCGCAGATATCCCCGCAACTCCTCCGTCAATTGCTGCTGGCGCTCGATCCAATCGCGGTCACGCGAGGGCGCGAGCTGCATCACGCGCGCCTGTCCGAGCGGAGAACCCGTATAAAACGCGAGCACCTGCCGCAGCTGGTCGAATTCGAGCACCCGCTCGCTGCCGTGCTGGATTGGGCTGGGAGAGCTCATCGGCTAATGTTGAATATGGTACAGGAGCGATTGCCGGTTCGCGGTTGAGCGGCAGGGGAACTCCGGGTTAAACTCGGAGCTGGCGATGGAGTTCGCCGTTAACCGCCCGCAGGCTGATGACTCCTACAATTCAGTGAGGAGAACTCCATCGTGGCCTATCTGTGGATAGCCTTGGGCGCGGTTGTCGGCGCCAGTGCCCGCTACTTCATCAGCGGGTATATTGCCCGTACCTTTGCAACTGCCTTCCCCTACGGCACGCTATTTATTAATGTAACCGGCAGTTTGTTATTGGGTTTCTTCCTGATACTCGCAGGAGAACGTCTCCTGCTCGATCCCCGCTGGCGGTTTCTCATCGCCATTGGCTTCTGCGGATCGTACACAACCTTTTCCAGTTACGCCTTCGAAACCTTTGCCTACATGGAACAGGGGCAGTGGCTTATGGTGGCGGTGAACGTCGTGGCCAGTAACGCGCTTTGTCTGGCAGCAGTGCTGGCGGGCGCCGCAATTGCCCGCGGGTTGTAAAATGGCAACTCCTATGGCCGTACAGGTTACGATGTACCTTACTGAAGGCGATTCCTGGCATCACCGTCCCCTGCACCTGGAGGTGCTGAAGTATTTGCGACAGGAGAATGTTGCCGGCGCGGTGGCCTTCCACTCGGTCGCCGGCTTTCAAGGCCGGAACAAGCTGAGCACAGCCCATCTTGTCGAGGCGGGCGGCGAGCTGCCGGTGGTCATCACTTTCGTTGACACCGATGAACACGTCAGCCGCGTGCTTCCCAAACTGCGGGAGATGGCGGCCCATCGCTTGATTGTGCGGGAGAATGTTGTGATCGAGCAGGGCAGCCTGGACTAGCCGCTCCGTCCACGAAACATTTACTCTGACCAAGCGTCGCGACTACCGTTCCCTGCCGCGCTCCAGATACACTGTTGCGGGCGGACTTAGCTCCTTAGCTTGGGAGCTCCAAGTATTTCGTTTCATGTCATCCTGGTTCAAACACAAGAGGACCTGATGCTACCGCATTCCGACGCATTCGTTTTCTTTGGCGCCACCGGCGACCTTGCTCACAAAAAGATCTTTCCCGCGCTGCAAAACATGGTGAAGCACGGCACGCTTGAGGTGCCCGTGATCGGGGTGGCCAAGTCAGGCTGGACACTCGAGCAACTGCGCGAGCGGGCCCGGGATAGTCTCACCAAGTTCGGCGGAGGCGTAGATCCCGAAGCTTTCCAAAAGCTCTGCCAGCTGCTTAGCTACATTGACGGCGATTACAGCGACGACAAGACCTACGCTGAGTTACGCGCCAAGCTGGGCAAGGCGCAATCGCCAACCCATTACCTGGCGATACCGCCCAGCATGTTCCCGGTCGTGGTGACGGGACTTGGAAACTCAGGGTGTGCCAAGAATGCGCGGGTGATTCTGGAGAAGCCCTTCGGTCGCGACCTGGTCTCGGCGCGCCAGCTCAACGAAACCCTGCACCGGGTGTTTCCCGAGGAGAACATCTTTCGCATCGATCACTTTCTGGGCAAGGAGGCGGTCGAAAACCTGCTGGTCTTCCGCTTTGCCAACAGCTTCCTCGAGCCCATCTGGAACCGCAACTACGTTCAGAGCGTCCAGATCACGATGGCGGAATCCTTTGGCGTCGAGGGCCGCGGGAAATTCTATGAAGAGGCCGGCTGCATTCGCGATGTAATCCAGAACCACCTGCTTGGAGGTGGTTTCGTTCCTGGCCATGGAGCCGCCAACGAGGATGTACCCAGACTCGGTGCGCGATGAGCAGGTCAAAGTCTTCCGCACCATTCCGCCGCTCAGTCCGGTGACCCTTGTCCGCGGGCAGTTTGACGGCTATCGCAACGAGCCGGGAGTTTCACCCACCTCCGACGTGGAAACCTTCGCTGCGGTCCGGTTAGAGGTTGACTCCTGGCGCTGGGCTGGGGTGCCGTTCCTGATTCGCGCCGGCAAGTGCCTGCCCATAACCGCGACGGAGGTGTTCGTGAAATTGCGCAATCCCCCGCTCGCCAAGATGGGTGTAGACGGACGCAACTACTTTCGCTTCCGACTCGGCCCCGACATCGAGTTAAGTCTCGGTGGACGCGTCAAGCGCCCCGGTCCGCTGCTGGCGCCAATGCCGGTCGAACTTTCGGCCGTGAAGTACAAAAGCGGCGACGAAATGGAGGCATACGAGCGCCTGCTCACCGACGCCATGAAGGGGGACCAGTTGCTCTTTGTGCGCCAGGATGCGGTGGAGGCTGCGTGGGCAATCGTCGAGCCCATTCTTGGCGACTGCTGCCCGACCAAGATGTACGACCCTGGCACGTGGGGTCCGCCGGAGGCGCGCGAACTGGCCGCCGACACCGGCGGTTGGCACGATCCGCAATGAGAAGGGCTGAGGCCGACTTACTGCTGCACTTGGTGGCAGCTTGTGCAACGCCTCGCGATGGTCCCGAGCCGGGACAAAAGGACAGAGATAACTTTAAGTTGCTGAATTAAATAGTAATTAGGCCCTTCAAGCTGGCGCTGACCACCCCCTTCCGCATTGCACGGCGAAATCCCACAATGTTGAGATTCAGATATGGCCGGAAATCGGCTGATAAATGCGCGCTTTCATCACCGATTTGGGTGATATGCCTCAGCCGGCGGTGTCATCCTCCTCGCCCAAAATCGCCTTAACTGCCAAAGGAGCAATAACTTACATCCTAATCGAGTTGTTGGCTCCCGGCGTGCATCATTCCCTTGCACGGGGAAGAAACCTCATGGCCGTTAGCACACTTTCGGTACCAAAACGCATTTACAAAACCTTCGCCAACCTCCGAACAGGAATCGTTCTGCTGATTCTCGTCGTCATCGCGTCGGCGCTGGGGACATTCGTTCTGCAGCGGCCCGCCACCGATGCCGACAAGTTGGCACAGGCCTATTCGCCGGAGGCGCTGCGCTGGCTCGATCGTCTCGGGTTAACGGATGTTTTCCACGCCTGGTGGTTCATGACGCTGCTGACGCTGGTCAGCCTCAGTATCGTCCTGGTCTCCGTCGATCGCTTTCCCAACGCCTGGCGCTTTTATGCCCGGCCCTATCGCAAGACCGATTCCCACTTTCGCTCGGCGCTCCCCAATAAGGTCGAGCTGCCGATCCGTGATGCCGAAGAGGGACTGAACGCCGCCGAGCGAGCGCTAAAGAAACTGCGATGGCCGGTAGAGCGCATTTCCTACAGGAACGAACCCTCCCTGTACTCCGAGCGGCATCGCTTCTCGGTGATGGCGGTTTATGTCATCCACGCCAGTCTTTTGTTGATCTTCTGCGGCGGCATCATTGATGGCATCTTTGGTTACAGCGGATATATGGCGCTCGAGCGCGGCCAGCGGGTCAACCAGATCGAGCTCCGAAACGGCAAGAAGAAGACAATCCCGTTCAGCATCGAGTGCTCCAGTGCCGGGCAGGAGAATTACGCGGACGGCTCGCCGAAGAAGTGGTGGTCCAAGCTGGCGGTCGTGCAGGCCGGCAAGGAAGTCCAGACGAAAGAGATTGTAGTGAACGATCCGCTGGTTTATGAAGGACTTCGCTTCTACCAGGCCAGTTTTGGACCGACCGGAAAGCTCGATGGACTGAAGCTATTGGCGACGCCGGAGAACGGAACTGGCCGTGAGATCACACTGCAAATGAATGAGCCTTTTGATCTCGATGCGAATACGACCGTCACTCTCGCCGAGTATATCCCCGACTTTTTTATCCGCGATAACCAGGTCTTCAAACGCTCTGACAATCCCGAAAATCCCGCGTTTCGCCTGCAGGTGAAGAACAAAGCTACGGGTGAAGACGCCAAGCTGTGGCTCTTCCCGGCGTACGGCGAAACCGCACAGGGACAGAAGACAAATTACAGCTTTGCCTATCGCGACATGCGGATGGGCTACTTCACCGGGCTTGAAGTTTCGCACGAACCCGGACAGTGGCTGGTGTGGGCCGGTTGCCTGTTTATGGGAGCAGGACTCTTCGTGGCTTTCTACCTGGTCCACATGCGGTTGTGGATTGTGGCTGTGCCTAATGCGAAAGGTAAGCTGGTGCTGTGGATTGGCGGCCAGGCCAACAAAAACCGCGATCGCTTCGAGCAAAAGTTTGGCGAAGTTGTAGACGCGATCCGAACGGAATTGGAAAGCGCATCAGCCGCACCTGGCCGGGTGCACACGGAAACACCTGAATTGACCCTGGCTGGGGTCAAGTAAGAAACGGCGAGGAGCACGGAGGAAGGAAGACGATGTCAACCCGAGCACGAGTAGTACAGATGGAGCAACCTTCTGCGACTGGCGGAAATGCCTTGCTGGTATTGGTAGGGCTTTCCGTAGTTTTTCTGCTGGTCGTCGCATTACTGGGCGCAGCCAAGGCGGGCGGCAGCCTATTCAGTGAGAGCAACCTTCTGTATGTTGCGCTGATATTTTATGCCGGCGCGGGCGCGCTCTATATGGGATTCGGTGTGACCGGAACCGGCCGCTATGTGAGGTTTGCCTCCACGTCAACCGCTATCGGCCTCGCGGCCAATACGCTGGCCGTGGCGCACCGCTGGTATCTGTCCGGACGTCCTCCGTTCGCCAGTATCTACGAGATGCTGCTGAGCTTTGTCTGGGCCGTAGCGGCACTTACATTGGTCGCGGAAAAGAAGTTCGGCGTGAAGATCATCGGCAGCATCACCATGCCGCTGGCGGTGGTTTGTGTCATCCTGATGCAACTGTCTGCCATCAGAAGTCCGGCCGCTGGTGCCGGCCCTGCAATCCACCTGGCTGCACGTCCATGTGACGCTGGCGATGTTGAGCTACGCCGCGTGCGCTTTGAGCTGCGCCCTGGCGATGATGTTCCTCATCCAGGACGACTTGAAGACCGAGATCTTTCTGGCCTGGACCAGCGCGATGGTCAGCGCGATCTACATTGGCATCGTCGCCACGCGCTTTGAAAAGTGGGGCGGCCTATCGGTAACCGGTTGGGACGCAAAGAATAAAGCCGATATTTTCCTGGGCCGCGGTATGCGGCTGTTCGTGACCGTGCCCGACCTGGGATGGTTGTTCGTTCTTGCAGCCATTGGCGCAATCGTTCCGCTGGTGCTGTACTTCGCGGGCCGCGCCAGGAAAGACGAATCATTCTTCGCAATCGCCAACAAAGCGGTATTCATCAGCATTCTGTTGCAAATTGTTGTGCTGGCGGCATTCGTTCTCCGGGTGCGCGATGCCAGTTACCCATCGCTCGATCAGGAAGGACTGTACCCGACCAGCCTCGCCGCCAGCCCCTTCCTACTCGGCGGCATGGTGACGGGAATTTTTGCTTCCTTGCTGTACCTGATGTTGCTGTGGAGGCGGGCCGACCTGCAAGGACTGCTGCCATCAGCCGACACGCTTGATCGCGTCACCTACAAAACCATCTGCGTCGCCTTTCCGTTGCTGACGGGCATGATTGCCGCCGGCGCGTACTGGGCGAACCGCACCTGGGGATCGTATTGGAGTTGGGATCCCAAGGAAACCTGGGCCGCCATTACCTGGCTGGTCTATGCGGGCTATCTGCATATGCGTATCACGCGCGGATGGCGCGGACGCCGGGCCGCGTACTTCGCCATTCTGGGTTTCGGCGTCGTGATCTTCACTTTCCTCGGCGTCACGTATCTGCTTCCCGGCTTACACGCGTACGCATGAGGAACAAGGGCTGGGCGACCCGGTTCTGAGGATGGAATAGGCCCCAAGAGTCAGCGCCGATTCACCAGCCCTAGAAATTCCACGAGGTAAAATCGGAATCCGTAATGTCCGTTTCGATGCCAATCCGAGTTCCCGAGACCGCGCTCTTCGACGAGGGTACTGATTTGCCTCAGGAACAGACTCCTGTTGCACGAAAGCGTCACATCAATTGGGTGTTGAAGGCGATACTGCCCGTCGCGGCGGTGCTACTGAACGGGCTGCTTCTGTTCGTCCTCGTCTCTTTGTCGCTGGCTGAAGGCGAGCGGCATATTGTGATTACTATCGCTGCCGCAGGAGCGTTTCTCATCTGTGTTGCCGTGATCATGGTTCTGGCGGTCTCGGTCCGGCGCCCCATGCTCGAATTGCAAGATAAAATCGCGCGTGTGCGTCTTGGCGACATGGACGCCTCTGTCAGCTTCGCCAGTCGCAACGACGAAGTTGGCGATCTCGGCCGCGACTTCAATGACATGGTGGCGCAGCTCAAATCCAGCCGCGAAGAGATCCAACGCCTGCATCAGACCCAGATGTCGCGCGCCGAGCACTTCGCAACCCTGGGCGAGCTGGCAACCGGGCTGGCCCACGAAATCCGCAATCCGCTGGCTGGCATCGCTGGAGTCATTGAGATCGTCAGCCGCGACCTGCCACTGAACAGTCCGGCGCGCTCCGTCATCAAGGACGCCAAAGAAGAGGCGCTCCAGATCAACCGCATCCTCACCGAGTTGCTCGACACCGCGCGCCCCAAGCCGCCGCAATTCCGGGTCAGCGATGTATGCTCGACCGCAGAACACGCGGTGATGTTCGCCCGCCAGCAGGCGATCACCAAGCGCATCATGATCGAGATGGAGGTGAGCGGTGCAGTCCCGCCCGTGGACCACGATCCCAACCAGATCAATCAGGTGCTGCTCAACCTGCTGCTGAATGCAATTCAGTCCATGGACAAGCCCGGCACCATCCGCGTTTTGCTGGAAACCGACGAGGATGCCGTGCTGATCACCGTGGCCGACGAAGGCAAGGGAATCCCGCCCGAGCACCTGCCGAACATCTTCCGCCCATTTTTCACCACCAAGGGACATGGCACTGGCCTGGGCTTGTCGCTGGCTCGCCGCACCGTGGAATCGCACGGCGGTCGCATCGACGTTATCAGCGAAGTGGGCAAAGGGTCGCGATTCGCAATCCGGCTGCCCATCGCGCGGGAGAAGCCGACGGCCGTTAGCAGTTAGGGAAGCTCTGATTTAGTTCGTACTTTGAAGGGGACGGCCTTCAGGCCGTCCGTAAAAGCCTGAAATAACTCGGGGCTTTAGCCCCTGAGGAACCTCCACCGGCTTAATCAGACCTTCCTTAGAACTCAGCACTTTGCCGCGTACGAGAGACCTGCCGACCCAGGCACGCAGGTTCTCATAACTGATCCGCCCTGTCTGAAGGACTTGGCTTTCACCCTTGGACAATCGGTTACGACTCGGCATTGAGAGTGCCTCAGAATGTCTGCAGGTGGGTACCTGCTTTACTCAGGTAGCCCCACCAAGTATGTAGGATGCGTGCTCGAACTGAAGTCGCGCAAGAGAAATCCCGGCTTTGGCTGACGGCTGAAAGCTGATCGCTCACGGCTCAGATTTGGTAACGAATTGCCTGCCGCCCGCGTCTAATGGAGAAGAGAACTCCCGAGTGATTCCCCTCACAATTGGAGCCGCATCGCGCGGCGACGTATAATTTAGGATTGGCTCGTTCAGCCGGAGGACATGTTTGATGGATTCGCAAGTTTCAGGTTTCGGGCAAAAGCTGAAGAACAACCGCTTTGCCTCGACCTTGGTAATCCTGGCGACTTTGACGCTGGGGATTCTAATCGGCACGGTGGTTTCCGCGGGCGTTAAGGGCAAGGAAAAGAACTCCTCGGCCGACGCCACGCCCCTGCAAGTTCCCTCTCCCGTAAAGTTGTCGAACCAGTTCTCCCAGATCGCTCGCCAGATGGAGCCATCGGTGGTGAACATCAATACAGAATCCACCATTAAGAACCCGCATGGGCGTCGCATGATGCCGCCGGGGCAGGACCGGCTGGCGCTGGAGATGAAGTGCGACGGCCTCGACGCGGAGCAGCTTGCCCGCCGCTCGGTGCCGCCGTCCACCATGTCCCTGCTTGGCCTGGTCAGGCACATGGCCGACGTGGAGCGGCACTGGTTCCGGCGGGTGATGGCCCAGGCCGAACGCGCCGCCGCCGTACTGGTCGGACGACGTTGCGGATGCCGACTGGCGGGCGCGGTGCCGGACCAGGTGGTGTGGCGACGCTTGGCGCGCATGGCGCGAGGAGGTCGCCTTCGCTCAGCAGTACGTCGACGCCTCGCCTGATCTCGGTGTCCGCCGCCCGATGAAGGACGGCTCCACCGTCGCGCTGCGCGAGGTGATCTTGCACATGGTGGAGGAGTACGCCCGCCATATCGGTCACGCCGACCTGCTCCGCGAGCGGGTCGACGGCCGCGTCGGCCAGTAACGCGCCGCGCCGCGGCGGCCCGGCAAGGCGACCCGGCCGCTGGCCGACTAGAAGAACGGCCGTCCGGCGATGTCTGGGGCCTCTTCGCCGTCCTTGGTCAGGTAGTAGGAGCCGATCGCGGCGTATGCCGTTTCCAGGTAGTTGGTGTGGTTGGCCGCGGTGTTGATGTCGCGGAACGCCTGCTCGATCGGGCGGCCCCGGTACACGGCGCCCGATCCGGCCATGTCGAAGACGAGGCCCACCCGCCCGCTGCCCTGGACCGTGAAGATGTTCGCCTCGCGCAGGCGGACCCGTAGCCCGAGGGACAACTCGGGGTGGGCGCCCGCGTCCTGGTAGGCGGCGCGCACGGTCTCGTGCAGCAGTGCCCGCGCGGCGCGGACCAGGGCATCGGCACGGGCGAACGCGATCTGGTGCGCCTGCTGGTGTCCCATCGCCGCCTGCCGCGCCGACCCCCGGGCCGGGCTTGGCGTTGACGGCGCCCGTGAACGCCTCGAGGGCGGCGGATGCGATGCCGAGCGCGTGCGCCCCGTGCCCCACTTCCGGCATTTCCTTGATGCGGAAAAGCGCCCGGTCGTACGCGGGCGGGCCGTAGAACCCCGGGTTGACCTGCTCGTCGGGGACGAACACGTCCGATATCTCGAAGTCGCCGCTTCCCGTGCCGCGCAGGCCAAGGCCATCCCAGGTGTCGATGAGGCGGGCCTGGTCGGCGGGCCATATCGCGAGCAGGCGCTGCGGCTGGCCGCTGGCGTCCACGAGCGGTGACCCGTCGCTGCCGCAAACGACCGACATCCCGCCGAGCCAGGTGGCGAGGGAGAACCGCTCGCGAACGGCCAGCCGGTGATGCGGTAGCCGCCGTCGGCCCTGACCGCCTGCCCGCCCTGCCCGGCCCAGGCTCATCGCCAGGATCAGCCGCCCGCCCGCTCGTTCACGGAAACGCTCGAACCGCTCCGGATCGAGGAACGTCAGGCCCACGCCTGACTGGATGAACGCCAGCCAGCCAACCGACGCGCTGATCCGCGTTAGTTCCTCGACCATCGTGAGCCACTCGGCCGGGCGCGCAGCCTCCAGGCCGCCGACCTCCCGCGGGAGCATCGCCCTGAAGACACCGGAGTCATACAGCGCCGCCACGAGCGCCTGTGGATGCGCCCCTCCTCCACGGCTTGCGCGTGCTCCCTGATGAGCGGCTCGAGGGAGCGCGAATGCCGGCGAGGGACGCGCCCTCACCATGGGCGGCCTCGGCCGCAGCCGGGTTGGAGATAGCCATCACGTTCCTCCGCCAGGTCGCACCGCGTCGGCGGGACCGGCCCGCCTCGACCGGAAACTAGCACGGATCGGATGTCGCCGGCTCCGACGTCGGTCCCCTCCTGAGCCTAGTTCGATAAGGCGGCGCTGCGGTGAGCTCACTTCCTCGCACTGAACCAACACGGCGGTCCCTTGCCACCGGTACGAACCCGAACCGCGCCGGCCCCGGCCGCTGCCCCGTCCAGCCGTTAGGCTGCTGCGTCATGCCGAAGCTTCGCGAGGCCACGGGGCGGTGGGACCGGGCCGCCGTAGTCCTCGTCCTGTTTGCATTTTCCTGCCTGGTGGTAGACACCTTCGCCTCGGGCGCAGCGGCCGCGACCTTTGCGGGCGCGGGAGCGGTACTGGCAGGCGCCGCCGCCACCCGGCTCGGCGACATCTTCAGTCAAAGCCGGGCTAAGGCGGAGAGTGCCGAGGGATCGCGCATCGCCGACCTCTACGAGAACCCGCCGCCTGGCCTACATGTCGCTGATGACCATCGGCACCGGAGATTACGGCCTGGCCGCGTTCTACTCAACGCGCTCGTCCATCACCAGGAGGGGGTCACCGAGGAAGAAGCGATGACGCACCTCCGAGCTCTGGCCATCGGCAGAGACTGCGACGACAGCGAAGCATGGCTGCGCGGGCAGATCCAGCGGATAAACGCCGAATGCGAGGCTCTGGTCCAGACCCCCTGAAGCTCACTCAGGGCCCGCCGGGCTCGCACCTGGCGGGAATCAGGGGAGGCCGGGGACGGCCCGTTGACGCAGTGTTCACGTTACGGCGGCAGAAGTTCACACGGCGGCGACTGGCCGCCCCGCTGCGAAGCCGTACAGTGACATAGGAAACCATCCGCAAATGTCCTGCACAGGCCAACGTGAAGTGCAGGGACCGCGTCGCCCCGGACCCTTGGCGGCCTGGCCAGTCCCGGCCCGATCGGATCAAGGTGGCTCAGCGATGCACAGGTCATTCGCCGCCTGCAAGGCCAGGCCCGCGACGCTGGGCCCTGGGCACGCCGGGGGTGCTGCCGTGCTTGAGGACCTCGACCCGGTGCGGTGGGCCGGCCGTCAGGCAGTCGTGACGCTTCCCGAGCACATCGGGGTATCGAACGCCGGGCAGGTCCTCGACGAGCTGCTGTCGGTCATCAACCGTGGCGCGACGAGCCTGGTCGCGGACCTGACCGCGACAATCTCCTGCGATTACGCCGCGCTGACGCCGTGACCCGCGCCTACCGGCGGGCCGTCAGCAGCGGCACCGAGCTGCTGCTCGCGGTCACCGCGCCGGTCGTCTTGCGGGCGCTCTAGCCTGCAGCGGCCTGAACCGGCTGGTCTCCGTCTACCCGTCCCTGCAGGCCGCCCTCGCGGCCAGGCCGCCAGTGCCGGCAGCCGCCCTCCCGGCCACGTTCCCGGAATCCGCCCCCGGCCGGAACGCGACGGCGGGCACCCGGCCACCGGTGGCGGGACGGCCCGGCGCGCTGCAGGACGGCGTGGCCGCGGCGGACAGCGGCGGCACCATCGCGG
Organism: uncultured Acidobacteriaceae bacterium; assembly: GCA_963833155.1. Lineage (GTDB taxonomy): Bacteria > Acidobacteriota > Terriglobia > Terriglobales > Acidobacteriaceae > Bog-257. Next base: position 105,871 of record CAWHWY010000002.1, read on the forward strand.
CGGCCATCACCGGCATCTTCCACGCCGGGCTCAGCCTGCAGGCGGCCATGGAGCTGCCCGTCGAGACCGCCGGGCAGTCCATCCAGGCAGTGCTCGACGACCTCGACGACCTCATCCGCGAGATCCGCGCACCGCTTTCGCCTCCGTGGCCACCCCGAACTGCCCAGCTCCGTGCGCCTCCCGGCGATGGCCGGTAACGCCGCCGACCGCATCAGGCGGGCCGGAATCACGAGACTGAGACGCGACCGGGAGGAACCATGAGGGCAAGAGCAGGCGACACGCTGATGGTCAAAGAGCGCCGCGCGGGCGAGGGGGACCGCGAGGCGCTGATCATCGAGGTGCGGAGCGAGCACGGCCGACCGCCTTACGCGGCGCTGGCACGACGGCACCCAGACCGCGTTCTTCTTCCCCGCGTCCGTCGACACGCTGACCGAGCGC
>CAWHWY010000003.1:0-50936 GCA_963833155.1 uncultured Acidobacteriaceae bacterium
CGAAGGTCCGGGCGGCGGAGGTGGCGACGAAGACAATCCCTTCCAGGATTTCTTTAACCGCTTCTTTGGTGGACAGCCGGGACAAGGCGGTCAGGGTGGCCAGGATGGGATGGGCGACATGCGTGAGCGCTCGCTCGGCTCCGGCGTCATCGTCGATCCCAAGGGCTACATCGTCACCAACAATCACGTGGTGGAGAAGGCCGACCGCATTCGCGTGAAGCTGATGGACGATCCCGCGACCGTAACCTACGACGCCACCGTCGTCGGCGTGGACAAGGAAACCGACTTGGCGGTGATTAAGATTGACGCCAAGAAGCCATTGCCGGCCGCGAAGCTGGGCAACTCTGATGCCATGGAAGTCGGCGATTGGGTGCTTGCCGTCGGCAGCCCCTTCGGTCTCGAGGAGACCGTGACTGCCGGCATCGTTTCCGCCAAGGGCCGCAATATCGTTCCCGGCCGCCAGTTCGAGTCGTTCATCCAGACCGACGCCGCCATCAACCCCGGCAATTCCGGTGGTCCGCTGGTGAACATGAATGGTGAAGTGATTGGCATCAACACCGCTATCTACACCAGCGCTGGTGGCTATCAGGGCGTTGGCTTTGCTATGCCCTCTAACACGGTGGTGTCGGTCTACAACCAACTGATTGGGCCGGACCACAAGGTCTCGAGAGGCTCCATCGGAGTTGAATTCAACGCCGTTCCGAACCCGGCTGTGGCCCGCGTTTATGGCGTTAGCAGCGGCGTCACCATTGCCCATGTCACTCCCGACGGGCCCGCCGACAAAGCTGGCCTAAAGACTGGCGATACCATCGTTTCAGTGAACGGTAAGTCCGTGAAGACTGGTGACGAACTGGTGGCTGAGATTTCTTCGCTGAAGCCGGGAACCGATGCCAAGCTGGGCTACGTTCGCAATGGCAAGGACATGACGGCGAACGTGGTCATTGCTGACCGCTCCAAGCTTTTTGCCAGCCGCCTGGGCGACCAGGAAGAAGGCGGTGAGCAGGCCAAGCCGCAGGAGAGCAAGTTTGGTGTCACGGTTCGTGGCATCACCCCGGACATGGCCGACCGCTACAAGTTCCCGAACAGCAAAGGTGTCATCGTGCAAGAAGTGAAACCGGAGGCCTTCGGCGACAATTGTGGACTGGCTCGCGGCGACGTCATCCTGGAAATCAACAAGCAGCCGGTTAACAGTGAAGAAGACTTCCGCAAGATCGAGTCGCAAGCCAAGAGCGGCCAGGATGTGGTATTCCTCGTCCGGCCGCGCGGCAGCCGCGACAACACGACGATCTTCGAGGGAGGCACGCTGCCGTAACTTGAGCTGCTTTGCGGGTGTGAGCGGAGCGAGAGCCCGCATGCGAAATCCCGAACGTAGTGAGGGACCTGCGAGCAGCGGACTCGTTTCGCGTGTTGTACAACTAAGTAACTGATCAGTGGCGCTGCGGTATCAAAATGAGCGACGATTCCCGGCGCCGCTGCTGTTTCATTTTGGGAACGGGTCGTCGTTTTCTTGTTGCATTCTGTTAAAGCTTCATTACAATGAGGCGTTATTCTGAATTCATAGATTTGTGCCAGAGGTGATTATTGTTCTTCTGGAATAGTTCTTTCCAACTCGCCCTCGTGATTTGCGTGTCGTTGATTTTTGCCGCAGTGACATCGGCAACCACAACGACAACAACCACCACCAAGCCCAAACCCAAGCATTTACAGACCTCCAAGACCCACACTTCTTCCAGTTCCAAGCATCATTCCAAGGCCAGCACCAAGAGCACAAAGAGCGCATCACGTTCCCACGGACAACGCGGCATCGACGAGGAACGCACGCGCGCCATCCAGAGCGCCCTGATTCAGCAGCATTACCTCAGCGGCGAGCCGACCGGCAAGTGGGACGAGTCCACCAAAGAGGCCCTGACCAAGTACCAGGCTGACAACGGCTGGCAGACCAAGGTCACGCCCGACTCGCGGGCCCTGATCAAGCTCGGCTTGGGACCGGACCACAAGGGTCTGCTGAATCCCGACACCGCGAGCATCCCTTCTCCCCACGAGCTTGGGGTCGATAACCAAGCCCAGCCTGGGGGCGCAAGCGACCAGCAATAGGAATGGTTTCATAGAGCTGCGAGGCGCGGACAACCGCGCCTTTTGCATTTTCTCGGCTTGAACGCGTTTTGAAGGGGCACAGCTTTAGCTGTGCCGTTGCCAGTCTCCTGTTCTTGTCATCCCGAGGCGGCTTTTAGTCTAGCCGCCGAGGGATCTGCTTTTTCGGCTTCAGCCGGCGGCACTGCCTTCCGCCTTCAAGTCCTTCACCAGCCGCTGAAACGCCGTCTGATACGAATCGTGGTCCTTCCAGTTGCTGAAGTCGGGGATGAAGTACTCGCGTATCTCGCGTGCCGAGTCCTTGCCGGTATCGCCGTCGAAGCACTCCCAATCGCGCAGCACCTCAAACCCCACCAGCCGGACAGGAAACAGCACCCGCTTGCCGTCTTTCACCTCGCGTTTGCGGGCCTTGGCAATCTCGGTCTTCACCCACTCGCTCTTCATGCTGTCCTCGGAGAGGATGAGCAGCAGCCGGTCATGCAGGCGAATGGCCTCATCAATCTGCTCGTGGACCTTGCGGCCAGCCTTCATTTCTTCCGGCGCGAACCAGCAGCGCACGCCCTTGGCTTGCAGGTCGGCATGGAGCCGCTCGGCAAATTCCTGGTCTTTGTTCGAGTAGCTGATAAAGCAGGAGTAAAACTCGATGGGCCGTCCCACCATCGATCCGATGTAGGCGATGAACTCGTCGGGCACTCCGCAGCCGCGCAGGAAGACCTCGGGAATTTTGCCGTGGGATTTGTAGATGGTATCAATGCCGACGCTAGACGGACCGCGGTGCTCGACAGTGTCGAGACCCTTCGCAAGGCTGAGATCGACGTCGGCGAAGTTTGTTTCGTACGCCAAGGCCATGGTGAGATCCGCCCTGCTCAGATTCGCCCCGCTAAGTTTCGCCCAGTTCAAGTCCGCCTTGCTGAGGACTGCCCCGCTAAGATTTGTAGCGGTGAGGTCTGCCCCGTTGAGGTTCGCCCCGCCAAGGTCCGCCATGAAGAGGTCCGCCATGGAGAGGTCCGCCCGGCGGAGGTTAGCCCCGCCGAGGTTCGCCTCGCGGAGGTCCGCCCAGGATAGGTTCGCCCGGCGCAGCTTCGCCCCGCGGAGGTTCGCCTCGCTGAGGTCCGTCCGACCCAGGTTTGCCTTGCTGAGATCCGCCCCGCTGAGGTCCGCCCTCCAGAGATTCCCCGGCCAAGGATTCCCCTCGCGATCGGCCGCGCTGAGGTTCGCCGCGAAGAGGTCCGCCTCACGCAGGTCCGGCAACACGTCAGCATGCTCCTCCCTCCACCTGTTCCACTGCTCGATGCCTTGCTTGAGGATTTCGAGATGTTCAGGGTTCGCCATTGCCGCGTGACCTCGCTTGCTTCCGGGACGCTACGGATGATCTTACCGGCCCCCCACGAGCGCCGGTGAAGCCTGCCCAGAGCAAAGCCGAAGGGCGCTCGCTGAGATGGTTCGAAGGCCACACTCTATGCGACCCTCCCCGCCCAGTCAACGCCAGCGCCGTTCGTCTTGCCGAGCCCGCGGCGCACAGATGCATGGGTCGCGACTGAGGCTGGAATCGGCAACGCGCGAGCCCGCCAGGGCGGAATTGTAGTTAGCCCAGGACGAAGCCGAAGGCGGAGTCCTGGGTAGGCCTATATGAACCCAGAGCCGGCTTCAGCCGGCGGCACAAGACAACTGTGCCGTCCCTGAAGGGACTCGGAATCAACTAACGACGATGTCCCAGCACTCACGTGCTGGGCTACCCTTGTGCCGCCCTTGGGGATGGATTTGTCAACATATTAAATATGTCGTTATCACGAGAGATTCAGGGTTCGCCATGGCTGCGTGACCTCGCTTGCTTCCGGGATGCTACGGATGATCTGGAAGGCCACACTGTATGCGACCCTCTCCGTCCAGTCAACGCCAGCGCCCAGTCCGGCGGCGCAACCCACCAGCAGTAGGTGTTGATCGGCTGACTAGAAAAGAGCTTGCCCACGCTCGACACTTAGACTACTATTCGCACGAAAGCCAAGCCTCATTCCAAACTTGCGACCACCTCGCAGTGAGGACTCACCATGAAGAGATTCTCCCGTCCTGGCCGGCTACTGCTTCTCCTGTTCGTTCTGCTGGCCGCGCTCACGCCTGCAAGCGCACAAACCCAGACCGCTCCGCCCGACGCCGCGCCTGCTGCGTCACAGACGCAAACAGCTTCGCCCGGCGCCGCGGCTGCTCCGGCAAAAGGGTTGACCGTGGATGACGTCATCAAGTTGTCGCAGGCTGGACTGAGTGACAACGTGATCATTGGGAAGATCAAGAAGAATGGGCAAGCGTTCGACTTGTCGCCCGATCAACTCCTCCAGCTCAAGACTGCCAGGGTTAATGACAAGGTCATTGAGGTCATGATGGATCCCTCCAAGGCCGACGCTATGCTCACTCCGGCTCCCGCCGCAGCCACGTCAGGCGCTTCTGCCGACCCTGCTATGCCTAATGAAGTTGGAGTGTATTCGAGGAAGCAAGGTGAAAAGACTTGGAGCGAGGTGGCTCCCGAGGTGGTGAACTGGAAAACCGGCGGCGTGATGAAGAGCATTGCAAGCTACGGGGTGGTCAAGGGCGATGTGAATGGCCATATTGAGGGAAAGAGCAGCCAGACCCCTGCCACCACCACAACCGAGTTTCTGATCGTTGCTGCCGAGGGAGTGTCTCTCACCGAGTACCAGTTGCTGCACCTGCATCAGCACGGTGATAATCGCGAGTTCCGGACGGTCACTGGCGGGGTCTTTCACGCTTCCGGTGGCGCAACCCGGGATGTGTTGAAGTTCGACGGTAAGAAGACTTCGCCCCGTCACTATCTTGTGACGCTGCCCGCTGAGGTGAAGCAGGGTGAATACGCGTTTATGCCGCCCGGCGCAATCGCATCCACGAACGCCGCCGGCTCGACCGGCAAGGTGTATTCGTTTCGGGTAATCGAATAGGCAGCGCGCGGCGTTGGATCTGTTAGCCCTGCGGTGGTTCGAAGGCCACACTCTATGCGACCCTCCCCGCCAGTCAACGCACAAACGTCGTATTGCTCTGGATGAGAATCGTCGCAATGGTTCTTACAGAATCAGTGTAGTAGCCGAGACGACCGAGCCCCGCAGGGGCGGCGCTGCCGTTAGCCCAGGACGAAGCCGAAGGCGGAGTCCTGGGTAGGCTGGTTGTATGAATCCCCGAGCCGGCTTAAGCCGGCGACACAAAAGACGTGCCGTCCCTGAAGGGACTCGGAATCAAGTAACGACGATGTCCCAGCACTCACGTGCTGGGCTAAGGTTGTGCCGCCCTGCGGGCTGGATTTGTCAACATATTAAATGTGTCGTTATCACGAGAGATTCAGGGTTCGCCATTGCTGCGTGACCTCGCTTGCTTCCGGAATGCTACGGATAACCTTACCGGAGCCCCCAACGAGCGCCGGTGAGGCCTGCCCTGCGCAAAGCCGAGGGGCGCTCGCTGAGGTGGTTCGAAGGCCGCACTCTATGCGACCCTCCCCGCCCAGTCAACGCACAAACGTCGCAGCGCTGGGCGTTGACTCTGGGGCAGCGGCGCACTATCGTAACAAGTCAGAGGTGCAGGATGACAATTGACCTCAACGCGGAGCAGGAGCAGGTACTGCGGCAGGCGATCCGGGCCGGCGTGATAAGCACAGCGGATGAGGTTGTGGACGTTGGGATCGAAGCCATCCGGCGACGGCTGGAGGAGCAGCTCGCATCGCGGACGACGACGGACGCTGAGCACTGGTCACAGGAGTTTTACGCCTGGGTACATGGTCACTCCACAACGACTCCGTTGCTTTCCGACGAAGCCATCAGCCGAGAGTCCATCTACGGCACGCGCGGCCTGTAAATGGCTGTTCTTCTGGATACGAACATACTATTGCGCCTGTCACAGCCACATCATCCTCATTGTTTCATCGCCGAGCGCGCAATTAATGCTCTCCACAGCAGGAATGAAGTGCTGACCATCGCGGCGCAGAACCTGGTTGAGTTCTGGGCCGCAATTACGCGTCCAGTGGATGAGAACGGCCTTGGCTTTACGATTGAGCAAGCCGCAACGGAGGTAGAAGCTCTCAAGCGGCTTTTCGTGTTATTGCCGGAAATGCCACTCCTGCAAGAATGGGAACGTCTCATCATCAGATACCGAGTTTCCGGCAAGAACACTCACGATGCCCGGCTGGTCGCCGCGATGCTTGTCCACGGGGATCGGCAGCATTCTGACGTTGAACGTGCCGGACTTCGCACGCTACACAGAAATTACTGTGGTTGATCCCAGAACTCTCCCCTGATACGGCAGTTGTTGTTTGTTTCGTCATTCGAGCTCGGTTGGCGCTGGTGCTGCGCTCTTCCACTTGTTTACTCTGAAATTATCTTATTTATTACTTACTAATTATCTACAAGTTGGGCATTCTGCCCCCCCCCCAACTCGTGCGGTTATCGTCGTCAGTGTGATGTGTGCATCACATAGTGGCGCGCGCTGTATAGTAATTCGCGTACGGCAGAGTTGCAGTGGCTCGAGGTCGATGCTAGTCTCAGTCTGTGATGTAAACATCACACCTATGCACGACAATCGATTTGTGGCGGAGACATGCCTAGCCGGACGAGACCATACCGTGAAGCGCTCTTGGACGCACTGGCAGATCCTGTTGAGGCCTCGTACTATCTGAACGCGGCGCTTGAGGACTCTCCGGAAATGTTCCGCAAGGCTTGCTTGAATGTGATTCAGGCGAGGCAAGTTGCTAGAGTTGCCAGACGATCAGGCGTTACACGCGAGAACCTCTATCGCTCATTCTCCGCTGCTGGTAACCCAACGCTGGAGACCCTCCAGTCTGTTTTGCGCGCTCTGGGTCTGCAAATTGGAATTCAACCGCAATCAGCAGCGCCAATCAGCAATCTCGCGCGGGGACCTCATAAGTCAGCCGGCGTTCCCAAGACCCGCAAACGTCGCGCGGTTGCTTGAGTTGCCCCGCCGGGAAACCTTCCCGCGGTCCGAACTCAGCCATTACTCTTCCGTCGCCGTGTGTAACTGTTTTGCATACGTTCGGCACGGTTTCTCTGGTCCGGTGTGCTAATCTCATTCGGCGATTTCAACCGCACCACGAGGCGAACATGAGCCAGCAGGAACACAATCTCCAGATGGACTACATCGAGTTTCCGGCCACCGACATCGAGGCGACCAAGCGCTTCTACGGCCAGGTGTTCGGATGGCAGTTCCAGGATTGGGGTCCAAACTACACCAGCTTCAACGACGGCCGCTGGGCGGCGGATTCAACGGCGAGTCGCAACCCGCTGGCGGCGATGGCGGCGCAAAGACGCGCGGCGTGCTGGTGGTGATCTACGCCGCTTCCCTGGACGATGTTTACCGCAAGGTGAAAGACGCGGGCGGGAAGATCGTCCGCGAGACCTTCGAGTTTCCCGGAGGCAAGCGCTTCCACTTCGCCGACCCGAACGGCAACGAACTGGCGGTGTGGAGCGAGTAGACGTGTTTCAAAATCACTTAGAAGCTGCAGTTCCCTCGGGGGCTGAAGCCCAGGTCTTATAGGACCTCGGGACGGCGCGCCCCTTCAAACAGCCAGTTTTGAAACAGGTGATAGGTGATTTCGACGAATAGCGAACAGCGAAGAGCGAAAGGCGACTAAAGCTGGGTGAAAACCAAACTCAATTTCTTGCTGGTCAAGAGCATCATCGTGGGCGCGCTCGGCGGGCTGCTCTTCGGCTTCGACACCGCGGTCATCGCCGGAACTACGCAGCAGCTTACCCAGGTTTTCGGCCTGACACCGAATGAGCTGGGCTTCACGGTGTCGATTGCGCTGCTGGGTACGATTATCGGGGCCATGTTCTCCGGCATCCTGGGCGATCGCCTCGGGGGCCGCGAGAGCCTGCGGATCCTGGCGGCCTGCTATGTCGTTTCCGCTCTTGGTTGCGCCTTCTCCTGGAGCTGGACGTCGCTGCTGGTCTTCCGTTTCATCGGCGGATTGGGTATCGGTGGCTCGTCCGTGCTGGGACCGGTCTATATTGCGGAGATCGCTCCGGCGCGATGGCGGGGCATGCTGGTCGGCTGCTTCCAGGTCAATGTCGTGGTCGGCATCCTGGTCGCCTATCTGTCCAACTATCTGATTGGGCTGGCAGGCTTTGGCATGAACGAATGGCGATGGATGCTTGGGGTGGCCGCCTTGCCCGCCATTCTTTTCTTTGGCATGCTGTTCGGCATTCCCCGCAGCGCGCGCTGGCTGGTTACCAAGAACCGTGTCCCTGAGGCGCGCGAAGTCCTGGAACGGTTGGGCTCGCCGGACGGACAAAGCGAACTTGATGACATCATCGCATCGGTCCACGTGGACGGAGTTGCCCACTCCGAGCCGCTCTTCCAGCGCAAGTATCGCTTTCCTATCTATCTCGCGTTCACCGTCGCAGCCTTCAACCAGCTTGCGGGCATCAATGCCATTCTGTACTACCTCAACTACATCTTTGAGATGGCCGGTTTCAGCAAGGTTTCGGGCGATTTGCAGGCGGTAGCCGTGGGCGCCATGAACCTGGTCGCGACGCTGGTGGGCATGTCGCTCATCGACAAGCTCGGCCGCAAGACGTTGCTGCTGACTGGCGCAGTCGGCATGACATTCTGCCTGAGCGGCGTAGCGGTAATCTTCTTCAGCCACCAGCACCAGGGCCTGCTGGTGTGGTTTCTCGTCGCCTACATTGCATTCTTCGCGATTTCAGAGGGCGCCGTCATCTGGGTATACATCAGCGAAGTGTTCCCGAACCGGGTGCGCTCGAAGGGCCAGAGCCTGGGCAGCTCGACGCACTGGATAGCAAACTTCGCGATTTCCCTTGTCTTCCCTTACTTCGCAGTGCGCTTCGGAGGCGGCTATCCGTTTGTGTTCTTTGCCGCCATGATGGCGCTGATGTTCTTCGTCGTGCTGTTTACTTTCCCCGAGACCAAGGGCGTCACGCTGGAGGAGATGCAGCACAGGCTGGGGATTGAGTACTAAGGAGGTTGCGAACGAATGCGAGTGCGCAGAATTGTTATTGACCGATGAGATACGAACATGACGGCGGAGGCGCGTACTCAGCCGCGAACAAAAGCTTCTGGTGCAGCTGCCAGCAACGAGTGCCTCCCAAAGTCATCCGTAACGAAGCGGAGAACGAGTACTACATCGACGCGCTGTATGCGCTGGAGCAGAAGCAGTCGCTGAGCCGCGAAGAGAAAGAATTCTCCGACCTGCTCACACTGCTGATCGAAGATTTTGAGGAAAGGCGCTATCAGATGCCGCGTGCCACGCCGCTGCAGGCGCTAGGCTTTCTTGGTGGAACAACACGGTCTCAAGCAGAAAGACCTCACGGATGTCTTTGGTACTCGTAGCAGTGGGTCCGAAGTGATGAGCGGAAACGGAAACTCACGTTAGAGCAGCGGCGGCTGAGCCAGCGATTTCACGTATCGCCGGAAATTTTCGTTTTAGCGATGGCGACCTCACCGGGTGGATAGTGACCAGGCCAGGAATCGGCAAGCGGTTTTAAAATGTTAAGATGAGCAATCAGAAGTCAAAGCCATGCCAAACGCGATCGGAAATCTCGAGGATAGGATCGTCCGAGACCCGCAAGTCTGCGGAGGCGAGCCAGTCTTCACGGGACGCGGGTCACTCTGCGCACAGTGCTAGCCAGTCTAGCCGCGGGTGACAGCGCCGACGAAATTCTCGCCGATTATCCGGCATTGAAGGCTGCGGACATCCAGTCGGCCATCGCCTTTGCAGCCGCCTCCGCGGAGGAAGATTTACCGGTTCCAGCCGTTCCACCCATGCGATGAAGATCAAGCTGGATGAGAATCTGCCTTTCCGCCTGGCTACCGTTTTTGCCGCCATGATGGCGCTGATGTTCTTCGTCGTGCTGTTTACTTTTCCCGAGACCAAGGGCGTCACGCTGGAAGAGATGCAGCATAGGCTGGGGATTGAGTATTAGATTCCAGTGGCCATTGGAGTTCGAGCATTCCGACTACGTCACGCGCATCCGTGAGCTGGATCACTGACAAGGCTTTTCGGCTTCGCAGAAACTGAGCATGAAGGGTGCGGAGGAGCGCCTGCTCCCAGAGCATCCTCGAAAGTTGGATGGAATGTCGGTTCTTGTGCCTTTGTTTTTGGCTTTCTCCCCTCTCAACTCTCCAGTCGCCGTCCTTTGCTCCGCGTGTTTTCGCTTCCTGGTTTAGACTTTCCGATGCACAACCTGGCCGGACGCATTGCAAACTTGACTGGAGTAAATTCCGAATGCATCGCACTCTTCGGCTGCTTGCAGTTCTGCTCGCTTCCGTTTGCGCCTGCGCGCAAACTGCTTCCGCTCCTCCCGATCCCTACAAGCCGGTCCTCGATCGCCTGCAATCCATCACGGTCATTCCCTTGGCGACCTGGCAATCGCACGCGGCTGACCTCGCGCATGGAGAAGATTTGTCGGCCCTAAGCACCTCCGGCTGGCAGGAAGTGAAGCTGAAGCAAGACTGGAAGGGCTCCCGCTGGCTGGTCCGGAAATTCGAGGTCCCGGCGCAATTAAACGGTTACAGCTTGCAGGGCTCGCGCATTGCCCTTGATTTGCATGTGAGCAGCGACAATGCCATCCAGGTCAGCGTTTTCTCAAACGGCTCGATGGTGGCGCGCACCGACGAAGACGGGCAGGTGCCGATCACGCTCATCCAGAACGCCCAGCCAGGGCAGACGCTGGTGCTGGCGGTTCGAGTGCTGGACTCCGGCGGTGGCGGCTGCTGTGGCGGCGATTCGACCAGAATCGAACATGCCGAACTGCGAATCGAGCCACCTGCCAGCCGTCCTGACCCCGCGCTGATGCGGCTGCAGATTCTTTCCGCCGAGCCACTCATCGCCGCTTATTCCGATGGCAAAGCCGAGCGTCAACAGCAACTCGACGCAGCGGTGAAGGCCATCAATCTCGGCGCGCTCGACCAAGGCGACCAGCAGGCCTTCGATGCCTCGCTGCGCGACGCGCAAAGCAAGCTCGACGTGCTGCGGCCGTACATGAAGCAGTTCAGCGTCGCGGCTGTAGGCAACAGCCACATTGACATGGCCTGGCTGTGGCCGTGGACCGAGACCGTCGAAGTCGTGCGCAACACCTTCGGCACCGCGCTGCAACTCATGCGCGAGTATCCCGACTTCAAGTTCACGGCCAGTGCGGCGCAGGCCTACGAGTGGATCGAAGAGAAGTATCCCGCGATGTTCCAGGAGATCCAGCAGCGGGTGAAGGAAGGCCGCTGGGAGGTCATCGGCGGCATGTGGGTCGAGCCGGACCTCAACATGCCCGACGGCGAATCGCTGGTGCGCCAGATTCTTTATGGCAAGCGCTACTTCCAGCAGAAATTCGGCGTGAACATCAACATCGGCTGGAACCCGGACTCGTTCGGCTACAACTGGCAACTGCCGCAAATCTACAAGCGCTCGGGCATCGACTACTTCGTCACGCAAAAGCTGCTGTGGGCGTCGGAGTTCACCAAGTTTCCCTATCGCCTGTTCTGGTGGCAGGCGCCCGACGGCAGCCGCCTGCTGACGTATTTCCCCAGCGACTACGCCAACCAGATCGATCCGCAGAAGATGGCGCGCGACTCGGCGACCTACGGGCCCATGATGTGGAAGTACAACGGCGGCACGAACTCTGCGCCCGCGGGCGCGCTGGACATGATGTACCTCTACGGCGTCGGCGATCACGGTGGCGGGCCGACCCGCGTGGACCTTGACACCGCCCTGCGCTGGCAGAAAGGTGACGTCGTCTATCCGCAGCTTAAGTTCTCGACTGCGTCGCAGTATTTTGCCGATCTGGAGAAGAACAAGAGCGAGCTGAAGATTCCCACCTGGGACGGCGAACTGTACTTCCAGTACCATCGCGGCGTGCAGACCACCCAGTCGGAGGAGAAACGGGGCAATCGCCAGAACGAAGTGCTGGTGCTGAACGCGGAAAAGCTGGCGTCGATTGACACGCTCTTCGGTGCGAGCTGGCCGCAGCAGAACTTCGACACCGTCTGGAAGGACATCCTGTTCAACCAGTTCCACGACATCCTGCCGGGCTCGGGCATTCACATCAACTACGTGGATGCGGCCCGCAAGTACGCCGTAGCTTCGCGAATGGATCGTGACATGATCCACGTCGCGTTGACCGACCTCGCTAGTCGCGTTGATTCTCCCGGCGTGAGCGTGCTGGTCTTCAATCCGCTGTCGTGGCCGAGGACCGATGAGGTCGAGTTCGAGGCGCAGTTCCCGACGGAAGTGAAAAGCGTAACGGCGGTCGGACCGGATGGGAAGCCAATACCGATCGAGGTGCTCGAAAGCTGGTGTACCGGGAATGTCTGTCATCCCGAGCGAGCGGCCCGCGATTTTGGGGCCGCGAGTCGAGGGACCCCTATTCTGACCAGCCATGTGCGGGTGCGCCTTTTGGTGCAAGATGTTCCGGCAACCGGCTACAAGCTCATCCGATTGGAAGCGCAAGGAAAACCGCCTGAAGTAAAGACGGCCTTGACGGCCACCTCCGACTCGCTGGAGAACGAGTTCGTTCGCCTCAAGCTCGATCCCAAGACCGGCTGCATCACCAGCCTCTTCGACAAACGCAGCAATACGGAAGCGCTGGCGCTGCCGATCGCGAGCGAAGGCTCGCCCTCGGCCTCGCCAGATGGGCTACCGTGCGGCAACCTGCTGCAGGCCTTCGTGGACAAGCCCAAACGCTGGGACGCCTGGAACATTGACGCCGACTTCGTCAAGCAGCATTGGGACCTCATGCAAGCTGACGAAGTGAAGCTGGTGGAGAGCACGCCGCTGCGCGCCGTCATTCGCGTGCGGCATCATTTCCAGAAGTCAAGATTCGTGCAGGACATCACCCTGTATCCCGGCGTGCCGCGAGTTGACGTCCACATGCAGGCCGACTGGCACGAGCAGCACATCCTGCTGAAGGTGGCGTTTCCGGTGAGCGCGCGCAGCGACCATGCGACGTACGAGATTCCCTATGGCAGCGTCGAGCGACCGACGACGCGCAACACGCCCGCCGAGCAGGCGCAGTTCGAGGTGCCGGCGCTGCGCTGGGCGGACATCTCCGGCCCCACCCTCTCGCCAACAGCGGGCGAGAAAGCGGCAGCAGATTTGTGTCAGGGCACGGCTTCCAGCCGTGCCACAGTGCCCGGAATAATGATGCGGGCTTCAGCCCCTGACACAGCGGCTAAAGCCGCTTATTTAGAAAGTGCCGTGTCGGCACGACTGAAGTCGTGCCCTGACACGGGAACTGCCGCAATTGTGGAAACAAGTCACAACGCCCCACCCCATGCGGCGGGAGAGATACACGGTCTCAGCCTGCTGAACGACAGCAAGTATGGATACGACGCGCGCGACAACGTGCTGCGCCTGTCGCTGCTGCGTTCGCCGACCTGGCCCGATCCGGAAACCGACCAGGGGCCGCATGAGTTCACCTACTCGTTGTATCCGCATGTAGGCACATGGCGCGAGGCGATGACGGTTCGCCAAGGCTACGAGCTGAATTATCCGCTGATGGCGGTGACGACCACGCAGCACCCCGGTCCGCTGCCGGCGGAGAAGTCATTCTTCGGAACAGCGCAAGACAATGTGGTAATTACGGCAATCAAGCAGGCTGCCGACGGCGGCGGTCTGATTGTCCGCTTCTATGAATGGGCGGGGAAGAAAGGCGACGTCCGTCTCAATCTGCCGCAGGCTGGCGTGGCGGCGTGGGAGACGAACCTGATGGAAGTCGTGCAGGCTCCGCTGTCGCTGGACGCAGCCGGCAAAACGCTGGCCGTGCCGACGAACCCGTATGAGATCAAGACGGTGAAAGTGCAGTTCGCCGCGCCGTGACGCACGACGGTTTACTCAAATTGTCATTACGAGCGCCCCGCATTTGGGCGCGAGGAATCCGCTTTTCTTGCCCCCGCCGCAAAAAGCAGATCCCTCGACTCGCGCTCAGTCGCTATGCTCCCTCGCGCTCGCTCGGGATGACAAATCATAGGATGGTCGCGTTCGGCACGGCTGAAAGCTTGCCCTGAGCCAGCGACGCTTTCGCGAAACCGTCCGTGAAAACAGAAGCTAAACGAGCATGTATGTTTCGCCTTAGATTCGCTTTCATGGCTTTGCATCCATCCTGTCATATTCCATTGATCCTCAATGACTTGCTCGTATAGCTTCTGGAGAGCGAAGTCGAAGGGCCGTGCCCTGATACAAAACGAACCGGTTAGTTATCGTGGGCACTATATTGTTTGTCGCCCGTCTCTGCCCCACTCGGTGCCCATCCCTGGCCAACTCTGGTGAAGAGTGCGATGACTCATACCTATGTCAATTAAACTCATACTATGGCTGAGCGGCTGCAGATCATTCTGAAGGACCCGGAGTATCGAGAGATCCAGCGGGTGGCGCGGTCGCGCCACATGTCCATTGCCGAGTGGGTGCGGCAGGCGCTGGAGTCCGCACGCCGCCAAGAGCCGATGGGGAGCATCAGCAAGAAGGTGGCATCGATCCGTATCGCGGCGCAACACGAATTTCCTGCCGGAGACATTGACCACATGCTGGCGGAGATCGAAGCCGGCTACCGAAGCCGTTTGCCTGGATAGGAAAGCAGATCCCTCGCGGACTAAAGTCCGCTCCGTCGAAAAACGCGCCGGAGGGAAAGTGAGTGAGCAGCATAGGGGTCCTTCGACTCCGTTCGATCGCCCGGAGCGGCGGGCGACCTCACTCCGCTCAGGATGACAGAAGGTTGAAGAATGACAGTTGTAACGGCGCAGCTAAACGCCGCGCCCTGATACAAAGCACGGCTACATGCGATTTAGGCGACTTCTGGTCGCTCGAAAACGAAACAAGAATGGGGGAGCCGTTTAGCCCCCCCGTAGAATTCACAGAGGCAATGTCAGGTATTCTGATTCCCTGACTGCGCGACTGGTTGCACGCGATGCAAGAAATCCCGACAGCCCCGCTGATGGCGACCGTTCCGGAAGTGGCCCGCATTCCGGGCGCCGAGGAACACAGCGTCACCATTGACGGCGTGACTTGGCGATATTGGCACGCAGGTTCGGGTCCCACGCTGCTGCTGATCCACGGGTTTATGGGTTATTCGTTCTCCTGGCGATTCAACGTAGAGCCGTTGTCGCACTACTTCTCCGTGTATGCGATGGATCTCCCGGGTTGTGGCTTCTCGCAACGCACCGAGGCCCCGCAATGCACGCTGGCCGGCGACGCCGAAGCGTTTCTGCGCTTCATGGACCATCTGGGAATCGAAACCGCCGACATCGTGGGTTCCTCGCGCGGAGGTGGACTGTCTATTGTGCTGGGCGCCTTGCTGGCGAAGCGGAACATGCTGCATCGCATCCGGCGGCTGGTGCTGGTGTCGCCCATCAATCCCTGGTCGAGCAACGGGCGTTGGCTGACCCGGATGTTTGCCACCAGAATCGGCGGCGAGTTCGTAATGCGCGTCCTGCCCAAGCTGGACATCGTTTTGAGCCGATACTTCAAGCGCCTGTACGGTGACCCAAAACGCATCGCTGCGGGAAGCATCGAGGGCTATGGAGCAGGGCTCGACGTTCCCGGCAGCTTCGAACACCTGCTGCGTATTGTGCGGTCGTGGCATGACGATCTGGCGCTCATCGAGCAATGCTTGCCCGCCATCAGCGAACTTCCCACCCTGTTGCTGTGGGGCTCGCGCGACAAGGCGGTTTTCCCCTCATCGATCCACCAGCTACAGCGCTACTTAAAGAACTCTGCGCTGATTCGGATGCGCGGAGTTGGCCATCTTCCTTACGAAGAGGTACCTGAGGAGTTCAATCGCATCCTTTGCGATTTTCTGTTGCACGATGCTCCCCGGACACCGTTGGAGATTGCAGCGGGGCTGCCACGGTCTTCTCCGGTTTCGGCCAACACCCCGCCGCTGGAAGGGTGACCGCGCCGTGCTCCGCTGCCGCGTTGAGCTGACTTTGCCTTCCGCACCCGATGTCGCGGCGGGAGCGTAACTCCTTGTCTTCATGCGAAATTCACTGCGATGTAACCGAACTGTAACAATAGCAGGGTAAAAACAGCTACGGAGCTTATATCTGGCTCAGTCTCAGGAGGCAACTACGTGATTCGCTCTCTCAGGGTGCTTCTCTGCATCGCTGTGCTTGCGAGCTGTGCGTTGGCACAGACGAACCTTAACGGCGCCGGCGCCACCTTTCCGTACCCGATGTATTCCAAGTGGTTCAACGAGTATCACAACTTGTATTCCAACATTCAGATCAACTACCAGTCCATCGGCAGCGGCGGCGGCATTCGCCAGGTGATGGCGGGTACGGTGGACTTCGGGGCCAGCGATGGGCCGATGACCGATGAGCAGCTCAAAGAATCGAAGGTCAAAGTGCTCCACGTTCCGACCGTTCTCGGTTCGGTTGTTCCGGCCTATAACATCCCCGGTGTGAGCGGGGAAATCAAGTTCACTCCCGAGGTACTGGCTGGAATCTTCCTCGGCAAGATCAGCAAGTGGAATGACAAGGCGATCACTTCGGTGAATCCGGGGATCAATTTCCCTGATCAGAACATCACGGTGGTACACCGTTCCGATGGCAGCGGCACTACCTATGTGTGGACTGATTATCTCTCGAAGGTAAGTCCAGAGTGGCAATCGAGCGTGGGGAAAGGCACTTCCGTGAAATGGCCCGTAGGCATCGGCGGAAAGGGAAATGAGGGCGTGGCCGGGACCATCCGCCAACTGCCTGGGTCCCTCGGCTACATCGAACTGATTTACGCGGTGCAGAACAAGATTCCTTACGGCAGCGTGAAGAACTCTTCCGGCCAGTTCATCAAGGCCGACCTCGCGAGCACCACTGCTGCAGCGGCGGGGGTGAAGATGCCAGCGGACTTCCGCGTCTCCATCACCAATTCTCCTGCCAAGACCGCCTACCCGATCTCCAGCTTTACCTGGCTGTTGATTCCGACCAATCCGACGGACCAGAATAAAGGAAAGATCCTGAAGGATTTTCTGTTCTGGATGCTCGACAAAGGCCAGACCATGACTGAGGCGCTTTCGTATGCTCCTCTGCCCAAGCCAGTAGTAGACCTGGAGAAGGCTGCGATCACCAAACAGGTCAAGCCTTAGCGGCGAGCTGGCAACTAGCAACTGGCGCCAGGGCTGGTTGACAGTGGCTTCACTTTAACGCCTGTAACACTCTTGTAACCCATGCCTGATAGCGTCGATCCTATGAAGCCGCCGGAACCGCATGGACAGCTCCAGAAACCCGTCGTAGCGGTTCCTTCGCTGGCCCACGTGGGCAAGGAGCCGAGGACCGGCGTAAGTGCCGCCATTCTCCAGAAGATACGCAGTACCCATCCGCGCAGCAGCCGCATTCCCGACGCCGTGTTTGGGGTGATCATTCTTCTCAGTGCGATTTCGGTGTTTGCGATCGTCGTGCTGGTCGCTTGGGAGCTGATCGATAAGTCCCGAATGTCGTTGCACCAGTTCGGCATCAGCTTCTTTTATGGGCATGATTGGGACCCGGTGGCCGGTAGCTTCGGAGCGGTGCCGTTCATCTACGGCACGCTGGTTTCGTCCTTCCTCGCCCTGCTGTTAGCGGTGCCGGCATCCATTGGTGTAGCGGTGTTCGTCACCGAGATGTGTCCCCAGCGGCTGCGCGCCACCATCTCGTTCCTGGTGGAATTACTGGCGGCGATTCCCAGCGTCATTTATGGACTGTGGGGCATCTTTGTGCTGGCCCCGCTGCTGCGCGAATACGTCGAGCCCTTTCTGGCCAGGACCCTGGGATGGACGGGGTTTTTCACTGGCCCCATGTATGGCCTGGGAATGCTGGCGGCGGGCATCATCATGGCGATTATGGTGGTGCCGGTCATCGCCTCCATCACCCGCGAGGTGATGACGGCTGTGCCTCAGAACCAGCGTGAGGCGGTGCTGGCTCTGGGCGCCACGCGCTGGGAGATGATCCGCATGGGCGTTCTGCGCAACGCGCGTATCGGTATCGTGGGCGGCATCATCCTTGGACTGGGGCGCGCCCTGGGCGAAACCATGGCGGTCACCATGGTGATCGGTAACCGTCCCGAGGTTGCGAAGTCGCTGTTCGCTCCCGGCTACACCATGGCCAGCGTCATCGCCAATGAGTTTACCGAGGCGACGGGCGATTTGTATCTCAGCGCCCTGGTGGAGATCGGACTGGCGCTGTTCCTTGTGACCCTCATCGTGAACGCGCTGGCGCGCTTGCTGGTCTGGAGCATTACCGGCGGAACTGCGAGGGTGCGTGCCTAATTCCGTGTCACTACCCGCGCCGCAGAAGGTCAGTCTAGGGCGCCGCCTCGCCAATCATGGAGCGACCGCATTCGCCGTGGCGGCCGCTGTTCTGGTACTGACTCCTCTGCTTGCCATATTTGCTTACCTGGTCATCAAGGGAATTGGCTCGGTTAACCTGACCTTCCTCACCCAGACCCCGAAACCTCCGGGCGAGACGGGCGGTGGCATGGCGAATGCGATCGTCGGCACCGGGCTGATCCTGATGGTCGCCAGCGTGATCGGGCTGCCCCTGGGCATCGGCTCGGGCATTTATCTGGCGGAATATGGGCGCAACCGCTTTGGCGACCTGATCCGCTTCACCGCCGATGTGCTGAATGGCGTTCCCTCGATCGTGATTGGCATTGCCGTGTATTCTCTGGTTGTAGTCCGGCAGAAACATTTCTCGGCATTTTCCGGCGGGGTAGCCCTGGGCATCATGATGATTCCCACGATCGCGCGGGCGACCGAGGAAATGCTGCTGATGGTGCCCAATGTAATACGCGAGGCCGCTTACGGACTTGGCATCCCCAAATGGAGAACGACGCTTTCCATCTCGCTGCGCACGGCTTCGGCGGGCGTGATCACGGGCTGCATGCTGGCCTTCGCCCGCGTCGCAGGCGAAACCGCACCGTTGCTGTTCACCGCTTTCGGCAATCAGTTCTGGAACTTGAAGTTGAATCAACCCACCGCGGCGCTGTCATTACAGGTTTTCACCTATGCCATCTCGCCCTATGACGACTGGCACAAGCAGGCGTGGGCCGGAGCGCTGATCCTGATCGTGTTAATCGTGGGCGCGGTGGCAGCGGTGCGCATCACCACCAGCCGCGGCATGTTGAAGGGGGGAGCGTAACGCTCATATGGGTGTCGGAATCGAAGTGCGTGGATTGAACGCCTGGTATGGCAAGAACCTGGCGCTGAATTCCATCGACATGACCGTGCTCGCGAACCACGTCACGGCGGTGATCGGGCCCTCGGGATGCGGCAAGAGCACCTACGTGCGCTGCCTGAATCGCATGCACGAGACCATCCCTGAAGCGCGCGCCGAGGGTTCCGTCAAGGTCGGCGAAATGGATGTCTATGGCAGCGGCTCCGATCCGGTTGAGGTACGGCGGCGTATCGGCATGGTTTTCCAGAAACCGAATCCCTTTCCGACGATGTCGATTTACGGTAACGTGGCAGCAGGGTTGAAGTTGAACGGCCTCCGCAATCGCAAGCAGATGGACGAACTGGTGGAGCGCTCACTGAAACTGGCTGCCCTATGGGAGGAAGTGAAGGACAATCTTCACAAGAAGTCGGGCGCAAGCCTCTCCGGCGGGCAGCAGCAGCGGTTGTGCATTGCGCGCGCGCTTGCCGTTGAGCCGGAGGTGCTGCTGATGGACGAGCCGGCGTCGGCCCTGGATCCCATCTCGACCAGCAAGATCGAGGAACTCATTTTTCAGTTGAAGCAGCACTATACCGTTGTCATCGTGACGCATAATATGCAGCAAGCCGCTCGCGTGGCGGAGTTCACCGGCTTTTTTCTCATGGGGAGCCTTATCGAGTACGACAAGACCGAGAAGATATTTACCACACCCGCTGATAAGCGGACGGAAGACTACATTACAGGCAGGTTTGGATAATGCGCAGCCGTTTTCAGCAGGGACTGGACGAGTTGAAGGAAAAACTGTTGCGGATGGGTGGCTTGGCGGAGCAGGCCATCGATCGCGCCAGCGAGGGGTACCGCACTCGCGACAGCAAGTTCTGCCAGATGGTATTCACCGGCGAGCCCGCCATCAATGAAGCCGAACGTGAAATTGATGAACTGGCGCTTGACCTTCTCGCCATGCAGCAGCCGATGGCGATTGACTTGCGCTTCATCCTCGCCGTACTGAAGATTAACGCCGATCTGGAACGCGTGGGCGATCAGGCGGTAAACATCGCCCAACGGGTGCTTGACCTGATCAGCGAGCCGGAGATCCAACTGCCGGTCGATATTCCCCGCATGTCGGACAGCGTCACTACCATGGTGCAGCGCGCGCTGGAGTCGTTCCTCGATGGCAAAGCCGAAGTGGCCGAGGCCGTCTTACAGATGGACAGCATAGTCGACCGCATGAAGGACGAAGCCTTCGTTGTGCTCGTCCAGAAAATGGCCGATCAGCCTGAGACCACGCGGCGTGCGTTGAATGTCCTGCTCATCTCACGTGCTTTGGAACGGATCGCCGACCACGCCACCAATATCGCCGAAGACGTGATTTTCTGGGTGCGCGGCGCTGACGTGCGCCACGGGGGCGCGCACTTTCGAGAATGAGTTCAACTTTGGGAGACGCCGCCGCGTTTGCCCGGCGGCGTTGTTGTCTGCAATAGAAACATCCCAGCCAGGCGCACGGGGTGCCTGGCTGGGAGGGTAGCAAAGGATGGTCCTCTTCTTGGTCCGGTTCGTATCTAACCGTCTCTATCGGCGGGCCGGGGCCGAACTTTAGCAGAAATTGGGCCGCTGCGAATCTTGAGAGCAGCTTTGTTACACGCCCTTAGTCTAATCCTCCCTTATCACAACCGATCCTGGGCCTGACTGGCGATCACTTCCTAGAAGGCGACCTACTAACAGCAATCACCGCTTGACATCGGCTAAAGGCCTAAAGAAACTACCGCCGCTACGGCATTGAGAAAGCGTAGAAACTATCGTCCCAGGAACCGACGTACACCATGCCGTTGACCACCGTAGGCGAGGAGTTGATGATACTCGCCGTCTTGTATGACCACAGCAAGGCTCCGTTGTTGGTAGCGTCCAAGGCATACAACTTGTCATCGTAGGACCCGACATACACCACTCCGTTGGCTACCGCCGGCGAAGAAGCGATCCCGTTACCTGTTGCGTATTTCCACTGGAATGATCCATCGCCGGCGCTCAGGGCGTACAGGTTGAAATCCAGGGACCCGACGTATAGCACGTAGCCGTCCACCGCGGGCGAAGAATCGACCCAGCCGCCTGTGGTGTATTTCCACTTGAATGTTCCGTCGTTGGCGTCCAAGGCGTACACATTATTGTCATCGGATCCAAAGTAGACCATCCCGTTGGCCACTGTGGGCGAAGAAAAGACCCAACCCCCGGTAACGTACTGCCACCGGAGTACTCCCGTGTCGGCGGCCAAGGCGTAGAGGCTCCCGTCCCCGGAGCCGATGTACACCACCTTGTTGACCACCGCCGGCGAGGATTCGACAGGTGACCCGGTTGCGTACTTCCATTTGAGCGCTCCCGTGTCGGCGGCCAGGGCATACACGTTATTGTCCTCGGATCCGACGTACACCATGCCATTGGCCACCGTCGGCGAAGAATAGACCTTGCCCCCGGTCGTGTACTTCCACAGGAGTTCTCCGTTGCCGGAGGCCAAGGCGTACACGTTATGGTCGAGAGACCCGACGTACACTACGCCAGGGTTTTTGGTTACCGTAGGCGAAGAGTTGACACACCCCGCGGCCGTGTATTTCCACTGGACTGAACCGGTACTGGCATCGAGGGCGTAAATGTTATTGTCACAAGACCCAACGTACACTACGCCGCCGACCACTGTGGGGGAAGAATAAAAGATCTTAGGCGCTTGCACGGTCCAGCTCAGGCGAAGTAATGGAACCGTGGCTGGGCCCAGCACATTCTCATGGGGGTTTACGCCCAGGTGGTCAGGCCCGAAGCGAAACTGTGGCCAATCGGATTGCACTAGGAATTGTCTCTGCGCCCACTTGTTTCCGTTCAGTTCCACAGCGGAGATCTGGTGGTAACCGGGAACCGCGTCCTTTGGCACGTGAGCCGGGATTCCACCCGCATGAGCCCCTAAACCAAAGGACCCTGCGCCGTCGGAGTAGATTACTCCGAGAACGGTGGAGTCGAAGTAGATATAGATTTCACTGGAGGGGTCGAAGCCGAAGCCCGAAACCAACACAGTCGTTGTGGGTGGCCCCACGACTGGTACGATGGCTATGCCCGTCGCGATCGGTCCCGGTTCCGCGAAGCTGTTCATTGCGTTGCACAATACGCCCGCCGTCAGCACGAGCGACAGCAGAAGCGCAAGTTCGCGCGCCGCGGCAGGAACTGCACTTCGTGAGATGGAGCGCAAACCTGGCGATGCACGAGGGAAGAAGTGTCTGCACTGCATAGTGCACCTCCTGCACTCGATATTTCTGGGTTGGCTGTGTGTTGCCTGAATTAAGCCTTTGCGTCTTTGGGGGTGTGCGTATCCGGCTTCGGAGCGTGCTCTTCGGAGAGACGCAAGGGGATAGTTAAATTCTACGCTTTCTTGCTGCCGAACCAAGAGAAACTGCAAAGCAAGTCACTGGGTTCCCAGATCGGAACCGATTGCAGCCCTTCAATCCAGTGCATTTCGCGTCTCAGCGAACCCGTGCCACGGCTCCCCCAATGCCGGCAACTGACGGCTAGAACAGTTGCTGCGCGTCATACACCAGCCTCCCATCCACCAGCCGCACTTCTGCCATCAGCTTGTGCTGGCGCAGCGGGCGCTTGTCATCCTCAATGTGCAGCACGGTGTGGCCGTGGGCGGTGAGATAGTCGCTCACTAACATGCGGTGGCACTGGAAGTAGACGCGCTCAGCACACATGATGGCGGTGTTGTTCTCGCCGTTCACGGTTGTCATCCCGACCGTAGTGAGGGCGCCGCGGCAACTGGACGAAGTCGGGAGCCCGCCCTGAGCTTGTCGAAGGGGACCTGCTTTTCCCCGCGCGATTGCCAATAGCCGCTCTATCCCATGCGCGAACTCGCCGGTCATCATGTAGTCGGCGTAGTTGCGGAACGAATCGTTGCGCAGGCCGGTATTGGGCGAGTCGTCTCGGATCTGCTTGCGGAAGCCACCCAACTCTTTCATCCAGATGTAGGCGATGCCGTGCCTGGGCAGCTCGACCTCCAGCGATTCGCGATTGAAGTGTGGCATGCGTCGCGACATGGGGAACGAGCGGATATCCGCCAGCGTTCGGATACCGTGCGCTTTGAGTGCGGCCACAAGTTCGTCGAGTGTACGCGTCGAGTGCCCGATGGTGTAGATGGTGGCCACTTACTCTGAGATGCCCGCTAGCGCGGCGGCAACTGCGGCTTCCTGGTCCGGTTCGACGGTGCGCAGGTCGAGTAGCACGCGGTCATCTTCCACCCGGGCGATGATGGGTGTCTTCCACTGACGCAGGCCCGCGCAGAGCTGATCGGCGTTTATGCTCGCACTCTGGATGGCGAGCACGTGGGTCGGCAGCGTGGATCCGGGCGCGGCGCCGCCGCCAAGTACCGAGCGCGACTCGATGACTTCGACTTGCAAGTGCGGACAACTTGATCGGAGGTGCTCGGCCATCTGTTCGGCGCGTTGCGCCAGTTCGTCTTCGGAGATGCGCATCATGCGCAACGCCGGAATCGAGTCATAGTCCTCGCGCAGGTAGGCCAGCAGCGTCGCTTCCAGTACGGCATAGAACATTTTGTCGACGCGCATGGCGCGGAAGAGCGGATTGCCACGGATCTTCGCCACCAGCCCGGGATCGCCGCTGATCAGCCCGGCTTGCGGGCCTCCCAGCAACTTGTCGCCACTGTAGGTCACAACGTCCACACCTGCCCGCAAGCTGTCGGCAATCATCGGCTCGCCGCGTACGCCGATGTTGCGGAGATCGAAAAGCTCGCCGCTGCCGAGGTCTTCCAGGACCGGGAGGTTGTGCTTACGGCCGAGCGCAACCAGTTCGTCCAACGCAGGCTGCTCGGTGAAGCCTACGATCTGGAAGTTGGAGCGATGCACGCGCAGTAACAGCCGGGTGCGGTCGGTGATGGCGCGCTCGTAGTCGGCGGTGCGGGTGCGGTTGGTGGTACCGACTTCGCGCAGGACAGCGCCCGATTTCCCCATGACGTCGGGAATGCGGAACGACCCGCCGATCTCCACCAGCTCGCCGCGCGACACCAGCACCTCGCCGCCTTCGGCCAGCGAGTTGAGCGCCAGCAGCACCGCGGCGGCATTATTGTTGACCACGATGGTCGAGATTTCGCGCTCCGCAGTGTTCAGCAGTTTCGCAAACAAGCGATCGACGTGGACGTCGCGTTTCCCGCGCTCGCCGGTCGCTAGGTCGAACTCCAGGTTCGAATATCCCTGCGAGACTTCAGCGGCATGTTCCAGCGCTGCGCGGCTCAGGGGCGCTCGTCCGAGGTTGGTATGGAGGATCACACCGGTGGCATTGATGACCGGACGCAGCGAGTACGCCAGCGATTGTTGCAACCGTTGCTCCACGTCGCGCGCCAGGCCGTCGAGTTCGGCTTTGATCTGCGCTTCGTCGAGGTGGCCGGCGACGATCTCCGCGCGCAATTCTTCCAGCACGGCACGCGCTGACTCGATGGTTGCACTGCGGCCTTTCTCCTGCGAGAGCATCTCGATTTGCGGATTGCGCAGAAGCTCGTCCATGGACGGCAAAAGGCGGAAGAGGTCGGATTTGGCGGCGGCCTTCACGGCTGCACTAGTTTGCGGGTTATGAGCATGGGATGCAAGTGGGCGGCAGGTTGCGTCGTGATCAAAGGGGTTCTTCGACTCGGACTAAAGTCCTCGCTCAGAATGACAGATCAAAGTGTATTGGCTGCGTGCTGCGTGCGAACTTACTGCCGGCGGAATAGCCGCCGCAACAACAGACCAAATACAACGCCACCGGCGACCAGGCCGGCAGCCATCTGGGGATCGAAGAAGCGCACAAAGCGGGCTCCAGCTTCCGTAATCTCAACCACTCCAGCCGGGACCGCCTGGACCACGCCGCCGGCACCGCCTCCGCCCCCGCTCTGGGCTCCGGAGGAGTCCGCCCCTTTTTCTCCGCTGCCTCCGCCTGCGCCCAGCCGGTAGCTCACGCGCGCGACTGGAATGATGGTTTTGCCGTGCGCTTCTATCGGCTCGCCAAAGACGTTTTGCACCTTCGCGGTTACAGCGAAACGGTCGACGAGTGTAGCCAGCATTTCCTTGGGATCGATCATGGATTTTCCTCAATGCATTGGATGCGCTATCATCCCACTTCGACTAATCCATAGCGCCGGTTCCAATGCCCCCTGAGATGTTGCACAGCGCGGGCGATCTCTTCTTTGGTGAGATCGGCGTTGGGTCCTTCGAGCACGAACCGCGCCTCGCGGCGAGCGGCCTCCAGCAGTTCGCGATCGCGCAGCAGATTGGCGACGCGAAAGTTCGGCATGCCGGCCTGGCGCGTGCCAAAGAACTCGCCCGGGCCGCGCTGCTGCAAATCGAGTTCGGCAATCTCGAATCCGTTCTGGGTGCGCACCATGGCCTGGAGCCGCTGCTCGGCCTCGACGGAAACCTTGCCCCCGGTCATGAGCACGCAATACGACTTCGCCGCGCCGCGCCCGATGCGCCCGCGCAGTTGATGCATCTGCGACAGGCCGAAGCGCTCTGCGTGTTCGATCACCATTACCGAAGCATTGGCCACGTCGACGCCGACTTCGATCACCGTGGTCGAAACCAGCACATCGATCTCGCCGCGCTGGAAGCTGGCCATGGTGGCGTCTTTGTCGTCGGCGCTCATGCGGCCGTGCAGCAGGCCGACGCGCAAACTCGCGAACTCGGTTGAGCGCAGTTGCTCGTACATTTTGATGGCCGCCTTCAACTCACCTTCCATCGCGCCTTCTTCGATGACCGGATAGACGATGTACGCCTGGCGTCCGGCGGCAACCTGCTTGCGCACGAACTCCCACACCTCCTCGGCGCGCTCGTCGCCGACGCGGCGCGTGGTGATGGGCGTGCGCCCAGGTGGAAGCTCGTCGAGGACGCTGGTGTCGAGATCGCCGTACAGCGTGAGCGCCAGCGTGCGCGGAATCGGCGTCGCGGTCATGACCAGCACGTCGGGTTCGGCTTCATCCGACTTCTTCATTAAGCGGAAGCGCTGCAACACGCCGAAGCGATGCTGCTCGTCTACGATGACCAAGCCGAGCTGGTCGAACTCGACCGTCTCCTGGATCAGCGCGTGCGTGCCGATTACCAGTTGCGCGTTGCCTTGCGCGATGTGGTGCCGCGTCATGTTTCTTGCGGCCGTGCTCCTGCGAGCCGGTGAGCAGCACGATGCGGTAGTCGGCGGGCTCCAGAATCTTGCGCGCCGACAAATAATGTTGCGTGGCGAGAATTTCCGTCGGCGCCATGAGCGCGACCTGGTAGCCGTTTTCGATGGCAAGGACCGCAGCTTCGAGCGCGACGATGGTCTTGCCGGAGCCGACATCGCCCTGCAGCAGGCGGCGCATCGGCACCGGCGCGGCCATGTCGTCGGCGATCTCTTTCAGCACGCGCTTCTGCGCCGCCGTGGGATGAAATGGCAGGATGCGCTTTACGGCGGCACGTATGCGGTCGTTGATCTGGAAAGCGACGCCCGTCTGGGCGCGCACCTTGCGGCGTTTGAGTTCCAAGCCGAGTTCTAGGAAGAACAGCTCCTCAAAGATGAGCCGTATGTGCGCCGGTGTGCGCGCTGCCTGCAGCTTGGCAAGGCTCTCGCCGACCTCGGGCCAGTGCGCCTGCCGAAACGCGCTGCGGCGATCGACGAGCCCCATGCGCCCGCGGACGACCCCGGGGATGGCGTCAGCTATGTCGCTGGTGAGGTTCTCCAGCAAACCGTGAATCACGCGTCGGAACCAGCGTGCGGTAAGGCGACCGTTGCCGGCCGTTTCGTAGATGGGAACGATGCGCCCAATCTCGAGCGACTTCCACTCCTGCTCGTCTCCGCCGCCGGTGCCGTGCGTCGCCGAAGGATCGTGCAGGATCTCGAACTGCGGCTGGATAACTTCAAAGCGGTGGCCGCCGCGATCGCCCGCTTCGACCTTGCCGTACAGCGCCAGCGTCATGCCGGCGCGAAACTTGTCCTTCAGGTAGGTAGCATTGAACCACATGCACTTCAGCGTGTCGCGGCCCTGGCCCACGGTCATCTCGAAGATGGGCATGCGGCGCGTGCTTAACAGGCCAAAGGTGCGCACGTCAGCGATGATGCTGGCCATCTCCCCCACGCGTAGCTCGCCGATACCGCGGGGATTCAGGCGGTCTTCGTAGCGGAACGGCAGGTAGTAGAGCAGGTCCTCGACGGTGGCGATGCCCTTCTCCTGCAGGATTTGGGCGAACCTCGGCCCAATGCCTTTCACGTACTGCACATTGGTGGTGAGGTCGAGCACAGTAAGGATGGTAACGCAAGCGGTCAGCAGTCAGCACTCAGCAGTCAGCAATCAGCACTCGGCAGTCAGCATACCGCTCCGGCAAGAACCAACGCCGAGTAGCAATCCGTTCCCATTTTGGAATAGCTGAGTGCTAACTGCTGACTGCTTTTCTGAAAGAATCGAGGCATTCATCGCCGGACAGAGGTCATATGAAGGATTTCAGGAACCTGCAGGTTTGGCACAAAGTGCACGAGGTTGCTCCCGCTACCTATCGCGCTACGGCAGCTTTCCCCAAGGAAGAGATCTACGGACTTACCTCTCAGATGAGGAGAGCGGCTGCCTCCATAGGAGCCAACATTTGCGAAGGATGCGGGCGCAGGGGAAACGGAGATTTTCACCGCTTCCTGCAGACCTCGATGGGCTCTGCGAGTGAACTCGAATATCATCTTCTGCTCGCTCGCGATCTGGGTTATCTCGCCGCTGGAGAGTACGAGCACCTAAACCTCAGGGTTATAGAGACCAAAAAGATGCTCGCCTCTCTCATCGTTCGGGTGGGCGCCGACCGAGCTCGATAAGAATACTGACTGCTGAATGCTGAGTGCTGAATGCTCCGAAGACTCCTCAAGCAGTTCCTGGCCATCGTGGTGGGCAATGTGCTTTACTTCTTTGTCCTCATGCCCCACCTGCCGTCCGCCGGGCGGCACCGGCCCTTCAAGATTGATCCCGGTCTTCTGGTGGACGCCTGGATTTGCCTGGTGCTGTACGGGCTCGTTGAGTGGATTGACCGGAAGTGGCGAACTCCGGAAAAGTGACCGAACCAGCTTGACTTCGCCATCCATGCGAGTTATCAATGAATCCTAGCAAAGGGTGAAGGAGTTCACCCCAACCGCTGTCCTACCTTTACCGGGACAGATGATGACTCCTGACGAGGAAAACTTGTCGCGGGGTCATGTCCCCGGCGAGCTTCCAGCAACAATTTAGGAGCAACGTCGATCGGCAAGCCCAGATTGGCCCCTCGGATTATGTCCGCAGACGAAGGATCAGCATTGCACGAGAACGACACCACGTTGAATCCGAGCCAGCGCCACCGCTTGTTGGTCACCTGTAAGCACATTGACCAAGCTGTTGACGAACATCGAAGAGATCCTGAATGCTTCCGCTTCCAGGAGTGTCTTTCCAGGCTATATCGGCGACATTACCCCCCGGCAAAGGAAAACCATTGAGCATCACGTCGCCCGGCTTCGAGGGCAGCTTCTGCAAGTTTTAGCGAGGCAGTCGCTCGCCCCGGAGGAGCCCCGGATCTCGGCGGCCCATGCGATCCACGTCGATCTCACCTTCATCGAGATTGCCATCACGGAACTAGCGCCGCACTACATGCGGGGTTACGGCCCGGTATCGGAGCAGGGCGCCACCGATCTTCATGGCGTAATTGCCGAGCTACAATCCACTGTCAAAGAGCTGCATCGGTATCTGCGGCAGGCGACGTCAGCCAACCTGCGGAACAGCGATGATAGTGATCCCCAAGACCCCCGCTTGTTTCGGGATGAAGAATAGCGATGATTGCAGGTTCCACAATTTTCGGACGTGACGAGGAGTTGGAGCGATTGCGCAAGCGCTTTGTGTCTTGGCGCTCCTTCTTCTTTCACGGCCCGGCCGGCGTCGGAAAAACTCTGCTGTTACGGCGGATGCTCCCGGAGTTCACCGGCGTCTTGTACAGTCCGCAGAACCCGACCCCGCAGTCGCTATACCGAAATCTAGCGGAAGCGCTGCTGGAACTGGAGCATCCCATGCTCACCAACTCGTGCCTGCGGGGAATGGAGTCTCTTCGGGCGAAAACCGCCACTTCCGTAAAGGGACTTGTGCGAGATGCACTGTGCAACGCGAAATATCTGGTAATCGTGGATCATCTTGTGTGCCCTTCGCAGGCGCTGGCGGCCTCAATTCGTGAGCTAATGTTGAACTGGTCGGTCCCCGTGATTGCAGTCTCACGTTCAGCTCACATGGAGGACGGGGGATTCGTTCTACCGCTATTTCCTGATCGAGCTGAGAGGTTCGCGCTTCGGAATTTCGATCTTGAAATGGCGCGTCGGTTTGCAGCAGGCTGTGCCGAGAGAGAAAGTTTAAGGGCGGAGAATATCGGGCAGTTTCTGGATAGGGTTGTGGAATACAGCGACGGGAACCCCGGAGCCGTGCTCCAGATGATTCGCATGGCCAAGGCTCCGAAGTACTGTCACGAGAACCAGATCAAGATAGTACCTCTTTACATTGATTACCGAATCGCCACGGTGACTCAATAATCCAGGTGTCGAGGAAGCTGGTTCAGCGGACCAAGATGCGCAGCGTAGAAGACATACCGATTCCCAACCAGGCTCCCGTTGCCCAGCCGCCCGGCGCGCAAGCACTGGATCGACTGGCCGCAATGGCCGAGCAGTTGGGCGAAGGTTCGGTTAGCGCCGACGTGCGCCAACTCCTGGCCAGGATCGATGAAGGGCGCTTCTATGTTGCCTGCGTTGGCCAGTTCAAACGAGGCAAGTCCACGCTGCTCGATGCCTTCGTAGGAGAACCGATACTTCCGACCGGCGTTGTGCCCGTGACGGCCGTGCCCACGGTGCTGCGCTATGGAAGCCAGCGGGCGGCGCGTGTCCTGATTGACGCAAAGTGGCAGACGATTAGCCCGGAGGACCTTCCGCAGTACGTTTCGGAGGAACTCAATCCGCAGAACAGGAAGCAGGTTGAGGGCGTCGACGTCTTCCTTCCTTCGCCGCTACTGGCCAGTGGAATGTGCCTGGTTGATACGCCGGGAATAGGGTCTGTCTTTTCCGGGAACACGGAAACCACCAAGGATTTTATCCCGCAAATCGATGCCGCCATCTTAGTCGTCGGGGCTGACCCGCCGATCTCCGGAGGGGAATTGGCGTTGATCGAGGCGGTAGCCGTCAACGTGGACGAGATTCTGATCGTGCTCAACAAAATCGACCGGGTCTCGGTCGCGGAACGGCAACAAGCGTCGGAGTTCGCCGCCAAAGTTCTTGAAGGCCGTCTGAAGAAGCCTGTCGGGCAGATTTATGAAGTTAGCGCGCTAAACAGACTTAACAACTCCTCAGGTGTCGATGAGTGGAACAACCTGGTCCAAAATCTCACCCTCCTGGCCGGCAAGTCAGGGCAGGCGATGACACGTTCAGCCGCGGAGCGTGGTATGCACCGATTCTCAGCTTCGCTGCAACGCTCGATCGATGAACGCGTCAGGGCATTAAAGGAGCCGATTGCTAACTCGGAACGGCGAATCGCCGATCTTCGGCAGACTGTAAGCCAGGCTGAGCAGTCTCTGCGGGATCTCGGGGCCCTGTTTTCCGCCGAGCAGATGAGGCTCTCGATGGCGCTACTGGGTCGCCGTAAGGAATTCCTGAAACAGGTTTTGCCAATCGCCCGTGAAGAGTTTGTGCGCGACACCAGCGCTGTTGCGACCACGTTTGGTCCGCGCAGGCGACGCGAGCTCATGGCCATTGCCCAGGCGGTCGCTCGGCGTCATGTCATGCCGTGGCTCGACACCGAGGAAGCGCAGGCGGAGGAGCTCTACGGCGCGGTCACGCAGCGCTTCGTGAACCTGGTGAACGGACTCCTGCAGCGAATTTCCGAAGAGCAGGCGGCCGACTTCTTGCACTTGCCAAAATCGTTGGACGCCGAACATGGCTTCCGTACCCGCTCCCGGTTTTTCTTTCACGATATGATCACTATCGCGCAGCCAGCGTCCCCGTTGTTGTACTTGATCGACTGCCTGATGGGCGAGCTTCACATCCGTCGCTGGATGCAAAAGGACGCAGCGACCTTCCTAGAACACCTCCTGGATATCAACGCCTCGCGGGTTCAGGGAGATATAGAACAGCGAGTGGTGGAGAGTCGCTTACACCTTGAATCTGACGTTCGCAGGTTACTACGCGAGGTTAGCGCATCAGCCGAGCAAGCGCTTTCAAAAGCCAGAGAACTCATGGCCGTTGGTACCAGTGCCGTGCAAAACGAGCTTGACCGCTTACGCGAGTTACAGGAAGAACTCAACACCCTTGTGGTCCTGCGATAGGGTACCGGGTTTTCCACTGCACGCCTCAAAAAGGCGTGCTCCACCTGTGCACCACGTTACATAAAACAGCACGGGCTTATCAGTCACTGATTTATTGTGCGAACGTGCGCCATTTTCATGGCAGTTATCCCGCCAGTTTCAAAATCCAGCGGCTTCGAGGCAATTTTCAAGGTACGAATTTGATCCCCTTGAAACCAGGCCATGCGGGAGTCTAAGCTTTCCCCTAGCGCAGGAGGGTAAGATGCGAGATCAACAGATACGTGCGGCACTGGATCAGCATTGGGCGGCCTCCGATGCCAACGATTTTGAAACGGAGCACCGCATCTATCACGAGGACGCGGTGCTGGAATACCCACAGTCAGGCGAGCGAATACGCGGCCGCCTCAACATACAGATCACCCGCTCTATCCAGCCGAACAAGAAGCGCTTTACTGTCCAGCGAATCATTGGCGGCGGTGATCTTTGGATCACCGAATTCATCCTGTCCTATGACGGCAAGCCATCCTACACCGTGAGCATCATGGAGTTCAGGGGCGACAAGGTTGCGCGAGAAACGCAGTACTTTGCGGATCCATTCGAGGCCAGCCCAGCTCGCGCTCAATATGTGGAACGGATGGACACGCAATCTCGAAGCGCGGGGACTCGCTAATCACACTGGTGGTTTGCGACAACCTCGCGGCGACGCCATACCGCGAAGAGAAGGACACTTGTGGTTTACAGGTTAACTGTCGCTGGGTGCCCCACACATTCGCGCTTTTTGCGAATGTGTGGGAGATGAACTGGTGCGACAACACAAGATGGAGACAGACATTGTGAGGAAATCGATCCCACTCAACCAAAAGAAGGTTGAGTGGGGCACCCGGCCGAGGTTTTACCGGAGGGAAACCGCTGTCCACCGGCACCGTAACCACGACCCGCAAGCCCCGCGCACACCCGATGCGCATTCTTGGTTTGGGCTTCGGGCTGGCTGTGGTGTTCGGCAGTACAGTCGGCGTTGGCATTCTGCGATTGCCAGGAATGGTTGCCTCTCAACTGGGGAAATAGTTGGCTGATCCTCGTAGTCTGGATCGCAGGCGGCATTTACAGTCTGATCGGGGCGGTTTCGATTGCTGAGCCGGCCGCGATGCTTCCGCAAACTGGCGGCTTCTATGTTTACGCCAAACGGGCTTTCGGCACGGCGGCGGGCAGGCGGAAGGATTGAGTTCTGAATGACACGTTGCAGCGCGGGTGCTCAAGCCCACCCTATCGCCAAAAGCAGACCGGATGCTCCGGCCATGGCCGGTTTTGCTTCGTGTCAGGGCACGCTTGCACATCATAGAGATTGTTGAGATCCCGGCGCGAGACATATAATTAACGCGATGAGTGGACCTGAGATCTGTTGAGTGGTGGGGCAGTTATGGCGCCGGATGGATGTTTGGTGCGCACGGGCTTGCGCCTTGGCATTGAAAAACCCGAGGATCTTCGGCCGTACCTCCTAGACGCATGGCGAGCTGAGACCTCCGTCGTTCCAATTGACTGGTCTCCGAGCAACCCGGCTGTCGGACAGTGCGCGGTGACCGCGCTGGTTGTTCAAGACTTGTTTGGTGGTGAGCTCCTGCGAGGCAATATCGTCGGGGGGACGCACTACTGGAACCTTCTTTCCAATGGGCGAGAAGTCGACCTAACCGTCGAACAGTTTGATGCCGACCCGGTCATCTCTGATGTTGAGTTGCGCTCCCGCGCATATGTGCTGTCGTACCCTGCCACGAGGGCTCGCTATCAGCGTTTGCTCGCAAACCTGGGGCTCCAACCGCAAGCTTACTCGGCTGAAAACGCCTCTTAGGTAACAGGCATGGGATCGGATTTCGGTTGCCTGCTGAAGTAGCCTGGGATCCCTTTACATCTCTTAGTCAACAGCCGCTGGATCGTGCTGGGCTGGCTCGCCGCATCGTAGGTGACTACGCCCGCGAGCCCGGCGGTCCCGACTTGAACGCGCCCGTCAAAAACCCCCAATTCTTTCCACCAAGGGCGAGCAGCGACAAACCGAACAGTTGGATTAAGTATTTCCCGATTTCACCCAAGTACAATCGTTGTTGAATTTTGTCTGCCATGACGAACAATCCTGCGCCCAAGATGAAGATCGCGGGATACCCTGCCCACTTCATAATCCGATCCCATAGCGGCCACTGAATCTGCAACTGCAGGGGGGATGGTGGCAAGGGAAAAGACGAGGGGGGACTCGTTGAATCAGGAAAGGATTGATCGGAGGTTATGAGCAACTCGGATTGATTTTTCTCGCGCTCCTGCGGCAGCACGGATACAAAGAAGCTCAAGCGGTCGTACGCCCCATCCATTGCTATCTCGGAGCGCAATGGTGAAAGGTGTCCCTCCACGCACGTCAGGCGCATCTTATATCCCGGCCTCGGCGGAACTGCGCGGTTGCCCGTCAGTTGGTAAATGCGAATCAAGTAGATCTTGCCCGTTTCTAGCACCAGGCCGGCCCGCCAACGGCCACTGAAACGGGAGGCGCCCTTACCACTATTTAGTTCCAACACCGTGCCAACCACATAGAAGCACACCGCTTCGTAGACGGGCATGCCGCCAAGTGCGGTGACAACATGTGACCAGGCGTTTGCGAACCCCCTCCCTTCAGAAGCTGTCGTCGCGTTGATTTTCGCCAACTCCAGAGGGCTAGCGCGAAAAATTAACTTAGGGAGGTGTTGGTTCTTCTTATTCTCGACCCCGCTAGCCTGTATTTGAGCAGCGACAGTCCCACTGTACCTCTCCCGCTCGCGGAGCAGTGCGTCTGCTAGTGTGGATGATCCAGCTTGGGCTTCAGAACGTGAAGATGCGTACTCAACGAAGTGGAGGAACTCCAGATCGAGAAATACGAACTCACCGCAATCGTCGACGTTGAGCACTCGGAACGTTCTCAGAGGGATGAACGTAGCTCGCTCATAGTCCCGGAGAACCAGTACACCGACCTTCCCCTTAAGGTGTTCAATTCCATGCACGTCGAGGTGGAAGTATCGATGCTCATATCGAAAGTGATATGTGCCTCCGAAAGGCAGAGAGAGAATGGCGACATTGTGGAGATGATAGGGGTAGATCGAATTGGTAACTAGAATAATTTCAGGATTGGTTTTACCCATCTCTGCCTTCCACGAAACGGCTAATCCGGACATGTTCTGGCACAAACGCTTCTACAGTTTTTCCTACAGCCCCATTCTTGAGCCGTCTATCTAGCCATATCTGCTTCCAATATTCAACGATATCCTTCGCTGGGTAGCGAATGCCGTTGGAATGGACGTCGTTTCCCAATAGGAGTTCTCGCCAATTCTCGGCAAGAGGAGCCGCGAAGACTGCCCGTTGGTGACCACTAAAGACGAGAAGCTCTTCCGGGATATTAAGTTCTCTGGCCGCTATTCGCAGAACCCGAATCTTAGAGTTGGACCAGGTGCGGAACTGACCGTTCGTCTCCGGACGCCGACGCCGGACGAAATCTTTAACGTTCTCGTAGAGCATGGGAGATATCTGAAAGTGCGAATAGCCGCGACTATATCCCAGAAAGCAATACAGAGATCGTCCGTCACGCTTTAGCCCCTTGTATTGTGGGGCATTGCTACCGTAACAACCACTTGTCGTCAAGAGATACAGTTCGTCTGCGCAGAGGCGTTGCCGCAGCGTAAGGCGATCGTGATAACGCTCGCGGTAGAGCGATCGTACCTCGTTGGATGTCATCAAACCAGCGAGCAATTTGCCGCCTGTGAGAAACGAATAGGGAGGCAGACTGATGCAAGTGGAGAGGTCGGAAACGTGGACCAGATTGCGAGCCCGTATGGTTCGGTGCTCCGGTCCTTGCCATCCAATCCACTCGTCCCGCACGCGAAGCTGACGCACCGGAGAGCTAAGGCAGCAGATGCCCATCAGGGGCTGGTCTCGATGACCGACATCCCGGATAAGAAACTTCATGCGCCGCCCAGGACGGTCAACCGTTGGGAAAGAACTCCACAGACTAAAGTACGTGAAAACTAGAAAATCTTCCTCGCTGCGGCACGGGATAACTTCTGGTGCTATTGCTTGTGCATTAAGTGCGCACCCTGGTAAGAGATTGAAGAGCAAGTCATTCTCTCGTTTCGCAAGAGACGATCGGCTATCAAAGACGCGTTTGACAATGTGACTCTGCCAGCTCCGGGCAGCCTCGCGCTTTCCGAGTGGGCCATAACTTTTCGGAATCCCCGCGATTGCGTCGGTTAGCGCGGATCGGAGTTCTTTCGCTGTCACGAAGTTATCCTCAATTCCCGCGCCAGCGTCCCACGCGTCATACTTTTCCCTTACGGCGCTGTATTGTCCGCGATAATACTATACGTTTGAGCCTCCCTGACCTAGGTGCTCCCCTGTTCGCCATCGTTGCGGATGGCACGTCTGCGCCGATGAGGCACCAGCAATGGGAGAAACCTATCATTTAATGCGAGCTCTCCTTTCGACATTCAGCTCACTGCCGCCTGTGACCCAGTTCACTGACAGCGGCGCGTGAATCAGTACACTGCCGGCAAGAGGCTTAGTGTCTCTACGCCCGGACGAGGGCGGAAACGGTCTTTGACAATCCGTGGGTAGTGGGTGGTGGATAGTGGATAGAACCGGGCCGCTTGTGTACCTCTTGGTTAATGCCTATTCCCTCAGTGGTTCCGGGGTCGGAGGAATTTCGGCTTGTAAGTCCTTTGATGAGCATACTTTGCCCATAACTCCATTTGGAAGGAATATTTTGGGAGGATTTTTGGACTAAGTAACTGATTCCACACAATAGGGGAGGGGGGTATTAACTAGCGAGTACAATCGTCCCAAAATGGGAAAATCGATAAGTTGTCTCCTGATTTTATGAAGTAGTAAACAGCAACCAAGCTTCCCGCAGGCAAAGCAGGTCCCTCCGCTCGGGCTGAAGCCCTCGGTCGGGATGACACCAGAAGGGAGCGAAGGGCGAAAAGCGAAGTGCCAACCCGCAGATCCCTCCGCTCGGACTAAAGTCCTCGGTCGGGATGACAATGTTGGAAGGAGAGTGAAGTCTTCGGCCAAGGAGGGTGTAAATAGAACTGTGTAAACGGCCAGGGGAAGAGGAGAATAAAATCCCATGGCCATCGATAAGAAGTTGATCGACCAACTGCTGACCGACTACAAGAAGCCCGAGGATATCATCGGGGAGAACGGCCTGCTCAAAGAATTAACCAAAGCCATCCTGGAAAGAGCCTTGCAAGCTGAGCTGACCGACCATCTGGGCTACGAGAAGCACGACCCGGGGGGCCACCACCGGGGCAACACGCGCAACGGGACAAGCCAAAAGACCTTGCAGGGCGACTTCGGTGAGCTGGAGTTGGAGACCCCGCGTGATCGTCAAGCCACATTCGATCCCAAGATCGTAGCCAAGCGGCAGACGCGCTGGACCGGCTTCGACGACAAGATCATCTCGATGTATGCGCGGGGCATGAGCACGCGCGAGATCCAAGGCCACCTGCAAGAGATCTACGGGATCGAAGTCTCGCCCACGCTGATCTCCAACGTGACTGACGCGGTGCTGGAGGAAGTGAAGCTGTGGCAAGGGCGGCCGCTGGAAGAACTGTATCCCATCGTGTATCTGGACGCGCTGATGGTGAAGGTGCGCGATGCAGGGCACATCCAGAACAAGGCGATCTATGTGGTGCTGGGCGTGAACCTGGAAGGGCAGAAGGAAGTGCTGGGGCTGTGGGTGGCACAGACGGAAGGCGCGAAGTTCTGGCTGCAGGTGCTGACCGAGTTGCAGAACCGGGGTGTGAAAGATATTTTCATCGCCTGCGTGGATGGGCTGAAAGGATTTCCGGAAGCGATCGAGTCGGTGTTCCCGCGCACCGAGGTGCAGCTCTGCATCGTGCATCTGGTGCGGGCTTCGCTGAACTACGTGCCCTGGAAACTGCGCAAGCCGGTGGTGGCCGATCTGCAGTCGATCTATCGGGCGGCGACGGCGGCCGAGGCCGAGCAGCAACTGGCGGAGT
Organism: uncultured Acidobacteriaceae bacterium; assembly: GCA_963833155.1. Classification (GTDB taxonomy): domain Bacteria; phylum Acidobacteriota; class Terriglobia; order Terriglobales; family Acidobacteriaceae; genus Bog-257. The sequence continues at coordinate 37,565 of CAWHWY010000003.1, forward strand.
TGGAGGCAAAGTGGAAAGCCTACCCCAGCGTGAGCCAGGTGTGGCGGCGGAACTGGGCGCGGATCACGCCGTTTTTTCAGTACCCACCGGACATCCGCCGAGCCATCTACACCACCAACAGCGTGGAATCGCTGAACCGGTCGCTGCGCAAAATCATTAAAACCCGCGGCGGATTCCCCAACGAAGAAGCCGCGCTGAAGCTGTTGTTTCTGGCATTACGGCTGGCGGCAAAGAAGTGGACCATGCCGATTCATCACTGGCGGGAAGCTTCGAACCACTTCACGATTCTGTGGCCGGACCGGATGCCGGCCTTGGAGAGACTCGCGTCATGAAAGCGCGGAATCCTTCGAAATCAATGGGCAGGGGAAGGGGCATTTACCCCCTTCCCCTGCACCCCATCCCCAAAAACAAAACCTGGTCGTTTACACAGAAGAGTTGACACACCTCGGCCAAGCGATGAATGTAGTTTTGTCAGGCTGATGCCTGACTGCTGATGGCTAGAACTCGCGCTCGCTATCGAGGCCTTTCAGCATCTGCTGCAGATCAAGCTTCTGCTCCTCCATCTGCTTCTTGAACTGCTCCATCTCTTGCTGAAGCTCTTGCTGAAATTGCGGCGTCCAGTTCTTCATGGACTCGTCGATCTCGCGGCGCATCTGGTCCATCTCTTGCTGGCTGGACGCCCAAGCCTGGACATCGCTCCGCATCTTTTCGATGTCCTTTTGCTTCAGCTTCATTGACTTCTCGATCTGCTTCTGGAGTTCTTTCTGCGAGGGAAGCGATTTCTGGATTTCCTTCTGCATCTTCTCGATGTCTTTTTGCTTCAGCTTCATCGAGCGTTCAATGTCTTTCCGCATCTGCTCCAGTTGCTGTTCACTGGGCTGCATGTCTGCCAGCATTCCGTTGAAGTCGGGCCAATCCCCGTCCTGTAACTGGGACGTATCGGCGGAAGTTGGAAGGTTCATCACGATGGCCTGTTCGTGTTTGTCGCGAATCACGGCCACTGGTACCTTGCCGGCGCGAACATGCATGGCGCGACGCCAATCGGCCATATCGTGAACGGTTTCGTTATTCACCTTCACGATCACGTCTCCGGCCTTCAAGCCAGCGGCTTCGGCGGGACTGCCTTTCTCCACCGAACGCACCAGCACGCCTTGTCCGCGCGGAACGCCAAAGTAGTCTGCCAGTTGCGGACACAGGCTTTCCACCACCATACCGTGGCGAGACGAGAGGGTGGTGAACGACGGAACATCGATATCCGGCATCTTGATGGAAGGAGGCGCAAACGCCATCACCGATCCCGGAGTTAGATTGCGCGCATGCGCCACGGCGTTGGGCCAGGCCCCAAGAGTTACGCTGATGTCTTTCTTCTGGCCATCGCGAATCACCGTCAGGTTGACTGTTTTGCCTGCAGGCGTGGCGTGGATCAGGTCCTGTAATTGCTCCGGACTCTGGACCTTGGAACCGTTAAATCCCACAATGACGTCATTATTCTTCAATCCCGCTCTACACGCGGGACCATCCTGGTCGACGTAGGTGATCAGCGCTCCGCTGGCGTCGCTTAGTTTCAGCGCAGAGGCGGATTGCTGGGTGACCTCGTCAATGTGAACGCCCAGATAGGAGCTCGGATGCTGGTCGGGCCACCCGGCCAAAGCCGGCCTTGGCTCGGCCATTGCGAGTGCCGCCGCTGCGGCGAACAATGTAATTACAAATCCCAACTTCATCGTCGTATTCTTGCGCATAATACACCAACCCTGTCTTAGTGACACCGCCGAAAATTGATCTGTCCCATGGTCGTGCGGACCCGCAACATCGGGCCGCCGCCGTTGAGCGCCCCTTCGGCAGACATCGCCTTGGGGCCGTAACTACCACCGCTGGTGGTGATCCTCAGCGCAGGGAAGTCGGAGAGGATTCCTTTACCGTTGGTCATGTCGGAGGAGGCGTGAACCGTAACCGGCATGTTGCCTGGCAGACACACGGAAACGTCGCCGGCGGCGGTGTGCAGCGACGAGTCCGTGAAGACTCCATGGTTGCTCACGAACTCCACGGTAATCGGCCCAGCTCCCGTTTCCACCTGCGCGCCCTGGCCCAGGTTGTAGAGCTCCACGCTGCCGCCGCCGGTTGAAACCTGCACTCGCCCGTTGGCGCTGGCGAGACGCACGCTGCCGCCGCCGGTATCGGCGCTGACGGCTCCGCTCACATCACCAAAGTTGAGGTTGCCGCCATCGGTGCTGGCGCGCAGATCACCCTCGCACTTGCGTACTTCAATGCCACCAGCGCCCGTGGTGATGATAGACCCCCTCGCAGTTCCTATGTACACCTTGCCGCCAGCGAGGGTGACGCGCGCCTGCCCGGCTATGTTATTGATGTGGACGTCACCGCCGCCACTGCTGAGAGTGAAGTCTGCCCCCAGGTTGCCGCCTTCGACGCTGCCGCCGCCGGAAGCGATCTTGACCGGGCCGCCGAGGTCGTCAAGCTTTACAGCGCCGCCACCCGTCGTCCCCAGGATGGTAGCGGTGAGCGAGTTCAAATTGAGCGTACCGCTGCGGGTCTCCACTTGCACCTGTTCAAGTTCTCGCGGAACTTGCACCACAAACTCTGCGTTGAAGCGGTTCAGGTTCCTGCCCAACAGCCTGCCTTCGATGGAATTACGCTGCGCCGTTCTGGCTACCGAGATATGAAGTTGCTCAAATTGCCGGCGGGCCGCTTCCTCGGTGGAGGCGAAGGAGCGCTTGCGAATCACGTAGGTTACGTTCGGCGAATTGCCTTGCACTTGCACCGAGCCCATGTCCGTGTTGACGCGGACCTCGCGGCCCGGCGGCATCGCCCCGGTGGTTTCTTCGATCCATGCGTTGCCCTCGTGAAAGACCCGCGACTGTTGCGCGCAAAGCGGAACCGCAACGGCAGCTGCGAGCACCGCGATGGCCGCCTTCCATTTGTTATTACGAGCGGCACGGCTGGATACAAAGCTGCGAGTTTGTGCCGCTGCCATTGCCGCTTTCAGAAGACCCTGGTTCAACCTTTCCTCATTTCCGGGAGCGAACAAGAACAAATATAAGACACCGTTTCTTAGTCTATGCTGGGCATCGAGGCCAGCATGTGCTTGGACTCGGTGCGGATGTACTCGTTGGGATCCTCCTGGGACAACTGCTGCAGTGCCATGCGCACGCTGGTGTCCGCGCGCACCGGATCGAGCGCATGAAGCGCACCGCTGCGTACGCCGAGGTTACTGTCATTCAGCAGAGATTCCAGGACCGCGTTGCGGACCCGGATGTCGTCCTTCACATAGGAGCCGAGGCCGTCGAGTGCCATCAGGCGCACGCCGGGATTGCTGTCGTAGCGGAGAGCGTAGGTCAGCGTCTCGCGCACCCGCGGATCATCGGCCTTGCTGGTCAGCGCGTCCACCGAATTCAGGCGGACCCCGGAATTTTCGTTGCTCTTGGCGGCGTAAAGAAGCAGGTCTTGCACATTGGGATCGGACACCGACCCTTGGACAGATTGCGGAAGCCGTTTGTCGTACCGAACTTTCACCTGATCGGTGCCCGGTTCTCTCTCGATGGAAGTGATGCCGCCGATCATCGAAGCCTCCCCGGTTTGGGAGGTCGCAACGCGAGGTAGCTGGCCCTTGCTTGTTGCGCTGTACATGGCGCCGATGCCGCCGCCAAAGCCGACCAGGAAGATCAGTGCGGCAAGCGCGGGCGAGAACCGTACCTGGCGAAGCCATGCGATGGGGTCGAACGCGAACCGGTGATACCAGGTACGATGCTGCTCGGCGGTTTCCAGTGACTCCTGCAGCCGCATACGGGCCGCCGCCAGAAAGCTCGCGGAAGGCTCTTCCACCGGCAACGCATTCATTTGCCCCTGGAAGTCCTGCTGGTCCGCCACTTCCGCGGCGCAAGTCTTGCAGCGCGCAATGTGCTGCTCCAGCTCGTGCCGGGCATCGTCAGCCAGCTCGTTGTACAAATACAGCGTGATATTCTGTCGGACCCATTCGCAATTCATGGTTCTTACCTCTACTTCGAGGCTAAAGCCCCTGAGTACTTAAACCGCCTTCGACGCAGTACGGAAGACCTGTACTACCAGCTATCGCCGCATGTCCTTCAGCGCCGCCCGCAACTTCTGCGTCCCGCGGAACAGCGTGTTTTTAGCGGTTTCTTCCGTCGTGTTCAAAATCTCGCCTATCGTTCTCAGCTTCAGGCCCTGATAATGCTTCATCTCAAAAACCATGCGCTCGCGCGGAGTCAGCTTCGTCAACGCCTTGGCGATTCGCGCGCCCAGTTCGCGCCGCATCAAGTCGCGCTCAGGACTGGCGCCCGACCTCACATCCGCCACTTGGTCCAGCAGGTCGTAACTGCCCCCCTCCGAATCCGCGGTAACGCCGGAATCCTCTTTGCGAACCTGCCGCTTGCGCAAAAGATCAAGGCACAAGTTGGTCACAATGCGATAGATCCAGGTGTAGAACGAGCACTCAAAACGGAAGTTGTTGATGTTCCGGTAGGCTTTGAGAAAGGCTTCCTGGTAAATATCCTGCGCGTCCTGTTCGGAACGAGTCAGGTGGTAGGCCAGACGAAGCACGGCGCCATCGTACTGACGCACCAAGTCCTCGAACGCGGCGCGATTGCCACGCTGAGCTTCCCGGATCAGCTCCGTGTCATTCATGCGGCTCTGGGCCTGCCCAATCATCGACCCTCGATCGGAGGGAGTAGAGGACGTTTCGTCCGCCGCTCGCCGCGTCTGAGGAGTGCGGAGCCCCGGGCCAACCGTGAGAGGAACCGCTACCGCTTCGGCCGGCATACTGGTTTCTACCTAGTCTGCAATTGGCAAGCCAATTCTCATGCCTGCAACTACATAGACGGCCACTAGAAGAAACTGTGAGCGGCCATTATAGACGCTCGATTAGTACTTACGTGGAAAGTGGCGCGGTGGTTCAAAAGGCGCTGCAACAATGCGTTTCTTGACGAGGTTGCCTTAGCTAACTAAACTTAGCTAATGAGCTATACGGTTCATCAGGCCAAGACCAACCTCTCGCGGCTGATCAAAGAGGCTGAAAAGGGCACGGAGGTCATCATCACTCGCGGCAAGAAGCCGGTCGCCAAGCTGATACCGATCTCGAGCGCGGGGACCAAACGTATTCCCGGCATGCTCAAGGGCCAGATATGGTCGGCCTCCGATGCGTTCGATCCACTGACGGATGAGGAACTGCGCGACTGGGGATATGAATGATTGCTTTGCTTGACACTCATGTGTTGCGATGGTGGCTAGACGACCCGAGGAAGATCTCTCCAGCGGCGCGACTTGCGATCGGAGATAAGTCCAACGGGATGATGATCTCCGCAGTGGTTCCGTGGGAACTGGCAATCAAGACCGGTATCGGAAAGCTTAAGGGCGGATCGTTTCTGGCGAGGTGGAACGAGATTTTGCAGGTGCAGGGTTTCGGCGAGCTCACCATCAACTCCTCCGATGCGATCCGGGCTGGCCTTTTACCCCTTCATCACAGAGACCCTTTCGAGCGCATGCTGGTGGCCCAGGCACAGGCCACGGGCTGGCCGATCGTCAGTGCCGATCCTGTGTTCGACACGTACGGCGTGCGTCGCATCTGGTAGGCTGGCCGCATTACTTACGTCGACGGAGTTCGATCCACCGTCTTGCTGCCCAGATATCCGGCATGGCTGATGCCCAGCAACGTGATCATGCCCTGCGACAGGGCAGGCATCTGGGTCAGGTTCTCGGCGACTGGGCTGGTTAGGGATTGGTAGAGTACCCCGCAGTACACTAGTGCTCCGACGAGGGTGAATAGCATCATTTGCACCTTCGCCATGTCGAGGTAGGCGGTGTCCATGATCTCGTCCCCTTGCAGCAGGTCGGTGATACGAGCATCTTGCAGTGAGGGGTTACGGTACAGGGTTCCCATGCTACTGACTGTGGCGAGTGACGGTGCCGACTGGTTCAGCGTCCGCGAAGCCTTGTCCACCGCCCCTTCGGTGGGGATTTTGTTTAGCTTGCCCTCCAATATCAGGGGTGCTCCCACCAGCGAGGTGGTGCTGATTCCCATCAGTGCCCACAACTCCCAGGGTATGCCCACGTCCATGGCGCTTTTCCCGGCAATTGGGAAGCGCAAGCGCAGAGCGACCATCGCCAGAAAGCCTGACAACACAATGATGGTCCAAAGCATCGATTGAAACCGTGCCAGGCTCATCAGGTTGCGGTCGTCGATCAGGATTCCGAGCGGCCGTCTGCACGACCATTGGCCCCATAGCAGCACGATCAGCACCAGCAGCCCCGCTGAAACCGCGAAGTTGAAGCCTGGGCTGAGCTTGAGAGCTGCCTCGCCCATCAGCGCCAACAGCAGCAGGAACATCAGCAACAGTCCCCAACTGCGCGGCTTGCTACTCTTCCAGTGGGGGATCACGGGCGGCAACGGTGTATCGGATTGGGGCAGATCGGGAGGGACAGACGGGGTAATCGGAGTGGCCATGAGTTGCTCCAGGAACCGTAAACGAGAGCGCGGTTCGGGCGCAATGGGAATGTATCATTCTAGCCGCAGATTGCAAGAGGAATGCAGGAGCTGAACCGGGAACCGCGGTGGCTAGCGCAACCCTGGTCCGATGGAGTCTCGGGGGAAAAACAGGCTGGAGGAACGCAAGACCCGGGACAAACTCAGGACCGGTCTCTGATGAGGACGCGAGGTAACATCCGCATTCTCATCAGAAGTCGAAAGGTGGGAGGTGGAGCTCTCCGCAGGCTGGGATCTGCGGCCACCAGCGAACAGAGCCCTCTAAGCTTCGGCGTTGGCTTCTTCCGCAGGAGCCGCTTCGGCCACTGCGTCCTTGCTGATGACCACTTTCACGTGGGCCGTGACGTCCTTGTGGAGCCTGATGGGGACGTTGAACTCGCCGACGTGCTTCAGCGGCTCGTCCAGATGGATCTTGCGACGATCAATATTGAAGCTCTTGTGCTCGAGTTCGCGCGCAATGTCGGCGGAGGTGACCGAGCCAAAAAGCTGATCATGCTCGCCCGATTTGCGGGTGAAGCTAAGTGAGACACCAGCCAGCAATTCCGCCAGCTTCTCGGCATCGCCCTTCTCGCGAACAACGCGGCGCACCGCCGCGGCCTTCATCTGCTCGATCACAGCACGGTTCGCCGGCGTAGCTTCAATCGCCAGCTTCTTGGGAAGGAGATAGTTGCGGCCGTAGCCCTCGGCTACTCTCACCACGTCGCCGCGAGAGCCCAGCTTGGCTACATCTTCTTTCAGAATGACTTCCATGAGTAAAACTCCATTTGATCTTATTTTGTCTGGATCTCCGGGCAAAGGCCCGTGTTTCCAGCGTGCCGTTCCTACGGGACTCGGATCAATTTTCCACTCCTCCCAGCACTCCGCCTTTGGCTGCGTGCTGGGCTAAACTGAGTAAAACTGAGTCGTCCCTGCGGGACTGACCACTGATTCTACCGTCCGCCGAACGGCAGCAATGCAATGTTGCGTGCCTGCTTGATGGCATCAGCGAGGCGGCGCTGGTGCGGCGTGCAAACGCCGGTCAACCGGCGAGGCACGATCTTGCCGGCTTCCGAAACGAACTGCGACAGCAGGCGCACGTCCTTGTAGTTGATACCGTCGATCTTCTCGACGCAGAACTTGCAAACCTTCTTGCGGCGGAAGAACTTGCGTCCGCCTTCACGCGGACCGCTGCCGGGGCCAGTGCCTGGCCGTCCGCCGGCACGTGGCCCTCGCGGACCACCTTCACGCGGCCCGCCCTCTGGGCGCGGCGCCGGAGCCTCAATTGTCGCGGCGCCACTTTCGGGAGCCGCTGTCTTGATGGATTCGTCTGCCATGATTCTCCTTTGGGCCATCTTGGGCCCTAAATTGCGGCTACTCTCCGCCTTCCAAACGGGTGATGCGGTGCTCATGAATTTGAGCGATGTGCAGCAGGCGAGCGGTGCCTTCGGCAACCTCACCCACATACTTGCCCAGCTCGCCGACGCTCTGTCCCAGCTCACGTACGTCTTTGGTGAGCAGTTCCACGGACTGAGACAAGGCTTCGTGGCGTTCCACCAACCGATCCAAGCGTTCGTCGATGGTCATATCTCCCTTTCCGCTGCAAGTCGCAGTTACGCCGGCGGCGTCCGCCACTGGACGAGCAGGCGTGGTGTATTACGCGATGGCCGGCGCTGGCTCGCTTCCGGCTGGCGATCCGGACTCCGGTGTCGCTTCGGTGACTGGCGCGGCCGCCGCAGCTTCCGCGGCCGCAGCCGCTTGCCGTCCCTTGCCGCGCACCTTGGTATCGCGAATGGCCTTGATCTTAGCTAACCGTTTCTGTTCCTCGTCGACCCGCACCGTGATGAACTTGATCACCGGCTCGGTCACGCGCAGACGGCGCTCCACTTCCTTCACCATCGCGCCTTCGCCCTCCAGCACCATCAGCATGTAAATGCCGTCCTGGAACTTACGCACCGTGTAGGCCAGACGCCGCTTGCCCATGCGCTCCACGCTCTTCACCGTTCCGCCCGCATTGCCGACCTGCGTCTCCACGTTCGAGATGAGTTTGTCCTGGTCCTCTTCCAACATGTCGGGGCGGACAATGAACATCAATTCATAAGTACGTTGCATTTGTTCTCCTGGCAACTAGTCGCTAACAGTTAGCAACTAGCGCGTTTCATGTTTGTGAGCAGCTAACGGGCTAGGCGCCAGTTGCTAATCGCTAGTTGCTTCATCCGGCTTGCGATTGAAGCGGTTCATCGCCGCCTGCACGCCTTCCGTAAGGATGACCTTCACGGCCTCCGCCGCTGTGTCGAGTACCTGGTCGACGACCGGATACTGCGACTTCTTAAACTGCGACAGCACGTATTTCGCGCCATCACCCACCGGAGTATCCGGTGCAATCCCCATGCGGACGCGCGTGATCTCCTGCGTTCCCAGCGCGTCAATCACCGATTCGACCCCGTTGTGTCCCGCGGAGCGGCCACGGGGCCGAACCCGCAACGTGCCGAACGGCAGATCGATCTCGTCGTAGAGCAGCACCAGGTCTTGCTCGGGTTGCGCCTCGTACTCGCGCACCAGCTCGCGGACCGCGATGCCGCTCAGGTTCATGTAGGTTTCCGGCTTGGCCAGCACCACGTCCTGTTCGGCGATGCGGGCTCGCGCCGTTTGCGCACGGCAGTTACGGTTGTTCACCCGCACGCCGTACTGTTCGGCAATGCGGTCCACCGCCAGAAAACCCATGTTGTGCGGTGTGAACTGGTATTCGATGCCCGGATTGCCGAGCCCGACGATCAGCTTCACAACGCCTACTTCTTCTTCTCGGCCTTCTCGGCCTTTTCTGGCTTCTCGGCCTTCTTCTCGCCGCCTTCGGCAGCTTCGCCCTCCACTTCCTGCTTGCCCTTCTTGATGACCTCAGGCTCGGCAGGTGCAGCAGCTGCTTCCACGCCCTCCGCCGCCGGAGCCGCCTCTACAACTTCCTTGACTGCGACCACGTGCGCGACCGGCTGGTTCTCATCGGTGATGAACTTTATCTTGGCGTCATGCGGCAGGTCGGAGACGCGGATCACTTGACCGAACATCAGGTTGCTGATATCGGCGTCAATGTGGCCCGGAATGTCGCCTGGCAAGCATTCGATTTCCACTTCACGCAGCAACAGCTCGAGGATGCCGCCCTGCACCTTCACACCCGGCGCCTCGCCCTTCATCACCACGGGGACGCTGACGCGGAGTGCCTTGTCCATCGCAATGCGCTTCAGATCAACATGGAGCAATGCCCCTTTGATCGGCTCGTACTGCCAATCCACGATCATGACTTTGGCCGACGAGCCATCGAAGGCGAGATCGAAAATCGAGTTGTGCCCCGTTTCCGAATTCAGGATGCGTCTGATCTGCTTGGGATCGACGGCGATGGGCGCGGGTTCTTGTCCGGCGCCATAGACGACGGCCGGAACCAGGCCACTTCGGCGCACGCGGCGCGCATCATTCTTGGTGCCGCTCTGCCGCGGCTTGGCTTCTACGTTCTTGTCTGCGGTTGCTGTAGCCATAAATTGAGTCCTTTACAAAAACAGTCTGCTGACCGAAGTCTCTTCGTGAATCGACTGAATAGCGCGCCCGATCAAACCGGCGATCGACAGCACCTTGATCTTGGGCTCCTGGCGCCCCGCCTCGGTCAGCGGGATGGTGTTGGTCACCACAACTTCGGCCAACCCCGATTGCGAAATTCGCTCGATCGCCGGCCCCGACAGCACCGGATGCGTCGCGCAGGCATAGACCTCGCGAGCGCCTGCATCCAGCAGTGCCTGGCAGGTCTTCACCAGCGTGCCGGCAGTATCGATAATGTCATCCAGGATGAGACAGGTGCGGCCCTTCACGTCACCAATGACGTGCATCACCTCAGTCACATCCGCCTCGACACGGCGCTTGTCCACGATGGCCAGCGCCGACTCCATCTTCTTGGCGAAGAAGCGCGCGCGCTCCACGCCGCCCGCATCGGGCGAAACCACTGTCAGGTCCGGAAACTGCTTCTTCCGGAAGTAATCCACCAGCACCGGCGACGCGAACAGATGGTCCACCGGGATGTTGAAGAACCCCTGGATCTGCGGCGCGTGCAAATCAACTACCAGCGCGCGATCGGCTCCTGCCGTGGTCAATAAATCCGCGACCAGCTTCGACGAAATCGGGACCCGCGGCTTGTCCTTGCGGTCTTGCCGGGCGTATCCAAAATACGGAATCACCACCGTGATGCGGCGCGCCGAAGCGCGTTTCAGCGCATCAATCAGCAGCAGCAATTGCATCAGGTGCAGGTCCACCGGGTCGCACGTGGGCTGCACCATGAACACGTCGGCCCCGCGTACGTTCTCCATGATCTGCACGTAGGTCTCGCCGTCCGAGAACTTGGAGATGTGCGTTTGCCCCAGTGGCAAGCCCAGGAAGTCGCAAATTTCCTTGGACAACGCGTCATTGGCCGTGCCGGAAAAAATCTTCCACCGGTCATCCTGGCGAGCCCGTACTGGTTTGCGCTCAGCTTTGGGATCGGTGCCCGTTGGTCTTCTTGTCCGACTGCTGCGCGACCGTAACCGTGCCTTCGCCCGCCAGGGCCACCGGCTGAACTGCACTAGCTTTCGCTGCCGTTTCCATCGAATCAAATACCCCGCTTAACCTGGTTGAGTTACATGCTGGGTCTTGAATGCCGCTCTTCGCTGTTCGCTATTAGCTTTTGGCTCTTAGCCATTAGCTCGTAGCCTTTAGTTTGCAAACCTGAAGCCCGGGGCCTTTACTATCCACTGACCACTATCCACTAGCCACTGAACTTTGGCTGGGCGGCTAGGATTCGAACCTAGACAAAGTGCTCCAAAGGCACTTGACCTACCATTAGTCGACCGCCCAGTAAGGTTGGCCGTGAGCTATCAGCTTTCAGTTCTTCAGTGTTCGCCCGACGATCCTTTAGCCCTGTCATCCCGAGCGAGGACTTTAGTCCGAGTCGAGGGACCTGTTTTTCCTGTAGCTGCTACTCACGAGAAAGCCAACCGTTACCTACCCAAACATCAGCCGCCGGTATTCGTCCCGCCCTAACGAGGTCGTCGCCACTGCTGCGTGTCCTGCTGACGTCATCCGCCCGGCTGCCGCTTGCGCTTCTTCTACCGAGGCAAAGACTCCATACAACGCTGACCCGGAGCCAGACAGCGATGCATAGCGCGCGCCTTCGCGCTGCAAGACACGTTTTACCTCACGCAACTCGGGATACTCTGGAAAGACAACGCGTTCGAAGTCGTTCTCGATCCCGGCTCGGACGAGGTCGAGAAGCAGTGTCTCGGCCCGGTCCCCGCCCACCGCGGGAACACCGGATGCAGGCTCACTCGCAGATGCAGCTTGCGAGAAAACACTCTCGCTCAGCCAGGCGAACGGCGCCTCACTGAACTTGATTATTGTACCTGCGGCGTCCGTGCCGGTCAATTCCGGTTCCCGCGCGGCCAGTTCATCCCAGCGCGCGAAAGCGGCTGGAGTCGAAACGCCAATGGACGGCGTGACCACCACCAGATGCAGGGTCGGCAAATCCCGCAGGGGGCTGACTTCTTCGCCGCGCCCAACGCCGAGCACCGTTCCGCCGATCAGGAATAGCGGCAGGTCGCTACCCACTTCCGCCGCCATGCGGAGCTTGTCTTCGGCGGCGAGCTTGGTGTCGAGGGCGCGCTCCAAGCCGAGCATCGTCGCGACGCCGTTGGATGACGCTGCGCCCAAGCCGCCCTGCACCGGCAATCGCTTCTCGATGTCAATGATAATCTTGCCGGTACGAGCCGCGTCGCGATTCTGGTTTTGAAAGGGCACGGCTTCAGCCGTGCCGCCAGGAACTGCCTCAGGCTTGGGCTTTAGCCCCTGGGGGACTTCGGTTTGGCCCGCTCGCGCATTGATGAAATGCCTTCCAGCCTTCACCGCCTGCAGCACGCGCTCGGCGATCTTGTAGCAGGTGTTCGACTCGCCCAGTGGAACACGCGGGTCGTTGCAGCGAATCTCGATGCCCGAGCCGGGCTGCACGCCCACGCGCACGACGTCGTGCAGCGCCAGCGTCTGATAGATCGTGCGCAGCTCGTGAAAGCCGTCGGCACGGACCGGGCCGATCTTCAGTCCGAGATTGATCTTGGCAAACGAGCGAACCGCGATCACGTTCAGCTCAGCGCTCGCGGAATTTCGACAGCAGTCGCAGAATCTCGAAGTAAAGCCAGATCAGCGTAATCATCAGCGCGAAGGCGCCATACCACTCCATGTACTTCGGGGCGCCCATCCGCGCGCCGTTCTCGATGAGGTCAAAATCGAGAACGAGGTTCAGCGCCGCGACGATAACGACCACGATGCTGAAGCCGATGCCGATTGGGCTTGCGCTGTTGACCGCCGTGAAGTGCACGCCGAAGAATCCCAGGATGAACTGCAAGAAGTAGAACACCGCGATGCCACCGGTAGCAGCCACAATGCCCAGGCGCAGTTTGTCGGTGACCTTGATGAGGCCGGAACGATAGGCCAACAGCATCGCAACCAGAGTACCGAAAGTCAGCGCGACCGCCTGTATGGCAATGCCGTGAAACCGCATCTCGAGCATGGCTGAGACTCCGCCCAGCAGCAGGCCCTCAAGCAAAGCGTAGATCGGCGCGGTCACCGGCGACCATTCTTTCTTGAAGATTGTGACCATCGCCAGGATGAATCCCCCGATACCGCCGACAACCATCATTGGGGCGATCGCCTGCATCGCAGCCTCGGGCGACGCCGGGTTGTACGCGCCGAAGAAGCGGTTCCAAGTCCAGGCAGCCGTGGCAACGCAGCAGATCAGCAGGATGCCGGTCTTGTTGACCGCACCCGAGACGGTCATGCTCTCGCCGAAGGTCGCCTCGCCGGTGCGGAAGGTGTCGCCAC
>CAWHWY010000004.1:0-70240 GCA_963833155.1 uncultured Acidobacteriaceae bacterium
GCTTTCGCAAGAGGTGGAGTCAAGCGCGCGGCTGGTCACTGATCCGGTTATCAATGAGTACATCAATCGCATTGGACAGAACCTGGTGCGCAACTCCGACGCGCGCGTACCTTTCACCATCAAGGTCCTCGACACCGATGAGGTGAATGCCTTCGCGTTGCCGGGTGGATTCTTCTACGTCGAACAGCGGGTTGATTCTCGCAGCCGACAACGAAGCCGAACTCGCCGGGGTGATGGCGCATGAGATCGCGCACGTGGCGGCGCGTCACGCTACCAAGAACATGACGCGGGCGCAGATCTGGAATTTGGCTTCAGTGCCGCTGATCTTTGTGGGCGGTCCAGTGGCGTACGCGGTTACCGAGGTGGCGGGATTGCTGGTGCCGCTGGGCTTCCTGAAGTTTTCGCGGGATGCCGAACGCGAAGCCGACCTGCTTGGACTGGAATACGACTACGCCTCGGGCTACGATCCCGAGGCCTTCGTGGAATTCTTCGAGAAGCTCAACGTCGAGAAGAAGAAGCCCAACGTAGTTGCGAAGGCCTTCGCAACTCATCCGATGAATGTCGAGCGCATCCAGGACGCGCAGGAAGAAATCCGTAAGTATCTGCCGGACCGTCCCGAATACGTGGTCGACACCAGCGAGTTCGAGAGTGTGAAGGCGCGGCTGAGTTCTCTGGAGAATGGTCGCCACCTGGGCGGAGGAAGCGCGACGCCGCGAACCGTCCGGTATTGTTGAGGCGCACGGATGCATCTCCTCGCAGCAGCGACTCGGCGAATCATCGACTCCGGACGGCAGCACCCCAGCGGACCAGAACGACGACGGGCGCCCGACACAGAAGCGTACACCACCCTCCGAATGACTTGGTGTTCAGGTTTGGCAGCCCTGCCGCCGATCGCCGCTGTGGCCATCGGGCTGGCCTTGCGAATTACTAGTTTGGTCCACGGCGCAAAGCGGATATTTCCTCGTCATTGATTCTGTTTTGATTGCTCAGGCCTGGCGGGCCGATTGCGGTGCCGTGCCCATCCTGCCTAGAATATCGCTATGAAGATGTCGCGCCCGCTGTTCACGATCTTTGTCTTGCTGGTGATCCTGATTCTGCTGTTGCCAGAGGTCAGAAAGACGTTGGCCAGACGTCGTCGATCCAATTTGTCGTGATTAAAGACGACAACGGCAAGCCCGTGCGCAACGCGGCGGTGATCTTGCATCCCGTTGGACAGAGTGGCAAGCAAGGCAAGGGCGGATTCGAGCTGAAGACGGACGCCGAGGGTAAGACCGAACGACGGCATTCCCTACGGCCTGCTGCGCGTGCAGGTGATCGCTCCCGGGTTCCAGACTTTCGGCGACGACTACACGATCAACCAGTCGGAGCAGGTTGTCACGATTCGCTTGAAGCGGCCGCAGGACCAGTACACGATTTACGACAAGCACGGGAAGGGCGCAGCCACGGGCGGAGCGGTCCCGAAGAGCAGCACTCCGCCAGATAATAGCTGTGAGCGTGGAATTCTCTGAGCCGAATGAGGGACTAATAACCACGAGCCACAGTCGGACGAGACGTCCATGATCGAGAGCGCAAGGCACATATCGGACTCGACCACGACCGTTTCCTCGGCCAGGCGAGTAGCGGTCACGCGCTGGTTGTGGACGCCGGCAGCGAGAAGTCGGCGAGCAGCCCCATCGAACTGGTGCTGATTGGCCTGTGCGCCTGCACGGCCAGCGACGTCGTCGGTATTCTGCGCAAGAAGCGCGAGCCCTTCACCAGCCTGGAAGTGCGCGCGATGGCCGAGCGCGCCGAAGCCTTCCCCAAGGTCTTTACCAGTCATTCGTTTGATTTATCGCGTTGGCGGGCAACGTCACGCACAAGGCGATGGAGGATGCGGTGCGCTTGTCGAAGGAGAAGTACTGTTCGGTGTCGGCCATGCTGGAGAAGAGCGCGAAGATCGAATTTGAGATCGAGTACGTGGCGTGAAACTGCCCCGCGCTGGGAGGTCCAGCCCGCGAGGTATAATCATCCGGTTTGCCTATGACTACCACTCAGACTGAACTGCGCCTGGCCAAGCGGATGTCGCGCCTGGGAACTGAAACTGCCTTCGAAGTGCTGGTTCGCGCCCGCGCTTTGGAGCGGCAGGGAAGAAACATCATCCACCTCGAGATCGGCGAGCCCGACATGGACACGCCGGCCAATGTCGTCGAGGCCGCGGTGAACGCCTTGCACGAGGGCTTCACGCACTACGGCCCTCGGCCGGGCTGCCGGATCTGCGCGAGGCCATCGCCAACGACGTCGCCAAGTCGCGCGGCATCAAGGTGAGCGCCGACGAGGTGGTCGTGGTGCCCGGCGGCAAGCCGATCATCTTCTTCACCATGCTCGCGCTGGTGGAAGAGGGCGATGAGGTCATCTATCCGAATCCCGGCTTCCCGATTTACGAGTCGATGATCAACTTCCTCGGCGGCAAGGCAGTGCCCGATCCATCTGCGCGAGGAGCGCGACTTCCGGCTCGACGTCAACGAACTGAAGGACCTGATCACCGATCGCACCAAGCTCATCATCATCAACTCGCCGCAGAATCCGACCGGCGGCATGATGACCAAGGAAGACGTGCAGGACATCGCTGCCGCCATCGGCGATCGCGACATCATGGTCATGAGCGACGAGATCTACAGCCGCCTGCTGTTCGAAGGCGAGCCCTACAGCATCGCGTCGGTCGACGGCTTCAAGGATCGCACCATCATTCTCGATGGCTTCTCGAAGACCTACTCGATGACGGGATGGCGCTGGGTTATGGCGTGATGCGTCCCGATCTTGGCGACGCATATTGCGCGCTTGGCGACGAACTCGACCTCGTGCACGGCGACGTTCACGCAGATGGCGGGCATCGAAGCGATGCGCGGCGACCAGAGCGAGCCGGAAAAGATGCGCCAGGAATTCCAGAAGCGCCGCGATGTGTTCGTGAAGGGCTGAACCAGATCAAGGGCTTCTCGTGCCGTCTGCCCAAGGGCGCGTTCTACACCTTCCCGAACATCAAGCAGACGGGCTGGCCGTCGAAGAAGCTGGCGGACGCGCTGCTGGATGAGGCGGGGGTGGCGGCGTTGTCGGGAACGGCGTTCGGGTCGTTCGGCGAAGGCTATCTGCGCTTCAGCATCGCCAATTCGATCGAGAACATCCAGGTTGCGCTCGACCGCATTGATCAGTGGACGAAGAAGAATTTGTAGTTCTCGGGGTTGACGTTCGCGGGCCCGCTGCAAGGCGGGCTTTTTCATGGGGACTTAACCGGTAGGGGTGTGGGGCGTATTCGGCCGATTCACCAAACTATTTGGGGACTTACATGCCACAGAACAAGTTCCGTGTCTTTGCCACGGCGACATCGGCGATGCAGCCTTCAATCGCCTGCGCGAGCGCGGCTACGAGGTCGAGGTCTATCCCAGGCCCGACCCGCCGCCGAAGAGCCTGATCATCGAAAAGGTCCGCCGCGGCATTGACGGCCTCATCACCACCCTGCGCGACAAGATTGACGCCGAGGTCTTCGAGGCAGGCAAGGGCACGCTCAAAGCGTGTGGCGCAGTATGCGGTCGGATTCGACAACATCAATCGCGCCGACGCCAACCGCTACAGAATTCCCGTTCACCAACACCGCCGACGTTCTCACCGAAGCCACGGCGGAGTTCGCATTCTTCGCGCTGGCTGATCCTGGCGCGCAGACTGTGGCGCGCCGAGCATCTGGTACGCGAGAACAAGTGGGGCTACTGGCATCCGTACCTGCCGTTTCTCGGCGATGAGGTGACCGGCAAAACCATCGGCATCATCGGCACCGGACGTATCGGCCAGGCGATGATCAAGAAGTGCATCGGCTTCGACATGAACATCCTGTGCTACGAAGCCATGGGGCCGAACGAAAACCTGATCACACGAGTGCAGGAGCAGATGGACCTGCGCTCAGAGCGCGAACTGCAGCGCGGAGCGCACTCGATCAAGTACGTTGCCCTCGAGGAGGCGCTCGAGCCAGTCCGACTTCATCAGCATTCACGTGCCGCTGCTGCGCGAAGGCGAGAGCGACACGCCGACGTATCACCTGATCAACGAGCGCACGCTGCGGACGATGAAACCGACCGCGTATCTGGTGAACACTTCGCGCGGGCCGGTGGTCGACGAAAAGGCGCTTGCCAAAGCTCTCAAGGAGCAGTGGATTGCCGGCGCAGCGCTCGATGTCTATGAGAAAGAGCCGCTGCCGCCGGACTCGCCGCTGCGCGATCCCGAGATCGAGGACCGCTGCCGGTTGTATCCCCACTTCGCCAGCGCCGCGACGTATCACGCGGCTTTCGCCTCGATCCCGATCGCGGCATGGCCGGACGCTGCGTGCAGGGCCTGATCGACATGCTGGAGCAGAACTACGGCGGCGACGTCACCAAGATGCCGTACGTGGTGAATAAGGAAGCGTTCGGGAGGGGCGGTTAGCAACCAGGGTTGCAGCGGACTCGAATCGGCTGAACCTAGAACCCGTCCCCATCTCATAAATCGAGGAGCGACCAACACCGAAGTTCCTCAGGGGCTATTGATTCCTGTATAAATAATGTCCTATTTGAGGCGCAGAAAAAACGGGCTATGTCGAACGAAGGAACGCAGCAGTGCTTCCTTTCGCTGCAGGGAGCGGCCGCAGCTGCGGGCGACGACCGCCAGTTCGGAGACTTCATGGACGGCGCGATTGGCTAGCGGATTCAGTTTGCAATAACCCCAGAGATATTCCACCGGGTTGAGTTCAGGAGCGTATGCGGGAAAGAAGAAAGGGCGCAGCCGAGGCACAGTGTTCAGATAGGTGCTGGTCTTCTTGGCCCGATGCGCATTTAGCCGATCCCACAACAAAAGCCAGGGGGCCTGTAGTTCCTGATCGAGGGCCTTTAGAAAAGTTATGGCCCGCGTGGCGTCGACCTCTTGCCCGGGATGCAAACGGAAATACAACCGCACTTGGTCGCGCCCGGGAGAAACACACAGGGCAGCAATGGCGGAGACCTTCTTGTGATGCCGGCCACGCTGATACAGCACGGGCGTCTGGCCGCAGGGGGCCCAACTGCGGCGCACCAGCGGGGCCAGCAGAAAACCGCTTTCGTCCAGAAACACCAGCCACGCCCTCAGCCGGCGCGCTTTTTTTTAAGCGCGGGCCAAACCTGCTTGATCCACTGCCGAATTCCGTCTTCGTCGCGCTCGACAGCTTTGCGCGCGGGTTTCTGCGGGCTCCAGTGCATGGCGTGCAACAGCCGACCAATGTGATCGACGTGATAGCCCACGCCGAAGCTGCGCTCGATATGTTCGGCGACGCGCGGACAGGTCCACAGATCGGTAGCGAATCCTGCCGCCTGCGCCCCGCGCAACAACTGCTTCTCCAGTTGCTGGCGCTGCTTCCGCGTCAGTTTCGGCGGTCGTCCGCTGGCCGGAACGGCTTGGAGGGCCGCCTTGCCAGCGATACGCTGGGCGCGCTTCCAACGGCGCACGCTGCGCGGATCCACTTCCAGGATGCGAGCGATTTCAGCCTGCGTCAGGCCCTGAGCGAGCAGATCGATGGCGCGCTCACGTTTGCGCTGCAACTGTTCCGGACTGCCTTGCGGTCGGATAGGTCACCTCCGCACAACAAGCACAGTATAGGACATTATTTATACAGGAATCAATAAAGCCCGGTTTTGAGCGGCACGTTTTACGGCACAGCTGAAGCTGTGCCCTTTGAGAAACTGATTTATGAGATGGCTTGATGGCTTCTAGCTGTTAATTGCTATTTCGCCGCCATCGCCGCAACAAGGGACTGGAAGATCTTGGTGCCGTCGGTCATGCCCAATTCGTAGTGCAGCAGCACGCTCTGGATGCGGCATCATTCCCAGGACATTGCGTCCTTCGCTGCAGATTCCGGCGATGTTCTCGATTGACCCGTTAGGATTGGCGGCGGCCGTGACCTCGCCGTTCGGTGCCGTATATCGGAAGATGATGCGATCCTGTTCTCCTTCAGCTCGGTCAAGGTCGGCTCGTCCAGAAGTAATTCCCTTCCATGTGGCCGATCGGGATCTCCAGCACTTCGCCTGTGGTGAGCTGCTGGGTGAACGGTGTGTTGGTGCTCTCCACGCGAATGTGCACCGGCTTGCAGATGTACTTCAATCCAGCGTTGCGCAACAGCGCCCCGGGGAGTAATCCAGCCTCGCACAGGATTTGAAATCCGTTGCAGATGCCGAGCACCAGCCCGCCGTCAGCCGCGAACTTGCGCACCGATTCCATCACCGGGAGAAGAACTGGCGATTGCGCCTGTCCGCAGGTAATCACCGTAGGCGAAGCCGCCGGGAATGATGATTGCGTGGCAATTTTGCAGGTCGGGCGAGTCGTGCCAGAGGAAGGTCACCGGCTGGCGGGCCACTTCCGCAATGGCCCAATAGGCATCGTGGTCGCAATTGGAACCGGGGAAGATGATGACGCCGAATTTCATGCCGAAAAGTCTCCGTGGAGCGGTAAAGTTGAGTGTAGCATGGCTTTCGAGACCGCCCGGACAGGGCGGGCATCAAGGACCAGTAATGCAATTTTCCGCCACGTCAATATGACGGGAGGAGCGCTGCGGCGATGGTTTGTCGCGCAGTGTTACGACTCGGCTGCTGTCGGCGCGCTGTGGTGGGTGGGGCTTGGATATCTGCACGTGCCGTGGGCGCCGTTCTGGGCGATTCTGGCCGCCCTGCTGCAATTGATTCCGCACTTCGGACCGGTGATGGCGGTAATGGGACCGGCGATGGTCGCTCTCGTTCGCCAGTGGCTTCGAGCAATTTCTGTACGTGATCATTCTCTACGGAGGAATCGTCGTCGTGGACGGGCTGCTGCTGCAGCCGGTGATCATGCGCCGCACCGCGCGGTTGCCCATCTGGGCTGTCGTTGATCGTTCCCGTCCTGCTCGGCTCGTTCTCGGCTTCTGGGGACTGCTGTTGGCTGCGCCGCTGCTCGCCGTGATCTTCGCCGTATCGAGCACACTGGAAGCGAGGAGAATCGTCGGTTCCGCACCAGACTCCTCCCGGCCAGGCATCACCGGTGGGCGGCTGATCTCGCCGGGGACGTCGAGCGGACACATTCCGCCGCAGGACTAAAGACCAACCGCGGATGACGCTGATGGTGCAATGGTCTCGACCTCGAAACAACCAAGAAAGAAATCCGCGAGACCCGCGCAAATCCGCGGTTGAATTCTGCCTTCTTTTCCACATCTTCCTCAGCCTGCAGACCGCCGCATCGGAGCGCATAGAATAGAGCAGCACAGCGAAGGCTCAGGCTCCGAATGTCTCAACCGCAATTCGTCCATCTCCATCTGCACACCGACTATCCTTGCTCGACGGCGCTTGCGAGATCGAGCGCCTGGTCAGCCGCGTCAAAGAACTGGACATGTCCGCGTCGCCGTGACCGACCACGGCAACATCTTCGGCGCAGGTGGCATTCCATAATGCAGCCAAGGAAGCAGGCGTGAAGCCGATCCTGGGATGCGAGCTATACATCTGCAAGAAGGAAGACCATCGTGCAGCCCCGGAGGGCGACACCTACAACCATCTCGTGGTGCTGGCCGAAAACGACGAGGGCTATCGCAATCTGGTCAAGATTGTTTCTGAGGCGTCGCTGCACGGCTTTTACTACAAGCCGCGCGTGAGCAAGCGCTTCCTGGCCGAACATGCGAAGGGCCTGATCGGTTTGTCCGCATGCCTCAAAGGCGAAGTTGCCGAAAGCTTGACGGAAGGAAAGTACGAGGCCGCACGCGAAGCCGCCACGACCTTTAACGACATCTTCGGACGAGGGAATTTTTATCTCGAGATTCAGGACCAGGGGATTCCCGAAGAGAAACGGATTCAGCCCAACCTGCTGAAGCTGGAGAAGGAACTCGGCATCCCGCTGGTGGCAACCAACGACAGCCACTATCTTTGCGAGGACGATTCCCACGCCCAGGACGTGATGGTCTGCATTCAGACCGGCAAGTCGATCCACGACACCCAGCGGCTCAAGTTTCATGGCAACCAGTTCTACGTGAAAAGCGCCGCCGAAATGACGAAGGTGTTCCTGGGACACGAGCACGTGCTGGAACGCACGCTGGAGATCGCCGAGCGCTGCAACGTCCGCCTCGAGAAGGTGCACGATCCGTTCCCGCAGTTCGAAGTTCCCTCCGGATATGCACTGCCCGACTACTTCGAGCACATCGCGCGCGAAGGCTTTGCCAGGCGGCTTATCATGTTGCGCGAGATGCAGGCGGCGGGGCGCCTGAAGCACTCGCTCGCGGAGTACGAGCAACGGCTGGCGCGCGAGATCGACATCATCCGGCAGATGCAGTATCCCGGATACTTCCTCATCGTCTGGGACTTCATCCGTTACGCGAAGGAGAGAAACATTCCGGTTGGCCCGGGCCGCGGATCGGCGGCGGGAGCGCTGGTGGCCTACGCGCTGGGCATCACCGACATCGACCCGCTGCAGAATGAGCTGCTGTTCGAGCGCTTCCTGAATCCTGAACGCATCAGCCTGCCCGACATTGACATTGACTTCTGTATGAACCGCCGCGGCGAGGTCATCGATTACGTCACGCAGAAGTACGGTCGCGACCAGGTTGCACAGATCATCACCTTCGGCACCATGGCGGCCAAGGCGGCGATCAAGGATTCCGGCCGGGCCATGGAAATCCCATACGCCGACGTGGACCGCATTGCCAAGATGGTGCCCAACACGCTGAACATCACCATCGACCAGGCGCTGAAGGATTCGCCGCCGCTTGCAACTGCCTACGAAAACGAGCCGCAAACGAAGGAACTGATCGACACCGCCAAAAAGCTCGAAGGCCTGGTGCGCAACTCGGGTGTGCATGCTGCCGGCGTGGTGATCTCGCCGCAGCCGCTTACCGACCTGGTTCCATTGCACCGCACTAAGAACGACGAAATCGTTACCGCGTACGACATGAAGGCGGTGGAGAAGCTGGGCCTGCTGAAGATGGACTTTCTCGGGCTCACCACCCTCACCATCATTGACGACGCGCTGCGCCTGATTGAGCAGACGCGCGGAGAGCGGCTCGACCTGCAGAAGTTGGAACTCGACGACAAGGTGACGTACGAGAAGGTCTTCCACACCGGTTTGACCTCGGGCGTCTTCCAATTCGAATCGCATGGCATGCGCGACGTGTTGCGGCGTTACAAACCGACTTGCGTCGAAGACCTTACCGCCTTGAACTCGCTCTATCGCCCGGGGCCTATTCAGGGTGGCATGATCGAGGACTTCGTCGAGCGCAAATGGGGACGCAAGAAGATCGAATACGAGCTGCCGGAGCTCGAGCCGCACCTGAAGGAAACCTTCGGAGTGATCGTTTATCAGGAGCAGGTGATGCAGATCGCCAACCGGCTGGCCGGCTACTCGCTCGGTGAAGCCGATCTGCTGCGCCGCGCTATGGGCAAGAAGGACCCCGAGGCGATGGCCAGGCAGCGCGAGCGCTTCGTGCGCGGGGCAGTCGAGCGCGGGTATCCTCCGAAGAAAATCGAAAAGCTCTTTGACCTGATGGAGCAGTTCGCGGGATACGGCTTCAACAAATCGCACTCGGCGGCATATGCGCTGCTCGCCTATCAGACGGCTTATCTGAAGACGCACTATCCGGTCGAATTCATGGCTGCGTTGCTGACTTCGGTGTCCGGCAGTACCGACGACGTGGTCAAGTACATCAACGAGTGCCGCGAGATGGGCATCGCGGTCGAGCCGCCGGACATCAACGTGAGCGATGCGTACTTCACGCCACACGGAGACGCCATTCGGTTCGGTCTGGCCGCGGTCAAGAATGTTGGCCACAACGCCATCGAGTCCATCGTGGCAGCGCGAAAAGCGGTCGGCAAGTTCACGTCGATATTTCAGTTCTGCGAGAAAGTCGATCTGCATCTGCTTAACAAGCGGGTGATCGAGTCGCTCATCAAGAGCGGCGCCATGGATTCGCTGGGCCGCCGCGCGCAACTGATGGCCGTGGTTGACAATGCAATGGAGCACGCCGCGAAAACCCAGAAAGACACTGCGCTGGGCCAGCACGGGCTGTTTGGCGTCTTCCAGCAGGACGACGAAGCCTCGACTCAGGAGAAGCCGCTGCCCAACATTCCTGACTGGGACGAGCACGAGCGGCTGGCGCATGAAAAGGAAATCCTGGGCTTCTTCATCACCGGGCATCCGCTGGAGAAGTATCGCGAGAAGCTGCTGGACTTCAGCGCCCTCACCACAAACGAAGTCGCCGGGCTGAAGTCTTCCACCGGCAGGGACGAAATCCTGATCGGCGGCATGCTTACGAATATCCGCGTAGCCAAGTCGAAGAAGGGCGATCTCTACGCGCAAGGCCAGCTCGAAGACATGAATGGGTCGGTGGATATCCTTTGCTTCGCCGACGACTACCGGCGTCTTGCAGACAAGTTGCGGCTGACCGTACCGGTGCTGGTTAAAGGCGGCGTTCGCGTCGAAGAGGGTTCGAACTCGAAGGTCATGATCGGCGATATTACTCCCCTGGAGCAGGCGCAGCCTAAACTGCCAAATCATCTGCGCATCAAGGTGCCGCTGGAAAACGTCTCCCCTGCCTGATTGATGATCTGCATGCGCTCTGCCAGGAGCGCAAAGGCGAGGCCCGCGTGCTCTTCGACCTCGAGCGCAAGGGCGACTTCACCGTGGTGATGGAGGCTGAGGGCTATAATGTGTTGCCGGATCGGGCGTTCATCAATCGCGTGGAAGAGTTGTGTGGCCGTGGCAGCGTGCGGGTGGTTGATTGAGCCCGACGCCGTTAGATCCCAGCGAACCCGTTCCTGCCATCGAACGCGATGAGGAGCTGTCGCTGCTCCGCGCAGGTATTCTGCCCGCGGTTGATTACTGGATCTCGGCGGTGGAAGCCGTGTACCGCGAGTCCAAGCGGCGAAAAGATACAGCTATGGAAACTGCTTCGAAGGCGCAGAGCGAACTGGAACGCATCGAAAAACAGATCGAGCAACTGCAAGAGCGTTACCGCCGACAACAAGGATGCTCAACGGCAGTTGCAGGCGGCGCACGAGCGCATTGAGGCCCTCAAGCGCCAGATGTCCGGGCAACTGACCGCCTGGGAGCGCGCCGAACTGGCGCGCCATCCACTGCGTCCTTATCCTCTGGATTACATCGAGCGCATCTTCCCTGACTTCAGCGAAATTCACGGCGACCGGGCCTTCGGCGACGATCCCGCCATGGTGTGCGGCATGGCACGCTTTTCGCGGCCGGGAAGTGGCCATTTTGGCCACGCAAAAGGGCCGCGACACCAAGCAGCGCCTCTATCGCAATTTTGGCCAGCCGAATCCCGAAGGCTATCGCAAGGCGCTGCGCATGATGAAGTTTGCCGAGAAGTGGCGGCGCCCGTTGATCGCGCTGATCGATGTACAAGGCGCTTATCCTGGACTAGGGGCCGAAGAGCGCGGCCAGGCCGAAGCGATTGCGCGCAACCTGCGCGAGATGGCGCGCCTGGAGATGCCGTTCATCGCCGTCATCACCGGAGAAGGTGGAAGCGGGGGCGCGCTGGCGATTGCCGTCGCCGATCGCGTTCTGATGCTGGAGAACAGCATCTACTCGGTCATCTCGCCCGAGGGTTGCGCCGCCATCATGTGGCGCGATTCCGGCAAGAAGGAGCTGGCAGCGCAGGCGATGCGCATCACGGCCAAGGACAACCTGGAACTGGGCCTCTGCGATGAAGTCATACCCGAGCCACCCGGCGGCGCGCACCACGATTATGACGGCGCGGCCACCTTGCTGGCCGAAGCCCTGGAAAAGCACTTGAAAGAGCTGGAAAAGAAGCTGCTCCCGGAACTGCTCGAAGAACGCTATAAGAAGTTCCGTAATATCGCACAGTATTTCGAAACTTTGGAAACGCGCGCGGGATCGTCCGCGTAGGCTGAGCTACGGAACCTATCGCTCAACGTCTTTCCGTTTGTTCTTCGGATAGTCGAGCAGCCCGATCCGGCGGCCGTTTTCCGAGTCTTCAATCAACGTGGTCAGCCGCTTCAGGCGGGTCTCTTCCCTTTTGGCGCTGACCACCCACCAGGTCGTCGTCCGCTGATACCACGGAGCTTGCGCGCGAAAGAACTCCCAGGCTTTCGCGTTTGCTTTGAACTTTTTCTCGTGCGCAGCTTCGAACCGGCTCCGGTTCCTCTCGTAGGAATACTGTCGCGACTTTTTCAAATCGCGTGCCTTGAAGGCCGCGAGCCCGGGCGCCTGCATCCGCCCCAACTTAATGAGGTGGTTAACTCGCTTGGTGTTTACCTCGCTCCAGATGCTCTCGGACTTGCGAGGCGTAAAGCGGATGGTGTAGCTGGAATCGTCTAAAGCTTCCCGCAGTCCATCGATCCAGCCGAAGCAAAGAGCTTCATCCAAAGCCTGAGGATACGTGACCCCTCCCTTGCACGATTCCTTTCTGTAGAACCCGACCCAAAGCTCACGCCCATCGGCGTGGTGTTTCTGGAGCCATCTCCGAAAGGCGGGACGGGAACTGAAGAAGGTAGGGTTCATCAACAGTAAATCGCACTACCCACATCGCATTTCGACAGCGGGTGGACTTATTGCCTGTTCTCTCAGTTCTATCGATACTGCTGCGCCGCTGCGCGCTCCTCCGGCGTCATCTGCTGCCAGATCGAATCGCGGTTCTGCTGCGCCCAATGACTGTTGGGATCGACCGCCAGCGCCGAGCTCACCCAGCGATAAGCTTCCACCCGATTGCGTTGCACGCAGGTGCCGCTGCTATACATTCCTGCGAGCCGATTCCGCGCCAGGACATTCTCCTTGGTCGCCGCCGTCTTCAGCAGCACCAAGGCTTGCTCGCAACTGCGTGGCACGCCGTCGCCTTTGACATACAAGTCGGCCAGACGCACCGGAGCGTCGGGATTGCCTTTGGCTGTCGCCTTCCACAACCAAGCAGCCGCGGCCGCGGCGTCGCTGGCATTGTTCGCCTTGTCTAATTCCTCCGCCCCCGGAACAAGCTTCTTGACGGCGGACTCCTCGTTGTCTCCCTGCGCGGGCTGCGGTTTCGGTTTGGGTTTTTCAGCCGCAGTTTGGGTCACGCCTGCAGCTTCCGCCTTCGCAACCTTCGCCGGAGCCAAAGCCGCTGGCTTTGGCTGGTCGGCCTTTTGATCTGTCGCCGCTTGCGTCCCGGTCACAGAAGAGCTTTGCACGGCTGACACAGCTTTCTGTCCGGCCGGCAACGGGGTTTCTGTCGGCGAAGTTGTGTTCGGGGGCGGGCTCCCGGCATTGTTTCCAGCGTTCGCATCCGTGGGTGGCGAACCGTTTGCCGGTGCGACACTCGGAGCGTTGGGGTTCGCAGGGAGATTCTGGTCTGCCGGCGCCGACTGGGGTTGTCCGACCTGCGCGGCAGGCTTGCCAGAGGTTCCGTCAGTCGAGTCGGCTGTCTGAGGTGGATTGAACCGCTTCTTTATTTCAAGGAGCCGCGTTTTGATGACTTCGACTGGCCCATTGTTCGTATGGTTTACTTGCGAACGCCGCTCCAGCACTCCCAGCGCAGCGAACGCAATGAGAGCGGCCGCGGCAACCCAGGTCAGCCCACGCCCGTTAGAAGGCTTGTCACTCTCGGCTTCGGCCTTCGGCTGGGCAGAGAGCTGCACGGTGGTATCGCCCGTTTCCAGGAACGTCGGGCCCTCGACCGCGGATTCCGGCGTTTCCGGTTTTTCAAGCGGACGAGCAGGGTCGCTAAAGTCCAAAAACCGCGGACGATCGCGACGCTCGTCGCCAGTCAGAGAGTCTTTCAACCCTAGCCGTTCGCGGACGTCCTCGGCTGGAGAAATCGGAGTCTCGTCCGCGGAGCTGGCCACCTCCGTAGGGACGGCCACGGCACCATCAGGGACAGCCGAAGCCTGCAGCCGCAATGTCTCGGCTTCGCCTCGCATTGTGACCTCTTTAGGATCCGCGGGCGGATTGTAGCGAAAACTCTTGATGTATTCGTCCAGCGGAATTTCAGGAACCATGTCGACCGCAGACGGGAGGGTGTCCTCGGGGAGTTGCGGCTTGGCACCAGGCATTTCGAACAGCATGCCACCGCGGCTTGGCGGACCAGCTACACCGGCTTCTTCCAGCGGAACAGAGACGCGTGCGCTCTCGGCTGGGTTAGCGCTTTCAACCGGCACACGTGTGAGGTTGTGGGTCCCTTGCGCACCCGGTGCGGTCAATGGGGCGTGTGGCAGCGGCGTGCCGCACATTCCACAGAAACGGTTGCCAACTTGATTCTCGTATCCGCAGGCAGTACAAACCACGACGCCTCCAGTCGAGATAATCCTAAATGATGAGGAGTCTTTTACGAACCCGACGATTGGTCCTGAGTGGCGTGAAGCTTAGCATGCGCAATCAGGCTGGATCGCGCGACCGTTTTGGTCCGAGAAACAGGTTCATCACCCCCCGCTGATTGTCAACGGCAAAGTCTTCGTCAGTGCACCTATAATGTTTAGCTTGTGCGCTTTCCATCCAACAGGTGCGTTCTCCTGCTGCTTGTAACAACTGCAGCCATTGCCTCGGCCCTTACCTCACAGACCGATCCCGGATCTCTGCAGATTGTCGCGCAATCACCGCAAACCACCGTCGCCGGAGAGCGTTTCAACCTCCCGGTGGTCGCGCAGGGTGGGCTCGCACCGTACACTTGGAGTCGCGTCGAGGGCGAACTTCCGCCGGGACTTAAACTTCTCCCGCACAAGGGAGTGCTCTCCGGCGTACCCACATTGCCTGGCGAGTATCACTTTAAGCTCGCCGTTGCAGATTCCAACGGGCCTCCCCAGCACGCGCAGCGTGACCTTACCATCATTGTCATTGCGGGGTTGACGATCGACTGGAAACAGCCTCCTGCGGTACGGGGCAACACCATCTCTGGCTCGGTTGTCGTGTCTAATCAAACTCACCACGGCTTGGACATCACCGTGATCGTTGTTGCCGTCAACAGCATTGGCAGAGCTACTGCTTTGGGCTATCAGCACTTCACGCTAGCGGCGCAGAACTCTAGCCCGGTCATTCCGTTTCGGTCGAGCCCTGGCCCTGAAGCCTATATGGTTCGCGCCGACGCCGAGGCTCATCGGAAGAGCAGCCACTACCTCTATCGTGCCAGCAAACAAACGTCGAATACTTTGCAGGTTACACAGTTCTAGCGATGGAGTTGTGGTTTCCTATGGACCATCTTGCGCGCCTGAAAAAGTTCGAGCGAACTCTGATCGAGCAGGACCTCGACGGCTTCGTCGTCACCCATCCCGCCAACCTGCGCTATTTGTGCGGCTATAGCGGCAGCAACGGGCTGCTGCTGTTTCTCGCCGGACGTCGCGTCTTCTTCACGGATGGCCGCTACACGCAACAGGCGCGCGAGGAGGTCAAGGGTGCGCGGTTAGTCATTGCCAAAGGCCCGCTGCTGAATGATGCCGCCAGGCTGATCGGCAAACTGAAGGCTGTCAGGATTGGATTCGAAGCCGACTACACGACCGTCACCACCGCCGAGCAGATGCGGGCGGTGGTCCACAGAAAGATCGGATGGAAGCCGACCACTGGCCTCGTCTTGCGACAGCGCATGATCAAAGATGCTGAGGAGCTGCGGATGATCACCGACGCAATAAGACTCGGTGCGGTCATCTACAAGGAGGCTTTGAAAGCCATTTGTCCGGGAGTTCGAGAGTCGGAAGTGGCGGGCAGATTGGAATATGCCGCACGGCAGGCTGGCGCCGACGGAATGTCGTTCGAAACCATCGTGGCGGCGGGCAAGCGGGCAGCCTTTCCCCACGGACGAGCTTCCAGTCAGCCCATACCCCGGCGCGGATTCGTGGTCGTGGATTCGGGTGTTATACTACGCGGCTACTGTTCTGACATGACCCGTACAGTGCATGTGGGCCGCGTCAGCCGGGATGAGCACGGGTGGTACGAAGCGGTGCTGGAAGCTCAGTTGGCAGGCCTCGCCGCGGTGGCTCCCGGCAAAACAGCAGCAGAAGTGGACCAGGCCGTCCGCCAAGTACTTCGAAAGGCCAAGCTGGACCGCTACTTCACGCATTCCACAGGCCACGGGGTAGGGTTGGAGATTCACGAGCCGCCACGCCTCGCCAAACAGCAGGCAGAACGGCTTGAGCGTGGCATGGTTATCACGATTGAACCGGGAATTTATGTGCCCGGCAAGGGCGGCGTTCGCATAGAGGACATGGTGGTGGTCACGGGTAGAGGGTCGCAGGTGCTGACCCCGGTCACCAAGGAACTGATCGAAATTTAGCCGGCTGTTGCACGGGCATCCTGCCCAACGGAATGCGATGAACCAGAAGGAAATCAGGGAACTGATCGAGTTTTTGGTGGAGAAGGACATCGCCGAGTTCGAACTGGAACGCGGCGACATGAAGCTCCATATCAAGCGGGGAGGGGCTCCTCAGCTTGCCCCGGTGGTGCACGTCGCGCCTACGGTGACGTCCGTTCCGGTGGCTCCCGTCCCTGCGGCACCGATGGCGGTTTCGTCCCCGGCGGCAGAACCAGCTGCGAGTAGCGTGTCCGAGGGCACTCCGGCGCAAGCACCCGCCCCAGCTGCTGACGCCGATCTGCACATCGTGAAATCGCCCATTGTCGGCACATTCTACGAAGCCCCATCGCCGGGAACACCGCCCTTCGTCAAGGTCGGCGATTCGGTACTGGAGGGACAGGTGCTCTGCATCATTGAAGCCATGAAGCTAATGAACGAGATCGAGGCGGAAGTCTCAGGAGTGCTCGCCAAAGCGTTCGTCTCCAACGGAACTCCGGTTGAGTATGGAATGCCGCTGTTCGGTATCCGTAAGCAGTAGCTGGGCATGACGCAAGCTGCCTTTTGTAAGCCCTTTATCTCATGTTTAAGAAGATCTTAGTTGCGAACCGCGGGGAGATTGCCCTGCGAGTAATTTGTGCCTGCAAGGAACTAGGCATCAAAGCAGTTGCCATCTACAGCGAGGCTGATCGCAATTCGCTGCATGTAAAGTTCGCTGACGAAGCCATCTGCATCGGTCCGCCACGCCTGAATGAAAGTTATTTGAATGTCCCGGCCGTGATCAGCGCCGCGGAAATCGCCAACGTGGACGCAATTCATCCTGGTTACGGCCTGTTGAGCGAGAACGCCAACTTCGCGGAAGTCTGCCGCGCCTGCGGTATCAAGTTCATCGGCCCGCCTCCCGAGGTCACGCGCTTGATGGGCGAAAAGGAAAAAGCGCGCGCCACCATGAAGAAGGAAGGCGTGCCCATTCTGCCCGGATCCGAAGGGATCATCGGCTCGGCGGACGAAGCCCTGGAGTGGGCGCGCAGTGTCGGGTTTCCGGTTATCGTGAAAGCCTCCGCTGGAGGCGGTGGACGCGGTATGCGTGTCATCCGCAGCGAGGAGGAGTTACCCAATCTTTTTCATGCGGCGTACTCCGAGGCTGCAGCAGCCTTTGGAAACGGCGATCTCTATATGGAGAGATTCGTCGAGCGCCCGCGTCACATCGAGTTCCAAGTGCTGGCCGACGAGCACGGCAACGTGATGAGCCTGGGCGAGCGCGACTGCAGCATCCAACGCCGCCATCAGAAGCTGGTCGAGGAAGCGCCTTCGGTGAAGATGACGCCCGAGCTACGCGAGCGGATGGGTAACCTTCTGGTCAAGACCCTCAGTAAGATCGGCTACATGAACGCGGGGACGGTCGAGTTTCTCATGGATGAAGAGGGCAACCTGTCATTCATGGAGATGAACACGCGTATCCAGGTGGAGCACCCCGTTACCGAGATGACCACCGATGTGGACCTGGTCAAATCGCAGATCCTGATTGCCGCGGGTGAGAAGCTGAGCTCCATCATTACTTCTCCGGTGCAATTCCGCGGACATGCCATCGAATGCCGCATTAATGCCGAGCATCCCCAGCGCTTCACCCCCTCGGCCGGGAAGATCACGGCCTTTAACATTCCGGGCGGAACGGGCGTCCGGGTCGACACGGCAGCCTACGCGGAGGGCATCATCCCGCCGTACTACGATTCGCTGATCGCCAAGCTGGTGGTGCGCGGGCGTGACCGCGACGAAGCCATTTCACGCATGTCCCGTGCCCTGGAGATGTTCGTAGTCGAGGGCATTTTCACCAGCATTCCGCTGCACCGCCGCATCATGGCCGATCCCGACTTTCGCGCGGGCAACTTTGACACCAGGTTCATGGAGCGCTTCCTGGCGCCGGTGAAAGAGGCCGTAAGGTAATCTCACATCATGCCTGAGCAGTTTCGGCTACCTAAGCTTTACGCCATTGTCGACGTCGGCTGCTTCGCGCTACCGTTGCGCACCACCGCTTCCATCGTTGATTATGCACGTGCCCTCGCCGCCGGGGGTGTCACATTCGCGCAGTATCGAAACAAGGTTGGCGGCGCGTGTCAGATGCTGAGCGATGCCCGAGAGATCCGCCGCGCGCTTGGCGATGATGTGACCCTCATCATGAACGATCGCGCCGACATCTGCGTGGCTGCTGCTTACGACGGGGTCCATGTTGGTCAGGACGACCTGTCGCCGCAGGGCGCGCGTTCGGTGATCGGAGACGGATGCATCCTGGGCGTGTCCACCCACAATCTCGAGGAGTTGCAGGAGGCCGACGCCGGGCCGGCAGACTACATCGCCTTCGGTCCGATCTTTGCCACTTCGTCTAAGCGTGATCACGACCCGCTGACCGGGATTGAAGGTCTCGGCGCTGCACGTGCTGCGACTAAGAAGCCGCTGGTTGCCATAGGCGGCATCACTCGTGCGAATGCTCGCTCTGTAATCCAGGCCGGGGCAGATTCCGTGGCTGTCATTTCTGACCTGCTCAGTTCCCCAACCAAAGTTGCAGAGGAATTCTTGCGGCTCTTGGTGTAGATTCTTGCGAGCGTTGTCTTCATCAATTTCGAGGCCCCTTGGCTACTGAAGCGAAAACCGCATCGGTCGTCTCCAGCGAAAGTGAGTTCGTGAAAGGTCTGGGCCTGACTAGCGCTACCACGCTGGTCATGGGTTCGATGATCGGCTCCGGCATCTTCATCGTCTCCGCCGAAATCGCGCGCCTGGTCGATTCTCCCGCGCTGTTGATCGCCGCCTGGGCGGTGACCGGATTCATGACCATCACCGGCGCGCTCGCCTACGGAGAGCTGGCCGCCATGATGCCGCACGCCGGCGGTCAGTACGTTTACCTCCGCGAATCGCTGGGCCCGCTCTGGGGATTCCTTTACGGCTGGACGCTGTATCTGGTCATTCAGACGGGAACAATAGCCGCGGTTGGCGTGGCCTTCGGCAAGTTTCTCGGTGTGTTCTTTCCATGGATTTCTTCCACCAACTGGATTTGGCACATCGCACATGTGCCGCCGATTCCGATTGGCCCTATGGTGCTGGGGAACATGGATGTTGGCCTCAACACCCAAAATCTGATGGCCATCCTGATCGTCGTCTTTCTCTCGGTGTTGAACATCTTCGGAGTGAAGACCGGCGCGGCAGTGCAGAACGTGTTCACCTTCGCCAAGACCGCCGCGCTGCTCGGTCTGGTGATGCTCGGCATTTTCGTGGGACGTAATGCGCAGGCCATCGCCGCCAACTTCGGCGCCAACTTCTGGCGCAACGCCGGATGGGCGGCGCTCCACCCCGTGCAGGTCGGTGTTGGCGGCCCCATCGCGCTGGTAGGAACCATCACCGTCATTGCGGTAGCGCAGGTGGGCTCTCTGTTCTCTGCCGATGCGTGGAACAACGTCACGTTCACCGCAGGCGAAGTTCGCAATCCTCAGCGCAACTTGCCACTCGCCCTGGCGCTCGGCACCGGCGCCGTCATCCTGCTTTACGTGCTGGCGAATTTCGTGTATCTGAGCGTGCTGCCGCTGGCGGGCGATCCCAACGGAACCACCATCCTGGCGCGCGGGATTCAGTGTGCCAGGGAAGAACGCGTCGCCACCGCCGTGATGCAACAGATCTTCGGCCCTGCGGGCGCGGAGATCATGGCTGCGGCGATTCTGGTCTCGGCCTTCGGCTGCAACAATGGCCTGATCCTTGCGGGTGCTCGCGTGTATTACGCCATGGCGAAGAACGGTTTGTTCTTCCGCAGCGCGGCCCGGCTCCATCCCAAGTACCACACTCCGGCGCATTCCCTGGTGATGCAGTGCATCTGGACTTGTATCCTGTGCATTTCTGGCAGCTACGGGCAGCTGCTCGACTACATCATCTTTGCGGTGCTGGTGTTCTACATTCTGACCATCGCTGGTCTGTTCGTACTGCGAGTCAAGCGGCCTGATGAGCCGCGCCCCTACCGCGCCATCGGATATCCCATCCTGCCCGCAATCTACATTTTGATGGCCGTATTTATTGATATAGTCTTGTTGCGCTACAAGCCGCAGTACACTTGGCCCGGGCTGATCATCGTCCTGTTGGGGATTCCCGTGTACTTCCTGTGGTCGAAGCGCAACCCGCAACTGAGTGCGCAAGAATAATCGCGAAGAAGAGGCACAGCCTGAATGGCCAATCTGCTGAAATGCAAGCCCCTCGACATGCTGATGCGCGAGGCGTCGGAGACCGGCGAACATAGCCTGAAGCGGGCCCTGGGTCCCGTAAACCTCATTACTCTGGGTATCGGCGCTATCATCGGCGCCGGAATTTTCGTGCTCACCGGCGCCGCCTCCGCGCTCTATGCCGGACCGGGAATCGTGCTGTCCTACATACTGGCCGGCATTGCCTGTTGTTTTGCGGGTCTTTGCTATGCTGAATTTGCCGCGCTGATTCCCATCGCCGGCTCGGCTTACACTTATGGCTACGCGACCTTGGGCGAGATCTTCGCCTGGATCATCGGCTGGGACCTCATCTTGGAGTACGCATTCGGCGCGGCGACAGTGGCCTCCGGTTGGAGTTCCACGCTCGTCGCTTTTCTTCAGGACTATGGCATCAATCTCCCGCCGCAAATCTGCGACGTTCCCGGCGCCGTGTGGGTGATGTACAAAGGGCAATGGCGGCCCTTGCTGACGATCCAGTCCGTGCTACAGCAGCAGGGCATTGACCCAGCGTCCCTGCCTCACGCAACGGCTGCGTTCAACCTGCTTGCGCTTCTCGCGATTGCGGTCGTTACGACGATTCTTGTAATAGGCATCCAGGAGTCGGCAAACTTCAACACTGCGATTGTCTTTGTCAAACTGTTCGCTGTACTGACGTTCATCGCAGTGGCGGGCGCATTCGTCCTTAAGCATCCGGCCGAGGCAAGCGCGAACTGGCATCCTTTCCTTCCCAACGGTCTGGCAGGCGTGACCACGGCTGCGGGCGTTGTGTTTTTCGCGTATATCGGTTTCGATGCGGTGTCCACGGCCGCCCAGGAAGCCAGAAACCCTCAGCGCGATATGCCTATCGGAATTCTCGGCTCGTTGGTGATTTGTACTATCCTCTACATTCTGGTCTCCGGACTGCTTACCGGCGTCGTGCACTATGACCGTCTGAATGTGGGAGCTCCCGTGTCGCTGGCCATTCGCGAGACTGGAGTGAAGTGGGGCAGCTACATCGTGAACGCCGGTGCGCTGGCGGGGCTCAGCACGGTCATGCTGGTAATGTTGCTCGGCCAGTCGCGCGTCTTCTACTCCATGGCCCACGACGGCCTGCTCTGGAAATGGGCGGGCGCCATCCATCCCCGTTTCCGCACACCATGGAAATCCTCCATCGTCGTCGGAGTGTTTGTCGCCATTTTCGCCTCGCTGGTTCCCATTGGCATTCTTGGACAATTGGTCAGCATCGGCACGCTGCTGGCATTCGTCATCGTCTGTGCAGGAGTCTGGATGTTGCGCATACGCCGTCCCGACCTGCACCGGCCCTTTAAAGCTCCGCTGGTTCCGTTCACCCCCATCATGGGCATCCTGGTTTCGGTCCTGATGATGGTATTTCTGCCGAAGGACACCTGGATTCGCCTTGTGGTGTGGTTGATTATCGGCATGGTCATCTACTTCACGTACGGCATCAAGCACAGCAAAGTGCAGCAGACCGTACCCGATGATGTGAAGGTCGGCGGCGACTAAGGCCGATGCATCTTTGCCGGCGTTTAACATGGTGAAGGGCCGCACCCCCTCCCCCGTGCATTCTTCTTTTAAATCAGTAGTTTGCGCAGGATTCGTCGGCAACTTCTTGATTGCCAATGACTTAGCGCAAAATCTTGATTCCATACCTCTTAGGGGCATCTGTCGGCCTGTCCGGCTGACCGCGAACTAACCACCACCACCCCTCCCCCTCCTGCATAAATCTTTAGAATCTATAACTTGCGCAGAATTCCAGCGCAAGTTATTGACGATCCGAGACTTATCGCAAAATCTTGATTCGTAATGGTTTACTGCCACGGTCGGTCTTCCTCCCAATCTTCGAGGAATGCTTCGCCTCGAGAGCCTTCGC
Organism: uncultured Acidobacteriaceae bacterium; assembly: GCA_963833155.1. Taxonomy (GTDB): domain Bacteria; phylum Acidobacteriota; class Terriglobia; order Terriglobales; family Acidobacteriaceae; genus Bog-257. The sequence goes on from CAWHWY010000004.1 coordinate 22,358, forward strand.
TGCGAGGGCCACCTCCACGCAATTTCGCGCCTGCCAGGTCCAGTTCGTGCAAGACCCTGCCTGCCTCATCGGGGTCGAGGCGGCCAGCAGCAAGAGCTTGAACCACCTCGTTCAGGCTGAACAGGATGGAGTCGAGGTCGTGAGGCGGCGGCAGGTGCAGGTCTCTGACCCCGAGGATCCGCCGGCCTCGCCAGGTGCGCAGGCGGTGTCCTTTGTAGCGCAGATGGAAATGGCAGTAGCTCTCGCCACCGAGCGCCGGGGAATGGCACGCGATCCCGTCTTCCTTCAGGTGGCGACAATGCTTTGCAGACTTCATGGCCGCCTCCGCCTCTGGTATCTCAGCCGTCTGGCCTGACGCCGCCTGGCCTCCTGATGAAAATGGCAGTACAGTCGCCCGCGCAGCGCGATCGCGCGGCACATCACTCCATCTTCCTTCATCTGGTGACAAAGTTTCACAAGCATAATCGCTCCTTGCGAATTGGATCCCATCTCATATCGTTCAGGGGTTGTGTCAGGGCACGACCCTTCGGCAAGCTCAGGGCAAGCTTTCCAGTCGTGCCGAACGAAGTGCCTTAAAAGCTGGGCTTTAGCCCCTGCAAACGCAGGCCCTCAGGGGCTGAAGCCCGGTCTTCATAGGGCAAATTACGGCACGTCTAAAGACGTGCCCTGACACAAAGCGACTCATGAGATAGGTCATGTTCGCCGCAAAACAAAAAACCACACGCTCGGCGCACCACAGAACCTGGAGTGCCGACCGTATGGTTCGACTCAGGCTGACGCTAGCACACGGGAATCAGGATGTCTGTGATTTATGAACAATGGTTTTGCTGATTCCCGAATTGGGAAATCGGGCAGCAAGGGGGATACTCACCTACCGGGCACCCGCGCCAAACGCACCAGCGGCGAATCCTAACGCGAACTTTGCTTCAAGTGCCCGAAGCATATGATTGAGCAGAGAACATGCTACAAGACCGACCACGTTCCGCTGCGCGCACTCAGCAGGAGATTCAATGGGCGAAGAGTTAACGCACGAACAAGTTGAGCAGCGATACATCACGCTCATGGGGCAGGGACTCGGCACGATCTACGCGCGCCTGTTGAACGAATGTGTGTGGCTCTTCTGGCGATGGGACGATTACGTCGTTCTCTTCGGCACGAGCGAGGAACGATTGAACAAGCTCAACGAAGCTGCGCCCGCGTTCTTCTACCAGCTTCAAGGGACGCTGTTCGAGAGCGTGCTGCTGCACATGTGTCGAATGACCGACCCGGTGAAGTCGCGCGGGAGAGATAACCTGACGCTCGAACTCCTGCCTGATCTCGTGGACGCTGCAATCCGCGACGAGGTGAAGAACCTTCTTGCATCGGCACGGCAGAAGTGCGAATTCGCGCGCGGTTGGCGCAATCTTCGCATCTCGCACAGCGATCTTGGGCTGGCTCTCGACAAAAGCGCCAAGCCGCTTCCCGCAGCGAGCCGTAAGAGCGTGCGTGAAGGTCTCGACGCAATCGCAGCGGTTCTCAACAGAGTCGGCGGTCATCACGGCGACGAGCATGTTCGGTACGACTTGTTCGAGTCGCGCCTCAGTGCGAGAGCGCTCGTTTACATCATCGAAGAGGGACTGAAGGCGGAGCAGGAGTGGCGCGCTGCTCGCAAGGCTCAGAGGGGCGGCGGGTAGTAGATAGCCGGGTGCCACGGGTCTCACCAAGGTCCAAAATGAGAACGTGACCAATACGCTTCATGGTCTTAGACAAAAGCATTTTCGCCTTGTTTTCGCTGCGAGATTTCTGCTACTCTGCTTTTCATCACGGCGTAGGCACTCAATGCTGACCGTCCCTGCAACCCGAAGGAATTGCGTTATGCGCCGGAGCTTGCCGCTGTTTTCTCTCATCGTGACTGTAAATGCGTGGGCTGGCACCCCGAAGGCACAGGTGCGGTTAGGAGAATTACTCATTTCAGCGGAAAACATCGAAGAGACTAAAGCGATAGAGCACAGACTTCCACCAAGAGCAGGCTACCACTTCGTTCGGGTGACGGGCACGGTCAGCAACGTTGGAAAGCACGCTCTCTGTGCGCAAATCTCTGCTGTGCTCGAAACCACATTCAATCTTCAGTCCCACGCCAATGTTTATCTCGATGGTCGCTTCAACCACTGGTTGCACGAGATGCTACCGGGCGAGCAGGAGAATCTCGATTTCACGTTCGACGTGAAAGATGGAGTACAGCCGCTTACATTGATCGTAAAGCACGGGAAGCAGCAGGGGTGTAGCACAAAGGAGCCGCTCCCTGTGTCCAGTCCGCAAGGTCGCATTCCTACTATGAGTATCGCGAAGGCCAAGCAGGAGGCAAGTCAATGAGCTTTAGCACAGAGTTGTTAGAGGGACCGACAGAGATTTTCGCAGCCGCTATATCCCTTGAAGCGTTCAAAGGTATGGCTCAGAGCTATGTTCACCATCGCAGGGAGCGAGCGACTTTGAAAGCTGTGCAAGGACAGGCTGAATGGGCGAAGAGGTGCGGCGCGTCGAACGAAGACATCCGTCAGGTAATCGAAAAGGTGATGGCCAACCCGCGTGCTGACGCAGACCGCGCACGTGATCTGACACGTGTCTTCTTGGGGTGAATGTGAAAGCCGGGTGCCCGGCGCAAGATGTTTCAGAAGACCTGTAGCGCTGGAGCATGGTTTCTGTCACGGTGCGGCTTTACGACGATCTCCACATCCTGATCGAGCGCTACGAGGAAGCGCAGAAGGCGTTCGACGGAAAATTGCCGGAACTCACCGCGCAGCATCTTGGATACATCGGGCTGGCGGACTCCGAACAAATCGGCGGCTTCCACTTGTTTCAGGCCGCGCGCTTTCATGATGGTGTCGATCTTGAATACAAGCTGCGCTTTGACCAAATGCTCTTCCGCATTCGGCACGCCGATGTCCTTAAACACATTGCGGCTTCCGATTTCGTGCCCCTTCTTACTCATGGATTTATCTCCTTTGCAATCTGTTCAGCCTCGCGCAGTCGCTGCTTAATCAACTCCATGTCCCGGCGCGATGTTTCCCGTCCGGTCTTCGATTTCTTCTGGAACGAGTGAAGCACGTAGACCGTCCCGGCATATCTCAGCGTATACACCGCACGGAACGTGTCGCCGCGATAGTCCTTGATGATTTCCACGACCCCTGCTCCGCCAAAGCCGCTCAGCGCCTTCGCGTCGCGATGCTTGCCGCCGCGCTGTGCAACGTACAGCGCATATCCCATGTGGTCCTGTACAGGCCCGGGAAACTCGCGCAAGTCTTTGCGGCTCGATCCGACCCAGATCACCGGCTTTAGCGACGGTTCATTGGTCATGGGTCATGAATATAGTGATTTAACCATATTATGTCAAAAGGAGCGGCCGTGGCCTCTCCGCAAGGGCGAATCTTAACATTCGGGCATTGCGCTTCCCTTCCCGACGCGCCAGAATGGCTGCTGTGAAAGCCCTGCGTAATCTCAAGGTCATCGTGCTGGCGTTGCTGGCTCTGGTGCTCATCGGCGTGGCCGGATTTCATTTCCTCGAAGGTTGGCCGTGGTTCGACGGCTTCTACATGGTCATCACCACCATCAGCACGATTGGTTACGGTGAAGTTCATCCGCTCTCGCAGACTGGTCGCGTCTTCAACACTTTCATCATCATCACTGGCGTTGGACTGGTGCTGCTGTTCTTCGGCGGCGCGACGCAGGCTTTGCTGGAATTCGAGCTACAATCGGTTTTCGGCAGGAGACGCATGGACCGCGAGATTAGCCGCTTGTCAGACCACTTCATCATCTGCGGCGCCGGGCGCGTGGGCCGCAGCGTGGCGCGCGAACTGGCGCGCAAGCCGTTGCCCTTCGTCATCGTCGACAGCGACCAGGCCAAGCTGGCGCGCTACTCTGCCAAAGGCTGGCTTACTCTGGTCGGCGACGCCACGCAGGCGCACGTTCTGCGCGAACTTCACATCGAAACTGCCCGCGGATTGGTTGCCGCCACCACCACCGACGCCACGAACATCTACATCATTCTCACGGCGCGCAGCCTGAACCCGAAGCTCAACATCATCGCGCGTGCCAGCGAGGAAGACGCCGAGAAGCACCTGCTCACGGCCGGCGCCGATCACGTGGTCTCGCCCTACAACTTCGCCGGTTATCGCATAGCGCAAACCTTTATGCGCCCGCACGTCGTCGATTTCTTCGACACCGCCATGAGCAAGGAGAAGCCGCTGGAGATCGAAGAAGTGCAGGTGCAGCCCGGCTCGCGCTTCGCCGGACAGACCCTGGAAGCTTCGCGCATCCGGCAGGAGATGGGAGTGATCGTGCTGGCCATCAAGGGCAAGGGCGAAGACTCACACATGCGCTTCAATCCTCCTCCCGACGAAGTGATTCATGTTGGCGACCACCTCATCGCCATGGGCGAGCCCGGCGGTCTGCGGCGGCTGGAGGATTCGGCGACGGAGCCCGCATGAAGATCACCACCGCGGCGGAGATGCGCGAGATTGATCGCGCTACCACCGAGCGCTTCGGCGTTCCTTCGCTCACCCTGATGGAGAACGCCGGTTCGGCGATTGCGCAGTTCATCCTGGAACAGTATCGCAATGCGAATCGCGTCGCAGTAGTTTGTGGCAAAGGGAACAACGGTGGCGACGGCTTTGTGGTCGCTCGCAAGCTGCATCGCGCCGGACGCGTGGTCGAGGTCTTGCTGCTCGCGCCGCCGACCGAATTGCGCGGCGATGCTTTGGACATGTTCGAGCGCCTGCCGCTTCGGCCCGTCATCCTGCAGAATCCGCAGGAGCTGCAGGCTGAGTCGTCGCGCAGCCTGGTCAACTGCGACCTCATCGTTGACGCGATACTCGGCACCGGCTTTCAGCCGCCTGTCAAAGGCTTCTACGCCGACGCCATCGCTGCTATGAACGGCAGCGGCAAACCAGTCGTCGCGGTGGACATCCCCTCTGGCGCTGATTCTGACGCCATGTCGGAGCAAGCGAGTGAGGGAATCGCTCGCGCCGACGCCATCGTTACTTTCACCGCGCCGCGCCCGGCACATATATTCGGTAATCTCACACGAGGCCCGGTCATCATCGCGCCTATCGGGTCGCCGCCTGAGGCAGTCGTTTCCAAGCTCAACCTTGAGGTCACTACGCCGCACGACATCGCTGCGCTGTTTGCTCCGCGCCCGATGGACAGTAACAAAGGCATGTACGGCCATGTGCTGATCGTTGGCGGCTCGCTGGGAAAATCCGGCGCTGCGGCGATGGCAGGAATGGCGGCGTTGCGTGCCGGTTGCGGATTGAGTACCGTCGCGACACCAGGAAGTGCGCTCCCCAACGTTGCCGGATTTGCTGCCGAGTTGATGACCGAGCCCCTGCCGGAAACCGACATCGGCAGCATCGCATTGGGGGCGATTGAGAGCGGCGTGTTTGGGCAGCTTCTGAAGCCGGTTGCCGTCGTCGCCATCGGCCCCGGTATCGGGCGCAACACCGAGACAGCTGAGTTCGTGCACGAGGCGGTGCGACAGACCAAGGTCCCGCTGGTCCTCGACGCCGATGGGCTGAATGCGTTTCAAGGCCATACCGATCGGCTCGATGGCCGCGAACGCCCACTCGTGCTTACTCCGCATCCCGGCGAAATGTCGCGGCTGGCGGGCATCTCGATCAAGGACGTGCAGGCTGACCGGCTCAACGTAGCGCGCAACTTTGCGCGCCAGCATCAGCTCATACTTGTGCTCAAGGGGAACCGGACTATTATCGCCCTGCCGGACGGAACAGCGTGGGTCAACCCCACTGGCAATCCTGGAATGGCTAGTGGCGGCACCGGCGACATTCTTACCGGCATGACCGCCGGCATCATCGGCCAGATACCGAAGGAGGTAGCGCGCAGCGCCATCGCTGCTGTCTATATGCACGGCTTGGCCGGCGACATCGCGGCAGAAAAGATGGGCGAGCACTCGCTGGTAGCCACCGATCTGCTCGCCGCTCTTCCGGAAGCCTTCCGACGCGCCGCGCAGTGGACGAAGGAAAGTACCGTCCGCATTGGGGGCGCGCCCGAGTCTTCGAATAAGCAGTCTGGATAGGAATGCCGAATGGCCGTCAGGATTGCCACACTCGAGAAGGGCAGCCGGGTTGTCGGTGCGATCATCGGAGACCTCTTGCGACACGGTTTCAATGTGCTGCTGCCGCTGGGGAATGATCGGGGTTATGATCTGGTTGTCGAAATCGCGGGGCAGTTCTATCGGGTGCAATGCAAGAAGGCAACTCTAAACCGAAATCGTGATTGTATTGTCATCAGTTGCAGATCCACTGCCACAGGGGCTTACCTCGGTCGCGCTGATGTGATCGCAGCACACTGTCTCGAACTCGGAAAGACCTATGTTTTTACAGTTGATCGGAATCACATCAACAAGACTGTCCTGCGGCTCAGCCCAGCCAGGAACAATCAGCTAAAATACATTCGGCTGGCTGGGAAGTACGAACTGAGCCAGGAAACATGGCCCCTTAGCTCAGCGGTTAGAGCAGCCGACTCATAATCGGTTGGTCGCTGGTTCAAATCCGGCAGGGGCCACCAAATTTGACCACTCACCCAACGACGAGTCCTCACCGTTAGGACGAATGATTTACCATGTCAAACATTGATTCGCATCCGCCGGGCTCCTTCTGCTGGATCGAGCTAGCCACCCGCGATCAAGCCGCCGCCAAGTCGTTTTACTCATCGTTGTTTGGATGGACTCCGTTCGACACGCCGATGGGACCGGGCGAAGTGTACACCATCTTCCGGCTCAACGGACGCGATGCCGCGGCCGCTTACACCATGCGGCCGGAGCAGCGCTCACAGGGAGTACCGCCGAACTGGATGCTCTACATCTCGGTTGCAAGCGCCGACGACACTGCCAAACGCGCCAAAGAAGCTGGCGGAACGGTGTGCATGGATGCCTTCGACGTTGGCGAGTCGGGCCGCATGGCAGTGTTGCAGGATCCGACCGGCGCGACGTTTGCCGTCTGGCAAGCAAACCAGAATCAAGGAATCGGCATCGCCCACGTGGATGGAACTCTGTGCTGGGCTGACCTGAGCACGCCCGATCCGCAGCGTGCAAGTAAGTTTTACAGCGAGCTTTTCGGTTGGCAGATGATGCAGGAAGAGGAAGATCCTGAGCACGACTATCTGCACATCAAGAATGGCGAGCACTTCATTGGAGGCATTCCTCCTGCCAAATATCGCAATGCCAATGCTCCAGCCCACTGGCTGGCCTACATTTTGACTTCGAATTGCGACGCGACCGCGGACAAGGCCAAACAACTCGGAGGCTGCCTTTATCTGCCGCCTACAACGGTAGAGAATGTCGGCCGGATGGCCGTCGTCGCCGACCCGCAAGGAGCCGTGTTCGCGCTCTTCCAACACATGCCCCGGGGCTAGTGGGAGCTAGCGCGTGACCAAGCGCTGTTAGCGGTGATCAGTTGCAGAATCTCCTGCGATAGCGTTTCCCCAAACGGGAAATCGAGACTTTTTCGCACCATTTTCGAGCTACAGGCTTTTCCTCGAACTCTGCTACCGATTTTCTCCGCACGTCGGTCTAATTGAATGGTAGGGGTTGTTTTGGGTCTGGGTTTTCCTGTCCGCACGGAACTATTTCCAATTTCCACACGTACCAAACATCAGAGAAGTCCGGCCCTAGTTGGGAGGCTGCAGTGGCAAACGGCAACGGCAAGAAGAAAAAGAAGCGCTGGCTCGTAATCTCGATCGTCTCGGTGGCGGTCCTTGCGCTGGTAATCGTTGCGGTGGCGGCGACGCGAGGCGGCACCAAGATCGATCCCACCAAGCTGGCAAAGGTAGAGAAGGGCGATCTTGCCAAGAGCGTCGTCGCGACCGGCAAGGTCACGCCGATCACCAAGGTCGAGATCAAGTCCAAGGCCAGCGGCATCGTCAAGAAACTGTACGTGGATACGGGCGACAAAGTTAAAGCGGGGCAGGTGCTGGCCGAACTCGATCGCGTGGAGATCGAGGCGCAGGTAAACTCTGCGCGTGCGCAATTGCTGTCCTCGGATGCAAACCTCAAGAGCGCCGAAGCCGACTTGAAGCGGGCCGAGGTAGATGCGCAGGGCGTGGACATTCCGACCTTGCAGCGCGCCTATGAGCGTGCGCAGGAGATGTCCAAAGACGGCGTCGTCTCGCAGGCCACGCTGGATGACGCGCAGAGGAGCTACATCCTTGCGGTCAATAAGCGCGATGTTGCCCGCGCACAGTACACCGTGAACAAGGCCAAGGTCGCGCAAGCCGCGGCACAGGTAAAAAAAGACCAGGCCAGCCTCAACCAGTTTGAAGAGCAGTTGAGTTACACCACGATCACGGCGCCGATTGACGGGGTCGTGCTTTCGCGTGACGTGGAAATGGGCGACGCCGTCAGCTCTATTCTGGTGCTCGGCTCCGGGGCAACTCTAGTAATGACCTTGGGTGACACCAGCGAGGTTTACGTTAAGGGCAAGGTTGATGAGAGCGACATCGGGAAGGTGTACCTCGGACAGCCCGCCCGCATACGCGTGGAGACGTTCAAGGACAAGACCTTCACCGGCCACGTCACCAAGATCTCGCCGATGGGTGTGGAAAAAGACAATGTCACGACCTTTGAAGTGCGCGTATCCATCAACAACCCCGGCGGCGAGTTGAAGGCTGAGATGACCGCCAACGCCGAAATCCTCCTCGACGAGCACAAGAATGTGCTGATGATTCCGGAAGGCGCCATCCTGTACGACAAGGACAAGAAAGCGTCAACCCAGGTACCCGATCCCAAGGCAAAGGACGGCATGCGCAAGGTGGCGCTCACCATCGGAATCTCCAATGGCGCCAAAACTGAAGTTTTGTCAGGCCTCAAAGAAGGCGACCAGGTTGTTCTACAGCAGTAGCGTGGCTCTCCCCTTTCGGGCTACCGCCAACTGTGACCCGGCGAGCGCAAAATAGGCGCTTGCTGGGGTGCCGGTCGGCAGCCCGTTTTCGTGAACGCACTCATCGCATATGCCTGTGAGGCTTTATGAAGAAGCATAATGTAGCTTTTCTACTGACCTTCCTGCTGGTTCCGGTTCTGCTGCATGCTCGAGTCGAAGGGCATTTCGACCGCACACTCACTGTCTCCGGTGTTGTGAACTTAGACCTCACCACGGGTTCGGGTGACATCACCATCAAGACCGGCAACTCGAACCAGGTGGTCGTGCATGGCAACATACGCAGTAACAACGACTGGTTCTCCAACCCCGAGAACGCGGTGCACCAGGTCGAGTCCAATCCGCCGATTCAGCAGAACGGGAACAGCATCCGCATCGGCTACAACCTGCCGGAAGATGTGAAGCGGCACGTCTCCATCAGCTACGAGGTGACGGTTCCAGCGGACGCTGTCGTGCAGGCACACAGCGGTTCTGGCGGTATCGGCATCGAGGGCGTTCGCGGAGAGGTCCAAGCACAGACCGGCTCGGGTGACATCCGTCTGCGCGATCTCGGCGGCCGCGTGCATGTGCAAACCGGCAGCGGCGGAATTCGCGCCCAGGATGTCGCGGCCCCGTTCTACGGCCACACCGGAAGCGGCGATATTGAAGCCCAACTTACCGGTTCGGGCGATGTGGATATCCAAAGCGGCTCGGGAGGAGTCCACCTGCGAGGTATCAAGGGCGGATTGCACGCGCGCACTGGGAGCGGCGACATCAGCGCCGACGGAAACGTCACCGCCGGCTGGCAGTTGCATACCGGATCGGGCTCCATTCGTTTGGCAGTCGGCTCCGCGAACGGATTCAACCTTGATATTCACACCGGTTCAGGGTCGATCCATTCCGACCTGCCGATCACGGTGCAGGGCTCACTGGGCAAGCGTGAACTGAAGGGCTCTGTGCACGGCGGCGGACCGGAAGTGGCAGTCTCCACTGGCTCAGGCGACGTGGAAATACGGTAGCTGTCGAGGCTCTTGGGCTGCTCGATGGTTTAAGGTTGCACCCGAGATCTGAGACGACCGGTGACCATCAATCCCAACATGCGGAAGTCGCTGATGAACGACCAGAACGGATGGCCGAAGGTCGCGGGTGTGTTCTTCTCCAGCAGGAAGTGACCGCTCCAGGCGAAACCGTAGCCCAGCGGAACCCACAGCAGCGCATACCAGGGATGATGCGTCGCGAAAGCCACGATGGCGACGACAAGCCCCAGCGAGGTCCCGATGGCATGCATCCAGCGATTCCCTGCGTCGCTGTGCTGCTCCAGATAAAAAGTAAAGAACTCGTTGTAGGAACGGAATGTTCGCGGCTCCGTCATCGAAACCTCCGCTTGAGTCGTCGGTTCAATCGCGAAAAGTGTACTACCTACGCGCGCCATTTCGCGATATGGTTAGTATCTTATTCTTGGGCATGAAGATCGGGATGCGACCTCAGGGACTCTTGCTGCTCTTGCTCGCCTTGTTTTGTTCCGCCTTGGTAGCGGCGCAGGGGCCATTCGCTCCGAAGGTATCGGGGCCGCTGTCGCAAAGGGTAGTGGCTTACCAGATCGAAGCGAAATACAATCCCGCCGATCACTCACTAGACGCTACCGAGACGCTCACCTACCGCAATCTCACCGGCCAGCCGCTCAGCCGCTTTCCGTTCCACCTCTACCTGAACGCGTTCCAGCCAAAGTCAACCTGGGTGCGGGAAGCGCATCGCGATGGCAATTTCCGCTCGAGCCGATTCGAGAATTGGAACCCGAAAAACTCCGGCTCGAACGAGGTCACTTCCTTCGAGGTCGTTGGTATGGGCGACCTCACGAGACAGATGAGGTTCATCTCGCCCGACGATGGCAATGCCGACGACAAAACAGTTTTCGAGGTGCAGTTGCCGCATCCAGTGGCGCCCGGTCAGGATGTGCAGTTCAGAATCAAGTTCCGCGCCAAGTTTCCTGAGGTCGTCGCCCGGACCGGTTATAGGCGCACTTTTCTGCTTGCCGGACAGTGGTTCCCCAAAGTAGGAGTCTGGTGGCACGGCGCATGGAACTGCCATCAGTTCCACGCCATGACTGAGTTCTTCGCCGACTTCGGCACGTACGACGTGAAGATCACGTTGCCGAAGAACTACGTCATCGGTGCGACTGGGGTGCAGACCAGCGACACCGACAACGGCAACGGCACAAAGACGGTCGCCTTTCATGCGGAGGATGTCCACGACTTCGCCTGGACTGCCGATCCGAACTTCACCGTCATCGACGACGAGTTTAACGGCAGCGTTGGGCCGGTGAAGATTCGCCTCCTCAGCTATACCAGCCACAAGGGTTCCTGGCAGCGCTACGTGGATGTACTGAAGGGCAGCATGCAACGCTTCGACCAGTGGTACGGGCCGTACCCGTACGCGCAGATCACGGTCGTCGATCCGCCGCACGGAGGCGAAGAGGCCGGCGGCATGGAATACCCGACGTTTATTACGGCGGGAACAGATTGGTTCGCCTTCAAAGGAGACCACGAAACCGAGTTGGTCACCGAGCACGAGTTCGGGCACCAGTACTGGTACGGAATGGTGGCTACCAACGAGTTCGAAAATGGTTGGCTTGACGAAGGCATCAACAGCTACACCGAAGTGAAAGTACTCGACAACATGTACGGCCGCAATGCCAGCAACTTCAACCTGCTGGGAGTGCAGGAGGGCGACGCCTCAGTCCTGAGGGGCTACTACCTGCCGGTCGCGGGAACCGACTCGCTTTCACGTCCCAGCTACACCGACATGAGCATCGAGTCGTACGGAGGCGTGACCTATGGGAAGACGGCCACCATGCTGGTCTCGCTGGAATCGATCGTCGGGGAGCAAACGCTGAAGAATTCTCTGCACGCGTACTTCATGAAGTACCGCTTCACCCATCCCACGCAGGAAGATTTTCTGCGCACGGTCAACGAAGTTGCCGGCCGCGACCTGAAGTGGTACTGGGACCAGGCGGTCTACGGCACGCAGGTGTTCGACTACGCAGTGCTGCGCGCTGACTCGACCCCAACCGACTGGTACGAGAAGGATGCGACGGATAAGCCGGGCGAAACCACCTACGAGACACAGGTCATCCTGCAACGGAAGGGAGACTTTGTCTTCCCGGTCGAGGCCGAGATCAAGTTCGACAACGGTGAGAGCACGCGCGAGCGCTGGGACGGCAAAGACCGCTGGGTGCGCTACGTCTATTACAAGAAGGCGCAGGTGCGGTCAGTGGAGATCGATCCCGAGCACCGGATCGCGCTGGACCGCAATTATCTGAACAACAGCTATGTAACCGAGGCCCAGCACGGAGCTATCCACAAAATCGCAATCTACTGGATGTTCCTGACGCAGTTCCTGGCTCATTGTCTGAGCTGGCTGGTATGAGCAGAGAGAACATGGCGGACGCGCGCAAAGGATTCGTGACAGCCGGAGCGAGCCTGCTATGGCGCCGGCGAAGTCTCTTATGGTGGGTCTTCGCGGTGAACCTCGCTCTGGGCGGGCTGGGCACTCTACCCGCTGCACGGCAACTCAAACACGCGCTGGAACACCGCCTGGCAGGAGAGCAGCTCTTCAAGGGCTTCGACTTAGGAATGTTCTATGAGCTGCTGCGAGTGCCCGAGGTCAATCTGCTTCGGTTCACCACTAGCTCCTACCTATTCGCGGCCCTGTTCGCTATTTGCATGCTATTTATCAGCGGCGGAATCTTGGAGGTCTATCGCCAGGACCGCCGCAGAATCGATACCCGTGATTTCTTCGCCGCTTCGGGAGCGTTTTTCTGGCGCTTTGCGCGGCTCATGCTCTTCTCGCTCGTCCCCTTCGCTCTTCTTGGCAACGCCTACCTGGGCGTCGAGAAGGCATCAGACTACCTCGGCGACAAGGCCGGTTCGGATCAGGTCGGCTTTGTGATCTGGTTGGCAGGCGTGATCATTCTTGTCATGCTGGCGCTGTTTGTGCGGCTATGGTTCGATCTCGCCAAGGTGCACACTGTGGCGACCGATGAGCGCCGCATGTTGCGTACCGCGTGGAAGGGCCTCAAAATCTCCCGCCGGCAGATGAGAACCCTGCTGTGGATGTACCTCCGCATCAGCCTGGTCGCCTGGATAACCCTGCTCGCCGCATTCCTGATTTGGACGAAACTTCCGCCGACCGCAATCTGGGCGACTTTTGTTCTGCTGGAGTTGGTAATGCTGGTGCAACTGGGAGCGCGTTTATGGCAAATGGCGAGCGCGACACTTTGGTACAAGCGGGCCGTTGAACCGATCCCCGGCGCTTCCGTGGATTTCACGTCGCAGCCGCAAGAAGTGCCTGAGCCCGAACCGCAATTGTCGCTCTACCCCGAGACCGAATTGCCCCCAGCCGACGACTAACAAAAACGGGGCGCTCGCGGCGCCCCGTCTGGTCACCTGAGGCCAGCCTTCATTCCGATGACCCAAAGGCTTTCAGGTCTTCCGGTCCATCGGTCAGTGCCACCGCCTCTTTGCCCTGAACCATTACCCGGACCGCTTCCACCACGTCAGGATTAGCCAAGGTCGTGATGTCTCCGGTGTTCATGTTGTTGGAGAGGGCCGCGAGAACACGCCGCATGAGCTTGCCGGATCGGGTTTTTGGCATATCCGGAACAACCAGGATCCTTCGCGGTCGGGCAATCTTGCCAATCATCGTTTCAATGACATGATTGACCTTGTCTACAATCTCCTGGCTCGCCTGTACATCCGGCTGCAGAACGATATAGACCTCGGGCACGCGGCCTTTGATTTCGTCCACCACCGGCACCACCGCCGCTTCTGCCACCTCGGGAACCGTCAGGCACGCAGATTCGATTTCCTTTGTGCCCAGGCGGTGACCGGCCACGTTGATGACGTCATCCACGCGTCCCAGGATCCGGAAATAGCCGTCCACGGCCAGCACGGCTCCATCCGCTGCAAAATACGGCCAATCCTGCCAGTTTTTGCTTTCGGGATTCTTGCAGTACTTAGCGTAGTACTGGGCGACGAAGCGCTCGCGATCACCCCAAATGGTTTGCATGATCCCAGGCCAGGGATTCCGAATGCAGATGTTCCCCGCCTTCCCCGAACCGGCATGCACTTCCTCTCCCATTTCGTCGAGAATCATGGGATAGATGCCCGGCATACCTGGGCCTGCGCTTCCCGGTTTCATGGGATCCAGCGCCGGCTTGGTGGTGCACAGAAATCCTCCGTTTTCGGTTTGCCACCATGTGTCCACAATCACTGCCTCACCCTTGCCCACCGTGTCGTAATACCAGCGCCAAACCTCCGGCTCAATGGGCTCTCCCACCGTGGTCATGTGCTTGAAATGGTAGTTGTACTTGGTGGGTTCATCGTGACCGGCCTTGCGCAACATGCGGATGGCCGTGGGCGAGGTGTGGAAGATGTTGACATCCAGGCGCTCGGCGATTCGCCATACCCTGCCGGCGTCGGGATAGGTGGGGACACCTTCGTAGATGACGCTGGTGGCGGCCAGGGCCAAAGGTCCATAGACAATAAATGAGTGACCGGTAATCCAGCCGATGTCGGCCATGCACCAGTACACATCTTCGGGGTGGATGTCCTGGATGTACTTGGAGCATCCCGTTACATAAGCGAGGTAACCGCCCGTGCGGTGTTGACAGCCTTTGGGCTTTCCGGTGCTGCCGCTGGTGTACATAAGAAACAGCGGCGCCTCCGAATCCATGGGAACGGGAGCCACGATTTCGCCCGAATAGTTGGGGAGGATCTCATCAACGAAGAAATCGCGCCCTTCCACAAACGGTGAAGCGGACGCATTCTGGCCTGGGTGACGCCTCCAGACTAGGACCTTGTCCACAGTCTGCCCTTCCTGCTTGGCTATATCCAGCGATATCTCGGAGGCTGCTTTGTGGTCAAGCAGCTTGCCATTGCGGTAGTAACCATCCATCGTGATTAGGATGTGGCTGCCCGAATCGGCAACGCGCCGGCCGCAAGCCTCGCCGCTGAAACCTCCAAACACAACCGAGTGAATCACCCCCAAGCGGGCGCATGCCAGCATGGTAATCGGCAACTCGGGGACCATCGGCATATGAATGGTCACGCGATCTCCGCTCTTCAGACCACAGAAATTGCGCAGCAGCGCCGCGAATTCATTGACTCTCACATAAAGTTCGCGGTAGGTGACGGATATGGTCGCTTCGTCTTCCGGTTCCGGGACGAAGACGAGCGCCGCTTTGTTCTTGTACTTGGCGAGATGCCGGTCCACGCAGTTGTACGAGGCGTTGATCTTGCCGCCTACGAACCACTTCCAGAACGGCGGATCACTAGTGTCGAGCGTGGTGTCCCAGTACTTGTCCCAGCTCAGCAGATCGGCGTACTCCCGGAAGCATTCCGGGAAGTTTTTCTCGCTGAAGCGTTCGTTGATGTCGGGATCGGTCAGGTTTGCCTGGCCGACAAATTTTGCGGAAGGATAATAGTATTCTTCCTCCCGCCAATGGACTGCGATCTGAGCCTCGCTGGTCTCAATCACCGCATTCTGCTTTGGAAGAGTTCGAGCCATATTCTGTCACTCCTTTTGAATGGTGTGTTTGCGTCAAATACTGTACTGCATTGTCTGGCCTATGTAATACATTTTCGCCTGTCCCTGGAACATAACGAGGAGAACATCACACGAACCGGCCCGCCATTTGTAGCGGGCCGGAAATTTCATTCTTGCCTGGTTCAGTTGCCCTTGGCAGGCCCCGCTGGTAACGGCTGGTTATCCAGCGCCGCCCTCATCTGATGCCACGCGTGCCTGGCTTCCTCCACTGAGCCTTCGTCTTCGATGGTCGTGATGTCGCCGGGGTTCTTCTCCTGGGTCACGGCTTTCAACACGCGCCGCATGATCTTCCCACTACGGGTCTTGGGCAGCATGTCCACGAAGTTTAATTCGCCGATCACCGCTACCGGCCCCAGTTCATGGCGCACCTGATCCAGCAATTGCTGTTTCAATTGCGCCGAGGGAATGAAGCCCTGTTTGAGCATGACGAATGCCGAGATCACTTCGCCGCGCAGTTCGTCCGGCCGGCCAATGACGCCCGATTCTGCCACCGCGGGATGCCCGAGCAGAGCGGTCTCGACTTCAATGGTGCCAATGCGATGTCCCGCAATCTTGATGATCTCATCGGCGCGGCCAGCAAACCACACATAGCCGTCCTGGTCGATTTGCGCCGAATCGCCGGTGTAATAGACACCGGGAATAATCTGCCAGTAATCGCGCCCGTACCTTTCCTTTTCACCCCACAACTCCGGAGTCAATCCCGGGAAAGGCCGCTTGATCACCATGATGCCTTTCTCATTTACCGCGCACGGGCGTACCGTCGAGCGCCACCACGTCCGGCATCGATGCCTGGCATGGGGACGGTCGCGGATCCTGGCTTAATGGGCAGCATCCCCAGCCCATAGGGATTGCCAAACACCGGGCCGCTGGTTTCCGTCTGCCACATGTGGTCGATGACGGGAATCTGGTTCTTGAAAATCTTCTTCTGCAGCCATTCCCATGCCGGCGCATTCAAAACCTCGCCCGCACAGAACACCCGTTCCAGATACTTGTAATCGATGTTTCCGAACGGCCCATCGCCATAGCGCATCAGCAATCGCACCGCGGTTGGCGAGGTAAAAATGCCGCTGACGCGGTATTCCTCCATCAGCGTCTTCCACGTGCCTTCTGGGGTGGGATGATCAAGCGCGCCTTCGAAGGCGACGGTGGTAGCGCCCGCGATCAAAGGTGCGTACACAATGTAGCTGTGACCGACGATCCAGCCGATATCGGAGGTTGACCACCAGACATCTGTCGGCTTTAAAGCAAACAGCCACTGTCCCATGGCGTGAATGTGAACCTGGTATCCCCCATGGGTGTGGATGGCGAGTTTCGGTGTCGCGGTCGTGCCGGAAGTGGCGAGGATGAAGGCCGGCTCGTTGGCTTCCATCTGCACATAGTCGCCACTTTCCCCAGCGCCGTGCTCCAGAAACTGCTCCCAGAGAAGGTCGCGTCCGGGGCGCATCGGAGTTTCCCCGCTGGTTCGCTTCCATACGATGACGTGCTCAACCTTGTCGCCCGCATTCTGCAATGCCTCATCGACGATTTCCTTCAGCCGCGTGTCCTTACCCTTGCGATAAGTGACATCCGCGGTAAAGACCAAGCGTGAGCCGCTGGCTTGAATGCGGTCACCCAACGCCTTTGCGCCAAAGCCTGCAAAGACCACGGAGTGAATCGCACCGATGCGCACCGTCGCCAGCATCAGGATGATGGCTTCCGGAGAAGTCGGCATGTAGACAGTGAGGCGATCGCCCTTCTTGATGCCCATACCGCGCAGCGCCTTCGCCACCTTCTCGACTTCGTGCAGCAAATGGGCATAGGTATAGACGCGGCGCTCGCCCCGCTCGTTGATGTAAATCAGCGCCGTGTGCCCGCCCCAGCCGCGTTTCACGTGATGATCGAGCGCATTGTAGGCCAGGTTGGTCTGCGCGCCGACATACCACTTGAAGGTAGGCCGATTCCATTCCAGCACCTTGTCCCACTTGCGGAACCACGGTAGCTGGTCCGCCGCGCGTCCCCAAAAACCTTCCGGATCTTGCTTTCCTTCCTCGATCCACTTTTGCGTCACCGGGCTGATCAGGTGGTGGGGAACCGCATGACCGGTTTGCTCGTCGACGGTCGCCGTTCTTACGTCCGGCGCTTCGGGTATTTTTGTTGCAGTACCCATGGGAAGACTCCTTGCCAATCAATAACTTCCAACTGCCATCAAATCGATCTTCCGGCCAAAAACGTGGCCGGACTGTTTTAGCAGTCCGGCCCACGATCTCATGCACGCGATGGGACGTGGGGGCGCTTGGCTGCAAGCTCACAGAGTAGTGCAATCGCCGCCAGAACCGCCGCCGTGTAGAAGGCCATCTGGTAATTGTGGTACTTGTCGTACATCATGCCGCCAAGTTTGGCGCCCGTGTATCCTGCCAATCCCCAGGCGGTAAAGAGCATGCCGTAGTTGATGCCGGCGTTCTTGGTCCCCCAGAAGTCGGCAGTGGCGGCGCCATTGACGGACAACTGCGTGCCGTAGCACCAGTACACGATGAACACCATGACATACAACAGGGAGACGTTCCCGCCCACCAGATACAGTATGGGCATAGCGACCATGGAGATGCCGATCATCAGGCGCAAGACGTTCAATCGTCCTAAGGCGTCCGACATCCAGCCGGACAGAATGCGGCCGGAGGCGTTGCCTACGGCGCCCACCACCAGGCCCATGGTGGCCAGCGCGGCGCTAGGAACGCCCGCGCTCTTGGCGAAAGGCACCAATTGACTGATGACCATCAGGCCGGCCAGCGTGCCCAGCCAGTAGGCGACCCACATGAAGTAGAACGCCGGCGTGCGCAGGACTTCGCCAGGGCTGAAATCATAAGTAGTAGCGGCGGCCTTCGAAGTCGGCGCGGGCGTCCAGCCAGCCGGCTTGTAGCCAGCAGGAGGGTTCTTGAGCAGGAAGGCGCCGAACAACGTCATCACCAGGAAGATCACTCCAAGGATCTGGAAGGTGGTGTGCACACCGTAAGTAGGGATGAGCTTCAGGTTGGCCAGCGGTCCGAAGATAGCGGAGCCGCCGCCGTAGCCGGCCACGGCCAGTCCCACCGCCAGGCCGCGTTTATCGGGGAACCACTTGGCCATCACGGGTATCGGCGTCGAGTAGCCAAAGCCGTTGCCCAAGCCTCCAATCACGCCGAAGCAAATGTACAGATAGGTCAGGCTGGTTGTGTAGGCGCACAGGAAAAAACCGAGGCTGACGAGCACGCCGCCCGTCACCGAGACCCAGAACGGCCCAAACTTGTCCTGCAGCCGCCCGGCCACAATGAAGGAAAGAGCAAAGACAATCACCGCGTAACCGAACACGGCGGACGTCTGTGCCCGTTTCCACCCGAACTCTTTTTCCAAAGGAGCAACAAATATGCTCCAGGCGTACAAGGTACCCAATGCAAGATTCATCGAGAGACCGCCGATAACACGCCACCAGCGGTTCAACCCGATGCTCCCAATCTCAACCGAATCAACGCTTGCTGTTGTTCCTGTGGCCATCTCATTTCTCCCTTCCTGTCGAGGAAACACGTTACCATCGCGGTCTATTGTGAGCAATAAAATTGCAACGTCGAACCACTTAGGGCGGAACTGTACGAGGCCTGCGCCGGGTGGGCCGGGCTTCATCAGCTATCAACAAATCGACCTCCTTCGAACCTGTACGCTGCGTAACCACCCTTGGCTGACCTGGGCAGGATCAGACCCGGTAATAACCCTCGGCGGGAAGCGATTTGGGGTAGAGGAGAGTGGTCATACTTTTCCAGACTGAAGGTGCGCCTTCGCAAGCCGAAATTTGGGATCCCAGCCTCCTGACCGTGAACTTGGGTTCGCCGGTCAGACCCGACAGGCTGAAGCGATTAGACCTTCGCCTCCCGCCGCATTGAGCCGTTGTGGGCGGGATTTTCCTTCGCCGGACGGGCCGAGGTCTGTGACCTGGAATACCACTGCCTGTGATGTGTGTCACCGAAGTGCTGCTGGGGATCCCGCCGGGCGATCCCCGGCTTGTTCCGGCCGGTTCGAAAAGGGGGGTGTCCGCGGCCGTTTCCGGTGGGCGCAAATTGTGCTTGCGGCGGTTGGCCGAGGTGTTAACATAAGAGGTAATCTCGGAGGAATGCGTTGGGGGCACCTTACGGCTTCGAGCTCGTCGAGAACTGTGTCATCTGCAAACTGCGTAGCGATAGCTTCTTCTGTTCTCTTCCCAAAGCGTCTCTGGAAGCTTTCGACCGCATCAAGTACACCGCCTCGTATCCTGCGGGCGCCGTGCTTTTCGTGGAAGGCCAATCGCCGCGCGGCATTTACATGCTGTGCAAAGGCCGTGTCAAGCTCTCCACCACTTCTGCAGAAGGCAAGACTCTTATCCTGAAGATTGCGCAACCGGGAGAAGTTCTCGGCATGCATGCTACGGTTTCCGGTACGCCCTATGAGATCACCGCCGAGACCGGCCAGCCCTGCCAGTTGAATTTCGTCAAGCGCGACGACTTCCTGAATTTCCTGCAGACCCACGGCGATGCCTGCCTGAAGGCCGCACAGCACCTCAGCAAGGACTGCCAGACTGCTTACCAGCAGATCCGCAGCCTGGGCCTGTCTCACTCCGCGCCGGAGCGCCTTGCCAGGCTTTTGCTGGAGTGGACCTCTGGCAGTCCTCACCAGACTGAGCCCAAAGTCAAACTGGCGCTCACCCATGAGGAGATCGCTCAGATTATCGGCACCTCGCGCGAAACCGTCACCCGCGTCCTCGCCGATTTCCGCAAGCGCCAGATCGCCGTGCTTAAAGGTTCGACGCTCACCGTCCGCAATAAGGCCGTACTGGAGAGACTGGTCGGCGCGTAGTTCAGTTCTCGGCGGACGGCTCCATCTCCTCGACTTCGCCCATCTGCTTCAAGTACTCGAAGGTGCGCATCGCTTCGGCCTCATCCAGCAAGCTGATGGCAAAGCCGACATGAACGATTACGTAGTCGCCAACCTCGGTCTCGGGGACGTAGGCCAGACTCACATCTCTCACCATTCCCCCAAAACTCACTCGCGCGCTGCGCGCAAAATCTTCGCCCTCGATGCTGAGCACCTTTCCTGGGATGGCCAGGCACATACTCGCGTCTCCTCACGATCAGCTTAGTCGAGGCTGTCACATCTGTCTGTGACCTGCGACCGTGCGCGATGTTCGCTTCCGCGAAGGGGCCGTTACGTCCCTCGTTTCTTTCCCGGCAGCCCGGCGGGGTTCTCATGAGTGCGCTCGCGGAAGCGCGCTTTCATTCCGCTGGCCAGCGAGACAGCGCCTTCCCCAAACCGCTCGCGCAGCCGGTCGGCGGCCGACAGCGCATGGTTCCACTTCTCATGGGCCGATTCTCCCAGCAGCCCGAGCTGCTCACTCTCCTCCGCGAAGTGCGAAGCATTCACGCCCAGCAGCCGCACCGCCTCGCCATTCCAGTTGGCGCGGAAGAGTTCGCGAATCGTGGCCAGCACTTCCGAATCCACCGAACTCGGCCGCTCCAACGTTCGGGCCCGCGTGAGCGTGCGGAAGTCTGCATAACGCAGCTTCAGTTGCAGCGTGCGGGCATGCAGGTTCTGCTCGCGCAATCTGCGGCAGACCATCTCGGTCAATCGCGCCAGCGTCGCCTCCAGCGTCTGCCGATCATCGGTGTCATGAGAGTAGGTGTGCTCGTGGCTGATCGAGCGCGGCCCAACGTCCTCGCCGATGTCGCTATCGAACCACGCGCCCGCGTCCAGGCCGCGCGCCTTGCCGGAAAGCGCCAATCCCAGTGCGCCAAAGTTCTGCTCCAGCCAGCGCTCATCGCGTTGCGCCAGGTCACCAACTTTGTGGATGCCCTGTTGCTGAAGGCGCTTCTCCATCACTTTTCCCACGCCTGGAATTTTGCGCACGTCGAGCGGAGCCAGGAATTTCATCTCTCCGCCCGGAACCACCCACAGCACGCCGTTGGGCTTGGCCTGATCGGAGCAAATCTTGGCGATCAGCCGCGACGTGCCAATCCCGATCGAACAATTCAACTGCGTCTCAGTCTTCATCGCCGCGTGCAACGCATGCGCCGCGCGCATCGCGGGGCCATGCAGCCGCTCGGTGCCCGTCATGTCAACATACGCTTCGTCGATGGAAACCATCTCCAGCTTGGGCGAGAAGCGTTCCAGCACCGCGTACACTTTCGCGGAGTACTCCCGATATCGCTCAGGATGTCCATCCACAAACACGGCGTGCGGACACATCTTCGCCGCGGTCCGCAGCGGCATGGCCGAATGCACGCCGAACTTGCGCGCCTCATACGACGCAGCCGACACCACGCCGCGCTCGTTGGGCCGTCCGCCGACAACCACCGCTTTCCCCTTCAGCGACGGGTCGAACAGCTCCTCCACCGAGACGAAGAACGCGTCCATGTCAACGTGAAAGATGGTGCGCTGCGCGGTCATGCTGCTCGCGATTCTATTCCAGTTCCGATCCTCCCTGTCATCGTCATCCTGCCTGTCATCCTGAGCGAGCCAGTCGCCGCTTTTGCGACCGCGAGTCGAAGGACGCCTATATTTGGCAGGGCTATCGTGTTTCCTCACAGTACTGTCATCCCGACCGAGGACTTCACGTCTTCAGGTTGTCATCCCGACCGAGGACTCAGTCCGAGCGGAGGATCTCGGTTCGCAATCAGCGCTCAGCCGCTCAGCATTCAGCCTTCACTCATCAACTCTGTCATCCCGAGCGGAGTCAAAGGACGTCTTTGCTGGCCAGGGCTGAACTACCCCAACTCGCGCAAAGGCGGCGCGAGTCGGGGACCCCGGTCACGCCCCGGGCTAACTTCCGTTCCGCCCCTGCGGGGCTGGTGTGTTGGCGATTCCAGGCTTGGCCGCGACCCACGCATCTGTGCGCACCGTAGGACGGCCAAGACGAACCGCGCTGGCGTTGATTGGGCGGGGACTGTCGCATACACTGTGGCCTTCGAACCACCCCTCCAGCGCCAAGTCACCCCAGCCCTCCAGTCTGGAACAGCTAACGGGAAGGTTGAATTCTCTGCCACGCTTGCGTAATGATTGCCGGCAGCATCGAATGAGGGAGAGGTGACGCATGGGCCACACGACAGCGATTCCGGCGCGCAGCTTCGGGTTCTTTCTCAACGGCAACTGGATGACCCATGGCCGCGACGTGGTGGTGACTTCGCCGTATGATCGCAGCGTGGTCGCCGTGGTTTACGAGGCGACCCGCGACGACGTCGAAGTCGCGATCGAGTCGGCTGTGCGCACGTTCGCGGTCACGCGCAAGATGCCGTCGTACGAGCGTGCCGCCATTCTGCGCAAGATCACTGACGGCATCATCGCGCGGCGCGAGGAATTCGCGCGCACCATCTGCCAGGAAGCGGGCAAGCCCATCCGGACGGCGCGCATCGAGGTGGACCGCGCCATCAGCACCTTCCAGATCGCCGCCGAAGAGAGCACGCGGATCTACGGCGAGTACATTCCACTCGACACGCTGGAGTCCACCGCCGGACGCTGGGGCCTGGTGCGGCGCTTCCCGCTCGGTCCGGTGTTCGCCATCACGCCGTTCAATTTTCCGCTGAACCTGGTGGCCCACAAGGTTGCACCTGCGATTGCCGCCGGCTGTCCGCTCATCCTGAAGCCGGCGCCGCAGACGCCGGTTTCGTCGCTGCTGCTGGCCGAGATTGTCGCCGAATCGGGATGGCCCGAAGGCGCTTTCGCGGTGATGCCGCTCTCCAATGAAAACGCTTCGCTGCTGGTCACGGATGACCGTGTCAAGCTGCTGACCTTCACCGGCAGCGCGGCCGTGGGCTGGCAACTGAAGTCGCAGGCTGGCAAGAAACGGGTCACGCTGGAGCTGGGCGGCAACGCGGGAGTCATTGTTCACAGCGACGCCGACCTGGCGCACGCGGCGCACCGCTGTGTGGCTGGAGGGTTCTCTTACGCGGGGCAGACCTGCATCTCAGTGCAGCGCATTCTGGTGCATCGTCCGGTGTTCGACAAGTTCACTGACCTACTGCTGCAGGGCGTTCGCAAGCTGAAAATTGGCGACCCGATGCAGGAGAGCACCGACGTTCCACCGCTCATCCGCGAACAGGATGCGGTGCGCGTGAGCGAGTGGATTGCAGAGGCGGTCAAGGGAGGGGCGAAGCTTTTGTGCGGCGGCAGCGGCCATAAAGGCTCGATCGTCGAGCCGGCGGTACTCACCGGTACCTCGCCCGACATGCGCGTGAATTGCGCGGAAATTTTTGCTCCCGTGGTAACGGTCGAACCCTACGACGAATTTCGCGAAGCCGTGCGCCAGGTAAACGATTCTCCTTACGGGCTGCAAGCGGGCGTGCTCACACGCGACGCGGTGCTCATTCAGATGGCGTTCGACGAACTGGAGGTCGGCGGCGTCATCGTGGGCGACGTGCCCAGCTTCCGCGTAGACCAGATGCCGTACGGCGGGATCAAGGATTCAGGTCTGGGCCGCGAAGGACTGCGCTATTCGATTGAAGACATGACCGAGCGGAAATTGCTGGTGATGGCGTTGAAGTGAGTGTGGCAGAGATGCCTTCCCAAGAGTTCGACGCAGGCTGGGCGGTCACGAAGGGAAGATTGGCACTGGGCTAGGGTTGACTGCCACCCATGCCGAAGCTGTTCATTTCCGTAGGCTCGTTCGCCTCCGACCAGCTCGAGGCCCCACCCGAGCGATCGCCATATTTATCGAACACCACCACATGCAAGACCGGTTGCCGTTCTTCGATGGGATCCACCATGCCCGCCTCTTTTAACGGGAGCAGATAGCTGGTGATCCACGCGTATTGCTCAGACGTCAGGCCGCGCCGCAACAAGTCGAAGCTTACGCCCGCCAGGTGGGTCGAGGCCGTGTCGCCCAGTTCTGGCGCTGCAAAGCGATTGTGGCGCCGCAGGTTGTGTTGCTGCTGCATGGTACGCACCAGGGATGTCACCTGCAGTGGAGAGTGGAACTGCTCGTAATAGGCCTGGCTGAAATCCTCCAGAAAATCGCGTGTCCAGGGACGGCAGTATCGCCGGTTGTCGGCCAGACTGCTGGCGAGCTTCAGCGCTTCGGTCTCGTTGACGGGAACCAGTTCCTGGGACAGCTCGTGCTGTATGAGATCAATCTCGTTGGTCACGCGAAACGACTGCGCGCGGTCCAGTTCCTGATTCTGCTGCACCAGCAGTTCGTGCGAACCGGGAAACATCGGGTTCCATCTGCTGATGCGCCAATGGAAGCCGGGAGGAAGAGCGCTGTAACGGTGGGCTGTCCTATGGATCTTGCTGGCGGTCTTGCTAGTGGATTTCCTGGCGGTCGGGTGAGTGACTGCGAGAGCTGCGACACTTGTCAGCGCCAAGACCGCACCAAAAACGACGACGGCACGGAGCCAGCGGCACGAGGCGCGCGGCGCAAGTGCGGTCCCGTTCAGGCCAGAAGACCAAAAATTCAGCAGTGACGAAATTGGGATGACCATCGTTGATCGAACGATTATGACCGTTCCATTACACCACAGAAGCCGCCCAGGACAAAAGCTTTTCACCTGTTCCTACTGGCCCAAAAGGGGAATACATCTCGGCGCGAGCCGGCTGGCAAAATCGTGGGACAGCCAATGAGGATTGCCAGCAGACCGGGCGCTAAATGCTGACTGCCGCTTGCTCGGTTTCATACTGGAAGCGCGCCAGCAACTCGTGCAGCTCTTCCGCCATGCGCTCGACGGCTTCCGCCGACTTTTGCGTTTCCACAACGCCCGCCGCTCCGCATCGCGCGGCCTCGGCGACGGCGGCAATGCTCTTGCTAATGGCTACGCCGCCTTTGGCCGCTTCCGCCAGGTTCTGCGTAATCTCGTTGGTGGTCAGGCTTTGCTCTTCCACCGCGCCGGCCACCTGGTTCTGGATGTCGTTGATCTGGCCAATCACCGAGCCGATCTCGGCGATGGCCGTGACCGCGCCGCTGGTCTCCGACTGGATACCTTCAATCTTGCGGCTGATGTCCTCGGCCGCTCGAGCGGTCTCTTTAGCCAGCTCTTTTACTTCGTTGGCCACCACGGCGAAACCCTTGCCGGCTTCTCCCGCGCGCGCAGCCTCAATGGTTGCGTTCAGCGCCAGCAGGTTGGTCTGTTGCGCGATCGAGGTGATCACTTTGATCACCTGGCCGATTTCGGCGCTGCTTTGGCCGAGCTTGGTGATGGTCAGGTTGGTGGCGTCGGCGGAACGCACTGCGGCGGTCGCGACCTGCGAAGCCTCCGCCGTGTTCCTGGCGATTTCCTGGATACTGGCGCCCATCTCGCTGGCGGCGTTCGCCACCGTCTGGATGTTCCGCGTGACCTGTTCCGAACCTGCCGAGACAAGGTTGGCCTGGTTCGCCGTCTGCCCGGTGCTGAGGCTGATCTCTTGCGCGATCCGGCCCAATTCGGCTGCCGCCTGCGACAACGGGTCGCTCATGGCAGCAACTCGCTCCATGGTTGAGCGGAAAACCTCAAGCATTTCGTTTACCGATTTCAGCAGTTCGGCATAGGCTCCCTTGAACTGCGCCGGATCTCCTCGCGTCAGCAAATCACCCTGCTTGGCCGCCAGGATCAGCCGGCCCAATTCGTTCTGCAACTGGACGATATTGCTCTTGAGCAATACCAGCCATTCGTGAATCTGGTCCTGCTCCGACGATTTGGCCATGCGGGCGGTCATATCGCCGTTGGCGATGCCGGTGACGTAATCCACCAGGTCCTTCAACCAGTCATGCACGCCGTTGATGGCGTTCTTCATCTTGTGGTGGTCACCCTGGCACTCGATCTCCACTCGCTCGCCCAAGTTGCCGGCACAAGTCTGGCGCAGCACACGGATGCCCTCGGCCATGGGCAGCAACGTGGCATCCAGCAATTGGTTAATCCTCTCGAAGAGCTTGCGATTGCTGCCTTCATACTTGCTGGCGTCGGCGCGTACCCCAAGACGACCCTCGATGCCGGCCTGAAGCAAAGCGTCGACGTCTTCCTGGCACTGCGTCACTACCTCAATGAACCGGTTGGTACTCTCCTTCAAGGCTTGATATTCGCCCTGGTATTCCTCGCGAATGGCCCACGGAACCTCGCCCAGGCTCAGCTTGTTGAGCACATGTATGGCGACACTCAGCGGCTTGCGCAGCTCCTCAAATGTGCGGTTGAGGCCCTCGATGACCGAGCGAAAACCGCCCGAGTACCGGCCCGGCTCAGCGCGCACGTCGAGCTTGCCATTCCTCGCCGCTTCCGCCAGCATGGTCGAGTCCTGCACCAGAGACTTCACGTTGCTGGCACAGAGCTGCAGGCTCTTGCCCAGCACGTCACGTTCGCAGGCAACTTGTACGCTGGCCTCCATGTCTCCCGCCGCGATGCGCTGCGTGACGCTGGCACGATCTTCATACATCGCCGCCACCCGCCGGAAGGAATCTGCCAGGATGCCCAGTTCGTCACGGGAGTGGACTGCAATCTGCACCTCCGGGTCGCCCACCGCCAGCCGTTCCGCGGCGCGGCGCAATTCCCCAACCGCACCGCCAATGGTCCACACCATGATGGAGCACAGCAAGATTTCCAGCACCGCGCCGAGGATGGCGAATGCGCTCATGAGGCCGGTGCTGTTCGAAGTCACCGCCCTGGCATGATCATTCGTGAGTTTCGCGTCGGCAGTGACCGCGGTTGAAATACGGTTGATCAAGTCCACTTGCGCGTCCGCAATGCGCTTCAGTTCACCGCGGTCAAGCAGTTCCTCCGCCGGTTTGCGGTTCCCCGACAATGCGAGGTCCTCGAAACGCTCGATCTGGGTCTCCAAACCGACGCGATTGTTGCGAAACTCCTGGATCAACTGCCGGGCTGCCTGCGAGCTCACGCTGGACTCCAGAGAATCCAGGCTTTGCGACACCAGGCTGGAGTAGGCACGGCACAATTCCACCTGCTGCCGCCTGTCCTCGGGACTGGCGCTGCGCACCACATCCCGCAGAGTGACCAGTACCTGCTGGTAGGCAGTGGACAGATTCGTGACCTGGTCGAGCGAGCGGGCGCCGTGCTCGTACAACGCGGCATTGCTGCGTGCCACGGCCTGAATGGTGGCCATACCACAGACGAAAATTGCCCCGCCCATTCCGCCAATGATGGCAAAGCTGAGAAGCAATTTCCTGATGATGGACAGATCGCGAAACCAGTTCATGTCTGTGCTCTCCGTTGCATCGCCGGCGCGGGACCGGCGCTATTGCCACCGGTTGAAGATGACGCCGACCGACACGCTTTCTTCGGGTCCCGGCGCAAACATCCATTCCCTCACCGCCCGGATTGCCGCCTGGGCCAAAATGGCATTGCCGTTGACCACGCCGACCGACTTAACGTGGCCATCGGCTGCGACCTCCGCCCTGACCGTCACCAAACCGTCCAAATTCAGACGGCGGGCGATTTCCGGGTAAATTGGATGGACACGGTGCACCACCGCGCGTGGGTGCACGCCGCGCGCATCCTCGGTCAACGCCGGAGCGACCGCCAACCAAAGCAGTACGCCTGCAGCCATGATTGCAAGACCTTTACGCATCGACATGCCTCCGCCGGAGCGAGCAAACCCACTCCCGTGAGTTCCATCGGCGGAATAGGGTCTCTACTTCATAGCTTTCCCAGATTGGGCCTCCCGGCTATCGCCGACCAGAACCTTGTCGAGGTCCAGCAGATGCAGCACGCGCCGAGGCAGCTTGCAGACCGCCGGCACCAGTTTCCGCAATTCCGCCGGCAGATTGCCCGGCGAAGCTTCGCATAGGTGCTCCGGCGCTCCTACCACCTCGCCAAGCTCATCCACCAGCAAACCCATCGGGAAGTTTTCGCTTCGCACCACGACCATCGCCGGCGAGGTGACGGCGCTGCGCGCCTCGAGTCCGAGACAACGCGGCAGGTCGATCACGGTCACGATCTGGCCCCGCAGATTGGTCAACCCCGCTACCGCACGCGGCGCCAGTGGAACAGGCGTAACTGTCGGCGAGAAAATCGCCTCTTGCACCCTCTCGACAGCAATGCCGAAGCAGAGGCCGTCAAGGTAGAAGGTACAAAAGCGGTCTTCGGCGCTCATGTCGTACGGGCTCCCGCCCGTTGCTCCGCGGGTGGAAGGTCCCGCACGCGCGCCAGCACTTCTTTCACATTGAGCACATCGGCAACCCGCTCCCGGATGACGGTCGATCCTTGCAACAAGTCTCTGCGTAGCTCGCAGCGCAACTCAACCGTCTCCTCGCACGATGTCCTCGATCTGATCCAGCACCAGGCCTGCGGTAAGGCCGGATTCGCGGAGCACCGCTATCTGCAGCAATTCGCGGTCCTGTTCCGGCTCGCGGAACAGCCGGGAGACCCGAAGCAGGGGCAGGATCTCGCCGCGACACTGGACGACCTCCCGCCCGGCCGAGCGCTCGATGCGCACCGCGGGAATCTCTTCCAGCCGCGTCACTGCCGACAGGGGCAGTGCAAATCGCGACCCCGCGGTGCTCAAGAAAACCAGCCAATTTTGGGCTGCCCGGTCAACGCTGCCGGTTGTCTCGATGTCCTGGTTCTGCGGCCGCAGGCTTATGTCCGCACCGACATCCGCCATTTGGGCGAGCCCTGCCACGTCCAGAATGAGCACCACCTGCCCATGGCCGAGAATGGCGGCCCCAGCAAAGCACGCTATCGTTCTGAGTTTCGGGCCCAACGGCTTCAAGACAATCTCCTCGGTATCGCCGACAGCATCCACCACCAGCCCGAACTGGCCTGTGCCAACCTGCAACACCGCGATGTACGAACGGCCGGAGAATTTGGCCTCGAGATGCAACACGCGATCGAGAAAACACAGCGGCAGGAGCCGGTCCCGGAGCCGGTACACCGGGGCACGGCAAATCTGCTCGATGGCCCTTTCGCCGGAAGCAGCTTGCAGGTGCACAACCTCGACCAAGTTGGCTTGCGGAATGGCGAAGCTCTGTCCGACAGCACCTATGATCAGGGCTGGAATAATGGCCAGGGTAAGCGGGATCTTGATTTGCACCGTGGTTCCCTGTCCTGTAACCGTCCGCAGATCGACGGTACCGCCGATCTTCTCGATGCTGGTTTTGACCACGTCCAAGCCAACTCCACGACCGGAGACGTTGGTCACCTGCTCGGCGGTGGAGAATCCGGGAGCGAATACCAGGTTCGCCAGTTGTTGCTCGCCCATCCCGGCAGCTTGTTCTGTGGTGATCAGGCCGCGCTCAACGGCGCGTTGCCGTACCCGCTCCAGGTTGATGCCAGCACCGTCGTCGGAAATCTCCACATGGACGCCCCCTTCCCGTTGGAAGGCACGGAAAAGGAGATGACCAGCCGCCGTCTTGCCAGCACGGGTCCTGCGTTCGGTAGTTTCGATCCCATGGTCGATAGAGTTGCGCAGAATGTGAATCAGCGGGTCCCGGATGGCTTCGACCACTCCCCGATCCAGTTCGGTTTCCGAGCCTTCCATCTCAACTATGACCTGTTTTCCGAAGGGCAAGGCAAGGTCGCGGGCCAGACGGGGAAACTTGTTGCAAACGCTTGCCATGGGCTGCAGCCGCGCCTTGATCACCGCTTCCTGTATCTCCGTGGTGATCCGCTTCAAACGCTGCGCCGCGCTAAGAACCATGCCGTCGGTTTGCGAAGAGAGAAAGCGCAGCGTCTGATTGCGGGCCAGCACCAATTCGCCCGCCAGGTCCATCATCCTGTCGATCAGGCCGACATCCACCCGAACGCTGCTGCGGGAAACGCCGGTTTCGCCGGGGCGGTTTTCTGCTGCGATATCGCGCCCAAGGCCGCTGGTTACGGCTACCCGGGGCGAAGAGGGTACGCTGGCAAGGTCTTCCAGCGTTCGCACGACAGCGCTGTAATCCTCGTCTCCCTCGCTTCCCGTGTGTTCGATGACACCCAGCAATTGACGCAGCGCATCGACCATCGAGAGCAGTCCGCTGGTACGGGCAGAATTCAGTGCAAGCTTGCCCTCCCGCAACTGGGTGAGCACACTTTCGCTGGCGTGAGCGAGCCACTCCAACTTGGAATAACCCAACATGCCGCTATTTCCCTTGATGGTGTGCACGGCACGGAAGACTTCGGCCAGCCGCCGGGGCGAAGCCGGATCGTGCTCCATTTCCACCAAGTCGCGCTCCAGCCGATCAAGTCCCTCGGCGCTTTCGGCCAGGAACTCCTTAACGATCTCTTCCATTCCATCGGTTGCTGGGGGCATGGATTCTCTCGAGCGCGAATCGCAGGCGTGAGGGGACACTTACGCCGGCAAAGGCGCGGAACCTTCAGCAACATGCCGTGCAAAAGCAGGGCCAGCTGGATTAGAAGAGGCTTAGAAGGGTGGGTATCAGCCTGCGTTTTCCGACGAGCCGCGATAAATCATTTCGGTGATGGTGCAATCATCGGTCAGCGGCGTTGCCCCGCGGAATTCGGTAACCGCTTGTTCGATGGCCGCAAAACCGTCACGACAGCAGTCTTCCAAACGATCACTGCCGAAGAACTCGCCGTGGGCGTCTTCGGCTTCGGTGACTCCGTCGGTCACCAGCAGCAGCCGGTCTCCCGGCTTCAACTGTAGGCGCGAAGCATGGAACTCAACACCAGGCACCAAGCCCACGGGGAGATTCCCGTCTTCCAGCCGGGTGATGGAATCACCGGAAACCAATACCGGAGGCACGTGTCCGCAGTTCATCAACTCCAGTTCCCCGGTTTCCAGCAGACGGGCGACGACCAACGTGGCGTATTTTTGGCCTCCCACCTTGTCACACAGGAAACGGTTCACCGCTGCGATCATCTCCGGCAGGGCCGAATCGCGGGCCAACTGCGAATACAACATCCCCTGGAGGATGGAAGCCACCACTGCCGCCGACACTCCCTTGCCAGAAACATCGGCGACGATAAGCGAGAGGCCGCCAGGGGTATACACCAAGTCGAAGAAATCTCCACCGATATCCTTGCAGGCGTAACTGACAGCGTTCACCTTGGCGTAGGGCACGTCGGGCACGGTCACCGTCATCAGCCGCTGCTGGATGTCGGCGGCGATCGCCAACTCCTGGCGGTAGCGCTTGGCCGCGTCCTCGGCCTGCACCAGAGAGGCGTTTTCGACCAGCGCAGCCGCGCCGTTGGCAACGGTGCGCAGAATGTCGTGGCTCACCGAGGAAAGCTTGCCCGACAAGAAATGGGCGTCGAGATACAAGACCCCCTGAACGTTCGTTTCGTCATCTTTGGTTTCTTCTCGTGCTTTGTCTTGAATGACGGTCTTGCGCAGAGGAATGCAAATCACGCTGTGCAGATTGTGCGCAACCACACTCTCGCGGCCGGCCAGCTTGCCGGTATCGTCCGTGTCGGTAACCAGGAACTCGGATGCGCTCCGGGCTGCGTCGCGCAACACCGAACGCGAAATGGTGCTGTCATCCGCAATCCGCTCACCCTGCTTGTTGCGGCCGGCAGCCAGGTAGAGTTCCCCGTCAGGCTGGCGTAGGAAGACAAAGCCTCGTTCGGCGTGGGTCAAGCGCAGAGCGGCTTCCAGCAGAGTATCCAGAACATCGTCCAACACCCCGCTGGTATTCAGCTTGCGCGCGGCCTCGAGGAAGACATTCAGCATCTCGAGGTCGGAGCCGGCCCCACTGGCCGGCTTCCAGGTCGAAAACTGGCTTAGGAATTGCTGCGCTGCGCTGGATGGCGAGCGGTCCGGGCTGAACAAACCGTAGGCCGATCCTTGCACGCCAAACTCGACGCGATCGTTGCGCACCAGCTTGCGACGGTTGACGCGTTCTCCGTTCACGAAGGTGCCGTGACGGCTGCTGTTGTCCACGATGTAGATACCGTCGCTCTCGCGCACAAATTGGGCGTGTTCACGGGAGACGCGAGGATCGGCCATCACCAAATCGCGGTCGGTCCGGCGGCCGATGGTGAAGGGGTAATGTTCGAGCACGAGGGTGCGGCGCTCAGCGCCTTCTACCACCACCAGCACCAGCGGATCGCTGGTGGGAGCGGTGTCCACCTTGCGCACCCACATGCCTGTCGTGCCCATCAGGGGCGTCTCCTTCTCAAACGCAGTTGCCCGGTCACCAGAACAGCGTCCCTAGGAATATAGTCCAACTGCAGACACGGTATCCACTCTTGTTCGCTTCAGACCTGCAAAAGAGGCTGTCCCAGGGGTGGCGCCAGACATCAGGGAAAGCCATTTCCCCGGCAGAAGCGCGGCGCTTCGTCGTACACTGGTAGTCCACTTCAGCAATCTCGAATTTGGGTGCAATAATCTCATTGATCAAGGAGATCCAGGTGAAATTGCGATTCCAAGTCATTCCCATGGCAACCGCCGCCGTCCTGCTCTTCCTACAAATCGCAGCGGCACAAATGCCCATGCAACCCCAGCCTTTCTCGGCAGATATGCAATTCAGCTCCACGCGGGGCGGCGGTATGGCCCGGGACATGACGGGCAAGATGTACTTCGGCTCCGGCCATATGCGCATGGACATGCAGGCTGGTCCGCGTGGCGGCAGCATCATCATCACCGACTTCAAGACCCAGATCACCGACGTCCTTATGCCGGAACAGCACATGTACATGGAGCACAAGGCGGGTGAAATGGCGGGTCATCGACCGGGTATGATGCCGAGCATCAAGCCCCTACGCGATCCCAGTAATCCTTGCGCCGACGAGCAAGGCATGACCTGCAAGAACGTCGGGGTTGAACAGGTCAACGGTCGCACCTGCGACCACTGGCAGATCACCGACAAGAACGGAAAAGTATCCAACGTCTGGGTCGATCAGAAATTGCACTTCCCCATCAAGACCGTGTCCGAGGATTCAACCTGGGAGCTGAGCAACATCAAGGAAGGCGAGCCTGATGCCAGCCTGTTTCAGATTCCTTCCGGCTATACCAAGATGGACATGGGCAGCATGATGCAGATGGGAAAGCCGCCGCAGCAATAGCAATTGCGCTTCCGAGCGTAGCTGCCTGCCAACGGCCGGCGCTTCTGGCCGTTTGGCCGTCAGCATTTCGCGGAAGGTAAAACAGGATTTTGAATTTCCTGCTCGCTGTGCGAAAGTAGCGCCGTGCGCGCCGTCGCCCTTCTCGGACCTGTGGCCAAGGAGCAGCACGTCCGGCGATTTGAGTTGCCCGGCGTGAACGTCTTCTCCGGCAACGAACTCGATCCCTACGACCAGCCCGACGCCGCGCTTATTTTCGGCGGCGACGGCACCATCCATCGCCATCTCGGCGGACTGGCGCTGAAGCAGATTCCGGCGCTCATCGTTCCCATGGGAAGCGCCAACGACTTCGCACGGACTTTGGGCGTCGAGACCGTCGAGAAGTCGCTGGCAGCTTGGAGGCGCTTCTGCGCAACCGGCGACAACGTCTGCGCGATCGATCTTGGAACCATTCAGCGGCTCGACGAACCGCAGCGCGATGAGCCCCTCGATTGGCAGGGCGAATCGCTGGAGTCTCTGCACTTTGTGCCCGATGGTCCACGGCGCGATCTTCCGGCGATGGGCGCTCGCATCATGCAATCGCAGTTGCGCCACCTCAGCGAGGCCGAACGCGAGCTAACACGCACGACATTCTATGCATCTATTGCTGGCACAGGCCTGGATGCCGCGGTAAATCGCCTGACACTGAGGCAGCCGCGCTGGTTGCGGGCGCACGGCGGATACATCGTGGCCCTGCTGCAAGTGCTGGGAGGGTTTCAACCGCCCCGCATCACGGTGTCTGTCGAAATTGATGGACAGTGGCAAACGCGCTTGGACGAGCCGGGATTCCTGGTGGCCGCAGGGAACGGGCCGCAATACGGCCATGGAATGCGATTAACCCACGAGGCGCGGATGGACGATGGACTTCTCGACCTTTGTTTTGTGCGTCCGCTCAGCAAGCTCA
The DNA here is from genome assembly GCA_963833155.1 of uncultured Acidobacteriaceae bacterium. GTDB lineage: Bacteria > Acidobacteriota > Terriglobia > Terriglobales > Acidobacteriaceae > Bog-257. Next base: position 56,701 of record CAWHWY010000004.1, read on the forward strand.
GGCTATTGCGGCTGTTTCGTGTGGTTTATCGCGGTGGGCACCTCGGCATGAACGAGGTAGAATATTTCCGGGCCTCGCGGGTGCGGATTCGGACGGAGCCTGCGACCGAAATCTTTGCGGATGGCGAACCTATTTGCCTTTCGCCCGTCGAAATAGGCGTGCGACGCAACGCGCTGCGCGTAATCGTCGGCGAATGAGTTGAACAAACATTGTAGGCACAAGCAGTTGCGGTGACGAACGGCGTAGCAACTGGGACGAATGCCGGGCGCGCTTGCATTTTTTCTGGAACTTATTGCCCGCTGCTGGGTCTATACTGGTGTAGAAAGCAATGTCCACGCCCTCAGTGTCCAAAGTGTCCAAACCTAAGGCTGCACGTGTCCCAAGTGTTGCAGCCAAGGATCAAGTTCTGCCTTCGCTGTTCGAGGGTCCCGGACTTTACCCGCAGCGTAAAGAGACCTTCCTCTATTCGTTTGTCGTCCACCTGTTTGCCATCGGCCTGATCATATGGTCCGGCCACTGGGCGTTCACGCACCAGGACCAAATCAAGATGCAGGTGGTTTCGTTGGCCACCGACATCAGCCCGTACATCCCGCTACCAGTCTCGAAGAACCGCATGGGCGGCGGCGGTGGCGGCGGCGATCGCGACAAGTTGAACGCTCCCAAAGGCGCTCTGCCCAAGCTGGCGAAAGACCAGATCGTGCCACCGGCGATTGTTGTCCGCAACGAGCATCCCAAGCTGGAAGTGACCCCCACGGTTGTAGTTCCGCCGGAGCTTAAGCTGCCCACGGTCGGTCAGTTGGGTGATCCTTTGTCGAAGGTAATTGGACCGCCTTCTAACGGAACAGGATTTGGCGGAGGCATTGGCAGCGGCAGTGGTGGCGGCGTCGGGTCCGGAACCGGCCCCGGCGTTGGTCCAGGACACGGCGGCGGATACGGTGGCGGGGCTTATCGGGTTGGCGGCGGCGTCAGCGCACCCAAGGCGTTGTACGCGCCTGATCCCGAGTACTCCGAAGAAGCGCGCAAAGCCAAATATCAGGGCACCGTGGTGTTGTGGCTGGTGGTGGATGCCGCTGGCCGTCCGCAGCAGATCCGCGTGCAGCGCCCGCTCGGCATGGGCCTCGACGAGAAGGCCATCGAGGCCGTGAAGATGTGGAAGTTCGAGCCTGCTAAAAAAGACGGACAGCCGGTTCCGGTGATGATCAACGTCGAAGTGAACTTCCGGCTGTACTAACCTTCCCCGAGTGACATTTTGTACTTTTTGTCATCACGAGCGTAGCGAGGGACCTGCTTTTTGCTTCTTCCGCCCCAAAAGCAGATTCCTCGCGCCCAAAACCGGGGCGCTCGTAATGACAATTCTTAGGTGAAGGCCGGCTCATGTTCATCGCCGACTCGTCGCTGTAGCTTGCAATGCTCATTAACGCGTCGGCGCAGGAGCCGGCTGCTGCGTTGTCGTTCCCCCGAAGTTCACTCTGGGAACTTGCCGCGCGCCTTCTTCAGTTTTGAAGTAGGCATCGTTACGAGTAAATCCGGACAAGCTCGCCACAATGTTGTTGGGGAACAATCCGATATAGGTGTTGTAATCTTGCAGCGTCTCGTTATAGCGGCGACGCTCGATCGCAATGCGGTTCTCGGTGCCGGCCAGTTCGTCCTGCAGACGCATGAAGTTTTCGTTGGATTTAAGCTGCGGGTAGTTCTCCACGATAACCAGCAACCGGCCCAAGGCTCCGTCCAACTGCCCGTTGGCGGCGATCTTTTCCTCCGGACTCTTGGCTCCGATCAGCGCAGCTCGCGCCGCCGCGATGTCGCCAAACACCTTGACTTCCTGGCTGGCATAGCCCTTCACCGTCTCCACCAGATTGGGAATGAGGTCGGCGCGGCGTTGCAAGACCACGTCCACCTGAGACCACGCAGCATTCATGGCCTCTTTCTTGCGCACCATCTCGTTGCGATGGCCGATGAACGTACTGCCTGCCCAGAATCCCAGCACCAGCAGAATAATGATTATGATCAACCCAATTTTCATTTGCGTCTCACTTTCACGTTAAGCTTGCTGGATGCAAAGGCTAGCAGTCGGGGATGGACTGCAGCTATCGATCCACCTTGTGGTCACTTCTGTCTTTGCGTTTTGCATGGATCATAAACCCGAAGACGACGGCACAGAGCCCGAAGAACGCGACCGAGGCGATGCCGGCGAACCAATTAGTTGGACTGGTGGCTAAGATTAGAACACCGGCGGCGGTGAACAGCAACGACACGACTTCGAAAACCCAGAGCAAGGCGCGGTTATGGGCCTTCGCCTGCTGGCGATAGCTTTCGGTCAGAGTAAGCCGTTCACGTGTCTTAGCCAGCCCGCGCAGTTGCCTTCGCACAACGAAGATGTAGACGCCGATCAAGACAAGAAACGGCAAGAAGGCCTTGGGCCATCCCAAGAGGATTCCAATGAGGATGATCACGAGCAGGGAGAGATTGTATCCTCGGAGGAACCTTCGGATCTCGCAATACTGCTCTTCGTCCCTCAGGACATATCCCGCACCCAAGGTGCGCCAAGGGTAGAAGGCGGTGCCCCCGTCTTCTGTCCTCTTGAAGGAACCCTGTGATAGTGCGTCGAAGAAGCCCATAGATTTCTCACAGGACGAAAGAAGTGCAGTTCCTAACCTCATTCATGACTGTCAGCTATCCATAATTTATCCCGTGGGGGACATCTTCTGCCAGTGGCGCTTGGGTACCCGCGCGTCGAGCTCGTGGGCAACCCGGCCAATGGCACTCATGTAGGCGTTATACGCTTCGGCAATGTTCACGGGATGGTCGTGATCGCTGCGCAGCGCAAGAATGGTCTGCATCGGCGGGACATCGAAGCCGAAGATTACTCCAGCTTGTTCCAGCACCTGTGCTCTTTCGTGAGGGGGATTTTCTCCAACCGCAATCAGCGCATGACGCAGCAGGGTAGTTACGCTGGCAATTGACTTTGCCAGCACAAGCCGTAGCTCGCCCGGGTCGCCAGGACTCAGCAGCAGGTGCTGCCGCAGGCGCAACAGAATGGTCCGCAGTTCGTGTTCCACCTCAACCCGGTGCAGGTTCATAGGAACCTGAATGGCGCTGACGACGTCCTGACCAAACAATGTTTTGTGCATATGCTGGATGTCGAGCAACTCGATGGCGAACACATCGGCCGACTCGCGCAACTCAACTTCCGTCATCATCAGCGGAGGCGTGAATTTCTCTTCGTGGGTCCACCAGCGGACTACCGGCGAGATAGCCGCCAGCGGGCCAGCGTCCAGATCGCGGAATATCACCAGCACGTTTACGTCGGAGTACTGCTCGTGAAACTCTTCTCGCGCCGCCGAGCCGTACAGAACCACAGAAACCAGATTGTCTCCGCAAGCTGCCTGCAGCCGGCTGACGAGGTCCTGAAGTTTGCTTTCGGGTTTCTTCATCGCAACTCTCTCCCCTTACCGCTCACCAGCTTCCTCCTGCGCCACCGCCGCCGCTCATGCCGCCGCCAAATCCTCCGAATCCCCCGCCACCGCCGAAGCCTCCAGAGCTGCCTCCGAAACCGCCACCACGGCCCCAGCCGCCGCCCATCGGCGGCATGAAAATCACGGGAGGAATTCCGCCACCGCGCCCCCCAAAACCTGAGCGACCTCCACCGCCCCTGCGACTGATCGTACGAATCAGCCAGGGAATCCCGAAGAAGGCCAGCACCAGCAGCCACCAGGGAATACCGTTTCCCGCGGTCGGTTGACGCCTGGCGGGCAGACTCGGCACGCCCGTAAGCTGCACACCTTTGTCGGCTGCAATCAATTGTGCAAGAAGGGTGACACCTGACATCACAGCGGCACTATAGTTGCCGGTCTTGAGGCTGGGCACCATGGCGCGGCCAACATCGCCGGCGCGCGCGTCATTGATGACAGGTTCCAGACCGTATCCCACCTCGATTTTGTATTGACGCTCCGCCGGAGCCAGCAACAACAGTACGCCATTGTTTTCTGTTTTCGAGCCAACGCCGAGGTGCTTGTAGAGATCGGCCGCGTAGTCCTCCCTGCTTCGGCCGTCCAGAGAACGCACCGTGACAACCGCGATCTGGGCGCCAGTCTTCTGTTGAACCTCGGTGCAGAATGCCTCAATCTTGGACTTCGTGACCGGGTCAATCACCTGTGCCAGATCGGTTACATAGCCTTGTGGGCGGATATCGGCGATTTTCTCTGCCTGAAGAACACAACAGACGAGGACCAGGACGGTACAGAGGGCGAGTTTGAGATGGAGGTTCAAGATCACACGCGCCGAAATGCGAAGCGCAGCTTGGCTCTCATGGTTCCGGCACGAATTCTATATCAACTGCCTTAAGCGATGGTTACAGGCAGCTGTTGCGGGGTTGTCGCTGATGAAGGGCCCAGAAAAGGTGCGGACGTTTACTCCTCGGGACCGCACCAATCCCCGCGTTGACGACGATCGCATGTCGCGCAAAGTTCACAACCGAATGCAGAGTCGCCTAATTAAAGACCTCACCATTCGCGCTTTTCTTTTAGCTGACACAGTTTACCGCTGGAACGGCTTGGCCAGTGGGGCGACCTTGCTCCTCGCCTTGTCAGCCCACTCTGAGCTCTTGTCAATCCAATCGCTGGCCTGATCGCCCAGGTCATCCATTGCGTCGCGCGCATCTTCGTACTTGCGGCGAAGGCTCTTGCGCATCTGCTTGCCGGTCTGGGGGGCGAGCAATAACGCGATCAGGGCGCCGGCTGCCAGTCCGATGATCAGCATGGCCAGTCCACGTCCTGACTGGCGATATTCTCCAGAACTCGCAAAATCACTTGCTTCATCACTCATGGAGATCCATCCTTCCTAATCAAATAGTACCGCGATAACGGGTACAGCGGCAGGATTCCGCTGCCTAAGTATTGCCGGCCCCTTTGACTGTGCGACGCGTTTCGCCGCCCGTTCTTACAGTTAGAAAGCCGCGGTCGGGCAGTCGTTGCCTCGTCGCGGGAAAATCGCCCATTTCCCAAGCGTATTAGCGGGCGTGTAAAATCAAGTGTTCATCCTTCGAGCCGCACGCTTACGAAGTTCCGAGAGGATGTTCTCGCGCAGCGGCTCTCCCAAGAAATTAGGAGTTATAGGAATGGCGATTCCAGCCACACAATTACGCCCCGGTATGGTCATCAAGCACAACAATGACTTGCATTCTGTCTTCAGTGTTGAGCACCGCACCCCGGGCAACCTGCGTGCCTTCATCCAAGCCAAGCTGCGCAATCTGCGCACCGGAGCCATGTTCGAGCACCGCTTCCGCTCCAGCGACGCCATCGAGAAGATAACGGTCGACGAGGTCCAGATGGAGTTTCTCTACGCCGACGGCGATGACTATTACTTCATGAACACGGAGAACTACGAACAGCTCAATCTCAACAAGGACATTCTGGGCGATGCGGTGGACTACCTGATCGCGAACCTGCAGATTAAAGTGGAATTCTTCGACGGCAAGGCGGTGGGTGTGGAGTTGCCCCAGACGGTGGAACTTACCGTTGTCGAAACCGAGCCGGGATTGAAATCGGCCACCGCCAGCAGCGTCACCAAGCCGGCCAAGACCGAAACCGGACTTGTGGTGTATGTGCCGCCGTTTATCAACGAAGGCGAGAAGATCCGCGTGGATACCTCCGAAGGCGCGTACCTTTCGCGGGCGTAGTAGGGGGACCGAGGCCGCAAACCCGCCAAAACCCGCCCAGCTTGCATGTCGTACGAAATGCTGCCACAATCTTACTGAGCGTCTTACCATGAGCAACACGACAAGGCTATCCACCAAAGGACAAGTCGTACTTCCGAAGTCACTGCGATCGGCCCACCGCTGGAGAGCGGGTACCGAATTCGTCGTGCGGGAGTACGACGGCGGCATACTGCTGATGCCCAAGGTAGGCTCCAAGTCTCTTACCTGGAACAGCGTGCTCGGCTGTCTTCCTTATTCCGGGCGGCGCAAAAGCATAAGGGAGATGGATGCGGGAGTCGCTGTTGAGGCGCGCAAGCACAGATGACCGCCGTGGATACGAATATTCTGGTTCGGGTCATCACCCGCGATGATAAGGCGCAGGCGGCGCGCGCCGTCGCTTTCCTGGAAGAGCAGGAGCGGGTCTTCCTGGCCAAGACAGTCCTATTAGAGGTTGAGTGGGTGCTTCGGAGCACCTATAAGTTCACGCGGGGCGAGGTTCTATCCGCGCTTCGTTCGATGGTCAGCGTGGACAACGTCGAACTTGAGGATGAGGCGGTAGTCGAGCAAGCTATGGACTGGTACGAGCAGGGGATGGATTTCGCCGACGGCCTCCACATTGCTTCCGCAGGTCCCAACCACAAGTTCGCCAGCTTTGACGCCGCGCTGCAAAGAACGGCCTTACGCCTCAGGATGGCTGAGGTCGTTTCTCCTTGAGCGAGGAGAACTCCGTGTAAGTTGCTGTCCTGTTGATTGTCCATGTCTGATCTCCAAACCCGCCGCTACGTCATCTCCGGGCGCGTGCAAGGCGTCGGCTTCCGCTGGTTCGTGGAGCGCGAAGCCGGGCTGCTTGGCATCACGGGATGGGTGCGCAACTGCGAAAACGGCGACGTCGAGGTCATGGCAACCGGCGCCCGGGAACAACACAGTTCGTTGCGCCGCAAGCTGCAAGAGGGCCCACGGGCCGCGCGCGTCGACCACATCAGCGAGTCTGGGGCGCCATTGTTGGAAACACAATCGTTTCGCATCGAAGGAGCGTGGTAAACCATGCCGCCGCAGCACAACTGTGACGACCTCAAGAAGCTCATCCGCGAAGTTCCCGACTTTCCCAAGGCCGGCATTCTCTTCTACGACATCACGACTCTGCTGAAAGACAAGCTCGGCTTTGCACGCCTCATCGATGCCCTCACGGAGCATTACATTGACAAGGACATTGACCTGGTACTGGGCATCGAGGCACGCGGGTTCATCTTTGGACCGGCGCTCGCCTATCGTTTGAACGCCGGCTTCGTCCCCGTGCGCAAGCCGAAGAAACTGCCGGCTGAAGTACTGCAGTGGAAGTATGAACTGGAGTACGGCTACGACACGCTGGAGGTCCACAAGGACTCGATCACGCCGGGTCAGCGCATCGTGATCTGCGACGACCTGCTGGCCACCGGCGGCACCGCGAAAGCCACCGCCGACATGGCGAAGTCGCTCGGCGCTGATATCCGCGGTCTGGGATTCGTGGTGGAGTTGGACGCGCTCAAAGGCCGCGACAAGCTCAAGGACTACGACGTCTTTTCGCTGCTGCACTACGAGATGTAGTGATGTTCGAGCCACCGCTGCCCATCACCAGATCGTCTTAAGCAAGGGACAACCTAGGATTCGCTCATCGGCCGTGACCAAAGGCAAACTTTCGGCGCGCGCTGTTGCAGCAATAATGCGGTCCATGGGGTCAGAAGGAAAGTCAGGCGGGAAGTGCGCCGTCAACACTGCGATATCCAGAGTGATGGGTTTGATGGTGACGTTGACGATCAACTCCTGGATCGTTGTGTCGAAACTGCCGCGTAATCCTACTCTGCCCCGGCGGATGAGGCCCGCCAGTTCCACGAGAGTGATGGCGGAGATCGCCAGCCCGTCGGATGCCCGCGCTCTCCTGATGGACGATGTAGCGGCACGCGATAGTTTACTGCTCCGAAGCTGCGACCACACCAGCACGTGAGTGTCCAGGAGGATCATTTCAGCATGTCGTAGTCTTCAAGCGGGAACACAGGCTTGATCAGATCATCTGGATCGCCGATGATTTCGATGACGCCCTCCAACCGGCCGATGAAGTCGTCGCCCCGTTTGTTCTTCTTGTTGCGGGGCGGGATCACCTCAACCAAAGGTTCACCGCGCTTGGTGACGAGTACCGGTTTGCCAGTGCTTGCAACCTCGCTCATCACCCCCAGGCATTTGGCCTTGAACTCACCGGCGGCCATCTTTCTCTCTTTGCCGTCATCAACCACTCTGGCGGGAGTCTTTCTTCTAATTGCAGCCTTGGGCATGCATGGTCACCTCCAGATGACCATGGTCATTTTAACATGGTCATATAGATTCGTTCCCATCATTTATCCCATCACGACTCTTCGTCCCTCGATGTGATACTTCCCTTCCAGCACAATCCGGATTGCTTCGGTATAGGCAATGTGTTCCTGCTGCAGAATGCGGGCGGCGAGCGTGTGTTCGTCGTCGCGGTCGAGCACAGGCACCGTCTTTTGCAGGATGATGGCGCCGTGATCGAGGTCGGCATCCACAAAGTGCACCGTGCATCCGGAGACCTTCACGCCGTAGTCGAAGGCCTGCTTTTGTGCTTCCAGTCCGGGGAACGCCGGCAGCAGCGCCGGATGAATGTTGAGGATGCGGTTGGGAAACTGCTGCACGAACCACGGTGACAGCAGGCGCATGTATCCGGCAAGGCAGACCAGATCAACTTTGTGCTCGCGCAACGCTGCGACGACTTCGCGGTCGTGTTCCTCGCGCGGTTTGCCCTTCGAAGGAATCACCAGCGCGCTCAGTCCGCGCCGTCGCGCCGATTCGATCCCCGGCGCGTCAGGCCGATTCGAGATGACGACCGCGATCGTCGCGTCGAGCCTGCCCGAGGCAACGTTGTCGGCGATGGCCTCAAAATTCGACCCGCGCCCGGAGAGAAGGATGCCAAGGTTCTTCATGAGCAAAAGTTCACCGAAATTAGAATTAGGCGCTGCAACTACAAGCCCAGTCCAGTATGATATGCATTGCCTACAACGTTATAAAAAAGTAGAGTCGCCATTAATGCCTGAGAAGACGGAAGTCGATATCCCCTATTCCGCTTTTGAGTACACGGCGAACTTCACACGACCGATAATAAGCGCTTGGGGTAAGGCCGGCGAATTCGTGGGTGGCTTCTTGGAAGCGCTGCAGCCATGGAATTTCCGGGTTGACGAAACGGAAGTGAAAATGGCAGCCGTGCGGCTTGGGGAGCACGTGATTACATTCCAGCAGCCTATTTCGGGTAGTCCGCTGCGCATGCGAGTGTCTGTTTGGTGGAGCAGGTTCTCAGTAAATGTTGAGCAGCCGGACTGGTCAAATGCAGACAGTATATTGGGACTTTGTTCCGCTGTCCTCGAAGCGAGTTCGCGAGTTGCGAATGCACAGATCGGAAGTCAGCAAACGCTTCTTTTGATGCATATTCAATCTAAGACCACTCCTCGCATCCAATTGACTGACCGCCTTCTCACGCCGACTGCTCGTGACCTAATGGAAGGCGATCTCAAGGGACAGGGAATCATTCTGAACCGAGGTGGCAGCACTCTCGTTATAGATAATTCGTTGGTGTATGCCAATGCGCTGTTCGTCAGCATGCGACGAATGTTTGAAGAGCGCACGGCGCTAGGAGACATCGCGAAGCTTATCCGATCTGACGAAGAAAGGCTTTGGAATTTGTTGGATCTTGAAGGTGCGTTGTGAGCGCTGCTATTGCGACTGTGCCGGAACAACCCCGCCCTGAAACATTCCGTCCAGCGGGATTGTTTGGGACAACTGACACACAATTTTTTCCTCCTCGCGAGTTGGGGTGGGTCAATCAACCCCTCTTGACAACACTTCAGCAGCAACAATCTGCTGTTCGGCCAGATCTATTGGCCGCACTGGAAAAGCTTTACGTCGTAGAGAGGCGCGAAGAAGTGGCCGCATTTCTCTTCCAGCAAAGCGCAGCGATTGCCCTCCTGATGGAAGCGGCGAGTCAAATTGATGCCGCTTTTGGCCTCGACGTCATCAAGTCAATACGTCTCGTGCAGGATGATTCAGGCGATGCAATGATATTTGGTCACTGCTGTCCGGTTAAGTTACAGGGTGCTGGCTGCAAGTAATAGCTGCGCAATAAGTTGAAGCCATTTCTGGCTTGCCGCGATTTGAATGCGAGGAGAGCTGACAATGGCTCATGAACCAGGGCCGCACCGTCTTCTCGCAGTTAATCAGCTTTCTTCCCGACCGGGAGTTCCGTCGTTGCGTCGAGCGTTATCAGGGCGACCTCCGGCTGCGAGGCTTCACCTGCTGGGACCAGTATCTGGCGATGGCCTTCGCCCAGTTGACCTATCGCGAAAGTCTGCGCGACATCGAAGCTTGTTTGGGTTCGTTGCAGGGCAAGCTGTATCACCTGGGATTCCGTGGCAAGGTGGCGCGCTCGACGCTGGCGGATGCGAACGAATCGCGGGACTGGCGCATCTTCGCCGACTTCGCGCAGAGGCTGATTGCCACCGCACGCGGACTGTATGTCCGAGAGCCCATGGGCGTCGATCTGGAGCAGAGCCTGTATGCCCTGGATTCGACCACCATCGATCTGTGTCTGGCGCTGTTTCCGTGGGCCCGGTTTCGGCGACGCAAGGCCGCCGTCAAGATGCACACTCTGCTGGATCTGCGCGGCAATATTCCCACGTTTATTCGCGTTACCGATGGCAAGGTGCATGACGTCAATATGCTGGACGAGATCATGCCGGAAGCCGGAGCCTTCTACGTCATGGATCGCGGCTACGTCGATTTCGAGCGGTTGTTCCTGCTGACGCTCAGCTCGGCCTTCTTCGTGGTGCGCACCAAGTCGAACGTGTTGCTGCAGCGGCGCTACTCGCATCCCGTGGACAAGAGCACGGGCGTCTGCTCGGACCAGACCGTGATTCTGTCTTCCTTCGAGTCGGCCTCGGTGTACCCAGATGCGCTACGGAAGGTGAGCTACTGCGATGCTGAAACCGACAAGCGGCTGAAGTTCCTGACCAACAACTTCACGCTTCCGGCGCTGACCATCGCCCAAATCTACAAGCAGCGCTGGCAGGTGGAACTGTTCTTCAAATGGATCAAACAGCACCTGCGGATCAAGGCTTTCTACGGCACCAGCGAGAACGCGGTGAAGACCCAAATCTGGATTGCGGTGTCGGTGTATGTGCTGGTGGCGATCGTGCGCAAGCGGTTGGGACTGGAAGCCAGCCTGTACCAGATTCTACAGATTCTCAGCCTCACGCTTTTCGAGAAAACGCCCATTTTATGCGCCCTTCAGGGCATCGAAGAGGACGCCAATTTCACCGAAAACGCCAACCAACTGATTCTGTTCGACTTTTAACCGGACAGCAGTGATATTTGGTATCGTGTTCTGGCGAGAATCGATCGAATCGGCGCGGCAAGCCCTAGAACGTTTCGACAATGGGTGGTGGATTGTTAACTGTGCCCGCGCGAACCGACTTGTGAACTTCAACTTTGAGCTTGTCTGAATGAACTTCAATTGGGAGAAATACCTGTCATTTGCAGAGAAGACACTGCGGCGAGGCCCTGAATACGAAGCCGAAAACCGATCAGCAATCAGCCGCGCTTATTACTTTGTGTTTCACCTATCTAAGCGGCGTGCTGAACGAAACGGAGTGCAGTTTCAGGGTCACAGTAGACATTTGCAGTGCTGGAACAGTTATAAGAAAGCCGCTCGACCTGAGGGAGATGAGTCCAGGAAGCTCGGCGTTGAGGGCAGCAGACTTCATGAGCTTAGAGTGCGAGCGGATTCTCACGACGCATTCCCGCGAGTGGATGAACAGGCCGAACAAGTAATCCGCGACGCTAAGAGATTTAGAGAAGCTCTTTCTAAGCTCAATCAAAGGTACCCGATTCCCTGACCGCTTACTTCTCACCCGTGCGCTGTAGCGTTTGCGGATTCTCCGTCTTCGCTTTACTATCGCCCCATCGTGGTTTTGCCCCCGAACAAAGACAAAGAGCATCCCGACCGCATCGTCTCAGCCGTGCCGGTGGATGACGACTCGTCCTTCGAGCTGAAGCTGCGCCCACAGCGGCTGCGCGAGTTTATCGGGCAGAAGAAGGTCAAAGAGAACCTCGAGGTCGCCATCCAGGCCGCCAAGTCGCGCGGCGAGGCGCTTGATCACGTGCTGCTCTATGGGCCGCCGGGGCTGGGCAAGACGACTCTGGCCAACATCATCGCCAACGAGCTGGGCGTCGCCTTCCAGCAAACCTCGGGGCCGACGCTGCAAATCAAAGGCGACCTGACGGCCATCCTCACCAACCTGCGTGAGCGGCAAGTGCTGTTCATCGACGAAGTGCACCGCCTCCAGCCGGCGCTGGAGGAGCTGCTGTACTCTGCGCTGGAAGATTACAAGCTTGACATCATCATCGGGCAGGGGCCATCGGCGCGCACTCACACCATCGAGGTGAGGCCGTTCACCTTCATCGGGGCCACCACGCGGGCGGGGCTGCTCACGGCGCCGCTGCGCTCGCGCTTCGGCATCGTGCTGCGCCTGGACTTCTACACCCACGAGGACTTGGAGATCATCCTGCGACGCTCGGCCGAGATTCTCAGCGTGGAAATTGACGACGCGGGCGCGATGGAGATTGCCACCCGTTGCCGCGGTACACCGCGCATCGCCAATCGCCTGCTGCGGCGCGTGCGCGACTATGCCCAGGTGCGCGGCGCCGGCAGGATCGACAAGCCCACGGCGCAAGCGGCGCTGGAGATGCTGGAGGTCGATCGCCACGGCTTCGACGAAATTGACCGCAAGCTGCTGCTGACCATCATCGAGAAGTACCAGGGCGGGCCGGTGGGCGTGAACACTCTGGCTGCGTCGCTGGCCGAGGAGCCGGACGCCATCGAGGAGATCTACGAACCGTTCCTCATCCAGATCGGCTTTCTCGACCGCACTCCGCGCGGAAGAGTTGCCACGCATCTGGCGTATGAACACTTCGGCGTGAAGCGGCCCAAACCAAGCGGGCAGGAAACGTTGTTCTAGCGGTAGCTATTCGATTTGGCATCCGGTGCGATTCTCCAAACCCGGCATGAGAACGAGAAGCCAGGGTTGGTTTACCAGCAGGTGGCTGCAATTTGACTCCCTGCTGCATCTGGCTCAGAATTTCGCCCATGTTCCTCGAAACGCCATGCACTACCACATCGGGATTTGCTGAATGGGTGAAAATTCTCCTGTCGGCACTAGCCGGAATGATCGCGGGAACTGCGAGTGGCATTATGCTCGAACCGATGAAGTTCTGGATTCAGAGGCATTATGCGTCGAGGCGGGCCGAGCGGGGCATTCTGTCAGAACTCGCAAATATATATGAATTTTTTTGTACGGGAACCGAAGGCAAGAGTGAGGAAATGCTGAAGGCCTCGTTTGAGGCCGATATGACCGATACTTTCCAGTACTACTACACTAATCATCGAGAGGCTTGCTATCAGATAAAGTGGAAATCGGGTATTAGACCGATTTATTCCTTTTACCACACCGCTCGCTCAAAGGTAATCCAGAAGGAGCTTACCGCAAGACAGGGAAGTAAGCTCATCGAAGAGGGCTTCACGTGGTGCTTTAAGACCGGTTTGTTGCCGGAAACTGAAATTCTCGCGCGGGTTCAGACATACCTAAGAGACGAGAAACGACGGGACGCTGCCGCTGCTCGAACTTGACTCCGCTGTCGCGAATAGCGAATGGCGCTTCCGCACCCATCTGGCACATGGTGCGTCTAAAAGGTAAGCTGTGAAGCAAGGAGAATACATGGCGCAATTGATGAGAACTTCGAACCCCGCCCTTA
>CAWHWY010000005.1:0-243635 GCA_963833155.1 uncultured Acidobacteriaceae bacterium
TTTACCTCCGCCTGTGGTGGTCAAGCCGCCGCCTCGACCCGCAATCACAAGGTTCACCGCGAGCCAGGAAACGATTGATCAGGGGCACTCAACCAAGCTGAATTGGACTACCCAGAATGGCACGGATGTTTCGATCGAACCAGGGATAGGGCCAGTAGCGTTGAACGGAGATCAAGAGGTTAGGCCAAAGGAAAATACGACGTACACGCTTACGGTTAGAGGGAGCGGTGGAACTGAAAGGGCCACGGTCTACGTTACTGTTAACGTGCCACCGAAGCCGAAGGAGGAAACCACGAAAGAAGCGGCCGCAGGAGGCCCGGTCGGCGGGGCCTCGTCTGACGTTGACGCCATCAAGGACCTGGTTCATGTCAGATTCAAATTGGCCTACGAGGGCATGGTTCTTGATGAGTTGAAATCTGTCTGGCCTTCGTTAACGAAGCCTCAGTTCAGTCGCATAAACGATGCCTTTAAGGGATTAAAGAGCTTACGATTGACTGATGATTGCGGGGGCTCGCCAAGTATTGCGGGGGATGACGCCGAGTGGAGCTGTGAAGAGACCGTCAGTTATGTCGTCGGTGCGAAACGGGACAGCTTGAAACCGAATCGCATAACCTTTCATTTTAAGAAAATTAGCGGAAAATGGTACGTGGATAGCCGAAGGGGAATGTAGTTAGATCGACCTGCTCGCTTCTTGTAACAGTAACTGAGGGCGGGGTGGCGAACCGAACCACCGCCTTTTCACGACCAAGTCAACAAACAGGTAGACGCTCCCTCAGTTTGGGTGTGCATGACTCTATGTTCATCCAAGCACGATTAGGAAGCATTCCCAATTTGGGAATCGCGGTTTCTTTCGCCCAACCATCGCCACCTAAGAGCTACGTTCGCATTCCAACAGGCACCCCTTTCCATTTTTCTCTTGACGCCACTAAAGTACGGTGCTACGGTTGCGGGCCATAAGTAGTTAATGACAATTTAGAGACACTCGGGCCTCCGGGTGTTCGGTCCCCAGCTGACTGTGGAGGTAAAGATGGCGCGCCACTGCCGTTTCCTCTCGATCCGTACTTTGGTGTGGTCGATTGTTGTCCTCACGTTTTGTAATGTTGGACTTTCGCCAACCGCTCAGGCCCAGTCTATCCCCAGTCAATCCTTGCAAACTCCGGTTCCCACCAGCTCAATTCCGCAAACGCCCGCGGCTCCTCAGCCAAATGCGCCAACGACATTCCTCGTGGCCCCGGCTGTGGCTCTGTCAGGGGCTCCCAGCAGCGTGGCAACGGGAGATCTCAACGGAGACGGCAAACTTGATCTGGTGATCGCGAATTTCGATGCCGGCAAAATTTCTGTGCTTTTGGGGCAGGGAGACGGTGGGTTTGCATCCCCGGTTGACTACCCAGTCGGCAAGCAGCCTGCATTTGTGCTGATGGCAGATGTCAACGGAGATGGAAAGCTTGACGTCGTGGTCTGCAACGAAGCGGACGGAACGCTCAGCGTATTACTCGGCAACGGTGATGGCACTCTACAAAACGCGACGACCTACAAAACCGTTCCTGACCCGGTTTATATCGTCGTCGGGGACTTCAATGGTGACGGAAAACCGGATCTGGCAGTAGCTGGTACGGCCAGCAATACGGTCGCGGTGCTGCTGAATGATGGCACGGGGAACTTTTCCAAGGCGATACCCTACAACATCGGACGCGCTCCTAAATCGCTGGCCGTGGCGGACTTCGACGGCGATGGAATTCTTGATTTGGCCTCCGCGAATGCTGACGGGACAGTCAGTATCATGCTGAGCCGGGGTGACGGCACGCTTCCGGGCGATTTCGTCCTTACGTGTTAACTCTGGTGCTCTTTCTTCTGTCGTCTCGGGAGACTTCAACGGTGACGGGAAATCGGATCTGGCCGTTACCCAGGCTGGCACAAAACTGCTGACGGTCTTGCTAGGCCGGGGCGATGGCACATTCCAGAACGGCTCTCCCTACGCGGTCGGAAGCAATCCTGCGTTCGTAATTGCTACCGATGTCAATAACGACAACATTCCGGACCTGGTGACAGCCAATCAATCCGGGAATACCTTCAGTGTGCTCCTAGGAAACGGCGACGGCACTTTCAAGCCCTCGTTGGATTTTACCGCTGGCAATTCTCCTCGGTTCCTTGCAGCAGGCGACTTCAATGGCGACGGTCACGCCGATCTGGCTATTGTTAACTTTTCTGATCGCACCGTCAGCGTTCCCTTGGGCAATGGCGATGGCACCTTCCAGGCTGCGCGCGCTTACAACGTGGACTTGGACCGCAAATCGGTGGCAGCCGGTGACTTGGATGGTGACGGCAAACCGGATCTGGTAGTCACTAATTTCTGCGGAACTGACGCTACATGCTCCAGCAACGGAACGGTCAGCGTGTTACTCGCCGTTGGAGACGGCACGTACAAATTCGCCGCTAGCTATCCGTTGGGTGCAGGACCCTTGTCCGTGACCTTGGCCGACGTGAATGGCGACAAGAAACTTGATCTGATCGCGGTCAATCGAGGCGACAAGAGCGTCAGTGTGTTGCTTGGTAACGGCGATGGGACATTCCAGATCGGCACTGACCTATCCCGCCGGCAATAGTCCGATATCTGTCGCAGTAGGCGATTTCAACAAGGATGGCAAGCCCGACCTGGCAATCGCAGGTGACTGTGGTTTGAGCACGTGCGCTCAACCCGGCGAAGTAAACGTTCTGCTTGGAAACGGAGACGGCAGCTTCCAGGCGGCCGCAACTTACGCGGTCGGCTATTCGCCGACGTCGATTGTCGCTGGCGATGTGAATGGAGACGGCAATCTCGATCTCGCAGTCGCGAATGCGTGCGGCAAGGACAGTTCATGTCAGAGTAACGGCACCGCAACTCTGCTCATCGGCGATGGCAAAGGTGCGTTCACTTTGGGGAAAGATGTCCAACTGGGGAATAGCCCCTCGGCTTTGACCTTGGGAGACCTCAATGGTGATGGCGCGTTAGACTTGGTGGCTGGCTATCGCGCCGACAACAAAGTTGGTCTGCTGCTGAGTAATGGAGATGGCACATTCAAGCCGCAGGTCACCTATCAGGTCGGTACAGCACCGTCCGCAGTGGTCGTTGCCGACTTCAACGGCGACGGCAAACGCGACGTCGCAGTTGCCAATTTCAAGGACTCCAAAGTCAGCGTCTTGTTTGGCAACGGCGACGGTACGCTGCAGACGGCCGTTCACTATCCCGTAGGCGTTGGTCCCGAATCATTGGTGGCAATCGATCCCGACAACAGCGGCCACGCCGATCTGGTCTCCGCCAACGGCAACGGTGGTTTGAGCCCGAAGGGCAGTGACGTTACGGTACTGAGAAATTTGGCACTCGCGAGTGGAAATTCAAATACACAGACGACGGTCACTTCTGCCCCAGATCCGTCGAGCTACTTGGAGCCGGTTACCATCAAGGCAACCGTGGTTAACGTACCTCCTCCTATATGTAACCCTGACGGAGGAACGGTAGATTTTACAGATACCTTCGAGGGCAATCAAACAAATCTTTGCCTCGGGGTTATGGTGTCAAAAGGAGAGGCCGACTGCCAGACGTCAACGCTGCTGGCGGGCGGCATGAATAACCTGCATACGCTCACTGCCACCTACAAAGGGAACGGGACATGCACTGGTAGCAGCGGCTCTGATATGCAAGAAGTGGACAAGGCGGCCACCACGACCACCATCACCAGCATCGTGCCTGCCCCGGGCCAGGACAGCTATCTGCAAACCGTGACCTTCACGGTCTCGGTCACGGGGGCCAACGGCGGCACACCGACGGGGACGCTGGACATCCAGGATGTGGTGAGCGGCAGCCCGGTCACGGTTTGTACCGTCACCTTGGGCATGAAGAACGGTGCGAGCAAACGCAGCAAGCCGGATGATGGTAGTGGGGGCAGTTGCATGAGCAACAGCCTGACGGTGGGGGACCACCAGATTCAGGCGACCTACAACGGCGATGGCAACTTCAACACCAGCACGTCGGCGCCGCCGATTGACTACCCGGTGAGCAAGGCGGCGACCACGACCACGATCACTGGCATCGTGCCTGCCCCGGGCCAGGACAGCTATCTGCAAACCGTGACCTTCACGGTCTCGGTCACGGGGGCCAACGGCGGCACACCGACGGGGACGGTGGATATCCAGGATGTGGTGAGCGGCAGCCCGGTCACGGTTTGTACGGTCACCTTGGGCATGAAGAACGGTGCGAGCAAACGCAGCAAGCCGGATGATGGTAGTGGGGGCAGTTGCATGAGCAACAGCCTGACGGTGGGGGACCACCAGATTCAGGCGACCTACAACGGCGATGGCAACTTCAACACCAGCACGTCGGCGCCGCCGATTGACTACCCGGTGAGCAAGGCGGCGACCACGACCACGATCACTGGCATCGTGCCTGCCCCGGGCCAGGACAGCTATCTGCAAACCGTGACCTTCACGGTCTCGGTCACGGGGGCCAACGGCGGCACACCGACGGGGACGGTGGATATCCAGGATGTGGTGAGCGGCAGCCCGGTCACGGTTTGTACGGTCACCTTGGGCATGAAGAACGGTGCGAGCAAACGTAGCAGCAAGCCGAATGATGGCAACGGGGGCAGTTGTGAGAGCAATAGCCTGGCGATAGGAGACCATCAGATTCAGGCGACCTACAACGGCGATGGCAACTTCAACACCAGCACGTCGGCGCCGCCGATTGACTACCCGGTGAGCAAGGCGGCGACCACGACCACGATCACTGGCATCATGCCTGCCCCGGGCCAGGACAGCTATCTGCAAACCGTGACCTTCACGGTCTCGGTCACGGGGGCCAACGGCGGCACACCGACGGGGACGGTGGACATCCAGGATGTGGTGAGCGGCAGCCCGGTCACGGTTTGTACCGTCACCTTGGGCATGAAGAACGGTGCGAGCAAACGCAGCAGCAAGCCGAATGATGGCAACGGGGGCAGTTGTGAGAGCAATAGCCTGGCGATAGGAGACCACCAGATTCAGGCGACCTACAACGGCGATGGCAACTTCAACACCAGCACGTCGGCGCCGCCGATTGACTACCCGGTGAGCAAGGCGGCGACCACGACCACGATCACTGGCATCGTGCCTGCCCCGGGCCAGGACAGCTATCTGCAAACCGTGACCTTCACGGTCTCGGTCACGGGGGCCAACGGCGGCACACCGACGGGGACGGTGGATATCCAGGATGTGGTGAGCGGCAGCCCGGTCACGGTTTGTACGGTCACCTTGGGCATGAAGAACGGTGCGAGCAAACGTAGCAGCAAGCCGAATGATGGCAACGGGGGCAGTTGTGAGAGCAATAGCCTGGCGATAGGAGACCATCAGATTCAGGCGACCTACAACGGCGATGGCAACTTCAACACCAGCACGTCGGCGCCGCCGATTGACTACCCGGTGAGCAAGGCGGCGACCACGACCACGATCACTGGCATCATGCCTGCCCCGGGCCAGGACAGCTATCTGCAAACCGTGACCTTCACGGTCTCGGTCACGGGGGCCAACGGCGGCACACCGACGGGGACGGTGGACATCCAGGATGTGGTGAGCGGCAGCCCGGTCACGGTTTGTACGGTCACCTTGGGCATGAAGAACGGTGCGAGCAAACGCAGCAGCAAGCCGAATGATGGCAACGGGGGCAGTTGTGAGAGCAATAGCCTGGCGATAGGGGACCACCAGATTCAGGCGACCTACAACGGCGATGGCAACTTCAACACCAGCACGTCGGCGCCGCCGATTGACTACCCGGTGAGCAAGGCGGCGACCACGACCACGATCACTGGCATCGTGCCTGCCCCGGGCCAGGACAGCTATCTGCAAACCGTGACCTTCACGGTCTCGGTCACGGGGGCCAACGGCGGCACACCGACGGGGACGGTGGATATCCAGGATGTGGTGAGCGGCAGCCCGGTCACGGTTTGTACGGTCACCTTGGGCATGAAGAACGGTGCGAGCAAACGTAGCAGCAAGCCGAATGATGGCAACGGGGGCAGTTGTGAGAGCAATAGCCTGGCGATAGGAGACCATCAGATTCAGGCGACCTACAACGGCGATGGCAACTTCAACACCAGCACGTCGGCGCCGCCGATTGACTACCCGGTGAGCAAGGCGGCGACCACGACCACGATCACCAGCATCGTGCCTGCCCCGGGCCAGGACAGCTATCTGCAAACCGTGACCTTCACGGTCTCGGTCACGGGGGCCAACGGCGGCACACCGACGGGGACGGTGGACATCCAGGATGTGGTGAGCGGCAGCCCGGTCACGGTTTGTACCGTCACCTTGGGCATGAAGAACGGTGCGAGCAAACGTAGCAAGCCGGATGATGGTAGTGGGGGCAGTTGCATGAGCAACAGCCTGACGGTGGGGGACCACCAGATTCAGGCGACCTACAACGGCGATGGCAACTTCAACACCAGCACGTCGGCGCCGCCGATTGACTACCCGGTGAGCAAGGCGGGAACCAAGACCGTGATCAGCGATGTGGAGCCGCCTAGCCCGAGTACGTATGGGACTCAGGTGACGTTCACAGCGATGGTGACGGGCGACAACGGCGGCAACCCCACGGGCACGGTTACTATCTGGGATGTGACCGATCCCAAGAACCAGGTGATGATATGCACCGGGCCCCTGAACGCGAACGGAGGTAAAGGAAAGCAGCTACCGCAGGGGAACGGCAGCACAGCGACATGTAAGACGGATCCCAACAATCCGCTGATGGGGGGTGCCCACATGATTGATGCGGTGTACAACCCGAACGGGGATCCTGATTTCAACACCAGCACCAGCGACCCCATCAAGTATGTGGTGAACAAGGCCAAGCCCAAGTTTGAGCCGTTGCTGTCAAGCAAGAACCCGTCGAACTACGGCGACCCGGTGACTTTCACCGCCACGCTGGACGGGGTAGCCGGCGGGCAACAGCCCACGGGCAACGTCGTGTTCACCGACACGTACAATAACAACACCCCCACAGTGATATGCACCTCGCCGCTGAAGCAGGGCGCTAACAACAGCGTGGCTACCTGTAGTACGCCTCCACCCCAACTGTTGGGCGGTTCGCACTGTATTGTGGCCACCTACAGCGACGACAAAAACTACGGACCGGCCGACCCTTCGCAGCAGCTATGCCAGACTGTGAACAAAGCCAAGCCCAAGTTTGAGCCGTTGCAGTCAAGCAAGAATCCGTCAACCTACGGCGACACCGTGACTTTCACCGCCACCCTGGATGGCGTCAGTGGCTACCCGCAGCCGACCGGCAACGTGGTGTTCACCGACACCTACAAGAACACGCCCACCGTGATATGCACCTCGGCGCTGAAGCCGGGCGCCAACAATAGCACGGCCACTTGTACTACGCCTCCACCCTTATTGCTGGGCGGCTCGCACAGTATTGTCGCCACCTATACCGACGATGCCAACTACACGAGCGCCGACCCCTCCGCCCCGCTCGTGCAGGTGGTGCAGAAGGAGAAGCCCAAGTTTGAGGCCTTACAGTCAAGCAAGAATCCGTCGACCTACGGCGACACTTTGACTTTCACCGCGACGCTGGACGGGGTCAGTGGGGACCCGCAGCCGACCGGTACCGTAGTGTTTACCGACACCTACAATAACACCCCGACGGTGATATGCACCTCGCCGCTGAGCCCTGGCGCGAACAACAGCAGCGCTACCTGTACGAATCCGAGTGCGGCCATCCCTTATCTGCTGGGCGGCTCGCACAGCATTGTGGCCACCTATATCGACGACAACAACTACACAGGCGCCGACCCCTCAGCCCCGCTAGTGCAGACAGTGCAGAGAGCCAGACCCACCACGTCAGTCACCAGTAGCCCCAACCCATCTGTGCAAGGCCAGTCGGTTGGCTTTACGGTGCCGGTAACGGGTGTCAGCGGCGGTCTCGCGCCCACCGGGAATGTGACCTTTACCTATGCCAACAATGGCGGCAACAGTACCCCTATTTCCGAGTGCTCCAACCCGATACCGCTCGCCAACAACCAGGCTGTCTGCATAACTAAGACCTTGGCGTCGGGTATGGACAACGTCACGGCTGCCTATAGTGGGGACAATAACTACACTGACAGCGAACCTTCGCTGACGCAGACGGTCGAGGACTTTGCCATGCCCAGTGTGAATCCCCCTTCAATCATCGTCACGCAGGGATTCAACAACACGAACGATCCTTTCAATGCGCAACCCACCATCACGGCGGCCGCAGCGCCCTTGTATGGTTTTTCCGGTACGTTGGGACTGTCGTGCGCCGTAGTTCCGGCAGCAGGTCAGAACGGTCAGAACCTTCCAACGTGTGCCGTGAACCCTGGCATGCTGTCAAACGGAGGAGGCAGCACATCTGTTGCGATCGCTGCGGGCAGTTCGACTCCGATAGGCTTGTACACAGTCACGATCACTGCGGCCGATACGTCTGACAACAGTGGATTGTTCCATACGACCAGTCTCACTGTAAATGTCGTCAACCAGGCTAGCGCGATAAGTGTAATTCCGGGCAGTTCGGGCACAACTCCCGTCACCTTTTCCGGCCCTCCCGGAGTAACTGTGACGAACCTCGTGTGCTCGTTGATTGTTGGTACGGGCCTCCCGAGTAGCGGCGAAATTCCGCCGAAGATAGGAATAACTTGCCCGACCTTCAGCCCAAGTTCCGTAGTTCTATCGAGCCAGGGCCTCGGGCCAGTGACTGTTACTGTTCAGACGTCCGCTACTACCACCGCGTTCTTAAGAAGCACTACGAGAATCCTCGCCGCTTTGTGGTTGGGAATGCCGGCCATTGTGCTGATCGGATCTCCCCGCACCAGGAAGCTGTCGCGCAAGACGATCTTGCAGTTCTTAGGAATGCTGCTGATACTCGTCACTCTCCTCGAAGGTGTTGGGTGTGGTGGTGGATTTACCCCTCCACCGGCTGGCACAGGCACGCCGACTGGCTTATATAACATGTTGATACAAGGCACCGACTCTAATAACGTCGTTTATTCAGCGGTTGTTCCAGTCAATGTGGGTCACTGATCTAATGGACGTTCAGACCCGAACAGGCGCGGCTACTCATGTGCCCAGGAAACGCAGATTCTGGCGAGGAACACGTATGACGAAACGCACTCTGCTGTTTGTGTTGTTATTGTTGGGTGTATCGACCACGGCCACAATGGCGCAACTCAATTGCACGAGTTCGACCAAGCTTGTTTGCCAGATACCGGTGGCGACTCTTAGCACGAGTACTAACTCCTCGCAGATCCTAGGTACGTCACCGGCCACCGTGTTTAACACGACCATTGCCGCACAGTTGAGTCAACTGCCGTTGGCTAGTGCGGCGAGCGGCGTTGTGCTTACCCTCGACAAGTCGCTGGGCTTTTACGTCGCTTCTGACAATCTGGGCCCGATACTGACGGAACGGGCGCAGACCATCGGCAAGCATAAGCTGTTCCTGGCGTTCAGCTATCAGCGATTTCGGTTCAATAGCATTGATGGAACAAGCCTTGATGCAGTGCCATTCGTTTTCACGTCTACCGCTGGTTCTGGCAACCAATCGATTCTCTATATTCAGGAAAGGGACCACATTGACTTTAAACTTGACCAGTACGTTGCTCTTGCGACCTTCGGCTTGAACGACAGGACTGACATTTCGCTTGTGATGCCCTTTGAGCGAGTCGGGTTGGGAGTGGCCGCCGGAATCCCGGATTCGAGCGCGCCTAGCGCCTACCAGGGTAGCGGTAATCAATTTTTTGTAGGGCCGGCACCAGGTTACACGCGGCAGGGCGTCGTGCCTTTTTACCAGTTCGTACCCGGGTCAGCTAGTGGGCTGGGGGACATACTCGTCAACGCCAAGAGGCTTTTTTGGAAGGGAGAGCACACGAACTTCGCAGCGGGACTGCTGGTACGTTTTCCCACGGGAGATGCACTCAACTACCTTGGTTCAGGAGCCTATGGATTTAATCCTTACGCCATTCTTGCGTACCAGACCAGCAGGATTTCACCTCACATGAGACTCGGCTACCAGTTTAACACGACTACCGTCTTACTCCCCCCAAAGAACCCTGGTGGCGGCAACGGATCGCTTCCCGGAGGTTTTCAGTACGATATCGGCGCGGACGCTGTCCTCTTTAAGAAAGTTCCCACCACCCTGGCTGGGGATTTTTTAGGTAATTATGTTGTTAATTCTCCAATCTTGACTCCAACTGTCACCAACGTTCCTGGATACAACTATAACTTTGCGAATCTCAGTCCTACAGCAGGCTCTTACAACTCTGCGCAGCTCAGCATCGGCGTCAAAGTGAAGCCTTGGAAGACACTGGTGCTATACGGCAACGTGCTGTTCCAAGTGAACAATGTGGGTCTCCGCAGCAACCCAGTTCCTTTGGTTGGGATCTCCTATACCTTCTTCTAGAGGGTGCTGAACAGGTTCCTGCGACGTGTCGAAGGCAGCGCCCCCCACCATGCACCACCCCGACCGCGGCGATGCAGTGGCGTCGTGCATAGGGCTTATCCGCGTTGCGAATCAACAGATCAGATCAGATCAGAGGATCTTTTCCAAAGCCATCCTCTTCTTGCATGCAGACGCTGTGTTATTTAGCGGATCTTCACCTTACCGGTTCGGCCATCTACATACCACGTTCCGTCCCGCTTCTTGAGCCGGAATTGAATGGGATGAGTTTGCGAGGGACGGGCGTTGCCGGTCACGTAATAGCCCAGCGTCTCGTTACAAGTCCATTCGGCCGAATCGCTTGTGATTCTAGGTGAGCCGAAGCAGTCCTCTCCCACTGTCACATGCGAGACAACCTTAAACGTTCCTTGGATGGCATGGTACTGCTTAAGACTCATGGATGGCCAGATATCCTTCTTCAATAGATCGGCATTCCTGCCTTCGAAGAGAAGCTTATAGTTGTCGATGGCTTCCCGTATGCCTCTCGCGTCCGTTACGCTCGTACTGCTTCCCGCAGGGCCAACGGGAGGTTCTGGAGCGATTTCTTTGGACGAGTCCGACATCGCTGGTTGCATGTTTGTTGCGATGTCCTTTGCATCAGGATGGCTGACGCTGCTCTGCGCACGCCCCAAAAGGCAAGTGGCAAGGACAAAGGGCATACCCACGACTGCTAGTGCAACGATGTTGCGTTTCATTTAGAGACTCCCTCGTGAGACTTATCGACACTTCGAGAAAATCTCTTAACTGATACCAGAGTATTCATCAATTGGAGAGTACTTTTAAGTCACATGAACCACATGAGATAACCTCAGCACATGCCGCGATATCTCGCTCTATCGACGTGGCGGGTTGCAGGCCTGGGTCCATGCATGGGCCAGTTGCCACGTATCATAAGTTCCTGGTTAGCTGTGTCATTGCGTTTTCGCGAAGCGAAGAGAAAGTGTCAAGCCTGCATTCGAACCAGAGGTCAGAGATATTCCCGCGTCATTTCAGACGTTTGCAGGGAACATTGTCGGTGCGAACGTGGTCTTCTGACACCTCACGTGCCAGCGGTTGCACACCGGCACGGGAAACCCAACTTTCTCCTCCGCAAGACGCTGGTTCGGCCTGCGAATTGGAGAGACGTTTACCAGCTACATGCCTTCGTTCAGGCCTTTGTTGACAATGATCTTCACGTCGACCCGCTGGTTCAGTTCGCGTCCCTGAGCGTCTTTGTTAGTCGCGGCTGGATGCGTTGCTCCATAGCCAGCAGGCACGAGGATCCGACGCATCGGCACGTTCTTGGCCTCGCGCAGATAATTCGTTACCGCTGCTGCCCGGGCTTGGCTGAGCTGTTGATTCATTTGTTTCGTTCCGGTGCTGGAAGCGTAGCCGGCGATTTCAATCATGTAGCCTTCGGTCTGCATGGCGAGATCGGCGAGCTTGCTCAGGTCGGCCTTAGCGGCATCGTCGAGGTTGGACTTGCCGGTGGCGAAGTAAATGCCAGCCTCAAGGACCGTTTTGTAATCGCCCAAGTCGGAGACACGCTGGTTGACCATGCTGATCGCAGCGGCGTCCATTACGGCTCCAGCGCCAGCCGTGTTAGCCGTCGTCTGCGCCTGGCTAGCGGACGTCTGCGCTTGGTTGGCAGAAGTCTGGGCGGCCTGGGCCTCCGACACGCCCTGGTTGGCCGTGGATTCAGCCTTCGCGGCAGCCGCTTTGTTGGCCTGGATCTGCTGTTCTTCGGCTACCTCAATCGCAAAGTCGTCGGGGCTGAAGGCGATCTTCGAGGCGTCAAGCTGGCCTTTGGCATTGCCCACGCCCTCCGCATCAATGGTCAAACCAGGAACCATGGCGGTGACATCCATGTCCGAATGCCGGAACTTGAAAGTACCCTTCTTGCGCACGAACGTGGTGCTGTCGGTGACATTGAGGACTACTAGGGAACCGGACTTCTTGTCTTTAACATTGATCAGGTCGCCGTTACGCGACAAGATCTGCCCCGTGATTTTGGCTTTCTTGCCACTGGGAATCTGTTGCATGTTTGGTGTTGATGCGAACATCAATCCTGTAAGCAGACTGATCAGGATTGCACATGACAAACTGCGTTTACCGCTTGATTTCACTGAAATACCTCCGCTCTCTCTTGGAATTTGGTGTTGAGAGTCTCCGCGCACACGCAGAACCATGGCAACTGCTTCGTGCGGTGAAATGTGGTGACTACAGCCATTCCCCGATTCACTTCTACGGATATGTTCGCAATGGCTGCTGCAAAACTGCTATACGAATGCGGCAACCGGGATCATTCCGCCGCTTAGAAGGACACTTTCCCGGGATCCCGCACACCGCTCAAAACGATGTCCTGGCAACAACGTAAAACCTGTCGGCTGAACGCTTCTGTTGTGACGCATGTTACCAGGAACGATCGTGCGGCAGGACACCACGTAAGTGGCACATCGGAACGAAAGCTACAAATATTTGCCGCAGGCTGCTCCTTATGCGTGACGTTCTGCATCTCACCTCCAAATTGAAGCTTTGTTAAAGTGAGCAATCTTGAACAGACAAACTGCCGCCGGGGATGCTTTCATCACGGCGTGGATTTTCGAGAATAGAAACCCTTAGCTATTCGGTCGGCCACTCGGGGACCCAAAGTGGAAACCCTGACTGACTTCGCAAAGCTGTAGTGCTCGTAGTCGGAGGATCAGTCATGATCGCACGTCATGTGCTGCAACCTGCCAAAACTTCTGAGCTGTCTGCTTTCGTCCTATGCCTGTTCTCGTTGCCCAGCTTTTGCTGGGCGCAGTCGAACTCGCTGGATCAAGCGCACGTCGTTCCACGGCATTCGTCTGATCAGTTGGTTCGAGCGGGAGTCGAGCCTGCGCTCAACGCCGAAATCGGGCCTTTTCGGGCCAATGTCGAGCTCGTAATCGTGCCGGTCACAGTAACCGATGCGCTGAACCGGCCGATTCTGGATCTCCCCAAGCAGAACTTCACCCTGTATGAAGGCAATGTCGAGCAGCAGATCCGCTACTTTTCCTGCGAGGATGCGCCAATCTCGGTAGCGCTCGTCCTAGATTACAGTGCCAGCATGAAGAACAAGATCGAGTACGAACGTCAGGCAGTGCAGGAGTTCTTCACGTATGCCAACCCGCAAGACGAGTACTTCATTATCACCGTCTCCAGCAAACCCAGGCTGATCGCTTCCTCAGCTCAGTCGATTGGC
Source organism: uncultured Acidobacteriaceae bacterium (assembly GCA_963833155.1). Classification (GTDB taxonomy): domain Bacteria; phylum Acidobacteriota; class Terriglobia; order Terriglobales; family Acidobacteriaceae; genus Bog-257. Next base: position 13,662 of record CAWHWY010000005.1, read on the forward strand.
ACCATCGAGGAGCGCCTGGCGTCAACGAAACCCGAAGGTGCAACAGCTCTTTATGACGCCATTTACATGGGCATCAACAAACTGCGGACGGGCCGTTATCAGCGGCGGGCTTTGGTCATCATCTCCGACGGTGGCGACAACCGAAGCAGGTACTCGCTGAAGGAAACCAAGCGCGGCATCGAGGAAGCCAATGTCTTGACCTACGGAATCGGCATCTTTGACGATATGCCGTTGCCGCTGCTCAAGACCATCGAAGAGCGCTTGGGCCGGAAGTCGCTGAGTGAGATCACCGACGCCAGCGGTGGACGAACCATTCCAGCCGACGATCGACGCAAGATACCGGAGATCACGGCAATGATCAGCCGCGAACTGCGGAATCAATACATGCTCGGCTATCAACCGAGCAATCCAACGCACGATGGCAAGTGGCGCAAAATCAGGGTGCGGCTGAGCGCATCGGCAATACCTCGACACGTTCATTACAGGGAAGGCTACGTGGCGCCGGAGCAATGACACTCTCTAGCGCCGCAGTAGCGCTTCAGGTCAACTATAGGGAATTGCTCGCGCCGCTCACCAGTTGTAAGCGGCGCGGCAAATTTTTACTGCCCTGCGATCACCACGATCTGTGACTGCGCCGCCTTACCCATCCCGTAAATTGCGTTGGAATTGCTGGCGGTGAAACTGTACTTGTAACATCCTGGCGTCTTGGCCACTACCGGAACTGACTTTTCGGTGCCGCCGGTGATGGTGCCGGGAGGATCAAACGGGGAAGAAGCATCGAAGTTGATGAGAAACCCGGTGTTCTTGGCCGTGGATTGCCACGTCACCGTACTCCCAGTCTTGACGCAGAAAAATCCATCGCCTTTCGCGCCTGGAATGTTGGGAGTGGCGGCAGACGAGTGGGCCGTCCGCTTGACGTCTACCGAACAGGCAGATCCACAGGTATTGCCGGCGTTGCACAGGCTCGCCGGGTTCGTCTGCGCGCAAGCATCTTTGCTGTTGTCTTTCTTTTTGTCCTGGGCTGCGGCAAAGCTGGCAATCAGCAGAACGGGCAACAGCAGCAGGGCACAACGAATCGTAACGCAGCGCTGAATCTTCATAAGCACCTCATTCGAAATCAAATTGCATGACTACGGCCACGAAATCGCTTTTCAGAAACTTCACTAAGCCAATTCGCAGCGTGCGTATAGCCGTCCACTAATTTTCGCCGGGCGTTCCCTTCCAATCGATGATGTTGCCAAGCCTCCAGGCGTTCTGATTGAGATTGATGGTCAACTCTCCCTGCTCATTGATGGTGAATTGGGATGCGGGATACAAGACGCCGGCGCTCTTGCTCTTGTCCTGATCGTTGATGTCGATTTCCCCGCACGTCAAGTCGAAGGATTGGGTTGGCGAGTCAGACCATGCTTCACCGAACCGGATTTGCCGGTTGGTTATGAAGCGGATCTTCCTACCGGTCGGGGTTTGAATCAACCTGATAAAGCTGACATCAGCGCCGATCGTTCCCGTGATGTTCATGTGGCCCACGGCCTTCATCTTTTCCAGGGCACTTACCAATCCCTTGTTTGAACCCTGCTTGAACGCATCGACCAGGATCTGTCGGTCGTCCGCTGTCGACCAATCGTAGATAATCAGCGTAACGCCGATATTTCGTCCCAATTGGGTGCTGGTGCCCCAGGCAGTCGCGTCAATGGTTTCATATTTGTCCCGAGAAAATCCCGGAACGCTTCCCAACATCAGCAGACCGATCAAAAGCAGAACGCTGAACCCGGTCTTGCACAGGCCTGACTTGCGCATATCTCTCTCCTCGTCTCTGCATCTCTGGCAGAGACTCTTTTACAATTGGTACAACATCATACGTTGGCGATACCAAGACTGTAAACCATCAGAATTGCATTTGCCACGCCAAAAAACGCCGCATTTCCGCAGGCTTTACTTTCGCAGATCCGGCTCCCAATGTGATCCTGGGATAGCCGTCGGCCAAACCCGCTGACCCTTCACGTTTCGCGTGGTTAATAATTGGGTCCCAAATGCGGGAAAGTCAGCACCCGAGGTCAGATGTTAGACGTTCATGAACAGCGTGACCTTGGCAACAACCCCACTGAACCTCAGCATCCGATGCTTTTTTCTAGGATTATCTATTTTCTTCGGAAAAGAGACATCATCGGGAAGTCCCGCTCGAAACCGCACCAGCCTCAAGGGTTCATTGGGGAATGCCGATAGATCATACGGTTCGCTGTTTTTGCGAGCGATGTCGAATTGGCTTCAGAGTCCCTTGCCCGCGAAGCGCCTTCCGGAGTCCGGTAAAGAGTTGCCGTAATTTGAACCAGCATACTGACATAGGAGATGGAACGATGATTTCTCTGAAGAAGTATCTGGACGCGGACCCAGACCCAGGCCTAGACCCACCCCCACCCTATCTCGACGAGCCCGACCCGAGCGAGCTGCTGGCGGCGATCCTGAAGTCCTACCGCTCCGGGCTGCTGGCCATGGGACAGAGCGGAGTCCGGGCCTGTCCCGCGGTCGGTTCCGACGCTGCAGCAGAACCTCGCCAGCTTGGCGAGCCGCCTCTCCAGCGCCCTCACACCCTCGCTCGTGCGGGAGACGGAAACCCGGATCGACGAGCAACTCCGGAGTTGGGGAAGGCGCACCGAGGAATACTTCAAGGCCAAAGCCAATGACGTAAAAGAACTACTCATCGTGCTGGCCCGCACGTCGGAGTCTCTGGGCGAGCGCGATCAGCGTTATGCCAGCCAGTTCAGCCAGTTCACATCCCGATTGCACGCCATTGCCGATCTGGAGGACTTGACCCAGGTGCGCGCTTCTCTGGTGCAGACGGCGACCGAACTGAAGACCCATGTGGACCGGATGGAAGAGGAGAGTCATCAGTCGATGGCCCAACTTCAACAGGAGATCTCAACATACGAAACCAAACTCAAAGCTACCGAAGAGTTGGCATTGCGCGACACGCTGACCGGTTTGGCCAACCGGCGCAACGTCGAAGAGCGCATGGCATGGCGCGTTGCTCACCAGCAGACATTCTGCGTGGCCATGCTTGACATCAACCGGTTTAAGCAGGTCAATGACCGCCACGGACACCCTGCGGGGGACAACCTGTTGCAGCAGTTCTCCCAGGAGTTGACTGCGAACATGCGCTCCACCGACCTGGTTGGCCGCTGGAGCGGCGATGAGTTCATCGTGGTTCTGGACTGCGACCTGGCCAGCGCGGTCTCACAAGTGGAGCCGCATGAGGCAATGGGTGTTCGGGGACTACGCCATCCAGCTCGGCGCAGGCCCGGCACGGACAAAGATCCGGGTGGACGCTGCCGTCGGGGTAGTGCAATGGCGGTCGGGGGAAAGTGTGCAGTCATTGATCGAGCGCGCCGACTCTGCCATGTACCAGGAGAAGAAAACTGGGCAAGCAAAGACCATCCGTGGCAGTTCGGTGGGCTGGGGGAGGGAATTGATTGTGCAGAGGCCATGGCGGAGTGAATGACCTTGCAAGCGTTCGAGGTCGATTTCTTGGCTCACTCCTTCCGTGCGTTGTCGGCCGTGACTCGCCGGCAAAGGCGGCCCGTCACGAGAAGGGGTCGAAGCGGTAAGGAAGATAGACCGGCTCCCAGACATTGGCGTGGATGCGAGATTCCAGGGTCTGCTCGTCAAGTGGGCACGCAACGCCATCATTGATCGCTTGAAGTGCGACCGCCTTAGCCACGGCGAATGACACCGAGCGAAGTTCCGAAACCGGCGGCAACAATCGTCCCGACTTACTACGTCGTGCAGGAGAAAGTTCGGCGAGACATTTGGCGGCAGCCATAAACATCGTGTCGGTGACGCGCCGCGCGTCTATCGATAGGATACCCAACCCCATTCCTGGGAAGATGTACGAGTTGTTCGTCTGGTCGATCGGTACTAAGGCGTATGACAACTGGCGTTTCGCTAAGGGTAGTGGAGACAATCGGCGCCCCACGAAAATCAAGGTCTTGTGCGTCTCAGAAGTCTGTCTCAAAATCGACGCATTATTTCTTCCCCTCGTCGCTCTTGTATCCGGAACTCAAGGTCCCCTTCTGTTCGGCCAGCTTGATCAGCGTCGGGTAGAACTGGACGAAGGTGGTGTCTACCGCGGCGTGCTGCTCGTGGCAGCTATAGCAGTCCATCTCATGCGGAAATGGCTTGCTGGGCTTCATCGAGGGATCGTCGAAGCTGTAGAACGCCCACTTGCCGGGAAGGCGCTCGTCCTTTACGTGGACCTCGGTGCCCATGACTTCGGTGGTCTGGTACTGTCCTGACTTGTTGATGGAGGCCTTGGTTCCAGCAACGCGGCCTTCCAGCACCAGCATGGTTTTGTCGGGCCAGGTTCCGGTCTGGAGAAATACCTTGTAGGCCGACGGGTTGACGAAAACGTTATCGAACATCGAGTGCCCCATAGCGGCGCTGTTGAACCGCGGAGCGTAGCTCATGTCCACACCCGAAGTCAGGAAAATCCACTCGCGATAGTTGGCAGGGAATATCAGGCGGCCATCGTCGGTGAAGGTCGGGGAGTCGGCGGTGGCAGCTGTGATGGCGGGCTGACCGCAGCAGAATTCGGGCTACCGTGAGTGGGCATCAGAAGAGGCGAACGCCAGCAGCAAGCAAAGGAAAATTCATGTTCTCACCCCCGGCAAAGGTACGGAGATCAGACGCAGTTCGTTCCCGAAAGTGATGGAGGCTGCAACGCGGAACCAGCGACTGACCACCCACCACCCGTCACTGACGTGATTCTTTACCTTCGCCTGTCTTCGTCCAGGTCTTGCCGCCGGCCGGCCGAGAACTCCGACCACCATTCCACCTGGTCATTGCCGTGGTGCGGAATTGCACCGCCTTGTCCTTTATGTTCTAGTGCACGAGGTCACAGCTACGTATGTGAGCAAAAGCCGGGGAAGTCTCTCGGCTCCTCCCGGCCTTGCATGGAATGCCCGCTCTTTTGCCCGTAATTTTGGGCCTATTCAGAATCGCTGGGCATGCTGGTTACAGGTGTGCGCGGTTGAAGCTTCCAGTCGGGCCGTAGCGTGTTGGGGTCGGGCCGCGCTGGAGGGCTGAACTGCTTAGACAACAATCCGTCAGGGAGACCGAAAGCATAGACTTTGCCGTCATCGCACCCGATGTACACGACGCCGTTGGCCACCGCCGGCGAAGCGAGACTGAATGTGCCCCCCGCCGTGTACTTCCAGAGCAGTGCCCCGGTATTGGCGTTCACGGCGTACAGGTTACTGTCACTGGAGCCGGTGTAGACCACGCCGTTGGCCACCGCCGGCGAAGAGAGGATTCCACCCCCCGTCTTGTACGTCCAGAGCAGTGCGCCCGTGCCGGCGTTCAAGGCATAGAGGTTACTGTCGCCGGAACCGATGTACACCACGCCGTGGGCGACGGCTGGCGAAGAATACAAGATCATGTTCCCCGTCGTGTACTTCCATAGGAACGTTCCCGTGCTGGCGTTCAAGGCATAGAGGTTACTGTCGCCGGAACCGATATAGACGACGCCATTGGCCACCGCCGGCGAAGAACCGATGTAACCTCCAGCCGTGTATTTCCAGAGGAGCGCCCCGTTGCTGGCGTTTAAGGCGTACACACCACCGTTGAAGTAGGAGGTGATGTAAACGACGCCATTGGCCACTGCCGCCCCTGAGGTGCCGCCGATTGGACTGCCCGTCGTGTACGTCCAGAGCACTACACCCGTGGTGGCGTTCAAGGCGTACAGATTACCGTCCCAAGACCCGACGTATACGACACCGTGGACGACCGCCGGGGGAGAAAAGACGTAACTTGCCGCCTTGTACGTCCAGAGCAGTGCGCCCGTGCTGGCATTCAAGGCGTACACATTACCGTCTAGGGACCCGAAGTACACCACACCGTCGGCCACCGCCGGCTCAGAACTACCCCCGCCCCCGGTGGTGTACGTCCAGAGCAACGCGCCCGAACTGGCGTCCAAGGCGTACAGGTTATTGTCATAGGACAAGATGTAGACCACGCCGTTGGCCACCGCCGGCGAAGAATAGATGTCAATGTAACCCGTCTGATAGCTCCAGCGCAGGTCCATGTTTCCTACCGTGGCCGGGCTCAGAACGTTCTCATATGGGTTCACGCCCTTGCGTTTAGGCGAAAAGTGAAACTGCGCCCAGTCTGTTCTTACCAGGAACGGCGTCTCGGCGGAGTTGTTCCCGTGACGCTCAACGGCTGTGATCGAGTGTGTTCCTGGAACCGCTTCTTTTGGTACCACTATCGGGATTCCACTGCTCCCTCCGAATCCTCCGTTTTTATCGGTGAAGATACGCGCCAGATAGGTTGAGTCGAAATAGATGTCAACGTGGGCATGGGGGTCAAAACCGGTGCCCGAAACCAACACGTCGGTCGTGGGTGGCCCGACGGTGGGGTTGATGGTCACCGTAGGTGCAAGTGTGGGGGAACTCTCTGCTGTCGCCGCTGTGCTGCAAAGCAAACCTGCAGTCAGCAGCAAAAGCAGCGTAAGCGTGAACGATCTCTGCATCGCGCGGCTACGAATGGGAATAAAGCTGAGAGCTGGCGATGCAACGGCGAAAGAACGATTGCGTTGCATAGTGCACCTCCGCACGTCAAATGTCTTGGGCTGAAGTAATCGTTTGACTGTTGGAGACTGGGCGCTTTCGCCTCAGGGGGCGGGCGGTTCCGCAGCGGGGAGCTGCTCTTCGGAGAGGCGAGTGCTACTACCCGTCAATCTTCCCACTAATTAGGGTCGGAAGAAAGAAAATAATGCCGTCTGAAGCAGAAAGTGTTCCCAAATCGGGAAGCGTCAAGAAACGGCCACAGGATTGGTGTGCGCAGCGATTTGCTCCCGCGGTCGCAACCTGATAAGTTTTGCGTTTGCCCTCACAATCCATGAAGACCGCCTTTCGCTTCGTTCTGTTTAGCGTTCTTGCCTGCGCGCCGTTGTTGGCGCAGGCGCCGCCCGATAGCCCCGTGGAGGCGCTTCGCAGCCCGGGATGGAACAAAGGACTGTTTATCGGAGGCAGCCAGTCCTTCGCCAACACGCCCAGCGCGCAAAGCTTCCTTATTGGCGGCCGCTTCGGGCGAGTGCTGACGCATGAGCTTGGCCAAAACGCGCTGCGCGGCAGCTTCGAAATGGCGGTGGACATCATTCCCCTGAACGAGTTCTGGATTCACGGAGCGCAATATGCAGGCGGGATCGATCCCTTTATTGCCAAGTGGAACTTCACCGGCGGACAGACGGTGTCGCCGTACATCGCGGCCGTTGGCGGCATACTGTTCAGCTCCCAGAACCTTCCGCCGGGCGAGACCTCGCAGGTCAACTTCACCAGCGGCGCGGAGCTGGGCTTGCAGTGGTTCCATCGCGAGCGCCAGTCGATCAACTTCTCGGCCAAGGTCTATCACCTGTCGAACGCCTCGTTGGGGACCAAGAACCCGGGGATCAACGGCGCAGTGCAGTTCATGCTGGGATATACGTGGCATTGAGGAGAGCCGCTTTTCGCTCTTCGCTTTTCGCTTTGGGCTGATGATTGCCGAACCGGCAAACCACAGCCTCGGAGGCAATTCTGGCGAACAGCGAAATGCGAACGGCGAATAGCGATCGACGAACTCTCCTTCCACATCCTGCTTTGCTGCTTTATCCTCAATCCTTATGCCAGCACTCGTAGAATGCGTACCGAACTTTTCGGAAGGGCGCGACAAGTCGCGCGTCGATGCCATTATCGAAGCCATGAAGATGGATGGCGTGTATCTGCTCGACCGGGAGATGGACGCCGACCATAACCGTTGCGTGATCACGCTGGTCGGCGATCCGGTTAACGTTGCGGAAGCCGCGATTCGCGGCGTCGGCAAGGCGGCCGAACTCATTGACCTGACAAAGCACACGGGAGCGCATCCGCGGCTCGGCGCTGCGGACGTCATTCCCTTTATTCCCATCGAAGGCGTGACGCTGGAAGATTGCGTGGCCACAGCGCGCCGCGTGGGCGAGGAAATCTGGAAGCGGTACAAGGTCCCGGTGTATTTGTACGAGGCGGCTGCGCAGACGCCGGAACGCCAGAACCTGGAGAACGTGCGGCGCGGACAGTTTGAGGGCATTCGCGAAGAAGTGAAGACGAACGCTGCGCGCAAGCCGGACTTTGGCAATGCGGAGCTGCATCCGACGGCGGGTGCGACCATTGTGGGCGCGCGCAAGTTTCTGGTGGCTTACAACGTGTATCTCAACACGCCAGACGTGGAGATCGCGAAGAAAGTAGCGAAGTCGATCCGGTTTTCCAACGGCGGTCTGCGCTACGTGAAGGGCATGGGCGTGCCCGTGCGAGGCCTGGCGCAGGTCTCGATGAACCTGACCGACACCGACCAGACGCCGATCGCGCGCGTCTTCGAATATGTAAAGCGGGAGGCGGCACGTTACGGCGTGATGCCGCAGTCGAGCGAGATCGTGGGGCTCATTCCCAAGAAGGCGCTGGAGGATGCGGCCGAGTGGTTTCTTCAGATCGAGAATTTCGATTCCTCGTTGATCCTGGAGAACCGGCTGGCGGCGGTGATGAGCGGAAAGATGGCGGTGGGCGGAATTCGCGCCGGAGTAGAACCGTTTGTGGAGCAGCTCGCCGCACCGACGGCCGCGCCGGGTGGGGGATGCGCGTCGGCGGCCAGCGGCGCGATGTCGGCGGCGCTGGGCAGCATGGTGGCTGGGATGTCGCGCGGCAAGAAGGCCTACGTGCAGTACGAGCGCGAACTGAGCGACGCGCTGGCGCGGCTCGGTGAGTTGCGTGAGCAGTTCAAGGCTTCCATTGATGCCGATGCCGAGTCATTCAACGAGGTGATGGCGGCGTTTAAGAAAGCCAAGGAGCCATCCTGAGGCGCAGACCGAGGTCGAAGCCGCAACCAAGAGGGCGACCTTGGTTCCGCTGGTGGTCGCCGAGCGGGCAAAGGAAGCGCGCCAGATTATCGAGTCGCTGCGGCCGATCACCAATCCGAAGATGGCCTCAGACTTGACGGTTGCAGTCGGGCTGGCCAACGCCGCGATCCAAGGCGCACTGGCGAACGTAGAGATTAATCTTGGCGATATTAAGGACGAGGAGTTTGTGGCCGATGTGCGCGGGCGTGTGAAGGCAGTGGGTAATGGATAGCGGTCAGTGGGTAGCGCGCAGTTTTTCTTCGATGGCGGCCACCCGCTCGGCTAGGTTCTTGAACTCCAGCCCCTGACGAATCAGAAAGCTCATTTCGTCGTGCCGCCTTTCGGCGCGGCGTTCGGCTTGCTGGAATTGATCCTGTACATGCCGAAACTGCTCATGCATCGAGCCGTTCAGGTCATCGACCTTGCGTTCGACTGCTTCGATACGCACCTTAAGTTCGCGGATCTCGGGAGTCAGAAAATCCTGTAATACGTTGCGAACGTCTTCGATCATGCTCATCGCAGTTTTTCAGCCGTGGTGGTAGTTTACTACGTCTATCCAAATCAGAGCCGTGTCTGCACAGAGACCTGCTCGTTTGGCATCATCTGGCAACCTCCGGCACTGCCAGCAAGTCCCATCGTTGTTAACGCGGTGAGTGGGGCCGTAGTTGTCTCCTGGCTAGGGAAACAATAGTCGCGCATCTATCCTCACAAAGTCGGGTTTACAATAACATCTATGAAGCAGTTTCTAACTGGCCTTTTCCTGAGCGGCATACTGGGCATGTCCGCCTTTGCCGCACCTTTAAGCACGAACGCTCGCACGGTGGTTCCGTCGGCCATCCAGCAGATCCTCTCGGTGGACTATCGGGCCCTGCGGGATTCGCCGACCGCGCACGCGCTCAGGGAGCGCTTACTGCCGGATTACCTGAAGCAATTCGAGACGGCGTTGAAAGGGGCGGGTATCGATCCTGACAAAGATGTCGAACAGATCACGTTCATCAGCTATCGCACCTCCAAGGGACCGCGAAGTATCGGCATTGTCCAAGGACCGTTCAAGAAGGCAGATTTCCTCCAGAAGATGCGGGCGAAGAAGGTCCGCCCGGAGAAGTACCAGCTCTCCTATCTGTATCCGATGGGTTCGGGCATGCAACTGGTGTTCCTCGACCCGACGACCATCGTGTTTGGCGAGAACGCAGCCCTCAAGGGCGCCATTGATGTGAGGGACAACGGCGCCGAATCGTTGCAGTCGAACAACACCATCAACAACCTGATCGGCGACGTGGACAGCTCGCCGATGTGGAGCGTTCTGGACCAGGTGGGCACCCAGAACATGTTCAGGTCCGCGCTGGGCCAGGCGGCTTCTCTGGGCGACTACGAGGCAGTGAAAAAACGGCTACTGGCGTCGGATTATGTGATGAACTTCGACAACGGCGTAACCTTCGACCTGAACGTGAAGACCTCCGATACGATGACTGCGGCAACCATGGCCACGCTGTTGAAGGCGGGAGTGCTGTTTCGCAAGATGAACGCCACACCAACGGAGAAGATGGCACTGGAAAACACCACGGTGGACAACTCCCACGACATGCTGGAGATGCACTTTAAGTCGGACGATCAGCGCTTCCAAGGGCTGCTGCAATCGGACCTGTTCGCTGCGGTGTCCAAATAGCAAGCAGAAGAGCTCAAGAAGGTGAGCCGCTGGCCCAAAAGCTGGCGGCTCCTGGTCTCGCACGAGTTGGCGAGATGAGTTTTCCGAGCAGCTATAATCGAGATAAGTTGCGAAACTTTCTGACGCAGTCGTTTTGTTGCTTTCTCTTGCTGTTCGCGGCTGCCGCTGCCCTCTGCGGGCAGGCGGCCGGACAAGCTTTACCAGCAACCCAGACCATCCTGGTCATGCCGTTCGAGAACCAGTCAGGCGTTCCGGGGCTGGAGTGGATTGGTGAAGCCTTTCCCGAAGTCCTCTCCCAGCGCATGACCTCACCCAAGCTGTATCCCGTCAGCCGCAACGATCGCGCCTACGCCTTTGATCACACGGGCATTCCGGGGACGGTGCGTCCTTCACGGGCTACCGTTTATCGCATCGCCGAGCAGATGGATGCCGATTACGTTGTTCTGGGCAGCTATAACTTCGACGGCAGCCGCTTTGGCGCCTCAGCCCAACTGCTCGACATGAAGAAGCTGCACCTGTATCCGGCCGTGCAGAGCAGCGGCGCCCTGGCCAACCTCATCGATGTGCAGACGGTGCTGGCGTGGGAACTGCTGGAACAAATGCCGCTTCCGCCTCCGATGACTCGCGAGCAGTTCTTGAAAACTTCGGCCCCGATCCGGCTGGACGCATTCGAGAATTACATCCGCGGAGTCATCGCGACCGACCATCAACAGAAGGTGCGCTACTTCCACAATGCCCTGAAGCTCAAGCCGAACTACACGCCGGCCATGATGCAACTCGGCAAAACCTACTTCGACAATCACGAATATGAATCGGCGTCGTTGTGGTTTAGCCGCATTCCGAAAGACGATCCGGCAGCGGGCGAGGCCACCTTCTTGCTGGGGATGTCGGAGTTCTATCGCGGTAGCTTCGAAAAAGCCTTCAATGCGTTCAACCTTTTGTCTACGCGCCTGCCGCTGACAGAAGTTTTCAACAATATGGGTGTGGCGGAATCGCGGCGTGGACATCGTGCCGCCGCGGTGGAGTATTTCTCCAAAGCGGTGACTGCCGACCCCAACGACGCCGACTACCGCTTCAACCTGGCAGTTGCGCTGTTCAAGAACGGAGACAGCGCTGGCGCGGCGCGGCAGTTGCGGGAAGAGTTGCAGCAACGCCCGACCGACGGGGAAGCCAAGGCGCTGCTCGATGCGATCAATCGAGGCGCAGTTGCTCCGGCGGCGAGTTCCACTTCACCGGCTTCGGCTGGGAATGCCTTGTTGTCCGCGAACCCGCCGCGGATTCCGCTGGAACGCATCAAACGGAATTACGACGAGGCGTCGTACCGGCAGCTCGAGATGGAAATCCATAACTTGACTGAGGCCCGGCTCGCCAAGACCGACCCGCACACGCACTCCGCTTATTATGTGGAACGGGGCAAGGAATTGCTGGCCCAGAACCAGCCGGAGCAGGCGGAGAACGAATTTCGCAACGCCATCAGTACCGACAACGGCAACGCGGTCGCGCATGCTCAACTGGCCGTTCTGTTGGAGAAAAAGGGCGATGCGATGAACGCATGGTCGGAGGCGCAAACCTCGGTCCGCTTGCAACCCAATGTGGATGCCTGGCTGGTTCTCGCCCGCCTCGACCTGAAGAAGAGACCAGGTACAGTCTGCCGCCAGCGATGTGGATCACGCGCTCGTGCTGGAGCCCGCGAACCCGTCGGCGCTGGCGCTGAAGCGCGAAATCGCAGCGCAGCAAACCGTTTCCAAATAGAATTGATACAGAGTCCTCCGGAAGGAGGCAGTCATGTCCCGAACTCGTTTCGTCCTAGGTTGCGTTTTGTGGGCGCTACTGGGCGCCAGCGTAGCGTCGGCCAACAGCGTCGTCAAGATCCGCATCGACGACACCATCCAGCCGATTGCCGCCGAGTACATCGATCGCGCGGTCGAGCGAGCGCGCCAGACCAACGCTGACGCCGTTCTGATCGAGTTGAACACGCCCGGAGGCTTACTCGATTCCACGCGCGCGATCATCGAAAAGATTCTGGCATCGCCTGTGCCAGTGATCGTTTATGTGTCTCCCACGGGGGCGCGCGCTGCATCCGCAGGTTTCTTCATCCTGGAATCGGCCGACGTTGCGGCGATGGCTCCTGGCACGAACACGGGCGCGGCGCACCCCGTCGAGCTCGGCGGCGGCAAAATGGACGACACCATGAAGCAGAAGGTCGAAAACGACTCGGCCGCCTTCATGCGCTCGTTCGTTGGTCCGCGCGGACGCAACGTTGCACTGGCGGAGACCGCGGTGCGCGAGTCGAAGTCATGGACCGATCAGGAGGCCTTGCAGCAGCACCTGATCGACGTGGTGGCCCGCGATCAGAGCGACCTGTTTCATCAGCTTGAAGGCCGCACCGTGAAACGCTTTGACGGTAAGCCGGTCAAATTGAATCTCGCCGGGGATTCCGTCGATGAGATGCAGATGACCTTGCGGCAGAGGATCCTCGACTTTCTGCTCGATCCCAACGTCGCGTTTCTGGTGCTTGCAATCGGCGCACTGGCGCTCTACGTCGAATTCAACCATCCCGGTGCGATTGTGCCTGGGGTCGTCGGCGTCATTTTCATTCTGCTCGCATTGTTCGCGCTGAACCTGCTGCCGACGCGTTACGCCGCTTTCACGCTCATCATGGGAGCGTTCGTCTTGTTCGCGCTGGAGGCCAAATTCGCGACCCATGGTGTGCTCGGAATCGGTGGTATCGCCCTACTCACTCTCGGCGGGCTTCTGCTGGTGGATGGTCCCATTCCGCAGTTGCGGGTAAAGCTTCTGACCGCTCTGGCTGTCAGCGTGCCGCTGGGCGTGATTACCGTCTTCCTCATGACCATCGCGCTTCGCGCGCGACGCAACAAAGTTGTGACCGGCCAGCAAGGGATGATCGGCGCAGTGGGCGAAGCGCGCACCGACATCGATCCGGAGGGGAAGGTCTTCGTTCAGGGCGAACTCTGGAATGCGCACGCTCCTTCGCGGGTCGCCATCGGCGAGCACATCGTCGTCCGCAAGGTCGAGGGCCTGGAACTGGAAGTGGAGAAGGCGCAACGGTAGCGATTCTCGCTTCACACGGAGCAAACGCCGGCTGCGGTGGTTATCTGGGTGTCTCACGCTCCTGTTGACCAGGTCCCCATGGATGACCGGGGTAACATCGCCCAATGGAAGGCTCTCCCGCGTAGCTGCTTACATCGCAAACCATTGATCCATGCCTCGCAAATGACTTGGGAGACGGCTGTCCCGTGTACGGAGTAAATCGATACCGTCCACTGAAAACGCATCGTAGCCGCCGGAATCGACATCCTGGCCGTAGCAAACGGCCAATGGATTTGGCGCAGCGCATCGCAGAGTTTACGTCGAATAGGCGGAACATCATCGGTCGAGCCCGCTGGGAAAATCCTTATTGTGATTTTGTTTGCTTTCGCAGAATGGCTTTGACGTCCACCATCAGTTTATCTGAAGGGATGCGCGTGGCGGAGCGCAACGACTGCGGTGTGATGCCACGTTCCACCGACTTTCAGGTCGCATGGACGGCAGTTGCTCCCCACGGCCTCCTCGTTCTCGCCGACAGGTCTGGGTCGGGGCGGTTCGTCGGCGCGGTGTCTAGTGCGGCTGAAATCGGTTTGTCCAGGCGTCTGACTCCGAAATCCTCGCAACGCTAGGCAGCAGGACCTCATTGTTGTAACTCTCGATTCTGATTTTCATATGCAGCTCGCAGTTCAAGGAGAATCTTCCCCATCAGTAATCCGTTTGCGACAGCAGAGACTCAACGCAGAGCAGGCAGCAATGGCCATAGAAGCTGGTTCTGATCGCCGGCCCCAAGCACTAGAGCGTGGCGCGGTCGTCTCAGCAACCAAGACCCTCGTTCGATTCACGCGCCTCCCTTTACCCAAACCGCGTTAGAACTGCAACCCACGCTGACGCGCATTGTGAACATGACGTATCTCGCTGGTTATTCCCCTGAGCTGCAATGCGCTCCATACTCATCTCGTGCAGAGTGTCGATCCCAATTTGCGGCTGCAGGACTCGTTTCTTGATTATCTGAAAATCGAGAAGGGGTTGGCGCCGCTCACGGTTTCGGCCTACCACTCCGACCTGGAGCAGTACTCGCAATTTCTGCTGAAGCGAAAGCGCGCCTTGCGCGAGGCGCGGCGGCAGGACGTGCGCGACTTCCTCAACGCGCTGCTTTCGAATGGAGTGGATGGGCGCAGTGTGGCGCGCAAGCTGTCGGCGCTGCGGCACTTCTACAAGTACCTGCTGTTGGATCGCTACATCGCCGGCGATCCTACGTTGAACATTGACACGCCACGGCAATGGAAGGTTCTGCCGAAATCGTTGGCGGCCGACGAGGTCGAAGCCGTGCTGCAAGGGCCGCCACGCGCCAAAGATGATCGTTTGTCGCAAGCGCTCACTGGCCGCGACCGCGCGATGCTGGAAGTCTTCTACGCCGGTGCGTTGCGCGTTTCCGAGATTATCAACCTGAAGCTCGAAGACCTGAAGCTGGAGCTGGGATACGTGCTGGTGCATGGCAAGGGCGACAAAGAGCGCATCGTGCCGCTGGGCCGGGCGGCGCAGGACGTTGTGCAGCAGTACTTGCGGGATGCGCGTCCGGTGCTGGCGGCAGGGAAGTCGTCGCCGTTCCTGTTCATTGCGCGCGGTGCGCGGGGGATCACGCGGCAGCGCGTGTGGCAGGTGGTGAATGATGCCTCAGCACAATCGGCTCGGCACGCCAGCCCGCACATGCTGCGTCATAGTTGCGCGACGCACATGGTAGAGAACGGAGCTGACCTGCGGACGGTGCAGACCATCCTTGGGCACGCCGACATCTCGACCACGCAGGTGTACACCCATCTTGCGCTCGACCGGCTGAACCGCGTGTACAAGCAGCATCACCCGCGCAGCAAGAGCCGGGCAGGGAAGAGCGCATGAGCAAACGCGGGGGCAGCATCGTTGAGAAAGCGGTGGCAAAGTTCGTTCGCGCGCTGCAGGAGCGCAACGCTTCACCGCACACCATCAAGGCCTACAGCGGTGACCTGGCGCAGTTCGCGGAGTATGCTGGCCCGCAGGGTTGGCGCGACATTGATCACGTTCTGATTCGCGGCTATCTGTCGAGCCTGTACGAGCGCGGGCTGAGCAAGACTTCGGTAGCGCGTTCGCTGGCCGCGCTGCGATCGCTTTACAAGTGGCTGGCACAGGAGGGTGAGGTCGAGCAGAATCCGGCTGCGCTGGTAGCTACGCCGAAGTTGCCCAAGAAGCTGCCGCGAGTGCCGACCATCGAGGAAGTCAACGCTGTTCTGGATGGCGGCCATGCCGGAGTCGTCAGCGTTCGCCGAGCGCGACCTGGCGATCCTGGAATTGCTTTACGGCTGCGGAATCCGCAATTCCGAGCTGATCGGCATCAATCTCGACGACATCCGCTGGTCGCAGGAAATTGTTCTGGTGCGAGGCAAGGGCAAAAAAGAGAGATACGTCCCGTTTGGCGATTCCGCAAAGGTCGCGCTGCAGAGGTACTTGCCGGCACGACAGCGGGTATTGGGCGAAACCCGGCGAACCGCGGAGCGGGCGTTGCTCATCAACTTGCGCGGAAGCCGTCTGACCACCCGCAGCGTGGGCCGCATCGTTAAGCAAATCGCCGTTGCGCGCGGGCTCTCGCCGGACGTCCATCCTCACACGCTGCGTCACGCCTTCGGCACGCACATGCTGGAAGAAGGCGCCGACCTGCGCGCCATCCAGGAGATGCTCGGACACGAGCGGCTGGCAACCACGCAGCGCTATACACAGCTCACGGTCAGGCATGTGATGGAGGTGTATGACCGCACCCATCCACATGCTAAAAGCGGCAGTTAGCGGGATTTGGAGAATCCAATCGTTGTTTCTGATCAGGAACTCTGGTATTGTCTGAAGCTGCTGCAAAGTAAACAATTGGCGAAGGGCCGTCACGAGGGGGAAGTGGTGGCCCTTTGCTATTGTGTTTCGGCGGAGTCAATCAGGCCGCTCCGAATACACCTTAATCAGCTTCTTGTTCTTGGCCAGTTCATTCTGCTCCTGGAGTTCTTTGCGGGCGCTGTCGGCGCTGTCCTTCACGGCTTCACTAGCGTTGGTCAGCACGAAGGAATACTGGTCCACTTCTTCCGGGGGAGACTGTTCCTTCAATCGGCGGAGTTGGAGCTGCCACTCGCTGTCAGCCTCGATCACCAGCTTCAAACCTTTGCGCATGTCGGTTTTGTGGGAACCATACATGTCGATGTTGTCGTCAATCTCATCCAGCAAAGAAGTGAAATCCTGCAGCAGGTCGTGGATCTGCATGGGCCGGTCTTTGGCGCTCTTGGGGTCGGCGCGTAGTTGCTCGATCGAGGCCATGCGGGCACGTGCAAAACTAACCATCAGCTCGAGGCGCTTGTCGGGGTAGTCCGCCGCTTCCCGCATCTGGTCGATCTCCTTGTCGTTGAGCGGATCGCGGTGCTGGGCGAAAGCGTATTGGCCCAGAGAGCAAGCCAGCCCAAGGACCCACGCCAGCCAATAGTTGTTACGCATCATGATTTCCCCTTTGGTTCAGCTTGCGGTCCCCACATCCTGATCATCAGGTCGGAGCGGATTTGCTCGATTTCGTCCACCGCCTTGCGCACCGGGTCGCGGTCCTCGAAAGCGAGCGTTTCGCCGATGTCATGCATGCGCTTGGCAAGCTTGCGCAGATCAATCTCGGTTTCCTTCAGATGCTTTCCGGAAGCTGAGGCCGCGTTGGCCGCTTTATGCGCATAGTCAACCACTTCGCGGATCTCGGCCTGGCCCTTTTCGAGGTCGCCCTGGCTGAAGAGATTGTTGGCGTCGGACAGTTGCCTGCGAGCATATTCCAGGCAAAGCTTGGCTTGCTCGCCGCCCGAAGCGGCATCGGCACGGGCTTTCAGTTCCGAGACAGACTGGGTTTCCGCCAGCGCCAGGCCCCTCACCCCGTCGAGCGCAAAACCGGCGCTCGCCGGGGACCCGAGGCTCGCCAGGGCGAAGACGATGGCCGTATGTCGGTAAAAGGCGCCCATACTACTTCTTGATCTGATACTTGTCTGCGTGTTTGGGGTCGAGCGCGATCAACCGGTGACGCGCCTGCCATTCCTGGTCGGGAAGCTTGCCGGCATCGGCGGCCAGGAACCGCTGATAATATTCCACCGCTTGGGGCACTGCTTTCAAGTTGTCGAAAGTGGTGGCCCGCAGAAAGTAAGATGCCGGATCTTCGGGGAGGAACTTAGCACGATAGTCCAGCGCCTTCAAGGTGAGCTGATAGTTCTTGTTTTCCGCCGCCACTACGGCAAGATTGCCGTAGGCATCAGCCAGGTCGGGTCTCAGTTGTACGGCCAACAGCAGCTCCTGCTGGGACTCGGGATACTTCCTCACATGCATGAGCAGCGAGCCCAGCGCATAATGCGCTTCGGCATCTTTGGGCATGTTCTTTACAGCAATGCGAAACTGCTGCTCTGCTTCGGCGTACTTCTCAGCCCTAACATACAGAGTTCCCAACTCCAGGGCGGCGCGGCCGTCATTGGCATCAGCTTGTAAGCCTTTCTGCAGTTCCTGTGCGGCTTCGTCATTCTTGCCTTCGTCCGCCAGCAAGCGTCCCAATTGCACGCGGGCACTGCTGTTCTGCGGATCGACCGCCAGCAGCTTGCGCAGCGCAGCTTCGGCCTCAGGATATTTCTTCTGCTTGATATAGACGTTGGCCAAGGCGGAAATGGCAGCTTGCGATTTGGGATCCAGGTCCGCCGCCGTCTGATATTCGCGCACCGCCGCGTCAAGATTGTTTTGCTTTGCCAGCAAGACGGCAGCCGAGAGATGGGGCTCAGGATTCCTGGGGTCAAGCTTGGCCGCCTCGGCGTAGGCCGCAAGCGCTTGCTGCGGATCGGCACTCTCTTCGACGCGTCCGAGCGACTGCCACGCGCGGGCCAGCGCCTGGTCAGGATGCGCGGTCGGCTTCAACTGGGTTGCAGCTTTCAGATACTTGGCCGCTTCAGCATTGTCGCCCTGCCGCGCCAGCAGCATGCCGAGGTTCAGGTTCGACTCGAAGACGTCGGGCTTGGCCGCGACGGACTTGCGATAGGCTTCCGTAGCTTCCGCCAGCCGATTGGTCGCGTTATAGACGTAGCCCAGGTCAAACCACGCGCGATAATCGCCCGGCTTGGCCGCGACGGCCTTCTGCAGCAGTGATTCCGCGTTGGTGAAATCATTGTGCTGCATTGCAGTTTCCGCCTGATCAACTTCAGGTGAGCTGGTATCGTCGGGGACGGTCTCGATCACACGATGATGGCGGACGGTCGGCTTGCTCTCCTGGGTGTCAGCCCAGACCGGGGCAGCCAGTATGGCCGGAGCTAGCAGCAGAAGCAACGTCGCCGAACGTCTATGGATGCTCATGATAGCTGCGCGGTGCCGTTGCGGGATAAGATGCGGGCCAGCCATTGACCGGTGTAAGAGTTTGGCGTCTTGGCAATGGTCTCGGGGGTTCCTGTCGCGACGAGCTCCCCTCCGCGAGCTCCACCTTCGGGGCCGAGATCGATTACCCAGTCAGCCGTCTTAATGACGTCAAGATTGTGCTCGATGACCAGGATTGAACCGCCCGCCTCGATCAGTCGCCGAAATGCCGCAAGCAGTTTGCTTACGTCGTCAAAGTGCAGACCGGTGGTCGGCTCGTCGAAGATGTAGAGCATGCGAGGGTGACGTTTGTTTTGCTCACTTTGCGAACGTCCTATGTCGCGCAATTTCGGTTGCAGGTGCGCCGCCAGCTTCATGCGCTGTGCTTCGCCACCGGAGAGCGTGGTTGCCGACTGTCCAAGCCGCAAGTATCCCAAGCCGACTTCCTCCAGCACGCGCAGCTTCTCCACGATCTTCGGTACGCCGGAGAAGAAGTGCAGCGCCTCCTTCACGGTGAGATTGAGTACCTCGTGGATGTTCTTGCCGTGATATCGAGCCTCCAAAATCTCTGGCTTGTAGCGTGTGCCTTTGCACTCTTCGCAAATCAATTCGACATCGGCCAGGAACTGCATTTCGACTGTAACCGTGCCGTCGCCCTGGCAGACTTCGCAGCGGCCACCGGGAATGTTGAAAGAAAAATGTCCCGCAGCGTAGCCGCGTTTCCTGCTCTCGGGCAGGGAAGCGAACAGCTCGCGAATGGCATCGAAGGCCTTGATGTAGGTGACGGGATTCGACCGGGGAGTGCGGCCAATAGGCGACTGATCGACCAGCACAACTTCGTCGATCCACTCCGCTCCGAGCACGCTGTCCACTTCCGCCTTCGGTCCGCCAGAGACCTGCCGCAACTCCGCGGCCAGCGCGTTGTATAAGACATCGTGCACGAGCGTGGATTTTCCTGAACCGGAGACCCCGGTGATGCACACCAGCATCCCGAGTGGGATTGTGACGGTCACCTTCTTCAAATTGTGGGCCCGCGCGCCAATGAGTTTGAGCTTCCTTCCCGTGCCTGTCCGCCTCGCGGAGGGCATGGGTATGCGCAATTCTCCGCTCAGGTAGCGGCCGGTAAGGGAAGCGGGATTGCGCCGAATTTCGTCGTAGGTGCCCGTGGCAATGACGAACCCGCCGTTCTCTCCCGCCCCTGGACCGAGATCGATGATGCGGTCGGCCGAATGCATGATCTCGGCGTCGTGCTCCACAACCAGGATGGTATTGCCGAGGTCCCGCAGGTCGTGCAGGATCTTGATGAGCCGCTCGGTGTCGCGGTGGTGCAGACCGATGGAGGGCTCGTCGAGCACATACAGCGTGCCTACCAGCCGGGAGCCGAGCGAGGTTGCCAACTGAATGCGTTGCGCCTCGCCGCCGGAGAGCGTGGAAGCCAGACGGTCGAGGGTCAGGTATTCGAGTCCGACGTCGTTCAAGTAGCGCAGCCGATCGTTGATCTCCTCCAGCAGCTTGTCGGCGATGCCGGCTTCCTGCCGCGTCAGCTCCAGGTGCGAGAAGAAGCTCGTGGCCTCTTCGACCGTCATCGCCGAGATCTGGCAGATATCTTTGCCGCCGATTTTTACCTGGCGCGCTTCGCGTCTGAGCCGCAAGCCGCCGCAATCGGAGCACACGGAATAACCACGATAACGGCTGAGGAAGACCCGCACGTGAAGTTTGTACTTCTTGCGCTCCAGGTGCTCAAAGAATCCGCGCACACCCCAGAACTTGCCATCGCCGCTGATGATGAAGCTCTGCTGCTCGGGCGTCAGGTCCTGCCATGGCACATCGAGCGGAACATCCGCGGCGCGCGCATAGCGGCGCATTTCGGTCGCCAGGGGCCGGTATTTTGGCTTGGTCCACGGCTCAATGGCGCCCTCGGCCAGCGTCAGGGTCTTGTTTGGGATGACGAGGTTCAGGTCGAAGTCAATCGTGTTGCCGAACCCTTGGCAGCGTGGACAGGCCCCGAAGGGATTGTTGAAAGAGAACAGACGCGGCTCGGGTTCCTCGTAGCGTATGTTGCATTGCTTGCATTCGAAGCGTTGCGAGAACCGCAAGCGATCGGGATGTTCGCCGTCGCGCGGTGCTGTTTCGAACAAGACTTCTCCGGCTTCGCGATAGCCTTGCTCCACTGCGTCCACAATACGTGACCGCACATCGGGCGAGACCGAGATGCGGTCGATCAGCACGAAAACCGGCTCGGCGAAGTTCAGGTCGATCAGGGACTCGGGCGTGGAGAACTCAAAGATCTGTCCATTCTGGTAGAGCCGGTTGTATCCACGCTTGCGCAGCTCGAACAGCCGCTCCTTGAGCAGGGAATCGTCAACCTGCTTCAGGGGCTTCTTCTTCGCGGTTCGACGGCCTTTTTTCTTTTCGGGCTCCGACGGCGGGGGCGGCGGCTGCACCGGTAAGAACACCTGCACGCGCGTGCCGTCGCCCAGCGCAAGAACGCGGTCGGCGACTTCGTCAACCGTGTCCTTCTTGACCTCCTGGCCGCAGTTCAGGCAGTAGGTGCGTCCAACGCGCGCATACAGCAGGCGCAAGTAGTCGTAGATCTCGGTCGCTGTGGCGACGGTCGACCGCGGATTGCGTGTAGTGTTCTTTTGCCGGATGGCGACTGCCGGAGCGATGCCGTCGATAACGTCGACGTCGGGCTTTTCGATGCGCTCCAGGAACTGGCGCGCATAGGCCGATAGCGACTCGACGTAGCGGCGCTGCCCTTCGGCGTAGATGGTGTCGAACGCGAGCGAGGACTTGCCCGAACCCGAAACTCCGGTCACCACCGTGAGGGTGTTGTGCGGAATCTCGAAGTCGATGTTCTTCAGGTTGTGGACGCGTGCTCCGCGTACCGTAATGCTGTCGTTCGACATGGCCCCGGCAACCAGCGGCAGCCCGGCCGCGGGGCGCAATCCATGCGCCCGGCCTACAGATTGCTTCAACGAGAGCTGCCAAAACTTTTTATTATAGCCGTTCGCGGACGACGCTGCCGGAGCGACAACGAACAGCGCGCAAACACAGGCGAAGAGCGCGGACAGCAAAGCGATCGCGCCAGGCGCCGGGAGAAAATGGATCGCATGGAAAAGGAAAACGCAAATCGAAGGGAACGAACTCATAACCGTCCTCGGCTGGTTACGCCGCGACGGTCACGGCGCCCAACTCTGCCCTCATGCTAGGCACTAGGCGAAAACGAATGCAAGAGAATTTACAGTTCTTAACAAAAATGTGCTCAAGAAACGGGACGAGTCACCGCGCGAAGTACAGCAGCCCGAAGATGTAAATCCAGAGCGCGCCCATGAAGTGCCAGTACCAGGCGGTCACATCGATCACGATGCGCCGCGTCTCGGGCGGACGATGCAGCCAGGTGGTGACGCCGGCGTAGAGGAGTGCCAGAATTCCGCCAACCAGATGGACCGCGTGGACTCCCGTCAGGATGAAGAAGAAGGAACTGCTGGCGCTGGTGGCAAGAGTGACGTTCTCACGCTGCAGTATGTGCCAGGCATAAGCCTGTCCGGCGAGAAAGCCCAGCCCGAGGACGATGGTCGTCCACACCCACGGCAGGGCGTGGCTAATGCTGACGCGAATCCCGGGGATGTCAGCGATGGGAGCGAGGGCGACATCTTCGGCGGCACGACGGCGAGCGATCTCCAGCGTGAAGCTGCTCACCAACAGGACAAACGTGTTGAACAGCAGGATCCGGATCGGCAGGGTGAGCGGCGCCCAGTTGCTGACGTAATCGTTGTGCGCCGGATCCCAGACGGCGCCTGCTTTACGCACTACGTAAGCCGTGGTGAAGGAGACGAAGAGCATTACCACCGACGAGAGGGCCAGCAGCACTCCTAAGCGGTAGCGCCGCAGACGCTCGCCGTAGCTGGGCTGGTCGTCACCGCCGCGGCCGCCTCCACCATCGCCGCCGCCCGGCCAATTGGCGGTAGGACCACGGCCTCCGCCTCCCTGCGAAGTCCTTGGTGCTCGAATGCTGATTCCGCGACTCAAGTTAGTGCCTTCTTGCAGGAACCTGTTTTGGCCGATGGGACACCCCCCTGCCCCAACGGACCACCCCTGTGACATTATGATGCCCGTGGCCGCCAAACAACTCAACTGGGCCAGTCTCGCGAGTCTATTTTTGTGACAGGCAGGTGCCGTCTGCCGTCCCCTCACGTAGGGAATGTGGCTGATGGCGGTATCGCCGATAGGCCGCGGACTTACAATTAACCGACGTGCATGAGGCGGAAGCTCATCATCGTAGTGCTGGTTCTTGGCATTCTGTATCTGGGCGACCTTCTCTCCCTGCGCTTCCGCATTCCGGCCCGCGATAGCTTCGGCAGCGTTACCGTGCATACTTATTACGTCGTCAAGCTGAAGAGCGGCAAGACCGAGTACGATTACGCCGGCGACCACGATGTGAGTTGTACGAACTCCCTGTTTCCCCAGATGGGCAACAACCCGTGCTGGTACGCCCGCCGGAACACCGAGGAGCAGATCAAGATTGATTCCGGCACTCCGAACAACCCGCATTTGTTTTGAGTACAGGATGCACGCCGAGAGTAGCCCGCTATTCGCCATTCGCACTTCGCTTTTCGCCAACCAACTCACATTGTCATCCCGAGCGGGGTGAGTGCGCCGCAGGCGACCGAACGCAGTCGAGGGACCTGCGGTTCCTACGTCGTACACACCGTTCGCGACGAACCGCAGATCCCTCGACTCGGACTGAAGTCCTCGCTCGGGATGACAAAATCGAAACGGGGAGCGCAAAAGCGCGCTTGCATTTCCACCATCTCTCGTTCATCTTCTCAACATGCCCCGGCACGAACGAGTTCATGGTCACGAAATAAAGAAACAGCAGTTCACCAACAACTGCTTTGGTTGTGGTCCGGCCAATGAGGCTGGACTCAGGCTGAAGTTTGTGCTCGACAAGAAACGCGAGCGCTTCGTCTGCCGCTTCCGGCTGCAGCGGCGCTTTGTCGGACCGCCGGCCCACGCTCACGGCGGCATCATCGCCACCATTCTCGACGAGGCCATGGGCAAGGTCAGCAAGTTGCACAATTTGATCGCGCTCACCAGCAAGATGGAGATCACCTACCTCAAGCCGGTGCCGCTGTTTAAGCCTCTCATGGTTGAAGGATGGGAGGTGGGCGTGCGCGGCCGCGAACATTACCGGGTGGCCGAAATTCGCAATCGCGAAGGCGAGGTCCTGGCGAGCAGCAAAGGCACATTCATCGAGATCGACGCTCACCGCATGTTCGCCAAGTATCTGAAGAAGAAACACAGCGATGCGACGTAGTACTTGGGTGCGTGAAGAACTGCGGTGAAATTACGAACGTTTGGCTCGATTACAAGCGCCTAATCAGTACCCACAAGGGTTCGGGATAGGCGACCACACAAGAGGATCAGGCAGTGGCATTTAGCACTTGTCCCATCGCGGTTGTCGAGGCACCCGCGGAGCGTGTCTGGGATTTGCTCTCCGAACCCGCGAATTATGCCCTATGGTGGGATGCTCGGCTCCGCATCATTGCGCCTGCGGGTCCCGCGCAACCGGGACAGCGGGTTGAGGCGCAGACGGCCGCGCTCGGTAGACAATGGAAGGTGAACATTACCGTCGAGGACATCGACCACGCACGCCGCGTGCTTGATTTGACGACGCGATTGCCCTTCGGCATTACGGTCCACAATCACATCACGTGTGTTCCGCTCGACGCGACCACCTGCCGCGTGAGCTTCGGTTGAGAGTTCTCCTTCTCGCCTGGATGGTGGGGCTGGATACTGGAGCATTGGGGCGCGAATCGGTTGCACACCGGGGTTGCCGACGCGCTGGCGCGACTGCAACGCGCCGCGGAATTGCGCAGCTGGTGAAGACTGGGTTGCCGGAACCTTTTATTGATTACGGATTAATTATCTCTAGATTACTGATATGTTACCTAATGGAGCGCTTTCCAACAAGGGCAAGTTGCTTATCGGTGCGCCGGCTGTTGATTACCATCTAATTACTGATACGTAACTGAATAGGTAACTAAAGATTGGCCCGAGGCCAAGACGCGGTCCAACGGCCCAAGCAGAAAGACTGGCTGTCGCGGCCAAACGCGACAATTTAGACGCCCATTATGTCGCTCCGGCGCTCCATGAGCACCGTGTCACGCCAGCGGCCGGCCATGCGGCCAATGCGTTCGCGAGTGCCGACGATGCGAAATCCTGCCTGCTGGTGCAAGCGAATGCTGGCCTGGTTCTCCGGAAAGATTCCGGCTTGCAGCGTCCAGATGCCGTTCTGCTCCGAAGTATCCACCAGAGCGCCCAGCAATCGTCGCCCAACGCCGCGGCCGCGAGCATCCTCGGCGACGTAGAGGCTGACCTCGGCAACTCCTCCGTAAACGCAGCGGCTGGAAACGGGACTCAGCGCGGCCCATGCGAGAATTTTGTTTTCGGATCGCGCGATGAGCCTGCATGTTGCCAGATGACGTTCGTCCCATTCTTTCCAGCCCGGAACGGACTTTTCGAACGTGGCGTTGCCGGTCGCGATCCCCTGTAGATAGATTTCCCGGACTGCTTCCCAATGCTGGTCCGTCATTAGCACGATTTCGCAGGTCTCCATATGGATGAGCCTCATGAGGAAGTATAGAAGTTAGGCTGGGCGGAATGAATGAGGGAACGAGTGGTGCGGTTTCGTGGGGTTACGTGACTCTTCCCCGAGGGGTAGAATAGAGAGTTAACAAGGCCAATGCTGCGTGCGTTCCTAAGCGGCAATCACCGGTGCATCGAGGATTAGCCACGTAGGGGTCCTTCGACTCCGGCGGCCCAAAACGGGGCCACCCTCGCTCAGGATAACAACCAAACGGACGACGCTAGGCGATCCTCCGATTTCGGGAGAAACATCATGTCAGAGAACAATGGTAACCAGAGCCTGCGTCTGAAGACCGGGCTGGCCGAGATGCTCAAAGGCGGCGTCATCATGGACGTGATGAGCGTCGAGCAGGCCGAAGTCGCCGAGAAAGCCGGCGCAGTTGCGGTGATGGCGCTGGAGCGCGTCCCCGCCATTATTCGCGCAGAAGGCGGCGTATCGCGCATGGCCAACCCCAAGCTGATCAAGCGCATCATGAGCACGGTGTCTATTCCGGTAATGGCGAAATGCCGCATCGGCCACTTTGCCGAGGCCCAGATCCTGCAGGAGCTGGGCGTTGACTACATCGACGAGTCGGAGGTGCTGACGCCGGCCGACGAAGAACACCACGTGGACAAGCACGCGTTCAAGACGCCGTTTGTCTGCGGCGCGCGCAATCTGGGCGAAGCTCTACGGCGCATTGCGGAAGGCGCGGCCTTGATCCGCACCAAAGGCGAGGCCGGTACGGGCGATGTCATTCACGCGGTCAAGCACATGCGCCAGATCGTGAAGGAGATGCGCCAGTTAACCGTGATGAGCGAAGAAGAGCTTTTCGCAGCGGCCAAGAACCACCAGGCGCCGTACGAGCTTGTACGCATCGTCGCCAAGGCAGGCAAGCTGCCGGTACCGAATTTCTCTGCCGGCGGCATCGCAACCCCGGCCGACGCGTCGATGATGATGCAACTTGGCGCAGAATCTGTGTTTGTGGGCTCAGGCATCTTCATGAAGGGTGGAGCTACTCCACTGGACCTTAGTCTGAAGGCGGAGCGCGAAGAGGCTGAATCGCGCGCGCAGGCCATTGTGATGGCGACGACGCACTATGACGATCCCAAGGTGCTGGCCGAAGTCAGCGAGCAGATGACCGGCGCGATGAAGGGACTCGCGGTCGGAGCCATCGAGGAGAAAGACCTGCTGCAGACCAGGGGATGGTAGAAAGGCCGCTGTTCGCCTGTCGCCCTTCGCTTCACGCGAAGCAACTTCCGATAAAAGAGGCTTCGCGTTGTGGTCCACGTCAATGGGCAACCGCTATCGCGGTACCTGCTAACTGAATCTGCTGCACAATTCTCTCAGCGGCCGTGGCCGGGTTTGGGGCGTCGAGGATCGGACGGCCGACCACCAAGTGGGTGGCTCCGGCGGTGATCGCGTCCTGGGGTGTAACAACGCGCGCTTGGTCCCCGGAGGCCGAACCTGCGGGACGAATCCCCGGGGTTACGATCGCAAATCCTTCTCCCAGCGCCTTACGCAGCTCCCGAGCTTCCTGCGCGGAAGCTACCAGACCTCCGCAACCAGCTTTACGTGCCAGCGCGCCCAGCCGTAACACCTGGCTCTGCACGTCGTCCGAGATACCCAGTTCGTGTAGATCGGAATCCGACAAGCTTGTAAGTACCGTGACGGCCAGCAGCAGCGGTTTAGTAGAGGACTGGTTTGCGGCTTCGGCAGCGGCTTTCAACATCTTGCTGCCTCCCGCAGCGTGCACGGTCATCATGCTGACGCCCAGCTCGGCGGCTGCCTTGACGGCTGCGGCCACCGTATTCGGGATGTCGTGAAACTTGAGGTCGAGAAAGACCTTCCGGCCGGAGGAGACCAGGTCGCGCACAACCTGGGGCCCCTCGGCCGTGAAGAGCTGTTTCCCTACCTTGTAAGTAGTTGCGGCCTCGCCGATAGTCTGAACGATTTGGCGGGCCTGGGGGGCGCCCGGAACATCGAGCGCCACAATGAGCCGATCCCGTGGTTGCAGCATCGGCTCCCAGTTTAACGCATTAGAACGGGATTAGTGCAGACCTTCGTTCTGGGCTACGATGGGCGTTTCGATCAGATCCAGCCGTACGGGGTGTACCCCGCCGGTGCCCATATCGAGCATTTTGGCCGCACTGTAGGACAGGTCAATAATCCGGTTCCTCCGTACTGGCCCCCGGTCGTTTATACGAACAACGACCGAACGATCAGTCTTGAGGTCGGTGACCATAACCCAGGAACCGAGGGGTAGCGTCCGGTGCGCGGCGGTAAATTGGTACATGTCGTACGGCTCGCCGCTCGCAGTTTGCTTGTGCTGAAACATGCGGCCGTACCACGAGGCCCTTCCGACCTGAAACTTGCGGGTCTTGACGGGCTGAATGGTTTCCTGAGTCTGTCCTGGGGTCCCTTGTAGCGATTCCGGTGTGCTATTACCGGGTGCCGCACCCAGCGCGGTGGTGAAAACTAACCCCGCCGCAATCTGGCTGAGTACTCGTAACATTAAACACCTCTCATCGTTAAGTTGATCCTCCCGGGTACGTCCTGTAAGTCTATCTACCGCAAGAAGCAAGAGTCAACCCAGGAAGGTCGTAGAATTTGGTAAGTTCGTTTTTATCAATAACTTATGACATTAATATAAAGTCGGCCTTAGAGAACGTTACCCCTTCGTGAAGGCCTTTTCTGGCTGTCGGATGAGTACCCTAGGAGGTGAGTTTTGGTTTACAGTCATCCCATGAAATTGCCGCCGGTCGTGCTGAGTGTGGCCGGGTTCGACCCCTCCTCGGGTGCTGGAATCACCGCCGACGTTAAGACCGCGGCGGCTCACGGCTGTTTTGCCGTAACTTGCCCGACAGCTTTGACCGTCCAATCCAGCCAGGGAGTGTTCGAGGTGCGGCCGGTAGATCCGGATTTCATGCTGCGGACAATGGGCACGCTCGCCAACGACCTGGAGATCGCCGCAGTTCGGGTGGGAATGCTGGGTTCGGCAGCAGTTGCCACGACTCTGGCTACTACGCTGACCGCCCTGGAGTTACGTAACATTGTGCTTGATCCGGTATTACGGTCTTCGTCAGGGGCCGTTCTGCTGGATGAATCGGGCTTGCAAGTGCTCAAGAAGGAGCTCTTACCGCTGGCCGACGTAATCACCCCGAATGTAGAAGAGGCGGCCGTCTTGTCCGGCCTTGAGGCCGCGCCGATCCATGCTCCTTGGGCGGAGATCGTACTCTGGCTGCGGACGGCTGCGGACCGGCTTCGCAGTCTGGGGAGCCGGGCGGTCATCGTGACCGGGGGCCACTTACCGCAAGCCAACGATTACCTCAGCTACATCGAGGACGGCGAGCTGCGAGAGGAGATTCTTCCTGGCACGCATATCGAGTCGGGCTCAACCCACGGGACGGGATGCGCCTTCGCCATGTCGATAGCGTGCCAGTTGGCGCTTGGGCGGGAGCTGCCGCAGGCCGTACGTGCCGCCAAGGAGTACGTGCGAAAAGCGGTCGAGGGGGCCTATCCGCTAGGCAAGGGGATTGGGCCACTCAACCACATGGTATAGGCTCGAGGACAGCCATCGGTCAGGGACGGCAGGCGATAGTTGGCACACCCGCACTCGGCAATTCGCTCGTTTTTTCTAGATGGTCCTGCAGGGCGGCTGGAAGCCCTGTTGAACGTGGGCTCGTCGAGCGCGAACCATGCGGGCCTGGTCTGCCATCCGCATCCCATGTTTGGCGGCACGATGCACAATAAGGTCGTCTTCCATGTCATGAAGGCGTTACACTCCTTCGGTTTTCCGGTCCTGCGTTTCAACTTCCGCGGGACGGGACTGAGTGCCGGCACGCACGACAACGGGCGTGGCGAAGTCGCTGACGTGCAAGCCGCCCTCACATGGTTGAAGCACGAGTTCGGATTGCCTGTCGTCTTTGCCGGCTTCTCCTTTGGCGCTGCAACCGGGCTGCGCGCCTGCTGTCCCGATGCCGATGTTCGCGCCCTGATATCGCTGGGAACCCCCGTTGCAGCCGATGACCGGGCCTATTCGTTCTCGTTTCTCCGCCAGTGCTCGAAGCCGAAGCTTTTCGTCAGCGGGGACCACGACCAGTTTGGCCCGCACCAGGCGCTGGAACAGCTTGTCGGGCAAGCCGCTGATCCTAAAGAATTGGTATTCATCCCGGGAGACCACTTCTTCGAAGGCCACCTGGCCGAAATGCGCCTCACGATTGAGAGCTGGTTGCACGAGCAAGGGTGCGGCGCTGACGGCATATAATCTCCCCGCATGACTCACTCCGCGTCGCCATCGGAAGCTGTGCTCCGCGAAATGCGCGACCGGGCGCGTGAGATGTTCGATCGCGCGCTTCTGGAGTGCAGCATCCCCCACGCCTTTTCGCGTCATGTGATGTACGACCGTGGACAACTGCGCATCGGGAAGGATGCCTACGATCTGGGATCGTTCGAGCCGGTGCTGGTCATTTCCATGGGTAAGGCCGGACACCCCATGGCCGAGGCGCTCAGCAACATTGTGGGCAGGGGGTTCACGGGAATTGTCGACTGTCCCAATCTGCCGCCGGTCCAGCGCTTCGGCTTCCGCTACTTCACAGGTGGACATCCTTTGCCGAATGAAGATTCGCTGCGCGCGGGCGATGCCATTCTGCGGCTGGTTAGCGGCTCCTCGCCGCGCACCCTGGTGCTGTTTCTGATCAGCGGGGGAGCTTCGGCCATTGCCGAGAAGGCGATCAGTGCCAGCATCTCCTTGACCGACGTCATCGAGACCTACAAGGCGCTGGTGCATTCGGGAGCGCCCATCGCCGAGATCAACGCGGTCCGCAAGCATCTGTCGGCGCTGAAGGGCGGACGCCTCGCGCGCGCCGCAGCGCCGGCACATCAGGCATCGATCCTGGTTTCGGATGTGCCCGAGAACGCGCTCGATGCGCTGGCTTCCGGGCCTACCATGCCAGACACGACCACGGTCGCCGACTGTCAAGCTATCGTTCAGCGCTACAATCTGTTGCCACGTTTTCCAGCGAGTGTGCAGGCTTTATTCGAGCGCGGCCTTCTGGAGGAAACGCCAAAGCTGGGCGATCCTGCGTTTCAGCACTCGCGCTACGCCACGGTGCTGTCGAATGCGACTGCCATTCAGGCAGCGGCGGAGAGTGCGGTTCGAGGCGGCTTTGCGGTCGAAGTGGACAACAGTTGTGATGACTGGGACTACAAGCGGGCCGCCGACCATCTCTTGGGGAGGTTGCGCGAGCTGCGCCGCGGCGTGTCGCGTGCCTGTCTCGTCTCCGGTGGCGAGGTCACGGTGCAGGTGGGAGCTGGATCGGGGGTGGGCGGTCGCAATCAGCAATTTGCGCTCTACTGTGCGCAGCAGATCGCGGGCGAAAATATCACGGTGCTGAGCGCAGGCACCGATGGCATCGATGGCAACAGCCAAGCCGCGGGCGCGGTGGTGGACGGTACCACCGTTGCGCGCGCCAGGCTACACGGCTTCGATGTGGCGACGGCGCTGGCGCAGTTCGACGCCTTTCCGCTGCTGGATGCCATTGGCGATGCGATCATCACCGGCCCGACCGGCAACAATGTCCGGGACCTGAGGATCCTTTTGGCATACTGACCCATGATTCGCTTTGGCATTGTCGGATTCGGCCTGCACGCGGTGAAGCGGATGATGCCGGGATTTCAGCACTCCTCGCGCTGCCGCGTCGTGGCCTTGTCGCGGCGCGATTTGCGGCAGGCAGAGGTGTCGGCACGCCAATTCCAGATCGAACACGCCTTCGCATCCACGGCAGACCTCTGCGCCTGCCCTGACATTGATGCTGTGTTTGTTGCCAGTCCCGATGCGTTGCATTGTGGCGATGTGCTGACCGCCGTGCAATGTCGTAAGCCGGTGCTGTGCGAAAAACCGATGGCCATGAATGCTGGTGAGGCACGCACGATGGTGGATGCCGCGCGTAACGCAGGCGTCATTCTCGGGGTCGCTCACGTGATGCGGTTCGAAGAGAGCGTGCAGTTCATTCGTGAGCGCATCGCCGCCGGAGCCATCGGACACCCGCAGGTGGCGCGAGCCGACTTCTTTGCTCCGATGCTGACCAGCGCTCGCACCTGGGTCAACGATCCCAAGCTGGCCACGGGAGGTCCGCTGAGCGACCTCGGCGTGCACTGTATTGACACGCTACGCTTCGTGCTGGGTGATGAGGTGCGCACGGTTTCCACGCGAGCGCATTACGATTCACACGGCCCCCTGGAAGCTTCGGCAGCGACGGTCCTGGAATTCGCGGGCGGAACGCTGGCGACGGTCTCCGTCTCGGCTCGTAGTCCGTACCAGACGTTCCTGGAGGTGGTGGGCGAAAACGGAGTCTTGTCCGCACTGAACGCTCTCACCATCGAGCGTCCGGTAATCGTGGAATTGCGGCGGAGATACGAGCTGGTCGAGAGCAGGGAAGTGTCGAACGCCGACGCGTACGCAGCACAGGTGGACGCGTTTGCGGCTGCAATCGAAGAGAAGCGCGACTTTGAGATTCCCGGCGAAGAGGGACTGAAGAACCAGTTGATCCTGGATGCTGCTTTCCGGAGCATCAAGAGCGAAAAACTGGAAAGCGTGTGAGCACTGCTATTCCACCAGCGTTCCAAGACGATGCCAGGGATGCCCGACGCCAGCGAGTACTGTTCACAGCACGGGAGGCGGAAGTGCCTTCTGCGTGAAGTCGAAACAGTCTGCCATATCGTCGGACATGTCGCCCGGTTTTGAATCAAGAGCGCCGAGCGGTGGCAGATTGAAGTTGTGCAGGCAAAACTTAACCACGCTCACATGAGAGTGGAAGTTCTTTCGAGATGTAGCCCTTCCTGGCATATGGACTAACGACCAGGCAAGGCACGCGGGGGCCGTAGCGAAACTGCGTTCCGGAATAGCTGGTTCCATCGTTGGTCCACTGCGCCACATTGGGCGGATCAACATGGTCGTACCAACCGCCCCAGTCGTCCCAAGTGATGAAGATCACGGTAGTTGCCCAAAGCGGGCTTGATCCGACCAACTTGATGCGATCGGCGGTCCACTGCTCTCCTGGTTTGACGACCGGCCCAGTCTTGGTAGAAGACGGTGGATGTTCGCTCAAACCGGCCGGAGCATACAACCACGCCACCGCCGGCAAGTATCCGCGCGCTACATCGGCGTCGAATTGTGCGCTGCTGACCAGCGAGGCGCTGCCAGCCAGGCCGGCGATGTCGCTAAAGTACGATTCGTTAGCGTCAGCATAGTCCCGCCAATCTTGCCCTGCCGCTGTAAGCGTCGCCGGAAGGGACGGCATCTTGAACGGCGGCACCGGTTCGCCATGCTCTCCCGGCCTGGTGGGGTGGTAGTTATCGATCAGGGGAGAGTTGGCGGCGATCAACATCAGGTGGTTGGGTTCCGACTGACTTGCCACGTCGGTGAAGTAGTTGTCGCACAGCGTGTATTGCTTGGCCAAAGCCCAATAGGAAGGGATGTCCTGTTGCGTGTACTGTAGCTTGACCGCCCCAGGCTTCTGGTTGCGGTTAAGCCAGGCCTGATGGTTGTTACCCGAGCCCACCAGGGGATCGGCAGCGTGGGGCAGAACTGCTCCATTTGCGCCCGGAAAAGTTCCGAAATAGTTGTCGAAGGTATGGTTTTCCTTGGTAATGATGACGACATGCTGAATAGGCGTCGAGGATTGGCGTTTGTGTTTAGGAGTCACGGCACACCTTTCAGGAAGCGCAGCGATGAAGCTGCCTTTTTGAATTCACGACCAAGCCCGATCCGATCGCCACGAAGATGAGCGAATCGCAGTCTCGCCGGGTATCTTAGCTAGAAAATCACAGACAAAGCCAATCTCTAAGTTAATGTCTCTTGAAATTTGAAGTTATGCGGAAAATCGGCGGTTGTTTTTCCAGTTCACCATGCCTACGTGGTGAGGCGGCGCTCAGTCCATTGGCGTCGGCGGCGTGGCATGGTGAGGCAGCGCCTCCGGCATCTCCGACACGTTCCACGCCCAGGCTGCGAGCAATGCCGCTCCCTCGTTGATCTGGTCGGGAATCACCTTGTCGAAGGTGTCCGTCTGGCTGTGATGCGCCTCTCCGTAACCCGCCGGAAGCTGAATGCAGAAATAAGCGGGCACGCCCTTATTCAGGAAGGGTACGTGGTCGGACGAACCGAAATATCGCGTGCTGAGCGGCCGCAGGTCGAAGACCTCCTGTAGCGGTTGATAGATCTCGTGCATCAGCGAGACCGTCTCCCACAGGTTGTCGAGCGAGATGCTGAACACCTTACCGGTGCCGGTGTCATGGATCAGAACGGCGTCCATCTTCGGGACTTCTGCAGCATGTTTCTTGAGGAAGATATCGGCTCCGATGCCACCCTGCTCTTCGCCGGTGAACAGGATAAACGTGATGGTGCGCTTTGGCTTCCAACCGAGCGCCTTTAAGGTGCGTGCTGCCTCGAGGGTTGCCATGGCTCCAGTGCCGTTATCCAGCGCGCCCTGCCCGAGGTCCCACGAGTCGAGGTGTCCTCCAACGATGACCCGCTCGTCCGGCTGCTCGCTGCCCTTGATCTCGGCCACCGTAATCGACGCGGGCACCGGTTTTTCGCTGAAAGTCTCGGGCAGGTTGGCCTTTATGGTGACCGGGCCGGCCTGCAGCAGGCGAGACAGCAGGTCGTAATCTTCGTGGGTGAGAAATGCCATCGGCACTTCGCTGGGAGAATATCTGCGTAATCCACCGCTCATGGTGAAAAGGCTGTCCACTTTGCCGCTGTCCATCAACATCAAGGCAGGCTGCTCGGCGGAGATCAGGCTGATGATCTGCCGGCGTCCGCGAAAGCCGGCGTTTGGCTCAAGTACTCCGCGGGAACGCGGGATGACCGCGTCGTAAGCATTTTCAGGGTTGGCTTCTTCCTTCGACATGTCAACTGGCTTGCCCAGCATGACGATGGCGCCCTTCAACCTTCCCTTGTACTGTTCCAAGTCGGAAGGGTTCTTGATGTTGAGAAGGAAGACATTGCCGGAAATTTCGCCATTGGTCGCCTTGCTCCAACCGAAGCCGCGAATGCCGATTCGCTTCTGGACGGGGCTGGTGATCTCCGCCGTCTCCAGGCCGCGTGTCCAGGCATGTGCGATCTCCGCCGTCTCGAGGTGGGCGTCGACGCCGTAGTCGTGGAAACGCTGGAGCGTCCATTCGCTGGCGGTTTGCATTTGGGGGGAGCCCGTCAGTCGTGGTCCGATTTGGGTGGTAAGGTATTCCAGGTTCTTGACCAACTCGGAGTGCGCCTTCACTTCGTCGGCAATCTTCTGGTCGGCTGCCTCCATGGCTTTGCGATAGGCGGTGCGCTCCTCGGCGGTGCGTTGTTGAACGGCTTGGGGCGCTTCCTGTGGAGGGCCTTCCTGCGCCTGCACCAGGGATAGGCTGCTGAAGACAACTAAGGCAACGTACGCCAGCAAGGGGCGACGGATTCGATTCATTGCACCATCCTCGGGGAGAAAACAGCAGGAAATTCATAATAACGGCTTGCCGCAGGCTGCGCCACTTTCGCCAGGTGCGTAGATGCCGACCTGTATTTCCAGTTGAATATCTCGTTAAATCGCGGCGGCATATCTGTGGTTGATTGCAAGCGAGTGGAGGGCGGATGGTAAACTAGGCGGACGGGCCTCATGGAACTATTGCTGAACCTAGTCTGGCTGATGCTCGCGGTTGGCGCCTTGGTTGCCTTCCTGCGCGTGCAGCCTGCCTCAGCCGAAATGGCGCGCGTTTCGTGCCGCAAGTCTCTGCTTGCACTGGCGTGCGTACTGGTGTTGCTTTTCCCCATCGTATCCGCCAGCGACGACCTCCATCCCACACAGGCCGTCATGGAAGATGTCTCGAAGAGAGGGCAACTCGCGGCTGCTCCTCTTAACCTGCTGCGGACGAGCCCTCCGCCATCCATGTTGGCAGCGACTCTGGCGCTCTGCTTGATTTGCGTGCCGGTTGTTTTGCGGTCGTTGCATCCTCTGGTTTTGAAGGTACATGTGCTGGATGGTACGACTGTGGCATCCGCCGGACGTGCTCCTCCTTCCTGCTGGAACTGACCGGTTCGAGTGCCCTCTCCATGGGCGCAAAGTATTTCTACAAATTCCTTATCGCAGGTCTGGTATTCCGGGTAGCGGAATGTTGCCGCTTATCCAGACTCGATCAAACCGGGAAGCGGAAGAGTTAGCGCAATGAAGAACCGCGTTAATCGGCGCAGGCGGGCGCTGGCTTATGCCGGCGGATTCCTCCCATTACTGCTGGCCGCAGTACTGTTCTCAGCCTGCTCGAAAACCAAGACCGAGTCGTCGGCCGGAACAGTGGTGGAGACCAACACGGACCCCAATGTCTTCACGATGCGGAATCCTTCACAGTTTCCGCTGACGACGGTGGAAGTACGCAAAGTGAGCGATGAGATCCATGTCAACGGCGTAATTGCGCCGGATGTGAACCGCTCAGTTCCCGTGGTATCGCTGGGCGGTGGTCGCGTAGTCGAGATCAAGGCCAAGCTCGGAGACTACGTGCAGAAGGGGCAGGTACTGTTGCTCATTAACAGTCCTGATCTATCGGGAGCGTTTTCCGACTACCAGAAGTTCAAGGCCGACGATCAACTGGCCGATAAGCAACTGTCGCGCGCCAAGCTGCTCTACGACAAGGGCGCCATCCCGCTGGCCGATCTGGAAAACGCGGAAGACGTCCGCGCCAAGGCCACTGCCGACCTCAACGCGGCCGTCCAGCACGTGCATGTGCTGGGTGGAAACGTGAACAGTCCCTCTCCACTGCTGCCATTGCGGGCGCCGATTTCGGGGACGATCGTCGATCAGCAGATTACCGGCGGAACGGGTGTGCGCTCGCTCGACAATCAAGGGTCGCTGTTCACCATCGCCGACTTGTCGGTGGTGTGGGTGCTTTGCGACGTATACCAGGACATGCTGTCGCGAGTGCATGTGGGTGATATCGCCGACATCAACGTGCCCGGCTATGCCGAAAGCTTTCCCGGTAAGGTGATCAACATCAGCCAGGTGCTCGATCCCAGCACACGAGCGGCAAAGGTACGAATCGAGTTGCCCAATCCTAAGGGGTTGATGCGCGCCGGGATGTTCGTGACCGCAACGTTTCGCGCCAGCCGCCCGGTGCAGCGCGTAGTAGTGCCGGCATCAGCGATTGTCCATCTTCACGACAAAGACTGGGTTTTCCTGCCAGCGGGCGGAGACCAGTTCCGGCGGGTAGCGGTGCAACTCGGTCCGCAGGAAAAGGATGGGTCTGAGCAGGTGATCGGCGGATTGAAACCGGGTGACCAGGTGGTGACCAATGCGCTGCAGTTTTCCAGCGCGGCGGAGGAATAAGGCGGCATGATCCGGTTCCTGGTTGATTTTGCGCTGCGCAATCGAACCTTGGTGCTGGCGCTCGGCGTGGGCTTGTTGATCTGGGGCATTATCTCGTTTCACAACCTTCCCGTGGAGGCCTATCCGGACGTGGCCGACAAGTATGTCTGGGTGATTACCCAATGGCCGGGTCGCGCGGCGGAAGAGGTCGAGCAGCAGGTCACGATCCCCATCGAGACACAGATGAATGGTCTTGGACACCTCACTCATCTGCGCTCGACGTCGCTGGCGGGACTTTCGTTCATTACGGTCTTGTTCGACGATGAGTCCGACAACCTCCAAAATCGGCAGCAGGTTCTGGAAAAGCTCACGCTGGTGAATCTGCCACCGGGATTGACTCCGCAGATTGGTCCGGACTTCAGCCCGGCCGGCCAGATCTACTTCTACACCCTGCAGAGCACAAACCCGCAGTACGACATCATGGACCTGAAGGCACTTCAGGACTGGGTCGTCTTCAAGCACTTGATGTCAGTGCCAAACGTGGCGGCGGTTTCGATTTTCGGTGGGGAGACGCGCGAATACCAGGTCCAGGTTGATCCCGACAAACTGGTTGCTTACGGCCTCTCGATCGCGCAGGTGGAGCAAGCGCTTGCGGCGAACAATCTTAACGGCGGGGGAAGCTTCATCGAGAAGGGGCAGCAGGCTTACAACGTTCGCGCGATTGGCCTGATGCAAAACACGGATGACGTCGGCGCAACCGTGCTGAAAGTGCAGAACGGCACGCCGGTGCGGGTGCGCGACGTGGCGATCGTGACCCAAGGGCCCGAAGATTCGCCTGGGCAAGCTGGGCAAAGCCATCCGTCACGCAGATGGCAAGGTCATCGACGATGACGACGTAGTCGAAGGCATCGTGCAGATGCGCAAGGGCGCCGAGGCTGAGGCGGTCCTGCGGGACATCGACATCAAAGTCGACTTTCTCAACAAGCACGTTCTCCCGCCCGGCGTGAAGATCGTGCCGCACATTGACCGCGACGATCTGGTCCATCTGACCACGCACACGGTGCTGCACAATCTCACGGAAGGCATTCTGCTGGTTGTTCTGGTGCTGTTCTTTTTCCTGGGGAACGTCCGATCGGCCCTGATCGTCGCCGTCACCATTCCGTTTTCGCTGTTCTTCGCCGCCATCCTGCTGGACCTGCGCCATATTCCGGCCAACTTGCTGTCCCTGGGCGCACTCGATTTCGGCATGATTGTGGAAGGCGCCGCCGTCATGGTCGAGAACATACAGCGACGGCTGGAGAACTGTGTGCAGTCGAGCACCACTATCGACGAAAGCATCCGCTCGGCGGCCCACGAAGTGCAGCGCCCGGTCTTCTACGCCATCGCGATCATCATCATTACTTACTTGCCGATATTCACGCTGCAGCGAGTCGAGGGCCGTTTGTTCAAGCCAATGGCCTGGACAGTAGCCTTTGCCCTGCTGGGCGCGCTTGTCTTTTCCATTCTGCTGGCGCCGGTTCTATCCAGTCTGATTTTCCGGAAAGGAATAAAAGCTTGGGAAAACCCAGCCGTGGCCTGGATCACGGCGCGTTATGACCAGACGCTGAAGTGGATCCTGGCACGACGTATGGTCGCGCTCGCCGCTGCTCTTATCGTGTTTGCGTTGACCGCGTATCTCGGTTTCGGTGGGGTGATTGGCTCGGAGTTCCTGCCGCATCTCGACGAAGGCTCAATCTGGGCGCGCGGAACGTTGTCTCCGAGCACAGGTCCGACCGAAGGCCAGCGCATCATGGACCAGTCGCGACTGATATTCGCCGGCTTCCCTGAGGTGACGCAGGTCGTGTCGCAGGTAGGACGCTCCGACGACGGCACCGATGCCACGGGCTTCTTCAACACGGAATACTTCGTTGACCTGAAACCGCGCGACCAGTGGCGGCCGCGATTCCACGGCCGGAAGGAACTGCTGATCGAAGCCATGGACAAGGAGGTGGAGAAAATTCCCGGCGTGGAGTGGGGGTTTTCGCAGCCTATCGCCGACAACATGGAGGAGGCGGTAAGCGGCGTGAAGGGCGAGCTTGCGGTGAAGATCTTTGGTTCCGATCTGCACGATTTGGAACAGAAGGGTGAAGAGATCATGGCCGCGATGAAGAGCGTCCCCGGCGTTGCCGATCTCGGGCTCTTCCGCGTGCTGGGCCAGCCCAACGTTGACATCAAGGTGAATCGGGCCAAAGCAGACCGCTACGGCATCAACGTCGCCGATGTGCAGGACGCGATACAAACGGCAGTAGGCGGGAACCCGGTCAGCCAGATACTGATCGGGGAGCAGCGCTTCGACCTAGTGCCACGCTACCAGGAGCAGTTTCGCAAGAGCGTGGATGATCTCTCTAACATTCGCCTTCTTGCTCCCACGGGTGAGCGGGTCTCGTTAGGTGAATTGTGCGACATCACGGTGGACAACGGCGCGTCGATGATCTATCGCGAGGGCAATCAGCGCTACATCGCTATCAAGTACAGTGTGCGAGGCCGCGACCTGGGCAGTACAGTCGAAGAGGCCATGACGAAGGTGAATCGCGAGGTGAAGCTGCCGCAGGGATACACGCTGGACTGGGCGGGAGAATACGAAAGCCAAAGGCGTGCCAATCACAGGCTCGCTCTTGTGATACCAATTACCATCCTGGTCATCGTGCTGGTGCTGTATTCGATGTTCCGCTCATTCAAGTGGGGCTTACTGGTTTTGCTGAACCTCGGTCTCGCGCCCATCGGCGGCCTGCTTGCGCTGCTGATCACCGGCACGCACTTCAGTGTTTCAACCGGCGTCGGCCTGCTGGCGCTGTTCGGGGTTTCGGTGCAGACGGGCGTGATCATGATCGAGTACATCAACCAACTGCGTGGGCGCGGTTACAGCCTGCAGGAGGCCGTGTTACTCGGTGCGACACGCCGTTTAAGGCCCATCATGATGACCATGCTGGTGGCGTCGTTGGGGCTGATTCCCGCGGCATTGTCGCATGGCATCGGCTCAGACTCCCAGCGGCCTTTTGCCATCGTGATCGTGGGTGGATTGCTGACCGAACTGGC
The DNA here is from genome assembly GCA_963833155.1 of uncultured Acidobacteriaceae bacterium. GTDB lineage: Bacteria > Acidobacteriota > Terriglobia > Terriglobales > Acidobacteriaceae > Bog-257. The sequence continues at coordinate 53,666 of CAWHWY010000005.1, forward strand.
CCTGAGCCTGATACTGCTGCCCGCCTTCTACGCGTGGATGGCCGGACCTACCGACGTTCTGCCCGAGGAATACGAGGAGATCACAGAATGACGGACCTCTTCTCGCGCAGGCTCTGTCGCATTCCGATTTCGTTGGCGGGCGTGCTGGTGCTATCGGCTACGCTGTGGGGACAAGTGTCGAGTCCGTCGCAACCACCACAAGTCCCGAGCGCAACAACACAGCCTCCAGCCCCACCGCCGTCTGTGGTTATCACCATCGAGCAGGCAATCGAGCTGGCGAAAAAGAACAATCCCACGCTGCAAGCCAACCGCACCCTGATTTCGCAGAACAAGGAGCAGGAGGTCACCGCCAATCTGCGGCCCAATCCCGTGTTGTCATGGGACGCCCAATTTCTGCCGCTATTTAGTCCCGACCTGTGGTCGAACAATTACATCGACAACACGGCGCAGTTTGATTTGGGCGTCGGCTATCTCTTCGAGCGCGGCAGGAAGCGACAGCACCGTCTGCAGGCGGCCAAAGACTTGACGGCTGTGACTGAGGCGCAGGTGGCCGATGCGGAACGTACCACAGTCGAGAGCGCGGCCCAGCAGTTCATCACTGCTCTGCTGGCAAAGGCAAACCTGGAGTTTGCCATTCAAGTGCTCGACAGCTACCAGCACACCGTGAACATCAGCCAGGAGCAGTACAAGGCTGGGGGACTTAGCAAGGTCGATCTGCTGAAGATTCAGTTGCAGACGCTGCAATTCCAGAGCGATGTGAGTGCTGCCCGGATTGCCAAGGCGCAAGCGTTGGGTTCGTTGCGGCAGTTGGTGGGATTCGATTCCGTCCCTCGCGACTACGATGTCGCCGGCGATCTGACTTATCAACCATTGTCCCTGCGGCTGGAGGACTTGCAGGCCCGCGCTGTTGCCTTGCGCCCCGATCTTCAGGCCGCCCAGCGCAGCGTCACCTCCGCTACAAGCCAGATCGGTTTGGCCAAAGCCAACGCCAAGCAGGACTTAAACGTTACCTTTGACTATTCCCATGTAAATGCTGCAAATGTAGGTTCTTTCTTCTTCAACATTCCTCTGCCGATATTCAACCGCAACCAGGGCGAAGTGGCCCGAACTTACTTCGCGCTTACCCAGTCGCAGCTTATGGAAAAGGCCGCCGAGCAACAGGTTTTGACCGACGTGAAGAACTCATACGAGCTGGTGCGCAATAGTGCAGAGGTGGTCGACCTGTACAATAACGGCTACCTACAACAGGCGCAACAGGCTCTTGAGATCACGCAATTCTCGTACCAGCACGGGGCGGCGTCTCTGTTAGACTTTTTGGACGCCGAGCGCAGTTATCGCTCCACGGAGTTGAGCTATCGCCAGGCGCTGGCGACCTATATGGGTGCGTTGGAGCAGTTGCGGCAGGCGGTCGGAACAAGAGATCTGAAGTAGGCTAAATTCAAGCGATGTGTGGGACTTAGGCATATGAAAGTGGCTGGGCTCCTGCTGTTTCTTGTTGGTGTTGCTATGAGCACGATGGGGCAAACCACCATCGCGAAGCTTGAGGACACTCGCGTCAGTTCGATGCGTGTCGGAGTGACGAGGTTCGACGGTTCGGACGAAAGCTCCACCAGTGATACCAGAGCTGCTGTGCCGACCAATGGCGTCCCGGCGGTCGCGGTCACTCCGGCTCCCCATGCCGAGACCCCACCCTCAGAGCGCTTTCAGTGGAAACCGGCGCTGGGCCAAGCTGCACTCTATACGGTGGTGATGCACGGTTGGCGCTTCGCCCACGAACCGGGGACGCGAGATGCCACCGGCTATGGACCGTGGTTCAAGGATTGGATCGATTCCATCGGCGGAACCCGCGGCTGGGATGACGGGGACGGCTGGCATGCCAGCTATGTCGGGCACCCATTTGAGGGCGCAATCTTCGGCTTCATTCAACAGCAAAACGATCCTCTGTACAGCAAGGTGGAATGGGGCGATGGACGCATTTACTGGATGAGCCGATTGCGCGCTCTGGCATTTTCCTCCATCATGAGCACGCAATGGACCCTCGGGCCGGTCAGCGAGGCTTCGCTCGGCAACGTGCAATTGCATGCCTCGCCCGGCTTTATTGACCTGGTTAATACTCCGTTGCTGGGAGTTGGCGAGATGATGGGCGAGGACATGCTCGATCGCTACGTCATCATTCATCTGGAGAACCACACCGCCAACCCATGGTTGATCATGGTGACCCGCAGCCTGGCGAATCCCACTCGCACCTTCGCCAACGTCATGGCGTTCAAGCAGCCCTGGCACCGGGACACTCGTCCCGGACTATTCGGCGAAAACCATGCCCAGCGCAAGGAACTCGTGACGGAGTATAAGGACGGGGTCAGCGGCGCTCCTTATGGTCCGCATACGGCTGAGGAGCGCGCCCTCATGAACAAAACTATGGAACGGCCTCCTTCAAAAGAGGCTGCCGTCGAACTGAACGCCTATGCTGTGTACGAAAGCTTCCTGGGCGGAGGAAGCTGTATCGGGGCCGGCGGGCAGGGGGCGGCCCGTGTTAATCCGGCGCTGCAAATCGTAAGCGAAGTGAACGGGTGCCTGGTCGTCAACATGCCCAAAAACCAAAGTGGGGATTCCACCATGTTCGCCGTTGGCCCGCGCTGGACCCCGCGCGCAGCGCATCGTTTCTCGCCGTTTGCTGAGGTAATGTTCGGCGGGAGAAGAATCACGCATGAGATCGACGATCCAGAAAAGAGAAAAACTCTCATCAATGAGTGGGCGCTCAATGAAATTCCGCACTATCCCAAGCGAAGCGACTGGTCGGTCGAATATCAGCAGTTGGGCTTTGCCATGACCATGGGCGGGGGATTCGACGCTGTCTTTGGGCGGGCGTTCGCCTGGCGCGTGCTGGATGTCCAGTATTCGCACTCCTGGCTGCCTTCAGTCGATCCCATCAACGCGTCGCAAGGCATGCAAATCCGCTCGGGCCTGGTACTGCGCATTGGTACGTGGTGAGCCGTTCGCTGGATGGCCTGACAATCTGCCTTACCTTCGAACACCCGTTAGCTGTGTACATGCAGCGATTCCTTCGGTGGCGCCGATGCCCACCGACCGACGCATTCTCCTGTATTCTTGAAGTCTCTACATGCCCGACAACCCTTTACTGAAAATAAAACAATCCCGCCATTCGACGGCGTTCGCTCTCGTCCTGCTCATTGCTCTGTTGCTCGGCTGTGCCTGGGGGCAGAGCACTTCATCTCCGCCTAACGCTCCCCCGACGCCGCAATCGCCCAACGAGCCTGCCCAGCCGCCTCAATCTTCAACTCCGCAAACCCCTAGTACACCCCGCACAACGCAGGTTCCGGGAGCTGGGGTCAGCGTCCAGGACCGGCAGCAGGGGAGCGCCCCGTCAGAAGGCCCGCAGCAGCCCCAGCCGGAGACCCGTATCACCAAGGCGCAAGCCAAAGAGCTCTTTCGCTCGGTGGACGTGATCTTGAGCTTCGCCAGCGGGGACACCGGCCTGCCGATCCAAAGCCAGGTCAAACGGCACTTGATCACGCGCGAGTCGATGGAGAAGTACGTTGACAAGCGCATGCACGACGACAAAGACACCCAACGCCTGGAGCAGTCGCGGCTGGTGCTGGAGAAGTTCGGCCTGCTGCCGCCAGGCTACGATTTGCATGGCGAATTCCTTCGCCTGCTGGGCGAGCAGGTCGCTGCCTACTACGATCCCAAGACGAAGAGCGTGAATCTGCTGGATTGGGTACCCCCCGAAACCCAGAAGCCGGTGCTGGCGCACGAGCTGACGCATGCCCTGCAAGACCAGAAGATCGGTCTGGAGAAATGGGAGCGGGCGGGCGCCAAAGACGACAGCCCGCTTCCTGACCCGCAGGAATACGTCGTGGAAGAAGCCCAGGCCGCGCGCCAGTGTCTCGCTGAGGGGCAAGCGATGGTCGTCCTGCTCGACTACACCCTGGCTCCGGTGGGCAAGGACGTTGTTTCGGCACCCGAGATCTTCGATGCCATGCGGGCCAGCATGGCCGATAACAAGGACTCTCCGGTGTTCGCCGCCGCTCCTATGTTTCTGCGCGAGTCACTGATGATGCCCTACACCTGGGGAACGGAATTCGTACGGGCGGTACTTACCAAAAAGGGCAAGGATGCGGCGTACGCCGGCACGCTGGAGAACCCTCCAATCGACACCCGCCAAGTCATGGAGCCGGAGACGTATCTCATGAGCCAGGCCGTCGCGCCGCTGAACATTCCTGATCTCGACAAGCTGGTCGCTCCCGGGTATACGCGTGTCGATTTCGGCGGAATGGGCGAGTTCGACGTATATTTGCTGGCCAGGCAATACGGCGGAGACGCCGCCCCCAAGAACCACTATCCGCATTGGCGCGGCGGATACTACTTTGCTGCTCATGCCAAGACCGCTCCGAAAGACCAGATTGCGATGCTGTACTTCTCTCGATGGGATTCACCCGAGGCGGCTCGCGCCTTTGCCAAGCTGTACGGCGACTATCTTCCCAAGCGTTACAAGAAGGTCACCTGGCTCGTGGCGTGTCCGACGGGACCAAACGCGCCAGATTGCAGTCACACAGAAGCCATGACAGAGCAAGGAAAAGTCGTCATGAAAATACGCGGCAACGATTTACTCATCCTGGAAGGATATGACGACGGCGTCATCCAACACGCGAGTGACGTTTTGCTGGACGGTTCGTCTCTGCCGGCAACTTCCGCACAAACCGGCAAGTAATGGGAATTGTCATTGATTGCTGGGCAAGGACACGGCGACGGAATTCTTCTCCGGCATGCGAACAACGTGTGGCGTAATGACGACCAGCAGCTCGTCGTCCTTGGCGTTCTTGTCATGTTCCGAGGCCGCGTAGGTAAAGCCGGGAACCCGGCTCAGGAACGGAAAGCCCATCATGTTGAGCGCGTCCGCGTGTGAGAGCAGTCCGGTGACGACGCTTGACTCGCCATCCTTCACCGTAATCGTTCCCTTGTATTCCCGATTGTTGATGATGGGAATGCCGTTCACGTTCATTGTTCCGAGGGAGCGAATCGCCAATTCCAGTTTCAGCGTGATATCTCTTTCAGCGTGAATGAGCGGCGTCGCCTTCAAGATGAGGCCAAGATCTTCAAATTGGAAGGAAGGGAAGGGAGCTATGTAGCTCGAGTTGCCGATGACTTGGGCAATCGCAGGGGTGTTGTAAATAGGAGAGAAGGTCGCGTTCACAATAGGATACCGCTCGCCGATCTTGAGCGTGGCGGCGCTATTCTGTCCCGCCCGCAGGGTCACGTGCTCCAGGTTCCGAAGGGTGGATTCGTTCACGTTCAAACTGGTGGTCATGCCAGTTCCGCCTGCCGTCAGGCCAAAGAGGGTAAGGCCGCCTCCAAACGTGGCGAAGGGCTGCGACAGGATCGAACTTGATTGATTCTGTAACTGTGCCAGTAGCGCCTGGATGGCCGTGGAGTTTGCCTGATTGATGCCGCCCGAGGCGATCAACTGATTGATAAGGTTCTGCGCGTTCTGTCCAAGGCCCGCCAGCAGCGACGGGTTGATGTTGAACATGGTGAACTGCGTTGGCCACGCCGTCCCGATTTGCCGGGCCAGGCTGTAGCTGACCGCGTACACCCGCATGTCCAGCATCACTTCGGGGCCGCCAGTGCTAAGGCTCTCCAGCAGCCGGGCCGCGGCCTCAACAATCGGCTGTTCCGCGCGGATCGTAATCGTGGACTGCGACTTTTGCACCGCGATATAACGCAGGTTAAGCAGCACGCGCAACGAATTCATCATCTCGTTGAGCTGCTGCTCCGAACTCACGTCCGGCAGATAGAACGTGCGCAATGACATCCGCTCAAGCGCCCGCCGGTTCTCGACTGTGTCGGCGGCGAACAGCAGCTGTCGCGACGACAGCGGCACCCAGAAAGTCTTCGTGACGTGCATCGCCGCGTCCACGGCGGTGGCGAAGTTCACGTCCTGGATGTCGAAACGAACTCGCATCTGTTTCACCGAATCGTCAAACTCGGCAACCACGCCGTAAGCCTGCGCAACCTGGGTCAGCAGCGTTCGGGCGTCGCCGCGAAAGTGAAAATCGTGGTGTGCTTCCGAAGGTTGCAGCTCGATGGGAGTGGACTGCTCCACCACGCGCATGCCATGGCCGGCCGGTTCCAGCTCTGCCGGCATCGAGTCGCGCAGCCGCTGCAGGGCGAAGTCATTGGTCGGGTCATACTCGGTGGCGCGCCGGAACTCAGCCATGGCGACGATCTCTTTGTTCTCCAGCATCGCCTGGTTGCCGCGCTCCAGCGCCTGCATCACCAACTGCTGGCGCGTGAACTCGCGGGCGGTGATGTAGTCCAGGTTATGCGGGTTGAGTTCGGCCGCCCGCTCGAACTTGTCGTACGCCTCGTCGAGCCTGCCCGAGGACTTCAACTTCAGTCCCTTCTCGAAGTCACGCCTGGCTTGGGCCCGCTCTCTCGGGGTCTCGGTGGGGGCAACGAAGGTTCCCGGCGGCATCGTCGCAGGAACCGGCTGGGCCTGCGATGGCGCCTGCGACGCCGACTGACCGGACGCCGAGACTACTTCAGGCGACGGCTGGCTGGGAGTAGGAGACGGAGTCGCCTGCGACGCTTGCGGAACCGTTTGGGCCGGGGTCACATCACTCCGCGGTGTTGTTGGATCGGCAGGCGCAGCAGGCTGCTGTGCGGCCAACAAACAAGCCGCAGCCAGCGAAAATAGCGTCACCGCAAGAAAGCGCATCAATGGTGAAATTGTAAGCCAGGGCGCGGGCGATTGTCGCGCGAAGAGGGCTTAGTCATCTGGGCGAACAATTTCCGAATGCATGCCGCCCAGAGGAGTGCAGGGACACTTAGATCACAACATTCTTGCGAACGACTCAGGATCAACCTGCGCTTGGTTTAGGATGCCACGGAGGGTTCCCGTTGCCAGTTCAGAATGCAACGGGACGACGCAGCCAACTGCGCCACTTTCAGTGACCCTCTTCAAAACGACATGACTCCCACGTTGTCGAACCCTGACAAACCCAAGTTTCTCGAAGGCTCGAATCGCCTCAGCTCCTGACACACGGGGCAGTTTAGGCATACGTTACTTCGAATGTTGTGATCAGAGCGCGCTCAGGTGGTGGCGGTGAAAACTCTTCTAGATAAAGCTCAGTCGCTTCTTTCAGATTAGCAAGGGCCTTCTCAAGAGTCTCACCCTGGCTTACAACACCGACTTCAGGACATTCGGCAACATACCACGCTTCTTCCCGGTGGACCACTGCGGTGTAGGTTTGAATAGGCATCGCTACGTATCAATATAAAACAAGACGGAGCATAAAAGCTCCGTCTCGCCTTATATTGACTTTCCTCTGTGCCTCTGTGATAGCTTGAGGCTCTACGCCGTCACGTACTTGCCCGTTTCCAGTACGCGGCTGGCGATTTTCTCCTGCAGCGCGATCACGTTTACCGGTTCGTGCTTTGCCAGTCGGCGAACAATTGCCATCTGGGTGCGCAGCATGTCGCCCTCGGCCACGGCAGCAATAACTTTCTTGGCTGAGGCCTCCAGCCGTGCAAACGCGCCTTCGAGGTACACCTGGGTCATGGCAATGACGAGCGCGGACTTGCCTTCGCCATTGGCCGCAACGTACTTGCGCGCGCGCAGCAGACAGGAATCGATGGCGAACGACTCGATGACCATGTCGGCAATGGCGCCCATGATCTCCTGCTGATCGGCGAGCTTCTGCATGTACTTCTGCGAAGCTGCGCCGGCAATCAGCATGGAGAGCTTCTTGGCGTTCTCCACCAGCTTGCGCTCGGCGGCTAGGGTGCCTTCCAACTCCTCGCCAGACGGACCAGCCATAACTTCGTCCATGGTTTTCTTGATGGCCGGCAGCAGGGCGAGTTGTCCGCTCATGGCGCGCTTCAGCAGCCATCCGGTGATGATGAGGCGATTGATTTCGTTGGTGCCCTCGAAGATGCGATTGACGCGCGAATCACGATAAGCACGCTCCGCGGGATATTCCTCGACGAACCCGTAACCGCCATAAACCTGCACCGTCTCGTCGACCACGAAGTCGAGCATCTCGGAACCCCACACCTTGATGATGGAGCACTCAACCGCATACTCCTCAATCGCTTTGCGGATTTCCTCGGTGCTCTTCTCGCCCTCCGGCATCGCGTTCTCCATCATGCCGACCGTGCGGTAGACCATCGACTCGCCGGCATAGATACCGACCGCCATCTGCGCCAGCTTCTCGCGGATCAGGCCGAAGTCTGAGATGGTCTTGCCAAACGCCTTGCGCTCCTTGGCGTACGCGATTGCGTTCTGCAGCGAAGTGCGCGCACCGCCGACGCATCCCGCGCCCAGCTTGAAGCGGCCGACGTTCAAGATGTTGAAAGCGATGATGTGTCCTTTGCCGATTTCGCCCAGTACGTTCTCCACCGGCACTTTACAGTCGTTGAGGATGAGCGGCGCGGTGGACGAGCCGCGAATGCCCATCTTTTTCTCCTCATTGCCGACGGAGAAACCGGGGAAGTCCTTCTCGACCAGGAAGGCAGTGAACTTCTCGCCATCGACCTTCGCGAAGATGGTGAACAGGTCCGCGAAATGGGCGTTGGTGATCCACATCTTCTCGCCGTTCAGGATGTAGTTCTTGCCGTCGGGCGAAAGCACGGCCTTGGTGCGGCTGTTTAAGGCGTCGGAGCCGCTGGTGCTTTCCGACAGAGCGTATGCGCCAATGATTTCGCCGGCCGCAAGGTTGGGCAAGTATTTCTTTTTCTGGGCTTCGGTACCGAAGAAAACGATAGGCAGTGTCCCGATGCCGGCGTGGGCGCCCATGGAGACGACGAAGCTGCCGCACTTGGCCATGTGATCGGCGATGATGGCAGAAGAGATCTTGTCCATTTCCGAGCCGCCATACGCCGCGGGAACATCCGCGTTGGTCAGGCCCATTTCGCCGGCCTTCTTCAGCAGGTCGCGCGTGACCTGCCATTCCTTGTGCTCGATCTTCTCAACGTTGGGGAGGAGTTCGTTGACCGCAAACTCATCCGTAAGTTTGGCGATCATCTGCTGATCTTCGTTGAAATCTTCAGGAGTGAAAACGTTATCCAGGTTGTGATCTTCGAGCAGAAAGCTTCCGCCCGTGGTTTTCGTCTTGGGAGCTGCCGATACCGTCGTAGCCATAATGATCCTCGCCTTTCGCCTTTTCCGCTCTAGGTTTTGATTCGAAGGAGCACACCTTCAGCCGTGCCGAAACATTGTGTCGTCCCTACGGGACTCGGTTTTGATTTATCGCTCTACCCAGCACTCCGCCTGCGGCTGCGTGCTGGGCTAAACTGAATCGCCCCATTCGGGGCTGGTTTTGCGCAACTCGCACCCCGATGGCAACTCAAAGCTAAGTTCTCCCATATCTCTTCAGCCCTGGAGGTACTTCGTCCGATCCACGTTTATCCGTGAAATCCGTGGTTGCCTTCTTTTGAAATTCCTCCGTGCCTCTGTGTCTCTGTGGTTAAGTTCCTACTGCAAATTCTCAAAGATGCCAGCCGCTCCCATGCCGCCGCCGACGCACATGGTCACCATGCCGTAGCGCCCGTTGCGGCGCTTGAGTTCGCGGATGACGCTCGCCGTCAGCTTCGCGCCGGTGCAACCCAGAGGGTGCCCGAGCGCGATCGCCCCGCCATTGACGTTGACGCGCGCGGGATCCAGATGCCCTTCCTGGATGACCGCAAGGGACTGCGCTGCGAAAGCCTCGTTCAACTCGATCACATCAATGTCTTCGAGCTTGAGTCCCGCCATCTTCAGCGCTTTCGGAATCGCGTACACCGGGCCGACGCCCATCTCTTCCGGCTTGTATCCCGCCGTCGCAAACGCCACGTAGCGCGCCAGCGGTTTGAGCCCGAGTGTCTTCGCACGCTCGGCCGACATGACCACCGCAGCGGCAGCGCCGTCGGACATTTGCGAGGAGTTTCCGGCAGTCACCGTGCCTTTCGCATGGAACGCCGCCTTTAGAGTAAGCAGCGCCTCCAGCGACGTGTCGGCACGCGGACCTTCGTCCATCTTGAAGATGATCTCTGTGCGCTTCGGCTTGCTGCCGTTGGGCGTGGTAAAACTCACCGGCACAGGAACGATCTCGTCGTCGAACTTGCCAGCTTGAATCGCCGCGACCGCGTTCTTGTGACTGCGCACCGAAAACTCGTCGGCCATCTCGCGCGTGATGTTGTACCGCTTCGCCAGTCGCTCGGCGGTGAGACCCATCGAGAGATACGAATCGGGATAGTTCGCGATCAGCCAGGGATTGGCTGAAACCTTGTGTCCACCCATCGGAATCATGGTCATAGACTCGACACCGCCGGCAACGACCGTCTCCGCGCCACCAGCCATGATTCGTTCAGCGGCCATCGCAATCGCTTGCAAGCCCGACGAGCAGAAGCGATTGATGGTCATGGCCGAAACTTCGACAGGAAGCCCAGCGCGCAGGGAAGCGATTCGCGCCACGTTCATACCCTGCTCGGCTTCGGGCATGGCGCAACCGAGAATGACATCCTCAATCTCTTTGGAGTCGAGTTGCGGCACACGTTCCAGCGCACCCTTAATGGCCACCGCCGCCAGATCATCGGGGCGCGTCGCCCGCAACGTTCCCTTGTAAGCCTTGCCCACCGGCGTGCGCACGGCGCTGACAACTACGACTTCACGCATTGAGCCTCCAGCATTTAGTAACTAATGGTCAACCAGATGAACCCTCTCATGGAGCACATCACTTCCCTGAGCATGAAATGAAAACTCTCTTGTCTTTGGGAATTTCCTTGCCCTCCCACGAACCGATAATCAAACCGACGATACGGTTATCAGTCCGCTTCTGCCCCGCAATCTCCTCCGTCTTGGTGGTAAAGAAAACGGTGAGATAAGTGCCGGTAGGAATATCCGAAGGCTTCAAGGGTTTGCCGTCCAGGGTAGGCCACGAGCACGGCTCGTCGAACTTGCCGGTAAAAGTCTGCATTTTTCCGTTCATGCTGACATATACGACCCTAAAGGCTTGCGATGAATCTGCGGGGGCTCCCAAACCCGTAAAGGTCTTGACACCGGAGCCCGCCGGATAATGTCCGGGCGGCGCAGTTCCATACTGTCCGACGAGGGCGGTGCCGGCCAAAAGCAGCATTCCAGTAGCGAACCATCGTCTGATGTTCATCTAGTTCCTCAACGTCTTGCCTGTCTTCAGCGTGTACTGAATCCGCTCCTGTGTTTTCTTCTCGCCGCAGAGCGATTTGAACGCCTCGCGCTCCAGGTCGAGCAGGTACTGCTCGCTGACTGGAGTACCGGGGTTCACGGCGCCGCCGCACAACACCTCCGCGACCTTGTTGGCGATCTTCACTTCGTGGTCGCTGATGTACTCGCCCTCGCGCATGATATGCACGCCCAGCTTCAGTGTCGCCAGGATGCTCTCGCCCGGTGCGGGAATATCTGTGCGCGGGCTCGGAGCCTGGTAGCCTTCGTGCACCAGCTCGAGCGCCCGTTCCTTGGCGTCGGTCAGCACTCGCTCCCGATTCATAGTGATGTTGTCGCCGCTGGAAAGGAATCCAAGATTCCGCGCCTCGAAGGCGGAGGTGGAAACCTTCGCCATGGCGACCGTCTCAAACGCCTGCTTCATCGTTTCCATCAGCTCGACGCTCTCGCCCCGGCCATGAGGCCGAATGTGATAGGCCTTGTCGAGCGCGCGCAGCGTCACCTCCTTGCAGCCTCCGCCGCCGGGTAGCAGGCCGACGCCGACCTCAACCAAGCCGCAATAGAGCTCGGCGTGCGGCTGGCGGGCTGCGGCGTGCAAAGTAACTTCACACCCTCCACCAAGCGTCATGCCAAATGGCGCAGCTACAACTGGTTTCGGCGAAAACTTAATCGCTTGTGTCATGTTCTGGAACTGCCGCACCGCGAGATCAACTTCGTCCCATTCCTCTTCCTGCACCGCCATCAGGAGCATCATGATGTTGGCGCCGACGGAGAAGTTGGCGGCGTCATTGGTGATGACGAAGGCGTCGAAGTTGTCGCCGGCGCCACCGGGCTTGAGCGACTGCATGATCATCTGCACGATGTCGCCGCCCAAAGCATTCATCTTGGAGTGGAACTCGATGCAGCCCACGCCGTCGCCCAGATCAACGAGTGAAGCACCCGCATTCTTCTTGACCACGAAGTTGGACTTCTTCGCTACCGTGACCGACCAAACTCCATGGGGTACGATTTCGGGATGGTAGTTGCCGGCCTGCAGATCGAAATAGACGCGTCCGCTGGCGGCCTTGGGATCGTCCGCGTACCAGCTCTCGTGACCCGAGGCCAGCAGCTTCTCAACGTTGGGCGAGACTGGCTTCTCCTCTACCTGCATGCGCTTGACGGTCTTGGCCACACCCGCAGCATCCCACAGCTCGAACGGGCCCATGTCCCAGTTGAAGCCGAGCTTCATGGCGCGATCGATCTCGACAACCGAATCGGAAATCTCGCCAACGCGGTTCGCCGCGTACGTCCATAATTCGGAGAGCACGCTCCACAGGAAGACGGAGGCTTTGTCGCGCGAGGGCGCCAGCAGCGTGTTCAGCCGCTCCGGCAGGCTATCGATGGTCTTCGCCATTTCCAGCACAGCGAACTTTGGCCGTTGCTGTGGACGATATTCCAGTGTCTTCCAATCGAGCGCTAATCGCTGTTCACCCTCGGCGCTCTTCTGCTTCTTGTAGAAGCCGCCCTTGGTTTTATCGCCCAGCCACTTGCGCTCCAGCATCGCGCGGAAGAAGTCGGGTAGTTTCAGGTCATCGCGCTCGTCGTGAATGTTAGTCATCGCATTGCGAACGACGTGCCCCAAAACGTCAAGCCCTACGAGGTCCGTCAGCCGGAACGTCGCCATCTTGGGCCAGCCGACGGCGGTGCCGGTGAGCGCGTCCACTTCCTCAATGCTGAGGTCCATCTGTTGCATCAGCCGCATGACATTGAGCGCAGAGAAGGTGCCGATGCGATTGGCGATGAAGTTCGGGGTGTCTTTGGCATGCACCACGCCCTTGCCCAGCCGCAGATCGCAGAAGTGCGCGATAGTGTCCATCGCCGCAGCGTCCGCGTCAGGAGTAGGGATAAGCTCCAGCAGCCGCATATAGCGCGGCGGGTTGAAGAAGTGCGTGCCGAACCAGTGGCGGCAGAACTCGTCGGGGAAGCCTTCTACGATCTTGGCCACTGGCAGACCGCTGGTGTTGGTCGTGATGATCGTGCCCGGCTTGCGGATGGCTTCGATGCGCCGCAGCAGGTTGCGCTTGATCTCAAGATCTTCCACCACCGCCTCGATGATCCAGTCCACCTCGGCCAGTTTCTGCAAATCGTCATCGAAGTTGCCGATGGTGACCAGCCTGGCGAGCGTCGGCTCGAAGAAGGCAGCAGGCTTGGACTTGACCGCGGCCTCCAGTCCGGCGGCGGCGAAACGGTTGCGCATCGGGCCGTCGGCATCGGGCGGAACGATGTCCAGCAGGTAGGAGGGAACACCGGCATTGGCCAGGTGCGCGGAGATGCGGGCGCCCATGGTGCCCGCGCCCAGGACGGCAACTTTCTCAATCCTTCGCGGCATGAGGGTTTGATAACTCCAGCGTTAGAAGCTCGTTCTTACTTCACGATAAGCGACGCAGCTTACGCTGTGCCGGTACAAAACATTATCTTCCTGAGAACGGTGGCTGAATTTTGTATAAGACTGGTTTGGTACGAATCTGGATTACAAACGTAGGCAAACATCCCGGACAAGGCTCCTCTTCGCTTCGCAACAACCAACACAAACGGCCCAAACATGAAACTGGCGCGCGCCGTAAGATGTGGGGTGAGGATGGCAACGGTGCGCGCCTATTAAGTTGGTTCAATCGTACTGAATGAATCCTCATTCAGTCAAGCGAATTCGTATAACTTTATTTTCGCCTCGGTCTTAGGAGATCAATTTCGCCAACAGGAACGCGGCTCCCGCCGCAAGCCCTCCGATCACAATGGTTTGCGAGGCAGAACGTCCAGGTCGCGCGCCCGTGAAGCGGCCTTTGATGTAGCCGAACACGCCGAGGGCAAGCAATGTAACCACCACCGACCAAACCAATGCACTCCGCGCGCTGTGCAGCAACATATAGGGCGCCAACGGAATGAAGCCTCCGCCAATGTACGAAGCCGCAATGGTCAGCGCACTTTGTAGCGCGCGCTTGGGATCAGGCTCTTCCAATCCGAGCTCGAAGCGCATCATGAAGTCCACCCACTCCTTGGGCTTGCGGGTGAGGGCCTGCACCACGGGGCCGCTCTCATGCGGTGCCAGGCCGTAGTCGGCGAACACATTCTGTACCTCGCGGGCCTCTTCGTCGGGAATCTCTTGCACCTCGCGCATCTCGCGCTGCCGCTCGCTGGCGTAATGTTCCGCATCGCTTTTGGCGGCAAGATATCCACCGAGACCCATGGCGATCGACCCGGCGGCGATTTCGGCCAGTCCCGCGACGACGATGATGCGGCTACTGTCCACCGCACCGGAGAGCCCGGCGGCCAGCGCAAAGGGCACCGTCAGCCCGTCCGACATTCCGATGACGACATCGCGGACAACTTCGCCGGCGGTGAAGTGACGCTCAATGTGTGGTGTTTGCGGCATTGGTTCCTAGCTCGGGATGGGCGTTTAGATATTCCACGGCGCGCTGCACGACTTCGCGTTCTCCCTGGTAATTCAAGGTCGTTGGTGCATCCTCTAGCGGCAGCCAGAATGCCCTCTGCACTTCGATCCTCATCTCGGGAGCGATGTTGCCCAGCTTGCCAGAGCGATACAGCAGCAGATAGAAGCTGACAATCTTGAAGACGCGGGCATTGTCGCCCCAATTGCGGACGTAGCGATACTTGATGTCGGCCAGCTTGCCGATGAGCTCAGCCTGCACCCCGGTTTCCTCGCGGACCTCGCGGAGAGCGGTCTGGTCGGGCTTCTCGCCGGGGTCGATCGCGCCCTTGGGGAGAGCAACGATGGTCGTTGCCACCTTGTCGGCGCGATTCATTGCTTTGAGTGGGTTTCTTGGGCCGCTCCATGTGCGGCTCGATGACGGCCACGAACCAGCGGCCTCGCATCTTCCGCAACACCACACCGCCAGCCGAGAACTCACGCACCATGGTGGCCTTAAGTCGAAAGGGATAGTTTGGCAGAGTGCGGGGAAGGTGACAATGCCGGATTTTGTTGAACCACAGAGGCACGGAGACACCGAGACAAAGGCCACCGCGGATTTTGACGGAGAACATGGATTACAGGTTCTGCGAGCCGATTCGCTTAGCCGCGGGCGGAGACACGGAGCGCCGGGTGCACAAGCGCCGGGAAAATAAATTCTACGTGCACTCGGTGTTCCGCGGTGCAGCGGCGACACCAATTCTCACGACGGCGCGGCAGACTCTTCCGCCCGCTGCTGAAAATAGCTCCAGTCGGGAACAAATCGGTTTCGCTCCGACTTGCGCCGCTCGTCTCGGCCTTTTGTTCCTCGTATCCGGCCCTCCACCAGACGAAGACGGACAGCGCGGTCAGGAACAGGGGCAGGTAATAGCTGGGATATCCGATGTAGGCGGTAAACGCGCCCAGGCACAGCACCAGCCATGAGGCCAGGTAATGGCGACGTCGCTTTTCCGCACTGATCTTCAGATAGTCGATCTGGTTCCACTCGAGGAGTTGCGCTTTGGCCATCTCCAGGTGCAGCCGCTCAGCATCGTCGCTGCCCAGTACGATCGGCGCTGTCAGACTCTGGCCGCCGGAGGCTAACACCAATTGCGAAGCGCTCAGGTGGAGTTCGAGTCCGTAGACTTCGGTGCGAATTCCAATGGCTGCTTCGGACATGGTTGCCTCCTGAGCGGTATGGTTATTCATTACTCAGCACATCAAGGAAATTCAACGTGTTCATAGATCTGTTCGTTGGTCACCTTCACCCTCGGACCCTTTGAAACGATGAGCGGGAACCGGACCTTCTTGGCACGCGGGCGCTGGTAGGAAGGCCTCAGAATGTTCACCGTGGTGCGAATCGGTTTCTGTTTCATAATGGGAGCATCCCACGTTTGTCACAAATATGAAGGCGTTCCAGAGATTGAGAAAAATATTGAGAAAAATGCTGTTGCTTTCCGCAGCGAAGAACTGCATAATCTTGCAACTCCAGTCAGAACGTCGGTCGACGTGCAATTCCCCTCCACGCTGTGCATTCGGATGGGGAGGGCCCCCTTACATGCCATAAAAGGAGCGACAACCATGGCCAACCTCGAACAACATCGGAATCGGATTTTCAGAATCGACTTTCGCGCGATAGTGATCGCGCTGGCACTAACCATGCTGTTTGCGGTGATCGCCGCTGTGACCCCAGCGGCGCAAGCACAAACTTACACTGTCATCCACAATTTTACGGATGGCGGAGATGGGGCAGAACCGCAGACAGGCTTGACAATCGATGCTGCGGGAAATCTTTATGGAACGACCGACTCCGGGGGGACAGGAGGCTATGGAACTGTCTTTAGGCTCAAACATCGCGGCTCTGGTTGGACTTTGAACACCCTATATAGCTTCAACGGTGGCAGCTTGGGCACCTACCCGTCCTCAAGGGTGCTCTTGGCTCATGACGGAACGTTGTATGGCACGACCAGCGAAGTGATTTACCACCTGAAACCTTTCCCAACCGCCCAGGTGAGCGTGGGGGCCCCCTGGAGTGCAGCCGTCGTACACACTTTCCAAGGTCGGCCGAGTGACGGAGGAGGTGCTCAGGGTGATCTCTTCCTCGACCCGTCAGGAAATATCTACGGGACGACGGAGTATGGGGGTAGCGGCTACTGCGGCGGCTATGGTTGCGGCGTCGTCTATGAGGTGACGCCCTCCGGGGGCGGCTGGACAGAGACCGTCCTGTATTCATTCCCCGATGGCGGCGGCAGTTTACCTCGCGGCGGCGTTGTCTCCGATACATCCAGCAACTTCTACGGCGTAACCGAGTTGGGTGGTTCGCACGGCGTGGTTTACGAATTGTCGCAGTCTGGATCAGGTTGGACGGAGCAAAGCCTGCATAATTTCAGTGGAAGCGGCGGCAACGGCGACGGAGACTATCCAATAGGAGGTCTAATCATAGATGCATCGGGCAATCTATACGGAACGACTGAAGGAGGCGGAACCCACGGTCAGGGCACCGCGTTCGAACTGACGCCCGTGAATGGTAGTTGGACCTTCAACACGATCTACAGTTTTTCCGCCGCTCCCGGGAACGATGGTCCGTATTACGGTCCCGAGGACAAGCTGGTCATGGATGCCGTCGGAAACCTCTACGGCACAACCTACAGCGACGGCGCTTATCACGCCGGGTCAGTTTTCAAACTGACACCTTCGAATGGCGGCTGGACGTATACGTCGCTGCATGACTTTTGCGCCGGCGGGTCGCCCTGCACCGACGGTTTTTGGCCGATTAGCAGCCTCGTTCTTGATGCAAGCGGCAACCTATACGGAACAACGTCTGCCGGCGGCACCGGGTCCTGTAACCCCTACGGCTGCGGGGTCGTATTCGAGATTACCCCGTAATCGGAGTTCCCAAGCGTGGGGGCCGATACCTACAGTGTCCGGGTTTCGGCGCTCTTTTGTGCGCAGGAAAAATACCGTTCCCTGTCACAAATCCTTCTTCCCCACCACCGCGATGCCCAGCTCCTTCAACTGGCGCGCGCTGACCGGCGTGGGCGCGTCCACCATCAGGTCAACCGCCTTGGCGGTCTTGGGGAAGGGAATTACCTCGCGCAGGCTTTCCGCGCCGGCGAGGATCATCACGATGCGATCGAGTCCCAGCGCGATTCCGCCGTGCGGCGGCGTGCCGTATTGCAATGCTTCGAGGAAGAAACCGAAGCGCGCCTGTTGTTCCTCGGGAGACATGCCCATCGCTTTGAAGATTTGGGCCTGCACATCCTGGCGGTGAATACGGATGGAGCCTGAGCCCAACTCGGTGCCGTTAATGACCACGTCGTAGGCCAGCGCGCGCACCGCGCCGGGATCGCTCTCCAGCTTGTCCATGTCGTGCTCGTGCGGCGAGGTGAAGGGATGGTGCGCGGCGTTCCACCGGCCCTCGGCTTCATCCCACTCGAACATGGGGAAATCCGTGACCCACAGCAGACGGAAGTTGCCGTGCTTGAACGCGCCGTGGCGCTCGGCATACTTCTGTCCCAGGGCGAGACGAAGCTGTCCCGCAGCCGTATAAACGGCATACGCCTGTTGGCGTGCCTTCGCGGCACTGGCGGCTTCCGTGCGCTTTGCGCCAGCAGCGATGACCACCAGGTCTTCCGCCTGCGGCTGTGTCATCTCGCGAACCTTCGCAACCGCGTCGGGGAAAGACTTCTCCAGCCGCTTGATGTCCTCAAATACTTTGGCGTCCTTTCGGTCGCCGAACAGCGCCTTGATGTCATCGCGCTCTTTGCGCGAAAGCTCGCCGACTTTCGGTATGACGATCGCCACCATCGGCAGCTCAGGATCGACATGCAGCGTTTCAAGGTTCTCGGGCGCAAACGCCTTGCGAATGTCGGTCATCGCCGGCAGGCGCATGTCCGGCTTATCGATTCCGTATTCCCGGATCGCCTGGTCGTAACTCATCTGCGGGAACGGCGTCGGCAGATCAACGCCGATGGTCAAGAACGCTGCCTTCAAGAAGCCCTCAACCACGCGGAAGACGTTCTCCGGCCGCGGGAAGCTCATCTCCAGATCGATTTGCGTAAACTCGGGCTGGCGGTCGGCGCGCAGGTCTTCGTCGCGGAAGCAGCGCACAATCTGGAAATACTTGTCGAAGCCAGAGATCATGAGGATCTGCTTGAACAGTTGCGGCGACTGCGGCAGCGCGTAGAACTCGCCCGGATACACGCGGCTGGGTACGAGGTAGTCGCGCGCGCCCTCGGGCGTGGAGCGCGTCATGAACGGCGTCTCAATTTCGTAGAAGCCCTGCGAGTTCAGGTACTCGCGAATGGTGATCGCGACCTTGTGCCGCAGTTCGATGTTGCGCTGCAGCTCCGGGCGGCGCAGGTCCACGTAGCGATATTTCAGGCGAACCTCCTCGTTGGCCAGCACCGTGTCGGTGGGCGAGAAGGGAAGAGGCTTGCAGTCGTTCAGGATGCGCAGCTCGTCGGCGACGACTTCGATCTCGCCGGTCGCGATGTTCTTGTTCACTGTGTTGGCATCGCGAAGCTTGACGTGGCCAATGACCACAACGACGAACTCCGAACGAATATCTGTCGCCTTGTCGTGCGCGGCGCTAGCATCTGCGGTGATGACGGCCTGCGTGATGCCGCTGCGGTCGCGGAGATCGAGAAAGATGAGATTGCCCAGGTCGCGCCGCTTGTTCACCCATCCCATGAGCACAACTTTGGAGCCGGCGTCGGACGCGCGCAGCTCGCCGCACATATGAGTACGTTTCAGGTCGCCAAGAAAATCGAGCATTGATCGTCCTTATGATTAAGAGTACGCGTTTGATAAGAATACGTGTTTGAAGGGGCACGGCTTCAGCCGTGCCGTAAAGTATCAAATCTAGGTCCGGCTTTAGCCGCGGAGGACCTCGCGTTCACAACGGAACCCCGAATTTCCTCTGGGGCTGAAGCCCTCGTTCTAAGAGCAGCCACGGCACGGCTGAAGCCGTGCCCTTTCAAACCTTGCGCTACTCGACTATCAACTCTTAGGTCTGATGCCGCAGATACGCTGCCAATGCCGTGCGCGCGACTTGCACCTGCTGGCCGCTCCCAAGATTCTTTATTGCCAACTGCCCGGCAGCGACCTCATTCTCTCCCACGATTACTATGAATCGCGCACCCGCCTTCTCGGCCAGTTCGAATGACTTCTTCAGGCGGAAGGATTCATCGCCAAGGTCGGCGCTGATGCCGTCGCGCCGCAACTCGCGCGCCAGCATCAGGGCATGGACGTTCATCCCCGCGCCCAGCGGCGCAACGTAAGCCTGCACTTTCTCCGCCGCGGTTTCACCCTGCGATTGCAACGCGAGAATCAGGCGGTCTTCGCCAATGGCAAATCCGATGCCGGGCGCTTTCGGGCCTTCGAGCGACTCGGAGAGTCCATCGTACCGGCCGCCGCCCAGCACGGCGCTCTGCGCGCCGAGGCCGCCGTGGGTGAACTCGAACGTTGTGCGCGTGTAGTAATCCAACCCGCGCACCATGCGCTCGTTGATGGTGTACGCGATGCCGACCGCATCCAGCATCGCACGCACCGCGGCAAAATGCTCCCGGCAAGGCTCGTCAAGATACTGCAGAATCCTGGGCAGCTTCTCGATGATAGGCTGGTCTCCCGGCACCTTGCAGTCGAGCACCCGCAGCGGATTCGTCTCAGCACGACGCTGGCAATCAGCGCACATCTGGTGAACCACCGGCTGCAACGCCTCGCGCAGGGCTTTGTTGTATCGAACCCGGTCTTCGGCGCAGCCC
Source organism: uncultured Acidobacteriaceae bacterium (assembly GCA_963833155.1). Taxonomy (GTDB): domain Bacteria; phylum Acidobacteriota; class Terriglobia; order Terriglobales; family Acidobacteriaceae; genus Bog-257. The sequence continues at coordinate 74,073 of CAWHWY010000005.1, forward strand.
ACAGAATTCAACTGCAACTGGCAATTCCGCAAGCCAACTTCGTCCAGCAGCGTGGCCAGCATCTCCAACAATTCACCATCGCGTAGTGGCGACTCGCTGCCCGCGCTCGGCGGTCCGATGATTTCCGCGCCGATCTGAAAGAACTGTCGGTAGCGGCCTTTCTGCGGGCGCTCGCGGCGGAACTGCGGTCCGATGTAATACAGCTTCTGCAGCGTGCCTTTCTTGTCGAGGCCGTGGTCGATATAGGCGCGCACCACGCCCGCGGTGTTCTCCGGTCGCAGGGTCAGCGACTGCGCCTTTTCGCTTTGCGCGCGTGCACGGTCCTCCCAGGTGAACATCTCTTTGGAGACGATGTCAGTCTCTTCGCCGACGCTGCGCGAGAACAGTTGCGTGTCTTCGAAAATCGGCGTGCGGATCTCGTGATAGTTGTACCGCACGAAAACCTCGCGCACCTTCGCGTCCACCCGGTTCCAGAGATCGGTGTCGGGCGGCAGAAGGTCACGAGTTCCTCGGACAGCCTTAATCATTTGTCATCCTGAGCGGAGGCGGCCTGTTTGTTGGCCGCCGGAGTCGAAGGACCCCTTTCGCGTATGAGAGCTGTGCCGTCCCTACGGGACTCAGGTCAATATTCCACTCTACCCAGGGCTTGCGCCCTGGGCTAAGTTGAGTCGCCCCTGCGGGGCTGGTTCGCCAGAAGCTTCGCTCCCTTGTCTCACCGGAAATTCCTTCGCACACAGTCTCTCTAGCCTGCCGCTTAATTACTTTTTCGTTTCCGCCAGGTATTGCTCCCGGTAGCCCAGATAATTGCGCGCATACCGCAGGATCATCTCCTGATCCTCATCGGCCAACTTCTTGCGGAGCTTGCCCGGCATGCCCATCCACAGCGAACCCGGCTCGACAACGGTGCCTTCCGGAATGAGCGTCCCGGCGGCGATGATCGACCCTGCGCCGATGCGCGCTCCGTTGAGGATCACCACGCCCATGCCGATCAGGCAGCGATCTTCGACGACGCAGCCGTGCAGCGTGGCCGAATGCCCAACCGTGACCCAATCGCCCACGACCACCGGCCACTTGTTCAACATTCCGTGCAGCACGCTGCAATCCTGAATGTTGGTGTTGGCGCCTACGCGGATATAGTGCACGTCGCCACGCAGCACGGCGTTCATCCAGACGCTGGCGTTCTCGCCCAGCACCACGTCGCCAATGAGTTGTGCCGATTCGTCAACGTAGCACGAGGGTGGAAAGACCGGCGTGATTCCTTTGTAGGAGCGGATCATCGAGTTTGTCGCTAAGTCTTCGAAAATACCATGCCGGATGCGCCAAGCGAAATCGCGACGGCTTGGGTAATGGCGGGGGCACGCTCGGGTCGCAGGAGGAGCTTGACGGTAGTCATGGCAGCAAGCCCTCATTTGCGCGGCGAAGCAATCTTCCACCCAAGGTACAAAGGTGGTGCGCGCGCGGCCCCCTGCGGCTGGTCGCGCCTGTTTGTGCCGGTGAGTCCGAGGGCAGCCGAGGGAAAGGCGCAACCTCGTGCGAGTGCTGAAAAGACGGCTACGAAGCTCATAGTAGTCGTTCCACGCACGTTGTAACTCTTTAAGAATGTGTATGATAGCGGCATCTACCACGTTTTCGGTATGGCCAAGGGCGCGATTTCGAAGTAGAACTCTACCTAAACGCCGCTCTCGCCTTGAAGCGACAAGGATCGTCACTCGCCCAGAGCCGGCCGCATCGGCTGACGCGACATTGAGACTCGAATGCAGTTGGAAACAACGGTGAATTGGATGAATGCTGTCCGTCCGAAGACAGTGCTGTGCGTGGACGATGAGAAAATCGGCCTCCGCGTACGCAAACTCATGCTTGAGGGCCATGGGTTCCGTGTGCTTACCGCCTCGGATGGTCAGCGGGGTCTGGAACTCTTCGACCAGAACCACGTGGACGTGGTCGTGCTCGACTACTACATGCCCGGCCTGAACGGCGGCGAGGTTGCCGTCGAGTTGCGGCGGCGCCGCTCCGACATCCCCATCATCTTCTTCTCGGCGTACTTCTCGCTGCCGCCGCAGGCGCTGGAGATGGCGAATGCGTTTCTCACCAAAGGCGATCCGCCTGAGGTGTTAATCGAAAAGATTGAACAGTTGATGTGAATTGCCGCAGAAGGGAAAAGGCGCACCCCAAAGGGTGCGCCTTTTTTCTTGCCGGGGAGCGCTAGCGACCGAAGTACTTGGCGTTGCGCTCGGTGTACTCTTTCCATTTCTCCGGCAGATCGTCGAGCGCGAAGATTGCCGAAACCGGGCAGACGGGGACGCACGCACCGCAATCAATGCACTCGACCGGATCGATATACAGCATCTCTTCGGTCGCGAATTTCTCGCTGTCCTTCTTGGGGTGGATGCAATCCACCGGACAGGCATCGACGCAGGCCGTGTCCTTCGTGCCAATACAAGGTTCTGCGATCACATAAGCCATAGAACAAAACTCTCCCTAAAACTCTTTTCGACTTGGATTATCCCGGCGAGTACCAATGCTTCGATACTATCAAAAAAGGGTCGATCGGTGGCGGCTTTACGCCACCCCCGCTGGTTCGCGCTGGCTTGCCGGTTCGTACTCCACGATGTAACCTGCCACCGCGCTCGCGGCCACCGTCAGCGGACTCGCCAGATACATCTGTCCGGGGCCGCTGCGTCCGGGAAAGTTGCGGTTCTGCGCGCTGATCACCACCTGATCGGGACGCGTCGAGACGCCCGGCCCGGCGTTGATGCACGCCCCGCAACTCGGCTCAATCACGGTCGCTCCAGCCTCGCGGAAAATGTCGAGATACCCCTTGCGCACGCAGTATTCGCGCGTCTCCTGCGAACCGAACTGAAGGTAAAACTTGCAATTGTCCGCAACCCGCCGGCCGCGCTTCAGCGCATCGCTGAGCACCGCGGCGTACATGTCCATGTCTTCGTTCTTGCCCGCGGTGCAGGTGCCCCCGTACGCGATCTCGACCGGTATGGGCGTGTTCAGTTCGCGCACAAACTTGCCATTGCCCGGATCGCCCGGCGTCGCCACCATGGGATAGATGTCAGCCGCGTCCAGCTCAATCACGTGCGAGTAATGCGCGTCAGGGTCGCTGTAAAGCCCTTCGATCAGCGTCTCCGCCTCGCTCATGCTCATGCGGCGGCGCTCGACCAGGAAGTCGACCACCTTTTGGTCTGGCGCAACGATGCCGGTGAAGCCGCCGATCTCGGCCGCCATGTTGGTCATGGTGGCGCGTTCATCCACGCCCAGCGATTCGATTGCCTCGCCCGAATACTCGATGACCTTCGCCAGAGCATGGCCGTGGCGGATGTACTCCAGGGACAGCAGCTTCAGGATGAAGTCTTTGGCGGTCACGTTGTCGCGCTTCTTACCGCGAATAACGACCTTAACTGATTCTGGAACTTTTACTCGGACATCTTTGGTAAACCAGGAGTTAAACACATCCGTAGTACCGATGCCAAAGGCGACGCAGCCCATCGCGCCGACGTGCGGAGTGTGCGAATCCGAACCGACGTTAAGCTGCCCAGGCAGGGCATAGCTCTCCGTTACGATGGAGTGGCAGATTCCTTCCGAGCCTTTGCGATCACGCAACTCGCCGTGCAGCTTGATGCCGCGCGATTTGGCAAAATCCTCCTGCTTCAGCTTCAACTGGCCCGCCAGATCGAGCAGGCCCATCTTGCGCTTTTCCTCGGAGAGCACCTCGTCCAAAAACGTGAGGTGGTCGCGGAAGAACATGACGGTGCCGGCATCCGTGACCGGCTCGTCCTTGCCCAGAAAATGCTCGAAGAAAATCGCCGCCATAGGTGTGACGTATTCGTGGCTGAAGCGCAGGTCGGTGCGCGCGAAGCCGGTGTCGCCGGGCTTCACCGCCTCGACCCCGACATGGCTCGTGTCGCGCAGCATGTGGCGCGCAAAAATCTTTTCCGCGATAGTCATGGGCCGCGGCTTGGTGTGGATGGGCGGCAGGAATGCCTTGCCCTGTAGCCGCGCGACGTTGAAAGGGAAGAGGCCGCCGTATTCGATCACCTGGCGCGTTATCTCGTCCTCGCCTTGCGTGAACTCGGTAAGCGGAATCTCTTCGCCGCGGTGAATCCTGTCAATCAGGCTGAAGTCGGTGGCCGTCAGCACACCAAGGTTCTGGCAGTTCTGCTTGTAAATGCGCTCGATGTTTTCCGCGATCACCAGCTTGATGCCGGCCGACATCTCGGCATACGGCGACTGCTCGCGACTGGAGCCTTTGCCGCGCCGCTTGCCGCTGACCGCGGCGACGAAGCCGCCGCGCTTCACATCGCCGCGTTTGATCGGCGTCTCGTTGCCGCACTTCAGGCCGGTGTAGGGAAATTCGCCCAGCGTCTCATCGAAGAAGAAGCAGATGTGCGCCGGCGTGATTTCGTCGGTGGAGATGTCGTCGCGCAGCTTGGGATTGCGCTCGGGATGCTGGGTGTCCCAGGGAAGGTCTTCGCCCGCAAGCTGGCGTTTGATGAGTTCAGGGTCTTCGGTCAGGAACAGGATGCGCCCTTGGAGACGAACCATGTCGGGGCGCTTGGCAACGGCGCGGTTCAGCAGCGAGTTATTCACTGCGTAATTTTACCGCAGAAACAGGGGTTGACCCCACCCTCCGGCAGCAAGCAAAGAGGGGCAGAAGTGGAAAGACAGTCGGGAGCCAGAGCCGAGGCGGAGACACGAGGCCGGGCCCTTACCAAGCGTTCACCCAATTGCCCGGCGAGGAGTAAGTTCCTCCGAACGCACCATCTGCCGGTTGCGCCGCGCGCCGTTTCTCCGTTAGTGTGTTGACCATTATGAAACCATCCGAAGCACTTACGGCCCACCGTGCGGAGTTGCGGCAGCTTGTCAGCCGCTACGGCCTATCGCATCCGCGCGTCTTCGGATCGGTTTTAAGCGGCACCGACACGGATGAGAGCGATCTTGATTTGTTGGTTGATCCTGCGGAATCCACCAGCCTGCTTACGATTGCTGGCTTGAAAATCGACGCTGAGGAGTTGCTGGGAGTCCCGGTATCGGTGTTAACGCCAAATGGATTGCCGCCGAAATTTCGCAACCAGGTGTTGCAACAGGCCCGGCCTCTATGAAGTACCCCGAGCGCGTCGGAGACGATCTGGAGCATATTGCCGAGGCCATCGAACGCGCGACCGGCTACCTTCAGCCCTTGCAGGACCTTGAGGATCTCCAGAAGAACCAACAGGTTCAGGATGCGGTTGTACGGAACATCGAGATTATCGGTGAGGCAGTGAACAGGATTCACAATCTAGGGAGACTCTGATTAAGCTCTCCCTTTCCACAGGAGTATAGGTTACAGTCACGCCAGCATGAAACAGAGGACACTGGCGATGATGACTGGATTCGAGCGGTACACGAAAAAGACCAAGCGGGCATTGTTTCTGGAAGAGATGGAACAGGTGGTGCCGTGGCGCAAGTTGTGTGCGCTGATCGAGCCCCATTATCCGAAAGCCGGCAACGGGCGGCCGCCGGTAGGAGTGGAGCGGATGCTGCGGATTTATTTTTTGCAGCAGTGGTTCAATTTGTCGGACCCGGCGGTGGAAGAGGCGTTGTACGACTCGGTGGTGCTGCGGCAGTTCGCGGGCATCGATCTGGGGCAGGAGCCCGTGCCCGACGAAACCACGGTGTGCAAGTTTCGCCACTTGCTGGAAGAGCACAAGCTGGGCGGAGAGATGCTGGAGACGGTGAACGTGCACTTGCAGGAGAAGGGGGTGCGCATCACGACGGGTACGATTGTGGACGCGACCATCATTCATGCGCCCAGCTCGACCAAGAACCGGGAGGAGAAGGGCGATCCGGAGATGCATCAGACGAAGAAGGGCAACCAGTGGTATTTCGGGATGAAGGCACATGTGGGCGTGGATAGCAAGACCAAGATCATCCACTCGGCCGTAGTGACGGCGGCCAACGTGGCCGATGCCAGGGTGCTGCCGGAGTTGCTGCACGGCGAGGAGACGCGGGTGTGGGGCGATCAGGGCTATGTCGGGCAGAGCGACGCCATCCATGAAGCAGCGCCGCGGGCCCGGGACTGCACCCATCGGCGCTATCGCTATAAAGACCGCATCGACGAAGTGGAACGTGCTAAGAACCGGAACAAGTCGAGCGTGCGCTCCAAAGTGGAGCATGTCTTTCAGATTCTGAAGCTGAAGTTCGGATTCGTGAAAGTACGCTATCGAGGATTGCCGAAGAACGCCAACCGGCTGTTTGCCACCTGCGCGCTGCTGAACCTGTTTATGGTTCGCAAGAAGCTGCTGCGGCTGGCGGCGGTATAGGCTGAAGGACGGCATGTCTCCCGTCCGCGCAGCGATCTCAAGCATAGCAATGCAGCCGCAAGGTTGATGCGCTGCTATGGAATCGAAGAGTTTGTCATGCACCGCCTTGAAAGCGGTGCTTATTCAGAGTTTCCCTAAGACTAATTTTCTCAGGGGCTAAAGCCCCGACCTTTCTGAGCACTGTTCGGCACGACTAAAGTCGTGCCCTGATACGAACCCTAAGGATTTGTGAGATGAGGATGTATTTGCTAATTGCTGGCAGCTAGTTGCTAAATTGCTAAGGGAGTTCACAATGTCTCGTTTCCTCATCGTCATGCCCGATGATTCCTCCCGGCCCATACTCGAGGCCATCGAGCACGCAGCGAAATCGCTGCGGATCAAGATGTTCACCTTCTCTGACCCTCATCTGTTGCACGCGGTGATCGCAGCCCATCGGCGTGCGGTGCAGGTCCGCATCATGCTCAATCCCGCGCGCCGCAGCGGAGAAGCGGAGAATGAAGAATCACGCAAGATGCTTACCGACGCCGGCGTAAATGTGCTCGACAGCAACCCGGCCTTTGATCTCACGCACGAAAAGTCCATGGTGGTGGATGACGAGGCGGCGTTTGTCATGTCGCTGAATTGGGAGACCAGGAACTTTACTGAAACGCGCGACTATGCCGTCGTCACCAAACACGGTGACGAAGTCGCGGAGATCATCGAGGGTTTCGAAGCCGATTGGCACCGCAAGGCTTTTACGCCCGGCGATAAATCGCATTTGATCTGGTGCATCGGCAACGGCCGCCAGCGCCTTGGCCAGTTCATCGACCAGGCCAAGCATTCGCTTTGGGTGCAGAACGAGCGCTACCAAGACCCGGTGATCATTGAGCGTCTGGTGCGCGCGAACCATCGCGGCGTAAGAGTGCACATATTGGCGCGGCCACCGCACAAGCTGAAGAAGGAAAAACTGGTGGAGGGTGTTGGAGGCCTGCGGATCCTGGACGATGTCGGCATCAAGGTGCACAGGCTCAAGGGCCTCAAGCTTCATGCCAAACTGCTCTTCGGCGACGGAGTCCGGGCCATTATCGGTTCCATCAACCTCGCACCAGGTAGCTTCGACAGCCGCCGCGAGCTCGCCATCGAGGTGCACGACGGGGACATTGTGGACCGCCTTCATACCATCGTGCATCAGGACTGGGAAAACTCACGCCCGATGGACCTCACGGACGAGGGACTGCTGGCTGAGCTGGAAGACAAGGACGACCATGTCGCCGAAGATCTGGCCATCCAGACCAAGAAAAACAGTGGATAGTGGGTAGAGAAGACGTGGCGCCAGTATTGAATGGCGTAGAGAGAGCCGTAGGGCGGCATTGTCTTAGCCCCGGGTAAGATGCTGTAGCGGAGCTAGGCTCGCCGTGTAGCGGCGAACGAAGCTACGACACGGACTCCTTGAGGGACGGCTTCTTAATGGAGTCACGGCAATAAAGCCCTCAGCTTTTCGCGAGCACCTTCGCTGTCCCCGTAAAGGCTGGCTGCTATAGTATCTTCATAGTTAAAACCCCCACATTTCATGCTCAAAGGTACAGGTCCTCATGTCACAAAGTCTTAGTATCGGTCAGATCGAACCTCTCAAGATCAAGATTCAATCGCGCACGGCCAAAGTCGGTGTCATCGGAATGGGCTACGTCGGACTGCCCCTGTCGCTGCTGTTCAGCGAGCAGTCATTCCCGGTCACCGGTTTCGATATCGACCAGAAGAAGGTGGATGTCCTGGAGTCCGGCGGGTCCTACATCTATCGCATCGCCCCAACCGAAATCCAGGCGGCGCGTTCGCATGGTTTCACGGCGACGTCCCATTACGAGAACATCTCCAGCATGGACGCGATCATCATCTGCGTCCCCACGCCGCTGAACGAACATCACGGGCCTGACCTCACGTACATCACGGCGACAGCCGAGTCAGTTGCGCCGCATCTGCGCGCCGGGCAATTGGTGATTCTCGAGAGCACCACCTATCCGGGTACGACCGAAGAAGTTCTCGTGCCCATCCTCGAGGGCAAGAACAACCACGGTCTGAGGGCAGCCCGGCCCGGCATGGAGGGCGACAACCTGTTCTATGTGGTTTTCTCCCCCGAACGCGAGGATCCAGGCAACGACACGGTCGCGCGCCGCGACATACCTAAGGTCATTGGCGGACTCGATCCTCGCGCCAGCGAACTCGGCTCGCATCTCTACGGCTCCATCTTCAACCGCACTGTCCCGGTCTCCACGCCCGCGGCTGCGGAGATGACGAAACTGCTGGAGAACATCTACCGCTGCGTGAACATTGCGCTGGTCAACGAACTGAAGCTGCTCTGCCTGCGCATGGGCATCGACATCTGGGAAGTCATCGAAGCGGCCAAAACCAAGCCTTTCGGCTTTCACGCGTTCTATCCGGGGCCCGGTCTGGGCGGGCACTGCATTCCCATCGATCCCTTCTACCTTTCGTGGAAGGCCAAAGAGTTCGATTTCCAAACCCGCTTCATCGAGCTGGCTGGCGAGGTCAACACCGGCATGCCGTACCATTCGGTCGAAGCCGTTGCTGACGCGCTGAACCGGCACAAGAAGGCGCTGAACGGCGCCAAGGTCCTGGTGTTGGGACTTTCGTACAAGAGGGACATTGACGACCTGCGCGAGTCGCCGTCGCTCACGGTGATCGAACTGCTACAGAACCGCGGGGCCATCGTCAGCTACAACGATCCGTATTTTCCGAAAGTCGGACGCGGCCGCAAGTATGACTTGAACATGACCTGCACCCCGCTCGACAAACTGGATCAATATGACTGCGTAATCATTGTGACCGACCACAGCGATTACGACTATCCGCGCATCGTCCGCGAGTCCAAGCTGGTGGTGGACACTCGCAACGCGACCAAGGGCATCGATTCGCCCAAGATCGTCCGCTGCTAAAGCTGTATTATTCATGTGTTTCGGTACCTGAAGACCGCAAGATTTTGAAAGGGCACGGCTTCAGCCGTGCCGTTTTGGGGCGTGGAGATTGGGCTTCAGCCCCTGAGGGAACTCGCGCCTCGTTTCAAAACCGAGGTCCCTCAGTGGCTGAAGCCATCATAATGAAGGCAGCGTTACGGCACGGCTGAAGCCGTTCCCCTTCAAAGCGTGACATCCTTATGAATAGTCGAGGCTAGAAGGTGTCGCCGGATGAATTGAAGCGAGTATCGCGATGAGGGGGATATGCATTACATGCTTTGTAAGCAGAAGGTCGACGACTTCGACGAATTCAAACGCATATTAGCTTCGCACGATCTGGCTCATCATGCGTCCGGTTTTCGCGTGCAGCGAATTTGGCGAAATATCGACGATCCCGACCAGGTTTTCTTTATTTGCGAGGTTTGGGATGTGGCAAAAGCCAAGGCCTTCGTCAAGTCGGAAACCGAGCGATTGCAAGCGGCTGGGGTGTCCGAGTTCCCGGAGATCTATTATCTCAGCGAAGATGCGTAATGATGCTTCGCCAGGCGCATCCGGACAACGTCTAACCGCGGCAACACCAACACGGTTTTTGATCCTCAGCCTTCCTTGAGCGGACGAAACTTGTCCGCCTCCCCAGGCTCATGGACGAGGGCGGAACTCCGGTAGTATAAGAGTTGTTTGCCCTGCGGCGACGCGATTTAGGGCGCGCCGCGGCGCAAACGGCGTCGTTTCCACCGGGTTTAAGGAGCGCGAGGGGTACTCATGTCAACCACAACGCACGGCCCGAAGGGGCTGGAAGGCATTACCGCTGCAAATTCCAGCATCTGCTACATCGATGGCGATCAGGGCGTGCTCGCCTATCGCGGTATCGACATCCACGAATTGGCCGACCACTCGAGCTTTGAGGAGGTTTGCTATCTGTTGTGGTTCGGCCGCCTGCCCGACCGCGCCGAGTTGCAGGAGCTCAAGCTGAACCTGGCGCGTGAGCGCAAGCTGGATGCCTCCATCATCAGTTTGTTGCGGCAAGCTCCCAAGCACGCGCTACCCATGGACGTGCTGCGCACCATCGTTTCGGCGCTGTCGTATTACGATCCCGAGGAGAAAGTCAACGACCATGAAGCCAACGTGCGCAAGGCAATTCGAATCACGGCGCAAATGGCCTACGTAGTGGCTGCCTACGATCGCATTCGCAAGGGCAAGCTGCTGGTTGAGCCTGACCGCTCGTTGTCGCACGCCGGCAACTTCCTTTACATGCTGAACGGCGAGATTCCCAGCGCTACCGCGGAGCGAGCGTTGGACGTGGCGCTCATCCTGCATGCCGACCACGAGTTAAACGCCTCCACCTTCGCCGCGCGTGTGGTCGCGGCCACCTTGAGCGACATGCATTCGGCCGTCACCGCGGCCATCGGCGCCCTCAAAGGCCCGTTGCATGGCGGCGCCAATGAAGCTGTGTTCCACATTCTGGAGGCGATTGACGCTTCCGGCGCCGACCCGGTGGAGTACGTCAAAGGTATGCTGGCGCAGAAGAAGAAGGTGCCCGGGTTCGGTCATCGCGTCTATCACACCGAGGATCCGCGGGCCACGCACCTGCGGACCATGTCGCGCGACCTGGGCGAATCGAGCGGCAATCCCAAATGGTTCGACATCTCGCACAAGATTGAAGAGTTTATAGTGTCCGATCGCAAGCTGAATGCGAACGTAGACTTCTATTCGGCTTCCACCTATCACACACTGGGCATCGACATTGATCTGTTTACGCCGGTGTTTGCCGTGTCGCGGGTATCCGGCTGGACCGCGCACGTCATCGAGCAGCTCAACGACAACCGGCTGATCCGCCCGCGTGCGGAATATCAGGGCCCGCTCTATCCGAACCGGTATGTGCCGATGGAGAAGCGGTAGGGGGTCTTAGCGCTTAGCTTTTGGCGCACTCTTAAGGTGGCAGGAATGGCTGCATCGAGACGTCCAGGGTATCAATGTGCATATCGCTACCCGGAAAACATTGACGATCAGACTTCGTGCCTCGCGGAGTCCTTTAAGCCGGGAGTAACCTGCCATTATGGGTTGACGGCGCTCCGGAGCAAATTGGCGAAACTCGATGAGGACCCGGAAGCGAGGCTTAAGCGACTGCGTGAGGCCGCGCTAAAAACCCCGCTTGGAGCAAAGTTTCTGGGGCAGCTTAAGACTAAGAAGGGGCCGCCGGTCATTTGGGGCGAACCTGCTAAGGGGCACAAGGGTGAGTGGAATGGCAAGAATATCATCCTGGACGAAACGCAAAAGTTAACCGACGCCGAGTGGGAGCAGGTGATCGTGATGGAATTGGGCAATGCTACGAACGACGCCAAGTTGGAGGAAATCTACGATTCCGCCGACAAGGGCGAAAAGAGCCAGGATGAGTTTGCCGATAACATACTGGGGCTCGAGATCGGGCCCCGGAACGAAGTTGTCTTAGCTCATAAGAATGGCGAGTTTGGCGACCCAAAATCCCCGGAGTGCAAGCCGATCTTTCCTGGAGGCGTTCTGTCCTTATCGGAGTTCAAAGCGACAACGAAAGGGAAGCAAGACTGGGAGGATTACAGAAAGGAGTGGGAAGAGAACTACAAGAAAGCGTACGAACGAGCGCAAGGCAAGAAGAAGAAATGAGACGAAAGGCTTCCACCCAGCGCTGCTGTTCGCTCCGCGCTCTTTGCCCTTACCTCTCTCCTGGTGCTCTTTGCCAGGAGCGAACCGCGAGAGGCGAAAGGCGACACCCCCGAATCCCCCAAACCCACCTGAATCCAATAAGAAGCTAGAATAGAGAGGCGCAGTCCGCTTCTTGCTTGCGAAAAGCGAAGAGCGAAAGGCGAACCGCGAACAGTGACCATGCACCGCGTGTACCTCGACAACAACGCCACCACGCCGCTTCTACCCGAAGTGTTTGAGGCGATGCGTCCTTACTTCTTCGAGAAGTTCGGCAACGCCTCGTCCATTCATCAGCAGGGGCAGCAGGCGCGCGCCGCGGTCGAGCAGGCGCGCGAGCAGGTTGCCGAGTTGCTAGACTGCCGTCCGGCCGAGATTGTCTTCACCAGCGGCGGCACGGAAGGCGACAATCTCGCGCTCTTCGGCCTGACGAAGCCGGGCGATCACATCATCACCTCGGCGGTGGAGCACCACGCCGTGCTGAACGCCTGCAAGCGGCTGGAAGACATAGGTTGCGCCGTCACCTATTTGCCGGTGGATGGCCGCGCGCAGGTCGTTCCCGACGATGTGCGGCGGGCGCTGCGTCCGGAGACGACGCTGATCAGCATCATCCTGGCGAACAACGAAACGGGTGTGCTGCAGCCGGTGCGCGAGATCGCGAGGATTGCGGCCGAAGCCGATGTTTACTTCCACACCGACGCAGTACAGGCCGCGGGCAAAGTGCAGCTCGACGTGAAGGAAATAGGCTGCGACCTGTTGACCATCACCGGCCATAAGATGCATGGGCCGATAGGTGCGGGCGCGCTTTATGTGCACAAGGGCACGCTGCTGCAGCCGCTGTTCTACGGTGGTCGCCATGAACGCTCGCGTCGCGCCGGAACCGAGAACCTGCCCGGAATTGTGGGACTCGGCAAGGCGGCGGAGATCGCGCGCGAAGGATTTACCGACGGCAGCGTCGAACGAATGGCCGCACTGCGCGACCGGTTGGAAAAGGGAATTATCGAGAGTGTTGAGCAGATCGGCGTGAACAGCGGGGATGCGCCGCGCGTGCCCAACACAACGAACATTTACTTCGACTGCATCGAAGGCGAAGCGATGGTGATTGCGCTCGATCTCAAAGGGCTATCAGTTTCGACCGGAGCGGCGTGCTCGTCCGGAGCGATCGAGCCGTCGCATGTTCTGACTGCGATGGGACTCTCCGCCGACCGCGCGCGCGCCAGCATTCGCTTCAGCCTGGGCAAGCAGAACACGGCCGAGGACGTAGAGTTCGCGCTGTCGCTGGTGCCGGAGGTGGTTGCGAGGCTGAGGGAAATAAGTCCGGTGTGGAGGAAACAGCCTGCCATCCGATAGATCTGTCACCCCGAGCGAGCGGGAGCGAGTCGAGGGACCTGCTGTTGCGATGAAACCGCAGATCCCTCGACTCGTACTAAAGTCCTCGCTCGGGATGACAAACGAAAAGAACTGTAATGACTAACACGCGTCACACCATCGCCGTTGCCATGTCGGGCGGAGTGGACTCCTCCACCGTCGCGGCGATGCTGTGCGAGCAGGGCTACAACGTCGTCGGGCTGACGATGCAGCTCTGGAACCAGCGCCGCCTGGCCGGTCATCACGGCATGCCCAACGAGCCGGTGCAGGGCCGCTGCTGTTCGCTCGACGACGTGTACGACGCGCGCCGCGTCGCCGAGACGCTGGGCATCCCATACTACGTGGTCAATCAGGAAGAGCGCTTCGAGCACGATGTGGTGCGGCCGTTCGTCCAGGAGTATCTCTCCGGGCGCACGCCCATTCCATGCAGCCTGTGCAACAACCATCTCAAGTTCGATCAGTTGCTGATCACCGCGCGCCAGATCGGCGCCGAGCTGCTCGCGACCGGTCACTACGCGCGCAATGAGTTCGACGAGTGCAGCGGCCGCTGGGTGCTCAAGCGGCCCGCCGATCGTGCCAAGGACCAGACCTACTTCCTCTTTGGCCTGACCCAGGAGCAGCTCAGCCGCACGCTGTTTCCCCTGGGCGAGATGCGCAAGCCCGAGGTGCGCGAGGAGGCCAAGCGCGCCGGGCTGCGGCTGTTCGAGAAGCCCGACTCGCAGGAGATCTGCTTCGTTCCCGGCGGCGACTACAAGATGTTTCTCGACGCTTATCTCGAGGAGCAGGGCGAAGCGTTGCTCGACACCGCCGGCGAACTGGTCACCACCAGCGGGGAAGTGGTCGGCGACGCACAACGGCATCCATAACTTCACCGTCGGCCAGCGCAAGGGGCTGGGCGTGGCGACGGGCTCGCCGCTCTACGTGCTGGAAATTCGCGGCGACAAGCGGCAGGTCGTGATCGGTAGCGGTGACGAGTTGTACTCACGCACGCTGCGCGCTAAGCGCCTGAACTGGATTGCCGTTGACGAGCTGCGCGAGCCTTTGCGCGTGCAGGCCAAGATTCGCCACCGTCACGAGGCAGCAGATGCGGTGGTGGAAAAGTGCGGCGAGGACGAGGTGCTGGTGACCTTCGATGCGCCGCAGCGCGCGATTACGCCCGGACAGGCAGTCGTGTTCTACGATGGCGATGTCGTCGTCGGCGGAGGCTGGATCGCGTAGTCTACGCGCGACGCTGCTTGACGTCATAAACGTGTCTTTCAGGAGATCGAACTATGCACACGGCTGCTCAACCTACTACTGATGCCAAAGCCCAAATCGCGAACAACGTCGCGGCGTTCGCGGACAGTTGGAACCGCCACGACATGCAAGCGCTTGCTGCGCTGTTCACCGAGGATGCTGATTTCGTCAACGTGATTGGCATGCATTGGCATGGCCGCAGCGAGATCGAAGCGAGGCATGTGGATGTGCATCGCACTATTTTTCGCAACAGCACGCTGCACACGCTGGATCATTCCCTACGGCTTCTGAGTCCTGGTGTCGTGCTGGCGCACATTAATTGGGAGATGGCGGGACATGAAAATCCCCCAGGAGCGACTTTTGCTCCCGGAGTTCGTCATGGTGTAATTACAGGCGTTTTCGTGGAACAGGAAGGACGCTGGCTCATCGCCGCGTTCCACAACACCGAGGTCGTACCAATCAATCTTCTCGGCGGCAAACCTTAGATAAACATCTCATCGCTGTGTCCGCCGTTGCGGCGGCGCTTCTGATTGCTGAAGAATGTTCCCACACCCACGCTGATGGCCTGCATGATGCCCGACACCTGGCGCACCGGCGACATCACCGAGTGCTGCACCTTCTCGGAAGTTTCTTCCACGCGGTCCATGGTGCGGGTCACCATCTCGTCGGCACGAATCACCTGCAGGCGAACGCGGTCGACGATGTCGTTCACCGTCGCCTGCACTCGCGCAGCATCGGTGCGCGCGGTGGTGGTGACCTGGGCCACGTTGTCAAGGATTACGTCAACCTTGGGACGAGAGGTCTCGAGAAACGTCTTCACGTCCTCCTGCATGACCTTGGCGTTGTCCAGCAGCGGCAGCACCCTCGACTGCGTTTCATCCACCACCGCCTTCAACCGCCCGCTAAGCTTGAACACAACAACGGCCAGGATGGCCAGAATAATTGTCTGCAGCACGACCGCGGCTGCGGTGACAGCGATGAAGATGGTCAGTTTTTCGTCCATGCGATTTGCGGTGCGCTACGGAACGTTGGGCGTTGTGCCTTCGACCTCTTCGGTGGTCGCTTCCCGGTAAGCCTGGCGTCCCGCCTCGTAGGCCGAACGAATCTGCTCCTTCTGCTGGTTCAGATATTCGCGGCCCTTGTCGGCCCAGTTGCCAGCCTGTTCGCGCGCCTGGCGGGCACGCTCTCTTACGGTATCGGGAAGGTCGTCAGCCGCCGCGCGAATGCGCTGCCGTGTCTCATCTCCCGCCTTGGGAGCGTACAGAATTCCCACCGCCGCGCCGATGCCCAAACCGGCCAAAAACCACAAGAAACCACTGCCGTCGCGCTCAGACATGATTGCCTCCTTGCAAGAACTCTTTGAGTCCCGATGCTAGCACTCACATTACAGAATTACAAACCACCAACCGCTACCAATCGCTTCTTCAACAGCGCGATCTGTCCAGCGTGATAGACGTTGTGCTCGATCAGGCCATGCACCTCACCGCGGTATGAGTGCTTGCCCGCCGCCGAAAGCTCGTCCAGGCGCGCTGCGTCCAGTTTCGACAGCGCCTCTCTGAACTTTTGATTCGACGCGCGAAACTGCTCCAGGGTTTTCTGCCAGTTGGCTTCGGTGGCGGAAGGCATTGCGGGAAAGTTCAAAGCTTCATCCAGCCCTGCACGCTGACCCGCAAGGCGTTGTGCCGCGACACTTTCCCAGAACGTCATGTGCATGACGATTTCCCAAATCGTGTGAGCATCCGCGAGCGGCCTGTGCGCCGCAGCTTCTGCTGCGATGCCGCTAAGGATCTGCCAGACGGCGTAGCCATGCCAGGCATTGCCATGCATGACGCGGTCGTAATGTTCCAACATGCGTTCGATTTCGGTCATGATTCTCTCCCCTAACCTCCATAGATGATAGCACAGGTTAGGTAGGCGGCGGAGAGCGACTTGACACGGCTTGCTTGTCATTGCGGCGAAACAAGCGACTACGGCGCAGCGCTGGCTGGTTGCGTGTGCAACTTGGCTGCGGTTTCCGGATTCGCCAGTAGCCGTCGATAGATCAGGTCGGCGATGAACGCGTTGCCTGCTTCCGTATAGTGACCGGCGGCTCCGGGGAAATCGATCGCTCCCGGCGCGATGAAGAGCTGGTCTAACTGCTGGGGAGAGAGCTGGTGGAAATCGTCGGTGAGATCGAAGTACGGAATCCCGCGTTGTCGCGCGTACTCCGCCAGGAATTTTCGCCAGGACGGGCCCGAATCCCCACCGGATTCCACACGGGTGGGAAGGTAAGCCAGAACCAGCACGCTGGCCTTGGCCCGGTTCGTTGCCAGCAGATCGTCGAGCATGTACGACACGACCACGGACGTCTCCTGGTTGCGTTCCTTTCGCGACTCGGTCACAGGGGCGACAGTATCGAGCTTGAATACCCTACGAAGGAGGCGGGTGAGACTCAGGTTGGAGAGAGCGCTCGCCACGCGCGACAGACGCGGCGACCAGACTTCCATCGAGCGCGGAACGGGAACGTTGGTCGTGACCAGGCGCTCGTTCTCGACCGTGAGCATCGGCTTGCCGTAGCCGTTGAACGACGAGTGCTGCATGCGGTAGAAATCGGGCGAGATGAGCGCGAAAATCTGGATGTTGTGGTCCAGCGGCGCTCCATCGCGTTTGTACCAGAGATAGGCCTGGTCCGCGCCGTATCCTCCCTGGCCCATATTGACGGTCTCCAGATTCGGGGCGCGCGTCGCCAGCAGTTGCGGCCAGGTGTGGTCGTTGTCCACCCCAAACCCAAGCGTGAACGAGTCGCCCGAACAAATGATGCGCGTCTTGCCGGGCGGCACCTGCTGCGTGAAATCCTTGTTGTTGCGGAACCGTTGCGAGTTCGTCCTTAGGTATTTCCCCCGGCCGTACATGTTGGGGAGATAGACGTTCGGCAGGTTCACCCATCCCAGGTCGCGATCGTACGCGGTGTAAAGACTCTCGGCGACCGGCGGCGACACGAAGGCCTCGCGAAAGACGTAGTAGACGCTGGCGATGCCCTCCAGCACCAGCAGCAGGACCAGCGTCGCGGCGATGTTGTAGAGGACAAGCGCGGCGGCGCGGCGAGCTGAGCGTGCAGGGGACGTCATTGCGATGGCCCCAGCTCCCAGCGGCACTCAGGACCTAGTTTGCGGTTCAGGGCTGGACGAAGGAAATCAGCGGCAGCACCAGGGATGTTCATTTGAATCCGAGTGCCGCATTGTACAACGAGCGGGCGGGTCTCGGGGCCTGCTTGGTCCTCAGTGGATGCTTTGTCTTGTCATCACGAGCGCAGCGAGGGATCTGCTTTTCGCTCCTCGCCGTTCGCTCTTCGCTTTTCGCCAAACATACTGCTGTCATCCCGAGCGAGCTCGCCGCGGGCGAGTCAACGGACCTGCTTTTCGCTGAAGGGGATATGCTTTTGAGTTGTCATCCTGAGCGAGCGGGCGCCGCCTTTGCGACCGCGAGTCGAAGGACCCCTATAATGGCAGGGCTGATCCGTTTTCCACCGCGCTGTCATCCCGACCGGGGACTTTAGCCCGAGTGGAGGGACCTGCTTCTTGTGGTCCCCTGGCAAGTTCGGCGCAACCGACCACAGCTCATCCGACAAATCTTTACGGTTCGTATCAAGGCACGGCTTCAGCTTCGGTGTGCTTGGTAAGATTAATGGGCCAGGGAGCTAGACAAACCCGCACAAAACCGACACAACCGTAGTCGTGTCAAGATTGCAGCAGCTTGCTTCGGTTGAGAACACAAGTCAAGCAAATA
Organism: uncultured Acidobacteriaceae bacterium; assembly: GCA_963833155.1. Classification (GTDB taxonomy): domain Bacteria; phylum Acidobacteriota; class Terriglobia; order Terriglobales; family Acidobacteriaceae; genus Bog-257. The sequence goes on from CAWHWY010000005.1 coordinate 92,371, forward strand.
AATCGCCTATTTCGACTCCCGTCTGTAGCGGCTTGCAAACGCGGGCTGACGGCCCGCTCTCCGGATGCGCCGAACCCTTGCATTGCACTAAGTCCTTGCTATTCAATATTTTGCCACTAACTCTTTTAGATGGAATATTTTGCGAGCAAAGCTTTTTACTTGCTCTTTGTTTTCAATATTTTGCAGAAGGCTGCGGGGAGGGGGATCACGGCGAAACCTGTTCGGGTGAAACGCCAAGTTTTGCGGCGACGACTGCCTTACGGCTTCTGCGTTGGTCGAATCAGGACCTCGCTGATGAACGACTGCGGCTGTTGCGTCACCAGCATCGCGACCGCGTGCGCTACGTCGTCCGGCTGAAGCATTCGGCTGGTCTCCTTGCCCTGACGACGCGGGCTGAAGTCGGTGTTCACCGAACCCGGACAGATGACGCTGACGCGGATGTTCTGCGCACGCAGTTCTTCGGCAACCCCGTAGCTGAGCCCGTTGAGGCCCCATTTGGAAGCTGAATAAGCGGCGCCGCGCGGCAGCGGGTTCTTGCCCGCCAGGGAAGAGATGTTGATGATGTGTCCCGCTCCGGTCTCGATCATCAGCGGCACGATGGCGCGCAGCATGTAATACACGCCGCGAAGATTGGTGTTGAAGATGGCGTCCCAGTCGGCGGGCGCCAATTCGTGCAGCAGGCCGTTCGGACCGCCGATTCCGGCGTTGTTCACCAGGATGTCCACGCGGCCGTAGTCGCGGCGCAAGCGCTGGCCGAGCGCCTCCACGCTGGCGAGATCGGTGACGTCACAACCGACGCCTTCGCAGCGATGGCCTTGCGCGGCCAGGTCGCGCGCAACCTGCTGCGCCCGGGATTCGTCACGGCCGGTGATGACGACCGAAGCACCCATCGCGGCCAGCTTGGTGGCGATGGCGCGGCCGATGCCGCGACCGCCTCCGGTCACAACCGCGACCGCTGCAGAAAGCGAAGGGAACTGTTTTTGCTCCATGGGAGCGTTTCTCCTTTGGAAAAGCAAGCTGAACTTGCGATTGGCCTGGCGCGTTTTGGCGCTTGCCTTCGAGATTACCGCAGAAATAGGCATTCTGACGTCGCCGCCGGTTGCTGGGGAGGCTGGCGAACATGCCACAGGGCAGCGGGGAAGCGGCCGCGCGCATCTGCGATGGAGAATTACGGCTTCGTGGAGAGGCCGGAATTGTGTAAAGTAGTAAGTAGCTTGCCTTCGACAGAGGTGCATACTTATAATCCCGTCTCCACACATTTTTGCATTCTAAGGCAACATTCATGGCGTGGAGTGCAAGATAGTTATGCCGTAATCATGAATCATGCAGCCTGGGATTTTGGGCAGAACTCGTGTGCATCCGTGGAGGCGTGTGTGAGCGGACATCGTCGCGGTTTGCGAAAATCAAGGAGCCAAGAATAATGAAGAAGACGCTAGTCACCCTATTGCTGGTACTCGCCATGGGCATGCTGGGCCAGCAGGCGGCCGCTCAGGGCGCTGCCCAAGCAGCCCCGTCGTCGCAGAAGCAGATCAAAGATCCTGCTGAATACAACTCCTACGTCAACGCCATCCAGCAAAGCAATCCGGCGCAGAAGGCGGCGGCCTTGGAGGCCTTTCTCCAGACTTATCCCAATAGCGTCATGAAGGAAGATGGTCTGGAGCAGTTGATGGCGGCCTACCAGCAGGGTGGCGACGCCCAGAAGACCATCGATACCGCCAACCGCATCTTGCAGGTAAATCCCAACAACCTGCGCGCGTTGGCGCTGCTTGCCGCCTACAACCGCCAGATCGCGTTACAGGGCGGTCCGCAGGCGGCGCAAAGTACGCAGCAGGCTGAACAGTACGGGCAAAAAGGGTTGCAGGCCCTGCAGAACATGCAAAAGCCGGACGGCATGAGTGATGCCGATTTCGTCAAGCTGCACAACAACTTTACAGCGATTTTCGACGGCGCCGTTGCCTTTGCAGCCTTACAGAAGAAGGACTTCGCCACGGCGCAAAAAGATTTCCGGGAAGCGGTGGCGGATGAAGCCCAACCCGACCTGGTTGACGTGTATCAGTTGGCGACTGCCGATCTCGAGGCCAAGCCGATCAATCCGGAAGGCTTCTGGTTCATCGTCAAGGCGTCGCAGTTGGCGCAAGGGCCGGGACAACAGCAGATCCTGGAGTACGGCCGCAAAAAGTACATTCGCTATCACGGCAAGGAGGATGGCTGGACCGATATAGTCAGCCAGGCCAAGGCCTCGTCCGGCGTCATGCCTCCTGCCGGGTTCACCGTGGCTGCTGCCCCGCCGCCACCGTCTCCTGCCGAGCAGGCGGCGGACCTGGTGAAGAGCAAACAGCCGAAGGATATGACCTTCGCGGAGTGGGAACTGGTGCTTTCCTCAGGCAATCAGCAGGCGGCGGACACGGTGTGGAACGCCATTAAGGACAAAGCCGTTAAGCTGGGCGCCAACGTCATCAGCGCTACCACCACGAAGGCCATGTTGGCGGGGAGCGATGACGACATCGAAGCCAAGAAGGCTGATATTGACTTGACTATGGGCAAGGCGCTGCCGGCGAAGCTGGTACCGGCGGCCGGCACGCTGATGAACTTCCAGGGCACCGTGTCAAGTTATACTCCGAACCCGTTCATGATTACCATGACCGATGGCGTCCTGCTGGACAAGAACGGCAAGCCGGTGACGACGGCCGCGCCGGTGCACCATGCACCTGCACACAAGCCGCAGTAGTGATCGAGAACGAAACAGGGAGCGGCTGAGGCTGCTCCCTTTTTCTTTGCGGCCCCTGGAACAAGACGGACCGCGGCAATAAGCCAGCTAGCGCACGGCTTTCTTCTCCATGGTGACGGTGTGAGCGCTGCGCGGCGGCCGGCGCGTGCCGATGCGCAGTTCCTTGACGCTGAGCTTGAGTTCGGAGATGGTGCGGCTGAGCGTGTTGCGGTGCATGCCGAGCTGGCGCGCGGCCTTGCACTGGTTTCCCTTGCAGTCTTGCAGCACGGTGAGGATGAATTTCTTCTTGAATTCACAGACGGCTTCGGGGTACGTGATGCCGCTTTTGTACATCTGCATGATCAAAGCTTCCAGTTGGTCTTTCACAGCGCCTCTCTTTGCTTTCTTCAACGCCCAATCGAAATAAACTCAGGGTTTGTCGCCGCTGCCGCCGTGCTCCGAAACGCGTTCCGGGACCGTTCGCAGCAACTCCCAACCTTCACGGAAACGCTGCCGCAGGTCTGCCGGCGCGGCCCAAATCAAGGCTCGACCGGAAACCAGCAGAAACGGCGCAATCCGGGATTGCTGCAGCCATCCCCATTGCGGCGCAAAGGCGGCCAACGCCAGCACGATGACAGTGCTGATAACGGTGCCACGCACAAACCCAAACACGGCACCCAGCAACCGGTCGAACCAGCGAAGTCCTACGCCATGAACAGCCCAGCGCGCAATCCGCCCGGTTGCTCCGGCGAGCAATACAACACCAAGAAATATGGTAAAGAACCCCGCGATATCTGCCGCCCACTGAGAATTCACGTGGAGCGCGTACCAAGCTGCCAGGCGCGGATATTCCCAAGCAGCCAGCAGATATCCGGCGATCACGCCCGCCAACGAAAAGAATTCGTGGAAGAATCCCTGCGCGATCGCTTGCAACACAGACAACAAAACGATGAGCGCGATCACCCAGTCGAGAATGGAAAGGCCCATCATTTGGCTTTCCCTAGGCCGGCAACGGATGCCCGGTCAACTGGGTATAAGCCTCAACATACTTTTCGCTTGTTCTGGCCGCCACTTCCGGAGGTAACGCCGGAGCGGGCGGCTGTTTGTCCCACTTAATCGCTTCCAGGTAGTCACGTACGTACTGCTTATCGAACGAGTCCTGCGGACCGCCCGGTTGGTACGTGTCTTTTGGCCAGAAGCGCGACGAATCCGGCGTAAGCACCTCATCGGCCAGGACCAGTCCGCCCGCCGTCCGGCCAAACTCAAACTTTGTGTCAGCAATAATGATGCCGCGCGTCTCCGCGTAATCCGCTGCCGTCTGGTAAACCTTGATGCTCAAGCCACGCAGCTCTTCACTAAGTTCGCGGCCGGCCAGCGTAACCATATGCTCAAACGAGATGTTTTCATCGTGGCCGCTGGCCGCTTTGGTCGCCGGCGTGAAAATGGGCTCTGGAAGTTTGTCGGACTCACGCAATCCTGCGGGCAACTTGATGCCGCACACCGAGCCACTGGCCTTGTATTCCTTCCAACCTGATCCCGAGAGATAACCGCGCACCACGCATTCGATGGCGATCATGTCGGCGCGCACCACCAGCATGGAACGGCCGTGCAGCTGGCCGGAGTACTTCTGCAGCTCCAGTGGATACTTGTGCACATCGGCAGTCGCCAGATGGTTGGGCACGATCCCTTTCAAGAAATCGAACCAGAACAGCGACAGTTGGGTCAGCACTCGGCCCTTTTGCGGAATGCCGGTAGCCAATACGTAGTCGAACGCCGATATCCGGTCGGTGGCCACGAACAGCAGATGATCGTCATCGACCTGGTAGAGGTCCCGGACCTTGCCGCTGGCGTAGAGCTTGAGGTCAGGGAAGTCGGTATTCAGCAGAACATCGGATATTGCAGTCTGATTGGTCACGGTCATGCAAATCGATTCGGAGAAGTCGTCGGGTATTCTAAATTCCCCGACGGCTTTGTCAACGGAGCCGAGGAATCAATCTGAGATGCAGGAGAAAAATTTTGCTGCAAACTTCTTGACAGAAGGTCGTACCGCGCGAAACAGGCATGACTAGAGGCTTTCAAGCGACTGCCGGCCGGTATGGCAGCCGCACGCCAGCCGCTGGTGTTTTGGATTTGGGGCGGTGATTTAGAGCGCAAGCCCCGCCCCATGTCAAGAGTCTGCCCCAATTTTTTTCCGGATCGCTAGGGAGCCGGGTTAGTCGGCAGCAGTGCGGCGGATGGCACGCACATCTTCTACGTAGTGCACGTCGGGTGTTCCCACTACTCCAGCCTGTTGCATTCGGCTGCGGAGTTCCTCGGAGCTCATAAACTTGCGAGCGTGTTCGACGCTGTCCCAGTCCAGCAGCAGGGTCACGTCCCGCGGATCGTCTACGCCCTGAAACAGACGGAACCCAAGCTCTCCAGCGTGCATGCGGGTATTGAGGTTGGAATCGAAGGATTCTTTCCAGCGGTTGAAATCAGCCACTTTGTGGCGGACCAGAACATGAACCATTAGGAGGCCTCCCGGACCATTTCGTCTCTTCCAAGATACGAAATCCTGGGCCGAATGTGAACCGTGAAATACTGCCTGGTGTGTGATGAGTGCTATTGACAGCGCAAGGCGGGAACTGATGCAACTCGCTGGCAAAGCAATTTCTGCAAATGCGCTATACTGCCAACAAATTTGCCCGGGAGTATCTCTGCTTGCTGCGCCTCATCATTCGATCTTCTGATATTCACGCCGCCGGATGTTTCACGCTGGAAAGTATTCCCAAAGGCACGCGCGTCCTGGAATACACGGGCGAGCACATCACCAAAGCGGAGGGCGATGTCCGATACGAGGGCCGCCCTTTCACGTACCTGTTTGGAGTCGGCGATGGTGAGTTGATCATCGACGGGCACGGAATGGCCATGTTCGTGAACCACTCCTGTGATCCCAACTGTGAGACCGACGAGGAAGGCGACCGGGTGTACATCATTACGCTGCGCGATGTCTCCGCTGGAGAGGAACTAACCTACGATTACTGGCTCTACGATGGCGACGACGATGCGCCTTGCTATTGCGGCAGCAAGAGCTGCCGCGGCAGCATGTACTCCCCCGAGGAACTGAAGAAAAAGCAGCGCGCCGAGGCCAAAAGAAAGAAGAAGCTATCCGGGCTGAAGGCGAAGAAGCCCTCGCCTAATTGAGCAGCCTGAATCCAGATCACTTAGCTACAGCCCCTACAAGGTTCCGTGCCCTGAGGCAATGTGGATACTACCGTTCACATTGCTAAGATCGATGCGCGTTCCGCCGCCGCCCAGGGTGCCGGAAAGGCTGTGGCTGGCGAAGCTGCCTTGCACTGTAAGCGGGAAGTCCGATTTAATACCGCCATTAACGGTCGAGGCTTTAACGTCCGCGTTCGGAGAGCCGGGCAGGCCCAGCTCAACGCTTCCATTGACCGACTTGAGCTTGATCTCCCGCACGTTGTTCAGCGAAGCATAGTTCGCCTCAATGCTGCCATTGACGCTCGATATGTCAGCTTCCCCGGTCAGATCGCTGATCCGAGCCTTGCCATTCACCAGGCTCGCGTTGACTTCGCCGGCGACCTTCTGCACGCTCAGAGCGCCGTTCACCAGGCTGATGCGGTCGAGACGCGCATTCTGAGGTACATGCAGTGTGTAATGGACCGAAGCCGGGTTGTTGTTGGTGTGGTTGTGCGGATACTGCGTACGGATCTTCACAAAGTCGCTACCGGTTTCGACCTCGATGCGCGCCTCGTCGAGCCGTTGCTGATCGCGCGCCTGCTTGACCGCATCGATCTGCACCTCGTTGCGGTCCCAGCCCGTGATCTCCGCGTTACCGTTTACGTTGTCCAGCGAAACGCGCCCGTTAGAGGGAAGGGAAACCGTGCGGTGGAATTCTTGCGATACTTGTGCGTGGGCTGAGGCGGCCAGCAGCAGCGCCAACAGCCCTCCGAGAAATGCTCCGCCCCAAGTAGCAAACTTACGAGTCTGAGCCATAATGCCTCCTGTCGCCCTTTAGACGTGGGGCAGTCCAAAAACGTTATAGGTTTTCTAGCCGGGCGCTCCGCGGGTACGACGCACTAGAACAGGTATAATCGCTGGTATTCCGCTCCGAAACGGTCCTCTCGACTGTGATTCAGAGATCAACACCACCCATCGACGGGATGTGGACGCGCAGGGTCGGTGACCGCGACAACCGGCGTGAGCCACGGCAGTCAGCCATCAGTGTGACGGCGACCGTGCTGAACGAGGCGGACGACATCGACCGGCTGGTGACCAGTCTCATGGAGCAGACGCTTGAGCCGGCGGAAGTCGTCATCGTGGACGGAGGTTCGAGCGACGGGACCTGGGAACAGCTGCAAGCTGCTACCTCTCAATATCCCAACCTGATCGCCATTCGGGATGAGAGTTGCAGTTTGAAGGGTTCGCCTGGACCGATTGCGCGTGGCCGCAATATTGCGATCGCGGCAGCGTCATCGGACGTTATTGCCTGTGTCGATTGCGGATGCACCTACGAGCCTCATTGGCTTGCACGGCTTACCGCGCCCATCCTGCATGGGCAGGCCGAATATGCCATCGGAGGATCATGTATTGATCCGGAAGACCGGACCACTTGGGACATTGCATCGGCTCCGTTCTTCGGCATTAAGCTCAGCCCGGATGAGCCGACCAAGTCGTGCACAGCGCGATCCATGGCTTTTCGCAAGCGGCTGTGGCAGCGAGTGGGCGGGTTTCCCGAGGACGTATTCCTAGGCGAAGATACCGTATTCGACTTGCGAGCGCGCAAAACGGTAACACCAGCCTTCGCGGAACGCGCCAAGGCGCACTATCGACCGGCGCATACTCTGCCGTCAGCGATCAGGCAAATTGCGAGCTACGCGGAAACGGACGGCGTCCTGGGCACGCGGCACGCGCGCCTATTGCGCAATCTGGCGCGCTGTGTGGCCGAGCTACTTGCGGTCGCGCTTCTTCCGCTAACCGTAGTTCCGTTTCTGTGCATTCTGGCACTCGAAACGTATTTCGCTTTCCGGCTGGACTGGCGAAGCTTTCCGGGAAGATTCTCACTCCGTCTGCTCGGTGCAAGGCTGCTGTTCTCGCTGATCGTTCCGTGGGTAGTGACGTGGAACCAGATTGCGGGCGCACTTACCAAGACAAACCAACCTAACCGCCAGAACATCCGTTAACCAATTCCAGCAGTTCCTGCGCAGCCTAATCCGTAAATCGATACCACAGCAGGTGATATACGGCGATGATACCGTCGGCCCAACTGATCTTCTTGCCTTCCGCGTAGGTGCGTCCGTGATAAACGATGGGTACTTCGTAGATGCGGGCACCAATCTTGGCCAGCTTAACCGTGAGCTCGGTTTCAATACTGAAGCGATCAGAGCGGATGCGGATTTGGGAAAAAATTTCGCGGCGGAACACCTTGTAACAGGCGGTGACGTCGTGGATACTCAACCCGGTGATCATGTTGCACAGCAAGGAAAAGCAGCGATTCAGCACATAGCGCCAATACCGCGGCACGCGGTGCGGCCCGTCATGGAACCGGTTTCCGAAGACCGCATCGGCGTGACCTTCCAGAATCGGTGTAATCAGGAGAGGATAGTCGCGCGGATCGTATTCCAGGTCCGCATCCTGGATAAGGACCAGCTCCCCGGTCACGTGCTGCAAGCCGCTGCGAACACCTGCGCCCTTACCTTGATTCTTCTCGTGCAGCACCAGCTTGACGCTATTTGCGCCGTCGCCGCCGAGCAGTTCTTGCAGGTCGGCTTGCTGCAGTAACTCGCGCGTGCCGTCGGTGGAACGGTCGTCAACGATGATGAGCTCTTTCTGCAGGCTGAGCGGTTGCCGCGCCACCTGCTGCAGCAGTTTCATCACCGTCCGGCGTTCGTTGTAGACCGGAATGATGACCGACAGCGTATGAAACCGCGGCAGACCTTCGTCGTGCGCAACTTCAGGGAGTTCTTCGTCGAGGTCACGGGTTCGGCTGCGAGTTTGAGCTTGAGAGATCAGATAGACTCCGAGAATTAACAGCTCCGGATCGATAGGATGCCGATAGCGAGGCTCCGGAAAGCAAATATAGTAGACCAGCGGATAGAACGCCAGCAGACTGGCAAACAGAAACACGCTGTGAACGCGCCGCTTCAAGGCCAGCAGCAATCCCCAGATGCCGAGTACCGACACCAGCAGGAAGTGGGTGTTCTTGGTTTCAGCCAGCCACTGAATCCTGGATTGCCTCGGGATGCCATTCCAGAAGAAGTAGAACCGCCGCAAGCTAACCACCGCGAATCTGCCCGGATGCTGCGCTATCCATTCCCGAGCTAGACTTCCCTGCTCAGAGCAGAACGCCAGCTCGCCCATGCGCTTGTATTTCGCATACAAAATGGCATTGTTGCTGGGATGGTAAGCCAGAACGTACATGCCTTCGGCCAGCGGGTTGTTGCCAATGCACAGCTCGTTGCCGAAGTTGTCCCGCACGAACACGAACCTGCCGAACACCTCGTAATTGCGAACCAGCCAGGGCATGATCGTCATCCAAAAGACAACGGCGCTCAGCAAGACCGGTGTGACGAAGCGCTTTCCGCGACGATGCAGCTGATACAACAGCCAGCATCCGGCGAAGGGCAAGAATGACAGCGCCGCTGGATTGGTGAGCGCCTCAACGCCCCAAAGCAGGCCATATCCCAGCCACGAAGAGGGCCGCTCGTCGCCTTCCATCTCCACCGTGAGCATGAAGAGCAGGCTCAATAAGAACGCCGACAGGCTGGTTTCCCAGATCCACTTCACCGACCAGTAGATGGTGTCCGGGTACAGCGCCCAAACCCATCCTGACCAGACCGCAACCGTCTCGCCGAAGACGCGGCGCGCCGTACGATAAACGGTCCAGCTAGTCAGCGCAGCGAAGACGCTGTTGAACACCAGCATCGCAAACGCGGCCGCGTGCGAGTAGCTGCCTAACAGGCGAAAAGCCAGCGACAGGACCCACGGGTAAACGGGCGGGACCCATGCCGAAGGCCCAGTGTCACCGCCGAACGGAGAGCTGAAGCCGTGGCCGTTGGCGAGTGCATATGCTAGCCGCCCGATCTCCCAGCCAAATCCAAAGTTCGCCTCGCTGGTACGAAACCGGTAGGTATGCGCCAGAGCGATCCAGAGAACGCGCACGGCGAAGCCGACCAGCACCATCCACGCTGGGGAATGCCAAATGGTCACCCAGCCAGACTGCGGTGCACTACTTGCGCCGGCTGGGTTAGGTGCTGCTTGCACTGGCTGAGTCTTCAAGTGCATGGGTAAAAGGCGATTCTATCGCAGCGGGAGAGGGCGGCTGTTCGCCGTTCGCGGTTTACTTCTTGCTGTACTCAATGTTGCGAGGTTTTCAGCAGCTCATTGAGATACTGCTGCCAGAAGATGGCCCAGGTATGCGTGCCGTGTCCATGCGTTTGGTCGGAAGCGGGAATGAGGACGAAGCGACCGTTCTTCACCTTCTTGATTTCGCGCTCGGCAATACCCAGCTCCGGCGGATTGATGAAGTCGTCGGCCGAGTTCACGAACATGACCGGCGCGACAATCAAGCCTAGGCGCTGGGATGGATCGTAATTGCGCGAAGCGTTCACGGCATACAGTATGTCGTTCGCATCGAGTCGCGCCGTCACTCGCTTGGTAGAGTCGTTCAGATATTGGTCGGCAGAGTCGCGGGTGGGAAAGTCTTTCTGCATGGCGAGCGGCGCGCTGCCTGCCATGAGCAGGAAATCGGCGGCTACCTGCAAAGCAGCTCGGGGCTCGGTTGTGTATTCTCCGTTTTTCCAATCCGGGTCCTGGCGAATGCCGTCGATCACCATCTTGCGCCAGATGCGATTACGCCCGGCGATCTGGACGGGCAGGCAAGCAAGTGGCATCACGGCATCCATAAAGTCGGGGTAGGTCTCGGCCCACATCCAGGAGTGCATACAGCCCATCGAAGTGCCCATCAAAAGGCGCAGATGAGTGACGCCTAGTCCTTTCTCGAGGAGTTCGTCGCTGTGCTGTCACCATATCGTCGTAGTCGTATTGAGGAAAGTGCGCGTGCATGCCGTCGCTCGGCTTGCTCGATTGTCCGTGGCCGATGTTATCGGGAAGAATGATGAAATAACGATTCGCATCGAGCAACTGCCCCGGCCCAAACAGCACATTGGCGAATTGGGGAGCCAGGAACTGTTGGCCGGAACCTCCGGTTCCATGGAGGATCATTACCGCATTCGTCACCCGGCCACTCGCGTCACGTGCCGGCTTGCCGAGAGTCCTGTAGTGCAGCCGCAACTCGGGGAGTGTCTCGCCTGACTTGAATAGGAAGCCATGAGCGATGTAATCGCCTTCCGTGGGGACAAAGCTTTCGGCAGGATGGGACTGGTATGCCAAGCAGCCAGCCGCAAAAAGCAAGATGATCAGCCAGGCAGAGACTGAGGGCAGAGTTCGACCGCTCATCATTGAACCTCGCGGCCGCACTTTACCATAAGCGTCCGTTCGATGGTTCCTCGTCAGGCCGGCACTTGCCCGGCCGATCCGTCTGAATACCAAGCTTGACAAATTGCTATCCTCCCAGCCATACTGCGGCCCGGCGGTCCGGATAGTAAAGAATTTATGAAAAAGACAGCAGCCAAGAAGGTCTCCAAGAAAACAACCCGGGCCCCGCGGCCGGCGGCGAAGCGGGCGGTCCCCAGGAAAGCCAAGGTGCAGCCAGCCAAGGTTATCGTCGCCCCCGATACCGGCGAGAAGCTCACCTTCAACCACGCCATGATCTACGTCAAAGACGTGGACCGCGGCGTGCTCTTCTACCGCGATCTGATGGGATTCAAACTGATCGAAGACTTTCGCTACGAGGGCACCCCAGTGTATGCACGCCTCCGTGCGCCGGGCGGCGATGGCACCATCGCTCTGCACCAGGCTGGTCCGGGCGCGTCATTGGCGAGCGATGGTGTACGCTTGTATTTCGAAATCCACGACCTCGACGGTTTCTGCCGCAAGCTCCAGCAAAAAGGTTTCTACATCACGCAGTTGCCCCGCATGATGCCTTGGGGCTGGCGTCACGCTTATCTCAACGATCCCGATGGCCACGAGATCAGCTTGTATTGGGCAGGCGAAAACCGCATGCAGAAGACCGTGATGAAGGCCGCCCGCGAAGCTGCTCGGAAGTGAAACAAGCCCAAGCTCGACTTTCTGCGATGCCGCACTGCCAGTAGCGCCCTCCTCCTCCCCCTCCCCCTCCCATGTGCTTCCGTGGAATCAATAACTTAGAGAGAAAAGCCGCGTAAGATCTTGAGCGCCAGAGATTTATCGCAAAATATTGAAAATCAATGACTTAATGGCTAACAACTTCCGGGATCGAGGTTTCGTTTTCGGAAGGGAACATAACCATGACCCATAAGGTTAACAGCGACCGTCCGGTAAGGGCCGCCGATACGCTGGCAACCGGGCGGCTCACAACTGTTTTTCAAAGAGCTTGCATGGGCTCGCACACTGGATGCGGCCCGCAAGGACACAAATTCACCGTCCTCGTAATCCACTGATACTGCGCCCAGGCGCACCGGACAAGGGCACAGGTCACATGTGCGGGTGATGACGAGAACGTCTGAAGGCTCGCCGTGCGCGAGGTCGAGCGGACTTGCTTTGACTGGCCACTATCTCTGGCCCCTATCCACTCTCTGTCACCGCAGCTTGGCGTACTCGGCTTTGGCTTGCTGGTAGATGGGGATGTCGGGATCGGCGTCTTTCCAGAGGGTGAGAAAATCCTGATCCGACTTGCGCGCCCCAGCCTTGTCACCCATCATGTCCTGCGCGCGGCCAAGCTGCACCTGTCCCACGCCCTGCAACTGGGGTCCGCCTCACTTCTGCTGTTGCTCGGCTTCGCGCAGCAGATCGGCGGCCTCTTGCCGCAGTAGGGGAAGCTCGGTCTCAACGATACCCCAAACGATAAGGTCATCGACCTCGGCATAGGCGTGGACGAGGATGTTGCGGAAGGCGATGATGCTGCGGTGTTCGCTGATTCGCACGGCAAGGGCAGCATCCAGCTTTGCAAATTTCGACAGTGCCTCGCCGATGATCGTCAGTCCTCGCTCCAACGCGAGGCGAAGCATTGGCTCACGTTGGTAGTCGGAGAACGTCTTGCCAGCCGTGAACTGTGCGAGCAATTCGGCAGCATGTTGGATGTCGTACAAACACTTCTTTGCTTCAAGCCGCATAGAAGAGGGTTTTGCTACGTTCAACACTTTCGCGAAAGTACGGGTTCCTGATGGCCGAGGTAACGACCAGATCCACCGGACGCTGGAACAGCTTCTCCAACGCCTCAATCAAGCTAAAGTAGGTTTTGGCGTATATGCCTGCAGGTAGCGGATCGAACTCTACCAGGAAGTCAAGATCGCTATGCTGGACATCGAAGTCATCGCGCAGCGCCGAGCCAAAGAGCTCCAAGCGCCGTACGTGATACTGGCGGCAAAGCTCAGCTACTTGTTCACGTTTCTGTTCGACCTGCTGTTCCATGTCAACACCCCGCAGCATACAGAATAGCAGCGATTCTCCGAAAGTAAGACTGCTCCAGCCTGGTCTCGGTAGCAGCGCCTGATGGCGAACTCGACACCACCCGTCAAGCTTTAATGCAGCTTGGCGTACTCGGCTTTGGCTTGTTGGTAGATGGGGATGTCGGGATCGGCGTCTTTCCAGAGGGTGAGGAAGTCCTGATACGACTTGCGGGCGGCTGATTTGTCGCCCATCATCGCCTATGCTCGGTCAAGCTGCCGGCGCAACCCCTCAGGACTTGGGGAATGCGCGTGTCTATGCCGCATAGCGCAGAATCTCTACCTCGGCATTGCGCTCAACTGCCGCCTCCGCCCGCTCGTATACCCGTTGCCCGACGGCGCTGTCAAGGTAGTACTCGCCACAGTTTCCGCACACCTCGGCGGGCACATCGCGAACGACTACCACCGTCTTCCCCCGTTCCAGCGTGACGGTCACTGTGCCCGGCCGGGTCTCACCACTCCTGCAAAGGACACACTTCATGGTTATCTCCTGGTCCTGAAGTCACTGCACCACAGCTCCGGGTCGGGCCGATAAACCGTTACCACGTAACAATTTCCGGTTTCAGGTTCCCGCGCCACAAGCACATGCAACGGCCGGTCCCGAACAAAGCCCAACAACAGCGCACTGGGATAAGGCGAATCGTCAGGATAATCTGCTATGGCTTCGCCGGAGCGAATCCTCCAATACGTCATCGGGCCGGATACTACGTTGAGACATGCGCTCAATGGCGTGTCTGGAGTAGCTGACACTCGCACAATCCATAGCCAAGCTCCTTCACAGCATAACACCCACGGCAGGCAATGAACTCGACACTAAGGCATCAAGCTCTAATGCAACCGCGCGTATTCCGTTTTGGCCTGCTGGTAGATGGGAATGTCGGGATCGGCGTCTTTCCAGAGGGTGAGAAAATCCTGATATGACTTGCGCGCGGCGGCCGTGTCGCCCATCATCGCTTGCGCGCGGCCGAGCTGCAGATGGGCTAGGGCACCGATGATGAAATTCCCCACTACACCATAATGATCGAGAATTTTCTGGAATTCGGCGCCTGCCTGCTGGGCTTGCCGCGCTTGCAGGTAGCACAAACCGCGCATGTAAACCGGATAGAGACGTCCAAACGTTTCTGTTGTAAAAGATACATCGCCCAATTCATAGGGGTATGCGAGTTCTAACCGGCGGATACCCGACCGCGGGTCGCTGCCCAAATTAGCTGCCGCGAATATGCTCGGCAACCAATTGTTTTGAATTGCGTCGTCGAGAGGGTGGTTGCGATTCACGTCGTCGGCTAGTTGCTGGGCCTGCTGAGCTCTACCGGTTCGGGCCAAGGTAACGGCGCCCAGGATTTCTGCTCCAGGGATCTTGTGCAAAGTAAGAGCGTTATGTGCAAACCCCAGCGCTGCACTCGTATTGCCGATTTCGGCTTCTCGCAGCGCCAGTTCAGCCCCAAATAAAGCTGCCTTTTCCTTGTCGCCTGCACGGAGCGCGAGACCCATGACACGGCCTGCTAGCTTGCGCGCTCGGCGCGAGTGCCCGTAGAAGGCCTCGGTATCAGATTGCATCCAAAGAATGTTTAGATTTTTTTCCCGCTCGGCCCAGGCGACCTGTTCTTGCATCCCAGCGCTGTCGTTTAGAAGAAAAGCCAAATCATAACGTTGTCGGCGCAAGAAGGCACTATCAAGACCTCGAGCTCGCGCCTCTTCGGACGCCGACCTGGCTTGGTCCAGTCTGCCCATTGCGGAATTGCACCAAATCAGACTAGCGTAAATAGCCACTGCGTCCGGCCTGTCGCGATGACCTTCCTCCGCCTCGGAGACACAGGCTTCCCAATTCCCCATCGTTTTGTGCAAATCGGTCAGACTGCCCAGGAGGGTGGTTTGGATGCGGGCTCTTGGGTACTGTTGCTGCCATTGCAGCAAAACCTGCTCGGTTTTGTTTAGTTCGCCGGTGACCTCTTGGTAATATGCGTGTTCGATCCTGTAACGTGTCAGCTGGTCGACTCGATCCCGCAGATTGAAAGCCCTTGTGAAACTCTGCGCAGCCAAACTGTTTCCCAAATCCAGGGCGGCCGCATTCGTGAGGTCGGTCCCCATTGTCCAATAGCCAAACGCGAAGTTGGGGTCAATCTCAACAGCGTGGCTTGCGAGAGCGATCTTGTCTGCCAGTTTCTGGCTGTTATATGCCTGTTCGACCGCCTGAAGTGCTTCGAGGGATGGAGACGCAGCTTGCTCCAGCGGCGCGTTGAATGTTTGCAGCAAAGCCGCAGGTTCGCCTAATCGCGTTCTCATAAGAAGCCCGAGGGCTCCGAGAGTTTTCACGATCGCACCTCTGTCAACTGCATCGGCCTCGCTGCTGGCCAGAAGCGCCCCGCTTTGGCAGCTCACAGCTCTGAGTGCGAGATGATATCCGTTACCTCGATCGGAGATGGAGCCACCTAGAACGGCAGTGCTGTTGGTCTTCAGGCAAACTTGTTTCGCTAAGTCAAACGTCACTGGTTTAGTTGTCGGCCAACCAATTCCAGGGTGGCCCATCAGCGTCAACTCCCGGTTGATTTTTCCGGGTGCCAGTATATTCAGATAAGGAGACTGGTAAAGATCAATGCGACCAGCCAAACTCAACGCGTCATAGAAGACTGGGTCACTAGTTTGGTTCTCCCAGTCGGCCAATACAATGGTGTCTTTGTCGGTGAACCTGATCCTATGTTGCGACCGCCAGTAAAGGGAGCCTGCCACCGCGATTGCAATGAGCAGGGTCGCAGTCGCATACCACTTCCATTTCGCAGGCAGTGGTTTAGCTGATTTTGCATTGACTCGTCCCAAGTCGGCGCGCATCTCCGCCGCGCTCTGATAGCGTCGCTCGCGGTCCTTATCCAGCGCCTGGTTGATGATTCGTGGCAACAGCTTGGGCGGAAGTGTGGAATTGAGGTCGTGAACCGGGACTTGCGGCTGGTGGACGATCGCGTCGTGGACGATCTCCGCTGTTTCTCCGCTGAAGGCCCGCTGGCCGGTGGCCATCTCGTAGAGGACAAGTCCGAACGAGAATAAGTCGGTGCGCGCGTCCAGCTTTTCGCCGCGTACTTGCTCCGGCGACATATAGCCCGCCGTTCCCATGGCGAGGCCCGTGCGGGTGAGGGCGGCGGAGTCGGCAACTTTTGCGCTGTCATCCTGAGCGGAGTGCCGCCCTTCTTCTTCGACCCGCTTCTTTTGCGGATCGGGGCGGCAGAGTCGAAAGATCTGCGTTTTCGAGAGCCGCAACAACAACCGCAGATCCCTCGGCTCCGGTCGCCGCGCGGACCTCCGCTCGGGATGACAAATCAGGGTTATCCTCGGGCGCGGGCTGAAGCCCGCTCGCATTTGGAGGGGCGCCGCGACCGGCACGACTCAAGTCGTGCCCTGATACAAATCCGTTCGGGTAGTGCGGGCCTTCAGGCCCGCGTTCAAGCCCCTCATTCTTGTCATCACGAGCGGGCGAAACTGGGGCCTCCGACAAGCGCCGGTTTTGCGCTTGTTGGGGTGGGAGTAGCCCGCGAGGGATCTGCTGTTCCTTGTCTTCGGGTTCGCCCGGCTCCAGCAGCTTCGCTAGTCCGAAGTCGAGAATCTTGACCACGCCCTTGCTGGTCAGGAAGATGTTGGCCGGCTTGATGTCGCGATGGATGATGCCCTTCTCATGCGCCGCTTGCAGGCCGTCGCTGACCTGAATCCCAACGTCCAACAGCTCGTCGAGCGGAATGGCCTGCCCCGCTTCGGCGGCAGCAGCCAGTCGATCGCGCAAGGTCTGTCCCTCCAGCAACTGCATCACCATGAAGGGCCGGCCTTCATGTTCTCCGAATTCGTGGATCGAGCAGATGTTGGGATGGTCGAGCGACGAAGCCGCGCGCGCCTCGCGCTCGAAGCGCTCCAGCGCCTGCGGCTCGCTACCCAGCTCTTCAGGCAGAAACTTCAGCGCCACAGCGCGGCCCAGTTTGAGGTCTTCGGCGCGATAGACCACGCCCATGCCGCCGCCACCGATGATGTCCAACACGCGATAGTGGGAAACCGTCCGGCCGGTGAGGGCCGACGGTTGGAGCTCAGTGCTCGCCACCGCCACGTCGGCGGCAGCGGCCTGAACAGCGGGTGCCCCACCCTTTTCGCCATCTTTTGGCGAAAGGGTGGGAGAGGGACCGGACGGGTCCTCACCGGTGACCCACTCGACCGCGACCATCAACCGGTAGCCACGCCGGGCAAGGGTTTCGATGTATTGCGGCGCATCCGCAGTGTCGCTCAGCGCGCGCCGGAGGTTCTTGATGGCGGCGTTAATGCTGTGGTCAAACTCGACAATGGTGTCGTTCGGCCACAGCTTCTTCTTGATCTCCTCGCGGCTGACCAGTTCGCCCTCGCGCTCGACCAACATGCGCAGGATTTGCAGTGGCTGCTCCTGCAGCACCGCCGTGTGGTCGCCATCGCGCAGTTCTCCGCTCTTCAGGTCGATTTCAAAGAGTCCGATGCGAACGCGGGCTGGCTGCGTGTCTCTCATGGAAATGGGGTATCCGGGAATTGGGGGCAAGTTTACTACTGCGGTAGCGGATGAAGCGATCTCTTTCTGCCACGAGACGCTGGCCTGAAGGCCTGCTCTACCGGCTTCATAATCAATCGCTTACTCATTTCACCGCTATTTCACCCTCATTTCACCGTCAGTGCATCGACACTGCGGCCCGTTGAGCGCACACTCGCCGCGTTCTTGCACGGTGTGGGTAGTACGGTCCTCGACGTTGCTAACGGCGTTCGGGCCCCCGAAAATTCAGACCCGAAAAGAGAGGAAAAAATGAAAAAGACGCTGGTATTGCTCGCTTGCATTCTGGCTTTGGCGATAGGCGCCACCGCCCAGGAAAATCTCAACTTCTCAACCCTCCCCTTGGTGAGCACGCCTTCCCCGGTGCCTAACGGCTACGGCGGGCTCAACTGGAACAACATCTTCTTTGTCGATCCTTACCTGTGGTCGGGCTCTGGACCGGGCTACAAAGATGGCCCGGTTGGTGAGGATGTGGCCTTCGTGGGCGGCAAAGTGTGCCGCGTGCTGCAGGAATACTGCTACGGCATCGTCAGCAGCAACGGTGGCCCTACCAGCTTCCAGGCAGTTAGCGCGGTGGTGGCTGGAGGCTTCGGCCCCACCAACATTACTGTGACCGCTTATAACAATGGCAACTACGTGGGTTCTTCGTTCTACATCGTGAGCATCCAGATGCAGAAGCTGAACTTCCCGCCTTCGTGGGGGGACATCACGCAGCTTGTCTTCCAGACCTCCAATGGCGGAGACCTGGTGATCTACGACTTGAACGCCTACCTCTTGGGCGGATGATCGGCATTGCAGCTCGGCCGCTTTCGTTCGACCAACCAGAAAAACGGAAGCGGCCTTCCAGACAGGGGCGGACCAAATTCCCGCCCCTGCTTCTCATTAGGGATCCGCGTGCGAAGCGCGACTCAGAAATCGTTCGTGAGGCATAAACATGTTACCGGGGTCCAACACGAGCACTGCCAGTCACGCCGTTCTCCGGTTGATCCTCGGGCCACTCGAAACCCAGGTGATGGAGATTCTCTGGACGTGCGGCGAATGTCGAGTGCGAGAGGTGACCAAGCGGCTGAACCGGGATATGGCGTACACCACGATTATGACGACCCTCGACCGGCTGTTCCGGAAAGATCTCGTTTCCCGGCGGATGTGTGATCGCGCCTACATTTACTCGCCGCGCGTCACCTGCCAGGAATGGAAAGAGAGAGTCGCGCGGGATGTCGTCGCGAAACTGCTCGCTGGACCAAACACTTCACGCGAGGTTCTAATCGCCTGCCTGCTGGAAGCGGTGAGTCACCAGGACGCACTGCTGCTTCGGGAACTCGAGAAAAGGATCCGACGGACGTCCTGAGATTCGAGTGCGGTCCCATTTGCGGCTTCCGACGAACTCAACAGGACTGCACTGCCGCTCAGGTCGGACTTGCCTTCCAGAACTGAAAGCTACTGCGGTGTCGTGCTGGGTTGCGGCGACGTGCCGGCGCTGGCTGTCACCCGGGTCAGGGCCGCGCGCACCTGCTGGGCCTCGGGGCCGTCGGGACTTTCGTGGAGATAGGCTTCGTATTCGGCTGTCGCCTTGGGATATTGCTGCTTGGTTTCGTAGGCGCGTCCGGCGACGTAGTGAGCGACGGCATAGCCTTCGTGCTGGAGCTGGTTGACCCTCAGCGCGTTTTGCAGAGCGGCGTCCGCATCGCCGCTGCGCAACTGCGCAATGGAAAGCAGGGTGAGAGAAGCCGAGTCCTGCGGTTCGATGACCAGCGCCTTGTTGAGCAGGTCGATGGCGCGCGCATATTCCTGGCTGTTGATTAAGAGGCGAGCGTAATTGCGTTCGGCATCCGCGTTCTTGTCGTTCAGTTGGACGGAACGTTCGAAAGCGGCGCGTGCCTCGGCGGTTTGTCCAAGCTGCATGTAGGTTACGGCCAGGTTATCGTAGGCAGCGTCGTATTGCGGATAGGCGGCGGTGGCTTTCTCGAACATCTCGATGGCCTTCGGGTAGTCGTGGCGATACAAGGCATCCATGCCCTTCAGGAAGGACTTCTTGGCGTCGGCGGGAATCCTGAGTTCATTGGCCGTTGTCGTGGCCTTCGTGGTGCTGGGTTTGCTCGCGTTGGTGGGAGTATCGGCCTCAGCCTTTAGCTTGACATGCAGCCATATCAAGGCCACGCGGTCGCCGGGGTCGACGCTGACGGAATCGGAGACGGTTTGTTCGATATCCGCCCCCGAAGCTCGCGCTCGAAAGACTCCCCCTCCGTTGATGTGAAATACCGCCTGCCCTTCGTTGTCGGTAAATGTTTGGCCCACAGGTACGCCCTGTCCGTTGAGCAAGTCAATTTGGACCTGCTGCTGGCCCACTCGCTGCTCGTTGCTGTAGCTGACGCGGACCTGGATCTCAGTGACCGTTGTGGTTGAAAAGCGCCCTTGAGCGAACGCGAACGGGGCCGGCAAGGATCGAAATGAGAAGAGCGAGGGAAGCGGACTTCAGCCGGCACATACTGCCTCCGGGGCGAACACACCGCCGATGGAAGAAATTGTACTCTAGCGCAAGTGATGAGATGTTAAATCTGCGCAGCAGGGAATCTCCCGACCAAGCAGGTAGGGAGCAGAGGATAGACCCAAAAGCGGAGGCGCGTTTTTTGCGCCTTCGCCCCTCCGACCCAGGGACCGTGCTATTCCGGTTTCATGGGCATGTAAACCATGTCGCCCTGCTTACCCGTCTGGATGGTGTAATCGGACGGCACCTGGAACAGCGACGCATCGGGTGGTGTGCGGTTGATGTTGGTCAGGTTCGTCGTCACGGTGCCCATCATGGGGTCGGTGTGAGTCGTCGCCAGCGGCAACTGCAGGTCGGTGGAATACCAGCGCTCGGTGACCACCTCAATCGGCTTTTCGTTGCCGATCTGGCCGGCTGGAATGGTTCGCGTAACACGCGTACCCTGGGCCTGTAGACCATTGATGGTCTTCGTTCCCAACGGCTCGCGATTCACGTTGGAGTCGTCGTGCTTCGTCCAGGTTTCGCCGCTGTTTCCATCCGGAGGCGGCTGACCCAGCCATTTGGTGGGCAGTTGCAGTGGCATGACGTGCGCGGTCTTGGTCCGCGAATTCAGCACATACCGCTTCCCAGCAACCGGATCGGTAATGACGATCATGTTTCGCTTGGCGGCGCCGGTGGTGGGCGTGTTTAGTTCGAACCCGATTTCCCGGCGAACGCGGCCATCGGTATCACGGTAAATCTTTGTCTGATTTTCCGTATGGATGCGATTACCGTCAGCTAGCGTGGTGTCACGGGTTACGACCAAGTCGCCACTCAGCGGCAGGCCGGTGACGACCTTGCCCTCGCCAAATTCGTCGTGCATCAGGCCGAGCCCGCCCGGCCCGGGACCGTGCATCGTCATGATCATTGCGCCCGGAGGCGGCGGTGGCGGAGGCGCCGGGGCATCGCTTTGCGCTGCCGCAAGCGAAACCATCCCCAGCAACAGCAACCCGAATAATAGTCCCCCCGAAACGGCGCGAAGAGTTACAGATTTTCCCAAATTCATAACTTGGCTCTCAATTCCACGTAGTTCGTTCGTTCGATACCTCAGTTCAAAACTCAATTCACGATTCGCATGGCCCGTACCACACCGTCGTAGCCTACGACCACGTCCGCTATCACGGGCTGAGCGTCGGGGTCACTTGTCGCTGCGGACGAGGGCAGCTCCATGCGGACTACCTGGGCGTCACTGGAGCAACTCAGCGGATCGCAGAACATCAACGCAAGATATTCCGGGTCGTCGCTGGTCTGGGGCGCTACGGCAGAGCTTGGTAACTCCGCTGTGCCGCTTCGGGAGACAGGGCGAAAAGCAAGCTGATGCCTCGACGAGTTCATGGGCTGATCCTGCGTCGCCGGCCCGGTTTCTTTCTGCGTTGCATTGCCTGCCGCTAGGGCTGGCGGTGCCGGCTCCGCGCTCGCCGGAGCGGACTGACTCTGCACCGGTACGCTCACGGAACGTTGCTGCAGCAGGCGAGCGCCCAGGAACAATCCCACGACGATGGCAGCCGCCACGGCGGCGTAGGCGCCGAGCTCGAAGAATCGGCTCAAACGCAATGCAATTGGAGTGGAACGGGGCGCTGCTACTGGCCGCATAGCCTCGAAAGGTACCTGCCTAAACATGCGCAACAGCGCCCGTTCCACGTGTGGACCAGCCTCCCGGCCAGCAGTTCGCGCCTGCAGCGTATCCATCGACGCGGCAAGCATCCGCTGTTTGTCTAACCACTCCCCGCATTTGGAGCACTCATCCACGTGCTCCAAGACCTGTGGGTTGCGGGTGCGCGACAGCTCCCATAAAGTGAGAGACGCAGCAGCGTGTTTAAACTCCCGGCATTTCATGATGCACACCTCGCCGTAATTCTTGAGACTCCTCCGGGCGCAGCGGCCGCTGAATGTTGCAGCTTCTTTCCCAGCATGTCGTGGGCCCGGTGCAGGCGTGAGCGGATGGTGCCGATTGCACATCCAAGAGCTTCCGCCGCCTGGGCATAACTCAGCTCCTGCAAATCGCAGAGCACCACAACCTCACGATAGTGCTCGGGCAACGAGAGCACAGCTTTCCAAAGTGCGATCGAAGTCTGATGCCGCGCAATGCCGTCCGCGGGATCATCCTCAGTTACCAGCCACCGGGCTTCGTCCTCAGCCGGAGTGTGCAGCATGGCATCTGAATAATTGCGCTCCAGCGCACGCCGCACGTAGTTCCTGGCCACTCCGAACAGGTACGCCCCCAGCGCTCCCCGGCTGGGATCGAAGTCGTGGCCCCGCTGCAGCAGGAACACAAACACATCCTGCGTCACCTCCTCCGCCACGTGCGAAGAGCCGCTCATGTGGAGAGCAAACCGAAACACGGGTCCCTGCCGCCTGCGGTACAGAACGGTGAACGCATCTTCATCTCCGGCCAGCGCTTGCGCAAGCAACTGTTCGTCGGTCAAGTTCAGCAACGCCACCTCAGTGGTGAACCCGATCTGGTTTCCACCAGTAATTCGGTTGGAAGGGATCGAAGGTTCCGGAAAGTTGGACTACCCTATCGTATTCCCTCCAGCAGTTTTCCAATACAAGAACACGGTCCAAGTAAAAAAGGCGCTGCCCAAGGTCAGCACCTATCGCCGGTATGCCAGGACGCTCCTCAGGCTCTCGTCGCAGAGACTGCGCAATCAAGCCCCATGTCTAGAACGGCTGAGGATCTGTCCTGCTCTTAAACGTGGACCGAGATGCCACGGCGTCAGCCAATCAGCTCCGCTCGCGTTACATCGAGAGGGTGAGCGATCAGAGGCTCCACACGTTCGATGAATCGCACCGTATGCGGCAGCAGGGCGTGCGTCTCGAAGGCCTCCTCGTTTGTCCAGCGCGAGTGAATGTAGAACAGCCGCGGATCCCGGATCGAGCGAAAGGCGTGAATGCTCAGACAGCCAGGCTCCTCGCGCGAAGGACCGAGAACATTATCCAACGCCTCCGCAACGGCGCTTTCATTGCCCGCAACGGCATGAAAACGGGCGAAGATGTATAACGCCATCAGTTACCTCCAGTTGGCCATGTGGCCGATGCTGCCTCGTACATGCGCAGCGATCCTACGGAGGGCTGCGATCCGGACGCCTCTTGCTCGCCGGCCTTCACCTCCTCAAAGCTGAACTGCTTGCTCACAGCCTCATAAGGCTTGCCGTCAATCTCGACGTAAGGATAGACGAAATAATTCAGCGGCGGCCCATCCTGCTTGGGAGAAAGAGTTATGTCGCGGCCGGTCGAAAACCTAACTCGGTTGGCGTCCAGGCTGCCAAAGAAATAACTTTGCTTCTCCTTGGCCTTCCATGCCTCGGAGATGTCCACGGGAATCCATCCGATCCTTGAGGCATAAAACTCCGCCCAACAGTGATAGCCGGAGACGTCGCCTCTGTCCCGGCCTTGCGGGAGTAGGAAGCCGATGTCGAACCGAGCGGGAATGCCGTCGGCACGCATCATGCCGATGAACGGCGAGTGGAAATCGGTGCAGTTACCGTGTTTGGAATCGCAGGCCCACACCGCATCTCCGCGGCCCCAGCCCGTGCCCGTTTTGTCGTAACGGAAAGTCGCGAACAGATAATCGTAAGCAGCTTTAGCTTTGGCGACGCTCCCTGCCTGGCCGCCGGTAACCTGGTCGGCGAGGAGCTTGATTTTGCCGTCGGTTGGGATGAGTTTGTCCGGCTCAACAAAGCGAGTCAGGGACGCCGGTACGGGAACCGGCTTGCTATCTCTGAGCGCCAGTTGCGCGTAATCGCCGCGCGAGTACTCCCGGCGCTTGACCTCATACTCCAGCGTGAACTCGGCCGTACCCGGCGCCGGGTTGCGGATTTCCGCGTACATCATGTGGTTGCCATATTCCGGTTCCTGCGTTATCTGGGTTTGCACGGGCGCTTTCACGTTCACCAGGCGGACCTTCTGGCTCTCGTCGGTGTGTGCCACCGGTGCCCACACGCGAACTACCTCGGTTCCTGCTGGGATGTTCCTGACGGCGAAGGAATACGTGAACCGAAATTTGCGAGAGGGTGGGCTAAACTTCTGCTTCTCCGGCGAGGCCGACTGCGCAACGCAAAGTGACACACCAATAAAGGCCAGTAACAGCGACCACAACACGCGTGGCTTCATGATGAATCTCCTGAGATGAATGGTTAACGCTGATTGAGGAATCGGCCCGCGATTAGAGGGAGGGGGTTCAGGTGAAGCCGATGAGGCGCACGTTCGAGGGATGGGCGGTTACGTACACGGGAAGATAGTTTAGCAGGGAAGTGGGCGTTCCATCCAAGGCGGCGGAGGTCATTGTCAGCGTGAATGACGGGATGGACGGCACGTACAGGAAGGCTGTACATTTGTTATGAGAATACATATATGCCTGTCGAAACCACTTATACGAGCTTGCGGCAACACTTGGCTTCGGTGTTGGAGCAGGTCGCCAATGACCAGGAGGTTGTAATTGTGCGCCGACGCGGCGCTAAGGACGTAGCCCTCGTCCCAGCGGAAGAGTTGTCAAGCCTGATGGAGACTGCCCATTTGCTGCGGTCGCCGAGAAATGCTCAAAGGCTACTGGCAGCTCTGGAGCGCGCTACCCAAGGGAAGGGCAGGCCGGAATCGGTTGACAAACTGCGGCGGGAGATGGGGCTTGGCTCGTCCCGTTGAGCGGCAGGCGGTCTTTCATCCGCAGTTTCGGGAAGACCTGGCCTATTGGGTGAAAGTGGACCGCAAAGCTGCACTTCGGATCTTGGACCTTGTCGAAGCTACGATCAGTGAGCCGTTCTCAGGTATTGGCAAACCGGAGCCGTTGAAGTTTGTATTGGCAGGGTGCTGGTCGAGAAGGATCACTCAGGAACATCGACTCGTATATCGCGTGAGCGAAAACCGGATCGACTTTCTCCAGGCCCGTTACCACTATTGAAGACGGGAACTGGCGTTCAACATGTTTCCGGGTGCTCCACGTCTCTGCGGTGATTGGTTAACCCTGACCCTTCAGGTCCTTCATCTCTTCGCGCACGCGCCGAAAGCGGCGTAGCAGGGAACCGAGATATCCAAGCAGAATCACCCAGGTGACGATGTAGGCAGCTTTCAATGCGACCGGGCCCGTCATTGTGTCCCTCCTCGCAACGCAACGGCTGCGTGTGTGGCTTCCACCTGTTCCTCCAATCGCTGCAAGCGATAACGAAGCACCATGAGAACGATTCCCACGCAGGTGAAGGACAGCAGGTTCCAGAAAAAAGCGTGCAGCATGGCGGGGTCAAGCCCCGAGTTCTCGCCGCCTCCCATGACTGGTGAAGGATGCTGGGTGCGAAACCAGCGGATCGACATGTACACGATGGGCACGTCCACAAACCCGAAGATGGCCAGCGCTGCCGCGAGGACTTGTGTCTGTCCTCCGGCCGCAAAGCGCCGCAGTACCAGGTAGCTCACGTAAATGAGCCACAAGACCAGCGTAGTCGTCAGCCGCGCATCCCAGGTCCACCAGATGCCCCAAACCGGCCGTGCCCAGATCGGCCCGGTTATCAGGACGATGGTGCAGAACATCACTCCGACTTCGGCGGAAGCTGCGGCCAGAGCGTCGCTCCCAGCATTACGTTTCCACAGGTATACGACCGACGCCAGGAAGTTAACCAAAAAACATACCCCAGCGGTCCAGGCCGAAGGTACGTGATAGTAGAAGATGCGTTGCACGTCTCCCATGGTCTGCTCGGTAGGAGCAACGAACAGTCCCTGGTAGGTGCTGAAGGCCAGCAGTCCGACGGTGAGGGCAACGAAGGCCAGGAAGATGGATTTCATTCTGCGTTTAACACACTTTCGAAGAGAAGAAGACACACGGCCGTGAAGATCACATCGTAGACTGCAAGCATCTTGATCCAGAAATCGGGCGACGCCTCTCCCGTCAGGATCGCGGTGGTTGCATCCACCATCCCGAGTAGCGCCGGAATGGAAATGGGGAAGAGAATGAGCGGCAGCATGATCTCGCGGCTGCGCGTGCGGATGGAAAGCGCCGCAAAAAAGGTGCCGTTCACCACCAGCGCCCAGGTACCGAGCAGCGCAACCACGATCAATTGCCAGAGCGGTCCCACCGAGCGCAGTTCGTAAAACACCACAAACAGCGGCGCCATGAGAGCTTCCAGGACGACCACAAACAGGAAATTGCCCGCCGCCTTGGCGAGAAACAACGCGTTGGGCGGGGCGGGCGACACGCGATAAGCATCGAGCACCTGATTGCGCAGCTCACGCGCCCAGGTCTGGTTCAGCGCTACCACGGCTGCGAATAGGAATGCCACCCACACCAGCCCGCCCGCAATGCGTCGCGACTCTTCTGCCGTGGGATTAAAGGCAAAGCTGAAAATCACGACCACCAGCAGAGCGAAAAACAGCATGGAGTTGATCGCATCTTTGGAACGCCACTCCATGCGTAGATCTTTCAGCAACGTCGCGCGCGTCATGGTCAGCGTGGTCATGATGTCGTATTCATTCGCTCGCTCACCTGCGGGCCGTCTGTTCGCGCAACGATCTGCCCGGCAGTCATGTGCACGAATTCATCGGCGATGCCCTCCATCAGCGCAGCCTGGTGCGTCACCACGAAGATGGTCTTTCCTCTGTCGCGTACCTGCCCCAGGATTGCTGCCATCTCGCGGGCTGACCGGACATCCACGTTGGAGAACGGCTCGTCCAGCAGAATTAACTCCGGATTGTGCAAAACCGCACGCGCCAAGGACAAGCGCTGCCGCATGCCTTGTGAGTATTGGCCTACCCGCCGCGATAGCTCCGGATCGAGGCCGACCATCCACATCGCATCCTTGCCGATGCTGTCGCTATGCAGTTCATAGAGCCCGGCAAAGTAGCGCAAGTTCTCCATGCCACTGAGCTCGTCGTAGAGCAGGGGAGCATGGCCCATGTACCCGATGCGATGCGCGACCTCACGAATGCTGTCAGCTCCCAGCAGCGTAACTTTTCCCTGACTGGGTTCCATCAGCCCGGCCACAATCCGGAGCAGGGTGCTCTTGCCGGCGCCGTTATCGCCCAGCACAACGTACAGTCGCCCCGGCGCGAAGCTCGCCGAAATGCCCCGGATGGCGGCAAAGCGGCCAAAAAACTTGACCAGATTTTCGAGGACGACGACAGGATGAGCGGAGGTATGGGTTGTGCCTGTCATGCAGCGGGGTTCCGCAAGCTCCACTTGCAACGAACTACTGGCCCGGGGTGCCAGGTTGCGCTCCTGTCAGCGCCGCCTTCTGCGCGCTCGCGTCGGCGGCCGGAGCGGCGCCCGGCTGTCCAGGCTGTTTGGGTGCGTATTTGGAAGCGCACTTGGCTTGAATGTTGGTGGCGCGGAAGACGCCGTCTCGTCCAAACTTGCCCTCCGCCAAGGCTTGTGCATTGTCTTTGAAGGTATCAGGCGGAGCCTCGGTCCCGCTGTAAACCACGGGGAGTGTGCGGTCCTGCTCCACCAGCAGGAACTCGAGGTGAGTGCCCTGGCGCTTGATGGAGCCCGGAACAACATTCCCGGCCACGCGCAGCCGCTTGCTGTACGCGCCATTGCCCATGCCATTCAGTTCCTTGATGGTGACATAATAACTCTTGCTGTCCTGCACACCAGTGTAGGCAAGATAGCCCAGTGAGAGCAGAATCATGGCGATCACCGCGCCGAAGCGCACATACCTGCGTCCCTGATTAGACATCGGATAAAACCTCTAGGAGTTCCAAACTGCGAACCCGGCCGGTAAAGCCTTCCACAAGTATTTAAGGATACCTCCTTTGAGCGCACGGCGCCATGTGACTTAGGTCACATTTCGGAGTTCTTGGGGATTGTCCGAAGGTTGAGGGACGGTGCCTACTATGCCGCCCCGCGGTGTCGCGTGGCTTCGTTGAGGCTGGACCGCACAAGTTCAATCAGTTCTGTCGGCGGAAGAGGCTTTGCGCGGAAGACCACATCCAGATCTTGGTACTCAGTTTCTGATTCGGCCAGCCCGCTCAGGACAATGATAGGAAGCCAGTCGTTTTCTGCTCGAATGGCGCGGACCAGCTCCGACCCATCGCCTTCCGGCATAACGTGGTCCGTAACCACCACACCGATGCGGTCCGCAAACGTGCGCAAGATGGCGAGAGCGCTGTCGGCGGTGGTGGCGATGGCTACACGGAACCCCGCGTGTCGCAGCACTGCCTCGCGAACCATGAGCTGCAACGGATTGTCGTCGATGAGCAGGACTTCGCTTAACCTGTCCACGCTTTCACCCTTATCTCCCAAAGGCCCAGTCTTTTGACGCGGGTATCGTCAGTCCCGCATTTTCCAGGCACACATGATAATTATCGCGCAAGAAACAGAGTGCATTTCGAGGTTTCAGAAGGACGATTGCAGTCTCTCGCAGTAGTGCTACACTGCACAGAAACCACTCTCCCGCACTGTGAGATGCAATCCCAGCCGCAGGTGTTGGCTTGTCAAAAACTCAGCCCCAACGAGACGAATGATGTAAGGCGCGTGTCCTAGGCTATACGCTGTTCTCCGCAAATCTCGCTCTTCGCCTGTAACCAGTCTTGCTCTGGAGAACCGCCCTTTCCGCAGCGCTGCAAGTAGAGTTGATAAGCACGCTCGCGGATTTTCTCCTCTAGTACCGGCGAGGATTGAGATTCTTGAGCGAATTCGGGCGACGTCGTTACCACCTGAGTGCCATTCCCATTTTCGGTCTTGGCCTTGCGGCTCCGTTTCTTCGGCGTTGCGCTGTCATTAGCTCGTGTTGCTTTCGGCATCGTACTTGACTCCTAGACCTGACAGATTTGCACCAAGTCCGCGCTCTGCAGAGGTCGCGGCTGGTGCGGTACCTCTACTATACCGAATTTTTGGCCTGATTTGGGGCGCTAAGGTGCTGTTTTCCACAACTTTCAGCGACTCAACTTAGTAAAGTGCTGCTCGTCACGACTAACGGCGAAAGTGGCTCTCGAATCGGGCCTCTTGGTGTCCAATGGACAGTGGTTCCAGGAACTTAGCGGGCGCCGGTTGCGTATTACACAGAAGGGCGGAGTCCCCTTCACTCCATGATGTTCTTCGAGATTCTCCGGCAGACTTTGCGGACCTTGTGGGCGCACAAGCTGCGCTCCTTCCTGACAATGTTTGGTATCGCATGGGGAGTTGGCTCTCTACTGCTGCTAGTTGGACTGGGAGAGGGTTTCCGTTCCGGGAACCGGCGCGAGCTCAACTCGCTTGGCGAGGACATCATGTTTATCTTCCCGGGACGCGCGCCGGCAGTCGCAGGCAACATGAGCTCCGGCCGTGAGTATCACCTCACTTACAAGGATTATCTTGACATCCAGCGTGAAGCGCCGCACGTCCGCGCTGTTGCCCCTGTGCTAAGAAGGCAGGACATTCGCGAAGTGAGCGAATATGGCAACACGAACGGTGAGGTGGTGGGAGTTCCGCCGCACTTCAATACGATTCGGTACCTGCCGCTCGAAAGTGGAAGATGGCTGAATGACGCCGACGATACCCAGAAGCGGTTTGTTTGCGTGATCGGCGACGAGATGGTGAAGAACCTGTTTCCCGGTGGCAGAACGGCAGTCGGCAACTCGATTCTGCTGAACGATCTTCGTTTTGAAGTTGTGGGAGTGGTGCAGCGCGTGGGCCACGGCGATGACAACTCCACCAACAATCGCGTCTTCCTGACCTACACGATGATGCACCAATTCTTTCCGTTGACCGGAGACCAGCAGCAGGATGCGGTGTCGTTCCTTAATTACCGGCCTCGGGTGCGGGACGAACACACTCTGGCTCGTGATGAAGTGCGAAAGATTATCGCTCGCAATCATGGCTTCGACTGGCGTAACGAAGATGCCTTCGAGGACTGGGACACGGTGAAGAATGCCGAGATGGTGGGGAAGATCTTTGATGTGATGGATATCTTCCTCGGCGGAGTTGGCCTGGTCACCCTGACCCTTGGCGCCATTGGCATCGTCAACATCATGCTGGTAGCCGTTACCGAGCGCACGCGCGAAATCGGCTTGCGCAAGGCCCTGGGCGCTACCAACCGTAGCATCCTGTTGCAGTTTTTCCTGGAGGGCGCATTCCTCACGCTCTTGAGCGGGGCCATTGGTATGGGTGGCGCTGCGCTGCTGATGTACCTGATGAGTGGGTTGGGACAGGTGCCGGGTTTCGATCCTCCCACCATGTCGTACATGTCGGCGTCGGTGGCCATCGGCACACTGGCGCTGGCGGGAATTTTTGCCGGGCTCTATCCCGCCCGCAAGGCGTCCATCTTGCAGCCGGTGGATGCACTGAGGCAGGAGTAGCCATGGTGAAGGATCTGCTCACCCAAGCCTATAGCGCCATGCGTCACAATCGGCGCCGCACTGCGCTCACCATGCTCGGGATGGCGTGGGGTATTGCCACGGTCGTTCTTCTGCTGGCCTACGGCGCAGGATTTGGCCGGGCCATCGAGACCATCTTCGCCAACTGGGGCACGCGCATTATCGGCGTCTTTCCCGGGCGCACTTCGCAGCAGGCAGGCGGACAAAAGGCCGGCACCAAGATCAGGTTCACCTTCGATGACATTGATCGCATCGTGAACGCCGCGCCGCTGGTGCGTCGCATTACGCCGGTGGTTGAGAAGCAGAGCAACGTGCAGCAGGATGTTCGTACCTACACCCTTCCCATCAACGGCGTTTATCCCACCATGTTCCAGATACAGGCCTTGACCCTCGGCGAGGGTCGCCTACTGAACCAGGAAGACGAGATGTCGCGGGCACGCGTTGCGGTGATCGGTTCGGAGGCAAAGTCCAAGCTCTTCTCCGGTCAGTACGCGCTCGGGCAGTTTATCCGTATCGACGGAATCAGCTTCCGGGTGGTCGGCATCCTTTCCCCGCACATGCAGGAGGGCGATGATAGCGTCAACAAACTGATCTACATCCCATTCACTACCATGGGCGATTTAAAGGATACGCATTACCTCGATGGCATCTGGCTCGACTATGAAGGCAATGAATTCGAACTGGTCGAGCGCCAGGTGCGCGGCGTACTTGCCCAGCAGTACAACTTCAAGCCCGACGACAAGCGCGCGATCTTTGTCTTCAACATGATGAAGCAGTTGAAACAGTTCCAGATCATCACCACCGGTCTGCAGATTCTACTGGCCTTTATTGGTACGCTGACGCTGGGCATTGGCGGCGTTGGCCTGATGAACATCATGCTGGTCTCTGTCACGCAGCGCACGCGCGAGATCGGCGTGGAGAAAGCGCTGGGCGGCCGCAAACGTGACATCCTTTTCCAATTCCTTGCCGAGGCGCTGGCGATTACCTTCGTCGGCGGAATTGCCGGGATCCTGCTTGCCTATGCGGTGTCGCTGGGAGTGGGACGTCTGACCTTCTACAGCGCCGTCGCCAAGAACGCCGAGGCGGCCGATATTCGCCTGATTATCGATCCAACCATTGTGGTGGTTGCCACCATCATCCTGACGCTGGTTGGTTTGGTCAGCGGGATGCTGCCGGCCATCAAAGCCTCACGCCTCGATCCCATCGAAGCCTTGCGCTACGAGTAGGGAAGTGGGCCCGCCGTCCGTTCTTCATTTTGCCGGGACACCTTCACCCAGAGGCAGATTCGGACAGGTGCGATGGTAGGCAATATTCTTGCCGATGTAATGATCCCACTCGGCTTGCGAGAAATTGCGATTGGCGCGCTGACAATTGCGCAAGGCCCATGAATGTGGGTCCACGTCCAACAGCCATACTGCATCGGAGTCCGCGAAGGCGAGCGTCTTACCATCGGGGCTGAAGGACACGCTACTAATGCTGAAGCTCACGCTACTAAATTCGGGCACGCCCCTAACAAAGTTGGCATGGCCTTTGAGCGGTTCTCCGAGAGGGGTGTGGGTAGCCACGTCCCACAGTCGCACGGTTTTGTCGTCGCTCCCCGACGCGAGTGTTTTGCCGTCCGGGCTGAAGGCCACGCTCGTCACCGCTTCGTTGTGGCCTTTGAGGGGCTCTCCTAGAGGCTGGCGACTGGCCACGTTCCACAGTCGCACCGTCTTGTCCACACTGCCCGAGGCAAGCGTCTTGCCGTCTGGGCTGAAGACCACGCTCACCACCCGATCACTGTGGCCTGTGAGCGGTTCCCCGAGGGGCTGCCGCCTGGCCACGTCCCACAGTCGCACAGTGCTGTCCCAAGTCCCCAAAGCGAGTGTCTTGCCATTCGGGCTGAAAACCACGCTTTCCACAGCGCCGGTGTCCCCTGTGAGGGGTAGTGCTGTAGACTTGCGGCTGGTCACATCCCATAACCGCACCGTGTTGTCCATACTCGCGGAAGCGAGCGTCTTGCCGTCTGGGCTGAAAGCCACGCTATGCACTTCGTCGCTGTGGCCTATGAGCGGTTCTCCCAAAGGCTCTTGGCTGGCAACGTCCCACAGTCGCACCGTCTTATCCCAACTCCCCGATGCGAGAGTCTTGCCATCCGGACTGAAAGCCACGCTATAGACGGTTCCGCCGTGGCCAGTGAGCGGTTCTCCGAAAGGCTGGCGGCTGGCCACGTCCCACATCTGTATCGTACCGTCGAACCTGCCCGAGGCAACCGTTTTGCCATCCGGGCTGAAAGCCACATTCCCCACGAGCGAACCATAGCTTCCAAGCGGTTTTGCGAAAGGCAGTCGCCTGGTCACGTTCCACAACCGTACTGTAGCGTCGCCACTCGCCGAAGCGAGGGTCTTGCCATCCGGGCTGAAGGCCACGCTGCTCACGTAGCCCGCATGACCAGTGAGCGGTTCTGCGAGAGGCTGCCGGCCGGCCACGTCCCACAGTCGCACCGTCTTGTCCCCACTCCCCGAGGCGAGCGTCTTGCCGTCGGGGCTGAAAGCCAAGCTCATCACAACGCCCGTGTGGCCTTTGAGCGGTTCTCCAAGCGGCTGTCGGCTGGCCACGTCCCAAAGCCGGACGGTCAAATACGCAGTCCCACAGGCGAGCGTCTTGCCGTCGGGGCTGAAGGCCACGCTGGTTACCGAGGAGCCGTTTCCTCTTAGTGGTGCTCCGATCAGCGTTCGGGTGGCCACGTTCCAAAGTCGGACGGTCTCGTCCTGACTCCCCGATGCGAGCGTCTTGCCGTCTGGGCTGAAGGCCACGCTGTTCACAAAGTCCGTGTGGCCCTTGAGCGGTTCGCCAAGCGGCTGGCGGCTGGCCACGTCCCAAAGTCGCACCGTCTTGTCCCAACTCCCCGAGGCGAGCGTCTTGCCATCCGGACTGAAGGCCACGCTCTCCACATAGCCCGTATGGCCTGCGAGCGGTTCTCCGATCGGCTGGCGGCTGGCCACGTCCCAAAGCCAAACCGTATAGCTGGTACCCGCCGAGGCGAGGGTCTTGCCATCCGGGCTGAAGGCCACGCTCAGCAAAATGTCGCTGTCTGCTTTGAGCGGTTCGCCAAGAGGTTTGTGGCTAGCCACGTCCCATAGTCGCACCTCAACCGAACTCACCGTCGCAAGCGTCTTGCCATCCGGGCTGAAGGCAACACTCTTTACATCCGAAGCATAGTAGAGGTAAGTCACAAACCGAGGGTTCGTCTCGAACGTCGTGAATAGAGCGTTGTAAGCCTCAAGAGTATCGACAGGCTTCCGAGCTTCGATACTTAACAACGAAGCCAAATCAAGCTGGGTGTCTTTCAGAGAGATTGCCAGAGCTGCGAGTCGGCCGGAGTTGGCGATTTGAGCCTGATACTCAGCCGCGTTCCGTTGTCTGTTTGCTTCCGCGGTTTCCTTCTGGGCATTTTGTTTCTGCTGCTCGGCCCGCTTTGCATTCGCGTCAGCTATGTTGCGCTGCTCCTCTGCTTCTCTCGCATTTTGCGCCGCTTGGTCTGCACTCTGCTTGGCAAGCTTTGCTTCGCTGTCTGCCCGGTTCGCCTCCGCCTTGGCAAGACCTCTTTCCCGGTTGGCGATAACCGCTGCAGTCGTGGCCCCGACCGCCAGCAACAAACTCACAATCACCGCGGCATACGCCGCCAAGCGATTGCGCTTGTAAACACGCACGTCTTCGCTGTCGAGCTCATCCTTCGGTTTTTTCAGGAGTGTCGCGGCAAGGTCGAGAATGGCAGCTCGAAAGCGTGAACTCCGCGGAGAAAATTTCTCTTCCGTGCGCGCCCATCGCAAGTCCACCCACAAGGGTTCCTGCGCCATCTGTCCGCGAAGGTTCGGCGGCAGCGCCATGGTACGCGACCAGTCGAAATCATTCGCGCCGGGGTTCCACGCGATCTCGCCGTCAGTCAGAAGGATGAGGATGTTGCTGGCGGAGCGGTTGGCGAGCCACCAATTGACCTCTTTCTGCACCCAGGGCGAGGTGGCGGCCTCCGGCGACGCCATCAGCAGAAAATATTCGGACTCTGCTAGTGCCTTCTGGATGGTTTCCCACAGCGACGGCGTTACCGCCAGTCCTGTTTTGTCGCGAAAAATCCAAACCGACCGAAGGCGGTACCAGGGCCGCGCAAAGCGATGCAAGGCCGACTGCACTGCCGGTGCAAGGTTGCCGTCGGCCGCATGGCTGTAAGAAATGAAGCCGTTGTACTGCACTGTGCCGCGTATTTTGGCGCTTTCCGGCGGGCAATACAAGGGACTTCGTGGTGAAAGTCAACGGCGGGTAGTGTCAGGAAGAATCCCCTGCTGCTCTCTAACGGGACTTGAGCCTGGTGCCCCAGGTTCGCGTCCGTCTCTTGGGCGCTAACCTGGGCTGGCGAAGGCCCGGGCAGGCCCACCGAACATTTTCAACTCACGATCTCCGCCGCTTGCCCGACCCAAGCCGGTTTTGCTTGGTGGGAGATATCATCATCCTACGCTCGGTTTTCTTCCGCAAGACCCACATCACGCGCCCCTGTGATCGGGTTCACTGACAACGGCGCGCCAATCCGTACACTGGTTGCCAGAGGCGTGGTGTCTCTATGCCCTGATGGGGCGAACGGCCTGGAAGAGGGCTGGCGATCTTTGACAAATCAGCGGCTATTGCTGGGGACCAGGGCTTGGAATGTGACCGGCTATGGTTTACCACTTTACTGACAGATTTCCGCCGAGAGTTAGGAGCCCAGGGGACGCTGGCGGCTTGCTGCCATGCTAAGCTTGCTAATCATGATAATCACGATAAGCACAATAAGCACGATAAGCATGATAATCATGATAATCCCGTTCTCTGCTTATGATGATAAGCTTGCTTAGCAGGAGTTACTACGTGTAACTCCCTTGGGTATAGTTAGTTACCACCAAAATTCCAGATAACCCCACGACTCTGCATGGTAGAAGGGGGGAGGATATCAGCGAGTGGTCGGGGAGAGATATTGCGAGGGGTGGGGGAGGGGTATCGGCGACCTGACAGTTTCTTCCTAAAATGGGAAAGATCTGGGATTCTAGACTGCCAAGTGTACCTAATGATAAACATCAGTCTCGCCCGCAACCAAGGTTTCAAATCTCAGCAAATCTCAGACGGGATTTCTTCGCTGAAAATTCGCCGCACTTTGCGCCTGCTTGCAACACGCTAGAATCGAGCGATGGCTTCTGATCGTCTCACTCGCGTGCAGCAGCAGTTGCGGTTGTATGAGCATCCGCTAGTAGAGTTTGAGGCGCGGGCGAAAGGCGATGCGGTCGAGGTCGTCATCCGGCCGAGGTTCAACGAGCCGCGCGTTCACACCTACTACTTCGAGCTGCATCCGCGCGACCTCGACGACCCACAATTCGAGTGGGCCTTCCAGCGCCAGATCTTCGATTGCCTGCACGACTACCTGGTAGAAATGTTCATCCGCACGCCGCAGCACCGCAAAGAGCATCAGCAGATGGAGCGTGAGGGCAAGCTTTGAACCTTCGCGAGCGCATCGCGGACGAGATTCGCCGCGAAGGGCCGATTCCGTTCTCGCGCTATATGGAATTGTGCTTGTACGAACCGGAACTTGGCTACTATTCGCAGGCACGCGAGCAGTTTGGCAAAGCTGGAGATTTCTACACCTCAAGCGATGTTCATGCTGTGTTCGGGCGGCTGCTGGCGCGGCAGTTCGAGGAGATGTGGCGCACGCTGGATTCGCCCGAGCGAATTGATCTGATCGAGCTTGGGCCGGGACGCGGGCTGTTCGCGAGCGATGTGCTGGATTGGTCAGCGAAGCAGTTCCCCGAATTCTCACGTGCTCTGCGGTACGCGTTGGTGGAGCAGTCGGCCCATCTGCGAGAACAATTGATGGGCCGACTGTCTGAGCACATTTCGGCAGGGCTAGCACAAATCTTCGAGTCCATTGAATCGGCTTCTTCGCAGGCGGGAGAAGACATCGTCGTATTCGGCAACGAGTTTTTCGACGCGCTGCCGGTCGAGGTCGTGGACCATCGCGGCTCGGTGCGGGTTGGTTTTGAGGACGGACGGTTTGTGGAAAGGTTTGTGCCGCCGTCAGCCGCAGAGAACGAGTTCCTCGATCACTACAGCATTCATCCGGAGGAAGGGGAGCGCGTTGAGGCGCCGCTAACGTCGCTGGTTGTTATGGATCGCATTGCAGGGCTCTTTCGCGGCCGGCGCGGGTTTGCGGTGCTGATTGATTACGGCTACACGCGCCAGGAGCAGCTTGCCGGACGGCATCGCGACACCATCATGGCATACCGGCGGCATACAGCCAGCAGGTCACCGTATGACGCTCCGGGCGAACAGGACATCACGGCGCACGTCAATTTCACCGCGTTGCGTGCGCGCGGAGTTGAGCGTGGGCTCGATGCGCTGGCCTTGGTAACGCAATCCCAGTTTCTCATCGGCATTGGAGAGCAAACGCAGTTCGCCGATGCCTTTCAGGACTGCAAATTGCCGCAGGAGCGCGCGAAGGTCGCGTTGCAGCTCAAGCACCTGATCGCACCGGGGGGAATGGGGGAGACGTTTCAGGTGTTAGTGATGTCACACGGGGTGGAACGGGAAAGGCTTGCGCGATTGAGTGGATTAAAATTCGCGCGCTAAGGCATGAATCAGTTGTTCTCGCGATCACTGCATGCCGTTAGTCCCGCTCTGTGGCTGGAACGGCCTTTGCAGATACTTGCGCGCCTCGTCGAGTGCGTTCTGGGTGTTGTCGTTGGTCTGCAAGGCTTGACGGTACTCGTTGGTGGCGCGTTCGCGCTGTCCGGTCAGGTCGAAGATCTTGCCGAGCTGAATGTGGCTCCAGACCTCGGTCCAGCGTGGAACACCGTCACCATTCAGAGACTCGCGGTAGGCATTGGCGGCGGATTGGTAATTGTGCTGGAGGAAGAAAACCTCGGCGATGCGGTAGTGTGCCAGGGAACTGTTCTTGTTGATATCGAGCGCCTTCTGGAATTCCTTCAGCGCCTCGGTGAGGTCATTCTGCTCGACGTCCTGCTGTCCGCGCATGATTGAGGTGCGCACCTGCAATTCCTTTGAATTCTGCAGGACCATGTTGCCGGGATCGATGCTGATCTTACGCGGTCGGCCAAAGGTCTCAACCGCGTAAGCGGAGTTCGTGCCCTCAACCTCGATGCGCTTGGTTTCGGTCTTGCCGTCGGTATCAATCTTCAGCTCCACCGGCATGCGGAACAGGTCCATGTCCTGTTGGATCTCGCCGACCACGCGGAAGCCTTTCTGGGTGCGGTAGACGGTGTACTTGTTCTTGAACTCAGGCGCGCCCGTGGAGTTGAGCCATTGGGTAAAGAACCAATTAAGTTGCTGCCCGGAGGCTTGTTCCGCGACTTTGCGGAAGTCGTCAACCGAGGCGGACTTCCCGGAATACTGCGTGAGGAAGGTGCGCATGGTTTTGTCAAACGCTTCTTCGCCGATGATCCAGCGCAACATGTTGAGGATGATGCCGCCCTTGTCGGTTACCAGCGATTGGAACTCGGGCGAAAACGGATCGAGCTTGCCGACGTCGGCGAGTGGGACCGATACATAAGCGAGAGCGCCTACCGACATGTCTTTGGTGACTTCTTCGAAACCGCCAGCGCCAGCGACGTGTTCGACATACAGAGCCTCGGAATAGCGCGCGAAGCCATCGTTCAGCCACCAGTCATTCTTTGTCGCCGGACTCACCATGGTTCCCCACCACTGGTGTGAAATCGCGTTGGCCAGCAGGCGGTAGTTAACTTTCTCGTTAAAAGAGCGGGAAGCAAGAGCGGCGATCTCAGGGGCCCAAGCCAGAGGGACCGTGTCGTTCGGTAACTCGACAACATTCAATATGCTACTGTACGCAGGTCCGAAGGTGCTAGTGTCGAAGAAAAACTCTTTGGCCGCGGTATCGGCGTACTGCTGCGCGACACCCTTCTTCTCAGACGTCGTGTAAACGGTCAGGTTCAGTCCGCCCTCGGTGCTCTTGGTCGCTTCGTACTTGCCGACCACAATAGTGCCGGGGAAGCTCGGCCGTTCCTCGTAGGTAAAGATGTAGGTCTTGTATCCCGCGGGAGCCGTTAGCTTTGCCGGCGAAGAACGCCCCGCGCCTTTCCGGGGCGCGCTTGTCTCAAGGCCGAGGTCGGGAATCGCTCCAGTCGTCTCCTTCCCACTGCCAACAGCCGTGTAACCTGAGGGAACGCTAACGCTGATGGTGGACGTGAATCGATTGATACCGTAGCCAACCATGGGAAACCATCGGCCAGCGTAAAGCAGATAGGTGATGGGATCGCCGATGTAGGCAAGCTTGAGTCCCTGCACCGGACTATCATCCGACGACTGGAGCGTACCCTCGTATTCAAAGATGAGAGTGTCGCTAGCCCCCTTGCTCATCCCATTGGACAGCGCAATACGAACCGTCGAATCCTGGCTAACGCGTTCGGCGGAGAGCACTTGCCCGGAGGCATCGAGCACGCGTGTGGGCCTGAGCCCGTTGTGCAACTCAAAGGTGGCGATGGTGATGTCGTCGAGCGCCGTGAATTTTACGCGGGCTTGCGCCTTCATCTGATGCGTTTGCGGAAATACAGCCGCATTGACCGCTACGTCTTTGATCTGAATCCGTGGCTTCTCGACCGCGTAGGTCGAAACCAAAGCGAAGACCAAGAAGATGAAAACGCGCCCACTGGATCGCGCTGCGCTTTGCATTAGCGAGAAAACTCCTAGCCTGTTACTCACTATAAATGATGAAAAAAGCGTATGGAAAGATCCTGTATAGCGAGTCACGCCCGCTGGTCCACTATTTCAAATACAGCTTTAGCGGCGCGCTGGCTGGCATTGCCCTTGCTCTCTTTAGGCAGTAAACGGTGCCGCACTTCGCGAAAGCCAGCCATCATCGTCTCTCGCGCTTCACCATCAGGGATGATCCGCCGCAACTCTGCGCAGACTTGTTGTGCTGTCAAGTCCGTTTGCACCAACTCTGGCACAACTTCACGTTCAGCAATCAAATTGACCATCGCGAAACGATCCACCTTGACTAGACGGCGTCCAAGCATCCAGGTGAGCGACGCAACCCGGTAAACCATCGTAAACGGCGTTCCGATCAGCGCCGCTTCCAGCGTCGATGTGCCGCTCGCAACGGCGGCAGCCCTCGCATGCAACAACGTAGAACGCGCATCGCGGGTGAACGTAATCGGCGGACCCGCGTAGTCGTGCAGGAACATCGACATCCAGCGCGGATCAAGCGTTGAAGCTATCGGAACTACGTAACCGTAATCTGGACCCAGAAGCTGCGCCGCTTGTAATAAGGCCGGGAAGATACGCGAGACCTCAGCTCGGCGGCTGCCGGGTAGCAGTGCAATCCATTCACGGCCGGGGTCGAGGTTGTGTTCAGCGGCGAATTGATTTCGCGGCATAACGGGCGCGGGCAGGTCGGCGAGCGGATGCCCAACGAACTGTGCTTCGATGCCATGCTGGCGGTAAAACGTCTCCTCGAAAGGGAAGATCACCAGCATTCTGCGGACGTACTTCCGCACAAGCTCGATGCGCCGCTGTTTCCAAGCCCAAAGCTGCGGGCTCACGTAGTAAATGACGGGAACGCTCTGCTTGTGCAGTTCGCGGGCGAGGCGCAGATTGAAGTCGGGGAAGTCGATAAGCACAGCCACGTCGGGGCGGCGCCGCTCGGCCTCGCGCACCACCTGGCGAAAGCGGCGATAGATGGTGGGAATGTGTTTGACGACCTCGACAATGCCAACTTCGGCGATCTCGCGAGCGTCCGCCAGCAGCTCGCAGCCGGCCGCACGCATCTGCTCTCCGCCGACGCCAAAGAACTCGAGCTCGGCATTCAGATCTCGCTTTGAGAGCTGTTGGCGCAGGGCCCTCATGAGCTCTGCGCCGTAGAACTCGCCGGACGCCTCTCCTGCGGAAATCAGGATTCGCACAAAGCGATTATGACAGGTGGCGGCTGTCAGCCGTCAGCGCCACTGCGCGGTTTGCGGAGCAGCGTCATAGAGGCATAGGCCCCGATCCATGAACCCATGGCTGCGAAGCAGACATACACCCAGTTTCTGGTGTAGCTGATGACCGCGAAAGCGGACAGTAGATACCACACACTGCTCCACGTGGCAGCGGGC
This sequence comes from uncultured Acidobacteriaceae bacterium, assembly GCA_963833155.1. Classification (GTDB taxonomy): domain Bacteria; phylum Acidobacteriota; class Terriglobia; order Terriglobales; family Acidobacteriaceae; genus Bog-257. The sequence continues at coordinate 133,094 of CAWHWY010000005.1, forward strand.
ACGCGCCGACGGGAGGATACTGCCGCATTGAACATGACATACACGGCGTCGGTCGCCGCGGTAGACGCGGCAACGCCAAGGGCCAACCAGGGATGAATCTGCCACACTGTATTCACATCATCTCCAGGTAGAACGGGATTCCAACACTCGGCGATGCGCCGGTCAAACATGAAATGGAGGGGAACCGCGTGGGCGTTCCGCTACTCGGGCGTGCGAGGCTCATCGATCACGAACAGCCATTTGCCGTCAGGCTGCCGCCGCATGACTTCGGTACTGATGTCGCGCACGGCGGAACTCGAGCTGTGTAGCGTCCAACTCGCGTGCAGCACCGCCAGTCCTTCCCCGGACTCTACGACAGAGCGAGTTTCTAACTCCATCTGGCCTCGCCCCTGGAGCATGCGCCGGTAAGCCTCGCGGATAGCGTCATGTCCGACTGCGGCTCGACCGCTGATGACCAGGACTGCGCTTGGCTCATACAGCGCCACTAGCGCTTCAACATCTCCGCGATTGAAAGCTTCGAGGAAGAGAGGATGCATCTCAGATGGTGTGCGCGCGGCCATAGCGGTCTAGTCGTCTGCGGAGACGCCAACGCCCGGTCCGATGACTTCGTTCGCCAAAATCGCAGCGGGGATTTCCTGGTCCTTGTACTGCAACTGATATAGCTTCCAGTAGATACCACGGTTGGCCAGCAACTGCTGGTGAGTGCCGATCTCCCGCACCTGGCCTTTGTGCATGACGATGATCTTGCTGGCACGTTGGATGGTACTCAGCCGGTGCGCGATGATAATGGAGGTGCGGCCTTCGACCATGCGGGTCAGCGCCTCGCGCACGCGAAACTCCGTTTCGGTGTCCACGCTGGAGGTAGCTTCGTCAAGGATGAGGATTTTCGGATTGTGCGCCAGCGCTCGCGCGAACGAGATGAGCTGCTTCTGTCCAGTGGAGAGGGTGCTGCCACGTTCGCGCACTTCTTCCGCGAAGCCGCCGGGCAGTGAGCGGATGAAATCAGCGACATTAACCTGCTCGGCGGCGTTTTCTACTGCCTGATCTTCTATCCAGTGCGAGCCCAGGCGGATGTTGCCGGCTACGGTTCCGGAGAAAAGAAACGGGTCCTGAAGTACCACGCCGTAGCGCCGTCGCAGGTCCATCAGGTTCATGTCGCGAATGTCTACATCATCAATTCGGATTACGCCCTTCTGCACGTCATAAAAGCGCAGCAGCAAGGAGATGATTGTCGTCTTGCCGGCGCCGGTGTGGCCAACGATCGCCACCGTCTCGCCGGGTTCGATAGTGAAGGACACGTCGCGCAACACCCAGTCGTATTCCTGGGCGAGGTTTCCATTTCCACCGGCTGCGGCCTTCAGTTTTTCGCCCTTGCTCGCAGCTTCTTCGGCGGCTTGCGCCAAGGTGCGATAGGCGAACCACACGTGGTCGAACTCGATGCGGCCCGGGCCATGCGGCACTCTGGGCACAGCTGGCGACACGATCTCGGCCGCGGTGTCGAGCAGCTTGAAGACGCGCTCGCTTGATGCCATGGCCGATTGGAGGATGTTGTATTTCTCGCTGAGGTCTTGGATGGGCCGGAAGAAGCGCTGCGCATACTGCATGAACGCAACCAGGACGCCGAGGGTGACCATGTTGCGAATCACCTGGTTGCCGCCGAACCACACCACGCCCGCGATCGCGGTTGCCGAGAGTACTTCCACCACCGGGTAATACACGGCGTGCGCCATAATCGCGTCCTTGAACGCGTCCATGTGGGTGCGATTGATCTTCTCGAAGCGCTCGTACGACTTCTTCTCGCGGTTGAAGAGCTGCAGCACGACGATGCCGGTCACATGTTCCTGCAGGTAGGCGTTGATTCTGGCAATGGCGACGCGAATACGCCGGTAGCTCTCACGCACTTTTCGGCGAAAGATGGAGGTCGCATAAAAGATGAGCGGCAGCACAGCGAAGGTGATCAACGCCAGGCGCCAGTTCATGTTCAGCATGATGACTAGAATCCCGAGGAGCACAAAGACGTCCTCGAAGATCGAAACCACGCCCGCGGTGAACATTTCGTTCAGTGCGTCCACGTCGCTGGTCACGCGGGTGACCAACCGGCCAACGGGGTTCCTGTCGAAGAACGCGATGTGAAGCCGTTGCAAGTGGCGGAAGATCTCGCTGCGCAGGTCGAACATCACCTTCTGCCCGGTCCACTGCATGACATAGGTTTGCGTGAACTCAAGCAGGAAACTGAACAGCAGGATGCCGACGTACATTGCAGCGATTTGGGCGATGCCGGTCAGCGGCCGTGGGCTGAGGAAGCGATCGAGCAGGGAATGGGCTTCGGTGTGGCTTGCGAGGTATTTGTCGATTGCAACTTTGGTGAGGTAGGGGCCGAGCACGTCGGCGCCCGCCTTGAGCACAATTGCAATCAAGGCAATCACCACCTGCACCCGATACGGATGCAGATAGGTCAACAGGCGCTTCATCAGCCTGCTGTCGTATGCCTTACCTAATACCTCTTCTTCGTGGATTCCAGACATGTCCCCGAAATGATTGTAAACAATTGCTCGGAAGCATATAGACGAGTTCAGAGCGGGGTAGGATGGAAAAGATTGCCCCGCGTTTTAGGTGAGATTACGCAGCACCAAAGCCGAGTTCTTCGAGCCGAAGGCGATGCAGTTGCAGATTGAGTACTCGATGTTGACTTGCCGCCCGGCTTCGGGAACGTAATCGAGGTCGCAATCCGGGTCCGTTTTCTCCAGGTTGATCGTCGGCGGAATCTGCCCGTGCTGCATCGCGACCAGGGTGGCGGCAATTCCCGCGGCGCCGCAGGCTCCCTGCGGGTGCCCGATTTGCGACTTGAGGCTCGACATTGGCGTCATGAATGCCTTATCGCCCAAGGCCAGCTTCAGCGCACGCGTCTCGATGCGATCGTTCAACTGCGTCGAGGTGCCGTGCAGGTTGACGTACCCGACGTCCGCCGCTGCTATGCCTGCATCTTCCATGGCCAACTGAATGGCGCGCGCCGGTTCCTCGCCGCACTCCTGCAGGCGAACGCGATGAAAAGCCTCGCAAGTCGAGCCATATCCCGCGACTTCCGCCAGGATCCGCGCTCCTCGCGAGCAAGCATGCTCGTACTCCTCCAGGAAGAACATCCAGGAACCTTCAGCGACCACGAATCCGTCTCGGTCTGCGGAGAAGGGTCGCGAGGCGCGCTCCGGGGCGTGGTTCCACGACGAAGTCATGATCCGCATCAGCGTGAACCCCTTCATGATTCCCGGTGCGATCGGCACATCAACCCCGCCGACCAGCATCATGGGCAGAAAGCCAAACTGGATTTGCCGCAGCGCGTAGCCAAACGCGTCAGTGGACGACGTGCATCCGGTGGTGACGACGTGGCTCATGCCGCGCAGACCAAAGCGCATGCTGATTTCGCTGGAGAGCGTACCCATGGTGCCGCTCGGTATGCAGAACAGGCTGACTTGCTTCACCTTGCCTTGTAGCCACAGCCGGACTTGTTCTTCCGAGAACTCTTGTGCGCCGCCGCCGGAGCCTAGTAGCACGCCGATTTCACGTTGCTGCTCCAGCGAGAGTTGTGAGGTCTCGATGCCGGCATCGCGGAGCGCTTCGGTGGACGCCGCCAGAGCAAGAGGCACCGCACGCGAGACATGCTTTCGCTCGTGTGCGTCAACCCAGGAAAGTTCATCGAAATCCTGTACTTCGCCGGCAATCTGCACCGGCAAGTCGCTCGGATCGAAGCTGCGGATTCGCTTCACGCCGCTGCTTCCAGACAGAATGGCGCGGCAGAACGCTTCCTTCCCGATGCCGTTGGGGCTAACCACGCCCATTCCAGTGATGACGACGCGCTTCTTCATGGCGGGAGATAATAATCCAAGAGTACCGTAATCCTTGGATATTGGTTTTCGCGAGCCGCTTGTCACAAGGAATTTACATCTCGGTGCCGTTCTGCCGTGCGAAGTGCAGTTTTTGTAACTTCGCCTCGGGGGTATTCTCTCGCGCGCTGTTTGATCGGTACGTCGAGCAAGTGTGCGCAGAAATCGTGGCTGCCGAGCGAATTGTGCGGGAGTTGGGCGGCGATCTCGAGCGCCGCGTGGACTCGATCTACCTCGGCGGCGGTACGCCTTCGGTGCTCGCGCCCGATCAGTTGGAACGCCTGTTTCGATCGCTCCGTGACAACTTCAACATCGAGCCTACCGCTGAAATCACGGTCGAGTGCGCGCCGGGCACAATCGCCGATGAGATTCTGGAAGCGCTGCTCCGCTGCGCCGTGAACCGCGTGAGCCTCGGTGTGCAGTCGTTCGTGGACAAAGAATGTTCGTCCGTCGGAAGGCTTCACACCCATGCCGTCACGCTGGCGGACATCACGCGTCTGCGGGCAACGGGTATCGGAAACATCAGCCTCGACCTGATTGCGGGCTTGCCTCATCAGACGGAAGCGAGCTGGCAATTTTCCCTGGTAGAGACGCTGTCGATCGGCGTGCCGCACGTCAGCGTGTACATGCTGGAAGTGGACGAGGACTCGCGCCTCGGCACCGAGTTGCTGGCGGGTGGCAGCCGCTATCATGCGCATTTTGTCCCCAACGACGACCTCACCGCTGACCTGTACCTTCTAGCCTGCGAGCGGCTGGAGAAAGGCGGAGTTCAGCAATACGAGATTTCGAACTTTGCGCGGCCAGTGACGCACGGGATTGGACTTCATGACTCGCGGCACAACCTCAAGTACTGGACGCGCCAGCCGTATCTGGGATTCGGGGTGGACGCGCACTCGATGCTGCCGGCCAGCCCTGAGCTGCGAGCTGAGGGCGTACAGGCAATCCGCTTCGCGACCCGCGACTCGCTGGAAGGCTACTCGGAGTTGGCCAATGAATTGGATCCGGTCGCCGCGCGCACGGGACAGCTTCGCGCTTCGCGCACCTTTGTAGACGCGCAGGCAGCTCTGGAGGAATCATTCTTCCTTGGGCTGAGGATGAATCGCGGCGTTTCGCTTCGTGCCCTGAAGGAACAGTTTGGCGACAAGGTGATCAGCGCCTGTCAGCCGGTCATTGACGACCTCGTCGCTAATGGGTTGCTGGACATTGAGGATGGACGGCTGCGACTTACCGCGCGCGGGCGGTTGCTGTCGAATGAAGTATTTGCGGAGTTCTTGAGCGACCACAAGCAACCGAGCAGGCCCAAGCGCGACGTGTCCTGATGCCGGATAAGTCAATGCGCCAGAACGTCAGGAGTCAGCCGGCGTTGACCTGGATCAAGTCAGTGTTTGCAATCATGGGACAGGCTGAGCCACGCTCTGATCCTCAAGGTCGCCCAAAGCAGGTCCAGGCACATGCGCCAACTGCTGTGGAAGGTTGTAATCCAGATACCGGATGGTGAGTACAGCTTTACCGCCCAGCCGCACATCGGTTACCGTCCGGTTTAGTGCAGGCAGGTAGAACTCGCCGACTTTCTGGTACTGATGATGGATCTGCGAGCGCGTAGTCCAGAACGACGGGTTCTTAGCTGGCTCTGCCTCGATGCGCGTAACGGCGAAATCCTGAGCATCGACCCAGATCATTCCCCGGTATAAGAACTTGGTATTGCGCAACGGTTCGACCTGCATCACATAAAGCGGCCGGCTGTCATTGCTCTCGCACCCCAGCAGGGAGAAGCGGTAGTTCGCGAGGCTGAGCAGCACCGCGTCCCGGTTGGCTGCATCCGATGCGGCTTCCTGCTCCGATTCCAGCAGCCTATGAAAGACGCGCTTGCGGATCAGACTGGAGCCCGACTCGGAAATCACGCTGAATTGCTTGGTTCCGGGCGCCGTGTACGACGCGCTCACCTGCATTTGGGCGCTCAGCGAGGAAGGGAAGCCGGTGTAGTCCAGGCTGTATTGCCGAATGGAATCGACCTTGCGTAACTGCTGCGCGCGCTCGGCGTTTCGGCTTATAAGGCGCGCAGCAACTTCATCCGCTGGCAGGGCGAGTTCGGTCGAACACGGAGCAGGCACGGAGCCTTGTTCCGTCGCGTAAGCAGCGACTGGGGCAGCGAACAGAATCCCGATGAACAGCAACCTGGGTGCTAACAGTTTGTTTGAGGCCATCCTTGGAACCATGGTCTGCTTCTAATCTACACGCTTCGGAGGTGTCGGTGCGCAGCCCTTAAAGATCGCAGCCGCAAACGCACAAAGCATAGCTGCTCCATAGTTGCCCAGTGTGATTTCCCCAAATCGAGCCGGTCAAAACGGCGACATCAGATTGCGCTGGGAAGATCCCGATGGGACTGGGAGCGGCTGCGACGTTGCCCGAACAACGGCAGATGGTTGACCGGCTACGGCGGTCTTAATTGAGGTGACCGGATGATGGAGGTCCAGGAGAAGAATCCTGCTATCCGAGTGATAGGCCTCGCCGGACGCAGTTTGCGCCTGAAACACGGGATCAGCGGAATGCAAATATTCCTGGCCCCTGACCGACGATGTGTCCGTCAGGTTGGTTCCAACAAAATCGCGCTCTGCATCGACTGCAGGGTCGATTCTGTGGTTGATCAAACGCCCTCGCTTCGCGATTTCAATCGCCACGTCGTGCGTGGCGGCCGCCGCCCAGATGGGAGTTCCATCCATCGTGTAATCGGTTTTCCAGATTCGAAGATGATGACGCCGCGAAACCACCGCATCCGGGTCGGGCAACGCATACGAGTAATCCTGCACTCTTCCGAAGAGGTAAAACCTGGCCATCGGCAGCTGCGCGTCGTGGGTCCGACGCCGCAACAGGTGCCAGACGAATACCGGCCTCCATTTGTCAGTCTTAACCCAACCCGCGCGCTGAAAGGTCGCCTGCAAGTCTTCCGCTTGACCGACGAAAACCAGGTTCAGCATGTCGCCCTCGCGCCCCTCACCGTTGAACACACGCGGCGGCAGATAATCCATCATCTCGTCCAGCTCTGAAGAACCTTCTCGCGAGCGCTGTAGGCCTGCCGATAGAACCGAGGTGGCACGGTCGATTTGCGCAGTGATTTCCGTGCTCTTCAGGACAGTGCTCTCGTGACCCCGGGTGAACAAGAAAACCGGCGCGGCGGGGAGGAAGAACAGGCCGGTGGCGATCATCGCCGCAGCCATCAGCTTAGTCCGGGAGCCTCCCTTTACCTCCAGGCGCCCGCGCAACCCGGCCTGATCGCCACCGGCCAGTTCTACGGAATCGAGTTTCAGGGCTACTTTGCCTCCGATTCCAAGAAACCGCTTACCCTTAACTCCGGTGACCGAACCGTGGGCCACAGTGCCAGCCGGAATCACGGTGAAACCGCCAATGCTCACATCTCTCACGACCACAAAATCCAGCTGGTCTCCTACACGGGCGTGAGCCGAGGAAACGCTTTCGGCAAGCCCGAGCGTGATGGGAGTTCCGTCTGGAATGGTCAAGGTGGCAGGAACTGCGCTCAGCTCCTGCGCCGAAGCCCAGGGCATAAGGAACATCGTGAGCAGGATGTATGCAGGTATCTTGCGGAGATGCGCGCTGAACAATGAACGCCGCCTTAACTGAGAATTAGCCTCTCACCCGCGACGGCCAAGGATGTCGAGCGCAACGGTGTGGTGGAGGAAAGATAATACCTTATGCCAGATGTCTTGTATGTCTAAAATTGCACACAACGGAGAATTGGCACTAGGCGGCACCACTATGACGGAACACTACTGTCCGGTTAAGTTACAGGGTGCTCGCTGCAAGTAATAGCTGCGCAATAGGTTGAAGCCATTTCTGGCTTGCCGCGATTTGAATTCGCGGAGAGCTGACAATGGCTCATGAACCAGGGCCGCACCGTCTTCTCGCAGTTAATCAGCTTTCTTCCCGACCGGGAGTTCCGTCGTTGCGTCGAGCGTTATCAGGGCGACCTCCGGCTGCGAGGCTTCAGCTGTTGGGATCAGTATCTGGCGATGGCCTTCGCCCAGTTGACCTATCGGGAAAGTCTGCGCGACATCGAAGCTTGTTTGGGTTCGTTGCAAGGCAAACTGTATCACCTGGGATTTCGTGGCAAGGTGGCTCGCTCGACGCTGGCGGATGCGAACGAATCGCGGGACTGGCGCATCTTCGCCGACTTCGCGCAGAGGCTGATAGCAACCGCACGCGGACTGTATGTCCGAGAGCCCATGGGCGTCGATCTGGAGCAGAGCCTGTATGCCCTGGATTCGACAACCATCGATCTGTGCCTGGCGCTGTTTCCGTGGGCCCGGTTTCGGCGACGCAAGGCCGCCGTCAAGATGCACACTCTACTGGACCTGCGCGGCAACATTCCCACGTTTATTCGCGTTACCGATGGCAAGGTGCATGACGTCAATATGCTGGACGAGATCATGCCGGAAGCCGGAGCCTTCTATGTCATGGATCGCGGCTACGTCGATTTCGAGCGGTTGTTCCTGCTGACGCTCAGCTCGGCCTTCTTCGTGGTGCGCACCAAGTCGAACGTGTTGCTGCAGCGGCGCTACTCGCATCCCGTGGACAAGAGCACGGGCGTCTGCTCGGACCAGACCGTGATTCTGTCTTCCTTCGAGTCGGCGTCGGTGTACCCAGATGCGCTCCGGAGGGTGAGCTACTGCGATGCTGAAACCAACAAGCGTCTGAAGTTTCTGACCAACAACTTCACGCTTCCGGCACTGACCATCGCCCAAATCTACAAGCAGCGCTGGCAGGTGGAACTGTTCTTCAAATGGATCAAACAGCACCTGCGGATCAAGGCTTTCTACGGCACCAGCGAGAACGCGGTGAAGACCCAAATCTGGATTGCCGTGTCCGTGTATGTGCTGGTGGCGATCGTGCGCAAGCGCTTGGGTCTGGAAGCCAGCCTGTACCAGATACCTACAGATTCTCAGCCTCACGCTCTTCGAGAAAACGCCCATTTTATGCGCCCTTCAGAGCATCGAAGAGGATGCCAATTTCACCGAAAACGCCAACCAACTGATTCTGTTCGACTTTTAACCGGACAGCAGTGATGACGGAATTAGCAACCAGTATGACGGAATTAGCAACCAGCGCCGGCTGGTTTTTGATTTGTCTACGGGACTGTGCTTTAGGTGAGTCGTATCCGGGCCGAAGCAAGTTGGGCTGCCCCTTTGATAGTTTCGAGCGCCTTTAATCGTTCGCGAATGTCACTGCAGAGCAGCGTTACAGAGATACCCCCGAAGCGTGCCGGATACCGCTCAAGCCGGTGCAGCGCCGCTTGCAATAACAGTGCAGTTCCCAGCGTATTGTTGCGTTGCAGGTGATGGAACGCCGCCGTGACCTGAATCAAACCTTGCAAGAAGGTCTTGTGCGGCTCCTGCGCCTCCAGCCACACCCTTTCCCATGCCTCGTGTGCGGCAAAGAACTCACCTGCATGGTAAAGTCGCAGGCCTTCAGCGAGAGCTCCCCGGCTCCAATCAAATTTCATCGGCTGCGACCTCTGATGACACAAAGTAGCATGCTTTGGGCTGATTTCTTCCATCCGGCCGCACCGGATTTGGCCTCGGTAAAGCTCGCAACCCGGTCGGTAACTACCGACTAAGAGGGGCAGTCAGGGTTGTTACAAAACAAGCGGCGATGCTGCCAAAGAGCTTCTCGAACACGCAAGCCTCCGTAACGACCCTTAAGGAAGCGGGTGCACGATGTTAAAGATATGGGTATCCGCCGGAATACTGATCGGAAGATGTGGCGACGCTTCAGCCTATTGAGTCTTCTTCGAAAGCGATCGAATGTAGTTGACCAGGTTCCAGAGATCGGGCGCTTTCAGTCGATCCCCTTCTGGTGGCATATGATCATGGCCATTCTTGATTATGTAGAACAGCTCTCCATCTGTTTTATTCTTCAGAGTTGCCGGATCGCTAAAGTCGGTCAGCGTGAGCTTCTCAGCAATCGCTACGTCACCCTTGCCATCACCGTTGTTTCCGTGGCACATCGCGCAATCGTACCCGTAATATTTCTTCCCCTGAGCGATTGACTCTGGAGTCGGCTTGACGGGATTGGCCTGATGCGCCGCGTCGGCAGGAATCGTGGCCGAGCCGGTTGATGTAGCTTTAGAGGAAGATTGGTTGACCTGTGCCGCTGCGGCGAATAGGAAAAGCAGAGGGATCAGAAGAATCACAAAGGGCTTGAACACGGTAGCCTCCTCGTTGGTGACCCATATTAGACCACTAGCTAATAGAATTATCAGCTTTCTGAAAGGACGATTCCGTGAGTTGACTCACATTCAGGTGTGACCTCTTCATGCCGCCGCAACGGCACGACTGAGGAACCGGGAATTGGTTACACTAAGCAAACCGGTCATTTATGTACAGTTCTGCTTCAGAATCCGGGGTTAAAGCGAGGAACCAAGCTCCTGCCATTGACCTGCGCAGCGATACAGTGACCAAGCCGTCGCCGGAGATGCGGCGGGCGATGTTCGAGGCCGAAGTTGGCGACGACGTTTACGGCGAAGACCCGACCATCAATCGCCTGGAACAGCGCGCAGCCGAGATCTTCGGACGGGAGGCGGCGCTGTTTGTTCCCAGCGGAACGATGGGCAACCAGATCGCGATTAAGCTGCACACCCACCACGGGCAAGAGGTCATCTGCGAAGAGCGCGGTCACGTCTTCAACTACGAAATGGCGATGATGGCGCACTTCTCGGGGGTTGTACCGACGGACAGTGTGGGCCGAAGCCGGCGTCGTGACCTGGAAGCACGTCAAATCGAAGCTCAAGACCAAGAGTTATCACGCGGCGAAGACGGGCTTGGTTTCGCTGGAGAACACGCACAACATGGCGGGTGGAACCGTCACGTCGCCCACGGTGTTCGATGCGGTTTGCGACAACACGCATGAGGCAGGCCTGCCGGTTCATCTCGATGGTGCTCGCGTATTCAACGCCGCGGTGGCTCTGGAAATGTCGGTGGCGCAACTCACTGCAAAGGCGGACACCGTGATGTTCTGCCTCTCGAAGGGGCTCGGTGCGCCGGTAGGCTCGCTGCTGGTGGGTAGTGCTGAGCTGATGGATCGTGGCCGCATCTATCGCAAAGCGCTCGGCGGCGGCATGCGGCAGGCAGGCATTCTTGCGGCTGCGGGCTTGATTGCGTTGGAACAAGGTCCGCTGAAACTGAAGCAAGACCACGCTAACGCTCGTTTCCTCGCAGAGGGTTTGGCGCAGATTCCCGGCATCAAGATCGAGCCAGGCAAGGTGCAGACGAACATCCTGATTTGCGACATCGGCGGCGCGGGTATGACCTCGGAGGAGTTGTCACGCAGGCTGGCAGAACGAAACGTTCTGGCCAACGGAGTGGGCCAGCAACTCATCCGATTTGTTACCCACCTCGACGTCAGTCGCGAGCAGTGTGCGCAGGCGCTGGAGGTCATTAGCTCGATCTGCGACGCGAATGTGCACACAGGTGACGCAACCATGGGACAGCTCCGTCGAAAATGATTCACCACGGAGACACGGAGTTTTGTTTTTCAAAGAGTTTTCTCCCTGATCTCCGCGCCTCCGTGGTGGATTTTTTGTCCTTGTCGGCGGCCACACGCCCATGTGGCACGCAGCGGAAGGGAAGTCACTTATGCGTTATCGATCGTTTGGCAAGACGGGATTAAACGGTCAGCGAGATTGGCTACGGGGCCTGGGGCATCGGTAAGGCATTGTGGGTGGGTGCGGAGGACGAGGAATCGTTGCATTCGTTGCGTGCGGCGCGCGAGGCCGGCGTCAACTTCTACGATACCGCGCTGGTCTACGGCGATGGCCACAGCGAGCGCTTAATCGCGCAGTGCTTTGGCCCGTCGAGCGACATCATAATCGCCAGCAAGGTGCCGCCGAAAGATCGCGTGTGGGCCGTGAAGCCCGGCGCGCCGCTCTGCAATACCTTCCCAAAGGACTATGTGCTGGAGTGTCTGGACGAGACGTTGAACAACCTCGGACGGAAAAGTGCGGACATCTACCAGTTCCACACGTGGAGCGATGACTGGGCCTCCGAGGATGAATGGCAGGACACGGTCCGCGAAATGAAGTCATCGGGCAAAGCGAGAGTTCGTGGGAATCTCAATCCAGAACCATCAGCCGTCGAATGTGTTGAAGGCACTCGATACCGGGCTGATTGACTCGGTGCAGGTGATTTACAACATTTTCGACCAGTCGCCCGAGGACGAACTGTTCCCGTACTGCCAGAAGCATGGCATCGGCGTGATCGTGCGCGTGCCGTTCGATGAGGGCAGCCTGACCGGGAAGATCACGCCCGACACGACGTTTCCTGAGGGCGATTTCCGCAACATGTACTTCTCCGGCGGCCGCAAACAGGAGACCTGGGAGCGCGTGCTCGCCATTGCCGTCGATCTTGGCATCAGCATGGAGGAGATGCCGGAAATTGCGCTGCGCTTCTGCCTCTCGCATCCGGCCGTCTCTACAGTCATTCCCGGTATGCGCAGCACCAGGCATGTAGCTGCAAATACGGCGGTCTCTGCCGCCGGACCGCTCCCGGAAGAAGTGCTGCACAAACTTCGGGAGCATCGCTGGGTCAGAAGTTTCTATTGGTAGGAGTGCGAGAAGGACCCAGTCCAGGCGCGCGCAGCGACCTCCTTGGCTTCGCTATAATCAAAACGTGGATATGAGTTTCACCACGATTCAAGAGAAGTTTACGGCCGTCCGGCGTTCGCCTTGGCAACTATCGCGGCGCGGAGACTCCCGCTACATTCGGCGATCCGAAGACCGAGTTTCGCGCACTGCTGGAAGGCTGTGCGATCTTTGACATGAGCTGGCAGGCCAAGCTGGTGCTGAGCGGAGAAGACCGCGTCCGCTGGTTGAATGGCATGGTCACCAATAACGTTCGCGATCTTGCGCCGGGGCATGGCGTGTATAGCTTTCTGCTCAATGCCCAAGGACGCATCCAAGGCGACCTCGTCGCCTACAATCGCGGCGATTACCTGCTGGTGACGACCGACCGCGAGCAAGCGCCCGCGATCGCCGCCATCTTCGATCGTTACATCATCATGGACGACGTCGAGGTTGCCGATGTCAGCGACAAACTGCGGACGGTAGGAATCGCCGGGCCGAAGGCCGCCGACATGTTATCCAGGGTCGGCATAGAGGTTGCTCAACTTGAGGCTGGTCGGGTAATTGACACAGTTTGGCGCAACATCGGCATCTCCGTCGCGCGAAGCGCGCAACCGCAAATGGACGGTTATGAGATCTGGTTCTCCACCGAGAATGCCGATCAAGTTTGGGACGCGCTGGCGAGTGCGGGATCGACTCCAGTGGGAAGCGAGTCGCTGGACCTATACCGCATCGCCAAGGCCGTGCCTCGTTTCGGAGTCGACTTGCGGGAACGCGATCTGCCGCAGGAGACCGGCCAGCAGTACGCGTTGAACTTCGCCAAAGGCTGCTACATCGGGCAGGAGATTGTGGAGCGCATTCACGCGCGCGGAAATGTGCATCGCACGTTCACGGGATTCGAGCTGCAAGGCGAACCTCCGCAACCGGGAACCAAAGTCCGCGCCGGCGACAAAGATGTTGGCGAGATTACCAGCGCAGCGCGTATTCCATTCCCGAGCGGCGAGCGAACTTTGGCGCTGGGATACCTGCGGCGTGAGCTCGCAGCTCCTGGGACCACGGTGCAGGTTGGCGAGCAAAGTGGTACCGTCGCGACATTGCCTTTCCCCGAGTAGAGAACAACGCAGGAACGACAAGCGAGTTTATGCCAGACAAAGAGAAGAAATCTGACTTCGTAGTAACCGACCGGCGGCTCTTCAGTACCGACGGAGAGTTGCGCCAGGACGTTGTCGAGGACCAGGAGCGTCGTGCTGAACGAGAGCGCGAGAAGCGCGAAATTCAACAGCGCGTCAATGACGAGCGGGCGGCACACAATCAGGCAACTTCATCGGCTTCGGCCCAGGCGATCGTTCCACCGCCAGAAGGCCCGGATCCAGAAGCTCCCAGCGCTGCCGATCAGCAAGCCTCAGCCGACGCTTACAAAGAGTCGACGCGTCAAATCGACGACCAAATCAACAAGGAAATGCGTAAGCAAGGGCAGGCGCATCGCGCGACCGACTTCGAGATGACCTTCGAAAAGTTTGTCGCCTCGATTTACATGAGTGCGCTCATGCAGCTCGGACTCGCCGCACCTCCGGGAGAAAAGCCGGTCGTTGACTTGATCGGCGCACGACAGACCATCGACACGCTCGCCATACTCCAGGAAAAGACCAAAGGCAATCTGACCTCAGCCGAGCAAAACATGCTGCAGAACTGCCTGTATGAGCTGCGCATGGCGTATCTGGAAGTTACCAATCTGATCACGCGCCCGCCGCAGGACGGACCGAGCGCTGGCTTCAAGGCCGGATGAAAGCAACGCTCACCGTGCTGGGCAGCGGAACTTCGATGGGCGTGCCCACGATTGGCTGTGACTGCCGCGTGTGCACATCGGCGGACCCGCACGACCGCCGCACGCGTCCGTCGGTCATGGTGCAATGGGACGGGCGTACGGTGCTCATCGATACGACGCCCGATTTCCGCGAGCAGGCCATCCGCGAGCGCATCAAGAAGATTGACGCCGTGCTCTACACGCACGGGCACGCCGACCACATTCTCGGGCTCGACGATGTCCGGCCGCTCAGCTTCCCGCGCATCACCGGAGGAGGAAAGATCCCGCTGTTCGCCAGCGACACGACCGCGCAAGTGCTGCGCAGTGTCTTCCGCTACATCTTCGAGCCGAACTACAAATACGGCGGCTTGGCGCAAGTCGAGATTCGGCCCGTGAATGGGCCGCTGGAACTGTTTGGAGCAACGTTTACGCCGCTGGCTGTGCATCATGGCGACGTTCCCATCGAAGGCTATCGCTTCGGTTCAGCCGCATATCTCACCGATTTCAGCAGCGTGCCGGAAGAGTCGCTGGCTCAGTTGCAGGACCTCGACATCTTGTTTCTCGATGCGCTTCGGCATCATCCGCATCCTACGCATTCAACCGTGAAGAATTCGCTGGAGCTGGTGGACCGGCTGCAACCGAAGCGAGCTTACTTCACGCACATCGCTCACGATCTGCCGCATGACGAGACCAACGCCACGCTGCCGCCGAACGTTCGCCTGGCCCACGATGGCCTCAAACTGGAGTTCGACCTCTAGGTCAACAGCCCAATGCAAGTCTTCCACAAACTTGAGGATGTGCCGCCGCAACTTGGTCCCACAATCGTGAGCGTGGGCAACTTTGACGGCGTGCATCTCGCGCATCAGGAAGTAGTGCGGCGCATGGCGAAGAGCGCGCACTCGATTGGCGGCAAGGCTGTGGTAGTGACTTTCGAGCCGCATCCGCTGCGTATTTTGCGGCCCGACGTCGCGCCCAAGCTGCTGACACCATTGCCGGTCAAGCTGCAACTGCTGGAACGCGTCGGCGTGGACGCTGTGCTGGTGTTGCCTTTCACCCGCGACCTTTCGCTGATGACGGCGCAGGATTTCGCTCGCGAGGTGCTGGCCGGAACTTTGCACGCTCGCGAAGTGCACGAAGGGTACAACTTTCACTTCGGCCACAAAGCGCAAGGAAATGTGTACACGCTCGATGCGCTTGGCAACGAGATGGGCTTCAAAGCAGTCGTCTATCCCGAGCAATTGCGTCGTGGACATCACGTTTCCAGCAGCGAGATCCGCAAGCTGCTGGCGAGTGGAGAAGTGGGGAAGGCGCGCGCCTTGCTGGGACGGCCTTTCAGCATCTTCTCGAATCCGGGTCGCGGTCGCGGTTACGGTCATAAGTACACAGTTCCGACGATCAACCTGTCGCGTTACGACGAACTCGTTCCCGCTGATGGCGTTTACATCACGTGGCTGCGGGTCGGCGGCGAGTGTTTCGAGGCGGTGACCAATGTCGGCAATCGCCCAACGTTTGGGCCGGATTCCTTCGCCATCGAAAGCCACCTGCTGAACTTTCATCCCATCGAGTTGCTGGCGCAAACCGAACTGGAGCTGATCTTCCTGAAACGGTTGCGACCCGAGATCAAGTTTCCCTCCGTCGAGGCGCTGCGCGAGCAAATCGCCAAAGACCTACACAAGGCGAGACGATATTTTCATCTGCTGAAGGTGGTCTAAGAGTAGCTGTTTGTTCTCGTCGCCAGCACTCAGCATTCAGCATTCAGCAAAAACCTCACCACGTTGTCCTGCTTTTTGGCACTTCGATTAGTCAAAACTGTGTCCCCTGATGAAACACCTCCCCTCCCGTGGTTTTACGTAGAATCAATAACTTAGGCCGTGAATCATGCGAAAAATATAGAGCCCGCTAGGCTTATTAGTAAAATACTGTAAAAGAACGACTTAGATGAAAAAAGGCTCTGTTTTTGGACCCAACTATGTTAGACTAGTTAGTTAAGTTATATAAGTTAACATGCCAGCAAGTGAGACTAAGCTATTGTCGGTGCGGCTGCCGCAAGCCGAGAAGCGCTGCATCACGATCATGGCTGCGAGCCAGGGCGTGACCATCCAGCAAGCCATCCATGAGGCATTCGATGCCTGGGCCTTACAGCTTCAAGCGCGAGCGTCCACTCCTATCGCAGCGCGCGGCGTACCCGCTGGCGTAGATTCCATAGGCCGCGCCAGCCAACCCACCCCCCGACACCCAGGCAAGACCGGCGTTCGGCCGAGGCAAAATTCCAGGTTCACGTCGCGCACGAGCCTCGGAGATGAGGTTGCGGAGCGCAGAAGGCGCGCCGCTTCAAAACTGTCACACTCTAAATGTTTCTTGACAAACCGGGCTGACAGCTTTAGTTCGGCTTGCGAGGCACGATCTCCTTATCGCGAATGAAGAGGGCGGAGCACTTTTCGGAACCTGGAGCACCAGCGAAACCATGCCTAAGGCGGAGGAAAGCGCCGGGCTACATGCCGGCTGCCTTCGTGAACCACATGTTTTCTCGTTCGGCCCCTCCGCATCGTCTGCCCTTCGCGGGCTAGAATATGTTCGCTTCGTTAGCAGACGCAGATAGAGGTTATAGTGTCCACAGCCGCGACCAGCGCGCTGCCATACGACACAAAACCAGAAAGCAAGAATATGCCCGTATCCTTGACCAGCTCCAAGCTGATCCATGAGGCTTTAAAGGAATGCGACATCCGTCTGGTCTCAGCTTTGCCGGAAACCTGGTTGGTGCATCTCATCCGGATGGCGGACGAAGATCCAGAGATGATTCTGGTGAGACTGGCAAAGGAGGAAGAAGCGGTCGGCATCTCGGCCGGGGCATACTTTGCTGGGGTCAAGTCGGCCATGCTGATGCAGAACCACGGCTTCCTGGCGTCCGTTAACGGCATCGTCTCTTTCGCACATCTATACAAGATTCCTCTGTTGATGCTGATCAGCTATCGCGGCTCCTTTGGGGAGCGCGACCCGTGGCAGACGCAAGGCGGCAACGTCACCGAACCGCTGTTGCGAGCCTTGGGCATCCCGTACGCTTTCCTTGATGCGTTGGGTACGGTCAAGAAGCGGATCGGGCAGGCGCAGACCCTCGCCGAAAGCAGTTTGCAGCCTGTAGCGCTTCTCTTGACGCGCGATCTGATGTGGGAGGAGTGATGCTCCGCCTCGATTGTCTTCGGTCAGTCTATTCAGAACTGGAAAACTGTCTGGTCGTTACCATCATGGGAGCGGTCGCAGCTGAACTGCACTCGCTGGGTCACCGTCCCAATTTCTTCTACCTGCAACATGCAATGGGACTGGCATCATCGACTGGCTTGGGCCTGGCTCTGTGCCTGCCGGAACAAAGAGTGATCGTCTTCGATGGCGACGGTTCGCTTCTGATGAACCTCGGCAGTCTTAGCACTATGGCGCGCTACCGCCCCAGGAACCTAGTCCACGTCGTCTTCGACAACGAAAGCCTGCTCTCGGTCGGCGGTTTCCCCACAGCAACGAGCACAGGAACGGACCTGGAAGGGATCGCCCGTGCCGCCGGCGTTCCGCGAGTGGCAACAGTGCATAGTGTAGAGAGTTTTAAAGTCGCTATGACCGACGCCATGCATGGCAATGACCTGACAACCATCATCGCCAAGGTCGAAGCCACAGGTCCCGCCGCCTATGTGACCGACCTGTCGTTGCTTGAGAATCGGTTTCAATTCCGCCGGCATATTGAGTCGCTCAAGACGCGCTGAAGGTCGGGCAGTGCCCTTCGGATCCCGATCGAGGGTAGGTAGAGTGCCGAACGCAAAGCTTGTGAGGTGCGCCAATGTCTCTGGTCTTGGCTGAGTTGCTCGAAGAACTAAACGCTGGACGGCTGCGGGTCGTGGATCTGACCCAGCCCTTGAGTCCGCAGACGCCTTTGCTGCCGCTGCCGCCACAATGGAACAACACCCCCGCGTTCAGAATCTGGGAGTTGTCGCGGTACGATGCGCGCGGCCCTGCCTGGTACTGGAATGCGTTCGAGACCGGCGAGCACACCGGCACCCATTTCGATGCTCCAGTCCATTGGGTCTCTGGGAAAGATCTTCTGGACAACACTGTGGACCGCATTCCTCCGAGGAAATTTGTCGGTCCCGCCTGCGTAATCGACATCAGTGCGGAGGTGGCAACCAACCCAGACTTTCTGCTGGCGCCAGAACATATCCGACACTGGGAAGAACGGCATGGTCGTATTCCGGCTGGTGCATGGGTTCTCTTGCGCACAGACTGGTCGAAGCGGCAGGACCCCAAGGAGTTCATCAACGTAAAAGAGGATGGACCCCACACTCCCGGATTGATCAAAGAAAGCTCCGCTTTTCTTGCTCAGGAGCGAGATGTGCTAGGCCTCGGCGTGGAGACGGTGGGAACCGATGCCGGTCAAGCTGCCACCTTTGACCCTGCCGTTTCCGAACCACTACATCATGCATGGCAGCGGTAAGTTTGGACTGGCTGGTCTGTGCAACCTCGATCAGCTTCCGCCGACTGGCGCCTTGGTCATCGCCGCACCACTGAAAATCGTTGGCGGCTCCGGCAGTCCGCTCCGGGTTATAGCGATCACGCCCTGAAGCACTTCGACCCGCGATGAGGGAAGACGCTGGATACATTCCTGTTGGTCGACGATCCACACAGAACCGGGTTGGCTTCCCGGAGCCTGTTTAGCGTCACCATCCGATTTGCCGGCAATCCCGAGCTCCTCTGGCGGTGCAAACGCGCGAAGGCGCCCTCGATTGCGACAATCGTCTAAGACGTCACGATTCGTGGGCGGTACCGTGCATTGCCTACGATAACGACGGTGTAAGCCAACTACGAACTGACTCTGGCTAGTCGCTTGGCTTATCACTCCTTTGTGACAGACGTCACTTGACAAGGACCAGCGGCATCAATCAAATGGCAGGTGCAAAGAAGAAAACCCAGTAAATCACGAGGACGCCATGCCACAGTCAAAGACCAAAACGCCGGTAACCCCCAGTTGGGTCGGGCGTGTTCCCCAACTCAAGCCCGGTCGGTATGCCGATGGAATGCCGATCCATCACGTCGAGTACATCTGCTGCAAACTCATCCTGAGGCCCAACAAGTTCCATTCGCGCGAGAGCTTCTTTGACTTCGGCAAAGTCTTTAAGGAGCCCGCCAAGGAGCACGGCGTAAAGTATTCGGTCGATGGTTTTATCTCCCAACCGGTCAAAATCCGCGAAGTGCTCTTCATCGACACCGATGACTTCCGCCTCTACAACAACGCCTTCATTCTGCGCCGCCGAATCCCGTACAAGGACGGTTTCCCCATCGGCGAACCCGAAATCGTCTTCAAGTTCAGGCATCCCGAATTGCAGGTCGCCGCTGAGACGGACGTCCGGCCGAACATCCTCGGCGATCACCGCGTCAAGTTCAAGGTCCAAGCACTCCCGCTGAAGGAGAAGCTGGGCGGCATCCGTCTGCTGTTCTCCCACAACGTCCAATTTACCCGCGGAGCTATCGGAATGGGCCGCGAAAATGTTCGCGACATGGACGCTTTGATCGATATACTCCCGGTGCTTAGCCGGGTCCGTAAGACCCCGAAGGAAGAGATCCATTTGGTCAGCAACACCATCGTCGAGGAAGTCTTGCAGGACATCGGCCTGCTCGACTTCGGTTCAGGCCTCACCTGCAAGGCCAACGTGGCGATCTGGCGTACCCGCGGCGAGCACCGCCCGCTCATTGGGGAGTTCGCTTACCAGTTCCGATTCCAGGACCGTGCAAAGCTCGACCCGGACGCTTTGCGCCGCACGGAGGCCTTCTTTATTGGACTGCAGTACTCCGCCGAAGACTACATCAACCTGGGTGCTACCAAAACGGCGACGGTGTACCGTTTGCTGGGCAACCCGCCCAAGTCGCACGAATGACGGTATCGCCATCCTTGTCGGCCAAGGCTGAGACGCTCGCGGAACGGCTCGGCCTTTCGTACGATCATCTCCTCGGATTCCGCTTTGCCATGAACGTCTTGCTGGCCACGACGATCGTGTGGTTCACCGTGCGGGAAATTGGCGACAGCAATCCCATCTGGGCGATCGCCTCGATGGTCGCGGCCGCAGACCCGCAGCCGGAGGAGGCCGCCGGCTGTTTAGGAGCCGGCTCATCAACGTGGCAGTCGGCTGTGCCGTTGGGTTTCTTTTCCTCCTCCTCGGCAGCGGCAGGCAACGGATGATCCCGGTAGCACTCGCAGTCACGGTACTGATCTCCAGCTACCTGGTACGCGCAAAAACCATGTGGCGCCAGGCGCCAATCACCGCAGCCGTCGTCATCGCCGCTGGTCTCGCGGGCGGCTCCTCGAAGGTCGGAATCGGACGCGGCATGCACAAGGTCGCCGAGGTGCTCTTCGGTTGCGTGGTCGGCATGTTGGTGAGCTGGCTCATGTCGAAGGTTTGGCTGGTCCGGCGCCCGGCTGAGCGAACTGGAGCCGAGTGACGGAGTTGAAGCGGGAGAAACTAGGCCTCTTTGGCGAAGGCTCGAAGCATTGGAGCTGCACCCGCTGATCTCCGGCCCCTGTGATGCCTGTCACCGACACCTCCCGCCAGCGGACTTACACTGGCTTCAGCGACATCTCGACCGGGGGTCCGCCATGGCTACTTCAGCTTTGGAGCAATCCAGCCTTGTTGGCCGCAAGCTCGGACATTATCAAATCCTGCAGAAGATCGGGGCTGGCGGTATGGGGGAAGTGTACCGCGCCCGCGACGAACATCTTGACCGCGATGTCGCGATCAAGGTCTTGCCCCCCGGCACCCTGTGCGAGGAAGACAGCCGCCGCCGCTTTCACGGCGAGGCCATGGCACTCTCCAAGCTCGCTCATCCCAACATTGCCAACGTCTACGACTTCGACACGCAAGACGGTATTGATTTCCTGGTCACAGAGTACATTCCTGGGGTGACTCTGAGTGACAAACTGGCCGAAGGTCCGCTGCCGGAAAAAGATGTCGTGGAGTTGGGCATGCAACTGGCTGAGGGTCTGGCCGCCGCACACAGTCAGGGTGTAGTGCATCGCGATCTGAAGCCGGGCAACTTGCGCGTAACTCCTGACGATCGCTTGAAGATTCTCGATTTCGGCCTGGCCGCGCGCCTCAGTCCGGCCAGCGACGTCACTAAATCAACCGTTAGTCCGGGCTCGGTGGGATTCGCCGGGACCCTGCGTTACATGGCTCCTGAGCAGTTGCTGGGCGACCTCCTGGATGCTCGCAGTGACCTTTACTCTGCCGGTGCGGTTCTTTACGAAATGGCTTGCGGCCGCCTCCCTTTTGAGGAAAAGCTGTCACCCCCGCTGATCGATGCCATCCTCCATCGCCAGCCTCCCGCACCGCGCGGCCTCCGGCCCACGCTGTCGACTCGCGTGGAAGAAATTATCCTCCGCTGCCTGGAGAAGAGTCCCGAATACCGCTACCAGTCGGCGCGTGACCTGCTGGCGGATCTCAAGCGGGCATCCGTAGGAGGCTGCAAGGCCGAGCGCTCGCTCGCTGTGCTTTACTTCGAGAACCTGAGTGGGCAAAAGGAAGACGAATACTTTCGCGATGGTATCACCGAAGACATCACCACCGAGATTTCCAAGATTCTGGAATTTCGCGTCTTCTCCCGTTCCGCGGTGCTCGCCTACCGCGACAAACCGGTGACGCCCTCCCATGTGGGTCAGCAACTGAATGCTACACACATCGTCGAGGGGAGCATTCGCCGTGAAGCCGATCGCCTTCGCATAACCGCCAAATTGGTGGACACCAAGACCGGCCACACCCTCTGGGCCGAGCGCTATGACCGGCAGTTGCAGCATGTATTCGCCATTCAGGACGAGATTGCCAACAGCATCGCCGCCGCCCTTCGCGTCGCAATCACGGAGAAGGAAAAGGATGCCATCGAGAAAGTTCCTACCGCCGACGTTCGGGCCTATGACTTCTATCTGCGCGGCCGCCACTTCTTCCACCAGTTCCGGCGCAGGGGCCTTGATCTCGCCCGCGAAATGTTTGCCCACGCCATCGCCATCGATCCGCGTTATGCCCGCGCCTATGCCGGCATCGCCGATTGTTGCGCCTTCCTCTACGTGTATTGGGAATCGAGTCAGGCCAATCTCGAACAGGCTGACGAAGCCAGCCGGAAAGCCTTGGACCTGGATCCCGAATTGGCCGAAGCTCACGCCTCCAAAGGACTCTCCGCCTCACTCAAGAAGCAGTACGGCGAGGCCCAGCGTGAGTTCGGCATCGCTATTCGTCTCAATCCCAGGCTGTTTGAGCCGTATTACTTCAGCGGCCGCAACTTCTACGTGCAAGGCAAGCTGGAAGAGGCCATCCGTTGGTTTGAGCAGGCCAGTCGGGTCTTGCCCGAGGATTACCAGGCACTCATGCTGATGGCCAGCGCACTACACGGACTCGGGCGCAACGAGGATGCGCAAGCCGCATACCGGCGGGGCTTGGACGCAGCGGAAAAACATCTGGAGGTCCACCCCGAAGACGCACGCGCCGTGTATTTCGGCGCCAACGCCTTAACCCAGCTCAACGACAAGGAGCGGGCGCTGAAGTGGGCGGAACACGCCGTGCAAATGGAACCCGACGAACTCCAGGTTCTGTACAACGTCGCTTGCGTTTACGCTCTGCTGGGTGATTCCGAGAAGGCGCTTGACTGTTTGGAGAAATCCGCCACGGCTGGTTGGGGACAACGTGAGTGGATGGAACACGATCCCGATCTCGCCTCCCTGCGCGATCATCCCCGATTCAAAGCGCTGGTCAACCCCGCTCCCGAGGCACCGACCACAAAGGCATAGTACCCGCCGGTCTGGTTCCGCGCGAATACATTTTGTTAGGAACCTCCTTGTGACCCCACAATTTATCTGGCGGTGATCCAACGCCGCTGACATCGCCTACGCGGTAGGCGTCACGCCGCGCCAGCGGCTTCGTTTTCACGGGCAATCCGGAACGTAGCTGGGTCAATGCCGACTTTCGGTACCGATCCGCATGTCCCAATCTGGATTTCTTCCGGAAAGCCGAACGTAATGGTTGAGAGGGTGTTCCCGTCGATCGCGGTTACCGATGGGTTATTGAGGCAGGAGGAGTCGCCGCCGCACTGGTTGCCTGCAGATTTCCGGCAAGCGATACGAGGCCTCGTTTACGTCAATCCGTGTCCACCAGGCCTTTAACGGCCTTCGCGACGATCCGGCCTTCAGAAACCTCGTCGCGCAAGCAGGGCTGCCGCCACTGCCTTAAGGTCGATGTGCGAGGTCAAGAAGACGGGCTGCGCTGCCGATGACCCCTCGCGATTCACCCTAGATAACGGGCAAACCGGAGGTTATCCGCGTTTTCGCGACCAGTGCAGTTCACCGCAGCGAACGGGCTGCCGGTGCCGATGAGTGCGCCCCCTTCAGTCCACTTTAGCAAGTCCGCCGGGGTAGCCTCCGAACGCGACGTTGGATTTGACAGCGGGAAAATAACCGGTCTTTCGACTGTGGCAGCCATCGCGCGGATCACCTGTTCTGTGAAGACGCCAACCTGTCCCGAGACCCCGATGAGTGTCGTTGGTTTGGCATTCCTTACCACATCGAGCAAACTGACGCGATCTTTGTGCTCCAGTTCCCAATTGGTGACCGCGGAACGAGGTTGCACAAATGGCTGCTGTGCCGGACGTACTCCCGCCATGTTTTCCACCAGCCAGCCGTCTTTATCGACTGCATAGAAGCGGTGGCGCGCTTCCGCTTCGCTCAGGCCGGCGTCCTTCATCGCGGTCAGCAGAAGGGTGGCGATCCCGATACCAGCGGATCCGGCTCCGAAAAGCGCGATGCGCTGTTCGGTCAAGGGCACGCCGGTAACGTTGATCGCGGCGAGCAGAGTTCCCGCGGCCACGGCCGCTGTCCCTTGGATATCGTCGTTAAAGGTGCAAAGCCGGTCGCGGTAGCGCTCGAGCATCCGTCCCGCGTTGATACCGGCAAAATCCTCCCATTGCAACAGCACATGGGGACAGCGCGCAATCACGGCGCTGACGAAGGCTTCGACGAAATCGTCGTATTCGGCGCCGCGTACCCGCCGGTGACGCCACCCTACATAGAGAGGGTCTTCAAGGCGCTCCACGTTGTCGGTACCGACATCGAGCAACACCGGCAAACACGCCTGTGGGTGAAGGCCAGCGCAGGCGGTATAGAGCGCTAGCTTGCCGATGGGGATTCCCATACCTCCCGCGCCCTGGTCGCCGAGCCCGAGAATGCGCTCGCCATCGCTGACCACGATTGCGCGGATTGCGTCATAGCGGTGGTGCGCAAGGATCTCGCGAATTCTATGCTGGTTGGGGTAACTGAGAAACAGTCCGCGCGGCTTGCGCCAGATCTCGCTGAAGCGTTGGCATCCTTCGCCGACTGTCGGGGTGTACACCAGCGGCATCATCTCTTCGATATTGCGCACCAGCACGGCGTAAAACAGGGTTTCGTTCGTGTCCTGCAAGTCTCGCAGATAGGCATAGCGCTCGAAATTGGTTTCAAAGTCACGCAGCACCTTGAGACGGCGCGCCGCCCGATCTTCAAGATTGCCAACATGTGGGGGCAGCAGTCCGTGCAGGGCGAAGTCGGTGCGCTCGTTTTCGGTGAACGCAGTTCCCTTGTTCAGCATGGGAAAGTTAATCAGGTCGAAGCCCGAGAGCCCGGTCTCTAAAACTCCCTCAGTTGTGATGCGATACTTCATGCCAGTCCACCAGCCAGCGGTGTGCGTATTGTCCCACATTCCCTTTTTGAAGCTGTCCCAAAACGCCCGTCGCTACCGGCGGGATAGCCGGGACTGTGGGAGCCGGAAAGTCGATCTAGAGCTAGGAGGGGACGGAGGGTGTCTGACAAGACCGGATGAGAAGGCCGCGGTCACCAGTTCAGGTCTCGGGTTGGGCAGACGAGACCTGGTCTCAAGCCCTGCGCCCACTCAAAAAATCGTATGCTCGCCTTCCTCGCGGAGCATATAGTGCGGGGCTGTTGGGCAAGGATTACGGCCATCAACGAGATTAAACCAAACCTCTGTCACAAACCCTGTTTTTGGAGGTGTCGTCTATGACCTGAATCAATGGCCTGATTCTGGTGCGCGACGACACCTGCTTACTTCGGGCCCGCAGGTGCGTTAAGAAAACTCACCAGATCTCCGATGTCGGTGGCCTTCAGGGTCGGCCAGGGTATGCCCAACTCCTCAGCGCGATCAATCATGCGGGGGCCATGCCGCCAGAGAGCGGCAGTAAAGGAAACCGTGGTGAAAGCTTCGGTGCCCGACCTAAGCCCGGGCGCAATCTGTGTACCTTCGGCCATATGACCATGGCAAGCTGCGCAGCCGCGCTCGGAAAAGACGCGCTCCCCAACAAGGGGAGATCCAGTTGGCTCGAAGTATCGCAGGCTTGCAAGGAACGTCCGCAAGTCTGCCATCTCTTTGCCCTGAAGAACGGGCGGAGGAATCCCATTTTCGTGGCCCTGACGCAGCATCGCTGGTGCATGGTTCCACATAACGCTTGCAAACCGCGCCGTCGTGAGGGGAAGTTCGTGCTCCGGCCCCAGTTCTGGGCCCAGTGTGCCACCTTGTCCGCGCACGGAATGGCACTGTATGCATCGGCTTTGGAACACTCCCCAACCCCGTTCTGCATTGCCGGATATTTCGCGTGTGTTCGTCGTTGTCTGGGGAGCGCTGGTGCGCACATACGCGATCAGATCGTTCATCTCATTACCGGTGAACCGGGGCCATTGCCCTAGGGTGCTGGTAATAGGAGCAATCATCGATCCGGCGTGGTTGAGCATGGCGCCTGTCCAGGCGTTCGAGTCGCCGCCGGCGGCAATCCCCGACAACTCGGGCGCTGCTTTGCCGCCCGTCCCGCCCACCGAATGGCAGTGGACACAGCCCTTCTCGTTGAATACCCGCTGGCCTGCGCTTGGGTCCCCGGCGCGATCAATGCTGCTTGCCTGGTACAAGAAGGAAAGAATGTCCGCCATTTCTTGCGAGTTCAACCGGGGATACGGCTGGTTTTTTTGGCGGATTTGCCGCCACATGCCGGGTCCATGGTTCCACAATACCGTCACCAGCCACCCCATTGCGGGAGTACCGGGGTGCTTTCCGGAGAGATCCGGGGCGACTTGCCCGCCTGATCCATTGATGGAATGGCAAATGCCACATTGCTTGTCACCAAAAAACAGCGCGGCGCCTTTCTCGGGTACGCCAACGATATAGAATGCGCGGCGGTTAGTGGGCGGCCGTCGGATCTGGATGAATACCGCGACCATTAACGCCACAGCAATCAATGCCGCAGGAATCCAAAAGAGCAGCTGTTTGCGTCCACTCAGGATTGCCATACACAAGACTCCTCTTCTCACACCCAGCCTGTGAAGTGCAAGCCAACCGCGTTCCAGCCCACCCACAGGGCTGTCGAGGACCGATGAAGGTGAAGCGCCTTACTTCCGTTCCAAGTTCCTGATATAGAGTCCAAGCCCCACCAGCATGAGGGCGATCGTCACCAGCGATAACCCGAGCCCGACGCGCCGGAACCTCCATTCCTGCATCGCCTTCTCCCCAGCAGCGTAGGTCTGGCGCGTCACGACAAGTCCGGCGTCGGTGTCCCGTTTCAGTTCGCTGTCGCGGAAGGCGTGCACCGCGACACGCGCCTTCAACAGTGCATCGCGCGCTTGTGCCTCCTGCAGCTTGGGCTGGCTGACTTCCATGCCTTGCCGTTCGGCCCGCCCTAGTAGCGCCTCCGAGGCATCAATTGCCGATGCCAGGTTCGTCAGTTGAGCGTGCATAGTCTCTGCCTGCACAGAGCCGGCATCCCCCTCGGTGTGACATTTCATGCACACGGCTTTCGGGCCGTTACCGATCATTTCGTCGGTGGGATGCTTGATTGCATGATTACTGTGGCAGGTGACGCAACCCGGAAAACCCATCGCGGCGAACGAGTCCTTGTGCGGACTCGTCTCGAACAACTGTGCCTGGAAGACGTGGCAGTTCGCGCAGACATTCGTCACATTGGCAACCCCCGGTGGTGTCGCTCCGTGGTTGCCATGGCACGTGGTGCAGGTGGGCGCACTCAGGTCGCCTCGCACCACCATGGCGTCATGGTGTACGCTCTGCTCGTAATTTGCGAACTGGTCCGTCTTGATGCCGTAAGGCTTCATGTACTCGGCATCGGCATGACAACGCGAGCACGTGCTCGCGACGTTGATGGGGTGCACTTTCGCGCGCGGATCGGTCGGGGCGCGCAAGTCATGTACGCCGTGGCAATCGGTGCACACCGCGACCTTACTGTCGCCCTTGGCCCACTTCATTCCGTGCACGCTGGTCTTGTATTGCTGGAACTGATCGACGCGCAGGCTGGGGTTGTACTTCTTCATCCGCTCGGCATCGGCGTGACACGAGGCGCAAAGTTCTGGAATCTCCTTACGCTCGATCTTGCCCTTCCATCCGGCCGCCCGGCTCATCGCCTTTTCAGGATCGTCACTGTTGGCGTCGCCACCGTGGCACGCCGCACATGTGAGCCCCTTCTGCGCGTGGACATTTTGACCGTAAGTCTCCACGCTGACCCCCAGCGGCTCCGGCAAATTGGAATGGCAATCGAGGCAGGAGTTCTTTGTCTGCGCGAAAGCTATTAACCCGCTGCAAATCAGCCACGCAGCCACAACGACTGCGACCCCTCGCCTGCATGCCACCGAATCGCGAACCTTAACCATGCAGCCTCATTTCGCCACCCAGCCGTAGACGGTCATAACGGCCATATAACCGAGAAAGGCACAAGCCAACCCGGTGATCCAACGCCGCGTGTTGAACGGCTTTTCATGGTCGAGGAAAGGCAGGAGCAGTGCCGCGGCGCCGATCAACCCAAACGCGAGAATGCCCAGCATCTCGCCGTCCATGCCGAGGACCTTCGCGGGAATCAGTTTTAGCGTCTGGAACATAAAAAGGAAGTACCACTCTGGCTTGATGCCCGCCGGAGCTGAGGCAAATGGGTCGGCCTTCACGCCGAGGCTCCAAGGAAACAGCGCCGCCAGTGCGCCCAGCAGGCCCAACGCCACGTACCAAGCCATCAATTCACGCAACAGAAAATTGGGGAAGAAGGGGATTTCCCTCTTCTCCTCGGGATGAACTTGCCAAGGCTCCTCAACGCCGGTTGGCACGCTCATGCCGAACCATTGAATCAGGGCCAGATGCACGCCGATCAGCAAGGTCGCCAATGCCGGTAATATCGCGACGTGAAAACCGTATAGCCGTGTCAGGGTGCTGCCGGTAATGTCTTCGCCACCGCGCAGAAACAGCAGAACGGGACGGCCGATGATCGGGATCTGTGCCGGAATTTCGGTGCCCACCTTCGTTGCGAAGTACGACAGCGTGTTCCACGGCAGCAGGTATCCGCTGAACCCAAACCCCAGCATCAGGAACAGCAGCAGTATCCCGCTCACCCACGTCAACTCGCGCGGCTTTCGGTAAGACCGCAGAAAGAGGACGCTGAAGAGGTGGGCGAACGCCATGAAGACCAACAGATTCGCCGACCACGAGTGCACCGACCGGACAAGCCATCCGAACTGCACCTGGGTCATGATGAACTGCACGCTCTCGAAAGCTTCGTCGGCTCCCGGACGGTAGTACATTAACAACAACGCTCCCGTGACGACCTGCACCCCAAATAGGAACAGCGTCATGCCGCCCAGAAAATACCAGTACGAGTAACGGTGTACCGGCACTTTCTTTTTTTGCGCCAGTGCCTTGAGGTCGTCCAGAGGGAAGCGTTCGTCGAACCAATCGCGAACACTCGTAACCGGGCTCGACATTAGGCCTCCTGCTTACGCCGCACGAAGATGTCGTCGCCCCGGACTTGGACCTCGAACGCCTCCAGCGGACGCGGCGGCGGCCCCGAGATGTTGCGACCGTTCAGGTCGTACATGCCGTTGTGGCAAGCGCACCAGATCTCGCGCAGATCGGGACGGTACTGCACCGTGCAGCCCAGGTGGGTGCAGGTCGCCGACATTGCGCGATATTCGCTCGACGCAGTCTGGACCAGCAACCCGGGACGGGTACCAAAGCGAAAGGTTTTCGCCGTGTTCGGCTTCATCTCCGAGACGCGCGCCGCGAGGACAGCGTCGCCGCCCAAGTCCGGAAGCTTGGGGGGTACCAGATAGCGCAGGATGGGGTAGAGGAACGAGACGGCTGAGGCCAGCAAACCCGTTCCCAGTAAAATATTTACAAAACGGCGCCGTCCCACGTCCGCAGATCTTGACTGAGGAGCCGTGGCCTTTACTCCGGGTGCCGTGGACATCGGGACCTCCTCCTATTTGCCGAGTTCGCGTATATATTTCACCAGCCCTGCTGCCTGCTCTGGTGTGAGGCTTTTACCGTACGACGGCATCGTGCCCTTGCCGCGCGGACGGCTTCCCGCTGCCGTATCCAAGATAAGGAAGGCAGCACCTTCGAACGAACGTTCACCTTTGTTGAAGGTGGCGGCAAGGTAACACCCGCGATTCACATGAGACAGTGATGCCAGTCACCATCAGCTGTGATTTGTGCTTCGCCCAAATTGCTCGCGTCGTCATCGATCTGCGCTGCAACCCACAGAGATGTCAGTCCGATTCGTTGGTCAAAAGCTCATCGCGGAGATCCACCAGCATCGAATGGTGTTGGAAGTCAAACCAACCGCAGAGGTCATCGAAACGGCGATCCGGAGGCCAAGCCCTTGCGCAGCACGGAATTTCTGGCGCTAAGCTGAGGGACATCCTCCAGCCGATCAGCGCGTTGATGACAATCGCCATTCATCTCTTATCCTCGACCGGGGGGCTGTTCAAGAAAGCCAACAAGTGGCTGAGGTCGCCCTCGTTCAAAGTAGGCCAGCCCAGACCCAGCGCCTCGGCCTTCGCGTACATGCGGGGCCCGTGAGACCAAAGAGCCAGGGCGAAGTTCACCGGGGTATAGACCTTGCCGACCTTTCTCAGGGTAGGGCCGATTTTTCCCCCCAGCGCGTCGCTTCCGTGACACTGGCCGCACTTACGTTCATCGAACACCTGCTGCCCGATGATGGGTGAGCCTCCGAGCTCGAAATAGCGCACGCTATAAAGGAATGCGATCAGATCGGCCATTTCTTGTCCTTCAAAAGTGGGGCGCTCGATGCCCTTTGCCTTCATAGCTGCCCACATCTCCGGAGAGTGATTCCACATCCGGCCTGCCATCTGGGTCACGGTGCGGGGCAACTGGCGATCCGATCCGAGGTCCGGGCCTACGGTTCCTCCTTTGCCGCGAACGGCATGACAGGAGATGCATCCCTTTTCGCGGAATAAAGTCCAGCCTCGGCGCGGGTTCGCTGGAAGTAGGTCGAACTCCCGCTCGGGGCCCCCTCGGGCGTAGCGCACAAAGGCCAACAAATCGTTCATCTGCTCTCCCTCAAATCGGGGCCAAGCGATGTTGAGTTCGCGCATGTGGGCTTCCATCGCCGGCGCGTGGTTCCACATTGTTTGTGACCAAAAAATTGGCGTAACCACAGGACCTATTTCCGCCAGATTAGGCCCGACACTGCCTCCCACGTTTTCGCCGATCGAATGGCAGCGGATGCACCCTTTCTGTGTGAACAGGAGCTCCCCGTGAGCCCGGTCTCCCGATTCGTCGTCGTAGCAGGTGATATAGAGGTAGGCAAATAAGTTTGCCATTTCTTCCGGCGTAAACTGGGGGAAACTCACATTGCTGATCTTTAATTGTTCCCACATGCGTGGCGCGTGATTCCACATCTGGGTGACTAATTCGTTCATGCTGGATCCTGCCGCCCCCCGCAAACCCAGGTCGGGGGCCAGCTTTGCTTCCCCAGCGCCGAGAACGGAATGGCACTGGCCGCACCCCTTTTGCTGGAAGGTTTGTGCGCCAATGCGTGGGTCGCCGACCAGAAAGGTGTTCCATCGTTCGGGTGAATCGCGCCGCTGCCAGACGAGAATGCCGAACAGGAAGAGCAGAGCTACAGTACTTGCAACAATCAATGTTATTTTCTGCCACCGGGATCTCATGCATCTCCCTCGATTCGCTCTGATGCTTCTTGGGCCCCTCGCTGCCGCATCGAAGAGAACGAAGGCAGCAGCTTCGAAACGAACGGTCACCTCTGTTGAAGGTGGCGGGAAAGTAACATTCACGGCTCACGCTCGGCAGTGATGCCGATCACCATCAGCTGTGACTAGCTGGGATAAGAGGGTACCGTAGTTGGCCCATCGCAACGTCGGGGCCGCCCTGCCCCGACCCGACCCTACGCTCATGACCTGTCCCTTAATCCTCACTCACCCTAGTGACTTAGATCACAGAGTTCTGGGTTGCGGCACGATATGGTAGCAACGCCCTGAGCCTCGCTGTGTGAGGCGATTCTGGGGCGGGGGATTTCCTGTTTGTTGTCCACGCGAGGCGGCTACGGCTACCGTCTGACGGCTCCTGCTCGACGTCTGGAGAGGTACGAATTTCCCGCTCTTGAGCCGCGGGCAGACGAGGTGGTAGTAGAGGTTGCCGGCTGCGGAGTTTGCCACACCGATGTCGGCTTCGCGTTCGATGGTGTACCCACGCGCGCCCCATTACCACTCACCCTCGGACACGAAATCTCGGGCCGCATTGTGGCGGCAGGCGAGCGCGCCACGGAATGGGAAGGCCGCAGCGTAATCGTTCCTGCTGTGATCCCCTGCGGCGACTGTAGCCCGTGCCGGGCCGGTCAGTCGACTATCTGTCGGCAGCAGTTCATGCCCGGCAACGACGGGGATGGAGGTTTTGCGACTCACGTCCGCGTTCCCGCCCGCGGGCTCTGTCCAGTTCCCGAAGAGCTGCCGCCTGGCATCGGCCTCGATCTGCTGTCTGTCGTAGCCGATGCGGTCACCACCCCGTTCGAGGCGATTCGACGGTCTGGCTTAAGAGCGGATGACGTGGCTGTATTTGTTGGTGTCGGAGGGGTGGGCGGATTCGGCGTGCAGATCGCTGCCGCGCTAGGTGCTTCGGTTGTAGCCATCGACGTTGACCCAGCCAGGCTTGACTTGGCGGCCCAGCACGGCGCTTCGCTAACCTTGGACGCCAGTTCCACCAATGAGAAAGAGCTGAAATCCGCGGTGCGTTCCTTCGTCAAACAGTCCGGGCGCAGAGGCATCGGGCTAAAAATCTTCGAGACCAGTGGCACGCCGGCAGGACAAACCATTGCGTTCGGCCTGCTCGATTACGGAGGGTACCTGGCCGTAGTCGGCTTCACGCCCAAGAAAGTGGAGCTGCGGCTCTCCAATCTCATGGCTTTTGACGCCACAGCACGTGGCAACTGGGGTTGCCCACCGGAACAGTACCCGGCTGCGCTCGCTCGGGTGTTGGACGGCAGCGTGGTGCTCGGACCTTACGTGGAACGACACCCGCTGGACGAGGCCCCTGGACTGTTGGAGGCGGTGGCCCGCCACGAAATTCGAAAGCGCGTGATTCTGGTCCCAAATCACGAGGGCCCGCAGTAAAGGAGACACGATCGTGCATGACCACAACTTAGTGGATTCGTTTCCCAAGCGTTTCACCCTGGTAGAGCAAAGGCCGGTAAAGGACCGTTCGGGCGCGGCAGTTCAAGGCCTGCACAACATCTGGATCACACTGAATAATCCATCCGAACTCAACAGCTACACCACCGACATGGTGAAAGAGATCATTCTGGCGCTGCGTGCCGCCAGCAACGATCGGGCGGCAGTGGCTGTGGTTCTGACTGGCGCCGGCTCACGCGCTTTCTGCACCGGGGGGAACACCCGTGAGTACGCGGAGGTTTACGCGGGCAATCCTGGAGAGTATCGCCAGTACATGCGCCTGTTCAACGACATGGTGACGGCGGTCCTGCAATGCGACAAGCCGGTGATCTGCCGGGTGAATGGAATGCGTGTCGGAGGAGGTCAGGAGGTGGGCATGGCGTGTGATTTTTCCGTCGCCAGCGACCTGGCGGTTTTCAGCCAGGCCGGCCCACGGCACGGGTCGGCGCCAGACGGGGGATCGACCGATTTCCTGCCGGTATTTGTGGGCATGGAGCGGGCCATGGTCAGCGGCACGCTGTGTCAGCCGTGGAGTGCACACCGCTTCTACTGGCTTGGAGGTCTGACCCAGATTGTCCCGGCGCTCAAGGTAGACGGGCAATGGGTACCGAATCCATTAGTTGTCACCGATCGTGTTCTCGATGAATATGGGCGGCTGTTGATCGGCGAGGCTAAAACCGGAGCCCAACGCGAAAAAGGCAAATCGCTACTGGCCAAAGGTTCCGTAGATCTGACCCTTCTTGATGAGGCCGTAGATGGGTTGTGCACCGACCTGCTGTACACCATGCCCGATTGCCTGATCAAGACAATTGAGAGCCTGCGCAAACACAAGCTGGAACACTGGGATCGCAACCGCGAAACCAATCGTGCCTGGCTGGCGCTCAACATGATGACCGAGGCCCGCGCCGGTTTTCGTGCCTTCCATTACGGGAGCAAGGAGCAGCGGGAGGTGGATTTCATTCTGTTGCGCCGGCGTCTGGCCGAGGGTGTGCCGTGGAGCGACGAACTAATTCAAGAGATTGCCCCGTGGACGGCGCAGGTGGCAGGCGCCGCGAAAGACTGAGTGCTTATGAAAATCGGTGTGGAATCTGAACACGAAGGTCAAGTCGCCCGCGTCGTTCTTGCCGCTCCCAAGGCCAATATCGTTGATCAGGCGATGATGGCTGAGTTGGAGTTGGCGTTCGATGGCCTCGCAGCTCGGCGGGACCTCAAGGCCATCGTGCTCACGGGCGAAGGCCCACATTTTAGTTTTGGGGCAAGTGTTCAGGAGCATCTCCCGGAGCAGATTTCCGTGACGCTCGCCCGGCTTCACGCACTGCTACGGCGAATCGCGGAAGCGCCCGCGCCTACGATTGCTGCGGTGCGGGGACAGTGTTTGGGGGGCGGTCTCGAACTGGCGCTGGCCTGCGATCTGATCCTGGCAGAAGAGACCGCGCAGCTCGCCTGCCCGGAAATCCAGCTTGGAGTTTTTCCTCCCGCAGCCTCTGCGCTGCTGCCGTTGCGCATAGGCACTGGACCGGCTGCGAGCCTGGTATTGACCGGCGCCAGTGTGAACGGAGCGGCGGCCGCGGCAATTGGACTGGTGGCCCGCACCGCGGGTGCTGGTCAACTGGAGCCGGTGCTCGCGGAGTGGCTGGCTGCCGATTTTCTCCCTCGCTCGCCTTCCGCTTTGCGCTGTGCGGCATGGGCCGTGCGTCGTCCACTGGTGCATGCGCTAAAGCATGACTTACCAATACTGGAGCAGCTCTACTTGCAGGACCTTATGAGCGAACCCGATGCGACCGAGGGAATCCGGGCCTTTGTTGACAAGCGGCCGCCACGCTGGCGCCAGTCCGGAGCTATCGCGTGAGCCCGGAACTTGCCAACCTGATCCAGCGGGCCCAGGAGTTGAACGACGACCTCGAGCTGACGGCAGTGCGCGCCTGGAAGGAAGCCGGCGCCGGGCGCAGAGCAATCGGGCACATGCCCATCTATGTTCCGCGTGAGTTGATCCATGCCGCCGGGATGTTACCGGTCGGCATTGTGGGCGCTGGCGAGCGATTGGAGATCATACGCGGCGATGCCTACTTCCAGAGCTACATCTGCCATATTCCCCGCAGCACCATTGAACTCGCTCTCAGCCGCCGGCTCGACGTGCTGGATGGCATGTTGTTTCCCTCCATCTGCGATGTGATCCGCAACTTGTCAGGCATGTGGGCCATGCTGTTTCCAGAACGCTACGTCCGCTACGTGGATTTGCCACAGAATTTTGAGCCCGAGGCAGGGGGCGTTTACTGGCGCCGTGAACTGGATACGCTGCGCGAGGACTTTGGCCGCCTCAGCGGCCGTCCGATCGAAGACGAGGCCTTGCGGCAGAGCATCGCCGTATACAACGAAAACCGCTCCACCATTTGCGAGCTATATCGTGCCCGCAGCCGTCAGCCTTGGGTCCATCCGACCTCTGAAGTGTATGTGTTGTTGCGAGCGGGAAACGTCCTTCCGCCCGAAGATCACACCGCCCTGCTGCGGGAATACCTGCGGCTGGCGCCTCTGGAAACTGACCGCCGCGATCGTGACCAGAGCCGGGTGGTGCTGGTGGGAATGTTCTGCGAGCAGCCGCCACTGGGCCTGTTGCTTACCCTGGAACGCGCAGGATGTTGGGTCGTGGATGACGACCTGCTTCTGGGGCTCAGATGGATCATGGGTGAGATCTCGTGCGCTGGCGATCCATTACAAGCTCTGGTTGAGGCCTTCCTTACCCAGAGCGCCGAGACTGCCGCACGCTACCTGCCCGGAGGGCAACACGGAGGTGCACTCGTAGAATCGGTCCGGCGCAATCGTGCAGAGGGGGTCATCTTTTGCGCGCCCAGTTTTTGCGATCCCGCCCTGCTGGAGCAGCCCATGCTCATCACGAGGCTCGACCGCGAAGGCATTCCTCACACGCAGTTCAAGTACGCTGAAGATACCGGCCAGTTCGCCGTCATCCGTGAGCAGGCAGGCACCTTCTCCGATTCCATCCGCCTGTGGAGCCAAGCATGACTGCTGCATCCCCCCGCCCTCGCGTCCCGGCTGAAGCCGACAAGGAACGCAGCATGCTCCTGCAAAAGCAAATGATCGCCGGCCATTACAACGCGCTCTCGCGGGCTCCGCAAGAGGGCCGCAAGGTCGTTTATACCTTCGTGCCTGGCAATCTTACCGAACTGTTGCGCTCCTTCGATCTGCTTCCTGTCCTTCCTGAAATCAACGCACTTCAGTCCGGCATGCGGAAACTCTCCGGCGACTATATCGCGGAAGCGGAGAAGCATGGGCACAGCGAAGACGTCTGCACCTACGTGAAATGCGATATCGGCATGCTGAAAAAGGGCAACATCGGTCCCACCGGCGAAAGGCTGCCTTCGCCTGACTTGCTCCTGCTCTCTTATACCGGTTGCTTCACGTTTATGAAGTGGTTCGAACTATTGCGCCAGGAGTACGACTGCCCGGTGGCCATGCTCCACGTTCCCTACCAGTCGGAAGGCCGCATTCTGCCTCATCATGTCGAATACATCGTCCAGCAGTTGCGCACGGAAGTGATTCCCAAACTTGAACAGGTGAGCGGCCTTCGCTACGACGAGGATCGTCTGCGCGAAATGCTGCGGCTATCGGCTCAGGCAGAAGATGACTTGGTGTGGGTGTTGGAGTCGGCCAAGCACGTACCCTCGCCGATCGACGCTTATTTCGGCGGTGTGTATTACATTGGGCCAATGTTTACTGCATTTCGCGGGACCGGTGAAGGCGTGTCGTACTACCGTGCCCTGCGCGAA
The DNA here is from genome assembly GCA_963833155.1 of uncultured Acidobacteriaceae bacterium. GTDB lineage: Bacteria > Acidobacteriota > Terriglobia > Terriglobales > Acidobacteriaceae > Bog-257. The sequence continues at coordinate 169,710 of CAWHWY010000005.1, forward strand.
GAGGTGGAGGGTCGTCTGCGCGGAGGCTTGGGCCCGCTGACCCCGGAGGGATCGCAGGAGAAGGAACGTTATCGCCTGGTAATGGAAGGTCCACCCAATTGGACCAGCTTCCGTGAGTTCTGGAAGATGTTCTACGACGAAGGCGCTGTGGTTGTGGCCAGCAGCTACACCAAAGTTGGAGGGCTGTACGACGGCGGCTTCCGTCACGATCCCACACGCCCGCTGGAGACGATGGCGGAATACTGCCTGGGCTGCTACACCAATCTCGGCCTGCCCACTCGCCTGGCATTGCTGGAGCGATACATTCGCGAGTATCGCGCCGACGGCTTCATGATCAACAGTATCAAGAGCTGTAATTCCTTCAGCGTGGGCCAGCTTCTGATGCTGCGCCAGCTCGAGCAGAGCACCGGGGTGCCCGGCGGCTTCATCGAAAGCGACCTGGTGGACCCACGCTACTTCTCGGCCGCCAACATCAAGAACCGCATTGAGAGCTATTTGCAGATGCTTGAGCAGAGACGCACCAGCGTGAACGCATGAATGCTCTACGGACCTATGTCGGCATTGATCTCGGCTCCACTACCACCAAGGCAGTCGTCCTGAACGACGCCGGTGAGGTGATCGGCCGCGGCATCACCAACAGCCGCAGCAATTACGATGTCGCCTGCCAGGTGGTACGCGAGGAAGCTCTGGTCCGCACCCGTTTTACGCTCACCCGCCAGGCGATCACCGGCGATCGGGCCTTGGCTCAGGTTGAGAAAGCTTTTCTTTCCTCTCTGGAGCGAAACTTCCGATTGCGCCAGCATCTCGATCAGCTCGCGCGGCTGCGGGAAGCGCTGCTCCGCGCCGCCGACGATCCGCGCCACAGCGCTCATCGCTCCGAGTTAAACGCTGCGGTCGAAAGCATCGTGGATGGAATGGTTGAGCGAACCGGGCTGCATTTCAGCGAATTGGCGGTGCGGAAGAGCGACTTTTTCCGCGATCTCGCGACCGCCGATTATATGCAACTGGCGGAACAATACAGCAATCCCCGCGGAATCGCCTTCGACATGCTATGCGGGTTGTTCGACGCCGCGATCCTTGTGGTGGAGAACGCGACTACCCAGGGTAGCTTCGAAACCCAATTGCGCGGTGCGCTGGAGCCTACTCTGGCGTCGGCTGCCTTGGCGGTGCAAGAGAAGGCTTCGCGACTGCGCGCGGTGGTGGAAGCGACCTGCTACGCGGAGATCGTAGAGGCTGGTACCGTGGGCACAGGATATGGACGCCAGCGCTTGCCTTTCCCCAAAGAGCAGATTCGCAGCGAGATTCTTTGTCATGGACTCGGCGCACATGCCATGTTTCCCGGAACCCGGACGGTGCTGGACATCGGGGGGCAGGACACCAAGGCGATCCAAGTGGATGCCGACGGAATCGTTGTCAGCTTTCAGATGAATGACCGCTGCGCTGCCGGATGCGGACGTTACCTCGGGTACATCGCAGACGAAATGAACCTGGGCCTGCATGAACTGGGACCGCTGGCGCAAAGGAGCCACTGCCGGGTGAAAATCAACAGCACGTGCACTGTGTTTGCCGGGGCCGAATTGCGGGAAAGGCTCTCCCTGGGCCAGAGCCGCGAGGACATACTGGCGGGGCTGCATCGGGCCATCATCTTGCGTGCGATGTCGCTGCTGGCGCGCTCCGGGGGCGTCAGTGACGAGTTCACGTTCACCGGCGGGGTGGCCCGCAACCCGGCGGCCGTGTGTGCTTTGCGCGAGCTGGTGCAGGAGAATTATGGCGATCGGACGCTGAACATTTCCGCCGATTCGATTTATACGGGCGCTCTGGGCGCAGCTTTGTTTGCCCGGCGCGCCGCCGAGGCCAACGCATGATAACCACCGCCATCCGGTCGAGGACTCGATCTGCGGAGGAGCAGATTACTGCCGGCGTCGACGTGGGTTCCAGCGCAGTGAAGATTGCGGTGCTGCTCACGACCGATGGCGGTGAAACCGAGGTTCTTACCCTGCTCACCGAGCGCATACGCCGCCGCGAGTTGCGCAGGGTGGTGAATGATGGGTACGAGGGGGCACTCCGCGCCGCCGGCGTGTCTGCAGATGAGGTTTGCTATGTGGCCAGCACCGGCGAAGGCGAGTTGGTGGATTTTCGCCGCGGACACTTTTACGGCATGACCACCCATGCCCGGGGTGCGATCTTCCTGATGCCGGAGGTCCGCGCCGTGCTTGACGTCGGGGCCTTGCACGCGCGCGCCATGCGCATTGATGAGCGCAGCCGCGTACTCAGCTACCGCATGACTGGCCAATGTGCTTCCGGCTCCGGCCAGTTCCTGGAGAATGTTGCGCGCTACCTGGGTATTGCCCTGGAGGACGTTGGACCTCTGTCTTGCCGCGCCAGCAATCCACAAGTGGTCAGCAGCATCTGCGCCGTTCTGGCGGAGACCGATGTGATCAACATGGTGAGCCGGGGAATCACCACCCCCGACATTCTCAAGGGTATTCATCTCTCCATGGCCGGCCGCTACACAAAGCTGCTGCGGGCGATTGACGTACATGGCCAGGTGGCAATTACGGGTGGTCTCTCCGCAGATACTGGTCTGGCACAAGCTTTGCAGGAAAAGTCGCGGGAGGATGGTCTGGACCTGGAAATCCGCACGCATCCCAACTCCATCTACGCCGGCGCGCTGGGGGCGGCTTTGTGGGGAGCCTATCGTCATCGCATGCTGGCCGGCCATGCGGAGGTATCGTCATGAGCGGTGTCCGTGAACTGGCAGGTAAGTATGCCGTCGTCACCGGCGGTTCGGGAGGAATCGGCGGCGCCATCGTGCGCAGTCTGCAAGAAGCTGGTGCGATCGCAACCTCTCTCGACCTTTCGCCACCGCCCGACAAGAACATCCCCTGGCTGCATTGCGATGTGCGCAGCGACGATTCCGTAGGTTCCGCCGTGCAGCAGTTGTTTAAGCAGAATGGGCGGCTTGATCTGGCCATTCACGCGGCAGGAATCTCCCGCGAGGCGGTCGTCTGGAAGCTTGCGGTCGAGGATTGGGACATGACCCAGGCGGTGAATTTGCGCGGCGCCTTCTTGCTGCTGCGGCACACCATTCCCCTGATGCGCCAGGGGCAGGGCGGCCGCGTAGTCTTGATCGGGTCCATCAACGGATCGCGAGGCAAGTTTGGTACCTCGGCCTACTCAGCCAGCAAAGCGGGGCTGCTGGGCTTGGCCAAAAGTGTCGCCCGCGAGACAGGCCGCTTTGGAATTCTGGTGAACGTGATCGAGCCGGGCTGGGTGCGCACACCGCTAACGGAAGCATTGCCAGTGGCCGTCCGCCAAGCCGCAGAAACGGAAAGCGTGCTGGGGAGTCTGCTGGAAGTTTCCGATGTTGCTGCCGCAGTGCTCTTTTTGTGCGGTCCGGGTGCAAGCCGTATCACCGGCCAGATTCTGCGCGTGGACGCGGGCCAATTCCTAGGGGGCGGCGCGTAGAACGAGTTGGGAGGAAAACCATGGCAACAGACGGCATGGAAGAAGCAGGTGTGCTGGAGACCGACGCGGTACTGGTGCGCACCATGCGCCAGGACGATTTGCACTCGATAGTGAGCATTGATGCTGCGGCGAGCGGGCGGCGCCGTCCTCGTTACTTCGAGCTCATGCTCCAGCGCAGCATAACCCAGGCAGACCTGCAAATCTCCCTGGTGGCGGAAGCGGACAACCGGGTTGTGGGCTTCGTCATTGGCTCCCTTTACTACGGCGAATACGGGGTGGTGGAGCCTTCAGCTTCCATCGACGCCATTTCGGTGGATCCTCGCATTCGCGGGAAAAACATTGGCAAGGCGCTGATGCGACAGTTGCGCCTCAATCTGGGGGCGCTGCGAATCACAACCTTGCGGACCGAAGTTTCTTGGGACGACTTCGGCCTCTTGGGGTTTTTCAGAAGTCAAGGTTTCAAACCCTCCAGCAGACTCTGCTTGGAGTGCGCTCTGGATCCAACCCGGCCGGAAGACTTCGCCGGCAGTTAGAGGAGCCGCTTGCTACCGACAACATGAGGCTTGCCATGAAAAAAAAGAAACCCGCTCGAAAGGCCACGACATCCGCTGTACAAAGCATCGAACCGCAGCCCGCGCTGCGCTGTTCTCGCTGCGGCCGGCCGGCTGCGGAGAAGGATAAATTCTGTGCCGAATGCGGGCTATTTCTGCGCGATGCCTATCTCGATCACAGGCTCCTGCTGGCACTGGTGGAAGAGAAAGACGGCCACAGCCGCGAAGCTCGTCAGCTACTGGAGCACTTGTTGCAAGCCGACCCGAACCATGTGCTCGCCAACCACATGTTGGGCACATTCTACTTCCATCAAGGCACGCTCGAACTGGCTATCGAGCGCTATCAGAAAGCGGTGGCAGCCGCTCCCACTTTTATATTGGCGCATTACGATCTGGGCGTTGCCTGGTACCACCGCGGCAACATGCCGGAAGCCATCCGCTCCTTTCGCCGTTGCCTGGAGCTTGACCCTAACTACAACGCCGCTCACTATCGGTTGGCGGTGTCCTTGTTTCACGCCGGACAGTTGGAAGAAGCGTGGAACCATTTCAAACAGTCCATCGCACTCACGCCAGAGTATTTGATGGCGCATTACCACATTGGCGTGATTCACGAGCGGCGCGGCGAAACGGAAGCCGCAGAGCGCGAGTTCCAGCGCAGTCTCGATGAAGCCGTAGGAGAGGTGAGCAGCCTGTTCCATCTCGCCATGATTCGCCGCAGCCGAGGCGATAAGAAAGGGGCGGACGACCTTGTCCGGCGGGCCCATGAATTCGGTCGGGCCCACAATACCTCGTCCTGACTGGGGAGGACACCATGAACCCAGGCGAAGAAAGCACACTCATCCATGATTGGGCGGAAGCTGGCCCGCGAAGAGCGCATTATCAGAGTCACGTCATGCTCGACGACGAGACCCTGCGCGACGGCCTGCAAAGTCCATCCGTCAAGGATCCTTCGCTGGATATAAAAGTCGAATTGCTCCACCTCATGGAAGGCTTGGGCATCGAGACTGCCGATGTTGGCCTTCCCGGCGCCGGTGTGCACCAGCGTGACGCTGTTCTGCGCCTGTGCCGCGAGATCTCCGACCAGCGGCTACGCATCCGGGCCAATTGCGCCGCTCGAACCCTGATGGTGGACATTCAACCCATCGCGGAGGTCACTCAACTGACCGGCGTGCCTATTGAAGCCTGCGTCTTCATCGGCAGCAGCCCCATCCGCCAGTACGCCGAAGAATGGGAACTGTCGGATATTGTCCGGCACACGCGCGAGGCCATTCGGTTTGCCGTCCGGGAAGGGCTGGAGGTCATGTACGTTACGGAAGACACGGTGCGCTCTTCTCCCGAGCACCTGCGCGTCCTGCTGACCGCAGCGGTGGAAGTCGGAGCTAAACGCCTTTGCCTGTGCGACACCTGCGGCGCAGCGGTTCCCCAAGGTGTGTGGAACCTTGTCTCGTGGGTGAAAGCGCTGGTCAAGGAACTCGGGGCCGAAGTCGGCATTGACTGGCACGGTCACCGTGACCGGGGTTTAGATCTGGCGAACAGTCTGGCGGCCATCGAGGCCGGCGCCACCCGGGTCCATGGCACAGCCCTTGGCATCGGCGAGCGCGTGGGCAACACTCCAATCGAGCAGCTTCTGGTCAACCTCAAGCTCCTGGGCGTGCGCGACGACGATCTTTCGCGCTTGCCGGAGTACGTGCAAACTGTCTCGGCGGCCACCGGAGTCCCCATGCCGATTAATATGCCCATCGTTGGGCGCGACGCCTTCCGTACTGCCACTGGAGTTCATGCCTCCGCAGTCATCAAAGCCCAGAAGAAAGGCGACGCATGGCTGGCCGACCGGGTCTATTCGGGAGTGCCGGCTGCATGGATTGGCCGGACGCAGGAAATCGAAGTGGGTCCAATGTCAGGCGCCTCCAACGTTGTCTGCTATCTCGGCGCTCGAGGTCTTCCGAGTACCCCCGAAATCGTCAAGGCCATACTGGATCTGGCAAAACGCTCCAGCCGTGTTCTTACAGAGTCGGAGATACTGGACGTTCTTCGTGATATGAGCGCATAATCGCTTCGCGTTGACAAGAATCTAATTGCGGAAGGTTGATCCGTCAGCGCAACGCGCCAGATCTGCCGGATCTCCCAATCCACCACCTGCCGACCTTACTGCCGCTGCGTATGTCGCACAGCGTTCATAGACTCAAGCGACGGGGCTGATCCCATCACACAGATGCTAAGGATCCGCCGTCGGCAGGTCCGGTAACTCTAGAGGCCGTGAACGTCGACCCGCACAAGTGAAGGCAACAGCTTGAAGACGGTCTCGTCACATCGCCCTATGACCGCCGTCACAGACTTGGGTGAGGAGCGCTGGTAACAATGACAGCCACCTCGCTATTGAGCGGTGTCTGGCGGTTCGCACGCGCCCTCATCGGACAACCGGCTGAATACGGGGTCAGCATCATGATGTGGTGGGGTGGTACGTGCCGCCCAGAACGTATCCGGTCAAGTGAAAGCGCCCTTCGTGAAATTCGGGACCCGTAACGTATTGCTCCAAGAAAAGAGGCCTTATGAATCCTTCTGCTCCTTCCATTTGGCAGATCATGGAGTCGAAAGGGTACTCGCGGCGTGAATTCCTCCAGTTTTGCAGCTATGCGGCGATAGCTGCCGGACTTGCGAACTCGCAGCTTAACGCCGTCGTGCAAGCCTTCGAGAAGAAGCCGCGGCCTCCGGTGGTATGGCTGCACTTTCAAGAGTGCACTTGCTGCAGCGAATCGTTCATCCGCTCTTCGCACCCCATCGTTGCGGACGTGCTCCTCGACCTGATCTCGCTCGATTACACCGAGACGCTACAGGCGGCGGCGGGCTTCCAGGCCGAGAAATGTCTTACCGACACGATCAAAAAATATCCCGGCCAATACATCCTGCTGGTGGAAGGCTCGGTCCCGGTCAAGAACGACGGCGTTTACTGCTGCATTGCCGGGCGAACCGCGGATGAGATCCTGCAGGAGAGCGCAAAAGATGCGGCGGCGGTGATCGCATGGGGCAGTTGCGCGTCCAACGGCTGCATTCAATCGGCGAGTCCGAATCCGACGGGTGCAACTCCCGTCCACAAACTGATCAACAAGCCCGTCATCAACGTTCCAGGCTGTCCACCGATTGCCGATGTGATGACCGGCGTGGTTACGCACGTTCTGGTGCTCGGCCGCGGACCTGAATTGGACAACCAGGGCCGGCCGAAAGAGTTCTATTCCCGACGCGTGCATGATACCTGTTACCGGCGTGCCTACTACGACGCCGGGCTGTTCGTCGAGATGTGGGACGACGAGAAGGCACGCAAGGGCTATTGCCTGTACAAGATGGGCTGCCGCGGGCCCGTGACTTACAACGCTTGCTCGGTAACCAAGTGGAATGGCGGTGTCAGCTACCCGATCCAGTCGGGACACGGTTGTATCGGCTGCAGTGAGGCCGGTTTCTGGGACAACGAACCCTTCTACCAGCATCTCGCCTCGTTCCCAGGGTTCGGTATTGAAAGCACCGCTGACACAATTGGCACCACCCTGGGTATCGGCGCGCTTATCGGGGTGGGGGCGCATGCCGTCACCACTAACATCCGCAAGCACAAACTGATCGAGGAAGAGCGTCAGGGGACCACGGACGACAGCAAGACCAAGGAACCATCCGCAGGACAAGACTAAGCGCAGCACGACCGACAGTGAGGTGATCGCATGGCAAGGATGGTGGTTGATCCTATTACTCGCATCGAAGGGCACCTTCGGATTGAGGCCGTAGTAGAAAACGGCACCATCACGGATGCTTACAGCGCCGGCACCATGGTGCGTGGCTTCGAAAAGATCCTGAAGGGTCGCGATCCTCGCGATGCCTGGGCCTTCACCGAGCGCGCCTGCGGCGTTTGTACCACAGTGCACGCGCTGGCCAGCGTCCGTACCGTGGAAGACGCGTTGGGGATTTCTGTCCCCAGGAATGCGGAACTGATTCGCAATCTCATGTTCTGCACGCAGTATGTGCAGGACCACGTCGTCCACTTCTACCACCTGCACGCTCTGGACTGGGTGGACGTCGTGAGCTCGCTTTCGGCTGACCCGCAGAAAACCGCGCAGATCGCCACCTCCATCTCAAGCTGGCCGAAGAGTTCGCCCAAAGTACTTCGCCGCGGTGCAGCAGAAGCTGAAGGCCTTCGTTGAGACCGGGCAACTGGGTATCTTCGCCAACGGCTATTGGGGAAATCCATCCTACAAGCTGCCGCCCGAAGTGAACCTGCTGGCGGTGACGCATTATCTGGAAGCGCTGGAGTGGCAGAAGGAAATCGTCAAGATTCACACCATTTTCGGCGGCAAGAACCCGCATCCGAATTACCTGGTCGGTGGAGTGCCTTGCTCGATCAACCCCGACGAAGTGAATGCCATCAACATGGACCGTTTGAACTACGTCGGAAGCTTGATCAACGGCGCAATCGCGTTCGTGGAACAGGTTTATTTGCCCGACCTGATGGCAATCGCAGGCTTCTACAAGGATTGGGCGGCGATTGGCGGCGGCCTGAAGAACTATCTCGCCTACGGTGATTTGCCCACTCGCGGCTACAACCAGCCGGAATACTTCAAGTTTGCCCGGGGAGCGATTCTCGATCGCAACCTGAACGAAGTGTATCCCGTGAATGGCCGCGACGCGGAAGAGATCAAGGAGTACATCGAGCATTCCTGGTACTCGTACTCAAGCGGAGAGGCAAGCGGGCTCCATCCCTTCGACGGCGAAACCGAATTCAACTACACCGGACCCAAGCCTCCCTATGAGCAGCTCAATGTCGAAGCCAAATATTCATGGCTGAAAACACCACGCTGGAAAGACCACCCTATGGAGGTCGGGCCACTGGCGCGTCTGTTGGTCTCCTATGCCAAGGGAAGCACGGAAGTGAAGGACGTGGTGAACGAAGCTCTTGGTCAGCTCGGCGTGCCGGTCACCGCCCTGTTTTCAACCTTGGGTCGAACTGCCGCCCGCGGGCTGGAGACCCGTCTTGTCGTGCATTGGATGAAGGGCTTCTACGATGAGCTGATCGCGCAAGTAAAGACCGGCGAGCTTTCCACCTTCACCCGCGAACGATGGGAGCCTTCCACGTGGCCTGCTACGGCACAAGGGGTTGGACTTAGCGAGGCGCCACGTGGCGCGCTGGCGCATTGGATCAAGATCAAGGATGGGAAGATCGACAACTACCAGCTCGTTGTGCCGAGCACCTGGAACGCATCGCCGCGTGATCCCAAAGGTCAGCGGTCAGCCTATGAAGAGTCTCTGATTGGCACGCGGCTGGCCAATCCGGAGCAGCCGCTGGAAATCCTGCGAACGATCCATTCCTTCGATCCGTGTATCGCCTGTGCCGTGCACCTGTACGATCCCGAGGGCAAACACGTTCACCAGGTTAAGTTTTATTGAGGACGAGACATGGCCAACGCATCCATTGCAACTTATCAGAGAGTCTATGTATGGGAGCTGCCGGTCAGGTTCTATCACTGGCTCAATGCCCTCTGCGTGGTGGTGTTAATCGTCACCGGGTATCTGATTGGCAATCCGCAGTCGATCTTCTACGCCTCGGAGGCTTATCAGCAGTATTGGTTCGGCACGGTCCGATTCACTCATTTCGTGACTGCCTTCGTCTTCTTCTTCATGTTCCTGGTGCGGATCTACTGGGGGTTTGTGGGCAACGCCTTCGCGCGCTGGACGAATTTCATCCCCTATAAGCGGGCCCAGGTTGAGGAAATCGGCGAAGTGCTGAAGGTCGACGTCTTGCAGACCAAGCTCCGCGGGGACATCTCGCTGGGTCATAACTCGCTGGCCGGTTTCATCTACTTTCTGTCGTTTCTGGCGTTTCTGTTTCAGTCGGCGACGGGGTTTGCCCTCTACTCCAGCATGAGCAATGCTTTGCTGCCGAAGATGTTCGGCTGGATTGTGCCGCTGATGGGCGGCGAGTTCCGGGTCCGGCAATGGCACCACGCCATGATGTGGTTCTTCATCCTGTTTGCGATCGTGCACGTTTACCTGGTCTTCTACCACGACTACATCGAGGGCCGAGGGACGACTTCATCGATGGTGGGTGGTTGGAAGTTCCTGCGGCGCAGCGGCCATGACTGAAGGCACTGGCCATGTGCTGGTGTTGGGCATAGGCAACATTTTGATGGGTGACGAAGGCGTAGGTGTTCATGTGGTGCGTCACCTGGAAAAACTGGATGTTCCGCCGGGAGTGGAGCTTCTGGACGGCGGCACGGGCAGCTTTCTGTTGCTGGATCCCATGCAGCGTGCCCGCAAGATCATTCTGATTGACGCTACGCTGGACGGCAATCCGGCCGGTACCATACGCCGCCTTACCCCGCGCTTTTCCAAAGACTACCCACGTACGCTGACCGCCCATGACATCGGGCTTAAAGACCTTCTCGATACGTTTTATTTGCTGGACCATCCTGTCGATGTGGTGCTTTTCGCAATTTCCATCGCATCTTTCCAGGAAGTCGGTCTGGAATTGTCGCCGGAGATCGAGGCGCGCGCGCCCGAGTTCACACAACTCGTACTGCGGGAGTTGGGGTCCGGGAGCTGATAGAGTTTTCCGAATTGCGTTTAAGAACATCCTTTGCCAAGTTTCAGCTTCTTCTGCTCAGGTTTGGTCGTCCCGGGCTGAGCCTCAGGCGGCAGGATTGGAGCATTGACGGCCGGGACTGCAGTGTTCTTCGGTTGCGAAGACGCGCCGCCGAAGAAGTATTCCCGCAGTTGCTTTGCTTGCTGGTATCCGGCAGGGTCGGCGGTCTCTGACCGCAGGCTGGTGGGCGTGACCACCAGGTCCCACCACGCCGAGATTCCTTCCCGCAAAGAGTAGGCGTCGTAACCTTTCATGCTCAGCAGGAGCTGTGTTTCGGCGGCATGGCCGGCGCCGAGTCCATAGACGACGATCTTCTTGCTGCGGTCCAGATGCTTCAGGTTGCTCTCCAGGAAGAACTGCGACAGGGGCACATTGATTGCAGTGGGAATGTGGTAATCGTCATACTGCCATGGCTGGCGCAGGTCGATAAGTTGGTAGTCCTGCCGCTTCTCGATGACCCAGTGCGCCAGCTCGGCCGGAGTGACGTGGTCTTTCTCGTCGATGATGGACTGCATGACGGCGGCGCTATCGACGCCGGCGCCACCGCCATGCGACATGGTCCCAGCAACGGCCAGAACCACCGCCACCAACAGCAGCGCCAAGGCTGCCATCGTCTTGCCTGTCAAAACCAGGTTAATCTTCATGCGTCTGACCTCCTTGCGCCTCGTCGCCATACGTACGGGCGAACAACCGCCAATTCCCTTCACATTTTTCCGCCGCCCAGAACGCTCCCAGCGCAATCACCGTGACGGCGAAGGCCACCACTCCGGGATTGATGTTGAGCCACTGCGGAATGGTGAGGGCGCCCAGCGCACCCGAAAGATAGAATTTCTGAAAGCGCGGAACAGCGGCGCCAAATCCGAAGGTTCCGATGAGAATTCCCACGATGAACAGCAGGGCGTCGATCTTGCCGATGGCCGCTGCCACCAGCGACGTCCCGGGGCAGTAGCCGCCAAGAATAAAACCCGCTCCCAGCAGAATCCCGCCCAGCAGTTGCGGCCAAACAAAGGTCTCGGGCACGTAAACCTGGCCGAAGTTCAACCATCCCAGCAGCGAGAAGTAGACGATGCCCAACATCGCGATGATGATGGCCGTGAACATCACCTTCAGCACGGCAAAGTCCTTGAAGTAGAACTGGTCGGTCAGCTTGCGGGCGCTGGAGAACCCCGCGCGCTCCAGAAAGAACCCGAAGAAGAATCCCAGGACCAAGCTCACCACAACAAAGCTGATGGTCGAAAATGTTTCCACGTAGGGTGCGTTCATAACCAGTTCCTCCGCACGAAGTAGGCCCCGATAAATCCGGCGGCAAAGACGCTCATCATGAAGACGAACGCGCCCGCCGAAAGCACCGCCCCGCCCGAAAGCGCCAGTCCACTGGTGCAGCCGCGCGCCAGCCGAGCACCGGCGCCGGTGAGGATGCCTCCGCCCAACGCGAATGCGTAGCGCGTGGCCCTCGAGATGCGTGGGCCCTTGTCCACCGTGATCTTCAAACGGCCCGACAGCCAGCCGGAAACGAACCCGCCGATAGCCGCACCCACGACCTCGAAGACGATGAAGTCATAGAGCGCTGACTGCCCCGGTTGAAGATAACGGCTCCAGTAGAGGCTGTCGCCGGCATATGCCGGTGAGATTTTCTCCAGCGTCCAGGCAACCAGGCGGGTAAATGCGCTCGATGCTCCGAGGCCCTGTCCCATGACGATAAACGTCGCCAGCAGCGTCAGTCCGAGGCCGAAGCCGGCGGCGTAAGGAGGCCAATAGCCATGTTGGCACAATGCACGTGTCAGCCAGTTGCCCGCGGCACGCTCGTCCGGTGCGGGCTGCGCGGCAATCGCTTCCGGCTCCACCGCGCCCGTGGACATTTCATGTTCGAAGGCGGCCCGTTCCATCGCTACCTCCTTCCACCACTTGTGATGATGACGATAAGCAAAGAGTTCGTTGACCGTGCCCGTGATCATCGAGAAAAATGCGGGCTTCTCTTCAGGGAAGACGGCACCCATATAGACGTGGATCATCAGGCCGGAGACGACCATGCCGACGGCGAAGAAATGGATCACCACTGCCCAGGCCACCACCGTGGTGCTGAACAAGTGGAAGCTCATGATGAGGCCGGTGATCATCACCAGCGGAATCATCATGTACACCATGATGGCGAAGAGTTTCTGCCCGGCGTTGTATACGCCCTGCGGCGGCAGAGCGTTCTTGGTGTCCCGCAGAATGTTTCCGACCCGCACGAAAAGCCAGCGCACGTCGTCCCGGTCGAGCGCGATTTCTTTCTGCAGCACTTCCTTATGCAGGTAAGTTTTGAACCCGAACGTGCCGTATACCACGAAAACCGTCGCCCACACCAAGCCAAGAGCGATGTGGAAGCGCAGCATATTGGCTCGCGTTCCGAAGATGTCCTGCACCATCTGGATATACCACTGCGGTGCGAAGCGGAAGTAAGGCGAGCTGATCAGCGCCACGCCCGTGGCCAGCTCCAGCAGCCACACGATGGCATTGAACCAGTGCAAAAGGATGATGGCCACATGGTGCTTCTTGATCTGGCGCTGCGACATCGCGTCAATCTCGGCCACACTTAACTGCGCCGGAAGATGAGACATGGGTGAAGCGCTCATTGCCACCTACTCCTCGAAGTCTTTCTCGCCGGTCCGTAGCTGGTAGAAAAACGCCACGGCCTGGCCCAGGAATGTCATTCCCACTGCCGCCAGAACCAGCGGCTTCAGCATCCGCCGCCAGACTTCCCCTGGCCGCAACAGGCGGGGCGCGCGCGGCCCGAACCTGGCAGACACCAGATCAAGGTGTTCGGGCTTTCCGAGATAATAGACATTGGGACCAACCGCCGCGTTAGAGTTCTCCAGTCGACGGGCGTGTTTCTCATACACGGCGCCGAATACGAAACTCTGCGGGTCCTCGAGGTTCCCAAAAAATTTCGCATGGGCGATACATGTCGTAACGCATGCCGGTTGTTCGCCACGCTCCAAGCGGGCCGAACAGAAGTCACACTTATCAACCTTGTTGGTCCGGGGATTGATGTACCGGGCGTCATACGGGCAGGCTTCCACACAGTAGCCGCAGCCTATGCACAAGCTCTTGTCCACCTTTACAATGCCATTCTCCGCCTGGTAGGTCGCGCCGGTCGGACAAGGAAGTACACACGGCGGGTGGTCGCAATGATTGCACTGAGCGACATGAAAGGTTGACGTCAGGTGGGGAAATTTGCCTACGATTCCAGTGTTGCGCACATGGGTGCGTGCGTGCCCTATGGGGACCTCCCACTCCTCGCTGCACGCCACGGAACATGCCTGGCAGCCCACGCACTTTTCGAGATCGATCACCATGGCGTAGCGCGCCATCACGCACCTTCCTTCAGCACGCGAATAAAGTTCACTCGCATACCAGTGCCGCCCATGATGGGATCGACCTGCACTTGAGTCATGAGTTCGTTGTCGGAGGCGCCCCGGTGATAGGCCCGTCGCAACTTCGGCGATTCGTGCCCGAAGCCGTGCACCATGTAAGCGCAGTCGGGACGGATGCCTTCGGTGAGCCGGATCATCACAGGCAGGCTTTGTACACCTTCGGAATTCTCCAGCACAACCCTCTGCTCCTCGTGGAAGCCCAAGCTCCTGGCAGCGTCCGTATTGATCCACACTTCATTCTCGGACATCAGCGAATCCAGCCGGGCATTGTTCTGGGTTCGCGCAAAGGAATGAACCGGCGATCGTCCATAGATGAGGCGGAAATAGCCCAGGGGAGCATGTGTCACCGGAGTGAAGCGTGGCAGCGGATCGAATCCCAGCTCCTTCAGGGTGGAGGAATAGAGCTCAATCCTGCCGCTTTCAGTTGGGAACAGGGGACCGTCCTCGGGCAGACGGTCTTCGATGTAGGGACGGCCTGGGAATGCGACTGCTCCCCGGATCCGCAGCATCGATGCGTCGATCCCCAGCGGCTTGATCAAGGTTGCCAGGTGTTGCTCGGGCGTGTCCCACGGAAAGTAGGCTTCCAGGCCCAATCTCCTGGCCATTTGTTTGGCGATCCACCAGCCCGGCTTGGTCTCGTACAACGGCTCGACCGCAGGCTGACGGATCGAGATGAAAGGGGTCTTCGCCGAACTGACGACAGCGGGTGCATCGTAACGCTCCAGGAACGTGGCTTCCGGCAAGACCAGGTCGGCATAGTTGACTTGGTTCATGGGCATGATGTCGACCACCGCCAGGAATTCAAGCTGTTCGATCGCCTTAAGCGTCTTCTCCTGCTGCGGGATGCTCTGCAGCACGTTCTGACCGTAAACCACCCATGCTTTGATTGGATACGGTTGGCCGCTCAGCGTGGCCTCAATCAGGCCATTGGTAAGTCCTTGCTCTTCGGAAGCCAGCGGGTAGCGAGTACCGGCGCCATCGGCGCGTCCACGCTCGCTCTTGGGGAACGGTGGCAGCGCGAACTTTCCCGTTTTGATTGGAGTCGGCAGGAAAATCCCACCCTTCCGTCCCCAACTTCCGTTAAGAGCAGTGAGGATCGCCATGGCGCGAGCGCGCTGCGTGTCGTTGCCGTACCAGGTCACATGCCGCCCGGGATGCAGCGCGACAGCAGGTTTGGCATCGCCCATGGCGCGGGCCGTCTGCCGGATTACACTCGCGGAAATCTCCGTGATCGGCTCGGCCCATTCCGGCGTGAACTCGCGCACGTGCGCTGCCAGCTCCAGGAATCCGTGAGCGTATTTCTCGATGTAGTCGCGGTCGTAGATCCCTTCGCTGATCAGGACGTTCATCCACGCCAACAGCAGCGCGGTGTCGGTTCCGGGCCGGATGGGGAGCCAGTAGTCAGCTTTCGCTGCAGCGGTGGAGAAACGCGGGTCAACCACAATCAGCTTTGCTCCGCGGGAGAGCCCTTCTGCAAACGCGGCGACTTGGGAGGTGAAAATATTTTCCCCGATGTGGGAGCCGATTAAAACAATTAGCTTGGCCTCCTCCAAGTCGACCGGTTCCGGAGATCCCAAGCCTTGGCCAAAGGTCAGGGCGTATGCCACCTCCCGTGGGCCTCGGCATTGCGCAAAGGCCGGCTCCGCGCTGTTCGGAGTGCCGTACGCTCTCATCACAGTACTGAAGAATCCTGAGGCGACACCGTGCGGAAAGAAGGCCACGCTTTCGGGGCCATACTTCCTCTTGAGGTCGGTGAGTCGTTGGGCGAACAGGTCGAGCGCCTGGTCCCATCTCACGCGCTGAAACTTGCCTTCTCCGCGTTGTCCGATTCGGACCTGGGGATACTTCAGGCGATCCGGATCGTAGAGGAGCTCAGGCCCGGCGTTGCCCCGCGCGCACAAACGGCCCTTGGTTAACGGATGGTCGGGATTGCCCGCGACCCGGACGAGCTTTCCGTCTCTGACTTCTGCTACCGTGCCGCAGCGCCAGAAACAGTTTTCGCAATTGGTCGCGATGCGTTCTACCCGTTGCGTACCTTGCCAGCCGGGCGGGTTCGGACCTGCATAGGCGTTGGTTGCGCCTGCACCTAACGCAGTTCCGGCAAACGATGAGAGCTTTACGAAATCCCGCCTGGTCAGTTTTTTGCCCATCGCCGTATCGCGACTATTTCGAGCCCTGCTCAATGGCGGAGACACCCGAACCCGCTGATATCTCAGGCCCTAATCAACAAACGCTGGATCATGATGAAGTGTTACAGACTTTTTGCCAGATTTCCCATTATGGGAAGAAAACTTGCCTGTAACTGGCGCCATGTCCGTTTAATTAATCGCTAATCGCGCATAACCGGGAAGGTAATGACACTTGTGGCCGTTCTAAACACAACGACATAAGTAATTGCGCATAATGAGTAATTGTGCTTTCATGAGGACATGAAAGCACTTCGCATCGCTGACTCCGCAACGGTGGTTCTTGGGCTGCAGGATGAGATTCGACGATCCGAAGAATCGCGCTATGATCACCGCTTGCATGGCGTGCTGTTAGTGGCGCAGGGTTTGACCTGCCCGGAAGTCGCTGCCTTGTTGGGCGATGCCTCCCGCTCGGTCGAATACTGGGTGCGGCGTTTCGAGGAGGCGGGGTTGGCGGGTTTGCAGGAAGGCGAACGCCCTGGTCGGCCCCCTCGGCTGAGCCGCAAGCAACTGGGAGAGGTAGATGCCGTTCTTCGCAAGGCGCCGAGAGAGGTCGGCCTGGCCGGCAATCTATGGGACGGCAAGACCTTGGCCGCATGGATCGAACGACAGTATGGAGCCCCCTTGGGGGTACGCCAGTGTCAGAGAGTATTTCGACAATTGGGATTCCGTTTACGCAAGCCGCGCCCCATGGTGGCGCAGGCGGACCCGCAACGCCAGAAGGCGCATAAAAAAAACTCCAGGCCCTGATGGCAGATCCGCAGGTGGATCTGTGGGCAACCGACGAGGTGCATTTTCAGCAACATGGTTCGCGCTGCCAGATGTGGATTCCGCCGGAGACCAAGGACCCGATTTTGCTCCATCATCCCACTCGCCGCAGCGTAGGCTACTTTGGTGCGGTTCGGCTTCGCGACGGCAAGTTCGTCTTTCATCGCGAGACCGACAAGTTCAACGGTGCTACCTTCTTTGTCTTCCTAAAAGCCCTCTACCGGGCCAGCACCACGGGATCGCGACGGGTGGTCGTGATCACCGACAATGCCCGCTATCACCATGCCCGGCTACATCGAACCTGGCGGGAGGAACATGCGAACCGATTCGTCCTCGACTATCTGCCGCCTTACAGCCCAGATCTCAACCCGATCGAACGGGTTTGGAAGCTCACCCGGCGGCAATGCTTACACAACCGATACTTCCCATTCCTCAGCGAGGTCACCGATTCCGTCGAGGCGCAATTCGCACAGTGGGCAAGTGGCAACATTACCCTGCGGCGATTATGCGCAATTACTTAAGACGCTGTGTTTAGGAGCAGGTGCTTCCGGGCATACGGCTGCCGCGTCCCTGCGCAAGTGGTTGGATCAACCGAGTTCTCCTCGCCAGAACGCGGAATAGACAGGCTTCCCCGCACCAGCCTAAGGCTTGACGGAATTCAGTTCGGCTGTCACCAGGTACCCAAACCGGCCAACATGTTTGGGCGCCAGATCGCCGCAGCCTTTGGCCTTCAGGAATGACATCACGGAGCCGTCCGAAATTCGGTGCTCCTGCGGAGGACCGGGCGGTGGGGAACAGTCGTCGCGCCAGTCCAGGATGGCGATCTTTCCCCCTAAGACGGAGATCCGCAGGGCCTCGCGAAACACACCATCGAGGTCCTCGAGTTCGTGCCAGATATTCGCGTACAAGATCATGTGGACGCTGCGGTCAGGCAATGGGAGTTGCGACGCCGCAGCCTGATGCAAGGAAACATTGCTCGGTGCGTTTGCCTGCTCAAGTTTCCGGTGCAGCAAGTCCAGCATTTCCGGCTGTAGATCGACCGCAAATACATGACCCAATGCACCCACTGCGCGCGCGATGGGGATGCTGAAATAGCCGGTGCCAGCCCCTATGTCCGCCACCTTCATGCCCGGCCCAAGCCGCAGATGACCTAGGACTTCCGCCGGCGGCAGCCATTTCAACCGCTCGGGATCTTCGAGCTTGTGTGCTTCGGTGTGTTTGAATACGCGGTCGTTCATCTTTGTGGCCTAGCATTCGCCTGAAGGCGGATTTGCAGTTGCAGCTTCTTGTTCTTCAGCATCGTACCGTCGCGACCCGACGGCACATACGCTGGTCCGTCAGGTTGGTACACCCAACTTGGGCAACAGCCACTGTGTCCAACACCAGATAGCCAATCAGAAGCAGTGGAATCGTAAGCCAATCTCTCATGTAGAGTTCCAATCCAGCATTCTTCCCCCGCCCTATCCAACCGGCTTTGGAGCCGCTGGTGTTGATTGCCAAAAAGTATCTGTGTGCGCCAGAAGCGGCATACAAGAACGCAATGAGCAGCAAGCCCAGAAAGGTAGTCGCCACTGCCCGTTCGGGTGGTCCGGCACTGGTCATGCGACGGGTGTCATGCTAAACACAACGACATAAGTAATTGCGCATAATGAGTAATTGTGCTTTCATGAGGACATGAAAGCACTTCGCATCGCTGACTCCGCAACGGTGGTTCTTGGGCTGCAGGATGAGATTCGACGATCCGAAGAATCGCGCTATGATCACCGCTTGCATGGCGTGCTGTTAGTGGCGCAGGGTTTGACCTGCCCGGAAGTCGCTGCCTTGTTGGGCGATGCCTCCCGCTCGGTCGAATACTGGGTGCGGCGTTTCGAGGAGGCGGGGTTGGCGGGTTTGCAGGAAGGCGAACGCCCTGGTCGGCCCCCTCGGCTGAGCCGCAAGCAACTGGGAGAGGTAGATGCCGTTCTTCGCAAGGCGCCGAGAGAGGTCGGCCTGGCCGGCAATCTATGGGACGGCAAGACCTTGGCCGCATGGATCGAACGACAGTATGGAGCCCCCTTGGGGGTACGCCAGTGTCAGAGAGTATTTCGACAATTGGGATTCCGTTTACGCAAGCCGCGCCCCATGGTGGCGCAGGCGGACCCGCAACGCCAGAAGGCGCATAAAAAAAACTCCAGGCCCTGATGGCAGATCCGCAGGTGGATCTGTGGGCAACCGACGAGGTGCATTTTCAGCAACATGGTTCGCGCTGCCAGATGTGGATTCCGCCGGAGACCAAGGACCCGATTTTGCTCCATCATCCCACTCGCCGCAGCGTAGGCTACTTTGGTGCGGTTCGGCTTCGCGACGGCAAGTTCGTCTTTCATCGCGAGACCGACAAGTTCAACGGTGCTACCTTCTTTGTCTTCCTAAAAGCCCTCTACCGGGCCAGCACCACGGGATCGCGACGGGTGGTCGTGATCACCGACAATGCCCGCTATCACCATGCCCGGC
This sequence comes from uncultured Acidobacteriaceae bacterium, assembly GCA_963833155.1. Classification (GTDB taxonomy): domain Bacteria; phylum Acidobacteriota; class Terriglobia; order Terriglobales; family Acidobacteriaceae; genus Bog-257. The sequence goes on from CAWHWY010000005.1 coordinate 189,208, forward strand.
TACATCGAACCTGGCGGGAGGAACATGCGAACCGATTCGTCCTCGACTATCTGCCGCCTTACAGCCCAGATCTCAACCCGATCGAACGGGTTTGGAAGCTCACCCGGCGGCAATGCTTACACAACCGATACTTCCCATTCCTCAGCGAGGTCACCGATTCCGTCGAGGCGCAATTCGCACAGTGGGCAAGTGGCAACATTACCCTGCGGCGATTATGCGCAATTACTTAAGACGCTGTGTTTAGCTTCCGTCACGAATGATTCGGCACGATTCTATATCGAAGGTCACGGCTCCGATGGCAAGCCGCGTCTGATCGCGGAGGCCGGCGACAAATTGCAGGAATCGCCACACATCCGCAAAGTTGCTGACCAGGCCGATCGAAGCGCGAATTGCCCCCGCGCTCTTGTGCCCGCGCTCTTGCATCAGGCGCATGAAACTGGCCAGATTAACCTCATCCCCCAACGCGAAAGCCGCCCGCATATCCTCTTCAGTCAGACCCTCGGCGATTTCTCCCGTGCCCGGATTGCAGAAGCACCCGCTGCGCAATGAGATTCCTTCCTTGCCGGCTAATTCCTCGACCCGTCTATAGTCCAGCAGATGTCCATGTGGGTCGTAGAGGTTAAGCGTGACGGTGCCACCGCGTGCTTCAGTTGTGGTGGGTCCGTAAATGCGCACCATAGGGTGCCCGTTGCCGTGCTGCAGCGCTAACAACTCATCCAGGACCCATCCGGTCAGGCAGCGGACGCGTTGCGTGATCAGCTCCATTCCGATTGCCTGAATGTGGCGCAGTCCGATTTCCACGGCAGGGATGGAGAGGTAATTCAGGGTGCCATCTTCAAAAGCGGCTTCGCTCCGTGCGAGCACATGAGCGCCACCCTGAACCGACGCAAAGTTTACCGTTCCACCTGCGAACCACGGCCTTTTCAGTTTTGCAAAAGTGGATCTCCGAATGAGCAACGCGCCGACACCGGTTGGATAACCGAACATCTTGTAAAAGGACAAAGCCACGAAATCTGGATGCAACACTTTCAAGTCCAGACGATTGGTAGGCACGTAGGCTGCCGCATCGAGCAGTACCCGCCAACCCTTGTCCTGCGCTTTTGCCACCAGATCGAAGGGATGCTTAACGCCGGAGAAATTCGATTGCGCCGGGTAGGCGAACAGATTTTCACGGGCCGGATCGGCCTGATCCAGAAGGGCGTCTAGACGATTCCTATCGAGACGGAGAGTTGGGGCAACCAGTGGCGCGTAGGCGAGGGTGGCGCCTTTGGCCCGCGCGAATTCGCGAATACCGTTCACGGAGTTGTGGTTATCGAATGTGAGCAGCAGACGGCTTCCGGGTGCAAACGGGAATGACTCGCCAACCAGCTTGATCCCGCCGGAGGCATTTTGCGTGAAGGCCAGAACATAATCCGCCGCACTCGTTCCGAAATAGTTGAGCACCGATTGACGCGTACGTTCGACGTGCTCGGTCATTGCCGTTGAAGTCGGGTTGGTCGAGTGCGGATTGCCAAAAACTCCGGATCGCAGCAGAGCAAGGTGTTGCTCCAGTTGTGACTCCGCATACAAAGAACCACCCGTATAGTCGAGGTAGACCTGACCTCGTTCGTCCAACCGGCGATAATCGGTCGAACGCAATCGGTCTAAGACAGCGGTTTCGGCATACTCGGGATATCGTTCAAGGAAGTGCTCGTAAGCTCCTTCCATGTGTTGTTTCTCGTTGGCAATGGTGGTTTCCATACTGATCATCTTAAGGGTAAATCAGGATTTCCCTTGGCAGTATGCCCCAAACTTGCATAAGAGAGCACCAATGCGCGCGCCAGGTGCCGATTAAGAATCGCTACCATGTGCAACACGCGCCGGGGCATTGCGGAGGCAAATGTCTCACTGGGTTCCGATGATGCCAAATGTAGACCTAACCAATTGTGCCACTGAGATAGACCAGGGCCGCGATTCGCTGAGCACTTCTTCCAGATAACCCCCAGATCGCCGGAAGCGTATGCCCATGCCCGCGTGTCTGTCCCGTAATCGGCAGCAGCACGTACTTGCCTTTGGCAACGCGTTTGATTTGTACTTCCACCGGCTAGTTGATGAAGTCGTCCGTGCGGGATGGCGCGAGGGACATGGCCACGAAAAAAGCAGCCAGATGGACGAACTCGTCCGGGCGAGTTGGCAGCACGTTCCGAGACCGTCAAACTCATGCCGATGGAGATCGGCAGTACAAACACAGCAGACAGCAGAAGACAAATCGCGCCAAGGCTGGCCGCTTAATGCTTCTTTTTGCCAAACATGCCGCCGAGCGAACTGGCTGGGTTGGCCGCCTTGGTTCCGCCCATCTTGCCGGAGATCGCTTGCTGGACGGCGCTGCCCGCCATCCCTTTCACGTCCGGGACAAACTTCGGATCAGAAGTCGTCCCTTCGATAGCAAAGGGCACACCACCACCTTGGCCGCCGAGGTCGGCCTTCTGGATGACACCGCCCGCCGACCCGCCACTGAGATTGGCGTTCATCTTGAAGTTGAGCGCACCCGCTGGACTCACGGTACCGGCGCCGGTCACAACCCCGAGCGCCGGAATGGTCAGGTTGATGGCGTTTGCTTGCGTGCCCTCGGGAGCCACGCGCACGGTTGTACTGAAGTTCTGGATGGTGGTGTCCTTGCCTCCGGTCTGCCTGCCCGATAGTGCGGAGATCGCAGAAAGCTTCGATCCTAGATCAAATCCGGCGAGCTTCGAGTTCGACAGGCGGATCGGACCGGTGATGATCAGTTTGTCCGTTGGCCCCGCGATGGCCAGATCGGCCGACAATGAGCCACCCTGCAGTTGAGACCCAGACGGCAAAACAACGCCCACTGCGGGTAGTGCGGCCTCAAGGTCGTCCACGGGCAGGTCGCTTCCATTGAGCTTCATATTGACTGCGGTGGTTTCCCCCTGCATCTGGTAGGTACCTGTCAGGTGCGCAACAGCCTTGCCGATGGAGACATCGCCCTGCGTCAACGTACCCGTATCTGATTGCAGATTGTGATCGACGGAGTACTTTAGTTCCACCGTGCGTTTCGAGGGCGCGCCTTTCTCGGCCAGCTTCAACTTTTCGGCCTTGAGGGTGCCGCTGGTTTTGGCTTGCTGGCCGTTGGAGTTAATCACGCCATCGAAATCGGCCATACCCTGAATTCCCGACGAAGCTTCCACGAATCCCGACGCTGCCAAGTCAAGTTTGCGCACGGTCAGAGAGGCCTCGAACGGAGTCGCTCCAGCGTTGCCGGCGTTGATCGGGCCGCATTTGCCTCTCAGGGTGAGTTCACCGCCGCCTGGCAATGCGGCTGAGAGATGGAACGGGAATTGCGCCGTCGGCGAAAAGTTCGTCGCTTCAAGTCTTACCTTGTCGTAGACTTGGGGCTTCTCGGCCGAATTGGCCGTTCCCACGAGCAAGCGCCCATCGTCGATGTTCAGCTTGTCAACGGACAGCGCGTTGCTAGACGACCCGCCGGTCTTCGGCGACTGCGGGCTGGGTGGCGATGCAGAGCTTCCGCCGATGCTGGAGAAATTCCACGTGCCGTTGGCGCCGCGCAGCAGAGTAATCTGCGGCTCATTAAGTGTTATGCCAGTTACGTGGAGGGTCTTGGAGAAAATCAGCGGCATGATCTTCACCCCGACTTTGAGCGATTTCGCGGTTACGAACGGATTCTTGCTGAACGCGGGATCGTCGGCGATGGAAATGTTGTCGGCCGATACGCTGCCCGAGAATATCGAAAGGCTCAGGTTGCCAACGCTCACTTGCCGTCCCAGGGCGGTGCTGAATTCGGATTCCAGCTTCGGGCGGAAGGCATTTACGTCCACCAGAAATGGCAGAACCAGCAAGATAACGATGAGGATTCCGACGACGATTGCGCCAATGCGAATAGCACGTTTCATATGCTCCTGCCTTTCAGGATCTGGGTCGGAGCGCTGGCCGACCCAATCCGAAAACCGCTTCTATTTGGCGCCTGCAATCAGGCCCTGAATCCTTTTGCTGCCTGAAAGTATAGAAGCGCTACAGAGTTTTGTATCCTATTTTCTGCGAGCACAGCGGTCAGTTCCGCACAGAACTTCAAGCCTTTCGATCCTGGAGTGCCTTCCCGACGGCCTGGCCCTAACTTTCGGGGCCGCGTTAGCGATCGCGGCCAGCTGCTTTAAGCGGCTCACAATCGAAAGCCCCCGGCTCTGCCTTCTTTCAGACAAACCCGGTGTTACCGGACTCCTATGAAAACTGTGAAGGTCTTGCAGATGCCGGCCAAGGATGCTAGGAGCGTATTTCTCCGGCAAACATCGGTTGGCACGAATCGACGGCAATCACGTCGGTCGGAAACCGCTCTGCGGGGAGGGGGACACAAGGTTGTAGGCGGTTGATCGTCTACTCGGCAGTTGGCGGAGCTACTTTCCCTTAGTCATTTGGTGAAAAGTCGCCTTCGCATGAGCGAGAAACGACGCAACCCCGCAAGAACTCTCAGGACCGATTTCTCCCGAGTCAGGGCTACACGGGAAGTAAGTTCGCTGAGTAGGCACAATTTTGGGCACAGTGCCGAAAACACGATTCCGACGAGGCTGGAGAGTTGCTGCCAAGCACCACTAACTACAAGGGTTAGGTTGGTGAGCGCGGAAGGAATCGAACCTTCAACCTACTGATTAAGAGTAGGCCAGGCAGGCGGTGCCGAGTCGGAAGCATCACACATATTTGTCAATCACTTACGAATAACGAAGCCCGCACGGAAGCGTTTGAATGTGGTATTGAAACGAAGCACTTTAGCTCAGGTGGGACCAAAGCGTACGGCACACTTACGGCACACCCGTGAGCGCGGCGGACGCCCCGGCGCTGATGATGCCAGGAGCTCAGCTTCAGTGGTCTGAATTCTGATTCAATCGGTACCAAGCTTCGGTCAGGTCACAGCAGTACGGAGGGTATTACCCGCTCTTGGGTGGCCGCCGCTGGCACGGCCACTTGTTCAGGGGCTGTAGATGTGTCGGGCGTTCTTCCCAATTTCGTGCCATGTAAGAGATCTTGTGATCAGGCGTTTGTCTGGGGCGTGTGGCGAAGATCGTGTCCCAGTGAGTAATTTAGGAACGTTCGAATGAGGGCAATCGCCGCCAGTTGCCCGATCTCGGTCCAGGTGGGGCTGATCGCGCTCTTCAGGATGTCGGCAGCGAGCAAGAACTCAAGCGCTAGGACCAGCCAGCCCGCAAAGCCTCGGAAGACGACGAGTGGTTCGATTTTGGCCTTCGTCCGGACGAACGCTTTGAGAGCAGACGAAATAGCCTGAGCTGCTCCGATCACAATTACCACCACTGCAATGAGTTCGCTGAACTCCGCGGCAACCGCTGCGATGTTTTTTACGATTTCCAGCATGTCCATATACCTGTTCTATCCACATCGATGACTGTCGTTAGAAATACATGCTAAGCACGAGTCCCAAGGCGTTGACCTGCCGATTCGGAGCGCTACTCGTGTCGTTCTGGTGTTCGTAGTACGGTTCGAGCTCATACCGCCTCTTGAATGGAAAGATACAACCGACCGTTGCTGCCGTCCTGCTCCATTTGCCAACGTTGCCGTCGTAATAGACTTCCGCGCGGAGGTAGGGTATGAAGTGGAAGGAACGTATGGCGAGCGCTCGTTCTCCGGAAATTCGGTTGCGATATCGCCATGCGAATTCACCATCGATGATTCTGAAATCAACCCGATTTCGGTCCGACAGCAACACGCCTCTGAGGAGTGGATAGCGGGCGGTTGCTTCCAACAGGCCGCGATGCTCCGTGGCCCCATTGGTTGAGGGCATGTATCGATATCCCGCTCTCAGCATCACCAGCCTGCTCTTCGACCGATCCAACTCGAACACGGTGCCCCTGGTCAGCTTGACCAGGGGCTTGAAGTAAAAGTCGATATTCGGCCCAATCTCGGCATTTGTACCCTCACGACCCTCCCGAGTTGCAGCAGCGAAGAACGAGACACGGACATCGGAGTTCAGGGTGACATAGGTGTCTACCTCGGGCCATGCTTGGAGCGAATTGTTCTGAGCTGCAATCGGCGAAGCAAGAATCGTCAATAGGATTCGAACGGCAAGCGGTTCAAGGCCTAGATATCCACGATGCTCCAGAAACGACATAGCCCACATTCAATCGCGCCGGTGAGCAGCCTCTTTCGCGCTTTCAACCGACACGTCAGTAGGTGCTGCCTCTTGGTGGAGCGGTTCGGCGAGAAGGCGGGAGGCTGGCTGTGGAATCGGTTCACCGTGCACTACACGCCGAAACACGGCAGTTGGCTGAACCAGGCGGAGATTGAGATCAGCCTGTTCTCCCGGCAGTGCCTGGGCCAGCGCAGAATCCCCTGGCTTGGCGATCTGCGACGGAAGCCAGAGCCTGGAACCGGAGAATGAACCGCAACCGGGTCACCATCGACTGGCGGTTTACCCGCAGAAAAGCACGCATGAAGTTCGGCTACAAAAGAAACCAGATTATGCGGTCAGAGACCTAGTGTCAAAAAGCGCCGCGATGTCCGAAATTAATCAGATGTAACTCCAACGATAGTAGCGTTCGAGAGGCAGAGAAGTCTGTGTCCAGTCAAAGTGTGATTGGTGAACAATATCTCGCGACGGGGCGGCAATGGAGAATTGGTAGCGGTACGCCCATTCCGTTATCGAGAACGAAGAGACCGTTGTGTCCAGTCAAAGTGCGATTGGTGAAAAATATTTTGCGCCGGGACGGCAATTGATAACTGGCGACGGTTGGCGAATTTCGGTATCGAGAGCGAAGCGAGAATTGCGTCCAGTCAAAGTGTGATTGGTGAAAAATATTCGGAGGCGAAGCTGCAATGGACGGTTGGTAATGGTCGCCAGGTTCCGAAGTCACGACCGAAGAAATCCGTGTGTCCAGTCAAAGTGTGATTGGTGAAATAGATCTCTGCCTTCTGAGTTTCATGGTCCGATTCGAGCCGCAGCTCTACCTGCCATAAGAGGGCAGGTGAACAGAATCATGGCCTTAGACCCCAGAAAACGCGTTCGCGGCCTCGAACCCGCCCTTCCGACGTGAAACCGTACCAACGTATAAGGCTGCCGGATCACCGGACAATCCACAAATCAGTAAATGCAAAAGGAACGCTTTCGGGTTAATTTTCACGCCGAAAGGAAGCCCACGTGTTCTCGTCTGCAAGCGAACTCGCCGCTAGGCTGCGTGCAGCACGCTACATCATCGATCCAGTCACCCTGGAAGTGGTGTATCTGGCGACGCGCATGCGCAAGCCACTCTTAGTTGAAGGTCCGCCAGGATGTGGCAAGACAGAGCTGGCCTACGCAGTGGCCGCAGCGGCTAATACGGTGGTTGAGCGTCTTCAATGCTATGTGGGAATCACCGAAGAGAAGGTCATCGGCAAGTTCGACGAGGCGCTGCAGAAGCTCTTCCTGGACACTCAAGCCGCCAACCTCGGCCAGGACTGGGATCAGATACGGAACCGGCTGCACTCGCTAGCCTTCTTTGCTGAGGGGCCACTGTTGCGCGCACTGCGCTACGAGACCCAGCCGTGCGTACTTCTAGTCGACGAACTCGACAAGGTCGACCACAACATCGAAGCCCTGCTACTGGAGATCCTGAGCGCATGGCAGGTTACTGTTCCCAAACTGGGGACGATTCAGGCCACAACTGTTCCCTATGTCGTGCTGAGTTCGAACGAAGAGCGACGGCTACGGCGGACAGCAAGATTACCGCAATCGAACTTGCAGCACACTTTGTGACCGCGATCCGGGTGCCCGAGGCGGTGAACTCAGTCGTGGTGGGAGACCCGGCACTGTTTCAGGTGGAGCATTCCGAACATGAGCCAGAGCTGGTGTTCGTCAAGGCCCTGACCAACGAGCCTGCCGAGAGTAACTTGCTTATTTCCACTGCGAGAGGACGCCAGATCAGCTTTCTCCTGATCAGCGGTGGCGGAGGCCCGAACTCGGGGAAGGTTGACTTCCTATTGCGATACCAGCCATCCGGTGGCTTTCTGGTTGAGCCCGACGCCGTTCCTTTCGCACTCGTTGCACAGACCGCCAGCGTATCGAAGGCGCAGACTGCAGTGATTTCTTCAGCTGCGAATCCCTCAGTGACAGGTGCTGGCTTGTTACCCGCCTCAGCTCAGTTACTACGGTCAACTCTCCGGTGGAAAGAGGGCCAACGCAACCCAATCCAGACTCTCTCGACAGCCTGCTGGAGCGCCAGGAACAGGCTCCCATGCCTGTGCTTTATGGCGAACATCCGGAGAGCGACGAGGTGAAGGGTGACCGCCTGCGGGCGGGCATCAGCGAGGTCCTCGATGGCGGCCAACAAGTGATTGTTCTGTTCTCGGTGGTAAACACCAGCAAGCACGCCATCCTGTTGATGTCACCGCAGGTCCAGCTAGGCGGCCAAGACAAGTCGGGAAAACTGATCAAGCACGAGCACTGGTCCACGGCGGAGCAGTTGGCGGTGATCGATTTCCGCCTTAGCCGGCGGCGGATCGGACCCGGAGAACGCGCCGATGGCGTGGTGCTGTTCGAGCGTCCTCCGTACAAGCGGTCAATGGAAACGTTGTTCTTGCAAATGGCAGAGTCCGGCGCGGTAGACAAACCGGCGTTGGCGCCCATCGGTTTTGGAGTCAGCACACTGCGGGAGGCAGCCAGTCATGCCCACTGAGGAAACGAACAAGAAACTGGACACAGCCCCACCAAGTCCGGAGGCGGAAGTAGCCAGCGAAGAGTCCGCGCCGGAGGAGCCTGGCACAGGAAACTGGCGCGAAGCTTTCCGGGCGGCTTTCGACAGAGCTCGACGTCAGCAGAAACCGGTGGAGAGCCGGCAGGAACTCGGCCGCGACAAGAGCAAGTCGCTGTTCCTGCTCGTGGGAGTTTGCGTGGCGCTACTATTGCTCTTCTTTGGGGTTTTCTCCCACCCGAAAAAAAGCTTGCGCTGCCGGGAGAGAACCCACGCGGCGAAGCAAGCCTGGGCCGCAAAGTTACACCGGGACAGGAGAACAACGATCCCACCAAAGCGGCTACTCCGATGCTGAGTGCGGATGTGCGTTCCACCGATCCCGCGCTGGCTGGCCAATTGACGCCGGAAGATATCGACCGGACCTCGCGAACCGGCATGGCGCGCAGGCCAACTGCAGCCACTGCAGCCGCGACCAAGCCCCCACAGGATTCCAGCGGCCTGATTTCGCCCAACACACTGATGCGCGAGCGACTGGCCGACAACGTCGCGACCGCAGGACAGGAAGAGCTAAACGGCCTGGCGTTCAGTCAGAACCTCGTGGTGACCCTGCCGGGCAACACTCGCTTTTACATCGTCGTCCAGAAACCATCTTCGGACCACGGGGGCACGACGTCCGGGACGCGAAGCACCGGTATCAGTACCGCCGGCTTCACTGGCGGGGTGCCGACTCTGGAGGAGCTTCGCCAGTTGATGCAGTTAAGAAGCGAAATCAACGAGCTCTATACCTAGGCCAGTAGTCAGGCGGCGATCCAGCCGCAGCAGTGAAAGGCGATGAAAGTGGAACCGAATTGGGCTCCTTTGGAAAACCGGCTGGGCGCGACCAGGTGCGTGGGATTCATGTTCATGGGGCGAGTCAACGGGATCAACCAGTACAAGCATGGGATCACCCGCACGTACTTGTACTTGGACGATGCAGGCAGATGTTACCTGAAGGCAGAGAAAGGAGGTTACGTACCTGGAAATTGGGGTGTCGAACTCGGCAAGATGGAGGCTTGCTTGGCCGGGCTGGGTGCCAGCCTGATTGGATAAGGTCGAAGGCTCGCAACTATCCTCGAGACGTCTTTTGTGGATTGAGGACGAAAGACGCTGGGGAAGGAAGGAGCCTTCGATGTGGATTATAGGATGTGATTTTCATCCCAGCTGGCAACAAGTGGCTTGGTGCAACACGCGAGACGGGCGAAACCGGAGAACAAAGCTGGAGCACAGCAGCGGCGAGGCGGAGCGGTGGTATCGGCAGTTGCCGGTGCGGTCGCGGATTGGATTGGAAGCCACGGGCAACAGTCAGTGGTTCGTGGAGCTGCTGCAGAGACTGGGACACGAAGTGTGGATCGGCGATGCAGCGCAGATCCGGGCCAGCTATGTGCGCAAACAGAAGACGGACAAGCGGGATGCGGCGCACATTCTGCGGCTGCTGTTGGAGGACCGGTTTCCGCGGCTGTGGCGGCCGAGCGCCGGAACAGCGGGATATACGGCAGTTGCTGATCCATCGCCACAAGCTGGTGGAGATCCGGACGCGGGTGAAGAACGGGCTGCAGCACCTGGCGATGAATCGTGGGATGCAGAAGAAGCGTCAGCTGTGGAGCGAAGCGGGACAGCGCGCGTTGCGCGAGCTGGCGATGCCGGGCTGGGCAGGGTGCCGGCGCCAGGACTTGCTGGAGACGCTGGCGTATCTGGATCGTAAGATTGCGCCTTTGGATCGAGCCGCGGAAGAAACCGCTCAGCGAGACAAAATGGCGCTGCTTTTAAAGACGCAGCCCGGGGTGGGACCGATCACGGCGCTGGCGTTTGCGGTGACCATCGGCGAGGCCTCGCGATTTCCGCGGGGCAAGCAGGTGGCCAGCTATCTGGGACTGATTCCGCGCGAGCACAGCTCGGGCGGCAAGCAGCGGCTGGGCGGGATCAGCAAGCAAGGCAACCGGTTCTTGCGGCAGTTGCTGGTGGAAGCGGCGCAGAGCGCGGTGCGTTATGACGAGAGTTTGCGGCGGCCGTATCTGCACCGCTGCCACCGCAAACCGAAGGGCGTGGCCAAGGTAGCGGCCGCGCGTCAACTGGCGGTACGACTCTACTGGATGCTGCGGACCCAGACACCGTATCCAGAGATCGTTCGCATCGAGAGTAGCCCGCGGGTGGCCCTGGTTGTCCGCCACGGCGGATAGACCGATGGCCTGATTGGGCGCTCTCGCCTCCCGTACGAGACGGGAGGTTCGCATAGAAGAATCATGGTCGAAGTTCGGGGCCGAATCGATGGTTGGTGGAACGAGGTTAATTCCACCGGGTACTGATTAACGCGAGTTCTCCAGTGGCTTTCGTCCTCAATCGTGCTGGCGAACGAGCGGTGCTTACGCACCGCCATAGGAGGAGTGTCGCTTGACAAACCCTTCGACCTTATCGATGGCCACCCCATACGATGAGGAGTATATCGCTCGGAAGCATAACGCATTGCAGCAACAGGGGATTTCGCTTCTGACTATCGAGGTCCAGCCACAGGACATAAACATTCACTGAAGAGTGAGCCACCGCCTTCCGCACCCGCGTTTCTCCGTATTTTGGGTTATCCGCCCCTTCCAACATCTTCTCCATAATCCAGCGGCCAAGCCCTGAGATGGGCTAAATTAAAGCTCTGTCGGGACGGCAGAGAACGCAAGCTTGATTTTGGTCTTGTGCCGATTGGTGATGAAGTGGCGCGCTTGCCTCAAGAATGGTTCCTCAACACGCCCGTGCTGTGGGTCGCTGCACTGGTGTTGATCAGCCTTTTGCGTGGCCCACTGCGACGTGCGCCAGCGTTGTTGAAAAAGCCTTTGATGTTTGTGGTGGCGAGCCTAATTGCGCTTGGTTTTGCGATCTTTCTCTTGTGGCAGCCGGTAGCGCTAAGAGCTAGGCAATCTGGAGCTCTAACCGGGATATGGATTCTGCTTTCGGGACTGACCCCCATTGGATGGATCGTTTCGTTTTTCTGGATTTTCCTGTCGAGACCGAAACAGAAACCAAGAGCTATTCCCGTCGCCATCGGAGGTCCTGCGCAGCGCGCCACGCCGCAATCGATGCAGGTGGTTCGCACTGTGCCAGCCGAGCGGTTCGCCGATGTCGGCGGCATGGAAGATGCGAAAGAACAAATCCGCCAGATAGTGCAGGGACATCTGGATCCGGGAAAATACGAACGCTATGGGCTGGTGAGAAATGGAATCCTTCTGTACGGTCCACGTGGAACCGGGAAAACATTTCTGGCGAGAGCTACCGCAGGCGAGTTCGGACTGCACTTCGAATACGTATCCGCTCCGAAGCTGCTGACCCGCTGGATCGGAGTGACCGGAGAAAATATACAGGGGGTGTTCGCGCAGGCCGCAGGCCGCAAGCCTGTCCTGTTCTTCATCGACGAGATCGACTCACTTGGAGGTGGCCCGGTTTTCTTCACCAGGGGGCACCGGAAACGGCCACCCTTCATCGCCAACAATGATGGTTGCCCGGTTCGGATTGGACTTTGCGACTTCTATCGAGTTCTTGGCCGCGGCTTCCTTGGCAAAAGCAACGCCGTTGTTCTTGTCCCGAACCGGATCCGCTGATTCAATAAAGTCTTCACCGTCGGGGCCGAAGATCGCCATCAGTTCTGGCACATCATAAGCTCCGGCCGCTGTGATCAGTGCCTCGGCAGCTTGCTGTGGAGTGTCGAATGCCTTCGGCCCCTGCGCCGGCGCTTTCGTCGCGGGCTGTGACTGTGCCCCTGCAATGCCTGGCAGAGCGCATGCGATCAGGATGAGGACGAAGGCAGCAATCACTGTGTTGGAGTTAAATAGTCTCGATTTCATATTCTCCTCACTCGTCATGATTCGCATGGTTTACCTCCTCCTCCCGCCGCCACCACCGCCACGCGAGCCGCCCCCACCGCCACGGGACCTCCCATGCTGGAAGAGCCTCGTGAGCTGCTGGCGCGTGCCTGGCTACCACTCATGCCGGAGGATGCTCCGCCGAACGCACTTTTGTTCGTCGCGCTCGGGGTATTCCGGACTTGCTGATTGCCTACGCGGTCGGCTCCGCCTCCACGGTTCGAATCCCTGGTGCTTGCGCTGGGACCTGCGCCACGGTTAGACATGTCCCGGCTACCGGCACCGGGACCCGCTCCACGGTTAGCTGTGTCTCGGTTGCCCGCACCGGCTCCCGCTCCTCGATTGGACATATCGCGGCTCCCCGCAGGCTGTTGCCGAGCTTGCGCACCCTGGTTCTGTCGCGCATTCGCCTGCCGCGTCTGCATGGAGTCGCCCCGCGCCGTGCCACCATACTTATTCGCCGTGGCTCGGTCAGAGTAAGGCGCTCCTCCGCGATGCTGAGGGTTGTGTTGCCAATTACTGTTGCCCCGGGCAGGTTGATTGGAGGGGCGATTGCCCCGGTTGGCATTGTTGATGTTCTGTCGATTGCTGTTGTTGACGAAATTGTTGTTGTTGTTGATGGTGACGTTGTTGTTACCACCCCATCCGGCGCCGTAACCCCATCCGCCGCCCCACATCGCCCCCATCGCGACGCCGACCCCAAAGGAAATGGCCATGCCCGCCGCATAGTAGCCTGGTGGGGGATAAGCGATCGGGGGGTAGGCATAAACGGGCGCTCCGTACACCACGGTTGGGTTGTAGCTCGGCACGTAAACAACTTCCGGACTCGCCTGCTCAACCACGATCACCTGCTTGCTCTCGACCACCTTGGTTTCCACCTTTTGCTGCTCCGAAGACTTCAGGTTGCCCGCGTCCTGAGCCTTCTTGCGCATGCGCTGCACCGCGTCCATCACGTCGCTTTGCTGCGCAAGAAATGCATTCCCCAGGTCCGTCGTCCACTTGATGTTTTCCGCCAGCAGCTTGACAACGTCTGGTAGTCCAGCCAATGCCTGGATGCTGGGGTCCCAGTCCTGCTTCTTTACCGCGTCAGCCCAGCGCCTTGTCTTTCAGGCCCTTGTTCTGCGCCAGCCATTGCTGTAACTGAATAACCTCCAGCGGATAGGTGGAGGCTACCAGCGTCTGGCTGAGCAACGGGTCAGGGTAGAGCGCAATCGGCGCCACCAGGGAGTCGAGTTGCTCGGGAGGAAGTTTGGCCGCTGCCTGCTCGGCTGGGGCGGCAGCCTGCGGTGTTTGCGCCGCTATCGCGTTTCCGGGCACCAGCGCCCCAATGCAGGTGACCGCTGCGAGTTCTCGAACCGCGCGGATCATTATGTTTATGAAGCTGTGCTTAGAATTCATAGCCGCTTTCTCCGTGTTCTTACCATGGCTGCCCCAGTTGCTTGGTGTGCCGCTTGATTCAGCGTCCTCGCGAATACAGACGCGTTGCGCCTTTACTGCGGCATAGAGCGCCCGACAACTAGGGAAATCCCTAGTTGTGGCGGAGGGAAGATACAAAGCGCCGGCCTGCTAATGCGGCGTTGATGGCAGGGATCAGATCAGCCTTCATGTGAGACTTCACCACGAATCCGAGCGCCCCTTCCGCCAAACAGGCCTCCACAAACTCGGGGCCTTCGTTGATCGTCAGGAACACTATGGCGGCCCTAGCTCGCATTTCGCGAAGTTGATGGGCCGCTTCAATTCCGTCCAAGCCCGGCATCGATATGTCGGCCACAATAATGTCAGGATTCAGCCGCATCGCCTCCAGGACCATTTCGAGACCGTTGTGAGCCACTCCCACCACATCGAATGTCGGCTGCAAGAACCTCGTTACTCGCTCCAGCACTAGAAGATTATCGTCGGCCAGCAGGATACGCCGACGATTCTCAGGGCTTCCAGGCTCTTCGATTTTTGACATGGGCCCATCCGACGGCGGAACATCGTCGCCGAGACATGTTCATAACAACACGCCGATGTTAGGTCCAGGATTCACACGCTGACAACTAGGGAAAACCCTAGTCACGCAGGTAAGGCACTGCATGTAGTGCGGGAAATCAGGAGGACGGGGTTTGCTGGAAAGAATTGGAATCCAGAGAGATGAGACGCTCTTTGAGGGCGAAGAGCACTAAGTCCGCATTGCTCTTCAGGTTGAATGTTTGCATGATGTGATACTTGTGGAACTCGACTGTTTTCTCGCTCAGGTTCAGGTGTCCCGCGATCTCCTTGATCGGACGTCCTTCGGCACACATTTGCACAATGTCACGCTGTCTTGGAGTTAACTGCCTGGAGTACTGGCGCGCCCGGGTCTTTTTCACAACCCAGTCTTCCGGCCTCAGCTTAGGAGTGACATAGCACTTGCCAACCAGCACCTGCTCTATCGCCTTCAAAAGCTCTGATCCTGCCGAATGCTTGAGGACAAATCCGGCGGATCCCAACTCAAGAGCAGCGGCAGCCAGATTAGGGTTATCCTGCATGGTCAGGAATACGAGCTTCACCTTCGGAAGTTGTTCGCGCACCCGCTTGGCGGCATCCAGTCCGTTCAACAGGGGCATGCCAATATCTACGACGACCACGTCCGGCTTGAGCCTGCACGCTTCGGTGACGAGCGCACGCCCGTTGGTAACGCTACCCACAACTGTATAGCGCTTCTCCAACAGCAGGCGCAGGCCATCGGCAAAGACGATGTGATCGTCCGCAATCAGGATTTGTGGCTTGGTTTCCATCTCTCAGCCTTTGCCAGCTTTCAGCCTCGTCGCTGGTCGATACTTAGGATACGTGTCGGGTTAATCGGCACGCTGTCCTGAAGCGATCGGAGTTCTACCAGCCGGCTCCGCCGCAGGTTCACTCCGCGCCACATCAAATTTCTTTTTCAGCGGCGCCCACACCTCGATCCGGGTCCCCTTTTGAGTTTCCGAATGAATTTCGAATCGTCCACCTACCAGACGCACCCGCTCCCGCATGCTCCAGAGACCAAGCCCCTGGCGATCCACGCCGTCCTTAACATCGAAGCCCGCACCATCATCGGAGATGGATAGATGAAGGGTGTCAGCAACCGTCTCGATTCTCACCTGGGCATGATCTGCTCCACTGTGTTTCTGGACATTCCTGAGTCCTTCCTGGACGACGCGAAACAGGCACAGTGCAATATCAGGAGACACGGAGCGCGGCAGGTCCTGGTGGGAGAAGGCAACTTGGGTTCCTTGTTGAGCGGTGCATTCCTTGCAGAATGCAGCAACTCCCGCAGCCAGGCCAAGCCTCTCGAGTGTCGAGGAATGCAGCCGGTGCGACAGGGTGTGCAGATCGGCACCAAGTTCGCTGGCCGACTCCATGAGTTCATGCATCTGCCGATTGGTCTCCTGCAGGGACTCGGGAATGCCTTCCGCTACAGTCTCCAGTCCGAGCGACAGCACAGCTAGCCTTTGACTGAAATCGTCGTGCAACTCCGAGGCCAGGCGGGTGCGCTCATCCTCCTGGGCATTGATGAGCATGCCGCTAAGGCGCATCTGCTCGTTTCTTGCGGCTTGGAGCTGCTTTTGCTCGAACAGGAGATAGATGGTCAGCAGGCTCAGACTCACAATGACCAGCAATCCGATGAGCAAGGTCCGCCTGTGTTGTTCCCAGAGAGTCGGCTGGCGAAACAGAATGGTACTTCCAGTCGGGAGCCTGCTTTCATCCAGTTTCCATCGCTGCAACTCGCGCCAGTCGAACACGTAAAGACTAGGACCATGCACCACGGGAATGTCCTGCGGCGGCTTTCCCGCTAAGATCTCAAGGGCATCACGCCCCGCAATCTTGCCTTGTTCTTGGAAGCTGACCACAAATCCGCCGACAATGCCGTGGCCCAGTTGCGTGTCGGATATGCCAACGACCGGAGCATTTGCGGCGCCAGCGATCATCGGAAGAGCCTCGGCGATGTTGAGAAACTCCCGCCCCTGCGCGTCCTTGAAGAAGGAGAGATAAAGAACCATGGAGTGGTCAGGAAGATGCCTCAACCTTTCCTGCAGCTTGCTCATCGGCAGGTCGGTCAGGTAGGTGATGTCGAGCTTGTTCTCATAAGAAATGAGGTCCGTCTTTACTAGCGCGGTGAGACGTCGGTCATAATCGGATTGCCCCCCCACCACGAAGAGGTGGCGGGTTTCCGGTAGTAAACCCAGCGCAGCCTCCACCGTTTTCGCGGGCTCCAATTGAAACCACGAGCCCGTCGATCGGTAATCGGGTCTCATCTGGTCGAACTGACCTGGAGCGGTGCAACAGAACACGACCGGGACATTGGGGAATATCGTCTTCGGCCCTGCCAGGATGCGGATTGCATCCGGACCCACCAACACAATCAGGTCCAGTTTGCGGTGGCGATACTGCCCGACAAGGAAATCAAGCCGTTCATTCCATTCTTCCGGGTGATAAACCGCATCCAGGTTCTCCCAATAGAATTCGACCTGGAAACGCGGGTCTGAGTGCAGCGCCGAAACGACCAGATTGGTCACAATTACCGGACCGGGATGGGACTGTCCGAGAATGTTGACCATGAGAACGTTTTTTCTGACCTGACCCTGGGAAGCGGGCGCGAAATAGACGAGCACGAGCGCAGCCAGAACAAAGCTCCGGACAGATCGCTTGAAGAAGCCAAGTGTCGAAGCGAGGTGCTGCCTTGGATACGCGCAGTGCATTGGTGTAAGGGTCGTCCGGGCCTGGGAAACCACTGAAATTATGCGCCTTAGGAGGGAGGGGAGGCAATGCCACTAATGGAGCAGGGGCTACTCTTAAACTATGCGAGATCGTGGCCGACAGAGGTTCATACTAAGCTTGCAGGTCGTTTAGGAGCGTCGCTATGCGCCACAAAAAATACAGGCTTCATTTGAGTACCTGGGCAATCCCGGCGTTGTACGCGGCAGCCGCTCTTGCTGCTGGGCTGACATTTCCACGCTTTGAAAGCCGCATCTTTCCGGGGCTCGTGCATCCGGCGAGCGTTTCGGTCGCGATTGCCCTCTACTCCTCAATCGCCTCCGGCATGCTTGGCTGACCGCTATCGTCTTTTCGTTGACCTTCGTCATGGTGCAGTTCAGCGCCACGGCCTACTCGCCCCGCCTCGTGCTGTGGGTCGCTCGTGATCGGGTGATATCACACTCGTTAGGGGTCTTTACCGCCACCTTTCTCTATGCGCTCGCAGCGCTTGGAGGGGTGGCTCGGAGCGGTTCGGAAGCGGTTCCATTTATCAGCGCTTATGTCGTAGTCGGCTTTCTGCTGGCCAGCGTGGCTATGTTCATCGCCCTCGTTCATCGGATCACGTTGCTCCAGGTCAACCGCATGTTGATTTTCACGGGTGATCAAGGACGCAAGGTGATAGCGACAATTTATCCGTCAATGAAATCGGAAGTTACGGCCATTGTAACGGATGATTTTCGTGCACTACCTCGAACCCAGACGCTGATCCATCATGGACGGCCTCGCTCGGTACAAGCGGTCGATGTCGAGGCGCTGGTGAACCTAGCCAAAGCCTCCGGCGGAACCATCGAGATGGTCGTGGCGGTCGGCGATACGATCGTGGAATCGATGCCCGTGGTGCATGTCTTTGGAGCGCGTGAGCCGGTTGATGAACGGAAGTTGAGGGAGGGAGTTGAGTTCGGTGGGGAGCGTACGTTCGAACAAGATCCCAAGTACGCGATCCGGCTTCTTGTGGACATAGCCATCAAGTCTTTGTCGCCGGCGATTAACGATCCGACAACGGCGGTGCAAGCGCTTGACCAGATCGAGGACCTGTTGCTGCGCCTCGGCCAACGCCACTTGGAAATTGGAAAGTAGCGCGACAGCGACGGCAAATTGCGACTCGTGATTCCATTTCCCACATGGGACGATCTTGTTCGGCTGGCTTTTGATGAGATCTGCTTTTATGGCGCTACCAGCGTGCAGGTCATGCGGCGCATGAACGCGCTCGTTGCAGATTTGACACAAGCTGTTCCAGAAGAACGACGTGCAACCCTTAAGTACTGGGACAGGCGCTTGAAGACCACCATCGCACGTTCGTTCGCCGACGGTGAAGAGAGATTGGACGCTCGAAGGAGGACCGGCAGGGATTTGGCGTGCCTCGCCAACATTCCTCTGCGTAACGGCGCCGCTCTCCGATAGGGTTGCCGACAGCAGCATCGTTTCCGCCGTCTGCTGCTTGGCGCGACATCTTTGGCTGACCACTGGATTAGTTGCCCGTCTGGTTCGGCGACGTTGCGCCAACCTCTATTCCGCATCCTCGCGACTGTCATCACTGAACTCGGTCGCCCGCCGACCTTGTCTTCCACCGCCGTTTCGGGCACCACTAGGGATTTCCCTAGTTGACGTATCCCGGGTCTTGTACGAGAGTTTGAATTATGGTACGAATTGCGCAGGGCCGACGGCAAACGAGGGTACGTTAATGGGGTAGATCGGTCTGCACAGAGCAACGAACTACGCTATCTCAGCAGGTTGGAATGCCTGCTGATGTGTTGTGGTCTGCTCCTGCTCTTCCTGTACGTGGCCAATCGAACCTACAGCGCAATTTACTCACGTTCCAGTCTGCAGAGCTTCTGGGCGGCTGAGGCATCCGCTCAAGCTCAAGTTAGGATAAAGCCTCAATCCTCGAGCCTGCCTGACTTCAGCCTCTGGTCAGACAAGCGTATTAGAGCCTACCACACGAGCCTAGCGGCGAATGTATCTCCACCGTTGGGAGTTCTCGACATTCCGTCGCTTCGTTTACAAGTACCGGTTCTGGAGGGAACGGACGATCTGACATTGGATCGTGGGGTCGGCCACATTCCGGGCACTGCATCCCTTGGCGAACCGGGCAACACAGGAATTGCCGGGCACCGTGATGGTTTCTTTCGTGTGCTCAAGGATATTCACGTTGGGGAAACGGTTGATGTGTACACACAGCACGGCCGTTCACGCTATGTTGTGAGTGAGATCCAGATCGTCTCACCGGATAACGTGTCCGTTCTTGCGCCGCGAGCGAGACCGTCCCTCACCTTGGTGACCTGTTATCCGTTTTATTTCGTTGGTAGCGCGCCTTCACGCTACATCGTGCACGCCACAGTGGCCGATGTGGATGACCTGAAAAAAGTCCGAAACGCCGGGCCATAAGGCGAAGGCCCCGAATAGACGGACGCACTAACTAGCTTCAATTTAGAACTGCGAGTAGTTCGGCCACGGATTACTTATTTCAAGATAAAGGAGAAGAAAATGAAGTCACACGGCACTTGGATCATAAAGAGCTTCGTACTGGCGGCTGGGGCCCTTTGTCTCGCTTTTGCGGCCTCGATTAGCGCGCAAGTACAGACCCAAACAAGCACTACAACCGGAAAAACCACACACGAAACGGCCATCGAGAACGGTGAGGTCGTTGCCGTCGACGGCAATCATCTTTTCGTCAAGATGGCAGACGGTACCCTTCGCGACTTTCCCAATGTGCCTGAAAGCGCCAAAGTCACCGTGGACGGCCAGCAGCTTGGTATCCACGAGCTCAAGCCCGGCATGAAACTGCAACGCACGACGGTCACGTCAACCACACCGCAAGTGGTGACAACCGTCGAAACGGTCACTGGAAAAGTCTGGCATGTGACTCCACCAATCACAGTCATTCTCACAATGGAAAACGGAGAGAATCAGCAGTTCAAAATTCCGGACGGGCAGAAATTCATGGTTGACGGCAAGGAAACGGATGCCTGGGGCCTGAAGAAGGGAATGAATGTGACCGCGACGAGGATTACGGAGACTCCCCTGAATTCTGTGTCTCAGCACACGCAGGTGACCGGAACCATGCCGGCTGGTGAGCCTGTGTTGATCGCTAAAGGAGGTGGGAAGGGTGGCGCAGGAACCACCACCACTACTGCCGAAGGGACTGGCACTACTGGCGGAGGAACCGGCAGTAAATTGCCGAAGACAGGGAGTAATTTGCCTCTCGTGGGAAGCCTTGGGCTTTTATTAATTTCGATTTCACTGGGAACGGCATTGCTTCGCAGGAGTCTGGGGCTTCGAGGTTGAGATTCCGCCCAGCGGCGGCAACTGGCGCTTCGGCCCAAAGTGACAACGGTGGTAGCGTTCGCGGACCCGTGCCGGACCAGTGAACTGCCATGAAGCGCGAGGCAAGCGAAGCTTGGGTTGTACTTACTCCGCCATGGGGGTCCGGCACTCGTCTTCCGTGATGCATTTTGACGAGAATTAGTAATTCTGTTGGAGAAGATATGTCAATTACAAAGCGTGCAACTGCTGAGTTCTTTGGAACGTTTTGGTTGGTCTTCGGAGGCTGCGGGAGCGCCGTGTTGGCAGCAGCGTTTCCAAACTTGGGAATAGGTTTCCTGGGTGTCGCCTTTGCCTTCGGCCTGACCTTGCTGACTATGGCCTCCACCATCGGCCCTATCTCCGGATGCCATATCAATCCGGCGGTGTCGGTCGGACTATGGGCAGGCAAAAGGTTTCCTGCGTCCGACCTGCTGCCGTATATCATCGCTCAAGTGGCGGGCGGCATCGTGGCGTCGAGTGTCCTTTATGTAATCGCGAGCGGGAAGGCAGGATTCACACTGGCTGCGGGATTTGCGTCCAACGGGTACGGGGAACACTCGCCTGGTGGGTATTCACTACTCGCCTGCCTGGTGGCCGAAGTGGTTCTCACGATGTTCTTCCTTTTGATCATTCTCGGCTCGACCGACGAACGAGCGCCAAAAGGCTTTGCCCCCATCGCGATTGGGCTGAGCCTCACCCTAATTCACCTCGTTTCAATTCCGGTGACGAACACCTCTGTGAACCCCGCCCGTAGCACGGGGCCGGCGCTGTTTGTGGGGGGGTGGGCGCTGGGACAGTTGTGGCTGTTCTGGGTAGCCCCAATTGTTGGCGCCGCCCTGGCCGGCGTCATCTACCACGGGCTGTTCGCCGAGGGTCCGCAAGAAACAGTTCGCGCCGCTGAGCGCGCGCGTTGACCGCCAATTCATTGGCGCCATCAACCCAGGCGACAAGCTTTGAGGTGGAGTCGAGTGGGAAATGCTTTTAGAGGATCTCCCGGCCTTTTTGTGGTATGCGCGGTTACGGATGCCTCTGACTCGGAACTCAGACAATCCGAACAAAACAACATTACTGCATAAATCTCTCCGGACAAGATCGGTGTGGCAAGTGCACTTGCGGTTAGCGTTTCGGTTCGGCCTTTAAGCGAGGATCGACCGGCGTTGTTTGTCTCCGGGAGCGAGAGAAGAGGAGATGAAGCTGGAAGTGGATTGCTACTCCGGGCCGACGGCGGACGAAAGGCCAGTTCGATTTCGGCTTGAGGATTGCCAGTACATGGTCGAGGAAGTACTCGATCAGTGGTACGGTCCCTCAGATGTCTTTTACAAAGTCCGTGCGGACGATGGCAATCTCTATATCCTGCGCAGGAAACCTCGATGGCTGAAGGGTCTTGGCATCTCGTGTCGTTTCGGCAACTGCCAAGGAGCTGAAGGCTAGCAGCCCGTGGTGAAAGTCTGGATACCTGTACGAAAAAAATTTGAACGATCCACAGCCTTTGTTTCTACAATGCGCGCATGGCAATGGGCACGCGCAAGCAGCGGGAGAAGCAAGAAGACATCTGGATCGCGCATACTGAGTTGGCGTCGGCGCCTGGACATCCGTTCTATCAGCGACTGAATGAGTTACTGGAGGCAGAGAGCTTCGACGAGTTTGTCGAGGGCCGGTGTGCGAAGTTCTATGCGGCGAAGTACGGCGGCCGTCGCTGACGCCGGGGATCTACTTCCGGTCACTACTGATCGGGTATTTCGAGGGCATCGACAGTGAACGCGGGATTGCCTGGCGGTTGGCGGACTCACTGGCGCTGCGACGGTTTGTGGGGATCGGGCTGGACGAGTACACGCCGAACCACTCGACGATTTCGCGCACGCGGCGGCTGATCGATGTCGATACGCATCGCGGGGTATTTGGCTGGGTGTTGAGTTTGCTGGCGGATCGTGGATTGCTGAAGGGCCAGCGGATCGCCATCGATGCCACCACGCTGGAGGCCAACGCGGCGATGCGCTCGATCGTGCGCCGGGAGACGGAGGAGAGCTACGAGGAGTTTCTGCGCGGGCTGGCGAAGGCCTCCGGCATGGAGACGCCAACGCGGGAAGACCTGGCACGGTTGGACCGCAAGCGCAAAAAACGCATGTCCAATAAGGAGTGGAAGAGTCCTGCGGACGGGGATGCGCGGATTGCGAAGATGAAGGATGGGCGCACCCATCTGGCGCACAAAGCCGAGCATGCCGTCGATCTGGACACGGGCGCGGTGGTGGCGGTCACGCTGCAAGGCGCTGACCAGGGCGACACGACGACGCTGGAGGAGACGCTGAGCGAAGCCGGGATAGCGGTGGCGGAGTTAGTCGGACGGGAGGCGGAGCTGCGGCCTCACGATAAGCCCAAGGTGAATGTCCATGGGATTGAAGAGTTGGTCGCGGACAAGGGCTATCACAGCGGCGCGGTGGTCGAACGGGTGAAGTCGTACGAGGTGCGCAGCTACATTCCGGAGAAGCAGCAAGCCGGACGACGTAACTGGCAGGGCAAGCAGGCGGAACAACAGGCGGTATACCAGAATCGGCGGCGCGTGCGGGGCAGCTACGGCAAGAGCTTACTGCGGCGGCGCGGGGAACTGGTGGAACGTAGTTTTGCGCATTGCTACGAGACGGGCGGTATGAGGCGCACGCACCTGCGCAAACACCAGAATATTCTAAAGCGGCAACTGATCCACGTGGGAGCCTTCAACCTAAGCCTGATCCTGCGCCAGTTGCTGGGTGCGGGCACGCCGCGGGAGTGGAGAAACCGCGGTGGCATGCTTCTATTGCTCGTTTATTTCCTGCTCACGCGCCGGGAGGCTCGGAATCAACTTTATAGAAGCTGTAACTCTATCTCCCGCGCGAAATCCTTAGTGGGACTACGAAGCCGACCATGCCGCTGGCCGTACCCAAAATCAACTGCTTGCACCACAGGCTCCTAGCAGCGTGCGACGAACCTACTCGGATTCATCCCTTTAGACCGACGGACTGGTCCAGTGCAGAGCCCTGGAACGGGCATGAGAATGAGGTGAATTGGGTTTCGGGCCAGTCACTGCCTTCCAGAACAACACCTAGGGAAATCCCTAGTAGCCAATGATCGGTCCACGGGTTTAGTTTTTGCCCGTGGTCAAGAACTTCCCTGCCGAGCAATGGCGGAGGACCACTCACCAGGAATCCAGAGTGGAGGCTCGAAACTCGCTGGGAAGAGTGGCTGAGATCGAGCACGGCTTTGCTGTTGTCCGCTGAGAGAGGCAGCTTATGGATCATTCCGTCACGACCAAGAGACTTGTCTTTTCCTCAATTCTTATGTTGCTGCTTGCTGTTCCGCCGGCAATCTTTGGACAAGCCGCTCCGACTGCGAGTGCTGAGCAAATCCAGGCCCTTCAAAAGAAGCTGGACGCCTTACAGAGCCAGATGACGGAAGTCCAGGGCGAGCTACAACGGCTCTCCGGCGGCACTGCTCCGCCCACCCACGAGCCTGAGGACCTTGCATCTGCTATCGTTGCCGTGCAACAAGACGAAAAGTCCAAGGTCGAGGCGGAACTGACCCCGAAGACAATAGAACTCGGCAAGGCCACCGTGACCTACAAAATATTTTCGCAAGACCCGTTCGCGGCGCCGCGTATCAACAACGAGCCGCTCGATCCCCGGTTTCCGGGATATTTTCGCCTGCCCGGTACAAGTACGCTCTTGCGCATCGGCGGATACGCCAAAACAGACTTCATCTACGATTTGAAGCCCGCGGGAAATGTCGATAGCTTCATCCCGGCAACAATTCCCATTCCGTCACTGACGGGCATTAACAACTCGACGATCTCGGTAAGGGCGACGCGCCTGAACCTGGACTTCCTCGTTCCCACGCGGTCGGGCGACAGCTACCGGTTCTTCCTTGAAATGGACTTCTTCGGTACCAACTCAACCACGCCAAAGCTGCGTCATGCATACGGTCAGGCGAAGAACTTCCTGGTCGGCCAAACCTTCTCGAATTTCATGGATCCCGACGCCGGACCGGACCAACTGGACTACCAGGGGCCAAACGGCCAGGTCTCAATCCGCAACCCGCAGTTCCGCTACAGCCTGCTTGTGGCAAACAAGACCACCTTCAGCTTCTCGGCCGAGAAGCCGACTTCGGACGTGGCTTTTATGACCCCGGAGTTTACCGCACAGCCGAACAGCCCTGCGCCTGACGGGACGCTGAAGCTGCGGCGGGAAATGGACCGAGGCCATGTGCAACTCTCTGCTTTGTTACGAGACGTTGCGGCGTTTCTACCGGACGGCCGGCATGAGGGGGTGTTCGGCTGGGGCTTGAACTTTGCTGGCGCCACGCGTCTTTGGGGGAAAGATACCGTGGTGTACCAAGGCGCCTACGGGAACGGAATCGAGCGCTACATCAACGATACGTCCGGGCTCGGTATCGATGCTGCCGTCAGCAGCCTGCAGAACCCTCATATTCAGGCATTACCGGTGGTGGCGACGTACGGAGTCATTCCAGCATTTCTGGGCTTCGCGGCTACGTTCCAGCGCATTCTACAGCTTCGTGCAAGTACAGAATACGGAGGCCCAGCCTGGTTCCACGTACCATCAAGGGAATTACACGGGAGGCAACATTATCTGGAATCCTTTTGGTTCGTTAACGGTTGGCGGAGAATTTCTGTACGGTTGGAGAGACAACAAAGACGGCTCAACCGGCAATGCACCCAGATTTCAGTTCAGCGCCAAGTATAACTTCGTCCGAAACGAGGGACTAGCCGGTGAATAAACAATTAAGAAGAAATACTCGAATTCCGGAACAGCTTCGAAAGCCCAAAGAACGTAGCTGGATATGAGCATCTCAGGTAGCAGCAGAATAGACACTTCAACAAGAAGGAGGCACAAAGCCATGACAATCACAACAGGTAAAGGTACCGCGATTCTGAAGTTCATCTTCCTCACGCTGGCTTGCTCACTGGCGATTGTGGCGCACGCAGCCGACGACAAGAAAGCCGAGGAGCAGAAGCAGGTCCGGAAAATGGCCCAGGATACCCTGCAACGTCTTTATAAGGCCGAGCCGAAGGCCAAAGGCGCAGTCCAGGGAGCGGCAGGGTATGCAGTGTTCAGCAATACGGGCTTAAAGATCCTCATGCTTGGATCCGGCAAGGGCGAAGGCATAGCCGTGAACAACAAGAGCAAGCAAGAGACGTTCATGAAGGTGGTGGAACTCCAGGCCGGCCTCGGATTTGGGGTGAAGAAATTTAGTGTGATCTTCGTCTTCGACAACGATAAGGCGTTCGACAGCTTTGTCAACTCCGGCTGGGAATTCGGCGGGCAAACCACAGCCGCTGCCACAACCGGGGAGAAGGGTGGAGCAATGGCCGGAGCGGCTTCGGTCTCGGACGGTGTCTGGATGTATCAAATGACGGACAAGGGCGTGGCGCTCGAGATCACCGCCAAGGGCACCAAGTACTACAAAGACGACGACCTGAATTGAAAGCTTGGCGCGCTGATTTCAACTAGACGTTCTCTCGCGGCAAAAGGACTAAAATCGCCGCCATGAGCCCCTGGGGAGGAGTCTGCCTTGCGGTTGAGAGCGATCCGCATTATTCACTGAAAGGAGAAATGGCAATGAACATAGCAGGTTGGAAATTTGCCTGGCCGGTGGTTGCAACGACCACGGCTTGCTTGGCCTTTACCCTGAGCCTGAGCGCGCAGGTGGAGACAAAAACCACGACAGCGACAGGGCAACCTAATGTCGTCACAAAGGTCGAACGGGGCGAAGTCGTGACCGTCTCAGGCAACGACCTGGTCGTCAAGATGGCGGATGGCACCATGCGCCATTTTGCGAATGTGCCCGAGAGCGCCAGAGTGACGGTAGATGGTAAGCAACTCAGCATTCACGATCTGAAGCCAGGCATGAAACTCCAGCGGACCATCACCACTACCACAACTCCCATGACCATCACGACCGTACAGACTGTTAAGGGAAAGGTTTGGGCAATCATTCCGCCGCTGAGCATAATCTTGACCCTGGAAGACGGCAAGAACCAGCAGTTCAAGATTCCCGAGGACCAAAAATTTGACGTCGATGGACAGATGGTCGACGCTTGGGGCGTGCGCAAGGGGATGATCGTCACCGCCACCAAGATCGTGGAGCAGCCTGCGACTGAAGTCACGCAAGAGAAGACTGTGACGGGTACTGCGCCACCGCCCGCAGGTGTACCGATCCTGGTCGCGGTGGGGAGCGAAGAGGCGGTGCCGGCTACAGCAGCAGAACCAGCTACAGCACCAGCAGCGCCAGAGGCAGCGAGTGGCTTACCGCCGTGGCTGGTCTGGTTGCTGGTTCTCCTGGTGTTGGCCGCCATCATCTGGTGGTATGTGAACCGGAAGAGCCGCTCGCGTTCATGATCGTCGGACGCACTTCACGCCCGTTTTTGATCGGCGACTCCGTTGTCAACAGTTACGCAGGAGCACAATTACGCTGGAAAGGTGATTCGGCGAGGTTGGTTGCCTTGGTCGTGGATTTGAAAGATTCACCGGAGGAAACAATGAAGAAGTTAGCGATAGCCCTTGTTATGGGAACGTCACTCCTGTTGATCCAGAGTGCGGCGTTCGCTCAGAAATCCGAAACGCCGGCATCGGGGCCGACAGTTAGTGAGCAAGACATACAGCTGTTGCGATCCGACATACGCTCCACGAAAAAGCAAATCATTGCGGAAAACATGAAGCTGACCGATGCCCAAGCCGAAAAGTTTTGGCCGGTTTACGATGCCTACACTCAAGAGACTACGAAGCTAGGTGACGCTAGTTACGCTCTCGTCAAGGAATACGCGCACAGCTACGTGAACATGACGGACGCTGAAGCCGACAGCCTCGTCCAAAAAATGGCAACCTTGGACGTGCAGACTGCGACCCTGCGCCAGCAATGGATGCCGAGGTTCCGGAACGTACTTACCGGGAAACAGACTGCGTTGTTCTTCCAATTGGACCGGCGCATCAATCTGCTGCTCAATGTGCAATTTGCCGCAAACATTCCGATTGTCAAGTAGAGGTCCAATTCGTGGAGGGGCGCTGTCTCATGGGATCCAAGACCAATAACTTCGTGCGAACACAACCGGCCGGTGAATAACGACAGGAAGAAATACTCGAAGTTCCTGAACAGCTTCGAAAGCAGAAAGGAAGTAACTGGATATGAGCACGGCACCGAAACAACAACCACGAGTTGACCAATTCTTCACCGGAGCAGAAGCCAGGCATGACCGGTGGCGTACTCTCTTAAGGCAATCGCGGCAGTGGGAGTCGTCAACCACCACACAGGGGGCTGAGGCGAAGAGCTATCAGTCGCAAGTCCTGGAGACCTTTGAGGAACTCCGCCAATGGGAAGACTATTTCGCGTATCCCGGCTTGAACCTGCTCGCCACGCTCAAGGACCGAATCACCTCAGGCGATGCCGTTGGAACTACCCGGCTGGCGCGGGCCATCAGTACTGCAATCGTGACCCATTCTTATCGCACTAGTCTTGACGAGTGGGAAAACGAAGAAGACAGTGTGGGTAATCTGGCCGATCGTCTGCCGCTGAGCAGCGAGCCAAGAACAGCATATCGGCCGTATTTTGAAGTGCTGTTTATCAGTCCCGCTCGTCAGTCGATGTGGGCGGATCTGGGGCACGAGCTTCGTAAACTGCGCAGGCCTCAAGACAAGTTCGCCTATGAGTCGGTGTTCGTCGGAAGTTTCGAGGACGCTATCCTCGCCCTAATCCTGAACGGCAGCTTCGAGGCTGCTGTGATTTACGACGACGTACCATTTGCCTCCGTCCACAACAGTCCGATCTTGCGAGAGTTCCTGACTTCGTATTGCAGCGCAAGCGGCATCGATGCAGACTCCCTGCATCACGGCCTCACGCTGGCACAAGCCCTCAAACTCATACGGCCGGAACTCGACATCTACCTGCTTTCAGATCGCGAAGTCGAGAAAGTCGCCGGCAGTCCTGAGGCAGCGTGTGTGCGGCGCATTTTCTACCAGGTCGAGGAGCCTCTGGAGTTGCATTTGAGTGTCCTCGATGGTGTTTCCGACCGATTCTCCACTCCGTACTTCGACAACCTCCAGAAGTACGCGCAGAAACCCATGGGAACATTCCATGCCCTGCCGGTGGCGCGCGGCAAATCGATCTTCAAGTCGAATTGGATTCGCGATATGGGCGAGTTCTACGGACTCAACCTGTTCCTCGCCGAATCCTCAGCGACCACCGGCGGATTGGACAGCTTGCTGGAGCCAACCGGCAACATCAAAGTCGCGCAGGAATACGCGGCTCGAGCATTTGGGGCGGACCGCGTCTTCTTTGTAACGAACGGAACCTCTACGTCCAACAAGATGGTGGAACAGGCGTTACTGGCGCCGGGCGACATTATGCTGGTGGACCGCAACTGTCACAAGTCTCACCACTATGGCGCGGTGCTTTCGGGAGCCCTGCCGCTTTATGTCGAGGCATACCCCCTTACTCAATATTCAATGTATGGAGCGGTTCCTCTGCGCACCATCAAGAAAGCGCTGCTCGATCTTAAAGCAGAAGGGAAGCTCGATCGGGCGCGCATGCTCGTGCTCACAAATTGCACGTTCGACGGCCACATCTACAACGTTGAGCGAGTGATGGAAGAATGCCTGGCCATCAAGCCCGATCTCATCTTCCTTTGGGATGAGGCATGGTTCGGATTCGCGCGCTTCACTCCTTTCTATCGCCGCCGCACCGCAATGGGTGCTGCTGCAACTCTCGAAAAGAAATTCCAGGACCCCGCATACCGCGCGGCTTACCAGGAGCAGGCAAAGAAACTCGGCAACGATCCGAGCCAAAAGGCCCTTCTCGATACGCGACTGCTGGCGAATCCGGACAAGGTCCATCTGCGGGTATACCAAACCAACTCGACCCATAAATCCATGTCCTGTTTGAGGCAGGGATCCATGGTGTTGGTGAAGGACCAGGATTACCACACGGTGGAAGAGCAGTTCCATGAAGCGGTGTTCACTCACGCCTCGACCTCTCCTAACCTTCAGATCATTGCCTCGATCGATGTGGCGCGTCGTCAGATGGAGCTGGAGGGCTACGAACTGGTGAACCGGGCAATCCAGTTGGCTCTGGACCTGCGGCGTGAAGTAAACACTCATCCGCTGGTCTCGAAGTATTTTCGGATTCTCGGGGCTGACGAGCTGATTCCGGCGGAGTTCAGGAACTCAGGGTTCGTTGACTATTTGACTCCCGGGGCTAATTGGGGCACGGCTATTCGGGCGCTACGCGAAGATGAATTCGCGCTGGATGTAACTCGCCTGACGCTCGTATGCGGCTCGGCCGGGTTCGACGGAACCCAATTCAAGAACCTGCTGGCGGCGGAGTACGACGTCCAACTTAACAAGACCTCACGTAACAGTGTTCTACTTCAGACCAACATCAACAACACGCGAAGTGATATCGCTCACCTGATGAAGGTGTTGGTTGAGATCTCGCAGAAGATCGAGAAGAGACTGGCGCAAGGCGGCAAACGGGAGCAGGAGGCATTCGCTGCTCGCGTGAAATCGCTGATGCACGACGTGCCCGATCTCCCCGACTTCAGTTGCTTCTACAACAGCTTCCGCGAGGATGCCTCCAGTCATACAAGCGAAGGCGATATCCGAACCGCCTTTTTCGGCGCCTACCGAGAAGAACAGTGTGAGCACATTAAACTGACGAGCCCGGAGCTCGACAAGCGGCTTAAGAACGGCCCCGAATTGGTATCGGCAAACTTCGTCATTCCGTATCCGCCGGGCTTCCCCATCATGGTTCCCGGCCAGGTCATCAACGCTGAGACCCTCGAATTCATGCGCAAGCTGGACGTGAAGGAGATCCATGGCTTCAATGCATCGCTGGGATTGAAGCTCCTAAAGCCGTCGTTCGTCGAGTCGTTGAAGAAGAGTCCCTCAAACGGCAGGGGGAAGAAGGCGAAACCCGAACTAACGCACGCATGAGGGTCGCTGCTTGTGCGGCTAAGAAGCTATTGCTCCAATTGACAGAGAGCGGAGAAGACAATGTTCACATGGTTCGCAACAACGCTCCGGCAGTACCCCGAGATCGCGATCTTTCTGGTGCTTGCTCTCGGCTACTACTTCGGCAAGTTCACTTTCCGCGGCATCGGACTGGGATCGGTCACCGCCACCCTGCTGGCTGGCGTCCTTGTTGGCCAACTGGGCATCACGATCGGGACGCCACTCAAGGCGACCGTATTTCTCTTGTTTTTATTTGCTGTGGGATATGGCGTCGGGCCGCAGTTCGTGCGCGGTGTCGCAAAAGACGGCTTGCCGCAGGCCATCTTTGCGGCAGTCCAATGCATTTTCTGTCTTGCCGTGCCTGTGGTGATCTGCAAGATGGTCGGCTACGACATGGGTTACGCCGCGGGTCTCTATTCGGGGTCACAGACAATTTCGGCAGCCATGGGTCTCTCCACCGACGCTATCAATCGACTCGGGCTTCCGGTAGAAGAAGCCAAGCGCCTGCTGGACTCAATGCCGGTGGCCTACGCCGTGTCGTATATGTTCGGCACGGTTGGATCGGCGATTGTCATTGCGCTATTCGGGCCGGCGTTGCTCCGCATGGATCTCGTCGCCGCCTGCAAGGACTATGAAGAGAAGCAAGGCGGTACCAAGGCACTCGGCGGGGCCGGTTCGGCGTGGCACCGCTGGGAAGTGCGCGCTTTCCAAGTGAAGCCGGGAAGCATGGTCAATGGTCTTCGAGCCGTCGAGGTTGAGGCGCTGATCCCAGACGCGCGAATTTTTGTGCTGCGCTTGCGTCGCAACGGTGTGGCTGAGGAGGCAACTGCCGATACCGTGCTGTGCGAAGGAGACGTGGTGGCCCTCGCCGGTGCTCGCGAGGTACTCGTCAACGCTCTTAGTAGGGCTAAAGCAGCAGCCGCAGGTACCGGCGATGGTGTTGTCGAAGCGCCGAGAGAGGTGGACGATCCTGAATTGCTCCATATGCCGATCGAAGGCATTGACATTTACGTCACCAATAAGGAAGTAGACGGCAAGACGCTGGCTGAACTGGCGCAGCTACCCGCTGCACGTGGCGTCTTCCTGAGAAAGATCACACGCGGTGCCGTTGCGACCTCCATTCCGATTCTCCCCAATACGAAGGTCTATCGCGGCGACATTCTCGACGTTGTTGGGCGCACGGAGGACACCGCCGCCGTGACGAAACTGCTTGGCGTCCCGGATCGTCCAAGCGATGTTGCTGACGTCGCATTTATCGGTGCCAGCATCACGATCGGTGCACTGATCGGCGCGCTGGTGTGGAAAGTGGCCGGGGTGCCGCTGACTTTGTCGACAGCCGGCGGTGCGCTCATCGCAGGTCTTGTCGCCGGGTGGTTGCGATCGGTGCACCCCACTTTTGGCCGCATCCCAACATCGACCGTATGGTTCATGAATTCGGTCGGGCTCAACATTTTCATCGCTGTGGTCGGCATCTCGGCCGGCCCGGGTTTCGTGAACGGTTTGAAGACACAAGGCATCGGACTGTTCTTATGGGGAGCCTTGGCGACAACTGTGCCGCTTGTCCTTGGCATGCTCATCGCCAAGTACATTTTCCGCTTTCACGATGCCCTGACCCTCGGAATCGTTTCTGGTGCTCGCACCACGACAGCTTCGCTCGGGCTGGTTTGCGACCGCGCTAAGAGCCAGGTTCCTGCGCTGGGCTACACCGTAACCTACGCCGTTGGTAACACATTCCTTACGATCTGGGGCATGGTCGTCATCATGCTTCTGAGCTAACTCTTTTACCGACTAAGGAGCTACACCATGGACGTTCTGAACCTTCAAAGTTTTGAGACGCTGAGCCCTTTCGAGATCAAGGATGAACTGATTAAGCTGGCCAAGAAAACGTCAAGGACGACACAGTCGGCCTTTCTTAACGCTGGCCGTGGGAACCCCAACTGGATCGCCACCACACCGCGCGAAGGCTACTTCCTCCTCGGTCAGTTCGCGGTCGGCGAGAGCAAGCGTGTGATGGAGCATCCCGCAGGTCTAGGCGGGATGCCACAGGCGAATGGTATCGCAGCGCGCCTGGAGGCGTGGCTCGCCAAACACGCCGACATGCCTGGTGCATCCTTTCTGGCGGAGATGGTGCCCTTCGCCGTGAAAACATTCGGATTCGACCCGGACGCATTCGTCCACGAGCTTGTGGACTCCATCATCGGCGATAACTATCCCGTACCCGATCGCATGCTTGTCCATAACGAGCGCATCACGCACGAATACTTGATGTGGGCCATGTGCGGAGATCCCAAGCCCGCCGGCAAGTTCGACCTGTACGCGGTCGAAGGCGGAACGGCGGCCATGTGCTACATCTTCAAGTCGCTGAAAGCGAACCGGCTGCTCCATCCAGGCGACACCATTGCTCTGGGCACACCGATCTTCACGCCTTACATCGAGATGACGCATCTCGAGGATTACGCCCTGAACGTGGTCAACATCGCGGCGCCCCAGGAGAACCGGTTCCAGTTCACCGACGCCGAGATCAAGAAACTTGAAGATCCCAAGATCAAGGCATTCTTCGTCGTGAATCCCGGCAATCCTACGGGTATGGCGCTCAGCAAGGAGACGATCAGCAAGATCGCAAAGCTTGTGAAGACGAAGCGTCCCGATCTGATGCTACTAACTGACGATGTGTACGGAACCTTCGTGCCTGAGTTCCGGTCCTTGCTCGGCGAACTGCCGCACAACACCATCGGTGTGTACTCCTACTCTAAGTATTTTGGCGCGACCGGATGGCGGCTCGGCGTCATCGCAGTCCATGAAGACAATCTTTACGACAAGATGATCGCGAAACTCCCCGATGCGCATCTTAAGGCGCTCGATAAACGCTATGGCGCCTTGACACTCGAACCGCGCAAAGTCAAGTTCATCGACCGTATTGTTGCTGATAGCCGTGACGTCGCTCTTAACCACACGGCCGGGCTCTCACTGCCGCAACAGGTCATGATGAGCATGTTCTCTTTGGTCGAACTGATGGATAGCAAGAAACGCTACCAGGGTGCGTGCAAGGAAATCGTCTATCGCCGCATTCATGATTTGCTCGAGGGACTTGGCTTGGAACTGCCCCCGAACCCGCTCTACGACGCCTACTACGGATTGATCGATTTCGAGTTCTGGGCGAGCAAGAACATCGGCAAGGAAGCGGTGGAGTACTTAAAGAAACATGTTCATCCGCTTGATCTTGCCTTCCGCTTAGCTGAGGACCACGGAATCGTGCTTTTGAACGGTGGCGGCTTCGATGCACCGGATTGGTCGTTGCGCGTCTCCCTGGCGAATCTGGGCGACGATGCGTATGAGGAAATCGGGCGTGGAGTTCGGTCAATCGCACGCGGATATCGCGATGCCTACGATGCACAGAAGGACGCACAGAAAGCGAAGAAGCAGGAGAAGTCTGCAACTAAAAAGCGTTAAACGCGAAGGAACATTAGAAGCATGGCTTGCACTGGAACCGCAGTGTTCGGTCTTGAGGAGGTGCGGAAGTGCTTTCTCGGGTAGGTCCGGTGGTCTGGCTCGGGCGACGATGGGTGGTACTCGCTGCACTACTGTTCGCGGCCGCCTGCAGCCAAACGACAGTTCCGGCTCCGGGAACTTCGCCCACCGGCGACTGGCGAACATTCGAAGGCACTTGGACCGCTTCAGGTACGCGCCACACGCTCACGCTGGGGACGGATCACCGCGCCTCGATCTTCGATCTGACTGGGTCGCTGCTCCTCATTGGGAATCGTGGGCTGGGAGTCGGCTTTCGAGCGCAGGCCATAGGCTTTAGCGACAGTCTCACCGGCATGCAGGGCCGGTGTGTCTGGACTGACGAGCGCGGCGACAAGATCTATAGCCGGTTGCAGGGTGAATTCGTGGCCACCGGGAACCACATCGTGGGAACGTTCCTGGGAGGGACAGGCCGTTACGCCGGTGTAATCGGGGAGTACTCCTTTCAATGGGAATACGTCGTTGAGTCCGAGGATGGCAGCGTTAGCGGGCGCGCAATCAACCTTAAGGGCCGGGCGCTGTTAGGCTCGGCGGCTGCCGCGCCCAGCGGAGAGCACAGCCAATGATCACAGCCACCCGCTTCCGCAGCCTGCTCAAACAAGCCCTGTCTTTCGGCGTGGCGTTCGGCATTTGGTTCTCGCCGATACCAGCCGGGCTGACGAAAGAGAGTTGGCATCTCTTTGCCGTATTTGCGGCCGCTATCTTCTCTGTCATTCTGAACGCGTTTCCCCTCCTGACGGCCTCGCTGTTGGCGGTATCGGCTGCGGTGCTTACTCGCACCGTCGATCCCGGGAAGGCCTTTGCTGGTTTCGCCAACGCGAGTGTGCTCCTCGTTGTCGTCGCCTTTCTCGTCGCCAACGCGGTGGTAAAGTCGGGACTCGGACGGCGCATAAGCCTGCTTGTTGTGAGTGTATTCGGGCGATCCACGCTCGGGTTGGGCTACAGCATTTTTCTCACCGATGCCGTGATCGCACCCGCATTCCCGAGCAATACGGCACGCGGTGGCGTGCTCTATCCCATCATTCTTTCCCTGGCCCAAGATTCTGGTTCCATGCCGGACCAAGAGAAGAACCGCCGGATGGGTGGCTACCTCATGTTCTGCGGGATGGCCAGCCTCAGCGTCTCGTCAGCCCTCTGGCTCACCGCCACCTCCGGCAATCCAATCGCGGTGGGGTTGGCGGAGCACTATGGTGTGAAGATCAACTTCGGATCGTGGATCGTTGCGGCGTCAATTCCGATGTTGACGATGATCGCCTTGCTTCCCCCGGTCCTTTATAAATTGTTTCCACCCGGCGTGAGCAAGACCCAGGATGCGCCGAAGGCCGCACGCGACGCCCTGCGCAGCATGGGACGGGTCACACGGGACGAGTGGATCGTTGCAGTGGCTTTCGCATTCATGGTGACAGGATGGATTATGGCGGGGACACTGAACTTGAGCCTCGCTGCGGTCGCCTTCGCCGGTCTGGGTGTACTCCTGGCAACTAATGTCCTCACGCTCGACGATATTAATCTGCAGGGAGGTACCCTGGTCACCTTTATCTGGCTCGCGGTGCTTTTTGCATTGAGCGGCCAGTTGAACGAGCTCGGCTTCATGGGCTACGTCGGGGGGCGGCTGACGTCCCTGCTTGGTGGCATCACCTGGCCGATTGCTTACGTCGTTCTCCTAGTGCTCTATGTATTGATGCACTACATGTTCGTCAGCCAGACGGCACAGGTATTGGCGCTCTTCGACGTCTTCCTGAGCGTCGGCGTGAAGACCGGCGTTCCCGCACCGTTAATGGCTTTTGCCCTGCTCTTTGCCAGCAGCTACTTCTCGACGATCACTCCGCAGGGAGGTAGCCAAAACGTCATCTTCGTTGGAAGCGGCTACCTCACTCAGGGTGAGCTCTACCGACTTGGCCTGCTGACCACCGCTTTCTGTGTGCTCGTGTTCTTGGTGATCGGAACGCCGTGGTTGCTTTTCGTCGCGCGCTGACGCAAGGCCGCTGGCCAAAGGTTTTGCAACGTCCACGGCAAATGCGGTGTTTGAAATGAAGCGGCATCGCAACGGGTTGAACGAACACAGTTCTGTACTGGGAGGTTCCATATGAACTGCAGGACGCGAACTGTATTGTGCTGCGCGGCGATCTTCGCCGCTGTCAGCTTTTCCACCACGATGCATGCCCAGACGACTCCATTTACAAAGACTCAGGTTGCCGACCGCATCCGCAAAGTGGAAGACGGCGTCGACCAATTTCGCAAGTATCTCGAGAACCGCGGAGAAGACGCCAAGAGCCGGGCCGACTCGGCACAGAGCAGCGGAGCGACGACGCGCCGCCAGCGTTCAAATTCAGCGAACACACAAGCTCAGGGAAGCCAAGCCAAGCAAACAAAAGACGATCTCGAAAACGCCATGGACGATCTGGATCGCACCACGAACCGCCTTCGGCGCAAGTTCGATTCAACGTCGAATTATCTGGAGACAAAGGTGCAAATGGAACACGTCATGGACAGCGCGCGCAGCGTCAATCAGGTGATGGTTAAGGGAAATTACGGCACTCAGGCGGAACGATACTGGGCTGCTTTGCGCGCGAATATCAACGATCTTGCCCGGTGCTACAACTTGACGCCCCTGGGCACGTAGGTCTCACCCTCAATTGCTGATTAACGCGGTAGCCGGAATTTAACGTGCTTTCTGGCGATGAGTGTGTCTCAGAAGTGCTGACGACATACTGCTTTGGCCTGAGTTCGAGATATCAACCAATACCAGCGGCACAGTCAGATACGACACCAGCCAGCCCATGGAAACATGAAGCCGCCATAGCCCTGGAATGCGATGATGCTGGCGCTGGCCGCCGTGCGTGAGAAAAACAAAGAAGTGGCCCGAATACAACTTGAGGATCTCGTCGCGGAATTTCCCGAAAACCCGCTGTTTTCTAGTGAACTCGCCAACCTCAATCTCCCCCCGCCGCGGCAGTTCCCCGGAAGGAGTGAACAGAGAAGCGTGTCTGTGGGACAGAATCACTCCTCTCAGTGAGTAGATCGAGAGCCGATTAGTTGTGGTAACCGGATTTCGCCCCAGTAAGCTGATGGGGTGGACGCTCGCTGCGAGCGACACCCGTCGCATTCGCAGCGAAATCGAAGATTTCAGTCCAAATCTGTGTGAACGGCTTTTTCGTGAACTGCGGCGTCGAGCGGAGGATGTCGTAACTCTGATATTCGCGATCCACTCCCCACTCCGAGTTGGCCCGCTTTGCACCAGGCGCTTTCACCAATTTGTAGTGACCAACCACATCCAAGTGGTCAGCCGTGACCACAACGTTGTCACCTTCGGGCCAGAACATGGACGCGGTGTTGACAATCCCGTCGTTGTCCCAGCTCTCAAGCGGTAGAGCCGGCGACTCCCCCAGCACGCGGCTGATATGGATAGGCTTTTTCGGCAAGCGGAACGGGCCGCCCGCACATGCTCGGTAACAGAGGTCATAGGATAAGTCGTGCTTGGCTTTCCTCCACAAATCCTTGACTAAATGGACGTAAGGTCCTGGGCCGGTGAGTTCCCAGACCGGCGCAGGTTGGCCCAGCGGAAAGGTATAGGCACGGCCTCCCACGGTCGCATACGAAAGAGCCCTGATCGGTGGGTCAGCCCACAATGCTAGTTCTCGTGTTCGCTCTGCTTCATCGAACTGTGCCGGGCTCTTCCGATCGGGATGGTATGGACGGCAAGCGAGGTCATAGATGACATCGAAGTCCGACCACATCTGGCGAAAATACATCGTCAAGTCGGATGAAGCTCTTATTGCTTGTGCGGAGCGTGATGGGCTCTGCTTGCCATAGTTCTCGTTGGCTTCCGTCAGGGCGTCTTTCAGCGCCAAAAGTATTCCTGCGTCGGTCAATCCGGCGGCGATTCCCATTATTTGCGTTTCGACCAAGTTGAGCAAGTACAGTCGCGAACCCAAGACAGCGAAACGCAACTCGGCGACCATCGCGTCACACAGCAACCTGTGGGAATGCACCCAATCGGCGATGTTGGTACCCCAATGGGGGACGGACAGGAATACGACTCCCTTCAGCCTTTCGCGGATCTGTCGGCTCGTTACCACGTATCCGCTATCGACATGGACTCGGTTGTTTTCGCGTTTGTGGAGGTCGCAAATAAGCTGGCGGATATCGAGGCCACCGGTTGAATGTCCCACCAGGACGATTGCATCGTCCTCCAGAATCTCGCCGCGTGCTATGCGTTTGCCAAGATACCTCAGTAACTTGGTTGCACGCGTGGACACGGCGGCACTAGGTAAATTGCGGAAGTCGTGGAGGGTTACAGGCAAATGGTTCCGGTTCCAATCACGGTATACGGGAGTGATGCCCGAGTAGTATTCCACCTGCCCAAGGGCATCAAAAGCGCCGAATCCTGGCACCAATATGATGTGGACGTGATTACACCAATTGGGCCGCTTCATGTGGGCAACTCCTTGGTGTTCATGTCAATCCTTCCTGAGCAGAAAGCGCCCGGCATCTGATGGATTAGCGGCGTGGGCCCCGACCGACGACACGGATGCTACCGGCCGATCCACCAGTGAGAGACGGTTCTTCCACGCCTAATCCCGGCTTTATTACCCCGAGTACACGAGTGACTCGCGGATGAAATTTGGCTTGCTTACCAATGCCTAGAATGACCTGGCCAGCCCAAGGAATGCGGTGGCCGTAGTATCGCACGTCGCCTCCCGGATCAGGCCTAGGAAAATGCACGTTATTGTTGTTGTTGACACCAGAAAGCCATTCGATCGGAGTGTTCCTGATGAAGTGGTTTGCTCCAGCCTGCAACTCATCTGTTCTTGTGAGCTGCCACAGTTTTGGTAACGCATTGTTCGTCGTGGACGGAAGATGGTAGCCCATGTCAAGTGTGCGGAATCTCACTAATGAAGGGGTTTGTCCTTGCTTTGACGCAAATGGCAGCAACAAATTTTCATACATTGGATGAAAACGCATTTTAGCTTCTGGAACCGCCACAAACTGGCCAGCAAGACTTGATAGTTGGGTTGGAGTATTGCTTGCGGAACCTATTTCTTGGGTCCATGCTGAGCGTGCGGGAAACACCAAAAGGACGAGCGGCACAATGGGGAGCAGAAGCAACTGAGAGGGTCTCTGGCGAGTCATTGGAGTCACCTACTTAAAGGCTCTGGCCTGCGTTTCTAAGCCCATTTCCATCGCATCTGGGACTGCAAAGGTACGAGCCGGTTGCAGTCCTTCGCGAAGTGTCTGTCCGGCCTTTTCCGATGAAGGCTAGCGACGTAACGGTTGTTACGGAAGCTCTACAGCCCAGGCAACAACCTTCCAACCCGCTTGCTCTTTGGCCCACAACAGTAGAAGAGCGGGCGATTGTTCCTCCCCATAATTCAATCGACTGGCGGTCAAATAATATGTTCCGTATTTGGCATCAGCGGGATTCAACTCCGGAGAAGCTTCGGGCAGGTGACGATGTTGGCAAAGAAAGCTATTGGCCTTCTGGTCCGGTACTGCCATCATCGCGAAAGCATTGGAGTTTTCCTGCTGAACTGGGCGCAGCAGATCGTTTTGCGACTGCAGACTCGACATCATCTCCGAGAGATTCGTGCCGGATGAGATTCTCGTGAGCGGCTGTTCCAGCCCCGACTGGATTCTGGCGATGGGCGTCAATTTCTTCTGCTCTTCAGATGGCGCCGGGAGACACTGATAAGAGCGCTGTGACGCAAAGCGGGAAGCCTCGGTAGCGTTTCTTTTCACGATCCAGGTTTGGTAGAACTGCGTGATGTCTTTTACGGCGGCCGGATCACCGGCAATGTTCCGGGGTTCTTCCACCGGAGGCTCGGCCTGAGCTGCCGCGTTTTTTGGGACGAGACCTGCATCGCTGCTGTCTTCGATGCGTATGGCAATGATTTTCCAGTAACCACCCTCTTCCGACCACAGCAGGGACATAACCTTGTTCCGGCTATCTCCCTTTTTTCCGCGAAACGCAGTGGCAAAATACTTCTCTTTCGACTGTTTACTCGAATCGGCGTTCGGTATGGCGATGCATTTCTCGTCCGCTGCCATGTCCGCCGGCAAGTTCACCAGCCGGAATTCCGATGCATACGCGTTCTTTGCTGGTTTCAATGCTTGCGACCATTTGCCAGCAGGCTCGAACACGTCGGCAACGGAATTCACCGTGCCAGTGTTATCGCTAAATTTCTGCATTGCCATCAGTGTTCGCAGACGAACCATGCCTTGCGACACGGATTGCCGGCTGTTCTGTGGCATCGCCTCCAAACACGGATAACTGCGGCGTGAAAAATAGGCAACCGACTTATTCGGTTCCTTTCCCACTACCCAGCTTTGTAGGAAATCGTGCGCGCTCTTATCGACGCCCTGATCGGCTTTCACGGCGGGATTTAAGGGAATGCGCCCGAGACTCTGGGTGGCGTTCTCCTTTGGCGGCGTCCCGCCTCCTCCGAGCTGTCCAAAGACGTTGCGCCACCAGCCATTGAGGCCCGACCAGCGTCCATCATGGCGGTCGAGATTGTTTCCTGCGCGGACGTCCGAGTTGGAAGCCGTCAAATGACCATTAACCAGCCCCTTAGGAAAGCCGGAAGAGCGATAATCGACATCGATGTCGGACAATTTATGGTCGCGCGAAATGGAGATCTGAATCGACGGAGGTCCGTTCTTCAGCCTGTAGCAAATGGGAAAGCCCTTGTGATAAACGCTGTTGTCGCGATCGCGAAAGAACTCCTGACTCTGGCTCAGGATCTCAGCCGCGTTGGGCTTCAGGTACACATACAGGCGGAACTGGCGATCGCCGCCTACACCGGCTGCCTCTCCCATCACTTCGTCAACGGCATCCACCAGGTCAATCGCGTGGCCCAGGCTGTTGCCCTGCGCATCCGTCATCTTAGCGTTCAGCAACGCATGGGTCACAGCGTCGAACG
The DNA here is from genome assembly GCA_963833155.1 of uncultured Acidobacteriaceae bacterium. GTDB lineage: Bacteria > Acidobacteriota > Terriglobia > Terriglobales > Acidobacteriaceae > Bog-257. The sequence continues at coordinate 230,268 of CAWHWY010000005.1, forward strand.
TCGTGCGGACGGACAGTCGAGCGTCGTCGTAGGCCTGTTCGGGAACAAGATTGCTTCCGGTGGTGGCGTTATAACGGCGAACGAATTCGTCTACCAGATGCCTTTGCTCAGGGCGCAACGCGGCATAGGATTTGCCGAGCTCCATCGTTTCGCTTTTTGGCTTCTCGGGAGAGGCCGCCTTCTTTTGATTCGCTTGCGTTTGAGCACCAACCAATCCCAACGCGACAAGTGAGAAAAGGATGAGAACGACCAGTCGGGCCATTCGTTTCATCGTGAGCCTCCCTGGGAGAAGGCGAAACCAATCTACGCATTACTCCGACCTGACAGTACAGCTGGGGGTTAGGCGGTACAACTAGGGATTTCCCTAGTGGCAAAGAGGCTGAGAATCTCAAGCGAAGCCCGTTTCTCATACAGGCAGCGTTCCTAAGACAGAGGCTGTGTCAGGCAGCAAGCCCCAGAGGATCACGGGTATTCAGGTCAGCAATGTCGTGGGTTTCCGAGCTGGTTAGGCTGAACTGCCAGCATGTCGTAGTGGGGACCGGAGCCCATGTGCGCTGCCTAGGAAAAGGTCGAAAAGAGCGTTGCACGCCGCTCCGTCCGGAGGCAGCAAGGATGCTGGATGCTTGGTACGCCAACGTCAGGGGCGTCCCGAAGACCCAGTGTTTCCCAGTATCCGTGGCGGTAGACTCAGCCGCGATGCGGTCGAGCGTCTGATCACCAAATGCACCCATCTTGCCGCACGGACCTGCCCTTCACTCAAACAGAAAAACGTCTTCCCACATGTGTTGCGGCACAGCACTGCGATGGATCTTTCTCCACCATGGCGTGGATCGCTCTGTGATTGCGCTCTGGCTGGGGCACGAATCCGTGGAAACAACACAGATGTATCTCCATGCGGACATGCGTTTGAAGGAGAAGGCACTCTCACGCACTGAGCCGCTGGGCATCAAGCTCGTGCGCTATCGCCCGAATGACCAACTCCTCGCCTTTCTGGAAGGCCTTTGATTATGCCGACTCAGGATGCGACTCGATCTCCTCCTAAGCCCTGTGTCAGGCCGCTAGGTCTCTGACCGCATAATCTGGTTTCTTTTGTAGCCGAACTTCATGCGTGCTTTTCTGCGGGTAAACCGCCAGTCGATGGTGACCCGGTTGCGGTTCATTCTCCGGTTCCAGGCTCTGGCTTCCCGTCGCAGATCGCCAAGCCAGGGGATTCTGCGCTGGCCCAGGCACTGCCGGGAGAACAGGCTGATCTCAATCTCCGCCTGGTTCAGCCAACTGCCGTGTTTCGGCGTGTAGTGCACGGTGAACCGATTCCACAGCCAGCCTCCCGCCTTCTCGCCGAACCGCTCCACCAAGGCTTTGCGGGTGTGTGAACTCAGATTATCCATCACCAGGTGGATGGTGTCGGCCCCGGGATAGTGTTCGGCGATGCCCAGTAGATAATCGGCGAACTCGGGCGAGGATCGGTCCGGAGTCGCCCGGGTAAAGTGCTGTCCCGCTTTCGGCTCCACGCCGCAAAACATATTGGCGGTGCCGCATCGCTGGTACTCGCAATCGCGTCGCGCAATCCGTCCCGGCCGCATGGGCCGCGGAGGGCGGAAATCGGCATGCAGCACTACCGGTTTCTCATCCACACAGACCACGGGTTCCTTTTCCGACAACGGCTTCTCATACAGGGCCAGCACATCTTCCATGCGGGCAATATACTCCTCATCCAGTTCCGCCACGCACCAGCTTTTTTTCCCGCCACGGTTTCAGATCATGGTTTCTGAGCAGAATGCGGATGGTTTCCCGGCCCACGCCCGCCACCAATTTCCGCTTCACGGCTTCCTGAGTAATGAGCCGCACGCTCCAGCGTGCCTGCCCTGCTGGTGGCTCGCTACAGACCATGGCGATGATGCGCTGACTCTGGCCCGCGTCCAGCCGCCGCTGCTTGCCCGGGCGCGGCTTCTCGTACAACGCCGGCTCCAGCCCTTCCTGCTCATAGCGCCGGGCAATCGCTCCCACCGTTTTCCGGGCCACGCCCACGTTGCCAGCCACCTGCGCCGCTGTCTGTCCCTGATCAAGCTGGCGCAGGATCAAAGCCCGCCGCAGCACCCGCGCCGACTCCCACCCTCGGTTCAGCATCCCGGCTATCTGCTGCCGCTCCTTCTTCTTCAGTTGGACATGCACCCGATGATAGGTTTGCATGTCTCCACTATCGGCCCAATTGCTTTACTCCCCAAGTGCATATCTAGGTACATCTCGATACGGTCACAGACCTAGTTGGCTGGCGAACAACGAATCGCCCACTGGAATCCCACCCTCGAAGGTCGATGGCTTCAGGAATACGAATGGGAAGACCAACACGATTCGTGTGGATTCCAAAGTCGTTCACGAAACGGACACGGGCGAGGCAAAGAGCGACGAATCACGCTGGATGCGGCTAACGCTGGATACCGTTGGCAAGACGAACTGGCCCGCCGACAGCCAGGGCCGTCCGATCTATCCCGAAGGCTTTGAGGAGTTGGCGAAGAAACTGGACCGTCCGCTGCACCCGCCTGGGCGCGATGTGCGCTGCATCGTGAGCGTCGGAATGCTCACCGAGGGTTGGGATTGCAATACCGTCACTCACATCATTGGCATACGCCCGTTCATGTCGCAACTGCTGTGTGAGCAGGTGGTTGGCCGTGGGCTGCGACGTGCCAGTTACGACGTGGACGACAAGGGCAGGTTCAGGGAAGAAGTCTCCAATGTACTGGGTGTGCCCTTTGAGGTCATTCCGTTTAAGGCGACTTCGCGCACGCCAGGGACGCCGAGACCGAAACGTTTCCACGTACATGCGATCCCGGAGAAAGCGCATTATGAGATTCGCTTCCCTCGCGTCGACGGTTACACGCAGGCGATTCGCAACAAGGTGACGGTGGATTGGACGCATGTGCCGACGCTCGTGCTCATGCCGGAATCCATCCCGCCGGAATACGAGGCGAAGGGCTTGAGTGTGGACAGCAGAGGCCGGATGTCGCTAAGGAGACTCTGATTAAGCTCTCCTTTTTCACCGCGAATCCAGGTACATTGACAGCCAGATGAAGCAGAGGACACTGGCGATGATGAATGGATTCGAGCGGTACACGAAGAAGACGCGGCGGGCGTTGTTTTTGGAAGAGATGGAGCAGGTGGTGCCGTGGAGCAAGCTCTGTGGGCTGGTCGAGCCCTACTACCCCAAGGCGGGCAACGGACGCCAGCCGGTGGGGGTGGAGCGGATGCTGCGTATTTACTTTCTGCAGCAGTGGTTCAACCTGTCGGACCCGGCGGTGGAAGAGGCGCTGTACGACTCGGCGGTGATGCGCAGCTTTGCGGGCATCGATCTGGGTCGGGAGCCGGTGCCGGACGAGACCACCGTGTGTAAGTTCCGTCATCTGCTGGAAGAACACCGGTTGGGCGGGCGGATGCTGGAAGCGGTCAACCTGCATTTGCAGAGCCAGGGAGTACGGATCACCACGGGCACGATTGTGGATGCGACCATCATCCATGCGCCGAGCTCGACCAAGAACCGGGAGCAGAAGCGCGACCCGGAGATGCACCAGACGAGGAAGGGCAAGCAGTGGTACTTCGGGATGAAGGCGCACGTGGGGGTGGACAGCAAGACCAAGCTGATTCACAGCGCGCTGGTGACGCCGGCCAATGTGGCGGATGCTACCGTGCTGCCCGACTTGCTGCACGGGGAGGAAACCCGGGTGTGGGGCGACCAGGCGTATCGCGGGCAAAGGGATGTCATCCAGCAATGTGCGCCGCGGGCGCAGGATTGTACGCATCGGCGCTATCGCTATAAGAAATGGATCGACGAAGTGGAGCGAGCCAGGAACCGGACGAAGTCAACGGTGCGCTCCAAGGTGGAGCACGTGTTTGGGGTGCTGAAGCTGAAGTTCGGATTCGTGAAGGTGCGCTACCGAGGACTGGCGAAGAACGCCAACCGACTGTTTGCCACCTGCGCACTGGTGAACCTGTTTATGGTTCGCAAGAGGCTGCTGTACTCGGCGACGTAGTGTCTGCCAAGAGTGTCCGACCACCCGAACGGGTGAGTCGGAGGGACCAAGTAGCTTGCCCGGAATGCAGGAACCGCTCTGAATCTTCCCTGTGGAGCCATTGCCTGGCTTAATGGCAGTGGTTGTTCAGAGGTTCCCTAAGTGGGCCGAACAAGATCAGCAAGGTCTCGCTAGAAGAGTATCGGGCAAAACGGCGGGTACAGGAACTCGTGTTTGATATTGCGGCAGGGCTGACGAAGCACTACGTTGGGCAGCCGAAGTGTCAAGCACCCGCGCAAGTCTTGTTTCCGCAGCTTATAAGGATCGTCGAACGTTACCTGACGGAGCACGTTAACGTGCTCCGGCCAGCCGACATCAAGGACGCGGGCCTGTCACCCTATTACGGCTGGCTGGTTGAAGTCTTGACTGAGAACATTCGCCCAGATACGAGCGAAGGTGAGACGCCAGAGATTCCGCTGTACGAATCCAGCCGTGGCCCAGGCTCAACCGCTGATGTGGACTTCTGGACTAGCCGCGAACCGCGAGAGGTTTTGCGTAGCCATCTCAACTACGTCGTGCCGGATACCACCAGTTGGGAACAGCAGGCTGCGTAGCATTATCTCACATAATGTATACACTTAAATTAGAAATGCTCTAGAGCATTTCTAATCAAGGTGTATAGTTAATGCCGCAATGACGGAACCAGGATCGGGCGTTGTCTGGGGTGATGCAAGGAAGAGCCTGTGTAACCGCCTGTTCCAGCGCATCGGCGCTTCTGGCCTTGAGCGAACGTAAGACCTGTTTCAGTTTGGCCCAGGCTTGTTCGATGGGATTCAGATCGGGAGAATACGGCGGCAAGTACAGCAGTTCGGCTCCGGCGGTTTCGATCAACTCCCGCACCCCGCTCACCTTGTGGGCGCTGAGGTTGTCCATGACCACCACGTCGCCGGGGTGCAGCGCCGGGCACAGCACTTGCTCCACATAGGCCAGGAAGATGTCGCCATCGGTGGCTTCCTCGATGGTCATGGTTGCCAGCAGACCGCGCAGGCTCAGGGCGCTGAGGATGGTCAGGATCTTCCAATGGCCCTGGGGAGCGCCTTCCGCCACCCTTTGCCCGCCGCAGGCGCGGGCATAGGCGCGCGTCATTTGCGTGGTCACTCCGCTCTCATCCAGAAAAATCAGCCGCTCCGGCGCGATCGTGCGGATCGTCTCCTGGAAGGCTTGACGCCGCTGCTGGTTGGCTTCCGTGTCACGTTCGCTGGCGTGGAGTGACTTTTTTTCAGCCGCAGACCCATCTGACGCAGCACCTGCCACAGCCGTCCGATGCTGACCTGCAGATGGTGGGCCTTCTCCAGCTTCTGCTGTAACTCGGCCAGCGTCAGATCGGGCTGGGCCTGCACCCACTCGCGCAACTGCTGCTCCACCGCGGCGGTGACCTTGCGGACCGTGCCCCGGCGCTGCTCGACCCGCTCCATCTGCCCGCTGCGCTTACGTTGGGCGGAGATTTTCCACGCCCACGGCGTGCTCACCGAGAAGCGCTCGGCTAGTTGCTCCAACGTCCCTTCCCCACGGTCGTGGGCCTGCAGCAGCTTGCGCCGCAGATCGTCCCCATACCATTTCGCCATTGCCAGTTTGCCGCAGAGTCTCGCCGCATTCCACTATACACCTACGATGAAAATGCTCTAGTGAAAAGCCATAAACATAGGCTTCCGTGGCGTTCAACCAGGGCTGCAGCGTAGTGAACCACAGGTATCCGCCCAGAATCGCTACTACGACAGCGGCGACGGCGACGTAGGCCCATCGTTTCGTGCGGCGTTTGGTGATGGGGACGGATTCGGTCGTCGTCATTGCTGCACTCCTTTTCTCTTTCCTTGTGCATGCGTCATGAACGGCTCAGTCAGCGCGTTTCGCTCCGGGAGGAGTCCACGTTCCATCCACAATCGACGGCGCCGTTGCTGTTGGCCAGTACATGCGCATCACCAAGGAGAATTTCCCTTTCGGTGCGGGCAGCCAGTTGGCTTCCTTTGCCTTGCCGGGCGACTCTGCCTGCAAGTACATGTCGACCGAACTATCCGGGTTGGTGACGAACTTGTTGCGCTGGCTCAGTTCGTAGCGGTTAATCGCATTCGGCACGAAGAAGAAGTCCGGATCGTAAAGCGTTATCGACCAGAAGGCCTTGACCGGCGGGAACTGACCCTTGTCAAAATGAATCACGTACTTGTGGTCGCCGTCATAGGTGTCGTCCTTCGCATCTTTCTGCGAGAGCGGATAAATCGCATCCTGCGGACGGTTCCAGCCCGGCCCCAGCATGTTGGCCATGGCGCGGAGGGGGTAATCCGTGCCCCAGTTGCCGACGCCGGACGTGAAGTACAACCAGCCGTTGGTCGTCTTTTGCTCTTTCAGGAGCTTTACCATCGTCAGGAGCGCCAGCTTTGGTACGGTTTTAATGGCCTCTTTATCGAAACCACTGAGTTTGCTGGGATCGTAGTCTTGCCCCGGCACCAAGCCAATCTTCGCCATGCGCGCGACCAGCGGAGCATCGGCCGCAGTCGGCGGATTGGTCTTCATCAGTTGCGCAAGTCTGGTGAAATAGGCATCAACATCGAGGGCGTCGACCTGCTTGCGCACAGCGGTCTTCATATCAAAATTCGGATCGACCTGCCCCGTAGACGGCGTGTAAGGCTTGCCGTAGGAGCTAAGCGGAACCACGGTGACCTTGTCCTGCAAGGCGTGAACCGCTTTGTAGTCGTCGGGCGTGCCGGTGCAGTAAATGCGCCCCAGCACCCAGACCATGCCGGTGGCGGACTTCACCTGCGTGACGTTTGGCGGCAGCGTGCCCGTCCAACCCGGTCCTGTGATGGCATAGGTCTGCGCCTTGTAGCCCGTCGTCGCTGGGCTGGCGACGCTCACTACCTCCGAGTAGCCATCGAGCATGGGGATGATGTAGTACCGGTTGCCCATGTCAGGAATGCTCAGGACCGACGGTTCCTTGGAGACGTCGAGCCACGCTTCGGTGTACAGGGTGTCGGCATTCGGCGCCGCACAACAGTGGTTGTCCACCGCCGGATAGGTGCGCATGCGGATCATCTGACCCATCGGAGCATGCTCGGCGTCAGGCACAGCAACGTTGGTCTGCTGCATCCGCGCGATGTCGAATGTCATCAGCGGATAGCCGTACAGGTAGGCGTCAACGGCGGTAGCGACGGCCTCTTCCACGCCTGGGGTTTTCGTCTCGTTCTTGGAACTGCAGGCCACGAACAGAACCGCGACCAGTACTGCCAGACATAAGAGCGCGTCCTTGATGAATCTCATGACCCCTGCCTCACTGTGTCTGCCTCACAGGCGGAATTTTCCAAGTACCGTCGAGAATGGAAGGAGGACTGTCCTTCGGCCAATACATGCGGAGGATCAGAATGAAGCGATCCGCTGGAGCGGGGAGCCAGTTGGACTCCATGTCCTTCCCTGGTGACTTGTGCTGGATGTACACGTCTACAGAGCCGTCGGCGTTGGTCTTGAACTGACTGCGTGAACTCACGTTATAGCGGTTGAGGGGATTGTCCACGAAGAAGTACTGCGCGTCATACATCGTGATAGACCAGAAGCCGTTGACTGGCGGCATCTCGCTCTTGTTGAAGTGCATGACATAGTTGTTTGCGCCGCTATATTGCAGGCCTACACCAGGCCCGTTGGAAACCGGGTAAAGCGAGTCCTGGGCAAGGTTCGCATACAAGCCGATCATGGCGATCAGTGCGCGCTGGGTGTAATCCGTGCCGTAAGGGCCCGTTCTGGTGGTAGTGACCCAGCCATTCTCGAATCGCCAATCGCCGGCTGCGATACCCTCCTTTTCCCAACCCGCCATCTGCGGCAACGCGGTCTTGGCGGCCTTGTCCAGCGCCTGCGCGACGGCGGGATCGCTCTTGGCGATGTCAAAGTCTTTTCCGGGGACGATGCCGAGGGTGCGAAGGTTGGCGACCATCGCGGCATCTTCGGCGCAGGGCGGATTGGTTTTCAGGAGTTCGGCGAAGAGCTTGAAGTAAGCTCCTCCTTCCATGCCGTTCACCTGGTCGCGCACCAGTGTCTTCATGTCGAAGGCCGGGTCAACCTTGCCCGGCTGGGGCGTGTAGGGCCTGCCGTAGTGGGAGAGTGGAACAGCCGTGATTTCGTCCTGCACCGCGTGAAGGTGCGCTTATTACGAAAAACCTCGCCGAGCTCTTCGTAGCGGACTTAGGTGAACGGCCGGTATGTCTTCACGATCAGCCCGACGGCAATGGGGACGGAGGTCGTGCAACTGTTGAAGAACGGAACGATCCGGACGCAAGCCACCCAGCGACGACGCCGCCACCATTGCGGCAAGAATCCAAGCGGTCAGATCGAGGGTGACGCGGCGAACGCGCCCGCGCAGCCGCTGGGCATGACGCCGGACCACGCTGGCGGCCAAGGTCTCACTCAGGCGATAGAGTTCCTTGCGCCCCACTGCATTTTCGAACCGCGACAGCGTGGGCTCCGACGCCAGATCGGTGCCCTCAATGGGATCACGGTCGAGCAGCATCTTGTGAATCGGATCGGTGGCCAGGCGGGCCGCATCGTTGGCGTCCGGATAGCCGCAGGCAATCGCGAACACGCGCTGCGCCAGCAACTCTTCCAGCGAATGATCGATCTTACCGGGCTGCCGCTCATCCTGAAGACAGGAAGCCAGGCAAGCAGTCAATCCGTACTGCCGGTCGGCCGCCTTCAGCAGAATGGCTCCGCCATCGGAGCTGCCCTGCCGCTGGTCAAAGCGAGCAACGACAGGCTTGGAAACAATCTCTGGGAACAACAAACACTGTGTCGTGCTATCGTCGATCACGCGGAAGCCTCGTTTGTTGCTTCAAACACTGTCATGACAACATGTTTGTAGCACAAGAGGCTTCTCGCGCCTCAACTTCGCGAATTATGCGGGCTAGAGTGCGCCTATCGTCACCTCCCAACATGCAGCCGTTTCGCTCGGGGCTATTTTCGACTCGGCGATACCACGATCAGCCCTGCCAATTGACCCCGTTGCGAGTGCGCGAGATAGACCGTGCCGTCCTGAGTGACGACTCCATTCCGAGCGCCCTCGTGCGTCGGTACTTGTGCAATCAAGCTGAGCTTGCCGGCAGCGTCAACTCGGGCGACCGTGAGCTGCGCGTCCTTGGCAGCGCCTACATATAGCATGTGAGTGGCAGGCGAGTAGTGGAGGTCATCCACTCCATCGCCGGTATTGATGGATGATAATTTCTCCCCGTTGTGTCCCACATCCAGAACCTCCGCCTGCGTGCTGCAGGCGACGAAGAGGAAGCCGGCGTCTTGATCCACCGATAGACCGTGCGGTCCGTCTTCGCCACACGATGACGGCCACTTCGCAACGGTTTTGCGCGTCTTGAGATCAATGGCAGTCGTAAGGTCCTTGTCCTCGTAATTCATGTAGAGGCGCCCGCGCTTGGCATCGACTGCATATCCTTCGGGCTGGCCTTCGAAGGTCAGTTTCTCTTTCTGAGTCAAGGTCTGGCTGTCCAGAATACGCACAGACTTGTCCCGCGGCGCGGTGACCCAGACCTCCTTCGTGGGCGCCACATAAACTACGCCGTCGGGAGTGGAATCGATGTGTCCACAGGTCTTGCGCGCAAGTGTCTGTTCATCGATGGCGCACACGCTGGAATCGGCGCGGTCGCCAATGTACACCACTCCGTCGCCAACCGATACGCCGCTGGGCCCCTGACGGCGCTTTCGGCCGCCCAGTTCAACTTCGTTTGTGGCAAAACCCGAGATCTCACGAACTGAACTGTTGCCCGTGTCCACCACATACACCGAGCCAACGTTAATTGCGGGAACCCAGACATATCCCGTTTTGGGATCATAGGCGATGTAATCCATGGTGATGTTTCCCTGGCCGTGGTCAGGGAGGGCGAGGGTACGAGTCGTGTAATTCGCGCTTTGGTCGCTGGCAGCATGCAACGCAATGGCGATTGCACCCACGCACCAGTATGAGGACTGGAAGCAAAGAAATTCGGGGTTTCATGGCTGGAATATTAGCATCACCTCGAGCTGCGGACACTCCATGAGAGCGCTTGCTAGCCGGCCGTTTTGTCTGGTAGAGGTCATGGCTTGAATAGCGGCAAGACACCGCCAACAGGGCAGAAAATTCGGCTTATTCCAGAGTCATCGGCCAGCGGATAGACGTCCGATTCTCGCTGTTACGGGATGTTATGTAGCATTTCGTCCCTGAACCGACAGTACACGTACCAGCCTCGCTCGCAAAGCCGGCTCGTGAACGTCTACGAACTACGAGGGATCTGCGAAATCCCAGCTGATTGAGGGTACATGCGGGCAGAGGAGTCATGAGCACCGCATGCTCAAGCATTTCAGCGACACAACCGCTGCCCAATTTGCGGGCTTGACCCGAACTCAAATTCAAAGGAGGTACTGCCATGTACCCAAACGTATCGAGGCGATCCGTTTTAGTAGCGACCCTTGTGTTGATCGTGACCACGTGGACGGCGTGCAGCAAGACGAGCGCCAGCGGAAACCCTGCTCCTTCCTCCGATTCTGGCAAGGTCGCCATTACCACCAAGTCAAACGACGCGAGAGCCGAATTCTTGCAAGGTCGTGGCCTGTCCGAGAAGCTGCTCGCCCAGGATTCTCTGCAGCATTTCGATAAGGCCATTGCGCTCGATCCCGATTTCGCTACCGCTGAGCTCGCCCGAGCCAACAATTCTCCCACGGCCAAAGAGTTCTTTGAACATCTGAACAAGGCAGTGAGCCTCGCCGATAAAACCTCGAACGGAGAGAAGTTGTTCATCCTCGCCACTGAGGCGGGCGCCAACGGCGACGTTGTGAAACAAAAGGCCGCTCTGGACAAGCTGGTCGCTGAGTACCCAAACGACGAACGGGCGCGCTTCACCCTGGGCAACTACTATTTCGCCGCACAGGATTTCGACCTGGCGATTGAGCAATACAAGAAAGCCACGGAGCTGGCCCCTAACTATTCGCCCGCCTACAACATTCTCGGCTATGCCTACCGGCAGCAAGGTGATTACGCAAACGCTGAGAAGGCCTTCACGAAATACATCGCATTGATTCCCAACGATCCGAACCCCTACGATTCCTACGCGGAACTGCTACTCAAGATGGGCAGGTTCGACGACTCGATTGCCCAATACCGCAAGGCGCTCTCGATTGACCCTCACTTTGTGCCGTCGTACTTCGGTATTTCCGCTGACCTCATGTACATGGGCAAACCTGCGCAGGCCGACGAGGAACTGCAGCAGATGGCGAAGCAGGCACGCAATGACGGCGAACTCCGTACCGCCCTCTTCGGCATGGCCGTCGTGGCCGCCGATAGCGGCAAGTTCGACCAGGCCGCCCAACAATTGGACAAGGAATTCGCCGTGGCGGAGAAGAAAAACGACGTGGCAACCATGGCAGCGGACCTTCAGACCAAGGGCAATATTCTTGCCCAGACTCCAAACCTTGACCAGGCACAACAGCAATTCGACCGCTCTTTACAGCTGATCGAAGGTTCCAGTCTCTCGCAGGAGATCAAGGACAACGCGAAGCTCGTCCACCACTTCAACCTGGCGGGGCTGGATCTGGCGAAAAAAGACTACGCGGCAGCCCAACGTGAGACGGAAGAATTCCGTCAGGGCGCCGCACTATCCAAGAACCCAGCTCTGTTAAAGCAGGCTCATGAGTTGGAGGGCAGAATCGCTCTAGCGGAGAAAGACTACGACAAGGCCATTGCGGAACTCGAGCAGGCCAATCAGCAAGACCCCCGAAACCTTTATCGCCTGAGCCAGGCATATCAGGGCAAAGGAGACAGCGCGAAGGCAAAGGAGTTGTGCACCAAGGCTGCCGAATTTAACTCACTCCCGCAGCTGAACTACGCCTTCATCCGCCTGAAGGCTCAGAAAATGGCAGCCGGCAAGAAAGCCTGACCGGCGGGACATTGGGCGGGTAAATCACCCGCCCTACTTACTCCCCGGTTTTACGCGCTGACCTTCCGCAAAGCCGCGACCGAAGAGTAACGGTCGGACAATTCAATGCAGAGAACAGCTTTGACCTCGTGCGAGGCCGGAAGAACTCCCGTCCGTGGGCCCGAAGTCCTGTTCTGGGCAGTCTGCCTCTGACAATCGCTAAGATTCCTCCCGAGCGACTGGCATTACAGAAGCTGGTTGGGTTTTCGGGTTCGTACCGACACACGCCCATCGCAACCGCTATTCGTTGGCGGCTCGCTTCGCTCTCCGGATCACAACTTGTATGCCGACTTCCCAGGATTGATGGTCTGCCTGGGGCACTCGACATCGATCGACCCGGGTCTGCTAACGCACTTCCTGGAAAACGATCGTGTAGCCGTCAGGGTCTTCTACGCTGAAGAGCTTGAGCCCGTATGGCGCCACTTTCGGACGCTCAGCCTTCAAACCTCGGTCTGCGAGTTCCTGATATGCAAGCTCTACATCGGAGCAACCGATGTAAAACACAGCATCCTTGGACCTCTTCTCTGGAGGCTGCATCGGGCGCTCATTCGAGTCATATTGGGTGTTCAGCATGATCTCGGCTCCCCCAAACCGCAGCCACATCCAATGAGAAAACCGGCCCTCCGCCGTCTCGACCTCAGGTGAGGCTGAGACTACAGCGAACCCGAGCACGTCTCGGTAGAAAGCAAGTGCTCTTGGCATATCGAAAACGCCAATCAGCGGCGTCAATCCCAGCGGCGAGAAGCTCATGTTTCCTCCAGGTATTGATTTTGCGGGCATGGCAGAAGTGGAGCCAGGCTTACTGCTCTTCAATGCTACCAAGATGTCGAAACTGCCTCACTGAAAGCCAGCAATAGGTTAAAAACGGCAAACGCCCTAAGCATTCACAAACCATTGCTCGCGAGAAGCGGTGGACAGCTCAAGCGTTGCCCGGCCAACCCTCCAGCGCCTTTGAACTTAGCTTGTAGCCATGCGCCGCAAGCTATTTCGAGGCGATCGCTGCACCTTCCCGCATTCGTACCTCATCTACACTGCGTCGGTTCCATTTTTGTTGCGGAGCTAAAATCAAGCTTATGTCTGCTGTAGCCACCCACATCTCCGTCGAACCCGGCTCTGAGGCCTTTCCTCTTCTCACGCCTGCGCAGATCGAGCGGCTGCGCCCGCACGGCAAGCTGCGGCACGTGGAAGCGGGCGAGGTGCTGTTCGAACCGGGGGACAGCAACGTTCCCGTCTATGTGGTTCTGTCGGGAGGCCTGGAGATTCTTCAACCCTGTCCCAAGGGTGTGCGATCCGTGGTCACGCACGTTCCCGGCAGCATCACCGGCGAGTTTGCCGTCATCTCGGGCCAGCGCGCGCTGCTGCGCGGACAGGTC
>CAWHWY010000006.1:0-148976 GCA_963833155.1 uncultured Acidobacteriaceae bacterium
TTCTGGCTGCTGGAAATTCCTCTGGCTTACGGGCTGGCGATTCCGGATGGCCTGCGTTCCAACGGCGTTTACATTGCCATTGTCATTGCGGAAGGATCGATCGCCGTGGCCAGCGTCATATTATTCAAGCGTGGTCGCTGGAAGCAGCAGCAAATTTGATGGTTGCTACTAAAGATGCCCCGATTGGCGTAACGCACTCGTTACCGATAGGCTGTTCCTTTGGACTGTGGGTTGACGTTTCCACTGGAACTTAAGTCCATGTACGGGCAGGCATTTTTCCAGGCTCGCAAGTTTGATCAGCCGGATGCTGATATTGATCTGTAACGTCATGAACCTTTAAGCACTTTCGTGCGTATTAATCAAAGGCCACAGAACCAAACACAGTAGGGAACACCAACTGATGCATATGTCAGTTTCAGGAGATAAGGAAATGTTCGTTTCGCGTTTCGTCGAGTCCGCGTTCCAGAAGGCGATCTCACTGGCGTTCGTGAGTTTGCTTGTAACCGCGAGTTTTGCCCAAAATGCAACTCCGCCAAGCACCCAGGCGAGCATGCCTCCGCTGACGCCGACGCCACAGGCGCCGGCGCCCCAGAATAACGCTCATCTGTATTCAGACCAGGACTACGCGAAGCCTTCATCCTCATTTCCCAATGTCCTGGCTCCGTACAGGGCGCGGAATGTGCCGCCGCCGAACTTGGGCAACTCGGGACGGACCGATCAACTCTTCCGTGACGGCAAGATATACCTGTCCATCAACGACGCGGTGGCGATGGCGCTGGAGAACAACTTGGACATCGTCCTTCAGCGTTATAACCTTTCCATTGCGGATACCGATGTGCTGCGCACAAAATCGGGAGTGTTCGCCGTGGGTGTGAATCAGGGCGTGGTGCAGGGCACGCCTGGCGGCCCTTCTGGGACGTCCGCTGGAGGAACTGGCACCTCTTCTACCGGAGCGAGTGGCACCGGCGCGGGTGGCACGCAACTAGGTGTCGGCGGAGCTGGCGCTGGCGTGGGAGGCCTGGTGGGATCCACGCTTGGCGGAGGTCCTCCACTCAGCAGCTATGACCCAGTCCTCACGGGTACGATCCAAGGCGAGCGCGCCGCTACGCCCGCTGTCGAACATTTTCTTCACCGGCGGCCAGCCGACCACCGTGCAAAATACGAATACTCTATAACTTTGGCTACACGCAGGCGTTTGCCACGGGCACTACCGCCAACGTCACTTTTAACAACAACCGCATCACAACGCAATGTGCCTTTCAACCTGGTGAATCCACAGATAGGGTCGGCCTTCCGGTTTCAATTGACCCAGCACCTGCTGCAAGGCTTCGGGTACGATCCCAACCTGCGCTGGATCCGGATTGCCCGGAACACTCGCGAGAATGGGGACGTCGTGTTTCGCCAGCAGATCATCGCGACGGTCTCGCAAGTCGAAAACATTTACTGGGACCTCGTGACCGCGTACGAGGCAGTGAGAGTGAACGAGCGCGCGCTCCAGCTCGCGGAGAAGACGCTCTCCGACGATCAGGAGCAGGTCAGGATTGGCACGTTGGCGCCCATCACCCTGGCGCAAGCCAAGAGCGGGGTTGCGACCGCGAACCAGAACCTGATTACTTCGCAAACCCAGCTCCAGCTTCAACAACTGCTGATGAAGAACGCGATTACCAAGAACATGGGCGATCCAATCCTGGCGGTCGCGCCCGTCATTCCGACCGACACGCTGCAAATCAACGAGCCGCAAGAGGTTCGCCCGGTCGAGGACCTGATTCAGGAAGCCTTGCAGGCTCGCCCTGAGATAGCTACGGCCCGCATCAATCTGACGAATGCCGAAATCTCGCGCAAAGCGCTTAAGAATGCCCTGCGTCCGACTCTGGATGTGTACGCGTTTTATGGTGCTTCGTCTCTGGCGGGCGACCAGACCTCGCTACTCCCTCCGTGCGACTTCTCAGGAGCGATCCCGGGAGAGAATTGTTTGAATCCGGGAACGATTCCCAGGTCTGGTTATCCGAACGCGTTTCACGACCTCTTCAATAGCACAGGGCCGGACAAAGGGGTCGGAGTGAACCTAAACATTGTTATCCGCAACCGTGCCGCGCAGTCCCAACAAGTGCGCTCCGAGTTGGAGTACCGGCAATCCCAGGTCCTCTTGCAACAGATTGAGAACTCCATCAGTATCGAAGTCAGGCAGGCCCAGTTTTCGGTACAGCAGAATTACGCTGCTTTGCAGGCGGCCATGGCAGCTCGCGACTATGCAAAGGAGAGCCTCGTAGCGGAGCAGAAAAAGTTCGGCTATGGCGCTTCGACGCCTACTCTGGTATTACAAGCCTCCAGCAATTTGACCCAGGCGGAATCCAACGTTCTCAACGCTGCTGCCAACTACGAAAAATCCAAGGTGCAACTGGATAAGTCCACCGCCGAGACCCTGTCCAAACTTGGTATCGACATCGCGGATGCCGAATCGGGTCAGGTGAGGCGCGTCCCGACGGTGAAAGGTGTTGTCCCGGCGAATGTGCAAGAGTTGACTTCGCCGACGCCGCCTTACGTGCCGCCGCAAGGATCGGGGCTCGCGCCGACTCCTCCACCGAGCACGCAACCGCCTCACAACGCAACCGCCGCCGAACCACTAACGAAATCTGAAACCGAGCATGCCGTTCGCAACAGCGGCATGCTCTTCCCCTTTTATGAGGGTTTATGCGGGAATGCGAGACCGCGCCCGCTTCAACGCATCCAGAAACTGCTGGTTGTGTTCGGGCGTGCCGATGGTCACACGGAACGCATCGGGCGCGCCCCAGCCGCCGCTCATGGGCCGAACAATGACTCCGTTCTGTTGCAATTTCTGACAGAGGCTGGCGGCTTCTTCACCCACTCGGCAGAACAAGAAATTCGTCCACGTCGGAGTCACGTGAATTCCGGTTTCTGCGATCGCTTTTGTCAAAAGCTTCGCGCCCAAGGCATTCATTTCGATTGCGTGTTGCACGTGATCAGCATCCGCCAAAGCAGCCAAAGCCGCGGCCTCGCCGAGCGACGACACCATGAATGCTGGCTTCATGCGCGCAAAATATCCCACCAACTCCGGCGGTCCCAGTCCATAGCCGACGCGCAAACCTGCTAGGCCGTGCGCCTTCGAGAAAGTCCGCAGCACGACGACCGGCCGTTCCTGCCGCACATACTCAAGCGAGTGCGAGTACTCAAGACCGCGCTGAGTAGCGAAGTAATTGGCGTAGTCGCAATAGGCTTCGTCGAGCACTGTGATGACATGCGACGGCAGGCGATCAAGGAAGCGGTCGATCGCATTCGCATCCAGGACCGTGCCCGTCGGGTTGTTGGGGTTCGAGATGTACACCACTCGCGTGTGAACATCAACCTTTTCGAGAATGCGCTCCAGATCGTAGCCGTCGTTCAGCGTCGGCACTTCAACAAATTGTGCGCCGGTCGCGCGCGTGATAATCGGATAGGAAATGAACGACAATTTACTGGTGATGGCGTTCAGCCCCGGTCCGAGCAGCGTCCGCGCAAGGATGTCCAGAAATCCGGTTGACCCTGCCGTGACCAAGAGGTGCTCGGGCTCAACTTCGTGCAGCTCCGCCAGCCGCGCAGTCAGCTCGGTTGAATTGTTATCGGGATAATAGTTCGCCTCTGAAGTCGCCGCTTTGATCGCCTCAATTGCCAAAGGCGAAGGTCCAAAGGGGTTTTCGTTCGAGGCCATCTTGATGCAACGCACGCCGCTCTCCAATTCCGCCTGCCGCACCGGCTTTCCCGGCTTATAGCTGGCCAGCGTTTGTACCCATGCCGGAACCAGCTTCCCAAAATCCGTCATTCTATCTCCAGTAGTTCAGTCTCATCACCATCGCTTTGTCATCCCGACCGAGGACTTCGCCTCCTGCTACCTTGTCATCCCGACCGAGGAGTTCACTCCGAGCGGAGGGATCTGCTTTTATTCGCCAACCGCTCCGCCCTTGTGCCCGCCGCACTCTTCATTTGCCCCACTTCCTTCGCCGTGAGATGCCGGAACTTTCCCGGCTCCACGTCCAATTGCAGAGGGCCGTAGCGCACGCGCTTGATTTTTTCCACGTGATGGCCGATCTCCTCGAACATGCGGCGAATCTGGCGATTGCGGCCCTCCACCAGCGTCACTTCGTACCACGGATTGGCCGCCTCACGCAGCAGCTTAATTTGAACGGGAGCGGTTTGTACGGGCGCCGAGCGCCGTCTCTGCGCGCCAGCACGCTCCTTACCAGCCGGAACCTTCAGCGGCGAGCGCTCCGCCGGAAGCCTGATGCCGCCGCGCAGCTTCTCAATCTCCGAATCCGTAGCCTTGCCGCTGATCTTTACCAGATACGTCTTCGGCACGTGCGACGAGGCGTGCATCAGCTTCTGCGCCAGTTCGCCGTCATTGGTCAGCAGCAGCAGTCCCTCGCTGAGGTAATCGAGCCGTCCGACAGGATACACGCGGGCACCAATTCCGCGCACCAGGTCTAACACGGTCGGGCGTCCTTCCGGGTCGGCGACCGTGGTGACATAGCCTTTGGGCTTGTGGAGTAGCACGTAAACGTGCCGCTCGGGGCCGCACAGCGGCTTGCCATTGACCTTGATGCGATCAAGCTCGGGATCGGCCTTTGTGCCGAGCGCTGTGACCGTTTGCCCGTTCACCGACACCAAACCGCTGGTGATGAGTTCTTCGGCCTTGCGCCGGGAAGCGATGCCAGCGGCAGCGATGATCTTCTGGAGGCGCTCAGCAGGCACGGGCGGCTCCGATGTCGCTGTTCGCTCTTCGCTCTGCGCCTTTCGCCGGAACAATGCGACTGTTAGAGGTGTTTAGATTCGTCGAGTCGTCGGAAGAGACAGTCTCCAAACAGACTGGCAACAGACCACTGACAACTGGCAACCGGAAGACCCCCACCCTGATGAGGCCTGCAAAATATTGAAAACAAACGGCAAGTTTGGACGATAGTCTGCAAAATATTCCATCCAAAGGAGTTATAGGCAAAATATTCCAAAATAAGGACTTACATGCAGAATTCAAGGGGTAACAGGATGTAAGGCTTTGTGGAGTTTGGATCGACGGGCAGTAGGACGAACAACGCTGGTATCGAATCACGCAGTCACGCTCTGGAGGACATGTGCGGAGCAGCGCCCGAACACAACTCCACTTCATCCTTCCACCAAACAGTGTACGCCGTGGCCGACGTGAAACAAAGAAGGATTCGTCACGGTTCAACGTGAAGTACGTCACACCGCATCATCTTTTTGCTGCATAGAACCTGTCAACCTGTCCCATGAACGCATCAGGGCACGGCTTCAGTCGTGCCGCAACCCGGTCAACCAAGAACTTGGGCTTCAGCCCCTGATAGAGCTGGTTTTACGGGTGCAGGGGCGAATCACCCCAACGAGCGCAGAACCGGCGCTCGTCGGGGACCCCGAAAAAGCCCGACCTTTCCCGCGCTCTGTTCGGCACGACTAAAGTCGTGCCCTGATACGAACCGTAAGGATGTATGAGATAAGCTGTTAGTTACCGACTCATAAAAAGATTGACAGTGGTTGGAGACGGGAACACAATCCCGACCACGAGCCAAATCAAGTTGGCTCGGCGACCCTCATGCGCGAAAGGAGTGCCTGATGCGCCCCATCAGCATCGCTTTAGCCATCTCCACGTTGTTGTTCGTCTCCATTACCTCAGCGCAACAAACAGCCACCAGATCCCAACAAGCCGCAACCTCAGGTGGGAACCCAGCCAACGCAACTAAGTTGGGTGGTGGACCGGACACTGTCATTAACTGCGTGGGCGCCAAGAACGGCACAATTCCCATCTGGACAGGGTCGGCCCCACCCAACATTACTCTCTGTAACTCGGGGATTTATGAGGCCTCGCCTTATGGTACCGGGGCAATCGGTATCCTGAACCCCAACCCGATAGCGGCGCTCGATGTAACCGGGGCCACCAACACGAGCTTGTATTACCAGATCGGCGGCAGCACCGTTGTGAGCATTGGCAGTTCGGCCGACCTCAATCTGTTTCTTGGCGTGGGGGCAGGCTCCAGCAATGTCGCGGGACAGGGGGTGGCGAACACCTTCTCCGGCTACCACGCTGGCTTCAACAACACCACCGGAAGCGTCAACACCTTCTACGGGTACGGCGCTGGCTTCAACAACACCACCGGCGAGGCCAACACCTTCTCCGGCTTCCAGACTGGCTCATACAACACTACCGGCGAGGCCAACACCTTCTACGGCTACGGCGCTGGCGCCAACAACACCACCGCGTCAGGCAACACTTTCTCCGGCTACCGCGCTGGCTTCAACAACGCCACCGGAGACGACAACACCTTCTACGGCGTCCAGGCTGGCTCCAACAACACCACCGGAAGAGGCAACACCTTCTCCGGCCACTACGCTGGCTTCAACAACACCACCGGCTACTACAACACTTTCTCCGGCTACCGCGCTGGCTTCAACAACACCACGGGAAACAACAACATTTACATCGGAAATCTAGGGGCAAGCTCAGGTATTGAATCGAACGCCATCCGCATCGGGGGCGACATAGGCAGTGGCTACGGACCACAAACAGCCGCCTACATCGCGGGCATCTACGGCTCGACCTCACCCTCAGGTATTCCGGTGTACATCAACTCGAATGGACAACTTGGAACGCAGACTTCCTCCCTACGCTTCAAGGAGCAGGTGCGCGATATGGGCGACAGCACGAGCGCCCTGATGAAGCTGCGGCCTGTGACGTTCCTCTACAAACCCGAGTACGCCAACGGCGAGCGAACGCTGCAATATGGGTTGATCGCCGAAGAGGTGGCCGAGGTCTATCCCGAACTGGTGGCCTATGACAACGACGGCCAACCGTACAGCGTCCGCTACCAGTACATCACGACCATGCTGCTGAACGAAGTGCAGAAGCAGTATCGGCGCGCCGAAGCGGAAGCTAAAGTAATCACGACGCAGGAAGAGAAGATTGAACAGTTGGAGCAGCGCCTGTCGCGACTGGAAGGGCTGGTTCGCGCCCAGGTGAAGACCGTAGCGCAGGAGAGGGAATAAACAGCTTCTCGCCCGGAAGAGATTTGAAGCGGAAGGGTCGTGAAAAAGCCTTCTTAGATGTGTCACCCTGAGCGAGCGGCTGTTGTTGCCGCGAGTCGAAGGGCCCCTATCATGGCCTCAACTTTTGCGGATCCAATAGGGGTCCTTCGACTCCGGCGGCCCAGTCACCCCAACGAGCGCAAAAACGGCGCTCGTCGGGGACCCCGACAAAGAGTGGGCCGCCTCCGCTCAGGATGACACACCCTGATTGAAGCGCAAGCTACGAGCTACGCCAGCAGTGTGCCTCATCAATCTTGATTTTCCGGATTGACGGGCTCGGGCTCGGGTTCAGGGGCGGCTTCCGTGCCGGGAGATGGGGCTTCGACTTGCGCGCTCGCCGCCGGGAACAGCTCCGCCTGCGGTTCGCCCAGCTTCTCGAACTCTTCCATGCTAGGCAGCTCAGAGACATCGTTGAGGCCGAAGCGCAGCAGAAACTCTTTGGTGGTTTTGTATAGGATGGGGCGGCCGATGACCTGCTTGCGGCCGGCGGTGGTGATGAGTTTGCGATCGAGCAGGGTAGCGATGACGCCGGACGAGTCCACACCGCGAATCTCGCTGATTTCCGGTACGGTGACGGGCTGTTTGTAGGCGATAACGGAGAGCGTCTCCAGCGCCTGCAATGACAGGCGGATCGGCGGCTTCAGGCTCTTGGCGAAGGTCACGACCACGTCGTGGTGCTCGGGCTTGGTGGCCATGCGATAGCCGCCCGCCACCTGCCGAATTTCCATGCCGCGGTCGGCGGCGGCGTACTCGGCGGTGAGTTCGTCGATGATGGTGGTAAGGCGCGATTTAACGGCCTTGTCTCGGGCGTGTTTCTGCTCTTTGGTGAGATCGCCGGCCGGGAGTTCCTCTCCGTGGAGGAACGAAGGCGGGTTCGCGTCGGGCGAGGTCTCGCCCGCGTCCTGTTTCGCAGCTTCTTCGGCACGCAACTCGGCGAGCACGGCGTCATTCAGCAACGACGCGAGTTGGTCCAGCGTGACCGGTTCTTCGGTGGCGTAGATGATGGCTTCGACTTTGGCTTTCAGGCTCATGTTATATCGTTGTTCGAACCGCAGATCCCTCGACTGCGCTCGGTCTTGGCGACCTCGCTCCGCTCGGGATGACAAACAAAAGGGGCGCTGACGCGGCGCTAAATCTCCCCAATCCGCGCAAAACCGGCGCGGGCCGGGGACCCCGCAATCCGCCCGGGGCTCACTGCGAAGCCGCCGCTTCGCGGCTCGCTATCTCCAATCATCCTTCACGGGCGGGCTTTCCGCCATCAGCGCATCGAAGTTGGTGTGCTTCTTCAGCACGATCTCGCCGAAGACATGGTCCTGCCGCGCCAGCACCGCCTGCAAGCGAATCAGCTCGAGAATCGCCAGGAAGGCGCAAACCAGGGCCGAGCGCGACCGCATGTTACGCAGTAACTGCTTCAGGCGGACGGGGCGATCTTCCAGCGCCAGCCGCCGCCGGACGTAATCAATCATCTGCGAAACCGTGACGCTGTCGTCTTCCACGTCGAAGCTGGGCTTCGACTTGGCGCGCTCCAGAATCTGCTGGAAGGTCCTGACCAGGTCCACCACGTCGGCGGCCATCTCCGGCTCGGCGCCTTCGGCATTCTGAAATTCCTTCAGCGCCGGATTCGACCACATCGCGTCTTCGATCTGCTGCTTCTGTAGCAGCATTTGGGCCGCCGTCTTGAAGCGCTCGTGTTCGAGCAGGCGGTTGACCAGCTCCACGCGAGGGTCCTCTTCGGATGCGGGCGCGTTGGGATCGGGCGGCAGCAGCATCTTTGACTTGATATGGATCAGCAGCGATGCCGTGTAGATGAACTCGGCGGCGACATCCACGTCGAACTGCTTCATCGTCTCCACGTAGTGGAGGTATTGCTCGGTAATTTTGGCGATGGGGATGTCGTAGATATCGATGTCCTGCTTGCGAATGAGGTCGAGCAGAAGGTCGAGCGGGCCGTCGTAGACCGTGCCGACAATGACGGAGAACGAGGATTCGTCCGGGCCCTTGTGCGCGTGCACGTGCGAAGCCGGTGGCTTGGCTTCGGTGTTCGCGGCGTTTTCAGGATTCTCGGACATAGAAGAAAGTTTTGTGCGTTCACGCGGGCCTGAAGGCCCGCTTAACCTGTACCGTCCCTACGGGACTCGGGTTCAATGTTCTCGCTTACCCAGCACTCCGCCTGCGGCTCCGTGCTGGGCTAAACTAAGTCGCCCCTGCGGGGCTCAATCCCCGCCTGTCTTGGTGTCCTTCTCTCACCGCCGCCTTCTAGGTCGAATTCTCAGACAGATTCTTACGCCCTGGGCTAAGTTTTGTTTCGCCCTGCGGGCTGGTTTCCTGCGAGTTCGACCGTCCGGCTCAACTCGATCTTTGGTTCTCGCAGGCACTATAGGGGTTCTTCGACTCGCGACAACCCCAGGCCGCTCGCTCAGAATGACAGATTTGGAATCATGCTGCATTTACGCGGGCCTGAAGACCCGCTTTACCTATGCCGCCCCTACGGGGCTTGGGGTTCTTCATGCACATTTACCCAGGGCTTACGCCCTGGGCTAAGTTTGTTTCGCCCTTCGGGCTCTTGTCTTGCGAGTTGGACATTCGTCTCAACTCGATGTTCGGTTCTCGCAGGCTCTTTTGGTGCCCTTCCACTCGCGGCCAACTCCAGGCTGCTCGCTCAAAATGAGAACCCTTAGATAATTTCTCTGTGCCTCTGTGTCTCTGTGGTGAAAATGTTACCTGCCCTCGCCTGCTGCCGGCGCCGGCGGTTCGTATTCATGCGACAGGTTCGCCGCGTCCCGCGCTTCGACCATCGTCGCCTCTGCTACGGCGCGCGCTTTTCTCGATCCTTCCTCGAGAAGGTCCCACGCCAGCTTGGGATCGGCTTCGTATTTCGCACGCCGCTCCTGGATTGGAGCGAGCACCTTCCAAAGGTTGTCTGCCGCCCAGCCCTTGCACTCGATGCAGCCGATGCCCGCAGTGCGGCAGCCTTCGTACACCTTCGCCATAGTTTCGGCGTTGCTGAAGATCTTATGCAAGTCACCAACCGGGCACTTGTCGGGGTCGCCCGGATCGCTGCGCCGGATGCGGGCCGGATCGGTGACCATGGTTTTCAGCTTCTGCCGCAGGGAGGCTTCGGGCTCGCTGAGCAAGATGGTGTTGCCGTAGGATTTCGACATCTTGCGGCCGTCAGTCCCGGGCAGCTTAGCTGCAGGCGTCAGAAGCGGCTGCGGCTCGGGGAAGACGACCTCGCGTTGCGGATCGCGAGCGCCGGGGCGCAGCTTGCGCGGGTAAAACTGGTTGAAGCGCCGGGCCACTTCGCGCGTCAGCTCGACGTGCGGTACCTGGTCTTCACCGACGGGCACGAAGTTCGCCTGGTAGATCAGAATGTCGGCCGACTGCAGCAGCGGATACCCGAGAAATCCGTAAGTGCCGAGGTCCTTGTCCTTGATGTTCTCGCGCTGCTCTTTGTAGCTGGGCACACGCTCCAGCCATCCGAGTGGCGTGATCATGCTGAACAACAGATGCAGCTCAGCGTGCTGCGGCACGTGCGACTGGATGAACAGCGTGCTGCGCTCGGGATCGAGGCCGGCTGCGAGGTAGTCGATCATGACCTCCAGCGAGTTCTGCTTGACGCTACGCGTGTCCGCGTAATCGGTGGTCAGGGCGTGCCAATCTGCGATGAAGAAGAAGCAGTCATATTGGTCCTGCAAGCCCACCCAATTGCGCAGCGCGCCGACATAATTGCCGAGGTGCAGCTTTCCGGTGGGTCGCATGCCGCTCAGGATGCGGCCTTTCTTGGAGGGGTTCGTCGACGGCATCAGAATCTCAAGAGTTGATTTAGCAGCGCATAAAAGAACGCCAGGAAGGGAGTGATCATCGTATTGACGATCGAGCATCCGACCATGGGAAGAACGAACAGTACGATCACGAGTCCGAAGTAGCCGATTCGGTCGTACACTCGTAGCGCGTCATAGGAAAGAAAATGGCGAATGACGTGGCTGCCGTCGAGTGGCGGCAAAGGGATCAAATTGAACACGCCAAGCACCACGTTGATGAGGATCGCAGCCGAAAACAGCTTCTCCAGTGGCGTAGCTACATCCGCACCGCGGAAGTTCTGCCCGATCCCAGCATTGGATCCGTGCAGGATGATAGCGAGTGCGATGACGGAAAGAAAGGCGGTCAGGAAATTACTGACCGGGCCGGCCACGGCGGTAAGAATGTCGTCGCGGACCGGGCGCTTGAAGTTGCGAGGGTCCACCGGGGTCGGCTTGGCCCAGCCGAAGGGAGGGAAGCCCAGGACAATCAGAATGAGGGGCATGAGTATGGTGCCGAAGGGGTCGATGTGCACGATCGGGTTCAGCGAGATACGTCCGAGCATCTTGGCAGTCGGATCGCCGAGGCGGTTGGCCATCCAGGCGTGCGCCGATTCGTGGACGCAAATGGCGAACAACAAGACGATGACTTCGAAGAAGATGTCGACGTATTTCGGCTGCATTGCAGTCAGAACTCGATACTAACATGTGAGCAATGAAGACCGCGCTGACTGAGGCATCGTCCTATTTCTGCACCAGTCGCACGCCGCCGGCCTCCACCACCGCGCTGTCGATTCGCAGCGGCAGCTTGAAGGTACTGGTGACGCCGACGTTCGGATACTTCGGCGTGATGTAGTGCTGGGCGAAGAATTGCAGCGCTATCTGTGGCAACTCAATGCCGTCGAGATAGGCGGATTGCACCCGGATGGTGCCCGTTCCCGCGTCGCCCGCGGCCTGCGCCACCAGGTGGATATCATGCGCTCCGCTGAACAGACTCAGGAGCGGGTTGGTAGAGCCTTTCCCCTCCATGATGGTCTCGAAATCAACTTGCGCGTGGCCATCGATGACGCCCGGCTGCGAGGAGAGACGAACGTTGCTGACTCCCTTCGGTAACTTCACGCCTCCCTCGTTGAAGTAGGCGTTGGCCTCCCGCTCGGTCAGTTCCGTGGGTTTTGGATCGGGCTTGGATTGCGCCGCGTTGTGCCGCAGGTATTCGATCTTCTGCTGCATGCTGCGGAATTCTGGACTGTGGGTCTCGTGCCTTGATTGCTGGGGCGATCCGAGGAACGCGACAAGCAATAGCAGCAGCGCAGGCAGGTTCATCGCAGTGCTGCCTCGGCGGAAGGCGGTGGCGGAACAGCTTCCACGCGCGGTTTGTCCAGCGGGCCAGAGATGGTGTACGTTCGCCCGCCGGTTCGTTCCAAGCGAAGGTCAAGGGTGCGGTCAAACGATGCGGTGCCCTTTACCGAAGTAGTTGCCGGCGGCCGATTGCAGTTTGCATTCAGTCAAGTTCAAGGTTTCATTCTGCAGGCTGACAAGTCCGGTGAAATCGGAGAACGATACAGGAGTGCCGCGGCTGTCGAGCGTGACGTGACGCAACGATCCTCCACTCCAGTTGAAGTCGGCGGAGCCAGTGGCGGAGTCGCGTAAAGCAGAGGGAGTCAACCCTGCCATGGCGAGGCTGTACTTGGCATCTATCATTCCGATCGCCCAGTTGTCGTGCATCAGGGCGGCGAGCTGCGCCATGGACACTCGCACGACATTTCCAGAGCCGGCGAACCTGGGGGGCGAGGTGGTGAAATCGGCCGTCCAGGTTCCGGCGTGGCGTCCTCCCAGGAGGTCGGCCCGCAGGTCGTTGACCCGTAGCTTACCGCCGTCGAGTTCAACCGTGCCGCTGACGTTACTGGCAACTACGGTCCCTATCTCCATTCGCGCCGCCGTAAAACGCCCACCGGCACGCAGCTTCAGGAGCGCGTCTTCGCGGCGCTGCCAAGGCGCCAGCAGGCGGTACCACGGCTGCGGACGGAAACTGGGGTTAACGAGATGATTCAGGCGAGCGAGGGAAGCGTCATCGGCGTGCGCGTCGAAGTGAACAATGCAAGTTTCCGCAGCTGTGCAATGAATCGGGAAGCTGGCTGATCCTCCGATCTCTGGACCCTGCGCGAAAGCTGCATTGAAGGAACTGACGTTCACGGCTTGACCCGCCAGCGTAGCGGTTGCTGATGCAATATGCAGAGGTTCGGAAACACCCTGTAATTCAGCCGTTGCGGTGCGCAACTGGATCTTGCCGGACGGGACAGGAGGAGCGAATCCGACCCACGTTCCGGCGACCTCCAAATCCATTTGTGCGGGCCCGGCAAGGCCGATGCCCGGCGTGCCAACACCTAATGCCTTACCCACATTCAACAGTCTCGCCAGTTCGGCCTCACCGCTGAGGGTCACACGGTATTGCTCGGGATCGAAAGCCGCACTGGCAGTTGCCGGCGAAGCTGCGCCCAGGGACAAGGGAAAGGCCTTCACGATGAGGCGGAGTCCTGCATTAACAGGCAATTGAACTTTGGAACCCACCCTCGCGCCAAAGGCCGATGAGCCGGAGGAGGTCCCAGCGCGCGCGGAGCGCTTCCTTTTCGGACCACCGAAGGTTTCGCTCGGAACCACGAACTGCACTTCTCCTACTTCCAGATCTTGTGTCAGCACTGCGGCATGGAGGGCGAGCTGCTGGCAACGCCCGCCTCCACTCCACACCGCTACTCCCCCTGGCAGCTTGCGGACGGCGAACACGGCTTCCACGTCTCCCGTCGCAGTGAGATCGGCGGGGAGGTCTTTCTTGGCATGGCGGGCGAGAGCCACAAAACGTTCGGCAGGGAGCTGTTCCGCGGTAATGCCCAGATCGTAGGCCTCGCCGAGCCATCCCCGTGCCGTGCCGCGTACCCTGAGAATTCCCGGACCTACGGGTGAGTCGCACTGCACGTCACGCAGCGCATCATCGGGTGAGGAGTAGGTTGCCGGTGCAGTGCACTCGCATACGTAAAGCTTCGCCGAGAGCGATATCGTAACGGCGAAAGTCATCCACCTGAGCGTCGATGGTGATGCCCAGCGCTTCCGGCGTGCCGGTTAGATATCGCGTTCGAACGTACCGCGCCTCGCCAGCCCCGGTCGTGCCCGTAGATCAGAGTCGTGATTTGACCAAGCGGTCCTGCGGTGAAGGTGAGCTTGAGATTCACCGGAGTGTTTCGCAAGGCCGAGCCACGCTGGAACCGTCCATCCAGCTTGAGCGTGCCAGTGTCGTTGATGCCGACGTCGGTGCGCATGGGACGCCCCTCAAGCCGTATGCCCCATTGGCTCTCCGACTCCAGCCAGAGCGCGAAATCGGCATCGGTGAAAGCGAATGCCTTCTTCACTTGTCCCAGTTTGAAGTTGATGCGGCCGGCGGACGCTTCCACGTAAGGGAAACGTGGACGTGCTTCAGGCCGGGTCTTCGCGGTGGGAGCGGAAGCCACCTGCGCTGTGCGTTCAATCAGTTCTTCCAGGTTCCAGTGCCCGTCCGAACGACGAACCAGATTCAGGCTGGGACTGTCGAGTTCGAGGGTCCCGATTTCCAGCCTTCCCCGCCAGAGGGACGTCAGGCGAATGTAGGCGGTGACGGTTCCGGCGCGCAACATCGGCTCCGCGCCGTAGCTGGCATCATCGGCGACGACAAAATTCGATAGTACGAGGCCCGGGCGCGGGAGAAGCTTCAGTTCGATGTTAGAGACCGACACTTCGCGGCCCAGCGCCCGGCTTATCGAATCAGCCACCCGCTTGCGATAACGATTGACGTTGATGAACGGCGGCAGCAGGAGCAACCCCAGCACAACCAGCAGCAGGGTTGCCCACATCGCCCGCTGAGTCGCGCGGCCTGCCATTAACGCACCACGTGGAGCATCCGCGACCAGCGAGTTTTGTCGAAGAAATGGATGACGATGTCGAAGAACCATGCCACCCGGTCGGCGAGGCCCTGGCGCTGGTACTCGTCACGCGGCGTCACGAATGACCAATAGATGAACATGGGGCGTCCAATTACATTTTCGCGCGGAACAAAACCCCAAAAGCGGCTGTCCAGGCTGACGTCACGATTGTCGCCCATAGCGAACACACTGCCGGGAGGCACCACCAGCTCGCCGTTTTGGATGTGCGAAGGAAGTTCCGCCCTCCAATCCGGGGTCACCTGGTCGTATTCGCTGGTTGGAACACTGGGAAAGTTATCGCGGTATCCGTTGTAGTCCCCCATGCGGACCACGTAAGGCTCATCGAGGCGTTGTCCGTTGCGATAAACCACCCCGTCCTGCAGGTGAATGCGGTCGCCCGGAATGCCCATGACCCGCTTGACCACGTACAGCCCCGGCTGTGCCGGTGAGATGAAGACAAAAATGTCACCATGCCGCGGCTCGCGATAGGGAATCAGTTTGTCGATCCACTTGGTTATCGGCGCCAGCATCATGCGATCCACGAAGACGTGATCGCCGATGAGCAGGGTATTTTCCATCGAACTGGACGGGATTTCAAACGCCTGCAGCACAAAGGTGATGATGAACAATCCGGTAACGACAATGATGGCCATGGAGGCGATAAATTCCGGAGTGGTCTCCTTCGGCTTCGCCGCCGCTTGCGCCTCCACCGGCTTCTGGGCCTTCGGGGGCGCAGTCTTCACGGAATTTTTGGTTCCAGCCAAGTGCGTTCTTCCTTACAACCTCGACTTGCCTGCCAGAAACTACTGCACAGTGCGCAACATGCGGCGCCAGCGCAGGCTTTCGACCAGGTTGGTTACGTTGTGCGCCAGACTCGAAAGTCTATCAGACGGCAGCTCGCTGACGAGAGCTGCATCGCTCCGGTCCATTGACCAGTAAATAAGCAGCGGTCGGCCAACGACGTTCTCGGCGGGCACGAAACCCCAATAACGCGAGTCATAGCTGTCGTCGCGGTTATCGCCCAGAACGAAGAATGATCCTTCGGGGACAATCAACTCGCCGTCCTCCAGAAGCTTCCGCGCCTGAAGAAACCATCCGGACGAAATCTTGTCGCCGTAGAAGCCGCCGTCGGGAAAGTTGTCCCTGAATTTGTCGCGTTGAGCCCAGTTGAAAGTGGCGTAATCGTCGTCCTGACGGATGCCATTGACGTAAACATGTTTGTCGATGAGCCGGACCCGGTCGCCGGGGACCGCGACCACGCGCTTCACGAAATGCTGCTTTGGATTGACGGGATAGCGAAAGACAATGATGTCCTGCCGTCGAATGGAATGGTACGGCAGCAGCCATCCCCAGAAGTGCGAGTGCCCGTAGTGGACCTTGTCCACCAGAAGGTAGTCGCCGATGAGCAGGGTCTTCTCCATCGACTCCGACGGGATCTGAAACGCCTGCACAACAAAGGCTATGACGAAGACAGCGATGACAATCGTGGTGGCGAGCGATTGCAGCGAACTCATGCCGCCAGAATGGATACTGGCCGGCATGTTCCTTACGGCGGACTTCGGCCCTTCAGGAAGGACGGTAACTTGTGGGTCGGTGCGGACTTCGCTCATGACTGCTCAGAAGATTCGTTGGGAGCGGGGGCGCCTCCCGCAGAACCTGCCTTCAATGATTGTAGATATTCCCAAGCCTTCCGCGCAGCCCCTTGCTCGGCCAGCTTTTTGGTGTTGCCTTCGCTGCGACGGACGAAGCCCTTTTCGCCCTCGGCTGAAGCGGCCACGTGCGCTTCCATGGTGAAAAGCTTGCGGTGATCGGGGCCTTCCTCCTTCACCAGTACATAGCGTGGCTGCGGTCGTCCGCTGGCGTGCGCCGCTTCCTGCAAGGCCGACTTGTAATCCATCACCGGCAGTTGCTTATCGCCGAGCTTGTGCACTTCGGCGAGTTCGGGCTCCAGGATTGCCTGCAAAATGAAGCGATGCGCCGGATCGAGTCCGCCATCGAGGTACAATGCGGCGATGATCGCCTCCAGCGCATCGGTTAGCAGGGCGCTCTTACCGCGCCCGCCGCTGCGTTCCTCGCCTTTGCCCAGGCGCAGAAACTGACCGATCTTGAGCGCTCGCGCCGGGCGCAGCAAGTGGCGCGCGCTGACAATATGGGCGCGGAGCTTCGACAGCTCCCCCTCGTGGTATTCCGGAAAGCGCCGAAAGAGTTCCTGACTGACGACGAAGGAGAGAACTGCGTCGCCTAGAAACTCCATCTGCTCGTTATCCAGGGCTGGGGCAGGACTGCCGCCCGCCGCGCTCTGCGATTCCAATTCCCGCGCATAAGAGGCATGGGTGAGCGCCTGCTCCAGCAGGCCGGGGCGGTGGAAATGATGCCCCAGAGCATCCTCCAACACGGAAAGATCGTTAGGGTCGGACTTCATTATCCTAATGTGGCGTTGGGGGCGGAGTCGTAGTCGAGGGCTGCGCTGCCGCCGGCTTGGCCGGAGCCGGTGTTGCCGCTGCCGGCGTTGCCGGGCTGGACGTCGATCCGGCCTCCATCAGCTTTTGCACACGGGCTTGTTGCTGCTTCGCCAGGTTTAGCGCCGCGCTCCCTGGTGGCGCGTATTGCAAAGCCTTGTTAGCAGAATCGAGCGCCTGGGGATACTTCTTCAACTGGTCCTGGGCGACCGAGAGCCGCAAGTAGACCACCGCCTCCGGATTGGCTTTGCTGGTGTCAGCGGCCTTCAGTAAGGCCTGTTCTGCGGCGGCAAAATCCTTCTTGTTCATGTTCACCATGCCCAGCGTGTCGTAAGCCAGGGTCAGAATGCTTGTCTTGGCGGCCGCCACCTTCTCCGGCGGGGCGTTGGGAGGCACGATGAGTCCCGTATTGATATTGTCGATTCCGGACTGCGCATCCTTGGCAGCCTCATCCAAGCGCTGTTCGCGGTCGAGGTCGGTCTCGCGCGTTGTCTCCGCCAGAACGGAGGCAACCTGCACCAACGGAACCGGATTGGTGGGATCAGCGGCGATGGCTTTCCTTCCGCACTCGATAAGCTTTTCCGCGTTATTGGCCTGGGCGTAGAGTCCCATGGCACGAACATACAGGGTGCCCTTCATCTCGCTGTTGGGATACTTCGCCGCGAACGCGTCGGCTGCGGCCAGCATCTCCGCCGGATCGGTCTTGCTGGAAGCGTCCTGGTAGGCCTTCAGTTCCTCCTGCGATTTCGCCTGCAGAACGCGATTACCGGCCATGGGAGGCTGTATCTGCCCGCTGCTGGGCGCCGCCGGCTTTGAGTTGCCTTGTCCTTGGGCCTGCCCGCTTTGGCTGGGAGCTTGGGTCGTGTTTGCCTGGGTCATCGCCATGTTCGCGGCCAGCAGCACCGCCAAAATTGTCAAAGTCGATTTCATTCCCCTTTTCCTTTCTAATACAGACCGTTTGCCGCCGGACCTCGATGAATGCAAACTATTGCGGTTGCTGCCTGGCCGCCGGAGGCTCATACGGTTCTTTCAATCCGCGCTCCGCTGCTTTCCTGGTTTCCGCTGAGCTGTCCCCGGCCTTGAGTGCCGCCTGGTACTGCGCAACCGCAGCATCGCGCTGCTCCTGCAGATCGAGGATGCGCCCCAAATATATGTGACACCACGCAGCGACCCGAGGATCTTTCGTGGCGCCCAGCGCTTTCTCAAAGTTTTCCTGCGCTCCCTGCATATTACCGTTCAAACTCGCAGCACGGGCCAACACAAAATAGGCCTGCGCCGGGTCCTCGTTCGCCGCCAGAGCTTCCTGCGCCAGTTTCTCGGCAGCGGCGGGGTTACCGCTGGACAACTCGCGTTCGGCCAGAACCACTTTTTCCGGGGATGCAGGTTTTGCCGCCTGCATTACCTCGGGTTGGGCCTCGGGAGCAAATGCGGTTTCGCTAGCCAGCTTCTTCTCATGGTCCACATCAATGTTGTGCAGCCAGTCGGGGAAGGCATCCTGCAAGCCGGTGTTCTCTTTCTCGAAGTCTCGCAGTTGCTCATAGAAGTAACCGGTGAGGATAAATCCTTCCGCTTCGTCCCGTTGGATCATCGCCTGCCGGTCCTTGGCCGGCAATTTGGGATCGGCCGGGGTGCGCGCTTCAATAGCGCGGATTATGCACTCGACCACGAGCAAACCGGTGTCCTGTTTGTAGTCTTCGGCCATGGGCGCCTTCTGCAGAGGTATAAGGATGGGTTTAAGCCGCTGCAGGGCGGTCGCACGTTTGGCGATTAGGGGGTCGAGCACATAGTGCAAGTAGGTGTGCCGAATCGCGTCCATGTGAAGGTTGGCGGCGGCAGGAGAAACCATCAGGTAGTAATAATCCTGGAGATAGTTGCGCGAGTTCACTTGTCCCGGTGCGCTCATCGGCTCCAGATAGACGGTGAAGCTGCGGCCCAGGTACCCGGCAAGCGGCATGCGCAGGTAGGTATCGGTGGAGCTGATCATCCTGGCCACGGGCTCATGGTACTCGTCGATCAGAGCGAGATATTGCGGCTGGTGCTTCAGCCAGATGGAATGCAGCTTCGCTGCGGCGTAGTACTGTTTCAGCAAAGGCAGGAACCCGAGGACGTAGGTCGAATCCGGCGGCAGGTCAGCTTCTTTGAGCTTGGGGGTGAAATCCGGAGGGCTGCCCAGGTTTAATGCCAGCGATACGTACTGTGCCAGCTCGTGCGCGCTATCGCCCTGCTGGTGGTCATGATAGAAGCGGCACAGCTGCTTTTGGGCGGTGGCAGCTCCTGGCGCCTGATCCGCTTCTGCCAGGTCCGCTCGCACTTCCAGGCGAACGGGCGACGACGATTGCAGCTCTGCGTCATAGCCGCAGACGTTCATTGCGGAGATCACGCTGAACAGAGTCTCACTGACGTCGAGGGTGGCCTTGGATTGGGCCCTGGCAGCGCAAGTCAGCGACGCGAGGATCAGCGACAGAACCAGAACACGACAAGAACAGCTCAGCAGAGCCTCCAGCATTAGCGCTTAGCTGTTAGCTATTAGCCTTTAGCTCTTAGCAATCGCGTTCGAGCCGGTATTGGATTGCTAAGAGCTAAAAGCTAACGGCTAAAAGCTAGTCGCTGATTTCGGCAGGAATCAGTCTCTTCAGTTTACGAGGTGAGCACCGCGCGCGCAAATTTCGGAAGGTGCGTTGCAGCCGATGGGTTGAGACTCAAGCTGCCTACCCCTTGACCTGCACCTTCGAGAACGAGAGGATCACCCGGCTGGCGGTCGGCCGTCCGAAAGCCGTTGCCGGATGGAAAGTCGTGAAGATCAACATGTTCTTGAGCTGTGGCAGGATGGCTTGTGGGTCCTCGGGAGCCGACAGGATGCGGTAATCCAAAACCCGTCCATCGGGTCCGACATAGGCTTCCACGACCAGCGACTCTGCATTGCTTGCGCCCATCGACAACTCGAACGGAGTAAACTGCAACTCCGCCGGGGTGTAGAGCACGGTCGGTACATCGTTGGCGGCGCCGACTTGCACGGGGTAGATCATGCTGATCAGTAGCCCGAAAATAATCAGGGTGGTTGCCAGGCCAGCCGTGGCCGGGACCATGACAGCATTGAACGCATTGTCCCAACGGACCCGCAATGACTCCCAACGCGGGCGCTGAGCACTGGCGATCTCCTGCGAAAGCGCCACGCGGAGCTTCAGCGCGAGCTCCGGAGGCGCCACTTTTCGTCCCACCCCTCCGACCAGCGCCTGCGTCCTTTGCATGGACGAATAAATTGCGGCGCACGGCTCGCACCTCCGCAAATGCTCATCCACCTGAGTCAATTGGCTGCGGGTCACTTCGCCATCCAGGTACGACGACATGAGTCCCTTCACAACCGAGCACTTCACGGCATCACCTCAATCTCTTGACTGCCCATCGAGCCACCTTTGGGGAGCTTTTTCTGCCGCATAACACCTGTTTCCAGGCCAAAGGCCTCCAGGTGACGCTCCAGGCGCTTGCGCAACGCTTCTCGCCCTCGGACCAGGCGGGACTTCACGGTCCCCAACGACGTCTGCATCACCTCGGCGATCTGCTCGTACGATAACTCTTCGATATCGCGCAGGATCACGGTCGTCCGGTAAGGCTCGGTGAGGGCCTTCAATTCCGTTTCCACGCGGGCCCGCAACTCCTCGTCGTAAACGTTCTGCAGCGGAGACTTGGCCTCGTCCAACAGTTTGTCCTTCAGGCCCAGCGAGGATCGTTCTTCCCCACTGGCAGGCTCGATCGATGTCTCCTGCATCTTGTGCCGGAACCACCAGCGCCGGTGGTTCAAGGCTTCATGTACCGCAATCCGGTAGATCCAGGTCTTCAAGCTCGAATCGGCGTTGAAGTTCCTGATCCCGCGAAAAATCTTGATAAATACTTCCTGGGTGGTATCGGCCGCGTCAGAAGGGTCGTCCAGCATCCGATATACCAGGCTGTATACCGGCTGGTTGTAATGCGCAATGAGCCATGCGAAAGCCTCTTCCGATCCGGCCTTCAATTCAGCCACGATCGCGGCTTCCGCGGTGCGGACTCCCAGCGCACTTGCGAGGTCACTCACTACTGTTGCTCCCGCTAAAGGCGTGCCTCAATGATAAATAGATTCGGACCCCGCAACAACAACGTTCCGTCACCACAAATGCGCTGACGCAGCTACCACCGCCATTCCACACCCTGCAACGGACTTGCCGCAGATGCGCAGCGGCGGCCAATCCACGGAAGGGCTTATCCCAATAGACCCCGGAGGCGGGACAAAGGTTCCCGGCTGTCTTAGGACTTCGGTACCGTCCCCGTGGGGTTGGGGGTGCCGGATCCAGCCTCACTTGCACCGGAATTGCCGACACCGGAAGCTGTCGGTTTCTTCTTCTTATGGACGGATTTTTGAGCTGGCTCGGTGTCGTCCACGACGACCTTCTTTGGTGGAGTCGTCCGGGTCGCAACAGCCTGCTGCTGGGCCCGAAGCTGGTTTCGCAGTTGGGTTAGCTCGGACTCCGTCGAGGCCGTCAGCCGCTCCAGCGCGTCGCCAAGATTGCGCCGCACGGAATCGATTACCTGAAGTGGCTGCGCCAGCTCTTCGTACTCGGCTTTTGGACCGAAGGCGCCGGCCGACTCGGTCAGCGATCCCATCACGTCATACAGAGCGTTCAAATTGCGGTAGAGCTTGAATTCGGTGTTAAGGTCTTGCGGAGCTGAGCGCACCGCCTCGATCAAGCCTGGCAACGCCGAGGTCAAGTTCCGCTGCACGGAATCAGCGTCACTTTGCGCCTGCCGTTTCGCATCGCCGTCTGCTCTCCACTTCTCAATCCGTATATGACCCATGTCAATGGCTGACTGCGAAGCAGCGGCCTGTAGCCGGTCCAAGTCAGGTAGGATAGACGTCATAGAGGTGCTACCGACGCTGGATGAAGTTGCGGCAGCCGCGCTTGAGTTTGTGGCAGGTGCGGACACAGTTTGGGCAACCAACTGCGCGACCAGCAGCAAATAGAACAGCAGTAGCAGACTGATTCGCATCCTTTGTTTCCTGTCGGAGAGATTTTGCAAACGTGTGTTGCGGACGAGGCGGAGCCGTCTTCTTACTGAGGCCAGAGCGAATTGGGTGCGACAGACGAGGTGGCAGTTGAGCGGTTTGCGAGAATCTTTAGTTTACTCCCTGCACAGACTCAATGTCGGATTCAGCTCAGGGCCGCTAGTCGGAAGTTTGACTAAGCTATGCCGCTGCGCGAAAATGAAACTGGACGTCGCTCAGGCGGTGTTCTTTCCGCGAAGTGGGCCTGTGGCGCAGCTGGGAGCGCGCTTCCATGGCATGGAAGAGGTCGCCGGTTCGATCCCGGCCAGGTCCACCATTTTCAATAACTTACGGTTCCTCTCACTTGGGGTTTGGTAGCATTTGGTAGCAAACGGCGGAGCCTAGTCCACCAATAGCTTGAAAATCGATACCCGCGAAGCAGGGTTGGTCATCGAGAAAACGGCTAGGAAACCCAAATAAAATATGGGATTTCGCCGACTTTTGCGGCTGCGGCGGCCGAGAACCAGACTGCACGATCGCAGATACCGTTGTTGACCTGTTCCAAGTTGTGGAAGAGGTCAATTGAAAACGTTTACTGCATTACGACCCTCGCAACGCCATTAAGACTCACCCCAATATTGGTACTTGCTCTGGCGGCATTATTCCGACGCATGTGCGCTAAGCCCGCATTTGTTGCCAAGGGACCGGGACATAAATGCCACACTCAGCCGGAGGTCGCCCAGAGTGATTATGAGCAGTGGCTTCGAGGCGAAAGCATCCTATTCCGAAAGCGGTCAGGAGCAGCGGTTTCGCTGCGTATGGGATGCCGACGCGATGACGGTTTCGATAGAGTTCTCTTGTCCTGTCGGCAAGGAGAAACCGGGGCAACTCGCACGAAATCCGGGGAAGAACGTTGGCTTCAAAATCAGCGCGAGCAGAACACGCGGCCCGGAGTTGTTCCTCTACAGCGATTCCGCCGCGGTGTGGCTCCGAAACGAAAGTGACTTGCGTCTTTAGCAACCCAAGTGAATACCAAGCGGCGCTATCGCCCCCACATCGGCAAGCCTTTCGGATCACGGAGCAATGCTTCTGTGTTTTCCACCGGCCAACTCGAATAGAATGGCGAGAAGTCTTCCCTAAAAAGCAGGCGCATGATCCTTTCGGAGAGATTTGCTGGAAAATTCAGGAGCACCATCCGGAAGCGCGGTCAGGACTATTACCGGCAGCGTCGCGTCCGAATCGAGAGCGGTTCCGACACTGAGGTGGCGGCCTCAGTACGCGGCTCGCAAGCCTACTACGTAGAACTGAATTGGAACAGCGACCGGCTCTCGGTCTCGTGTGAATGTCCCTACTTCTTGGATAACGGACTCCCGTGTAAGCATTTGTGGGCCACGATGCTGGCGGCAGGGGCGCAGGGGTATCTCTCGCCGGCCGCCGCGGCGGTGAACCCGGCGCTGGAATGTGACTTTGACGATGAGGATTGGGCTCTCGATGAGAGATTCCCGGCAGCACCGCACCCGCTTCCCCCAATTTTCAGGGTGCCGACGCCACCGCCGCCGGCTTGGCGGAAGCAGGTCAGCGAGATCTTCAATCATCGCCAGGTTGCCACACCAAGGGATGAGTGGCCCGTTCATCGAGAGATCCTCTACGTGGTGGATGTTCCCAGCAGCTTGACCGGAGGGGGCTTGATCCTCACCCTCCGGTCGCGCGACCGCAAAGACGACGGCTGTTGGAAGCCGGAACGTGCGCTGTCCCTGAGACGCGCACAACTCGCGCAGCTACCGTTGCTGGAAGATCGCGAAATACTGCCACTCTTAGCCGGCGCCAAACAGCAGTACGCATACAGCTACATTGACTCCTACGAGCGGGTCCCCGAGTCTTTCCTGATACCGTACGACCTGGCTGGCATGATGATGCCGCGGGTGACCCGCACCGGGCGTTGCTACTTGCGGCTCAACAGGGAAGCGGAGAGTTTGCTTCCGCTCGCATGGGATGATCGCGGTCCCTGGAAAGTAAGACTTGAGATGCGCCGGCGCAAGCCACACGGCTGGGTCATCACCGGCGTTCTCTGCCGTGGAAATGAGCTCATGGATCTGGCGGCCCCGGCGCTGGTCACGCAGGGCGGCTTCGTATTCACTCGTGACCGCGTGGCGCCGCTTGCCGAAGACACGTCATTCGAATGGCTGTCGCATTTCCGCAAGACGGGCTGCATCGAGGCGCCGGAAGAGGATACGGATGAACTCTTGACGGCCCTGCTCTGCTCGCCCGGCCTTCCGTTGCTGGACCTTCCTGAGGAACTCCGGTACGAGGAGGTCATGCTGCAGCCTCGTCCGTGTCTGCGAATTGGCAAAGCGGAGGTCCGGTACGGGTCCGAGCGTCTGGTGGCGGAGTTGTCGTTTGAATACGATGGCCGAACGGTGTCGGCACTCGATCCAGCGTGGGGTTTTTACGAGGCTTCCAATCGTCGTCTGGTGCGTCGGGACTCCGAGGCGGAAAAAGCTGCCGCCGCCTTGCTTGACGATTTAGGCGTAAAGCATCGTGCGCCGAACTACTGGAACCGTGAGCCCGGCAGGGAAGTCGCTCCGAGCAAGCTGCCCCGCGTGGTACGGGCCCTCGTGGAGGCGGGATGGCACATCGAAGCCGAGGGGAAGATCTTCCGGCGTCCGGGAGCGGTTCGGGTCGAAGTCTCCAGCGGCGTGGACTGGTTCGAATTGCACGGCGAGGTGGAATACGGCGACAGCACGGCGCGACTTCCCGCATTACTCGAAGCGTTGCGCCGCGGCGATAAGATGGTGAGGCTGGACAACGGCAACTATGGAATCCTGCCGGAAGAGTGGTTGCGACGCTTCTGTTCCGTGGCCGGAATGGGAAGGCCGGAGAACGGCCACATTCGCTTCCGCCCGAGCCAGGCGGGACTGCTCGACGCATTGCTGGCCGCACAGCCCGAAGCCCGTTGCGATGAGACCTTCTCCCGCATTCGTGAGGAGTTGCGTCTGTTCCAAGGCGTGGAGGCTGCCGAGCAGCCTGAAGGTTTCGTGGGGCACTTGCGCGATTATCAACGCGAAGGCCTGGGCTGGATGCAGTTTCTCCGCCGCTTTTCGTTTGGCGGCTGGCCTGGCCGACGACATGGGTGTGGGCAAGACAGCACAAGTCCTGGCGCTGCTGGAGACGCGGCGTGCACGGCGGGCCGCTGGCGAGGATGTGGGCCCGTCGCTGGTGGTGGTCCCCAAGTCTCTGGTATTCAACTGGAAGGAGGAAACAGAGCGCTTCACGCCCTCGCTTCGTGTCCTCGATTACACCGGCCTGGCGCGGGATCAAAACGATTTCGCCGGATACGATGTGGTGCTTACCACCTACGGCACTTTGCGTCGCGATGCCGTGCGTCTCAAGGACGTGGAGTTCGCTTACGTTATCCTCGACGAGGCCCAGGCCATCAAGAACGCCAATACCGAATCGGCTAAGGCGGTTCGGGTGCTGCGCGGAAGACACCGTCTGGCGATGAGCGGCACTCCCGTGGAAAACCATCTGGGTGAGCTTTGGTCCCTTTTCGAGTTTCTCAATCCCGGTATGCTGGGCGCTGCCAGCGTCTTCAAGCTGGCGGGCGGGACAATGCGGAACCCGGACGAGGAGACCCGCCAGCTTTTGGCGCACGCACTGCGGCCCTTCATCCTGCGCCGCACCAAGGAGCAGGTGGCCCGCGAACTTCCGTCCAAGAGCGAGCAGACCATTCATTGCGTGATGGAACCCGCCCAACGCAAGCTTTATGACGAGTTGCGCCAGCACTACCGCAACTCTCTACTTCAGAAGATCGAAACGGACGGGCTGGCGAAGTCCAAGATCCAAGTGCTGGAAGCGCTGCTGCGCCTGCGCCAGGCGGCCTGTCATCCCGGCCTGGTGGATAAGAATCGCTCCACCGATCCCAGCGCAAAACTGGATGTGCTGCTGGCACGACTGCGCGAGGTGCTTGACGAGGGCCACAAGGCGCTGGTGTTCTCGCAGTTCACTAGCCTGCTGAGGATTGTCCGGGAACGTCTGGATAGCAGCGGCACAACCTACGAGTATCTGGACGGCGCCACCCGTAACAGGCAGGCGCGGGTCGAGCGCTTCCAAAGCGATCCGGATTGCCGCCTCTTTCTGGTCAGCCTGAAGGCGGGCGGCCTGGGGTTGAACCTCACCGCAGCCGACTACGTGTTTCTCCTCGATCCCTGGTGGAACCCCGCCGTGGAAGCGCAGGCCGTCGACCGCGCCCATCGCATCGGACAGACACGGCAGGTTTTCGCCTATCGGCTGATTACGCGCGATACCGTCGAGGAGAAAG
Source organism: uncultured Acidobacteriaceae bacterium (assembly GCA_963833155.1). Classification (GTDB taxonomy): domain Bacteria; phylum Acidobacteriota; class Terriglobia; order Terriglobales; family Acidobacteriaceae; genus Bog-257. Next base: position 26,619 of record CAWHWY010000006.1, read on the forward strand.
TGCTGGAGTTACAGAAAACCAAGCGAGATCTGGCCGACGCTATCATTGGCACGGACAACAGCCTGATCCGCAACCTGCGTCCCGACGACCTCGCACTGCTTCTCTCGTAGCGGGCCAGTAGGTTCCAAAGGAAATTGCTACGACGCTGCCGCAGCCTTTGGCCGACCCAAAGTCCTACGCCATTTTCAAGAGGCTCCTTGCCCCGGCATCGCCCACGGTGGCAACTTTATGGTGCGTGTGAACTTGGCCCGTCCTGTCCAGTCCGTGGCGGAGCATCCGCATCCAACGGACGCCAGTTACCGCCCTCTCTTTGAATCCTGTCGGACAAACGTGCTACGATGTCTGACGAAGGAAGATTGTGAGGATACCTGCGATGGCCTTAGAGCGCATTTCGATTCGGATTCCTAACACGCTTGGAAGACTCCTTAGACGACGGTCTTTGATGAAGGGAAAGTCGGAATCTGAGGTGGTTCGGGAGGCCCTGGAAACTTATCTTGTGAAGACAAGCGACGAACACTCGGCGTACGACCTAGCCGAAGAAGCGGGTTTGATTGGCTGTGTGCGGCGCGCTCCTAAGGACCTCAGCACGAGTCGGCGTCACTTTGACAATTTCGGGAATCGAAAATGACGCGGGTGCTCGTGGATACTGGCCCACTCGTCGCCATCCTCTCCAGCTCAGATGAGCACCACGAGACTTGTGTGAGCGCGCTTCGGACTCTCCCTGGTCCCCTGTTTTCCTGCTGGCCTGTGATCACGGAAGCTGTTTGGCTCCTTCGTACGTATCAAGGTGCAACCCAGCAACTTCTGAGCAGTATCAACGAGCATTTCCTTGCCCTGCTTCCTTTAGCAGGCTCCGAAGCTAGAGCGATTGCCGAGATAATGAAGAGGTATGAGGACATCCGGCCGCAGCTCGCCGATGCGGCGCTGGTCTATTTGGCGGATCGGGAGGGTATCGACACGATCTTCACCCTCGACAGGCGCAATTTTTCGGTGTATCGATCTGCTCGTAAACGCGCGTTCCGGATTCTGCCAGACGTACGCTGACCGGGCAAGAAACCTTACCGGCTGCCGCTGTAGTCCTCAGGAAGAATTCGCTCTAACTGTGCCTGTTGATAGAAAGACCCGCCCATCAGGGTCGGAGATCCACGCATGACATGAGCGACGGCTCGACAATGTGAAGGGCTGATTCCCCACGAATCAGCCCTTCGATCCCACTCGTTCAGTTTGGTAGCAATTTGGTAGCAAATTGCGCTGTTTATGCCGGTTTTACCGGTTTATCCGGCCATTAACTGCTTTAGAATCAATGGCTGGCCACCCTGATGATTCCATGGCATGGAAGAGGTCGTCGGTTCGATCCCGACCAGGTCCACCAAATTCCTCAACTCAACCCTGGCCTGAATCTGCGCGAAGAGGACGTCACTCGCCGGAGATGGCAAACCCGATTGGCGGAGAATCCCCAGGGTGATCGTTGTCACTGACAGCTCGGTCATTGCCATGTTTCCATCTTCATGGGAGAGATTTCTAGGGTTCGTTCTCTCCAGAACGGAGGAGGGCGATGCAACTGCGCCTGGAAACCGACGAGCTGAATCTGCTTGCGAACATCTTGCTAGAACAGTTGGGCACGACATCAGCAACTCAAGCCTCTTCGTCCGGCAGCATCCAATCCGATAGGAGTACAGGGCAAAGTCCTCGGTTCTTTAACGATCTTCTGGACAAAGTCTTGGCTCGAGATCTGCGACTCGATTCCGGTGAGCTTGAAGGGGTGTCTGACCTCTTAGGTGCGCAAAAGCGCAAGCTGGCCGAAAGGATCGCTCACCCAGAGAATGCCGCGCAGAAGATTGAGCTGCAAGGGAAGTTGGAGCTGCTGAACCGTGTATTGGAGCGAGTGGACGAGACGCGCGTCATGTTCTGATGGAGATTATTATGACCGTCGTTATGAACGCGCAACATTCGTAGACCTCGTTCACGAACCACGCCAGTCTTTCCTCGCTCATTCCTCGGGAATCACGCCTTCTGGTGATTCAGGTCACCGACATTCGGAACCATTAGGGAGAGGATTGAGGCACGAGGGATTCTTACTCATCCGGCTTCACAGAGGTCTGTGATGTTGTCCCCGGTGCAGCGCCCTAGCAGAACATTGATCAGGACTTTGCTCGATGACAATCTTCGTCCTGGTCGGGTCTCCGTCTATTCCGCTGGTCTTCCCTTGCAAGTCTTAGCAACGTCAGAGTTCTGGTATCGTCGGGCCATTCCGCGTCACTGCCACGTGCGGATTGCAAGCCGCGAAGGGGCGTCATCGTGATTGTTGGTCTGGGAATTGACCTTATCGAGAACCGTCGTGTCGAGCTGGAACTGGCGCGGGGCCCTTGGGTGCAGAAGGACGGCATATTCAGCGGTGAGGAGATCAGGCATTGCCGCACGGGCAAGAACCCTGCGCTGCGATACGCGGCCTGTTTCGCGGCGAAGGAAGCGGCGTTGAAAGCCCTCGGAGCCGGAGTTGAAGACTCGGCCATTTTCCGTGAGGTGGAGGTCAAAGTAGGTACCGGTAGCGAGTACGGGATTGTTCTGCACGATCGCCTGCGGTCAATGGCCGGCCGGTTGGGCGTGCGGCATATCAATCTCTCCATCACTGCCACGAAAAGACAAACTGGCGCCATGGTCATCCTGGAGTCTTGAGCAGCAGAGGCGCCAAGATCGGATACCCAATGAGCAACCCGGCATTGTATGAGGAAGTCTCCACAAAACCGTATGAGGAACTCACCGCCGACTTCGACTGGTCGATTGCCGAGGGTGAGTTAGGCTACAAGCCCGGCGACCAAATCAACATTGGTTGGATGTGCAGCGACCGCATCTGCCGCCTGGGGCTGGCAGACAAGGTAGCGCTTTACTGGGAGGACTACCAGGGCAATCGTCAGCGGTTCACGTTCGACGATCTGCGCGTTTTCTCCAATACCGTGGCGCAGTTTCTCTGCCAGCTTGGCGTGGAGCCGGGCGAGCGGGTCTGTCTGTTCATGGACCGTGTGCCCGAGTTGTACATCGGCTTCCTCGGCGTCTTGAAGACCGGGGCGGTGGCGCAACCCCTGTTTTCTGCATTTGGGGAGGAATCGCTCCTGGTGCGGCTGCAGAACGCCGGCACCTCGGCGATCATCACCCAGAAGAAACACGTGCACAAGGTCCGCAAGATCCGCGAGCAGCTTCCGAGCCTGCGGCACATCATTATCGTGGATGCGAACGAAACTGCACTGCAGCAGCGCGAAGTAAAGTTTCATATGGAGGCGGCGCCTCGCGTGGAGGATTTCGCCGTCTATCCGACGACGGCCGAATCGCCGTCGGTCCTGCATTACACCTCGGGCACGACCGGCCAGCCCAAAGGCGCGCAGCACGTTCACTACTCGATCGTTTCCCAGTACCTGACCGCGAAGTGGGTCCTGGATTTGCAGCCGGATGACATCTACTGGTGCAACGCCGACCCGGGCTGGGTGACGGGCACGTCCTACGGCATCATCGGTCCGTGGGCGAACGGCACGACCCAGGTCGTACTCGATTCCGGCTTCAATGCGGAGCGCTGGTACGAGTTCATCGAGAGGCGCGGCGTCACGGTCTGGTACTCCGCACCGACCGCCATCCGCCTGTTGATGAAGGAAGGCACGGAGATTGTCAGGCGGCATGATCTGTCCAGCCTGCGCCACTTGGCGAGCGTGGGCGAGCCGCTCAATGCCGAAGCGGTGATCTGGTCGCAGCACGCGTTTGGCAAGCCCTTCCACGACACTTTCTGGCAAACCGAAACCGGTTGCATCGTGATCACAAATTTTCCCGGGATGCCGATCAAGCCCGGTTCGATGGGCAAGCCGTTTCCAGGGATCACGGCGACCGTGCTGAACACCAAGACCTACGAACCGATTACCCAACCAGGACTTGCCGGACTGATCGCGCTACGTCCCGGCTGGCCGTCGCAGGTTCGGGGCTACTGGAACAACGAAGCGGGGTTCAAGGCCAAATTCAAGAACGGCTGGTATCTGTGCGGTGATCGCGCCTCCATCGATTCCGATGGCTACTTCTGGTTCATGGGACGCGACGATGATGTCATCAACACCGGGGGACATCTTGTCGGACCGTTTGAGGTCGAGTCCGCGTTGCTGGAGCACCCCGCTGTCTCCGAATCGGCAGCGGTCGCCAAGCCCGACCCGGTGAACATGGAGGTAGTGAAAGCCTTCGTGACTCTGAAGCGCGGGTACGAACCGAGCGGCGATCTGGAGCTGGAAATCATGAACCACATCCGCAAGCGGCTGTCGCCGCTGGCCATGCCGCAGGAGATTGAGTTTGTGGACTCGCTGCCGAAAACTCGCAGCGGCAAAATCGTGCGCCGCATTCTGCGGTGCAAAGAGTTCCACGAACCGGTGGGGGACCTTTCCACCATTATGGACGACTGAAGACGAAACACACAGGACAACAACATGGATGAAATCACCAAAGCAGTTCGCGATTATGTAATCCGGGAATACCTGGAAGAGGGCGACGACCGTGAGATCACAGAAACTACGCCCCTGATCTCAGGCGGCATCGTGGATTCCTTCTCGATGGTATCCCTTAAGCGCTTTCTGGAGAGGAAGTACGACATTCAGATTCCCGACGCTGACGCCACGCCGGATGCGTTCGACAGCGTGCAAAGCATTGTTACGCTGGTACACCGCTTCCAGAAGCCCGCCACGGTCGGGGTCTAAGGCAGCAGAGCACCAGCGGGAATTTGCCTACGAGCATCATCCGCGCCGGAGGCTCACGCTTCCGGCATTGGCAGTGTATTGATATCGCATTCACCGAGGATTCCTTATGGCCTTTTTGGACAAATACCGCACTCGTTACCAGACCGAGATCGAGGCGATCAAGGCCGCCGGTCTGTTCAAGGAAGAACGTTACATCCATTCGCCCCAGTCGTCGGAAATCGAGGTGGAGTTTCCGGTCGGCTCGGAAATCAAAAAGTGCATCAACATTTGCGCCAACAACTACCTGGGGCTTTCCAGCCACCCCGAGGTGATCGCCGCGGCGCACGCCGGGCTGGACAGCCGTGGCTACGGCATGTCGTCGGTGCGCTTCATTTGCGGCACGCAGGACATCCATCGCGAACTCGAGAACCGGCTCACTGAATTTCTCGGGACCGAGGACACGCTTCTCTTTCCTTCCTGCATGGACGCAAACGCCGGCTTCTTCGAGGCATGCTTGAACGAACAGGATGTGATGATCGCCGACCGGCTTGTTCACGCCTCCATCGTGGACGGCATGCGCCTGTGCAAGGCCATGCAGGACACGTTCAAGCACTCCGACATGGTCCACCTGGAGGAGAAGTTGCAGGAGCACATGGACAAGCGCTCGCGGATGATCATCACCGACGGCGTCTTCTCCATGGACGGCGACATCGCGAAACTCGACGAGATCGTTGAGTTGGCCGAGATGTATGACGCGATGGTGTTCCTGGATGACTCGCACGCCAGCGGCTTTATCGGCCGCACCGGCCGCGGGACCCACGAGCACTGTGGCGTCCTGGGGAAGATCGACGTGATTACCACCACGCTGGGCAAGGCACTGGGCGGCGCTTCCGGCGGCTGCGTCAGCGGGCGTCGCGAACTGGTGGAGATGTGCCGTCAGCGCGCACGTCCATTCCTCTTCTCCAATTCCGTAGCGCCAGTCATTGTGGCCGGGGCGCTGAAAGTGATGGAGCTGATCACCGCGACCACGGAACGGCGCGACAAGCTGGAGTGGAACGCGAAGTACTGGCGCGGCCTGCTCAAGGACGCCGGATTCGACATCAAGGAAGGAGGGAGCCCGATTGTGCCCGTCATGCTCTACGACGCCAAGCTGGCACAGGACTTTGCTCGTGACCTGTTCGACGAAGGTGTCTATGCTGTTGGTTTCTTCTTTCCGGTCGTACCCAAAGGACAGGCGCGCATTCGCACGCAACTGTCTGCCGCGCATGAAAAGCGTCACCTGGACTTTGCCATCGAAGCCTTCAAGAGAGTCGGTGAGAAGCACGGCGTGCTGGGACTGGGAAAGAAGGAACTGCTGGCAAGGGCGGGCGCATAGCCGGCATCGCGTAGTCGCAGAGGACTTGAGACTTCGGCATCCGTGGCGGCGAGGCGGTCTTGCGCGCAGCCGATACGATCGACCGCCGGGCCACGCGGCTCAACAAGAACCATTCCATGATGCAAACGGCGCTCATGAACGGAGGTCGCCATGCTTTGCGAAGAACTTGAAGTGCTTGAGGGAGAATTCGACGAGATTGTGACCGCCCTGGAGGACCCGACCTTAACGGACGACCAGCGAAAAACTCTGGAAAAGGCCTACGCCGAGCTAAGCCACAGGATCAAGGACCATCAGACGATTGGGCACAAGGGTGGTCCTTGTTTCGAGGAATAGCGAATGGCGGCTGTCGCAACGCCTTCGTGGTTCCTTCTTCTCCGAGCTGGCGGTCCAAGTGACCTTGCCGGCATCGGCGATTGCCGAGCGTCGAATCGATTGAACACTGAGGCAGAATGAACGATGGCGCGTACGAATCTGTTTACGACGCGTCCGGTCGGGCATGTAATATTCGTGTGGAGACGCTTCTATAGTGGAACTCTATCGGTCGTTGCCGCCTGAAGCTGTGCAGATCCTCCTGGTCCTGTTCTTGTCTTTCCTTGTCGGACTGGAGCGTGAGGAGCATAAAGCCGCGGCCGGACATTACGGCTTCGGGGGAGTGCGCACGTTCCCGCTCATCGGTCTGATCGGGTATTCGATGGCGCTTCTTTCCGGTACGCAACTGGTCCCGGTGACGCTCGGGTTCCTGGTAATCGCCGCATTTCTTCTGCTTTCCTACTGGCACAAGCTTTGCGCCACGGAAGCCGCTGGCGTTACGACGGAGATGTCCGGCCTGACGACCTACCTGGTTGGCGCGCTCGTCTATTACGGTCACTTTTGGATTGCTACTGCCTTAAGCGTCGCGAGTTTGCTGCTGCTGGAGCTCAAGGCCGTTCTTGAAGAGCTTGCCGGCCGTATTCCAGCGGATGAGATTCTTACCTTTGCCAAGTTCCTGCTCTTGTCAGCCGTCATTCTGCCCATTTTGCCCAGCCGGGACTTCGGGGCCTTCCGCATCAATCCCTTCAAGACGTGGCTGGTTGTGGTCGCGGTAAGCGCCATCTCGTACGGCAGCTACGTACTGCAGAAGGTGACCAAGGGACGAGGTGGAATACTGCTGGCTTCCTTCCTCGGAGGAGCGTACTCCTCAACCGTTACAACCGTGGCACTGGCGCGGAGGGCGGCGCACGAGGAGCGTCCGCACCTGTTCGCGGGCGGCATTTTGATAGCCTCCGGCGTCATGTATCTCCGGCTTGTCGCTCTTCTAGGATTATTCAACCGCAACTTGATGGTCGTTTTGATGCCCGGGTTTCTGACGCTGGCAGGTTTGGCAATCGCGGGCGGCCTGCTCTGGGCCCGCCGATCGGAGAAAACCGAGGCAACGGTCGCCAGAGAATTCGAGCCAAAGAACCCCCTTGAGTTGCGAACAGCCTTTCTCTTTGCCTTTCTTTTTCTGGCAATGATTACCTGTACCCAACTGGCCGTGGTTTACCTGGGCAGGGCCGGAATCAATGCGCTGGCCGCCATGATGGGCGTTACCGACGTAGATCCGTTTATCCTGGGGATAACCCAGACTGCAGGCACCAGTACCCCTCTCAAGCTCGGGGCAGGAGCGGTGTTGATTGCCGCGTCCAGCAACAATTTCATCAAGGGAATCTACGCTTACGCACTTGCGGATCGGAAGACCGGCATTCAGAGCGTCTGCCTGCTTGTGGCCCTCGGGGCGCTCGGCCTGGCTCCCTTGTTTTGGATCTAACCGTGGGTCTCCCCGAGTTCCGGCCATAGTTCGTCAGTTTACCGTTTTCGCTGCCACCCTATCCGGTCGCTCCCAGGTCACACCCTCCCAATGCAATGATTTCGCACCTGTTGAATCTTCGAAAGGCAGAGGGTCGGCCGTCGATCATGAGGTTTAAGGCCCGAACCTTACTTTGGGTCATCGGTCACTGACAATCCGCTCGGGGCGAGAGATCATAAAGTTGAGGCAGCCTCCAGAGCCGAAACAGGCGCCAGGGCCTGTCACATCGTGCAACGGCTTGCGTGTGGCTTGTCGTGGCCGGAGGCTGCGTAGGTGTTCTTCAGGTGAGGTGCCTATGCTTATGCGCAAGACAATCCTTTTGCTCTTCTTCTGGGCTGCACTTCAATTGAACGCACAGGAAAAGTCTCTCGTCACTGTACGTGGCAGCGAGGTGAACAATGGCGTCGTCATTCTCACCGTACACCAGGCGAGTCCAACCGGGGGAAAGGCATCGTTCGCGCTGCACTGCAATAAGGGCGCGTACGAGTGCACGGTTCTGGAGCCGGGAAACTACCTGATGGTTCGCCTTCCCAAAAACTACGGGATGTACGATTGCGCGAATGTCGATCTGTATCCGGCTTCGGCAGATCCGGAAACCAGCAAAAAGATTGGCGAATACTGTTTGATTGATAAGTAGGGAGACGCGTCACAACGCGTTTGATCGGGTGATCGAAGGTTGGCCAAAATGGGGGCGCCGCCGGCGGACCCATTTCGACCACAGAAGAGAGGTCGTCATAAACCGTAAACCTGGGCTGGCGCGAGATATTGCGGAAAAGCCGGCAACAACGATTTTCTCGCCATGTAACAGAGATGGCACTCGTCAACGTAAGCGTCGGCCACTTTTACTCCGAACCGCTCGACGAGTCGCACCGGACCACCCTCGACCAGAGGGCCCACGATCGGATGTCTGGCCGCGTCATAGGTGCGCACCAGTTCGGAAAGCGGTGTACTCCACATATTTCCGATACTGACTCCCTGACACACGTGCACGTTGCCGTATGCGTCCACGTGCACCCGCTCGGGAGCGGCAAGGTCTTCGTGCGGACATGTGGTTAGCTCGAGCCACGGTCGCGCCGGCAGACCAGGGGTGAGTTTTTCCGCGGCGCGGCCCTTGAAGAGAACCCCACCACCCGTGACCGGCCGGCCCTTGTCGCTGCCGGAGTCAGACACCAGCACGATCGCCGGTGGGTCGATGCAAATCTTCGCGCACGGAAACCCAAGCTTCTTTGCGGCGCGGTACGCAATGGCTCCTGGACTCGCGTCGCCCTTGGCGCTGTGGAACTCGTCATCGCTTACGCTGAAGTCGACGATGCCCAAGTCGAGCATGGGAAGCAGCCATTGCTCAGCATCTTCCGGCGAGGTCGCCCAGTATCCGTTGGTCACGATGCCGGTCTGCAAGCCCGCGTCGCGTGCCATTCGCAGTCCTGCCAGCAGGACCGCGTAGAACAAAAATGGCTCACCGCCTTCGAAGTAAACCGTGTCGATCGTTCGAATTTTCTTGATCTCCCGCAGCAACTCGCGAAGCTGGCGGAGGGTGAACGTGCCTTCGCGCTGTGGCCCGCAGTGCAGAAAGCAGTGATCACACTCGCCGGTGCATTGATAGGTGAGCAGGATGTGGATTGCGGTCAGCATGGCTCGTCCTTTCATCGGAAGCCGGCGAGAGCAAATCTGCTCCCGCGATACCCCCGGTGCTTATGGCTCTATATGGCAAGAGGTTTGTCAGTGATCTCTGCACGCCACGCGCGGAACCTGCCGTCCTGCTGCATCAGAGGACGCACTTGACCCTGAGCCAGGTCCAAACCGCGTCGTTATATTCGGCTGCGCCTCACAACAACCTGTGATTCGGGTCACTGAACATCGCCTACGACTTTGGCATAACTGCTAAATGAAAAATGTGGGTGGCAAGGCCAATATCCTGAAAGTGTCGGAAAGACTGAAGAAAAGTCTGGAACAAGAAGGCAACAAGCAGACTTACCCCGCCGCGTGTGTTTTGTTTTACGAAGATGGCAACAGCGATGGCGTTTACCTTGTGTGCAAAGGCAAAGTGCGCATGAGCGTGAGGAACCTGCCCGACCTGGACCGTGACTTTGCAGCAGGTTCGCTGCTGGGACTGCCGTCTACCTTCACCGGACGACCGTACAGCCTGACGGCGGTGACCCTTGCCGAGTCGGACGTGGTGTATGTTGCTCAGAAACAATTTCTCGAGTTGATGCGCGAGCAGCCGGAACTTTGTAAGGAAGCCACTGAAATACTTGGTCGCGAGGTAACGTTCATCCAGACCGCGTTGACGGAGCGGCGCCGCCAGCTCGCTATGGCGATCTGAAGGTTTTCTGCCGGGAACAGCGCCAGCCGCCGGGCTGGCTTACCCCGTTTCGCGCCGATCCTTTCCCCGCCTGCGCGGTAAACGATTATGATGGTGCCCCGAGGTTTGGCAGCAGCATCCTGTACACGCACGTTTGATAGTGCTGCTTCCCCTGCTACTCGAGTCAGACGAGGAAAACGAACCATGCCAAGGCTGAAGTTATCGTCGAATGGGTTAGCCATCGTTGTTGCTCTTGTCCTTGCTCCCCTATGGCCATTGGCAATGTCAGGTCAAAAAAGCGCCGCAGACAACAAAGCAGCCAGTCAACCGCAGGCGGTTTCCATCGGCGGAGAGCCCGTGGTGATTCTGCAACGGCCCCGGCGCAAGCGATGCGAGCAAACCGCAGTTCCTCGGAGCGACTGTCCTTCCCGGCCGCGGCATGGCAGTGTTGCAGATCAGGGCTTTTCTGCCGGGAAAGGGCGAGATCAACCTGCTGAACTCGCCTCCGCTGCCGGAGGCCGAGCAGTTGTTGGACAAAGGCGACGACGAATTCGGCAATCAGGTGTTCAAGATGGGCGGCGCCATTCTTTTGCCGTTTGCCAACCGCATTCGTGGCAAGGTTTCACCCGATGGGAAAACCATCACCGCAACGGTTGCGGGCAAGACTGTGACGTTGCCCGCCAATTGGAGCGGCAACAATCCCGGGGCCGAGAAGCACGCTATCCACGGTCTGCTGCTGAACTCGAAATTCGCCAGTGTCTATTCGGCCGACGGCCCATATGAATCGCTTGCTACGGGCACATTGCGCGCGGGCGACTTCGGCGGGCACTGGTTCTCCGCCAGCGACGTGCGGGTCGAGACCAGGCTCAAGGACGACAGGTTCGACATGCGGGTGATCGTCCGGAACATTGGTCACGTTCCGCTGCCGATGGGCATTGGCTGGCATCCGTATTTTGTTCTGCCCAGCGGCGATCGCGCGCAGGTCCGGTTACACCTGCCCAGCGAGACTCGCGCCATCATGAACAACTACGACGATTCGTTTGTGACCGGCAAGCTGGTGTCGGTGAAAGACACGCCGTACGACTTCAGCGCGCCCGGAGGGCGGCCGCTGGGCACGCAATATCTTGACGACAATTACTCCGATCTCGTCCGCAACGCCGACGGCAGCACGGTTTCCGAGATCATCGATCCGGCGGCGAAATTCGGCCTGCGGCTGACGACCCTCACTCCCAGCATCAAGTCCATACAAGTCTATGCGCCGCCCGCCAAGAATTTTGTCGCCCTTGAACCCCAGTTCAACCTGCCCGATCCGTACAGCAAAGACTGGGGGAACACTGACACCGGAATGGTTCTGCTCCAGCCCGGTCAGTCGGTGGAGTGGCATGTGCGGTTGGAACTGTTTACCCCGGACAAGTAGCCGGGGCCCCATCGCGCGCCGCAGAAGCCTGCCCTGAGCGAAGTCGAAGGGCGCGGGAGGGGCTGGAGGAGGTGAGCCATGCATCGTCTCGTGATCAAGACCCACAAGAAGCGCGAAATTGTCGACATTACCGAGCAGCTCGAGCAGGTATTGTGGAAGCACCATCCCGAGAAGACCGGCATCTGCCAGTTGAATTTGCTGCATACCACTGCGGCGCTGGCCACGGCCGATCTCGATCCAGGCACCGATCTCGACATGCTCGACGCCTTCGAGCACATGATCCCCAAGCTCTCTTATCGGCACCCGCACAACCCGATGCATGTGCCTGATCACATCCTGTCAACGCTCATCGGGACCTCGGTCAGCATGCAGGTCGAACGCGGCCTGCTCCTGCTGGGCACGTGGCAGCGCGTCATCCTGGTCGAACTTGACGGCCCCCGCGAAAGGGAAGTGGTGGTGGGATTTGTGGAGAGCAGTTAGCAGCGAAACCTGCAACTCAGCTGGCCGGAAAGTGACCGGAGCGCCGATTTCGTCCGGTTACAGCCTCACGAGCGTGAGACCGGGAAAAGCAGCGCGATAGAGACGATCGTCGAGCGTGAGCAGGCGATACCCGCGCTCGGCAGCATGAGCGCCAATCAGGAAGTCAGCCAGAATACGTCGCGGGCCAGAAGCGGGCTTCTCTCTTCGCCGCGCAGCGTATTTCTGAAAAGCTTGTCCAGCAGCGCGCCAAACTGCCTCTTGCAAATTCCACTCGACTACAATCCCTGTCTCCTTGAAAAATGTGTCGAGAAATGTTTCGGTACGGCCCGGCGCGGCCATCAGTTCAGCGAAGACCGGAGCGCCGGTGACCAAGCCGCCGTGACTTAGCGCTGCATCCAAAGCCGATTGGGCCGCCAAACTCAGGGCGGGATCACGGTCCCACAGCGCCACGATGACGTTGGTATCGATGGCGGTCGTCATCTCCCGCGCGTCTCCCGCAGCCAGCGATTAATGGCCCGCCGGCCGGACGGGATTCCCGGGTTCCCGATGCCCCGGTACTTGGTGAATGGGCTTTTCCTCCTCACTGGTCGTACCCGCACCCCTTCCTCACCGCTTTCAAAGATCAGCCGGTCGCCTGATTGAACGCCCAGCGCGCGACGTATCTCATGCGGCACCGTGACTTGCCCTTTGCTTGTGATCTTAGCCTGCTTTTGCAACTGCCACCTCCAACTTTCCTTACTCTATCACAACGCTCCTTACCTTCGCTCGGAACAGGCTGTGGTGGGATTCGTGGAAAGCAGTTAACAGCGAGCAATTGGCGCGGGTGCCCAGGTAGGTGCGCGTTCCAAGCCCCAAGGCATACAAACAGGGTAGAAGGAACGCGGGCCTCGCGCTGTGATGGAGAGCACACTATTCCTGTGATCGGGGAAGGAAATCCCGGGTCTCGAACCGCGCGAGACCCGGGCACCCGGCCCACGCGAGAGGGAAGTGGTGGTGGGATTTGTGGAAAGCAGTTAGCGCCCAGACATGTCTTACAAATGTTGTCATCCCGAGCGAGCGCCGCGAATGACGTTAACCGCGCCCTTATTTGGCGCGGTCGCGCCGCGAGTCGAGGGACCTGCTTTTCGTTCAGGTGCCGCAGGTGCGCCCAACAGAAGGGCGAACTGGGACCCCGGCTCCCATGTCAGGGCACGACCTTGGTCGTGCCGCCATCAGCGGTTTCAATCGCGGGCTTAGCCCCTGTGCCTTCGACCTCCGCAAGTACAAAGAACCATGCGCGTATTCCTCAGGAGCGCTCGCCAATCCTGCTTTGACCGGATTGTCGTAGATGTACAGTTGATGGGCGCGAAAACTCTCTTCGTCTTTGATTCGCACGTCTGAGAAGCCGCGCTGCCATATCTCGCCTTGGCAGCCCAACTCCGCCCTGGCGCGGAAGGAAAAGTTTCCCTTGATCAGCTGCATTGCTTTTTCAATGCTCATGTCGGCGCCTCGAGTGACCAGCAGATGAACATGGTTCCGCATTACGACGAATTCATGAACCTTAAACTTTCCAGCTCGCAGGTAACACCGTAGCACCTCAATGAAAAGTGCGGACAATCGGTCCGTCTGAAATATCGGTTTGCCTCCTGCTGTTCTGCTGGTGACGAAAAAAGTGCGAAACGCCGAGTGCAGTAACCCCAGGTTGGCCTAACGGAAGGGCGAGGCTGGGGCACCAGGCAGCGATCCGCCGTTTGCCAAATTGATTCGGGGTAGCTGGTTTGCTAAGGTCGTCGTCATGTCCGAGCGTTCCACCGAGCAGATACGCGAATTGCTCGACTCCCTTTATCGTGTGGATTCGGGACGAATCCTGGCAACTCTGATCCGCTTGCTCGGTGATTTTGATCTTGCCGAGGAGGCGATGCACGAAGCCTTTGCGGCTGCGCTGAGCCTGTGGCCGAGGAGTGGAGTACCCGGCAACCCGCGACCATGGTTGATTTCGACGGCCCGATTCAAAGCCATTGATACTCTGCGTCGACGGGCAAGATTTGATGCGTCTCAAGACGAGCTCGTGCGATATCTCGAAGCGCAATGGAGTTCGGCGGAAAGGTCCAAGGAAGAGGACAGCCTTGAGGATGATCGGCTGCGCCTGATCTTTACGTGCTGTCATCCATCTCTAGCGCCGGAAGCGCGCGTTGCGCTCACCTTGCGTGAGGTGTGCGGGCTGACGACCGAGGAGATAGCAAAGGCCTTCCTCATCACTCCGCGTACGCTGGCGCAGCGCATTGTGCGCGCCAAGGCAAAGATTCGAGAGACACCGATTCCGTACGAGGTGCCGACGCCGCAGGAATTGCCGGAGCGGCTGGGCGCGGTGCTTCAGGTCATCTATCTCGTCTTTAACGAGGGTTATTCGGCTGCGGCGGGAGCGGAGGTAACGCGGGCCGAGCTAACCGGCGAGGCGATTCGACTGGGCCGGTTGCTGACCGAACTCCGGCCAGAGCCGGAAGTCATGGGGCTGCTTTCCCTGATGTTGCTACAGGAATCCCGTCACGCCGCGAGAACCTCTCCGACCGGAGAGCTGATTTTGCTGGAGAACCAGGATCGCTCGCTCTGGAACCGGGAGCAGATCGCGGAGGGAGTGGCATTGCTGGAGAAAGCCCTGAAGTCCCGCCGCTTCGGCTCTTACACACTGCAGGCTGCGATTGCGGCCGTTCATGCGGAGGCGGAATCGGTCGCTGCGACCGACTGGCGGCAGATTGTTGCGCTTTACGACCAATTGGTACGAATTCAGCCTTCGCCGGTTGTACAGCTCAATCGTGCCGTGGCAATTGCCATGCGCGATGGTCCAGAGGCCGGTCTGGCGCAGATCGACGCGGTGTTGGAACATGGCGAATTGGCAAATTATTACCTGGCGCATTCAGCCCGTGCCGATATGTACCGCAGGCTCGGCAGGACCGCTGAGGCCCGGTCCTCTTATGAGAAAGCTCTGGCGCTGACCCAACAGGAACCGGAGCGGCAATTTCTGCAGGAGCGGATTCGGCAGCTGAAATAAAAATTGGGATAGCTGTCGATTTTCCGTCTCCCCAACGACAATAGGACAAAAGAACGATGAGCTACGGTTCCTGAGTGAACCTGAAACGAGTCATCAAGAACGAGCCATAGGAAACAAACCACAGAAACCAAGGAGAAAAGTCATGCCGGGTGCCCCACTCATTCGCGAGTTTCGAATGAGTGGGACCGGCTACCACTAATCGCACATCCGTAAGCGCTTAAATCCGCGTCCCGTCCGGGCCGAGCGCGCTAACCGTACTTGAGAGCGGTGCTCTGTCCGACCTCGATGATATAGCCGTCAGGATCGCGGATGTAGCAGCGCGTCTCGCCGTACTTGGGTATTGGCTCCGTGATGAACTCGGCTCCTCGACTTTTCCACAATTCATAGCACGCTTGAATATCCGCAACGCGGAAATTCATAAAGCTGTTGATGTGATTGGGGTCGGGGACGCTGAGCGTTACCGTCGGCTTATCCGGGGTCGGCCCGCCTCCAACGTTCAGAATCATCCAGATATTCGCAAGCTGAAGGTACGCAGGCGCGTTGCCGTCACCCAGGCTCAGAATGCGAGCGCCGAAGACCTTTTCGTAGTAGCGAGCCGATCGCTCGATGTCGGCGACGGTGAGAAACTGCGCGATGCTGATCCCCTCGCGCGGGGGCATCTCATAGCTCTTCTGGTCGATTTGTACGCTGTTCATTGACGCCTCCCGTTGAGTGCCGCTAGAAGAAGTTTCAGAAGCGCTTCATCAGAGAACGGGTTCTGACCTGAGATCAGCTCGCGATCTTGAAGGACGTAGCTCTGCCATGGAGCGACCACACTTACGTCACCGCCCGCCGTACGCAAGGCGAAGTCCGGGTAGAAGAGAACCTTACCACCAATCTCAAGCGGCTCCCGCTGCTGCTCTTCCGCTGTCGAAAAGATAGTCATCTTATATCCAGCATAGATCCAACCTTGAGCCTTTGCCCGCGCTCCAGCGGCATCGCCCGCACTCAGCGCCGCGACCACCTCCTTCGAATTCGGAGAAGCCGAGAGAAGTGAAATCGGGCCATGGCAGAGCACTGCCGTAGGCTTCGATGTTTTATGAAAGTGTCTCATCACGGTGCCAGCGTCGGGATCATCGAGAAGATCCATCATCGGGCCATGGCCGCCGGGGACGAAAACAGCGTCATATTGATCCAGGCCTGATGCGATGACATCCGAGATACGAGTTGGATTTTTGAGCCCAGTCAGGCTGTCGCGGAATTTTAGATAGTCCTGAAGCTTAGCCTCGTCCCCACCGAAGAACTGGGCTATAGCTGAATTGACATCCAGTTGCGGCGTGTTGCCTTTGGGGTTGGCGAAGGTGATTTCGTAGCCCTCCTTCATCAGGGCGCGAACCGGAACCGTCAGCTCGTTGAGGTAATAGCCAGCGCCGGCATAAACCTTGCCATCTTTCAAGGGCAAGCCGTGACCGCTCGAGACTAGCACCAGTACTTTTCCTTTTGTTGTCATTTTGTTCTCCTTCTCTGAAATCGGAACTAAGAACTGGGGACAGACGGAACGTTTCTCCAGTCTTTCGACCAATGGATTGCGGTGAACATCCGGAAGAAGCAAAATTTCTTGTACGATGTGTCGAATTCCACTCCGGCCGTTCGACTATATCGTGAAGGCAGGGCAACCGGCCCGCCCGAAGACCATTACAGGAACCAAGGAGAAAAAGTCATGCCACAATATCTGGTTGCTAACTACCTCCCCGACGACTTCGACCCGTCCACTGTAACCGAAGCGATGATCGAAGAGATCCACGCGCTCAACCGCGAAATGATTGCTGCCGGCGTGAGGAAGTTCGCCTGCGGCATTTCCCCGGCCGCCAGCGCCAAGACGGTGCGGAAGCAGTCCGACGGCAAGGTGCTCGTCACCGACGGGCCGTACACCGAGACCAAGGAGCACATGGGCGGTTTCTGGATACTGGAAGCCGCCGATATGGACGAGGCACTCGCGTGGGCGCGCAAGGGTTCCATCTCCTGCGATGCGGTGGGCGAGGTGCGCGAGCTTCTATTCTTCCCGGCTCCGGAACAAGGACCCGGCGGAAGCAAGTAAACAGCCCGGGGCCGCCGCGACTTGGGAACATTCGACGAAAAGGAGCTGAAAAATGAGGAAGATCATAGCAACTGCATTTGTTTCGCTCGATGGCGTCATGCAGGGTCCCGGCGGCCCTCAAGAGGACACAAGCGGTGGATTCGATCTTGGCGGATGGACCACCAACTACCGCAGTGAAAAGTCTGGAGCTGCGGTTCTGGAAATGGTGGGTACCCTGGCCAAGCCATACGACCTGCTGTTGGGCCGCAAAACCTATGACAACTTCGCTGCCTTTTGGCCCAACGTTCCTGCCGACAATCCCATTGGCCCAGTGTTCACCAACGCCAACAAATATGTGTTGACGGGCGGTTCAGCCAAACTTGAATGGGCCAACAGCCACCAGCTGCGCAACCTTGACGAGTTAAAGAAGGTGAAAGCGGAGGAAGGTTCGGATATTGTCCTCTGGGGAAGCTCAACGCTCTATCCGCAACTGCTTGATGCCAATCTTATCGACCGCCTTGTGTTGCTGACCATTCCGATAGTTCTCGGAAAGGGCAAAAGAATCTTTGGCAACACCAGCCACCAGGTCGCCCTGAAACTAATGAAATGCGAGGCTACGCCGACGGGCGTCATCATGGCAACTTACGAGCGTGCAGCCGCAGCCCCAACCGGAAGTCTATAGACATTCGAGTGCCCCACTCATTCCTGCTTTTGGAATGAGTGGGAGTGCAAGTAGCTCGACCGACTCTTGATCCCACACATTCGAAACCCGCGAATGTGTGGGGCACCCGGCAAAGATCGTTAAAGGTGGGCCACCCGCCACGGGTGAAGAATGGACTAGCGCTTGACCTTGGCTTTTCTCTTTTTCGCTGCTCGAGCAACGCTCTTATCGACAACAAGAGATTTGAGTTGATCAGCAAGGCTGCGTCGCGAGACGAGGTCTACCAAGTTATCCCCAAGATCAACTTGCCAAGAGATCGAACCAGTCATCCCATCGATGCGTCCATAGCCCGGAGCCATAGCAGGAACGCCATGCAGCTTTGGTACTTCGTGCTTTGCGAGGTTCATGCGCAGTGCCTCGATACGCCTAAACAGCGGCTCCATGAGATTCACAGCACGGTCCAGTTCCTTCGCGTATGCAGGCTTCTTCCGTAAGTGGGCGAGTTGACCCTGATAGTACATACCCGCAAGTTTCGAGTGCCCCGACTGCTGCACCGCGGGCTTTTGGGCATCGCGTTTCAAATCTTTAACGCGCTGACGCCAGGTCCGCAGTAGTTCGTAGACCGCGAAGATCCACATCTGGCTGAGGGCGGACACGATGAGCGTGGCGGGAAAGGGTGTGCGTTCGATCTCGATGAGTTCCCGTAAGAGATCGCGTTCCAAGTCTCGCAGATACAAATCTACGAGCATCACGTTCTGACCCTGCATCGAGAGAAATAAGTCATCGAACAAGGGCAGCTTCCATAGCAACTCCGCAAACGAAATAAACTCTTCGGCCATGATGGTTTGAAGTTTACATCTACGTTGCGGGCGGGTGGCCCAGGCCTTTGATCTCGCTGGCATCACCAACACAGTGGGGCGCCCCGACCTTCGCGTTCTTGGCGAAGAGCCCCCTTCGACAAGCCCCGGGGCAGGCTCTTGCGCCGCTCCCGCATTCTCTTGTCTGGAAAAACCTATGCAGGCACAAACACCAGCCTCACCGCATCTTCTCCGACAACATCGCTCTTCACCAATCGCAGTGGCGGACGCGCCGCGGCGAAGTATGGCTTGCCGCCGCCCAGCACGAAGGGACGCAAATAAAGACGATATTCATCGATCAGACCAAGCTTAGTAAGACTTCCCGCAAGCTCCGCCCCGGCAACGTCGATCTCGCCATCGATCTCCGCCTTCAGCCGCGCAGCGAACGCTCCCACATCATCCATCACCAGCGTGGCACTAGCGCCAACCGACTTCAGCGAGTGCGATGCAACCCATTTCGGCTTCGCGCGCCACGCCGCCGCAAAGTCGTGCTCATCCTCGTCCCAGTCTGGCTGGTCCTCATCCCAATAACGCATCACCTCATACATGCGCCTTCCATACAACATTCCCGCAAGCCCACGCACGTGATCGTTGAAATGGCGATGCAGCGCCGGTCCCGGAGGCGGCAACGCCGGTCCTCCCGGCACTCCCGAGCTCGTCGACGTTCCGAAAAGCTGACTATTAGCGGCAATGTATCCATCGAGAGACTGCATCATCCCGAAGACCAGCCTGCCCATTCCCCACCCCCCTACCGGCTTCGTCCTGCACTCCAAGACGCCCGCCCGCAGAGAGGATCGTACCAGTCGGTCCGACACCGTCGCAACAATCTGATCCAGCATTCCAGCCCCGCGCCGGGTGCCTCGAGTCACAATAATCTCGTACCTTCCTCGCATACGTCACCGAAGGTTTTTAGTACGACTTTTATGCTTATCCGCGATTGAAGGGGGCGAATACATTTACCCCGAAATACGGTACACATTGGGCCAAACGGCCATTTTGGTGCGAAGAAACTGCGCATGCCACGCTTTTTGCAGACAGAACAACTCGCATGGGTTTCGAGCTTGCATTTTCCATGAACTCCGTTCATGATTTCGGGGTGTTACGCAGGAGCCAATGAATGACTACTTTCCGCAGAGACATCCAGATTGTAATGTTAACGATGGTTGCCGTTGTCTTGTTTGCAGGTGCAGCCCTTTGCCCAGCATCTGCACAAACCCGCTACGAGTCCATTTACAACGGACACAGGGTTATCTATCCGGAATCCAGCATCCCCCGGCCCGGTCGCCCACACACGAACTACTTTTTTGTCGACTCGGATCAACCGGCCCCTCAACCCCCCCCGGGTGCTGAAACCCCAGGGTCAGTAGCCTGCGTATACAAGTTGGTAGCTGGACCGAGCGGCTGTCCGATTGCCACCAGCACAACAGTGCCGACCGGTGGTATCGGCGCCATTGCCATCGTCGACGCCGGTTACTACCCGACCGCGCAGTCCGACTTGGACGCCTTTGACTCCTACTTCGGTATTCCGGCTACGACCATTACGCAGGTCTGGCCAGGCCCGATACGGCCACCCAGTTATGGGGATTGGGAGGTCGAGGAGGCATTAGATATCGAGTGGGCTCACGCCATGGCGCCGCAGGCCAAGCTGTTCCTGGTGGTGTCGGCATTGTGTCAAAGCCCGCAATGCGCGACCGATCCCACTTGGCAAGCGGTGCAGCTCGCCGGATATCTAGTGGCTAACAACGGCGGCGGCGTAGTGAGCATGAGCTTTGGCGATGCGGAGATTCCTCAGGAAACTGGCTTTGATCAATACTTCACTTCCCCGGGAGTCGTCTACTTTGCAGCCTCCGGCGATTCGGGACTTGGCGTGAGCCTCTATCCGGCAGCGTCCCCGAACGTTGTGGCGGTTGGAGGTACTTATTTCAACCGCGACCAAAACGGAAACTTTACCTACGAGCAGTACTACACTGGCGGCGGAGGGGGCGACATTAGTCCATACGAGTCGCGTCCCAGCTATCAGAATGGCATTGCAAGCATCGTAGGAAACTATCGCGGCTATCCTGATGTCGCTTCCGACTTTTGTTGCACTGCCATTTACCTCAATGGAGGCTGGGGTTCGGTCGGAGGTACTAGTTGGTCGTCTCCTACCTTTGCTGGTATCGTGAACGCGGCCGGCAGCCGACAACAGTCGTCCTTGGCGCAGCTCACCACCATGTACAACGAGCTGGCCAGTCCCAAGTACCATGCTGATTTCAACGACATCACGCTGGGTGATCCGCGCTGCAAAGTTGGTTGGGACCTGTGCACCGGCCTCGGCTCCCCCAAGACTTACGCCGGCAAGTAGCCAACGAGGCCTGGTGCCCCAGGTTCACCCTTCTGTTGGGTTAACCTGGGATCGCTCGCCGGGTGCCCCACTCATTCGCGGTTTTCGAATGAGTGGGATTCGGAGATCACGGGGCTCCGTGTGTTGCATCACCGACCACACATCTGACCGGTAACTAAACTCAGAGTGTGACGAAAGGTCTGGAACGCTGGTACGGCGGGCACGATCTCCATTTCATAACCTGTAGCTGCTACAAGCGGCAGCCCGAGCTGGGAAACGGCGCGCGCCGCGATCTCTTACTGCGCGTTTTGGAGCGTGCACGGCAGAAATATCGATTTGTGGTGATCGGCTACGTCGTCATGCCCGAGCACTTTCACCTCTTGATCACCGAACCGGATGTGGGCGATTCTTCCGTCGTAATGAAAGTCATCAAGGAGCGATTCACAAAGCTGCTTCACCATGGCGGCATCCGCACGGGTCCGATCTGGCAGAAGCGCTTCTATGATTTCAACGTCTGTACTTCGAAGAAGCGGATTGAAAAATTGCGTTACATGCATCGGAACCCGGTGAAGCGAGGCCTGGCGGAAAAACCCGAAGATTGGGACTGGAGCAGCTTCCGGGCGTACGCGTTCCAGCAAGTAGCGCCGGTGCGAGTAAATTGTCAGGAATGGCCGCTGACGATCAGTTACTCCCCTTCTCGGGCCCACTCATTCGAACCCCGCGAATGAGTGGGGCACCCAGCACCCCCAGTGGGAATGGTGCACGCAAAGATCGTTAAAGGTGGGCCGCTCGCCCCTCTTGTTCCCTTAACCGAAAAGTAACTTGCCGGAGAGCCAGAAACGGAGCAGAATGTGTACGGTTATGCGCTACTTCGTTGCGTGCTTGCTTTTTCTCGCATCGGCTTTCGCTCAGAGCAGCCAGCCGTGTCGTGTGACCTTCTCCGTAGTTCGCAAGGATTCGGTTGGCAACTTGCTGACTGGATTTCGCCCGGAAACCAAAGAGTGGTTTCAGAAGAAGATGGCTAAGAAATTTCCCGATGTGTGCTACTCCGAAGGCGATACCGACACCGTACTGTTTTTCAGTGCAACACCAGCGGTATTTCACGGCGTCCACGAGTACAACACTAGCAACACGACGAGCGCCCCAACCCACGGGACAATCACCGACACCACTCCGGGTTCTCCAACCTACGGTCAGCAGATCGGCACTACGGAAGGCACCGTACAGACCACCACTACTACGGAACATCAGGTCCCTTACGAGGTAGACTATGATCGTCTTCATCTGACGATAGAAGTAAAGATCGTTGACAAATGGAAGCCCGTCGAAAGTTTTGATGGGAGGACGCTGCATCCGACCTTCTACGGTGTCTGCACGCGAAACTGTCATCCAAACCACTCCATGATTGAGGAAGCCGTCAAGTACCTGCATAACATGAAGTAGAGTCGCCTCGGTGGGCAGATGCGAAGAAGAATCCAACAACAGCGGCAACTCAACAGTACAGGCCACATGAAGTACGTCCCGTGTCCGAGTTGCGGCGACGCGGTAACAGGACGACTGCCGCCCGACGACACCCGTCAATTGACCTGCGTCCATTGCAAACATGTCTTCCCGTTTGATGAATCGCAAGTTCGGCAGGGGCTTGTCACGTTCGACGGTAGTGCAAACAGATGGAGAGCGGTCCTGGGATAGATGGTCACTCCAAGGGGATTGCCGCCTTCTCGAATTTGTCACGCAACCAGAACGCGATGCGCTAGGTGTGTCAACTCTTCTGTGTAAACGACCAGGTTTTGTTTTTGGGGATGGGGTGCAGGGGAAGGGGGTAGATGCCCCTTCCCCTGCCCATTGATTTCGAAGGATTCCGCGCTTTCATGACGCGAGTCTCTCCAAGGCCGGCATCCGGTCCGGCCACAGAATCGTGAAGTGGTTCGAAGCTTCCCGCCAGTGATGAATCGGCATGGTCCACTTCTTTGCCGCCAGCCGTAATGCCAGAAACAACAACTTCAGCGCGGCTTCTTCGTTGGGGAATCCGCCGCGGGTTTTAATGATTTTGCGCAGCGACCGGTTCAGCGATTCCACGCTGTTGGTGGTGTAGATGGCTCGGCGGATGTCCGGTGGGTACTGAAAAAACGGCGTGATCCGCGCCCAGTTCCGCCGCCACACCTGGCTCACGCTGGGGTAGGCTTTCCACTTTGCCTCCAACTCCGCCAGTTGCTGCTCGGCCTCGGCCGCCGTCGCCGCCCGATAGATCGACTGCAGATCGGCCACCACCGGCTTGCGCAGTTTCCAGGGCACGTAGTTCAGCGAAGCCCGCACCAGATGCACGATGCAGAGCTGCACCTCGGTGCGCGGGAACACCGACTCGATCGCTTCCGGAAATCCTTTCAGCCCATCCACGCAGGCGATGAAAATATCTTTCACACCCCGGTTCTGCAACTCGGTCAGCACCTGCAGCCAGAACTTCGCGCCTTCCGTCTGTGCCACCCACAGCCCCAGCACTTCCTTCTGCCCTTCCAGGTTCACGCCCAGCACCACATAGATCGCCTTGTTCTGGATGTGCCCTGCATCGCGCACCTTCACCATCAGCGCGTCCAGATACACGATGGGATACAGTTCTTCCAGCGGCCGGCCCTTGCCACAGCTTCACTTCCTCCAGCACCGCGTCAGTCACGTTGGAGATCAGCGTGGGCGAGACTTCGATCCCGTAGATCTCTTGCAGGTGGCCTTGGATCTCGCGCGTGCTCATGCCCCGCGCATACATCGAGATGATCTTGTCGTCGAAGCCGGTCCAGCGCGTCTGCCGCTTGGCTACGATCTTGGGATCGAATGTGGCTTGACGATCACGCGGGGTCTCCAACTCCAGCTCACCGAAGTCGCCCTGCAAGGTCTTTTGGCTTGTCCCGTTGCGCGTGTTGCCCCGGTGGTGGCCCCCCGGGTCGTGCTTCTCGTAGCCCAGATGGTCGGTCAGCTCAGCTTGCAAGGCTCTTTCCAGGATGGCTTTGGTTAATTCTTTGAGCAGGCCGTTCTCCCCGATGATATCCTCGGGCTTCTTGTAGTCGGTCAGCAGTTGGTCGATCAACTTCTTATCGATGGCCATGGGATTTTATTCTCCTCTTCCCCTGGCCGTTTACACAGTTCTATTTACACCCTCGATGCGCTGAATTCGTCCCATCTTCATCTGGCCCGGCCCAACTCCTCTTAGCCAAAACGCCCTTCCGTTCTGTAGCCGAACCGTGACCTCTAATCCCAGTGCTTCTTGTGCAGTAGCAATGCCCTTGACAGGCGCGATCTGAAACTTACGTCCTCGGATACTTCCGGGTTCCAATTCCTTGTCAAAGATAGATTCATTGTCAAACCACACTCTTTCTTTGCCGTCGCTCCTCGTGTATGCGATGTTCGCCAACAGATAGGTCCTCGACCCAGAGCGGTTCCTTATATCGAAATTCGGAAAGAAGCTCGGCCCGGTGAAACTCCAGTTGTAAGCGACAGTGACATCTGTGGCCCGCAAGAACCATTGAACTGTCACGTAAAACGCGATGAGGAGGATACTCGCGAAAACATCACCGATGAAGATGGCAAGGACTTCGGCCCAAAATGTCATGGCCGAAGTATAGTGGGCTCACCCTCTGCTTTCTGCGGGGCACCCTAGAGCCCAACTTCCGGCCGCCATTCGAACGCATCAGTGACCCACAGATTCCTCTGACGAGGCTAAAAAAAATGGAGTAGCTGTCGATTTTCGGTCTCCCGAACGACTATCTAATAAGAGAACGATGAGCTACGGCTCTCTGAGTCACAGGAAACAAGGAGGAATTGATGAGATTCATCTGTTTGGGATACATCGAGCCAGGAAAATTCGAAGGGATGACCGAGGACGAGCGACACGCAGTGCTCGACGAATGCTTTGAGCACAATGACCATCTGCGCGCCAACGGACATCTGGTTGCCGAAGTACCTCTTCAGCCTCCGGAGACCGCGTTGACCCTGTACTGGAAAAACGGCAAAGTCGCGACCACCGACGGCCCCTATGCGGAAACCAAGGAACAGGTCGGCGGCATTCAAGTCCTTGAGGCGCGAGATCTCAATCACGCCATTCAGCTTGTCTCACAGCTTCCAGGCTTTAAGTATGGACTTGGACCGATTGAAATACGGCCGGTTGCGGATTTGAACGAGATGATGAAGGAGAGCGAGCAGCGGCGACGGCGAAAGGATACCTCGCGATGAGGGCGGCCACGAGGGAAAGAATGATCAGTATCATGGCCAGGGGCTGGCCTGGTGGCAATCCTGTTTTTCGGCTGGCTTGGTCAGGCTGCCGCCGGGGCGCCCAACCTAACCCTCTTTTGGTTGGGTGGGACAGTGTCGTCTCTTGACCCTTCTCGTTGGTCTTCGTCACTCGTCGGTGATGGAATTGCGCTCCGCCCTTTCGTCGGCGACACGCGAATGAGCGCGGCGGCCGACTGGCCACATGACATCTCGTTAGCCCAAGTCGATTCTGACCGCCTCGCGTCACCGACACCTGTGACCGAGTTCACTGACAACGGCGTGCGAATCTGTACGCTGGTGGCTTGAGGGGTAGTGTCGCTACGCCCGGGGGGGGGGCGGAAAGGACCTTCGAGTAGGAGCGAGGTTCCAGGGGTTAGAACGAATCGTCTCTATGTACCTTCTGGTTAACGCCATCTCCTTGAGAGCTTCAAGATGGGAGAAATTTTGGCCGGTAAGTCGTTTGGATACCATCGGATCCGAGTAACTCCATTGGATGGAATATCCTGCGAGGAAATTCCGGCGAACACATTGATTTCACAAGATAGGGGTGGGGGGAGGGGGTATTAACCAACCAGTAAAATCTTCCCAAAACGGGAAAATCATAAAATGCGCAGTTGGTATTATGAAGTGGTAAACAGCAGCAAAGCTAACTGTGGCGAACCGCAGATCCCTCGACTCCTCGCCGTGCTCGTCGCTCGGGATGACAAAGTAGGAGGAACTGAAGTCCTCGCTCGGCGAACCAGCAGCGAAAAGCAGGTCCCTCGACTCGGACTGAAGTCCTCGCTCGGGATGACAGCGCGACGACGTTTAGCAGAACGTTGAATTCGGAGGGCTGAATGCTGACGACTGACGACCGACTGCTGACTGCTGACTGCTGACTGCTGACTGCTGACTGCTGACTGCTGACTGCTGACTGCTGACTGCTGACTGCTGCTCCTCACAGCATCTGCGTGCCCCACAGATCATGCAGGTGCAAGACGCCTAGCAGTCGGCCGGCATCGTCGATCACGGGAAGAGAAGTGATCTTCTTCTGCTCCATGATGTCGAGCGCAGCAATGGCAAAGACATCAGGCCCGACGACTTTAGGCGATCGCGTCATGCATTCGCCGGCGGTGAGATCGAGCACGTGTTTGCCGTGACGCTCCAGCAGGCGGCGCAAGTCGCCATCGCTGATGAGGCCAACGAGTTTTCCGCCTTCCACGACCGTCGTCATGCCCAGAGCTTTGCGCGACATCTCGTAGATGACCTGAGTCATAGGAGTCGCGGGACTCACGCTTGGAACAGCGTCTCCTGTGTGCATGAGCGAAGAGACGCGCGCAAATCGCTTGCCCAGTTTGCCGCCAGGATGCAGGTTGGCGAAGTCTTCTTCCTTGAATCCGCGACGCTCGGAGAGCGCCACGGCTAGCGCGTCGCCTAGAGCGAGCATGGTTGTCGTCGAGGCTGTCGGCGCGAGTCCCAGCGAACACGCTTCGTGGGCGACAGAGCAGTCGAGAGCGACTTCGGCGGCTTGCGCCAGGGTTGAGCGGCTGCGGGACTCTTCGCGAGTTGAGTGGAGATCGTCGCAGGTCAAGGTGATGAGCGGCACGCCCAGTCGTTTGACGGTAGCCAGCAGTTGCAGGATTTCATCGGTTTCTCCGCTGGCCGAAAGAGCGAGAACGACGTCACCGCGAACCACCATTCCGAGATCGCCGTGCAGCGCCTCCGCAGGATGGAGAAACAAAGCTGGACTGCCCGTCGAAGTGAGAGTGGCAGCGATTTTACGGGCGATCAGGCCGCTCTTGCCCATTCCCGTGACGACGACTCGCCCGGCGCAGCCGTAGAGCAATTCGACGGCACGCCCGAAGTCAGCCGCCATCGGGCCGGCAGAGACGGTCTGCGAGGGCGCGCAGAGCGTCAGCCTCGATGCGCACCACGCTTTCGCCAATGTTCTTCGTCGTGAGGGCGGCAGCCGACCTGCCGCGCGAGGCGGTCATTGAGTCGCCGGCCGCGGCAGCAGCCCGTGAGAATTGAAGACCAACACTTGCTCGTCATTCTCGCCGCCATTCAGAGGAACGTTCCTGCCATTGAACGAGAGTTCCACCACGCCTGCGTTGCCCGTCCAAAACACCACCTTATTTGTGGCGTGAATGGTTTTTACGTCGGTAGGATTCATCACTCCGTGGGCCACGACCTTGCCATCGGACTTGATCTCAACCCACGCGCGGTCTCTGGCGCGTACCGTAACTTCAAACGGCGCATCGCCTTCCAGTCCAGCGGAACTCGTAGCTGCTGACGCGCCCGGCGCGGCGTCGGCACTGGAAGCATGTGGCACACTCTCCGCAGCTTCGACCGTGCGAACTGCAGCATTGCTTGTGCCTGTCGAAGTTGGAGGCGCTCGCAAAACGCCAGCCTGCTCTGAAGTTGATCCAGAGCGGCCGGATTCGGCCTGTGGCAGTGTGGAATCGCTGCTCGAATCGGAACTACTCGCTTGCCCTGCGGAGCGGGGTTGTGTCTTGGCCGCAACAGACGCCCTCGCCGGTTGCTGACGTTCCCGCTGCCGCTGCTGGTACAAGTGCCAAGCTCCCGCGGCGCCCACCATCACTACTAGCAGTATCAGAACGGGAATCACGGGCAAGCCGCTTCGGTAGATGGAACGGGAGTTGCTTTGTCGAGCGCTGCCGCCTCGTGCGGAAGCGTTCTGGTGGGCGATCCGAGCGACGTCGGGCGGCGTTTCATCGGCGGCTTTAAGATAATCGGCGACCGCCTGTTCTTCGTCGATGCCCAGGTGTCGGGCATAAGCGCGAACATAACCTTTGTTGAAGATGCCGCCGGGAAGCAGATCGAATTGTTCATCCTCGAGAGCGCGAAGCAGTCGCGTGCCGATCTTGGTGACGGCGGAAATATCCTCCAGCGAGATGCCGCGCATCTCGCGCTCCCGCCGCAGGCGTTCACCGAACGCGCGCGGGCGAGCGTCGGTCTCTTCAAATGATTTACTCACTTGAGCTTAGCCGGATTCTTTATCGAATCATATGAAGTCCAGCTGGCAGTGTCAATCGCGGCCAGGACTGAAATTCGGTCCTTAGGAATTCCTTGTGGGCACCTCTGAGATAATAGGCTCGATTAAATACTTGCTTGCATTCCACCGGAAAGGGGAAAAGAGCCGTGACTCTCCGGTAGAATGGACTAAACTCCACCGAAATCCCGTCCTAAGGCGGAGCGCTTTGGAGTCAAGGTTCGGGAGCCTGTTTCGCTCTCCGTGGACAGAGGATGACATTCGCTTCAGGGTCTCGCATGTCATTTCCAGCGGCGGATAATAAAGACCGCCAATCCTATGAACTGGAGATTTTCCACGACGTTGCCAAGGCGTTAACGTCGTCGCTGGATCTCGACACCATTCTGCAAACGATTATGGACAAGCTGGCTGCCTACTTTGAGCCGGCGAGCTGGTCTCTTTTGATGCTCGATGAAACCAGCGAGGAGCTCTTTTATGCGGCCGCGGTGGGTAAAGATTGTGAAAAGGTCAATGCTCTCAGGTTGAAGACGGGGGAAAGTTTGGCCCGGTGGGTCATCGAGCATGGAGACCCGCTTGTCCTCCCCGACGTCAATCGGGACGCTCGCATCCAACGCGGCAGCGATCACGACCTGTTCGCGGAGGCATGTTCGGTGGTCTGCATGCCGGTCCGAACCGGCGGCAAGATGCTGGGCATCATCCAGTTGATGAACGTTGACATGCAGGTATATAGCCGCAACGAGATGCTGCTGCAGACCCTTGCCGACTACGCTGCGATCGCGATTGAAAATGCCCGCGCCGTACAGCGTATCCAGGAGCTTAGCATCACCGACGATTGCACCGGCTTGTACAACGCGCGTCATCTGTTTACGGTGCTTTCCGAGGAAGTGCATCGCTCCCAGCGCTTCGGCTACGAATTCAGCCTTTTGTTTCTCGATCTCGACCATTTCAAGCGTGTCAACGATGAACATGGACACGTGGTCGGCAGCACACTGCTGGGCCAGGTTGGGCAGACGCTTCGCGATAACCTGCGATTGGTGGATGCCGCATTTCGTTACGGGGGTGATGAGTTCGCCATTCTCTTGCCGCAAACCTCCAAAGATGCAGCCCTGTTTGTCGCCAGACGCCTGATGGCGGTTTTTCACTCCAAGCATTGGCTAGCGGGGGCAGCTCCCGAGGTCGCACTGCGGGCGAGCGTTGGAATCGCCGCTTATCCGGTGGATGGCGCTGATCCGCAGGCCATCGTGCAGCGCGCCGACGAAATGATGTACCAGGTGAAGCAGGCTGGGCGAGACAACATCGCCGTTGCTGGAGTCGGAGTTGTAGGACTGGGAGGCGGAGAATCGTGATAACGAAAACTGGGCTGCGAACAGCTAGTTCCTCGTTGCTGCCTTTTCCATTGGCTGCCATGTGTTGGGATTTGCCGGCGCATTGGGATTGACGCCAAAATCCCACACGTAAAGGTTCATCTCTTCGGCACCGAGCATCTCGACGACTGCATACTCGCCGGGCGCAAGATCTCCAACCGGAGTGATCTTCATCCACTCACCAGTCCCTAGCTTCTCAACTTTGACAGGGACAACGGTACTCTGCTCGCTCACTTTGCCGGTGGCGCTGATCTTGAGATTCGCGACGATACGCACGCCATTCTTTATCTCAGCGCGCACAATCCGGAACCGGTCCGTGAAAGCTACGTCGTTTACTGGTCCTTCGTCAATGTCAATATAGATGATGGGCCGCGGCACGTGAGATTGAATCTGAGCGTGTACGCCTTTGACCTCGAACGCCTGCCTGGTACCGGCCAGCGGGTTGATCGTTGCACGGATCGTGTTCTTACCTGTGCTCTTGTTCAACTCGCTGCCATTCTGCACAATCTCTGCCAGTTCCGGCTTGCCTTGATACTGATCGAACAGGAACACGCCTCCGCTTCCGGGCAGGTGCAGACCAGGCGCGACTTCCGGCGAGTTGGCTTCCTCCTTTTCGCGTTCCTCCTTCTCTTCCGGTGTCTCTTCCAACTTGGCAAGCTTGCCGCTGCTGAGGTCGGCTTCGTACTTCTTGGTGGCCTCCCAGTCGATCAGCGAGCTGGGAATGTCTTCCCACTCATAACGCTCGGCGCTGAAGTAGTGCACGCGATTCCCCTGCATCTCGTACTTCACGACCGACTGGTAGGAGCCATCCTTCAGAATGAGACGTTTCGTTTTTTGCTGTGCATGGACGCCCGTCGGATGCAGCAGCAAAAAAGCGACACCTGCTGCCAGGACTAGACAGACGATTGCGCTGAGTGAAGGACGCCGCATTGTCTCTAGTTTAGACCCGAACGCGAGCCGGAAGACTCGGAGGACGCTCGCGGCTGTGATGCGGGTCACAGTTTCATGTCCGCCTCCTGGGTGACAATAAAGATTCGCTGTGCCAGGGCGTTCACGCAGTACAAGTCTGCTTGCGGCGCCGGAACAGCGTGTCTTACCGAGGTCCATGCATGGATAGCGCACTCTTGATTCACCGCCTGCAATTCGCGTTCACGGTGACGTATCACTATCTGTTTCCCCAATTGACGATGGGACTGGCGCCGTTGATCGTGATTCTGAAAACTCTGGCGCTCAAGACGAACGACGAAAGCTACGACCGGGCCGCCCGCTTCTGGGCAAAGATATTTGGCATCAACTTCGTCATCGGGGTGGTGACCGGAATCCCGATGGAATTCCAGTTCGGCACCAACTGGTCGCATTTCTCGCGCTTCGCCGGCGGCGTCATCGGACAGACCCTGGCGATGGAAGGCTGTTTCGCCTTCTTCCTGGAGTCCACCTTCCTCGGACTGTTTCTCTATGGCGAGAAGCGGCTGAGCAGGGAAATGCACTGGTTTGCCGCCCTGATGGTCTTCCTGGGCTCGTGGTTGTCGGGCTACTTCATCGTTGCGACCGACGCCTGGATGCAAAACCCGGTCGGCTATGAGCGCAGCGCCGACGGGTCGTTCCAGCTCACCAGCTTCTGGCAACTGGTACTGAATCCGTGGGCGTGGTTACAGTATGCGCACAACATGAGTGGTGCGGTCATTACGGGCGCATTCGTCATGAGCGCCGTCGGCGCGTTCTACCTGCTCAGCCAGAAACATATCGAGCAGGGGCGCATTTTCGTTCGGCTGGGCGTGATCGCCGGACTGATTGTCAGCGTGTTACAGCTCTTCCCGACCGGCGACTGGGCGGGCCGCATGGTCGCACAAAAGCAGCCGGTGACACTGGCCGCGATGGAGGCGTTGTGGGAGACACAACCTGGCGCACCGCTGGTCCTCCTGGGCCAACCAAATGTTGCCGAACAGAAGCTCGACAACCCGCTCGTGGTCCCCAAAATGTTGAGCTTCCTTACCTGGCGTCATTGGAATGCGGAGGTCCTGGGCCTCAATCATGTTCCGAAGGAAGACTGGCCCGACAACATTCCGCTGCTGTACTACTCCTACCACATCATGGTTGGCTTGGGGACGATCTTCATAGCAATTTCGGCAATTGCGGCTTTGCTGCTTTGGCGTAACAAGTTGTACAACGCGCGCTGGATGCTCTGGATCCTGTTGCTGTTGGCGCCGTTTCCGTACATCGCGAACACTGCGGGCTGGATGACCGCCGAACTTGGCCGCCAACCCTGGCTGATTTATGGGTTACTGCGCACGGTGGATGGCTACTCGAAGATGGTTTCCGCGGGCAATGGTTGGTTCAGCTTCCTCGGCTTCCTGGGGATGTACACCGTGCTCTCCATGCTCTTCCTGTTCCTGGTGCGACGCGAGATCGAACACGGACCCGATCCCGCGCAAGAAAATGTTAGAGGTGTTCCGGTCATCCCGGCGGAGGTGCGATAGCCATGGCAACCTTATGGTTCATGATCGTCGCAGTAATGGTCGCCGTTTATGTGCTGCTTGATGGTTTTGATCTCGGCGCCGGTGCTGTCCATCTCGTCATTGCCAAAAGCGACGAGGAGCGCAGCACTATTTTGCGTGCCATCGGGCCTGTATGGGATGGCAATGAGGTCTGGCTGCTGGCTGCCGGAGGAACGCTGTATTTCGCATTTCCGCTGCTCTATGCGTCCAGCTTCAGCGGTTTTTACCTGCCGCTGATGATGGTGTTGTGGCTGCTGATGCTGCGCGCCATCGGCATCGAGTTCCGTACCCACATCGAGGACAAGCTGTGGAAAGGATTCTTTGACGCCATCTTCGGGCTGGCGAGCATCCTTCTGGCGATCTTCTTCGGAGCGGCGTTGGGTAACGTAGTGCGCGGCGTTCCGCTCCAAGCAGATGGCTACTTCTTCGAACCGCTGTGGACCAACTGGCGCGTGGGCGAACAGAACGGCATCCTGGACTGGTACACCGTGGTGTGCGGCGTGGTTGCTCTAGTGACGCTCGTGATCCATGGCTCGTTGTATCTTGCGATCAAGACGGAAGGCGAGCTGAACCTAAAGGCCCGCAGGGTCGCATCCATTTTGTGGCCCGTCCAGGTGCTGGTCACCATCTTCAGCTTGATCGCAACGATATATGTCGTGCCCCACGTTCTCGACAATTACACCCGGTGGCCTATCGGGTACCTGGTACCCATCATCGTGGTTGGTAGCTTGGCGTATCTTTATTTCGCACATTCCCGGAGGAACGAGAAGGGCGCGTTTCTGGCGTCGTGCGCTTACATCGTCGGGATGCTGGTGGGCGCGGCGTTCGCGCTCTATCCCAACGTGCTGCCCGCCAGCACGGGTCAGCAATATGGCTTGACCATCTACAACACCGCCGCTGGCGCGCACGGATTAAGCGTCGGCCTCGTCTGGTGGTCGTTCGGCATGCTTCTCGCCCTCGGTTATTTCGTCTTCATCTATCGCATGTTCCGGGGCAAAGTGAAGCTGGGCGAAGGCGGCGAGCACGGTTACTAGAGTCGTTCGGAAAGCGCTCACGCGCCAACGGTGGCCTCTGCGGTCGTGGGCAACTGGGCTTTCTCCCAGGCGTCGAAGCCGCCGATCACGTTAATCACATTGTGGCCTGCCCGCTGCAGCAGGCTGCACGCGATCATGCTGCGATAGCCACTCTTGCAGTGCACGGCGATCGTCGCATTGGACTCAAGCGGCGGCAGCGCCGCTTTGAAACGGTCGAGCGGATACCAATCCGCACCGGCAATGTGTCCGGCATCCCACTCACCTTGCCTGCGGACATCCAGCACCCGCAAAGCGTGGCCATCCGTGGCCAATTCCTGTACCGTCATTTGTGGCGTCTGTGCCAGTTCGAATCCGGCACGCTTCCATCCGTCTACGCCGCCGTCGAGATACCCGGCCAGATCTTCGATGCCCACGCGCGCCAGACGCACCCGTGCCTCCGACAACTGGTCTGCCGAGCTGGCAATCAGCACTGGCCGCGACGACAACCCGAGCACCGCCCCGGCCCACGACGCGAACTGGCCGGAGAGTGCGATGTTGATCGACCTGGGCACGTGCCCGGTTGCGAACTGCTCGGATGGCCGAACATCCAGCGCAATGGCACCGTGCTCCAGCATGGTTTTCAGCTCTCTCGCAGGGATTGGTCCCAGCTCTGGCAGTTCGGTGAGCGGGGTTGCACCGGCGCGGTTGATCGCAGCATCTTCCAGAAAGTAATCGGGCCTCGCGGGCAGGTTAGTCGTCATCTGCCGGACGAACTCCTCGCGGCTCTTGATCTGGAGAGCATAGTTTGTGAGCCGCTCCGTGCCGATGGTCGAGAAGCGCTCGGCGCGCATATTGCGACCGCACAACGAACCGGCACCGTGCGCGGGATAGACCAGGACGTCGTCGGGCAGCTTTAACAGCTTGTTGTGCAGCGAGTCGTACATCATTCCTGCGAGTTGTTGCGGAGTGTGCGTCTTCGACAAGTCGGGACGGCCTACGTCGCCGATGAACAGAGTGTCGCCTGTGAGCACGGCCCATGGCTGCAGCGACTTCTCTTCGTCGGTGACGACGAGGCAGATGCTTTCAGGCGTGTGCCCGGGCGTTTCGAGTGCCGATATGCACAGCTTGCCCACCCGCAGTTCGAAGCCGTCCGTCACGTCCACATGAGGAAATGTGGCCCCGGCCGCTTTTCCTATGTAGATGGTTGCTCCGGTGCGGGCCGCCAGCTCTCTATGTCCAGAGACGAAATCGGCGTGCAGGTGTGTCTCAAAAATGTGGCGGATCTGGAGATTTTGCTTTTGTGCCGCCTCCAGATAGATTTCGACATCACGCTGGGGATCGACGACGATGGCCTCCCCTTCCGATGCCAGCATGTAAGAGGCGTGTGCAAGACAGCCTAGATAGAACTGTTCGAAGTACATGAATTCTCCTGCGCGCAGAATGATAATCCCAAATCAGCTAAACCTGCGCAGATTTTACTTACCGCTCGTAGGTTTCTGCCAACTGTTTCAACCGCGTGCCGATCGCGGGCGTTAGTGCGTCAGGGCGAAAGCGCCAGCGCCAATTTTCGGAAGAGCTTCCCGGCAGGTTCATGCGGCCTTCACTGCCAACCCCAAGCACGTCCTGCAAAGGGAAAAGCACAGTGTCAGCTACCGACGCCATGAGCGCACGAATCATGACCCAATTGATCTCGTGGCCGTCGGTGTTCAGATAACGCCGTGCGTATTCCATTTCCTTATCGACATCGGCGAGGGTGCGAGTGCTGTCGGTTCCTGCGCCGCTGGTCCACCAGCCAACGACGGTGTCGTTGTCATGCGTACCGGTGTAAGCGGCGAGATGATACGTATAGTTGTGCGGTCTAAAGTCGGGAGCCTGCGGATCGTTACCGAAGGCAAACTGGAGAATCGCCATACCGGGAAATCCGAACTGCTGGCGCAACGCTTCGACCTCGGGAGTGATCACTCCGAGATTCTCCGCGACGATGGGTAGGTTGCCGAGCGCACGCTCCACCGCCTCAAACAGTGGCGCCCCCGGACCCTTCACCCACCTCCCATTCATCGCGGTTGTCTCGCCTGCCGGAATTTCATAGTAGCCGGCAAATCCCCGGAAGTGGTCGAGGCGAATCATGTCGAGCACATCGAGCGCCGCGACGGAATCGGGCAATCCACCAGGCGAATCCGCTTTTCGCGTGCGCTTCCCAGCGATAGATAGGGTTGCCCCATAACTGGCCGGTAGCGCTGAAGTAATCGGGTGGCACGCCCGCGACCACTTTCGGCTGTCCGTTGTCATCGAGCTCGAACAATCCGCGACCGGCCCAGACATCGGCGCTGTCAAGCGCAACATAGATCGGCATGTCCCCCAGGATACGAATGTCGTTGCGCCCGCAATGGGCTTTTAGTTCCTTCCACTGCCGCTCAAACTCAAACTGGATGAACTTGTTGCACTCAATTTCATCGCGCAGATCATTACGTGCACGTTCCATCGCCGTTGGCTCGCGCAGCGCCAACTCGTGGTCCCAGAGCGTCCACATAACATTGTGATGCGCTTGCTTGAGGGCCATGAACAATGCGAATTCGTCGAGCCACGCAGACTTGTTGCGGCAGAACGCATCGAAAGCTGATTGCTCGGCTGGCGCACTCCGCTGAAAGGCTTGAAACGCCTTGTGTAGCAGGGGGACCTTCCACGCGAGAACTGCCCCAAAATCGACGTTGTCGGCTGGAAACTCTGGCCGTTCATGCAGGTCGCGAGCGTTGAGATAGCCGCGTTCCGCGAGAGTGTCGAGGCTTATCAACAGTGGGTTTCCGGCGAAGGCCGAGAAGCACTGATAGGGCGAGTCTCCGTACCCTGTGGGACCGAGCGGAAGCACCTGCCAGATCCGCTGTCCAGCATCGCGCAGGAAATCTGCGAAGCGGCGCGCCTCCGCTCCGAGTTCACCGATGCCGTAGGGTCCCGGAAGGGAAGTGGGATGCAGGAGGATGCCGCCGCACCGTTGGAATCTCATGCGCTGCACTCAACCCGCGGCGATCTCATATCGCAACCTCGTTCTCACCGTAGCGGCGCCACTCCGACCCGCTCGGCCCCGGGATCGACGACGCGTTGCATCAGCGCCGCCGCGATCGCCATGAAGACCCCGCCCGCGATCACAGCCGCCAGCCGATTGTTGTGCAGCAAGTGGTTCATGACCCAGCCGAAACCCAGCGACGCGATGATCTCAGGAAGGACGATGAAGAAGTTGAAGATGCCCATGTACACGCCGGTCTTCGCAGCGGGCAGCGATCCGGCCAAGACCGAATATGGCATCGAAAGAGTGCTGGCCCAGGCGATTCCGACCCCAGCCATGGAGAGCAGCAGGACATTCTTATCGTGTACCATCGCCACCGATAGCAATCCCAGTGCACCACACAATAGGCATAGGCTGTGCGCGTGCTTGCGTCCAACAAATCTCGCCAAGGTTGGCAAGAAAAAGGAGAACCCAAAGCACACCGCAGAATACATCCCGAAGCACACACCGGCCCACTCAACGCCTGCGGTGTAGTTTGCGCGACGTCTGATCGACCGCTCCGAAAACATTGTGTGCAACAGCGACCGGGAAGTACAGCCACATGCAGAAGAGCCCAAGCCAGGTGAGTAACTGGACGGGGGCGAGTTGGCGCATGGTCAGCGGCATTTCGCCGATCGCGGCGAAAATCTCCGAGGCGTGACTTGCGATGCCACGGCGCTCGGCCTTATGCTGGCGAAAGGTTTCGATATCTTCCGGCGGGTACTCCTTAGTCGAGACGATGGTCCACAACACCGCTCCGAAGAACGCTGCAGCGCCGATGTAGAAGGACAGCCGGACCGTCAGCGGGATTGCATGCCCGGAGCTCTCGGCTGCCAGATGAAACACATTTGTCAGCAGCCACGGCAGCGCGGAAGCCACCACTGCTCCCAGCCCGATAAACAAGCTCTGCATGGCGAAGCCCTGTGTCCGCTGTTCTTCTGGCAGCAGGTCCGCGACGAAAGCACGGAACGGCTCCATGCTGATGTTGATCGAGGTATCAAGTATCCAGAGCAGGCCGGCGGCCATCCACAGCGCCGAACAGCGCGGCATCAGGATGAGCGCGCAGGAACTGAGAATTGCTCCTGCCAGAAAATACGGGCGGCGGCGTCCCAAGCGCGTCCAGGTATGATCGCTGGCGTGGCCGATAATCGGTTGCACCAGCAAGCCCGTCAACGGGGCCGCCAGCCACAGGATGG
Source organism: uncultured Acidobacteriaceae bacterium (assembly GCA_963833155.1). Taxonomy (GTDB): domain Bacteria; phylum Acidobacteriota; class Terriglobia; order Terriglobales; family Acidobacteriaceae; genus Bog-257. The sequence goes on from CAWHWY010000006.1 coordinate 64,003, forward strand.
GAATCTGGTCGGCGCGCGCCCCGAGATATTCGTAGATGGCGCTCATGTTGGCCATCTGCAGCCCCCAGCCAAACTGGATGCCGAGAAAGCCGAAGCTCATGTTCCAGATTTGCCAGAAGCTCTTTTGCGGCTTTTGCATGCGTTTCCAGTCTGCGGTAGTGGCGCTTGTCCGTACTCGCCGATTAACAATTTGCAGACGAACCGGAAGCCTAAGCGCACCCGACATCATTGTCAATAAAAGCCGGGTGCGAGTTCGATTTCAGCCGTGAGAGAATGCCGGCATGAGCGTAACGACTCCCGACACGCTACCGAATCGGAGAGGTGGGCGAATGATCCGTGTTGCTGTGCGCCGCTGTTCTATTCTCGCAGTCGTCCTGACGTTCGTGGTCGCAGCATCGGCGTTGCCTTCCGACCCGCCGAAGATTTCGAAGGTTGAGCCTCCAAATTGGTGGACCCATTTCCAGCCCGCCGTCATGGTCTTGCTTTACGGGGACAACCTGGCCGGCGCAAACATCTCAGTCGATTATCCGGGGGCGTCAGTTGCCAAGGTACAGACTCAGACCGATGGCAAACACGCGTTCGTGTGGCTGAAGATCGATCCGAAGACGCACCCGGGAAACGTAGGCATTAAGGTGAAGACTCCTGCGGGTGCGACGCGTGCGACTTTGCCGCTGCTGGCGCGCTCATCGCCGAAAGGAAAGTTTCAGGGAATCACGCGCGACGATGTTATTTACCTGATCATGCCCGACCGCTTCGCCGACGGGGATCCGAGCAACAACCAGCCAAAAGGAGCGGCGGTCGGCACTTATGATCGCAGCGCACCAAAGACGTATCACGGTGGGGACCTGAAGGGCATTCAGGAACACTTGCCGTATTTGAAAGATCTCGGGGTGACGGCACTTTGGCTCACGCCGATCTATGACAACGACGATTCCACCTCCGACTATCACGGCTACGGCGCGGTTGACGAGTACGCGGTTGAAGACCACTTTGGCACGATGAAGGACTATCAGGCCTTGGTCGCTGCAGCGCATCAACTCGGCCTGAAGGTCTTGCTGGACATGGTTCCGAACCACGTCGGGCCGAAGCATCCGTGGGCGGCGTCACAGCCTGCGCCCAACTGGCTGCACGGCACAACGGAACATCACCTCGACACCGACTATTACTATCCGCCCATCACCGACCCTCATGCTGTGAAAGCTAATTACGTTAGCGCGCTGGAGGGATGGTTTGCCAATACGTAGCCCGACCTGGCGCAGGAGAATCCTTTGGTCGCGGAATATCTGCTCCAGAATGCTTTATGGTGGACAGAAAGCGGCGGGCTCGACGGGTTTCGCATCGACACCTTTCCCTACGTTCCGGGCACCTTCTGGGCGTATTACCACAACGGCCTGTTCTCGACTTACCCGCATTTCTTTACCGTTGGCGAAGTGTACAACTCCGATCCCACGGTGACCTCGTACTGGGCAGGCGGTCAGACCGGCTTCGATGGCATCGACACCCGGCTTACCACCCCGTTCGACTTTCCAATGAATGCCGCCATTCGCGACACGATCGCGCACGGTGCTTCGGCAAAGAAGATTGTTGACGTGCTTCGCCAGGACCGGTTCTTTCCTCATCCCGAGCTGCTGGTTACCTTCATTGGCAACCACGACATGAAGCGCTTCCTGACCGACGCAAATGGCTCACGCGAGAAGCTGAAGCTGGCATTCTCGTTATTGGCGACTCTGCGGGGGATTCCCCAGCTTTATTACGGCGATGAGATCGGAATGACCGGCGGCGATGATCCGGACAACCGGCACGATTTCCCGGGTGGATTCCCCGGCGACCAGCACAACGCCTTCACCCCAGCCGGGCGCACGCCCGAGGAGCAGGACATCTACGCCCACGTGCAAGGCCTGTTCAAGCTTCGCCAGCAACACGCCGCGTTACGTAAGGGAGTGCAGAAGCACCTAGCGGTAGGGGACAACTATTACGCGTTTACCCGCGAAACTGATGGCGAGCGGCTACTGATGGTCTTTCACAATGGAGACGCGGCCGAGAACATCACTCTGGACTTCACCGATACGTCTCTGGCGGATGCAAAGACTTTGACGCCCATTTTCGCCGCCGCGCCCGTACAACTAGAAGGCACGAAGTTGCAGTTGCAAGCAGCGCCTAACAATCTCGCCATTTACAAGGTTCAATGACGAACTGACAGGGATCCCTGCCGCCGCTCGCGAGAGGGTGTAAATAGAACTGTGTAAACGGCCAGGGGAAGAGGAGAATAAAATCCCATGGCCATCGATAAGAAGTTGATCGACCAACTGCTGACCGACTACAAGAAGCCCGAGGATATCATCGGGGAGAACGGTCTGCTCAAAGAATTAACCAAAGCCATCCTGGAAAGAGCCTTGCAAGCTGAGCTGACCGACCATCTGGGCTACGAGAAGCACGACCCGGGGGGGCACCACCGGGGCAACACGCGCAACGGGACAAGCCAAAAGACCTTGCAGGGCGACTTCGGTGAGCTGGAGTTGGAGACCCCGCGTGATCGTCAAGCCACATTCGATCCCAAGATCGTAGCCAAGCGGCAGACGCGCTGGACCGGCTTCGACGACAAGATCATCTCGATGTATGCGCGGGGCATGAGCACGCGCGAGATCCAAGGCCACCTGCAAGAGATCTACGGGATCGAAGTCTCGCCCACGCTGATCTCCAACGTGACTGACGCGGTGCTGGAGGAAGTGAAGCTGTGGCAAGGGCGGCCGCTGGAAGAACTGTATCCCATCGTGTATCTGGACGCGCTGATGGTGAAGGTGCGCGATGCAGGGCACATCCAGAACAAGGCGATCTATGTGGTGCTGGGCGTGAACCTGGAAGGGCAGAAGGAAGTGCTGGGGCTGTGGGTGGCACAGACGGAAGGCGCGAAGTTCTGGCTGCAGGTGCTGACCGAGCTGCAGAACCGGGGTGTGAAAGATATTTTCATCGCCTGCGTGGATGGGCTGAAAGGATTTCCGGAAGCGATCGAGTCGGTGTTCCCGCGCACCGAGGTGCAGCTCTGCATCGTGCATCTGGTGCGGGCTTCGCTGAACTACGTGCCCTGGAAACTGCGCAAGCCGGTGGTGGCCGATCTGCAGTCGATCTATCGGGCGGCAACGGCGGCCGAGGCCGAGCAGCAACTGGCGGAGTTGGAGGCAAAGTGGAAAGCCTACCCCAGCGTGAGCCAGGTGTGGCGGCGGAACTGGGCGCGGATCACGCCGTTTTTTCAGTACCCACCGGACATCCGCCGAGCCATCTACACCACCAACAGCGTGGAATCGCTGAACCGGTCGCTGCGCAAAATCATTAAAACCCGCGGCGGATTCCCCAACGAAGAAGCCGCGCTGAAGCTGTTGTTTCTGGCATTACGGCTGGCGGCAAAGAAGTGGACCATGCCGATTCATCACTGGCGGGAAGCTTCGAACCACTTCACGATTCTGTGGCCGGACCGGATGCCGGCCTTGGAGAGACTCGCGTCATGAAAGCGCGGAATCCTTCGAAATCAATGGGCAGGGGAAGGGGCATTTACCCCCTTCCCCTGCACCCCATCCCCCAAAAACAAAACCTGGTCGTTTACACAGAAGAGTTGACACACCTGCTCGCGACGCCATCCAGATTCACTTGGAGCGGGCGAGCGCTTCGGCTTTGCGAATCGCGGCTTCGTGTCGATCATAGGCTTCGAGGGCCTTGCGGGCTCCTTCGCGGGCCATGGCGGTGCTCATTCGCTTCTCTGCTTCGGCGAAGGCATCCTCCGCATCCTCATGGGCGTTGTAAGCTTCATCATCCGCTTCCTTCACCCGCTTGACGACGGCCATGACCTGGGAATCGATCTTCGGCGCTGCTTCCTTTTTTCCGGCTTTCGCGTTCTGCCGCGCTTGTTTAGCGTCGCCGTTTTGCGATACGAGCTGGTTGTAGGCAATCTTCAGATCGTCGCTCCATGTCGCCTTGACCTTCATCTCGAAGTCATCAAGCGCAGACCTGGCTTCATCGGCGATCGCTCGCACTCGCTTTTTTTCCAGCAGCCACTTCCAGACACCCCATTCCATTCCTTCGGTCATGATTGACTTGGCGTCTTCGACCGCGGCCAGTTTTCGCATGGCAAACCTCGCGACGTGAAAATAATTCGTGGACTGGATAACGAGCGTCCACGTACCGATCGTGATTGTGGCCAGCAAGCGAACAAGCTCGCCCGCGCAGCCACGTCGGCCGCGCGGAACGAATGGCTTTGCTTACTTTCGGGACGATGGGTCGGCTACATTTCCGAAGCGCAGCAATCTCCTCAGACAAACGCGGGCTCCGGCTACCATCTTCGGCTACTTCTTCAGAATGTTCTTTCCAAACGAGTACTTCGTTCCCACTACGACCCGCACGCTGTTACGACCACCATTCAGTATGTTCGAGAAAAAATTATAGTGAACAAAGTCGGAGGCCACACGAAGACCAAAGTTCGGGGTGATCTCCCAGGTGATCCCGCCTCCAAAGCCGTAAAACACTACCGTGTCAGAGCTGGACGTCTTGCCGTTTAGGAGGCCGGTAACAATCTGTGCGATGTAAGGGTTGTTAGGCTTGGCCGTGAAATCCGCGTGCAGGGCCCCGAGCGCCGGACGCGCGAAGAGGGTCACCTTTTTCAGTTTGCGGTAATTGAATTGCGGCCCGGCCTCATACGTATAGGTTGAAGAGTTGTAAGGTACCGCCAATGGGATCCCCAACTTTTGGAAGACCGGTACATACGGTGCTAATTTCGCCTGTGTTGTCGAATTAAGATAGTTCGGCAGCAGCGAACTGTTGCCACCAGCGTAGCTGAAATCGCCACCGAGCGTCAGCCAACTGCGCATGTTGACGCCAAAGTCACCGTCAAATCCGCGCTGCGTCAGATTCAACGACGGCGTGCTGAGGTAGGAAAAGGCGCCAAAAGTGGAGAACTGGCGGATGTCGGTTTGTTGTGAGAAACAGGTGAGAGCAGTTAGTAGGAATAAAGCAAGGACGCAGACAAATGAACGCCGCATACAAGTCTCCTTGCGACTCGCCCTGATCGGGGCAACTCGGCAGGTATAGTTATTCAGCGGAGCTCGATTCGGGACGTTGTCACGGTTTCCTGTAACACGTCATGGTCGGCTCGGCTGTGCTTCCCTTCCAGTTTGAGCCACGGAAGCGCTGCTGCAGCAACAAAATGGCAATAATTGTGCGCACGTTCCCATTTTGGAACTGCGTCCTCGTCACAACACTCGTGTGACGGCGCTCGTTGCCAAATCGGAACGAATGTGCTGCATGGATCTGACGAAGTGACTCGCAGCGCGCCTCACCCGTCAGCCTAGGAACGCACTGCCTGCTTGTGGGCTATTCCGCCGAATGCGCCCGGGCCAGACGATTCGCGATGATGGTGTAGGCCGAAAAGTTGAAGGCCAGTCCGATGTGAGTTCCAGGAACCTCGAAGTCGTTGTCCGGATTTCCGGTCAGGCAATACCGCCAATCCAATACGCCATCGTTCCGTGTGTAGATCGCGGTCTCCAGCACAGAATCGGGGATTTTGCGACGCAGAGAATCGAGGAAATTGCAGGTGCAGCGGCCGGTATAGCATGTCGGCAGCACACTCTGTCCGTGCTCGGCCAGGATCTGCTTGCGAACGTGCTCGGCCGCTCGCAACACCGTGCGATGGACTACCGTGCCACGGAACGGCGAAGCCAGCGTAATGACCGATGCGATGTCATCCGGCCTTTGGTTCGCCACAGAGCGGGCAATAATGCCACCCAGGCTGTGGCCGATCAGGTGGATCTTGCGCTCCGTTTCCAGCAGCGCCTTTTCAATGTTTTCGTTCAGGCGGCGCTGAATCAGGATGTTCGGGCAATCCGCATTGAGGCCGATGCCGGAAAAGTACGCGCGATATCCGATGCGTTCCAGCCAGGAGCGTAATTGCGCAAGATAATTGTCGGTGCCCAGGAATCCGGGAACCAGGACCACACCCGATCCATCGCCATGCGGTATGCCGAGGCCGTAGTAGACAGGTGAGGCATGAAGTAGGAGAAGGTCAGCGCCGAAGAGCGCTTCCTTCCAAATTGTGACATCTGCTTCTGCTTGATCTTCCTGAAACCCACTACGCGACGGAGCCATAAACGATTCCGTGCTCTCCCTGTCCCGTGAAATGGCTTCCGCCTTAGGAGCATCGAAGCCTCAGGGAGTCTACACCGCCAGGTCGAATTTGCCTAGCTCCAAATCAACCGTGTGCTGCTGCCAGGGCAGGGACCTCCCATGGATCGGGTACGAACGAATCGCAAGGTTAGTGACCAGTTGACAGGAAGAGTTGCAGTGGCAGTGAAGGGCCGCTAATTCGAACCGTCCGAACTTCTCGCCGGACGCCGTTTCGGCAGCGGGCCCGCCTGCCCCAACTTACCTTTTACGATGGCGCCGGCTGGAGGTTCTTCCGTTTCCCCATCAGCGGAAGAATATAGGAAGCTTTCGATTTCATCGATTCGTTCGCTTGCGTCATGGTACCCGATCTCAATGAGATCAGTCGTGTACTTTGAGGTGAATAACAGATAACTCATCAGGTCCGCACAGGAAGCCGCATCTCGCCCCAAACTGCTCACAAAGTACTGGATCAGATAAGGCATGTCTCTCTGGTGCTGCTCGGCCAATTGTGACAAGTCGACCGAAGGCGTAATGAGAAATGTCGTCAACGGCCGCATCCTTTCACATCCTTCGATGCCAAGCTGGCTGATCTGACCACTGCCGAGCAGCTGATTCAATCGGTCAAGGTGCTCGATGTCTGTCGCGAGGTGGTCCAGGAACATAACGTTAAACAGGACCCCCATGATCTGTGCTAGGGAAGGCTCCCGGTTCCCCGCGGCTTCCTCTTGATGTTCAAGACTGTGGCCGCGGACCCCGATCGCGAAAATCCTCTTTGCCCCCAGCCGTATGATCGGGCTGAGAGGCTGTTGAAGACGTACGCAACCATCGCCGAAAAAGGCCGTCCCTCGCGCGGTCCTAAGTCTTACCGGCTGGAATACCAGGGGAATGGCCGCCGATGCGCAAATATGGTCGACGGTAATTTTGGTCGCAAGCGTCACACGGCGGCTCCGGTTCCACATAGGGTGGCCCTTCGCTCCTTGGATGAACAGATAGCTCTTACCGGAGTTATAGTTGGTTGCGGAAATGGTGAGAGCGTAGAGATACCCACGCCTGATGTTGTCCTGGATCCGGTCGCAGTTGAGGTGTGTGCTGAGGTAGTGCCGCAAGGGAGTCGCGTCCAAGAAGGAGCGGGCATTTCCTCCTCCAAGAACCGCTCCAAAGGAGAGGTCCATTATCCAAGTAAGGGAGTTACGGGCCTGTGAGAAAACATCACAGTGAAAGATATCGGAAGGTCTGAGCTCCGACCAAAGCCTGGCGATAACTCTTGTCACCAGAGCGAAATTGTCGCTACCGGCGGCCAGGGCAGAACCATTAATCGCTCCGGCGGAAGAGCCTCCTACGATAGGAAAAGGATTGCCCTGCGCCTGCACCCGCTTTATTTCGCCGATGCGCTTTAGAACGCCGGCTTGGTAGGCTCCACGCGCACCGCCGCCTGTCATCACTAAACCGAGCACGCCTTCCACCTTCCTCCTGGTTGGGTCGAGAGCTGGTGAGCCGCGTTCAATCTGAGCCATCCCCCCGACCAGCAGAAAGCCGCCTTAAGACTGTAACCCCATGCGCCCGTTAACATTGCGAAAGCGGCGTGCCGCTGCGCCCCGCAGCGGCACGTCAGCGAAGTGCAACCTCGCAAGCCCTGGTTGAGGCCCGATACGAACTGCACCTCGCCAATACTTCACGCCTCAGGCGGTGGCGTGCGTTATCTCGATCCGGCCCGGATGCTTCCGGTGGGCCTGTGTCTTGCCAGCCGCTTTCGTTTCAGTACGACGTTTCGTAACGGTATCAATTAGCGCCTTCTCGGTGTCGACGAAGGTCTTAACCCCTTCACGGGCGAAGTCCGGCAACGCATTCACCGTGAAGGGTGCGATCATCTCCAGCGTCCGTCCAGTGGCCTTCAACTGGGCGTTGATCTGTTTACCAGCCACGTCCATCAGCTTCTTCTGCGCCTCGATAAATGAGTCGGTTGCCTGCTGCGCCAGTTCAATGATTTCGGTCTTCTTTATCTTCTTCGCCGTCCCATTGCCGGCGGTCGCTTTCGTGGTTTCTTCCGTGATCATGTTGAGGAACTTTTTCTGCGTGCGGACAAAGGTGTCGAAGCTGTCGCGAGCGGCCTCGATCAGGCCTCCCGTATCGTAGGTCTTGTCAGCCTTTACCGCGGCCAGCCAGGCGTGAGTCTGTTTGCTGGCGATCTTCAGAAATTCCTCATGCATGTCCACAAAAGTATCAAAGCTGCGTTGCACCATATCGGTTACGGCGACGGCTGGGGTGAAACCCCCGATCCGTTCTTTCACGCCGGTGGTAACGATCTCATACTGTTGCTTCGCCAGATGAAGCAGCAGCTTCTGTCCTTCGATAAAGTTGGACACGCCCTCGCCCACCACTTCCGACACCAACGCGGTGGGGCAATATGCGGAGTCGCCAAGCCGCTCGCGCACGAACTTGACGGCGCCGGTGTTCTGCCGCATGGCCAGGTCTACCAGGATTCGCTGTGTGGCAAAAAAGTTATCAACCCCCTGCTGCACCCATCCTGACAGCAGGGAAACAAAGGATGACTCCGGAACGTGAGCTTTGACGGCTCCGGTCTTTACCGCTTTTGGCATACAGACAACCTCCGTTTATGCTGCATTGCAGCATCAATTAAACTGTAGTATTCATTGGACAGTTTGTCAATAGATGGCTAAGATTATTTGCACTGCACAACAAAGGTGCTCTGGTGAAAACGCAAAAGATTGTGATCAAGAAGTACGCAAACCGAAGACTCTACGACACTTCCGGTAGCCGCTACATCAACTTGGAAGACATTGCCGCCCTGGTCCGAAATGGGAAAGACCTGCAAGTTGTGGACGCCAAGACCGGCGAAGACCTGACCCGGGTGACCTTGACGCAGATCATCGTGGAAGACGCCAAGGGACAACCCACCGGGTTGCCACTGGAACTCCTTCGTCAACTTATCCTCGCCTCTGACCGCGTGGGCCAGGAGTTCATCATGTGGTATCTGAAGTCGGCATTCGATGCTTATCAGAATGTGCAGAGCTCGGTCCGGAGCCGTATAAGCGAGGTGCAATCTGCCGCTCTTTCTCCCCTGCACCTGGTGAAGAATCTTATGAAGGGACCGCCGCAAGATGGCGCCGGCGAGTCTGCTGAGGAATTGCAGGTGTTGCGCAAGCGCATCTCCGAACTGGAAGGCCGCCTGCAGAAATCAAGTCGCGCCAGGAAACACAAGTCCGCGAAGGCGTAGCCCCGCCACTCTGCGAGTCCGGCTTCGCGCCTCACGGTTCGCAATAGGCAGGAATTTATGGCGCAAACCGCCAACGTCGTCCAGTTGAAGCCTCGCACGCTGCAGGCTTTCGAGGCCTACATCCGCGATACCGAAAGCTGCTATGGAACCCTCACTGCGTGGCGAGCGGCCATTCCTGTGGTCTGACACCAGTTCCCAGACAACCCAGCAAATCAGCAAGGGAGCAATCGTCGCCGAATTCTGGTCGGGCCAGGGTGCCATCGAATTGCCGAATGGCTTGGTTCACGACTGGGTTGGAGCGGCCTTCATTCCGCACACACCCGTGGAAGATGCTCTGGCACTAGTCCAGGATTACGACAACCACAAAAATATCTATAAGCCCGAGGTGCTGGATTCCAAGCTGATCAGCCACGAAGGCAATGACTTCAAGATCTTCCTTCGGCTGCTCAAGAAGAAAATCATCACCGTCGTTCTCGACACCGACCACGATGTGCATTACTCTTCGGTGGACAGCAAGCGATGGTGCTGTCGCTCCTACACCACGCGCATTGCCGAGGTCGAAGATCCGGGGACAGCGAAGGAAAGAGTGCTGCCGCCTGACACCGGTTATGGGTTTCTGTGGCGCTTATATTCCTATTGGCGCTTTCAGGAAAAGGACGGTGGCGTGTACGTCGAGTGCCGCGCCATTTCGCTGACCCGCGACATCCCGCTGGGGCTGGGATGGATCATCGAGCCGATCATCCGCAAGTTGCCGCACGAATCGCTGATCAACACTCTCCGAGCTACGCGCGACGCGCTGAACGCCGCGTAGCAACTCATGAAAGAGTTGGCGCAAAGGGAGTGTTGCGTTGACTCGTGCAGGTTGGCTGAATAGCGCTCTTCGAATCTGTTCATCTCGTAACAATTTTCGGTTATTGTGTAAGGTCAGAGGGCAGCGAAGTTCGGCAGCGTCCCGGAAATGACACGCACAGAGCAACGCATTTTAGCCGCGACACTTGCGTTCGCGCTGGCAGCCTCCGGTGGGCAAGCTATGGGGCAAACCGCGCCATTCGCCACGCGGCAGCCATCGACGCAACCGCAAGAGACCCCACCGCCGGTTGCTTCCGTCGGACCGGAAAAACTGCCGCTGCTGCAAGGCCTGGATGCATCGCTTTTTTCGCCGCCGCCCGAGATCTCGTACACGTCCCCACCGCTGTTTGACTTCAGGGATTCTGACATCAAGTTCAACCTGGAAAGCTTGATGAATACCCTTCGCGACAGCCGGCATGAAAACTGGGTGCTGGCCGCCTATCCCGATCCGAAAACAAGCCGGCCGCTGATTGGCGCGGGATTCAGTCTGGATGTCAGGGCGACGGAGCACCCCCAGCTCGACCCTCTCAACCCCCATGCGTTCATCGAGCCATCTACGGCCCAACTGTGGCAGGCGGCAGGGCTTGATCCGGGAAGGCTGCAGGTCATACTTGACCAGTACGATAACGATCTGAAGGCTTGGAAGAAGAAAAATTTTCGCAGGAAGATCAAGACTCATCAGCTGTCGCCGCAACTAACCGACGAAGAGGCTACGAGTTTGTTGCGCATCTCGGCCATACAGGCCATCCACAACGCGAGGGCTTATTGCCGCGAGTTCGATGAGCTGACCGCCTCGCAGCAGATGGCATTAAGCCAGCTTGTGTTTCAGATGGGGGTGAATCTCGAGGAGTTCGTTCAGTTTCTCAGCGCCATCAACGACCTGAGCTACCGTGATCCAGCGCAACCCGGAACCGTGGATCCAGAAGTTGAGCACTGGAGAGCAGTGCAGGGCACGCTTATCCAAAGTGACTGGGCCAGACGCTATACCAGTCGCGCCGTCGCCGTCATCGCGATGTTCGACCCGGATTACGCCCAGGATCCCGCGGAAGCGGAGCGCAAAGTACGGGTCAAGATTCACCCCCTCGTGCATCATCGTAAGAAGCCGCACGCAAAGTCTGTCCGGCCGGGAACGACTCCAGTCATGCCAATCAGAAGCCACACCAGAAAGCGCCGGGATGGCACGCATCTGATAATTTGAGGTCACGCGGAATGTGCAGAAATATCAAAATGTTCTTTAACTTCGATCCGCCCGTGACGGCCGAAGAGGTTCGAGCTGCTTCGCTCCAGTTCGTGAGAAAAATCAGCGGTTTTAACAAGCCGTCGAAGAGCAACGAAGGGCCGTTCCTGGCCGCGGTCGATGAGATCGCCGAGGTCTCGACTCGACTTCTGCGTTCGCTGGAGACGAATGCGCTGCCGAGGAATCGAGAAGAAGAGGCTGCCAAAGCGAAAGCTCGCGCGGCAGTGAGATTCGGCGCTTGAGTCTTTAGAACTTGCGTCGCTCGTGGTTGCCGGAAGAGAATTCAGGTGTGAAATTCGTCATTCCCGCACTTCTCTTCTGTCTGCTTGCGACCGCCGGTTTTGCAAGCAAAAAAGATGAAACACCGAAGCCCGCCCAATCGATCGAAGAGCTCCGGCAACAACTCGAGAAGATACTGAAAGACACAAATACGCCGGGCATGTCGGTCGCGATCGTGCACCGTGACGGCCCGGAATGGATTGCAGGCCTTGGCAAAGCCGATGTAGCCAGCGATCGGGCTGCAACCTCGGAAACGTTGTTCCGCATCGGCTCCACTTCCAAGGCCTTTGCCTCGCTGTCGATCCTGAAGCTCGCCAATGAAGGCAAGCTGTCACTGGACGACCCTGTGCACAAACTGATCCCCGAGGTGTGGTTTGAGAACCGCTGGGAAGCGACCGACCCGGTGCGGGTGGTGGATCTTCTGGAGCACACCACCGGCTGGGATGACATGCACTTACGCGAGTACGCCAAGGACGCCGCCCCAACCATGGGCCTGCGCGAAGGACTTGACTATGACCACCACTCGCGCATCTCCCGCTGGCGGCCGGGTACTCGCATGGCCTATTGCAACTCCGGCCCTGCGGTTGCCGCGGCCATCGTAGAGAAGATCAGCGGCCAGCGTTTTGAGGACTACGTCACGGAAAACTTCTTCACGCCCATCGGCATGAAGACAGCGACTTACTTCCCGCCGGCTTCGGCGCCGGTTACGACGCTCTATCATCCCGACGGCAAAACGCCGTACCGGTACTGGAACATTCTCCTTCGTCCGGCTGGCTCCATCAACGCCTCCGCCAACGATATGGCGGCCTACCTTTTGTTCTATCTCAACCGCGGCACCGTAAACGGCACGCAAGTCATGCCCGCCGCTTCCATCGATCGCATGGAGGTTCCCACCCGCACGTGGGCGGCGCAAGAAGGACTGAAGGCCGGATATGGCCTGAGCAACTACTGGAGTGTCCATGAGGGATTCGTTTACCACGGACACAATGGAGGGGTCGAAGGCGGACTTACGGAAATGTCGTATATGCCGGACTATGGCGTGGGGTATTTTTACAGCATCAATGCCGGGAACGGCGACGCCTTCGAGAAGATCGGCAAGACCATTCGCGCGTACGTGACGCACGGACTGCAGAAGCCGTCATTGCCCCCGCCAGCGTCCTTGCCTGCCAACGCCCGTTCGTATGCTGGCTGGTACGAGCCCGACTCGCCGCGCACGCAGATGGACTACCTTATCGAACGCTTGGTGGGTATGGCCCGGGTCCGCTTTGAGGACAGCAAGCTACTGCTAACTTCACTTCGCGGAATCGACCAAGTCTTCCTGCCCGTCGTTGGCGCACAGTTCCGCCGCGTGACCGGGAAAGACCTTCCTGAGCCGGTTGCCACGGTGGAGTTGCTGACGCCCAATGCCGAGGGGCAATTCATACAGGCGGGCGGCGGCATGGCAACAATAAAGCGTATCCCGGCGTGGTTCGCGATCGCCGAAATCATTCTCACCGTATGGGTAGTGCTCGCCATGGTCTCGGTCCTCGTCTATGCTCCGTTCTGGGTGTTGGGCGGACTCAGTAAGAAGCGCCGCCGGCCGGCTGAACGTGCGATGCGGGTCTGGCCGCTGGTTGCAGTGCTCAGCTTAGTGGCCGTGGTCGTCATATTCATAGCGAACAGCGATGACCTTATCTCGCGCTTTGGGAACCTGACGGGCTGGTCAGCCGCTTTTTTTCTGGCAACCCTGGTTTACGCCGTCGCTTCGGTAGCCAGTGCTGTTGCATTGTGGCGTGCGCCAAAAGAAGAGGTTCGCAGCCGTGTCCGCGCTTACTCCACGGCGGTTACCCTGGCGCTGCTAATCGCCGCTGCATACCTTGCCTATTGGGGCATTATCGGCCTTCGCACGTGGGCATAGGGCTTCTCTTAGAAAGACCAGCCAGCCAGGCAACTCCTGCTTGCAGAAAACTCGGTGCGGAGTGCGGCATTCGAGTTACCTCAGTCGCGGGCAAACAAACCCGCAGGCTTACTTCGGCTTGGTGCTACTAGGCCCCTTCTTCGCTGGAACTTTGGAGGGCTTTGAAGCCGGCTTGGGATGAGCATCTTCTGCAACTTGCTCGGCGACTTTGTCGGACTCCAGTACGAACGTAGCCATGACCGCGTTAACGCCGAATTGGCTGGCGTCGGCGGCCAGCGGCAATTCCTTGATCTCGGGCAGCGGCTTGCCCACGTTGTAAAGGGTCACATCGGTCAAGGCCTGGAACTTGGCCGGATCCAGTACCACCCCTTTCGGCAGAGTTCCAGATGGCAGGCCGCCGCTGCCGGGCTCCTTCACTTGAGTAGAAACGGTGTAGAGGATGTAGTCGCACTGCTTAGAACGCGCTTCGCTCTCCACATCTTGCTGCTGCCCTTCGGAATCCAGCGGCACTGCGTCCAGTTGGTGGCGAGCGATCTCGCTCATCAGGTTGAGGCGCAGGTTGTCGGTCGGCAGGGACTGGCCGCTCATGTCCTTAATCTTCACCACACCGATACGCACCACGCCTGCAGCTTTGGGGGCGAGGACAGGCGCGGGAGGCTGCGCAGGTGGAGTTGCTGTCGCCTTGGTTGGAGCTGTGGCCGGCTCCGGGGCCGCCTCGGAATGGGTTTTGGCCGGCGCGCCACCCATCATGGCGGACATGTCCATGACCTTGCAGCCGGGCGGCATGTCGAACAGCGACGCCTCCAGTGAAGTGTTCTCCAGTTCGACTACCTCCGTCGTGGTGGTGAACGTTCCTTGCGCGGACGTCATCGTCATGGTCTGCTTCAACGGGTATCCCATCGCTGCGCCACCGCTGTCCTTCATCACGATGCGGTCGCTGCACCCGCGCTTGGCGCCCGGGCCGCCGCAGGCCATCGAGCGGTAGGACTCGTCCGCGCAGGAGAACCCGGCCAGATCGGCGTACCAGCCATCCATTTCCATCTTCATGTGCGATTGATTGCAGGCGTCAGGGCTTGATTCCATGGTCATGGAAGTCTTGATGTGGCGCGCCTTGTAGCCGAACATGTCCTGGCGCTCGCCGGTATCGGTGGACGTGCGGGTGATGGTCAGCACGCCGCCTTTGCGGGGTGTTGTGGGCTCGCCTCCAGCCATTTCTCTTGCCATTGCGCCCATGTTGGGCATGGCCGGACAAGAGGTCTCGTTGCCACCGAACGGCATCACCATGCATTGGTTGCCGGTGACGGTGATCATGCGCTTCTGGTCACACTGCATGATGGAGACTGCGCCGCCGCGGCCACCGTAGCTCATCTCGTTGCGCTCGCGGCCTCCCTTGATGTACACCGTGCTCTCTGTGGTGTGCCCCATCACCGTGGTGCGGGTCTTGATCTTCAGGTCGGCTGACGCGACCGTCGAAAGGCAGATTACGCTTACTGTAAGAGCACAGGAGTAACGCAACAGGCGGGTCATAGCAGGCCTCCTTGAGAAAACGCGAACATTCTTCCGACAAAAACACGTGTGGGCGCAATTCTAAATAAGCGTGGTCGAATACAACAGGTGGTGGCTTCTGTACTGTCTCGGTTTGGCTGCAACCGCAGTAGACGAGGCGTCATTACGCGCTGGCTGCCAGCGCTTTCTTCGGTTCCGACATGGGCTCTGCCGCTGGAGCAGGTTGAGTTCGTTTGGTAGCCGAAGCCGACGGCACCGATTTCTTGCGAACAATCTTTGCCTTTACGACCGGAATCTTCGACTTCGGCCGTTCGCGCTTCTGACGCTGTGGCTTTGCTTCGGCGCGAGCGCCGGCGCCAGCACCATCCAGCAACTCCGCAAAACTCTGGTCCACGAACTTCTCCAGTCGCCGCAGATCGGGCGCCGCGTGCACATCGCCGGTGAAGCCGAAATACGCGGTGCCGTTGTAGGTGAGGATGGCGCAGTTGATCCCCATCAGGCCACCGATCGGTACCCAGGGATACCACGACAGCATCTTGTGCCCTATCAGGTACAGCGGCACTTGCGGGCCGGGCACGTTGGTGCAAATGATGTTGCAAAGGCTCAGCGGAAGTTGGCTGGCAACCGGCCCTATTTTGGCCCAGAAGGTGCTCGGGAGCGATGACAACAGACCGCCCAGCAGGCCCACAAATTCGGCGGCTCGCGCGCGCTTGAGGCATTCGACTCTTTCCCGTACCTCGGCCAGCAGCTTCTGGGGATCGCGTAGATCCAGAGGGACGGGCACCGGAACGAAAGAGATTTTGTTTCCCAGTTCGGTGGCGCTTCCGTTGCCGCGCACGTTCACCGGAATCACGATTCGCAGCGAGCGTCCTTTCAGGTCTACCCCCCGCTGCTCCGCGTAGCGGGCAAAGGCCAACGTGACGGCGGTAAGGACGACATCGTTCACCGTGCCACCGCAGTTGTTCTTGACCGCCTTGATGTCAGCTAGGGGCACCTGGGCCCAGGCGAATTTCTGCGGGCCACGGCAGATGGTGTTAAAAGGTAAACGCTCGACCGGCGCAGCCAACTCTGACAGCAGGCGAATCATCTCCGCCGGAGGACCTGTCGGATTCGCCACCGCCTCCTGGGCTATGTTGAGCAGTCCCGACTGCAGTGTGAGTGCCCCGCTGACCACCGAGAGGTATGACTTCGCCACGCCGTTCAAGAAGGTTGCGGTTGGGTCTTTCGGCCGCGGTGGCGGCGCGATCTCCGGTTTCTTGCGTGCAATCGGGGGCGGTGTCGGAGCCGTGTCCATGATGACGTTCATCACCCCCACCCCGGCAATTCCGTCCGCCAGGCAGTGATGAATTCGAGTCACGATTCCGGTGCGCCCCCCCTTTAACCGAGTCAGAGTGAAGTCCCAGAGCGGCCGCTCACGATTCAGTCGCGTGCTCACAATCTTGCCGGCCAGAGCTTTGAGCTCCCGTTCCGTTCCGTGCTTGAGTTTGACCCAGTGAATGTGGTTCCGGATGTCGAACTTTCGATCGAACTCCCAACTCGGAAGTCCCAGGTCGAACGGAGGAAACACTACCCGCTGGCGATAACGGGGAATCAGCGGGAGCTTCGACTCGATGAAAGCCCTGAAATTAGCGGGTTTGATCTCGCCCTCGAATATGCTGACCCCTGCGATATTGAGCGGCTGTCCCTCCCGCTCGATATACAGGAAGAGTGCGTCGCCCCAGGAGAAAGAATTGTTCTCGCTCTCATTCGGCATAAATAACTACCCTCATCCAAGCTAATGAAAAGCGCGGCCCACGCTCAATGATGCGGCTGCCTACCTGTCCGGTCGCTCCGGGTGATGCAAACTCTCTCATCTCAGGTCAGGAAGGAGAATCGCGGCGCCAGCCTCATCAGCTTGAGCACTTTGTAAATATCGACGTTGACGCCGCGCAACATGACCTTGACAGCTTTATCGTCGGCTATGCTCGCCAACTCTTCCATCTCTCTGAGCGCACTCGGATCGATCCGGCGCACGGAAGAGAAATCCAAACACAGATCACCCTCGTTGCTCTCCAACTTGGCACGGGCCTCTCGGAAGGCATGCGACACGGACTCTCCATTGAAATCAAGCCCTACGGGAATCATTGTCATAGTCATACGCACAACCATTCATCCACTTTTTGTTGCTCAGAGGCACTGGCCACCTTGGCCGCGCCTCGCCCCTGATACGCACTCCAAAACAGCTTGGCCAATTCGGTCAACAGTGGCATGCGAGGGTTCGAGCGCCCGGAAGGATCGTCAAAAGCAATCTTGACCAGATCGGGCATCGCCCGCTCGAATTCTTCCTTCGAGATCCCCAGTTCCGCGATCGAACGTGGGATCGCCAATCGGTCGAGTAACTGTTCGGTTGCAGTCACCAGGTTCTGCACCTTCTCCTCGATCGTATTACCGCCCAGACCCAGCAAATCCGCCATCATGGCATATTTCTTGTGCGCGATATAACCCCGCTGGTTGGGTGACGGCATGAACTTGGTGGGAACCGACGCGTTATAGGCAATGACGTGCGGCAACATGAGCGCGTTGGCCCGGCCGTGCGCCACTCCAAACCGCGCGCCGAAGGCATGAGCCAGCGAGTGATTCACGCCCACCGACGCGTTGGAAAACGCGATCGCCGCAATGCAGGCGGCATTGTGCATCATGCTGCGCGCCTCCTCATCGTGGGGATGCTCATACGCGATCGGCAAGTACCTGAACGCCATTCGAATCGCTTGCATGGCGTTGGAGTCGGTGTAGGGGGAAGCGTAAATGGAAACTCCCGCTTCCAGGGCGTGGGTCAAACAGTCGATGCCGGTATCGGCGGTAAGGCTTCTCGGCATGGACATGACGAACTGCGGATCGACGATGGCCACATCCGGACTCAGCGAGTAGTCGGCGAGGGTCACCTTGCGCCCATGCTCTTTGTCGGTCAGGACGGCAAACGGAGTGACTTCACTGCCCGTTCCGCTGGTGGTGGAGATGGCGATCAACCGTGCCCGGCTGGTCTTTTCGGTCGGATACTGGACCACGCGCTTTCGGAGGTCCAGAAACGGCGCGGCCAGTTCCTCTAAGTCGGCCTCCGGTGACTCGTACTTGAGTTTCATGATCTTGGCCGCGTCGATCACCGAACCGCCGCCCAGCGCGATGATCTGGTCCGCCTTGTAGAAGTTGAGCGCCTCCACTCCCTGCATGACGACCTTGACGTCGGGCTCCGCATCAGGAATGACCGAGACATGGACGAGAGTTTGCGGTGAAATATAGCGCCGGACAATGTCGACGTGGCCAATGTGCTCCATCGCCGGGTTGGTAATGATGATGGTGGAGCGCGATGGGAAATGGCCTAGGTTCTCTACCGCGTTCATGTTGAAGTAGATTTGGTCCGGAATGCGGAACCACATATGCGCCTGTGTCCTCCGCGCCACGCGTTTGATGTTGAGGTAGTTGTACACATTCACGTTGTCCATCGTGCTGTTACCGCCGCCGGTCCCGCATCCGAAGGAGAAGGTGGGTACCATGTCGTTGTAAACCCCACCCAGCGCCCCGATGGAGCCCGGCGAATTCACGATGATCCGGCCGGCGTTGATCACTTCTCCGAACTTTCGGATGACCTCCTCGTTGCACGAGAAAATGACCGCTGTATGTCCAAGTCCACCGGCGTGATTCACATCGACGCACACCTTGAGCGCCTCATCCACCGATTTCGCCCGGTAAACCGCGAGCACCGGGAACAGCTTTTCGACCGACAAGGGATGTTCGCGGCCGACACCTTGAATCGGCGCAAGCAAAAGCTTGGTGTTCGGCTTGACGGAAAGGCCGATCATGCGCGCGATGTCGGTGGCTTTCTGGCCGACAGCCAGCGGTTGCATGAATCCAGTTTTGGGATCGATCACCGTGCGCGCCAGCAGTTCGGTCTCTTTCTCGTTGCAGATGTGCGTGCCCAGGTCGGCAAACTTCTTCAGCACGAGGTCATAGATCTCATCGTCGATCACCACCGTCTGCTCGGACGCACAAATCGTTCCGTTATCGAACGTCTTGGAGGTGATGATGTCCACCACGGCCATGTTCAGGTTGGCCGTTTTCTCCAGATAGACCGGCGTATTGCCCGGCCCCACGCCCAAGGCTGGTTTGCCTGAGCTGTAGGCAGCCTTGACCATGCCCGGTCCACCGGTGGCATCAATCAGGCCGATATCTTTGTGCCGCATCAGGTAGGCGTTGTCCTCCAGGTCGTGCGATTCCAGGCAGGTAAAAACGCCTTCGGGCGCGCCATGCTTCACCGCCGCCTCATACATGATCCGTACCGCCTCATAGCAACAGTGGCCGGCGCTCGGGTGAGGACTGAAAATGACCGCGTTCCGCGTCTTGATGGCCATGATGCATTTGAAGAGGACCGTCGAGGTGGGATTTGTAATCGGCGTGAGCGAGAAGATGACCCCGATCGGCTCCGCCACTTCGGTCAGACCGCGTTCGGGAAACTCGCGAATGGCGCCGACGGTGTGCTTGTCCTTGACGTAGTTGTAGACAAACTCAGTGGCCACCATGTTCTTGATGGCCTTGTCTTCCAGCACTCCGAGCTTGGTTTCCTCAATCGCCAGCCGGGCCAGATATTGCGCTTGTTCCAGTCCCGCCAGCACCATCGGTTTGACGATGCGATCGACGTCCTCCTGCGTGTACTGCGTAAAGACGGCAGCGGCGGTCCGGGCTTGACTGACGACGCCTTCCAGATATGCAATCCGTTCTTCACTGAGGCCTGAAACGATTGTGCTGGTACTCACGGCTGCCTCCGTCCTGCTTCAACTGCGGCAAGGGCTCCTGGGGATGAGAAGCAAGACACTTTCTCATCTATGATCCGGCGAGGACGACCCTTACCGCAGTGACGCGTGACCTAAGCCGCTGTGATTGCTAACCTTGAGGCTGTGCTGCGTGGGTGCCCCCTTCGGCGACGCAGGGCAGGCTATTCTCGGCCGTGGGCGAGAAGGTGGGATACTACTCTCACGGGCATTTAGCTGGGTTTGAGACCTTCATGGTTGACAGCGATTTTACAATCCTTTGGCCGACTGCCGAATCAATATGTAACTAGGATGGCTAGGGTCGGACGGGCACGCCTCTGGGCGTGCCGATAATACCATAGTTTTGTCCATCACTCGCGGGGCTTTAGCCCGAGCGAGATCTGTTTTCAGTCAAGCTATGAAGCCACTTTCGCAAATTCTGACCCGGTCGAAAGCCGCCATCGCAGTGCTGGCGCTCCTGGGTGCAAGTCTCGCAGCCCGCGCCGCCGATGCCGTGTTACCGCCGCCCAATCTCAGTCGCGGCTTCCAGCAGATGTACAACCTGGACTTCGCCGGCGCGCACGCCACCTTCACGGCGTATCAGCAGGCGCACCCCGAGGATCCGATGGGGCACGTGTCGAACGCTGCCGCTTATCTTTTCTCCGAGTTCGACCGGCTGCACATTCTGGAATGGGACTTGTTCACCGACAGCCACAACTTCGACAAGCGCAGCAAGCTCACACCCGATCCGGCAGTGAAAACCGAGTTCGAGAATGAGCTGGCAAGGAGCTCCGAACTTGCCCACAAAATTCTGGCGCAGAATCCGCAAGACAAGAACGCCCTGTTTGCGCGGGTCCTGGCGAATGGGCTGCGCGGCGACTACGCGGCCATGATCGAGAAGCGCAATCTGGCCAGTCTCGACTACATGAAAACCTCGCGGACGATCGCGCAGCAACTGCTGCTCATCGATCCGACCTGTTACGACGCCTACCTCGCCATCGGGGTGGAGAACTACCTGCTGGGCAGCAGCTCCGCTCCTGTGCGCTGGGTGTTGCGCATGACCGGCGCGCAGACCGACAAGGAAGAGGGTGTGCAGCGCCTGCGTCTCACCGCCGACAAAGGACACTACCTGGCGCCCTTCGCCCGTCTGCTGCTGGCCGTGGCCGCCTTGCGCGACAAGGACCCCCAAACCGCGCGCACGCTGCTCGCGTCACTGGCAATTGAGTTTCCCGGAAACCACCTCTACGCCAAAGAACTCGCACGCATTCAGTAGAGCGGTGGCCTGCTCTCGAATTAGCCGCAACCCCAGTGAGTCAGTCCCCGAAAGGGGACGGCATAAGATAGCCCAGCGCCTCGGCGCTGGGGATGCGGTATAAGGGGAAACCGAGTGCCTCGGGCACGGCACAATTCAAGCGAGAAGCGCGTTCTTCGTGGGAGACAACATGCCCGAACAGCAACTGGAAGCTTGAAACTCGAAGACTCGAAACTACCTCTCTGATTTGTGCCGTCCCCGGGGGACTCGGGTTCATCGCTAACCTACCCAGCGATAAATCGCTGGGCTGTCTTATTCCGTCCCGCACAGCGGGACTGGGGCGCCTGCCCCGCGAGCATCTTCCTGTAGAACGATAGTCCCTCCTGTCATCCCGACCGAGGGCTTTACAGAGTGCGAAAGAAACTCCATTAGAAGACGGTTTTGTGTCAGGGCACGACTTCAGTCGTGCCGATAAGTCGTTTGTTTTTTATTATCCCGAGCGGGCTTCAGCCCGCGAGTTTCTGCTTCCCGAGTTTTTCAGCGGACTGTTTAGGGATCTGCTGTTTTTTCTTTTTGAGATCTATGCGCAAGGCAACTAGGACGGTCAACGTACGGCACACATCGGGGAAGCCCCCTCAGCGCCGGGCAGAAACGCGAGTTGGCGGCGCTGGCAGCCCTGCCTGACCATCGGATTGACACCTCCGACATCCCCGGAGCTGCCGCCGAGCGCCTGGAAGAATGCGGTGCGGGGCAGGTTCTACCGGCCCGTCAAACAGGCGGTGTCCTTGCGTCTGGATGCGGATGTGGTGGCTTGGCTGAAGAAACCGGCAAAAGCTACCAGACACGGGCGAATCACATCCTGCGGGAACGCATGCTGGCTGAGGTGCGCAAGCTGGGAGCTTGACGGTGTGGGCGGATACACGACCGGGCCTGACTACGACTATCATTTCGACCGGAGCATTACCTACGTCTTAGGAATTTACGCCAGGATGCGGCAAGGGTAGGATTAGGTGTCTTCCGCATATCCGCATTGCCACAGCGGCGTAAGGAGAACTGAGCGTGGGGCTGGCCACTGACCTTCTGACGCCGCGGCGGGCGAGCGGAGGGACCTGCTTTATCGGTGCCATCCCATTCGGAATCTTCAAGTACGGGCGCGACTACCTTCTCAGGCTCCGATTGAAGAAGCGTCTTGAGGAAGACCATTACACACCGGCAGAAATCAAGAGGTTTGCTGCGAGAATCACGAGCCGTACGTTCATCCCGACCGCAGGACTTTAGTCCGGCGGGTGCGGCACTTAACAGCAGACCGCTTTTTGATGAAGTCGACCGGCTACTTGGTCCACCCTTGCAGTCCAGGTATTCACTGCTATTGGCGGACTCAGGCATGGGCAAAACCTCATTCCTGCGGGAGGTACTCGGTCCCGACGGCGACCGAACCGGAGCGTCGCAAACGGCTGTGCCCTGAGCCAGCGACTGCAATGACATCATCAATCGAATCGATTTCCAAAATCGCAGCGAAACCGTCCTCTTGCTGGACGCGCTCGATGAGGACAACGCTGCGATAGCGGACTTCGGCAAGCGGTTTCGCGAAACCGTTCGACTGTGAACAGGAAAGCTAAACGAGCGTGTATATTCGCCTGCCAAATTCGCAGTTTCTCGGCCGATCCATCTCGTCATTCCGAAGAGGTGGACCTCCCTCCGCCCGCTGACCCTGCGCCGCTCGCCGGAGGTCCGGACCGCAAGGTCCACCGAATTTATGTGTCGCCATTCTCCGACCAGCAGGTGAAGAAGTACCTATCTGCACGTTTCCCACGTTGGAGGAATCCCGTCTTCCGCGTCCGGGCAGGCCGGGCGGCCGAGCGCTTCAAGGATCTGATCTCTAGGCCGCTACTACTGACGTATATCCAAGACTTAGTCTCGAAGACAAAAGAACCGCAGTACACATTTCAGGTCTACGAAGCCATAGTCGACAACTGGCTAACACGAGAGACCCGCAAGAGACGCCTGGCCAGCAAACCAGCAGACCTTCTGGGGTTCTGTGCACACTTCGCCGCGCAGCTCCATACTCAAGGTCGCGAGCGAATGTCGGTAGCCGAACTCGATGCCCTGACAAAAATTGCATTGATCCTCAACGACTTGCTCGTGTAACTTCTGGAGAGCTTGTCGAAGAGGACCCCTATATCATCTGGTCACCGTGACCTGTGACCGGCGCACTTTCGTTGGCGCCGATTCTAGGTCACGCTTCCACCGTACTCCGCGCCCCATCGGAGGAATCATGAATTCCACTGGCCGACCGATATGTGTTCTTCTGCTCTGTGTGCTTCTTACCCAGATGCCACTTTCGGGCACTCAACAAGCTGCTCCACAACAACCCGCGACACCTTCAGCCTCCAGCAAATTCGTTCTCGATGAAGACGCAGGCGTATGAAGGCACTAAGCCGGGATGGCAACCGGAGACAATGGCACTCCCATTAAGCTTCGGTTGGACCGGACTCTCAGCTCCGCGGATGCGAAGACCGGAGACAACATCGACTTCGAAGTCTTGGAAGAAGTAAAGGTCAATGACATAGTTGTCATACCCAAGGGCAACTTCTCCAGCTCCTTGACCACCACTTTGACGACGGCGTCGATTGCGTTCGCTGCTGAACTTGGATTGAAGGAGTCGCGGATGCCCGTCCAGACGAATTCGCCTCGGGCGTCGAGGTCGCGTACTGGTTGGTTTCGATGCGCACCGTCCGGTCTTCGCGCAGATAATCCGGAGAATAGACCTGCTGGTAAACCACCGGGTAATAGCCGTAGAACGAGTTGTAGTAGGGATAAGGAACCATGTAGCTCTGGCCGGGAATGTAGGTGATGTTCTTTTCCACCCTCACCAGGTGCGACACCAGGACAGCCTCGATGTGGTGCTCCCGGATCTGCGCCTTCAGATAATCCGTGTCCAGGTTTGCCGATTCCGGCCGCAGCAGGATGGAATGCCCCGGAATGGCCTCGACCCCGTCGGGGGCCAGTTTGTTGGCCATCGCATCTTCGAAGTCGGAACGGATGGCCGGGTCGTTGCTCATCCCGATGACCAGCACCTTGCGGAAGCGCTGCCCGGAATAGCTGGGGTTCTTCACGCTCGCCACCAGCTTCACCGATTTGCAGTTCCCGATTGCCGACGCGGCCAGTAAGACTGCAAGCACCATCGCGGATCGTTTCAAGTTTGGTTTCTCCTGTTGGTTCCGATGTATGCATGGCCGCCCCCGTGGCTTCGCAAGAAAAACGTGGGATTTGTCATCACGAGGCCGCCGTGGCGGCCGAGGGATCTGCTTTTTTGCCGGTCCACCCAAAAGCAGATTCCTCGCTGCGCTCGTAATGACAATTCTTGAATGACAGCCGGTTGCCTATGCCTCGTCACATGCTAACGTGACCTGCGCCCTTGCGATAGCCGCTGCGGGCAGGGTATCAACGAATTGCGAGGACGGAGTTGGAGGGAGTTGTGTGCTCGTAGGCCGCACCCAGTGTGTGGGCCGGCAAAAGCTCTTTGACAGGTCGGTGGATTGCGGGCAGTGAATGGCGGACAGAAAGCGAGATTTAGGGTCCAGTCGCAATACCCGTAGATGATAATCATGCTTAGCATGATTATCGCGTCAGCATGATTATCATGATTATCATGATTAGCAACCAAAAAATTGGCGTTATTGCCAGCTAAGTCATTATTTTTCAGTTATGTACCAGTAAGACTCCTAAGCTGTTGTTTCTACATGATTGGCGCGAGGGGGAGGGGGTGGAAAGGCAGTGGTTAGTGGTAGTGAATAGATAAAGAATGTGGAGACAAGAAGTACTGACTGGTAAACAGTCTGGCCGAAAGCTGACGGCTGATGGCTGAAAGCTGACAGCCGATACGCCCGCGCGGCGACGAAAGCGGGAATGTTCCGCCGGACGAGCATCTTCGAGTCCTCAACAGGAGCAGCGGGTTTCAATACAATATGGATGTGCGATTCCGTCATTTAATCCTCGCGCTGGTTTGTCTGTGGTTGGCTGGAGCGGCGGCTGCGCAAGAGCCTCCGGTCGAGCAGGTTCCGGTGGACAAGTCGGCGCCCGCGCCGCAGGACAATCGCAAGAACTCCGCCGCGCTCCGATGGTGGAACTGCCGGCGAAAGCTCCAGCAAGGAGACGCGGATTGACGTCTCGCCTCCGGCCGACGACGCCAAGAAGCATCCTGAGGCGGATCTTACCGACACCGGCGTTGACGAGTTCACGCCCTGGAACCCGATGAAGGCGATGAAGGATGTCGAGATCGGCGACTTCTACTACAAGAAGGAAAACTATCAGGCGGCGATCAGCCGATATCGCGAGGCGCTGGAGTTCAAGCCGCACGACGCCGAGGCGACCTTCAAGCTGGCCGAGGTGCTGAACAAGACTGGCGATACCGCTGGCGCCATCGAGAACTATCAGGCGTATCTCAAGATCCTGCCCAACGGTCCGTACGCCAAGAAGGCGCACGAAGCGCTGGACAAGTTGAAGGCGAAGCCGGCAAGGCAGGGAAGTAGCTTCTATTTTGTTCTTAGTCTGCCTTGATCGAAGGATCGGAATGGCGCAGCGGCACGATGGCTCCGCGGTTGGGATCGGCGGCGTTCTGCGCGCGCGTCATGACTTCGTGTGCGGACGTAGGAAACGAAATCCGCCATCTGGCGCTGCATTTCGTCCATGCGTTCGCGCATTTGCAGAATGATGGCGATGCCGGAAATGTTCACGCCCAGGTCGCGCGCCAGCGAGAGGATGAGTTCCAGTCGCTCCAGGTCTTCGTCGGTGTAGAGGCGCGTGTTGCCTTCGGTGCGCGACGGTTTCAGCAGCCCTTCGCGCTCGTACAGGCGCAGCGTCTGCGGGTGAATGCCGTACATCTCCGCCACCGCGCTGATCATGTACGCGCCTTGTTTTTTACGCTTGGCCATAATATTTTTCCGGCTCCTCAGACGGCAAACCGTCGCTTCAAACCTGCTTCCACAACTCTTCGCGCGGATCTTCCGGGTTCAGCTTCGCCAGCTCGCGCAGGATCTCCTTCGACCGCTCGTCGCGCACATTCGGCGGAACGATCTTGATTTCCACGATCTCGTCGCCGCGAGTGCCTTCTTTCACCGCTGACGGAACACCCTTCTCGCGCAGGCGCAGCTTCTGTCCGCACTGCGTGCCCGGAGGAATCTTCAGCAGCGCGCGGCCGTCGATGGTGGGAACTTCAATCTTCCCGCCCAGCGCGGCTTCGGTGACGCGTCACCGGAACGGTGAGATGGATGTCGTCGCCGTCGCGCCGGAAGATCGGATGCTCGCCGACGCGCACGATGATGTAGAGATCGCCTGCTGGCGCGCCCATCGTGCCGGCATTGCCGCGGCCCGGCATGCGAATGCGCTGTCCGTCGCGCGTGCCCGGCTTGATGCGGACCTCCAGCGACTCGGTGCGCTCGACGCGGCCCTCGCCGTGGCACACCTTGCACACCGTGCGGTTCTTGCCGCTGCCGCCGCAGTGCGGACAGGTCACGTTGAACTTCATGCTGCCACTCTTCTGCGTGATCTGTCCCTTGCCTTTGCATTGCGGACAGACGCCTGGGCTTTCGATGTAGCCTTGCCCGTGACAATTCCCGCAGACCTCCAGATGCGGGATGTTCAGCTTCATCACCGTGCCCTTGATGGCCTGCCAGAAGCCAACGTTCACCTGGTATTCCAGGTCGCCGCCCGGCTCGGGACGCTCGCATTGCCTCGCCGCGCGCCGCCGCTGAAGATGTTGGAGAAGATGTCGCGAAATCCGCCGCCGCCACCGGCCCTGCGTCCAGCAGCGCCTGCGCCTTCGGAGAAGTCGTTGAAGTCGAAGCCGCTGAAGTCGAACGGCACTTCCTGGGTGTGGTGCGCGCTCCGCCTGCGCCCGGGCCGCCGAATCCGCCCGCGCCAAAGCCTCCGCCGCGCCCGTAGGCTTCGGCCGCTGCGGGATCGATGTTGTCGGAGTAGAAGCCGAGCTGGTCGTAAATCTTGCGCTTCTTGGGATCGCTGAGGACGTCGTTGGCCTCGGAGAGCGTCTTGAACTTCTCTTCCGCGGTCTTGTCCCCGGGATTCACGTCGGGGTGATACTTGCGCGCCAGCTTGCGGAACGCCTTGCGGATGTCCTCCGCTGAGGCAGTCTTCTTGACCCCGAGAGTGGCGTAGTAGTCTTTGTCTTTGTTGGCCGTGCTGGGCATCGTCAGCTGTCAGCGTCCTTGCGTGGTCTCGTTCAGTTGATAATCGCCGACCCTGCGTCTCCGACCGGGACAACCGTGTTCGCGACGAATCCAAATTCGTCGTCGATCACCGGAATCGCCTTCACGCGCGCCGAAGCCGGGCGTCAGCAGATACCAGCGGTCATCGTCGCTGTTAAAACTTAGCATGTAGGATTGACCGTTTACTTCGAATCGCAACTTTACTACCTCGGAACCTTTTATTTTGTGTCGCCGGCTGAAGCCGGCTCGAATTGATTTCTCGCCTACCCAGGGGCTTCCGAGACTGTGTGAGAACCTGTGTCGCCCCTACGGGGCTCAGTCAAATTTCCCACCGTACCCAGCGCTTGCGCGCTGGGATAAACTGAGTCGCCCTGCGGGGCTGGATTCTGGCAAGCTTTGCTGTATCGCTCCCACCGCATTCTCAGAAGTCGAGTTCTCACACAGTCTCTTTCGCCCTGGGCTAACTGCAACGCCGCCGCTTCGCGGCTGCTCGTCGCGTTTTCAGCATTTGTATCTACCACACACGCTGCGCTGACCGCTCCTCCAAGAACTTCACGCTCTGGGCTAGCGGCAATGCCGCCGCTTCGCGGCTTGTTCATCGCTTCTTGTGGACAAGGGGCGCACTCGGCGCCCCTCTCGAAGAAACTAGTTGCTAGCGCTAGTCACTGATCCTTCGACTCGCGGCCAACTTCAGGCCGCTCGCTCAGGATGACGGCGGCGGGCCTCAGACGGCCCGCCAAACGCCGTCACTTCTTCTCGTCCACGTCCACGTACTCGGCGTCGATCACGCCTTCGTCCTTCTTCTTCTGCTCGCCGTGGGCCTCGCCGTTTCCGCCTGGAGCCGGACCGCCTGGTGGCGGCGGCTGCGCCGAGGTCGCCTTGTACATCGCCTCAGCCAGCTTGTGCGAAGCCTGGGTCAGACGATCACGCGCGCTGTTCATCGCAGCCGCGTTGTCGCCTTCGAGCGCCTTCTTCGCGTCGGCCAGCGCGTTCTCAACGTCAGCGCGTTCCTGGCCGGAGATCTTGTCTCCGTGCTCGCGCAGCATCTTCTCGATGCTGTACACCATGCCGTCGAGCTGGTTGCGCGCTTCCACTTCCTCGCGCTTGGCCTTGTCTTCGGCAGCGTGCGCGTCGGCGTCCTTCGCCATGCGCTCGACTTCTTCCTTGCTCAGGCCGGAAGACGACGTGATCGTGATCTTCTGGTCCTTGCCGGTGGCCATGTCCTTGGCATTCACGTTCAGGATGCCGTTGGCGTCGATGTCGAATGTGACCTCGATCTGCGGCATACCACGCGGCGCCGGAGGCAGTCCGGTAAGGTGGAACTTGCCGAGCGTGCGATTGTCGCGCGCCATCGGACGCTCGCCCTGCATCACGTGCACCTCGACCGACGTCTGGTTGTCGGCTGCGGTCGAGAACATCTCCGACTTCTTGGTCGGGATGGTCGTGTTGCGCGGAATCATCGGCGTCGCCACGCCGCCCATGGTCTCGATGGAGAGCGTCAGCGGAGTGACGTCGAGCAGCAGCAGGTCTTTCACTTCGCCGCCCAGCAC
This sequence comes from uncultured Acidobacteriaceae bacterium, assembly GCA_963833155.1. Classification (GTDB taxonomy): domain Bacteria; phylum Acidobacteriota; class Terriglobia; order Terriglobales; family Acidobacteriaceae; genus Bog-257. Next base: position 92,960 of record CAWHWY010000006.1, read on the forward strand.
GCCGCCCTGAATGGCAGCGCCGACCGCAACCACTTCGTCCGGATTGACGCCCTTGTGCGGCTCCTTGCCGAAGATTTCCTTGACTAGCGCCTGGATGCGCGGCATACGTGTCTGCCCGCCAACCAGGACCACCTCGTCGATCTTGTCGGGCGTAACGCCTGCGTCCTTAAGCGCAGCTTTGCAAGGCCCGATCGAGCGGTCGATGATGTCCTTCACCATTTCTTCCAGCTTGCCGCGGGTAAGCGTCTTGACCAGATGCTTGGGACCGCTGGCATCCGCCGTAATGAACGGCAGATTGATTTCGGTCTGCATCGTGGTCGAAAGCTCAATCTTGGCGCGCTCGGCCGCGTCGCGCAGACGCTGCAACGCCATTTCGTTGCCCTTGTCGCGCAGATTCAGGCCTTCGTCCTTCTTGAACTCGTCAATCAGCCAGTCAACGATGCGCTGGTCGATGTTGTCGCCGCCAAGGTGGGTGTCGCCGTTGGTGGACTTCACCTCGATGACGCCTTCGCCAACTTCCAGGATCGAAATGTCGAAGGTCCCGCCGCCGAAGTCATACACGGCGATGGTTTCGTCCTTCTTCTTGTCGAGGCCGTAGGCCAGCGCGGCCGCCGTCGGCTCGTTGATGATGCGCTTGACTTCGAGGCCGGCAATCTTGCCCGCGTCTTTCGTCGCCTGGCGCTGGGCATCGTTGAAATACGCCGGGGTGGTAATGACGGCGTCGGTGACGGTTTCGCCCAGATAGTCCTCTGCGGCTTTCTTCAGCTTCTGAAGAATGAAAGCCGAGATCTGCGGCGGGGTGTATTCCTTGCCCTGCGCTATCACGGCCACGTGATCGCCCGACTGCACCACCTTGTACGGCACCATCTTCATCTCTTCATTGACTTCGTCGTAGCGACGCCCCATGAAGCGTTTGATGGAGTAAACGGTGTTTTCCGGATTGGTGATAGCTTGCCGTTTGGCGACCTGTCCCACCAGCCGCTCGCCATTCTTGGTAAAAGCGACCACCGATGGCGTCGTTCGTCCGCCTTCTTCGTTGGGGATGACTTTGGGCTCGCCGCCTTCCATGACAGCGACCACCGAGTTAGTGGTACCCAAGTCAATTCCGATAATCTTTCCCATGCAGCACCTTCCTAAGAGGTATATCAGTCTGTAAGTTACTGATAATAAATAAGCTTGACTCTAACTCAAGCCCTTACAACAGAACGACTATAGAACTTGAGTCAAGTATTGTCAATGTTTAGATGACATGGGACGGATCGGCGTTGCTAGGATTGAGGATTGAGTTCGAAACAGCGCGCTGGAGACCGAATCGGGAATCCGCATGCCGGGCGCGGGGAACATGCTGTCGTCCCTCAGCGTATAGGATTCCATGAAGAACCTGTCTGCTTTGCGAAATATCCTGCTGGTGCTCCCGCTGCTTGGCATACCCGCATCCCATGCGCGGGCGCAAACAGCACAGAATCCGCCCGCCCCCGATTCGCTCTTTCAAACGGTTGGGTTGCTCGACACCGCCCTCTTTGACGCCTACAACCGATGCGATCTGGAGAAGTTAGGCTCGCTTGTCGCAGACGATCTTGAGTTCTATCACGACAAGACCGGCCTATCGGTCGGCAAGGAACGCTTCCTCGCGGATATCCAGAAGTACATCTGCGGCAAAGTGCGAAGGGACCTCGTGGCCGGAACTCTGGAGGTTTATCCCATCAAAGACTATGGTGCGGTTGAACTGGGAACCCATCGCTTCCATCATCCCGGGCATGATGACACCGAACAAGTGGGCGAGGCGAAGTTCGTGACGCTTTGGCAAAACAAAGGCGGGGACTGGAAGATCACCCGAGCTATCAGTTACGATCACGTTCCTGCGCCCAAGTGATGGGGTCTCCGCGATGCAGCATGTGCAAGCAACCTGGGTTTGTTTGGAGTTCCCCTAGTGTGGTGAGTTCGAAATTCGCCTGTTAAATACCTTGATTCCCGCGGCTGACCAGGAACGAGTTGACGCATGATGAATATGCCGCGAATTTCTAACTCACCACACTAGGCTCCGAGCTGCACGAGCTCGGTCGTGTGCTTGAGCTGGCCACATGCGGCATAGATGTCGCGGCCGCGAGGACGACGGATGAAGGCCGGGATGCCCGCTCGGGTGAGCACGGTCTGAAATGCGAATACTCGCTCCTCTGACGGTGTCGAGAAGGGAATCTCAGGGCCGGGATTCAGGGCAATCAGGTTCACCTTGGCGCGCAGTCCGCGGATAAGCTCAACCATCTCGCGTGCGTGCTGCGGATCGTCATTGACTCCGCCGAGCAGAACGTATTCGAAGGTGAGCCGTTCGCGATTGCGCAAGGGGAACTCCCGCAGCACAGCCATCAGCTTCTCGATCGTCCACTTTCTTGTGATCGGCATGACCTGTGTGCGCAGAGTTTCATTGGGCGCATTGAGCGACACGGCCAGCTTGGGCCGGACCGGCTCGGCTCCGAAATCGGAGATGCGCGGCACGATCCCTGAGGTCGAGACGGTCATGCGCGACTCAGGAATGCCAACCGCCTCGACCAGCAGCCGCACCGCCTGCATAAAGTTGTCGTAGTTCAGGAACGGCTCACCCTGGCCCATAAACACCAGGTTCACCCGGTCACGCTCCATCTCGACCTTCTGGTCGTTCAGGACCGCGAGGATCTGGCCAACGATCTCGCCCGCGCTCAGGTTGCGCTTCAGCCCCAGCAGGGCGGTCATGCAAAAGGCGCACTCGACGGCGCAGCCCACCTGGCTGGAGACGCAAACGGTGGCGCGTTGCCAGCGTTCTCGAGAGGGTTCGGAGGATCGTTCAGATATAGGGGTCCTTCGACTCGCCGACGCAAAACCGGCGTCGGCTCGCTCAGGATGACAACGCTCGGTGGTCAGATCTCGCAGCTCCGCATCGCCGACCTCGGAGCCATCGCCGGCTTCGCCGCCGTCACCCTCGGGCATCCAGACCGTCTCGACGCTCTGACCATCGGAGAATGCCAGCAGGTAGCGGATGGTGCCATCCGCCGAGACGAACTTGTTCTCGATCTGCGGCAAACCAACTTGATAGCCCGACTCAATTAGCTGCTGGCGAAAAGCCAAGGGCAGCGTGGTGAACTGCTCCACCGCAGACCACCTTCGCCGGTACAACCCGTCCAATAGCTGGCGGACACGATAGGCGACCTGACCAAAACCCTCAACCACTTCTGTAAGTTGTTGAAGAGAAAGACTCAATAGTTCGGTATGTTGCGGCTGGCTCATGCATCCAATATGCTGACCTATTAGATTCCTTGGCGCCCGACGACGCTGCGGGCGAATTGTCCAGTGAGGGTCTATTCTATCCCGCAACCGGGCCGACCAACAGGCAGGAACACGACACAGGGCCAAAGAGGTTCAACAGAAGTACGCTTCCATCGTGTAGGGAGCAGCAATATGGTTGAAGAACTCCGCAATATTCAACGCGAGGTATTACCCAACGGGCTGACCATTCTGACCGAGCAGATGGACCACATCCGCTCCGTATCCATGGGAATCTGGGTGAAGTCCGGCTCACGCCATGAAGATCCCAATGTGAACGGCATCTCGCATTTTGTGGAGCACATGGTGTTTAAGGGAACGACCAGTCGCTCGGCGGAGGACATCGCGCGCCAGGTGGACTCCATCGGGGGCAACATGGACGCCTTCACCGGCAAGGAGACCATCTGCTTCAACATCAAGGTCCTCGATGAGCATCTGCCGATCGCAGTGGATGTTCTGGGCGACATGGTTCTGCACCCGGTGTTCGACGTAAAGGAGATCACGCGTGAGCGCGGTGTCATCCTGGAAGAAATCAAGATGGACGAGGACAATCCCGATTACCTTGTCCATGAGATCTTTACCCAGAACTTTTTCAAGGGCCATCCGCTAGGCAAGCCGATCCTGGGGACCAAAGAGACGGTCCGGCGCTTCGACCAGGAGGCAACGCTGACGTATTACGGCAGCAAGTTTGCTCCCAACAATCTCATTATTTCCGCGGCTGGAAGCGTTAGCCATCACGAGTTTGTTGCGCTTCTACAGAAGCAATTTGGGCAGTTGGCGGCCGGATCGAATGGCTGGCACGACACCCCACCCAAAATCAATTCGCGCATTATCCTGCGCAACAAGAAAGCGCTGGAGCAGGTGCAGATTTGCGTGGGCGTTCCGTCCTACTGCATCAGCCACGAGAGGCGCTACGTTTCGTACATCCTGAATACCTTGCTGGGCGGCGGCATGAGTTCGCGGCTATTCCAGAATGTGCGGGAGAAGCAGGGGCTGGTGTATTCCATCTTCTCCGAGCTCAATCCTTTCCGCGACACCGGTCTTCTGTCGGTGTATGCGGGGACGTCGCGTGAGTCGGCGCCAAAGGTCGTGCAGGCGGTCGTCAACGAGTTCCGCCAATTGAAACAGAATGCTATCGCGGAGGAAGAGTTGAAGCGCGCCAAGGACCAGTTAAAGGGAAGCCTGATGCTGAGCCTGGAGTCCAGCACCGCGCGCATGTCGAACCTGGCCCGGCAGGAAATGTATTACGACCGCTTTTTCGGGATGGATGAAATCATCCAGCGCATTCAAGCCGTTACCGTTGACGACCTGCTGCAATCGGCCAATGAACTGTTCCAGCCGGAGTTGATCGCTGTCACCGTGCTGGGCAATCTGAATGGACTGAAAATCACGCGCGATTCGCTGGCGTGCTGAAAAACAGCCGTCAGTCTGTCGGGCGTCAAGTACCAGCCAAAGCGGAAGCGATGGATGGCATTTTGCACATGGAATTGGCAGGCGGCCTTGGGACTTTTCTTCGCCGCACCCGTCCAACAAGTGGCGGGTCTTTGACATAGCGTCGCAGCTAAACAATAATCTCGCTTATCGGCTCCTGCAGGAACGCGGCTTTCTCTCCCATTCCAAATCTGATGCCGTCTCCTGCAGCAGGACGCGGCGAGCTGACGAGAAAGGTCACATCCATGCGCAGACGTAATCGTGATCGTGGCTTCACCCTGATCGAACTGCTGATCGTCGTCACCATCATTCTGATCATCGCGGCGTTTACCATTCCCAAACTCACCAAATCGCAGATTCCAGCACACGAGGCTTCGGCCATCGCTAGCATTAAGGCCATCAACGAAGCGGAAATGATTTTTTCCAGCACCCATCCGGACCAGGGATTCACCGCGGATCTGGCGGTGCTGGGCGGCACGGCGCAGGGAGGCGGTGAGCAAACCCTCGACAACGTTACCGCCAGCGGTCGCAAGAGCGGTTACACCTTCACCTACACGCCGGGCGAAAAGGTGAATGGCGCGATTCGTTCCTATACGCTCACCGGAGTCCCCGACCAGGTGGGCACGACCGGGCAGCGTAGGTTTTTCTCAGACGAATCAGGCGAAGTGCATTACAACGGGTCCGGTCCGGCCGACGTGACAAGCCCGGTGCTGCAATAGGGGACCGTGGTGGATGGCTGTTCCATCCGAAGTAGGCTGCATCTTCCAATGCCAATTTCACGCTGCCTCTTGCGCCGGATGATTTCCGTCCTCGCGCTCTTACTCTGTTCTTCGTTCCTCATGGCGCAAAGCGAGGTCCACGCGCTGGCCAGCAAGGTAGACCAGCGCTACGACCACATGCGCACGCTCGAAGCGCAGTTCACGGAAACTTACAAAGGCGCCGGTATGACCCGCACCGAAAGCGGAACTCTGTTGCTGAAGAAGCCGGGCCGAATGCGGTGGGACTATGATCAGCCGCGCCCAAAACTGTTTCTCACCGACGGAAGCACGGCATGGTTCTATGTGCCGGGAGAGCGGCAGGCCCGCCGAACGCCCGTCAAGCAGCTTGAGGACCTGCGCTCGCCTCTGCGCTACCTGCTGGGCAAGACCAAGCTGGAAAAGGAATTAGACGGGCTGTCGTTGGCCCCCGACGCCAAACCGCTCAACCCAGGTGACGTCGTCCTGCGAGGCGTTCCCAAAGGATTGCGCGAGCGCGTGGAGCAGACTCTGCTCGAAGTTACTGCCAGCGGTCTCATCTCGCGCATCGTCGTTGAAGAACTCGACGGCTCGGTCACCGAATTTCGCTTTCTTCAGCAGCGGGAGAACGTCGAAATACCAGACCAGCAGTTCCACTTCGCACCCCCGGCTGGAGTGGAAGTCGTCGCGGGAACGGAGTTTATGGAGTAGCCGTCAGCATTCGGCACTCAGCATTCAGCAACAGGGTGCACGGGCTGAATGCTGAGTGCTGACGGCTGATTGCTTTTCCAAGTGCTAGACTACCTCCAGACCCTCCAGGGAATTTCTTTACTATGGCCGAATACACGATCAGGATGGCCGACGAACGGGGCCACATGCTGGAGCAGTTGGAGCATGGGACCTCGGAAGTCGAAATCCGCGACCGCTTCGCGCAGCAGGGATTCCTCGTCTATTCGGTCAAGCCGAAGGGCCTGCTCACGGGCGAACTTCGCTTGCCGCAGCGCCGCAAAATCCCCCAGGACCAGTTTGTCATTTTCAATCAGCAGTTTGTCACCTTGATTCATGCCGGTCTGCCGATCATCCAGTCGTTGGAATTGCTGATTAAGCGGCAACGCAATCCCTTCTTCCGCTCTCTTTTGCAGAACGTCCGCGACCGGTTGCGCGGCGGAGAGTTGCTGTCGGAAGCCTTTGCCGCCCAGAAGGTGTTTCCAAAGGTCTACACGACGACGCTGCTGGCCGGCGAGAAGAGCGGCAACCTCGAGGAGGTGATGGGCCGCTATATAGCCTTTCAGCGCCTGGCGGTGAGTTTCCGCAAGAAGCTTATAGCATCGTTGGTGTATCCCTCCCTGCTGGTTCTGATGCTGTTCGTCATGTTGACATTCCTGATCACCTTCGTGGTGCCGCAGTTCGCCAACCTATATCACCAACTGGGATCCGAACTGCCTCCGATGACGGCGATGATGCTGGCCATCGGCGTCAATGCCAAGCAATACCTCCCTTATGTGGTGTTGATGCTGATCGGTGGGGGATTCGCTCTCTGGCGCTGGATGAAGAGCGATAATGGCGCCACGCAGATGGACCGCTTCAAGTTGAAAATTCCTCTGCTGGGCGACATCTGGTTGAAATACCAGATCGCCATCTTTTCGCGCATGCTCTCGACCCTGCTGTCGGGAGGATTGCCTTTGGTGCCCTCGCTTGAGACCTCAGGTGAGTCCATGCAGAGCCACCTGATAGCGCACGGCATCGAGCGCGCCACCCGGGGGGTACGGGAAGGGCAGGGCCTGGCCCGCAGCCTGGAGCAGACCAAGGTTTTCCCCGAAATGTCGGTGGAGATGATGGAGGTCGGTGAATCCACCGGCGCCTTGCCCGCCATGCTGAATTCCATAGCCGAGTTTTATGAAGAAGATGTGCAGAATGCGCTGGCAACCGCGATGTCGTTGATTGAGCCCATCATCCTGATCGTTATGGGCGTGGTGGTCGCTTTTGTGTTGATCTCGCTCTATCTGCCGATTTTCAGCCTGGGCGCAGGCGGGATTAAATGAAGCAGTGGATCGTGGATCGTTTCGAGTTGTGAGTAGCAATTAGCGCTTGGTATTTGCTGTATGACCGAATGCTAAGCCCTAATGTCTGAGATCTAAGAACGCAGAGCGAGTTTTGGCTGAAAGCTGATGGCTGAGAGCTGACAGCTTGCTTCGAGCGAAAGGCAAAGAGCGGTACCCATGGCAGACCCAAAGAAGGCGATTTTCGTGGATGGCGGCAATGGAAACCCGGCAACCACGCAGGATGAAGTGGAACATGGCAAAGACCTGGCGCGGCGCTATCGCTGCGAGTTCGTGGACCTGAAGAATTTTCACATTCAGCACGAGCTGTTCCGCAAGATTCCCGTGGACCTCATGTTCCGCTACAACTTCGTGCCCCTGGAAGACAGGCCTGACGGCCGGCTGGTTGTGGCCATCGCCGATCCCAGCCAACTGATGATGATCGACGAGATCGGCCTGCTGCTGGGCCGGCGCATCACAACCAAGGTCGCAAGCCTGTCGCAGATCAGCGACATCCTGAAAAAGACCGAGCAGTCGCAGCGAGTGCTGGAAGAGGCCAGCGAAGGCTTTGCACTCGACGTCATCGCTGAGGATGAGGACTCCGACGAGACCATCTCCATTGAGAAGTTGACCTCGGAGACCGACATCAACCCCATCATTCGCCTGGTGGACACAACCATCTTCACCGCCTTGCAGCGGCGCGCCAGCGACATCCATATCGAGACACGCGACGACTCCGTGGTCATCAAGTACCGCATTGACGGCGTGCTGCAGCAGGCCATGACGCCCATTGCCAAAGAGCACCACTCCACCATCATCTCGCGCATCAAGGTGATGAGCGAGCTCGACATTTCCGAGCGCCGTGTGCCCCAGGACGGGCGCTTTCGCGTGCGTTATCTCGGACGCTCCATCGACTTTCGCGTCTCGATCATGCCCTCGATCCACGGCGAAGACGCCGTACTCCGCGTGCTCGACAAGGAGTCGATGAGCGAGAAGTTCCACAAGCTGACGCTCGACGTGGTGGGTTTCAGCGAGGACGACCTGCATAAGTTTCGCCGCTACATCAAAGAACCCTACGGCATGGTGCTGGTTACGGGCCCGACCGGTTCGGGCAAGACGACCACGCTCTATGCCGCCCTGAATGAGATCAAGGCCGACGAAGACAAGTTCATCACCATCGAAGACCCGGTCGAATACCAGATTCGCGGCATCACTCAGATTCCGGTGAACGAGAAGAAAGGCCTGACTTTCGCTCGCGGATTGCGTTCCATTCTGCGCCACGATCCTGACAAGATCATGGTCGGCGAAATCCGCGATACCGAAACCGCGCAGATCGCCATCAACGCGGCGCTGACCGGCCATCTCGTGTTCACCACGGTGCACGCCAATAACGTGGTCGACGTTCTAGGCCGCTTTTTGAACATGGGCGTGGAGGCCTACAACTTTGTCTCGTCGTTGAATTGCATTCTCGCCCAGCGCTTGGTGCGGCTGATCTGCGAGTTCTGCAAGAAAGAGGTGCACTACTCGGTGGAGGAGTTGGAAGCCAGCGGATTGAATCCGCAGGAATGGGCGAGCATTCCATTCTATGAAGGGGAGGGCTGTATCGAGTGTTCGGGAACCGGTTTCCGCGGGCGATCGGCCATCCACGAACTGCTGGAGCTGACCGACAACGTGCGCGAGATGATTCTGGCCAAGCGGCCCAGCAGCGAAATCCGCCGCGCCGCCCGCGATGAGGGAATGCATTTCCTTCGCGAGTCGGCGCTGGATAGAGTGCGCCGTGGTCTGACGACCTTGAAGGAGATTAACAAGGTCACCTTCATTGAGACCACGCGGTAGAGACAGCGAGAACCATATCGGTCTTCCCGCGTCGGGCTCATTCGAGCCCAGAGGTCACTGAGGTTCCGAGCACCGTTGTACATGTACCTTCGTAATCTTGACAGCGGCTATTGGGGCGTTAGACTGACGGGAGGAAGCCCTGGGATCTTGGACAGTTCGAGGCCGGGGTTGGCACCTGCGTGGCAGGCAGGACAGCGTCGCTGGCTGTTAACCACATTGCAAACGAGTGCCAGCGGCTAAGTCTATGTTAATCAAGATTTTACGTATAAACTCAACAGGTTCAATATTTTGCGGGCACTGGTTTTGGTCTGGGCGATTTTCAACAGGTTACGAAAGAAGACGACCAAGTAAGTGTCGTCGATTCAATATTTTACGATAAACCATTGCAGTTCAATATTTTGCGGTGAATTTCCGTCTAAGTTATTGATTCTAGGATTCAGATGAAGGGGAGGGGGAGGGGTAACGATGGGGATTAACAGTGCGTTCCCTGCTCCGGGCGAGGGTAGTGACTGAAGAAGTGTTGCATGGGAGGTAAACAGCAGTACTTGCGACCCCGTCGGTCGACTGCTTCAAAGGGTCAAACTGAACTGAATGACTGAGCACAACATTCCGCGGCCAAGGCTGGCCTGTGAGATAACCGCCGAGCGAGTGATCGCCGCGCGTGCTGGCGAGGGCGGAAAAACGGTGGAAGCTGTCGCTGCGCAGAAGCTGCCCGAGGGAACACTCACACCCGGACTAACTCAGGCAAACGTGATCACTCGCGAAGCCCTGGTGAGCGCTCTGCGCGATTCACTCGCCGCCGTGGCAAGCCGGTCCGGCGACCTTTGCCTGGTGATTCCCGACGCCGCCACACGCATCATGCTACTGGACTTTGACAGCCTCCCGGACAAACAACAGGAAGCCGATGCGGTGGTCCGCTTCCGATTGAAGAAGTCGCTGCCCTTTGAGGTGGAGCAGTCGTCGGTTTCCTTCGATCGGCAGGGCCCGTCGAATCCGGTGAGAGTAGTCGCTGCGGTTACTCCACGCACCGTCCTGGAGGAGTACGAGTCGCTGGTTCGTGAGGCCGGCTACAATCCGGGGACGGTGCTGCCCTCCATGATCGCTGCGCTCGGCGCCGTCGATGCTTCTCGCCCGACGATGGTCATCAAGGTGGAACGTGGAACTACGACCTTCGCCATCGTCGATCAAAACCAGTTACTGCTTTACCGCTCGCTGGAGAATGGCGGATCGACGGTCACCGGGGAAGCCCTGGTCGATGACGTGAACACCTCGCTGGTTTACTTCGAAGACCGTTACGCGGTTGGAGTAGATCGCGTGCTGGTGGTGGGGGTTGAATCGGCGCAGGAGTTGCAGCGGGCGCTGAACGCGACGGCCAGCATTCGGGTCGAAGAACTGGTTTCAAGCAGCATCGGAGCCGTGGCGGCGGGCAATGTGTCACGCTCTGCGTTGGCTGGCGTCGTGGGAGCGCTGGTGTCCTGATGCGTTTCAATATCAATCTTGCCAGCCAGCCCTACGAAGCCGCCCGGCAGTTTCGCCGCCGCATGGGCGGAGTGGTGGCTGTCCTTGCAATCATTGGTGTGTCGCTGGTCGGGTACATCGTCTATCAGAGGATTCAATCCCGCGACATCAATCGGCAACTATCTGAGGTACGGCAGGAGATCAGCGGCCTTAACCAGGAAGAGGCGCAGGCACGGGCCATTCTGAATAAGCCGGAGAACCGGGATGTCGCCGATCAGTCGCAGTTCCTGAACCAGTTGTTTGCCCGTAAGGCACTGTCATGGACACGAGTGTTTACTGAGATGGAACGAATCGTGCCGCCAGATCTGCATGTTGTCTCCATGAAACCGGAATACAACAAGACGAACGATCTGATTTTGCACGTGGTAGTGGCTACGGGATCGCGTGGCCGGGCGGTCGAGATGGTTCGGCGGATGGAAAAATCCATCCACTTCCACCAGGCTGAAATCGTGGCCGAAACTGTGACCGCGAACGCCGGCGATCAGAGTGCTGGCCCGGGCAATATCCAGTTCGATATTGCGGCGGTGTATCTGCCTAACGTACAGGATGTGGAGGACTCCGCGACGGGCGGGGACGCAGACAACAACAAGGACAAGAGCAACAGCAACGGCCAGCAGCAAAAAACTGCAGCCAAATCGTCTGCGGTGCCCGCAAGTCCGGGGACGTCGGCAGGCGGGACAAATTCGGCACAGGCGCAGAACCAGCCACGCCCTGCGCGGCAGAGGGAGCACTGATGGCCAGCATCAGCGAGATTCGCAGGAAATGGATGCCTGTGCTGATCGGTTTGGTCGTGCTCGACCTGGCCTGCGTTGGGTATTTGCTGTCTCCGGCGGGGCGCTCACGCCAGATGCGTCAGCGCGAATACTACGAATTGCGTGCCCAGCTCACCGCCAAGCGCCAGGAAGTGCTGCCCACACGGGGGATGGACCAAAAGCTGAAGCAGGCGGCGCAGGACATCAGCAGCTTCGACGACCAGCGATTTCCTGCCGAATATTCCGTGGTGGCGGAGGAACTCGGCAAAATGGCGGAGGATACGGGCGTCCAACTGGCCGGATTGAAGTATGACGAGAAAGAAGCCACGATCGAAGGACTGCACAAGTTAAATATCGAGATCACGCTCTCCGGCAACTACTTGCAGGAAGTGAAGTTCATCAATGCCCTGGAGCGAGACAAGATGTTTTGCCTGATCGACGGTGTCGCCCTGACTGAGCAACAGGGCAAGGTGCGGCTCCAGTTGAAGCTGGAAACTTACTTGCGCGGAATGGCCACGTCATGAAGCTTGGCACCGAGAACAAGAAGAAGACCGTCGTCGCGCTGGTGTTGGTGGTGTTGGCGGTTTTTCTGCTGGTACGCGCCTTCCGTGGCGGGGAACAGGATTCTGCCCCTGCCCCTAGTCCTGTAGCCGCTGCGCCGCAGCCTTCGTCGGCAGGCACGGCCTCGCAAACGCGGGGCGGCAACACCTCGAGCGCGCGCAAGACGGCGCATCCGTTGCTGGCGCAGACGCTCGATCCGACCTTGCGCTTCGACTGGCTTAAGTCCAGCGAAGACGTGACCTATAAGGGGACTGGCCGCGACATCTTTCGTTCGCAGCCGGAAGAGGCCGCGATTCCGAAGCCGGCGACGCCAGACGTGCAGCCGGGCCCAGCCGCTCCGCCTCCTCCGCCGCCGATCGATTTGAAGTTTTACGGCTTTGCCAGTCGCAAGGACGGCTACAAGCGGATATTCCTTTCCAGAGGCGAGGACATATTCGTCGCGAAGGAAGGCGATATTGTGGACCGGCGTTACAAGATTGTGCACATTGGACAGAACTCAGTCGATGTGGAAGACGTGCTGACCAATAACCGCCAGACGCTTCCTTTGGTGGCAGGATGATCGGCTGGCGATATTTATAGATCTTGGTCGTCCGATCGATAAGGTAACAAGTGGATCGCAATATGCAGCAAGTCGTTTACATCGAGGAAGAGCAGTCGGCGCGGCCGGAGGCTTCGCTGGCCAATCGAGCGCCTGTCGACGCACGACGGTATCAGCACGAGGGCGGCTTTCTGCTGCTGGCGGTTTTGCTGATGATGGCGCTGATGATCATTGCGGCCAGTATCGAAATCCCCCAGATGGTGCAGCAACTGAAGCGCGACCGCGAGGAGGAAATGATCCACCGCGGTACCGAATACGCCCGCGCCATCAGGAAGTACTACATGAAGTTTGGCAGCTATCCCGCGACTTTGGAGCAACTCGACAACACCAACCAGATTCGTTTCCTCCGCAAGCGCTATAAGGACCCTCTTACCAAGGATGGCAAGTGGAAGGTGCTTACCTACGGTGACATTCTGACGCTGCTGAATCCCAGCGCTCCGGGAACTCCAGCGGCGGCGTTGGGCGCGCAAGGGCCAAGCGCATTCGGCCAACCCAGCGCGATTACGTCAGTGGGCACAACCGGCACACCGTCAACGCAGTCGCCGACGCCGGGTTCTGGGAACATCGTTTACAGTTCGAACACGGCCCTCAGCCAGAGCACTCCGGTCGGTCTCCAGAATCAACCCGGCGTCGCCGGAAGCGCTCCCGGCAGCTTTGCTGGAAGCTCGCCGCAAGGAAACGCTCAACAGGGAAGCAGTCCATTCGCGAATACCTTCAGCTTGGGATCAAGTAGCGCCTCAAACACCAGTCAACAGGGAAGCGCTGGCCTTGGCGCGAATCCCGCAGGCGCGAACCAAGCGTTTGGCGGTGGAGCTATCGTCGGCGTCGCCAGCTTAAGCAAGGACCCGACTATCCGTATCTACAACCAGAAGAAGACTTACAACGAGTGGGTGTTCATCTACAACCCGATGATGGACCAGCAGAACGTCCTGCTGCGGGGACCGTACCAGCCAATAACCATTGGCGGGGCTCAGGTCGGAACTCCGGCCGGACAAATGAACAATCCGCAGAGTGGCGTTGGCCAGCAGCAGACTGGCTTCGGCCAGCAACAAACTGGGTTTGGTCAGCCTTCGACTGGCTTCGGGCAACAGCAGAACGCGCCACAACAGACTTCCCTGTAAATCAGTTTCCGCCCGACCAGAACCTGCCGCATTAAGAGAACTGGTGCTCGCAACTATCCACGATCCGCCGACCACTGTTTCGTGAACTCCACCAGCAACTGCAGCCGCTGTCGGGCGTGTCCAGAATCGATGGCGTAAGCAGCCAGCGGTACGGCGTCGCCGATGCGGTCAGCGTGTCCGGCAGCCACCAGCGCAGCAGCGGCGTTGAGCAATACCACGTCGCGACGGCAGGAGCGTTCACCATCCAGAATGGCGCGAATGATGGCCGCGTTTTGCAGTGCGTCGCCACCTGCGATTTCGCTGAGCGGCGCACGTTGCAACCCGAAATCTTCGGGAGTCACTTCATACACGCGCACGCTGCCATTACGCACCTCAGCGACTTTGCTCGGACCTGAGATGGTGATCTCGTCGAGCCCATCGCGTCCGTGAACGACCAATGCGCGCCGCAAGCCGAGTTCGCTCAGCGCTTCGGCCAGCTTCTCTACCAGATCGGCGGAATAGACACCGACGACCTGCGCCGACGCGCGCGCCGGATTGGTGAGTGGTCCAAGTAGATTGAACACAGTACGCAGCCGCAACTCGCGACGAGCCGGCTGCACGTACTTCATTGCGGAATGCATGATGGGCGCGAAAAGAAAGGCGATGCCGGTTTGCCGCAGGCAGGCGGCCAGGCGAGCGGGCGGCAAATTAATGTTGACCCCGAGCGCCTCCATCACGTCGGCTGAGCCGCACTTGGAGCTGATGCTGCGGTTGCCATGTTTCGCAACTCTCACACCAGCGCCGGCAATCACCAACGCAACGGCGGTGGATATGTTGAAGGTCCCGCTAGTGTCGCCGCCGGTTCCGCAGGTGTCGACCAGGGCGTCACGTTCGGTGCCGCTTACGTCGAGCGCTTCGCCGTCCTCGGTCTGCAACGGGACAGCCGCTTCGCGGATGGCCTGCGCGAAGCCGACGATCTCCTCGACCGTCTCGCCTTTCATATGCAGCGCCACCAGCAGCGCCGCGATCTGCGCGTCGGTCGCCTCTCCACGCAGAATCTGCGACATGACCTCGCGCGCCTCTTCGCGGGTCAGCGAAGTGCAGTGGTTAGCGACTTTATGCAGCGCGTCGAGCAGCATGAATCAGTGGATAGTGATCAGTGGATCGTGGATAGAATCCACAATCCAACTTCTCAAAGTCTCAACCTCTCCTTCCGATCGCCTTCCCAAGAGCTACTGCGGCGTTGCCGGAGCCGTGCTCTTCTTGGTCGTCCCTGTATGAGTATCGGTTCCTGTGCTCTTGGGCGTTGTCGCCGCTGGATGCCTCGGATCGATGATCTTGATATGCGTAATCTTCGGAGGATCATAGGGCCGGTTGGTGCGTGGATCGGCGGCCAGCCGCGCGATCTTCTTTACGACGTCAAGGTCCTCGCACTGTCCGAAAATCGTGTGTTTCCCGTTCAGGTGAGGCGTTGGGACCTCCGTGATGAAGAACTGCGAACCGTTGGTATTCGGTCCGGAATTCGCCATCGCCAAGCGACCGGGCGCGTCGAAGGTCAGGTCCGTGGTGAACTCGTCCTTGAAGCTGTATCCGGGATCTCCCGATCCATTACCGGCGGGATCGCCACACTGAATCATGAAGTTCGGAATCACGCGATGGCAGATGGTTCCGTCGTAGAGCGGAGTGTGCATCATTTGGCCGGTCTTGGGATTCTTCCAGGCTTTGGTTCCGTTGGAAAGGCCAATGAAGTTGGCGACCGTGAGCGGCGCTTTGTCGGGAAACAGAGTACAAGTGATGTTGCCGTCGGTGGTTTGGATGATCGCCGTCGGCTCTTGCGGTGCCATCGGCGACCCTCGAGAGCTCGCCGATGAGGCGCCACTCGAAGCCTGCGCACCTGCGAAGGCGGTCAAGCTGAGGCAAAGAATTGCTGTTAGTAAATTGCGCATAGTTTCTCCATTGATATCGAACTCATCCGAGCCAAAGAGGTCTAGCTGTTTTAGCCGTCTCAAATTCCAGTTTGATTGATTGGCAACCTTTCGATTACGCTGACTTTCCGTAGGGAAGTTTATTGCTTCGTTTAGCACTATACTCCCCTCCTCGCGCTGCACGTAGAATCAACAACTTAGCTATCATTTATGTCGCAAGCCTTTGAATCCACTGGAGTTACATGCAAACTATAGATTCCGATGGACTTATGCGTAGTATGTCACTGGATGGGGTGTAACCCCCTCCCCCCTGTGCAATATTATTTAGAATCATCAGCTTACGCAGATTTCGTCGTCAAACTATTGAGCGGCAATGACTTATCGCATAATCTTGATTAACATGGGCTTACGGATGGGAAACCGATGTGGGCAAGACAGCAGCGCTCTCGGGATGCCACCCCTCCCCCCTATGCGTGATTCTTTAGAATCATCAGCTTGCGCAGATTTCAGAGGTAAACTATTGAGCAGAAATGACTTATTCGCATAATATTGACTCGCAAGGACTTACGACACGTCGTGCAGCTCAGCCTTATCGGTCAACCGACAACTGGCTACTGGCTTACTGGCAACTGATTTTCAATGATCTCTCCCGGCCCGCACACTGGGTGCGGCCGACGAAGACACAACAACGGCTGCGTCCTCATACATCATTGATACCGTGCGGGCTTTGTCTCTGCAAGTGCGCAAGTCACGCCTCAATGTGATAATGAGTGTCACAAGAGCCTGCCCGGTCGCGGCCCGCTATATGCACGCGAAGGAGATCGCTGCCTATGAAAAAGAGAGTGCCAAGGCTCAAGACCAATAAAGAAGCGGAAGCATTCCTCGCACAAGACCTGTCGGAGATCGACTTTTCGCAGTTCAAACCGGCGCGGTTTGAATTTGAGAGGAAGGACCAACAGATCAACATGCGCGTGCCCAGGCCGTTGCTAGCGGCGCTCAAGGCCAGGGCAAAGGCACGGGGCATTCCCTACACGTGCTTTATCCGGGAAACTCTCGAACGAGCCATGACCGCGCCGAAGTCCTGACTTTTTCCGCCCGTCGGCTGCCCATGTGAGCAAAAGCCGGGGAAGCCTCGCGGCTCCTCCCGGCCTTGCATGGAATGCCCGCCTTTTGCACAGAGGTCGGTTCTATTCAACCTGTTCTCGTCAATTGCTGGGCATGCTGGTTACAGGTGTGCTCGGCTGAAGTTTCCAATCGGGACGCAGCAGACTCGGGTCGGGCCGCTCCGGCGGGCTGAAATTCTCAGACAACTGGGCACCAGGCAGACCGAAAGCGTAGAGTTTGCCGTCATCGCACCCGACGTACACCAGGCCGTTGGCCACCGCCGGCGAAGACTGGACAGAGTTCCCCGTCGTGTGTTGCCACAGGAGTGCTCCGTTGCTGGCGTTCAAGGCATACAAACTACCGTCCCAAGACCCGACGTACACCACGCCGTTGGCCACCGCCGGCGAAGACTGGAAAGGGCTCCACGAAGAGTTCCCCATCGTGTACTTCCACAGGAGTGCTCCCGTGCTGGCGTTCAAGGCATAAAGGGTCGAGACATTCTTATCGCCATAGGACGTCATGTAGACCACCCCGTTGGCCACCGTCGGCGAAATTTGGCCAACAGTCCAGGTGTTGTACTGCCACAGTAGTGCTCCCGTGCTGGCGTTCAAGGCGTACAGAGGGCTGCCGATGGATCCGACGTACACCACGCCGTTGGCCACCGCTGGGGAAGTATCGACAAAGCCCCCCGTCGTGTACTTCCACAGGAGAGCTCCCGTGCTGGCATTCAGGGCATTCAGGGCGTACACGTTATGCTCATCATCAGAAGACCCGATGTACACCACGCCGTTGGCCACCGCCGGTGAAACGGTGGGGGAGGGCCTCGCCGGGTACTTCCAGAGCAGTGCTCCCGTCTTGGCATCCAAGGCGTACAGGTTACTTAGGGACGCAACGTACACCACGCCGTTGGCCACCGCGGGCGAAGAATCGATGATTCCCGTCGAGTACTTCCACAGCAGTGCTCCCGTCTTGGCGTTCAAGGCGCACAGCATGTCTTCGCACCCGACGTATACCAGGCCGTTGGCCACCGCCGGTGAAGCAAGGACAGGATACCGGGTCGTGTACTTCCAGAGCAGTGCTCCCGTCTTGGCATCCAAGGCGTACAGGTTATAGTCATTGGACCCGACGTACACCACACCGTTGGCCACCGCCGGTGAGGAAAAGACAGAGTTTTCTGTCAGGTAGCTCCAGTGCAGGTCCATGTTTCCCACCGTGGCCGGGCTCAGAACATTCTCATACGGGTTCAGGCCCCTGTGCTGAGGTTCGAAGTGAAACTGTGCCCAGTCTGTCCTTACCAGGAAGGATTTCTGCGCGGCCTTTACGGTGTAGCGCTCCACGGCGGTGATCCAGTGCGTTCCCGGAACCGCATCCTTTGGCACTGGCACCGCGATTCCGCCCTGAAGGGATCCTCCGCCAAAGGCACCTGCTCCATTGGTGGTCGCCAGGGCCAGATCGGTCAGGTCAAAGTAGATGTCAACCGCGGCATAAGGGTCAAAACCGGAGCCCGAAACCAACACCTTGGTCGTGGGCGGCCCGACCGTGGGATTGATTATCACCGTCGGTGCGATTGTGGGAGTCTCCTCTGCTCTGGCCGCTGTGCTGCAAAGCAGACATGCAGTCAGGAGCAAGAGCAGTGTGAGTGTGAGAGATTGCCGCATCGCGTTGCTGGTACGAAGTCGAATGGACCTCAACGTTGGCGATGCATCGACGAAGGGACGATTGCATTGCATAGTGCACCTCCTGCACGTCAAGCTTTAAAGTTCTATGGTTATGGTGTGGCTCTTCTGGAATTGAGCGGTTTCGCCTCAGGGGCTGGGCGCTTCCGTGGCAGGAACTGCTCTTCGGAGAGGCGCAGCTACTACGCCTCTATCTTCCCACTAATTTGAGTCGCAAAAAAGTAAAAACTGCTGCGTTAAGCAGAAAGCTTTCCCAAATCGGAACATGCCAAACGGCCGCCCCTAGCAGCGGTCAGAAGGTTGGCGGTGCGACTCGACTGTATGCCGCGCAACCGGCATGAGGGGATCGGCAAACGAAGTTTTCAGGCTGGCGCTGTTGACATTCCGCTTTGCTGGAGTCACCGCTGCCAAAAACTTTCTTGCCCGTTGCTTTGAAGGGGCGCGGCTTTCAGGCGCGCCGTAAAGCCGTCGAAGCCTGAAAGCCGCGCCCCTTCAAAGCAGGATGTCAACAGATCACATGCGCCTTCGGCGCACCACCGATCATGAAAATAGCCTGGCTCGTATAAGTTGTTGACTTCACGTTCGCGGTCCCTCTATTTTCATGACAGAGCCTTTTCACGTCAACGGCTGCGTGCTAGTACTGCGATAATTTCCCGCATGAAAAAAGCGAATTCCAGTGGTCGTGGTTCGTCCGCGAAAGGCAACGTCGCCCCCAAGAACGTGGACGAATACCTCGCAGGCGTCCCGGAACCCGCGCGCAGCACCTTGAACAAGATTCGCGCGACGATTCGATCGGCGGTGCCGCCGGAGGGCACCGAGGTCATCAGCTATCGGATTCCGATGTTCAAGTACAAAGGAATGCTGATGGGGTTCGCCGCGTTTACGAACCATTGCAGTTTGTTCCCTGGAAGTCTGTCCGCGCTGAAAGACGTTGAAGAGCGAACTCAAGGACTTCGAAACAGCGAAAGGCACCATCCGATTTCCCGTGGACAAGCCTCCGTCGGCGGGCCTGGTGAAAAAGTTGGTGAAAGCGCGGATTGCGGAGAACGAACGCAAACAGCAGCGCTGAGCGGGCAACTCTCGAACCCAGGGCATGGCTCTAAGACGCCTGGCTGGACACGGTGCTGAAAAATCCGGGAAAGCGGATTCCTCGCGGGCTATAAGGCCCGCTCGGAATGACAAGAATAAAGGACTCGCACGGCGCGCCTGAAGGCGCGCCCCTTCAAGTCAGCTTGCAACTCATTTTTGCCCCTAGACTCTGGAGCCGTGCTTTTTCCGAAATTCGCGCCGCCCAACATTGCAGCAGAAGAATCGTTCTATTGCTGCGGTGGTGCGCTGGGCTTAATTTCGGGGCGTGTATCGCGATTGGTTTCCGACTGGATCTGCTTTGAAAGCTTTTCCACCTCGCCAAACACCCGCATCAGGTTGCCGCCGAGAATCTTGTCAATATCGGCAGCCTTGTAACCGCGCTCGTAGAGCGCCTGGGTGATCTTTGGCAGGTCGGCGACAGAATCCAATCCCTGCGGCGAGCAGTCAATACCATCGAAATCGGACCCCAGCCCGACGTGATCGACGCCCGCGACCTTGACCATGTGATCGATGTGGTCAATCAGATCGCTGAGCGGCGGACGCGGCAGCTTGGGGGCGAGCGCCGCCTTGGCTGCGTCCAGTTGCTTCTTCACCTCCGGCGTTTGCGGTTCCATGAACAACGATTGCACTTTCGCGTAATCGGGATCGTGCTGCGCTTTGAGTTCCTTTGCCTTGTCCACGTACTTCTGCGAGATGAAGCCGCAGTAGAAGTTCACCTGCGCGACGCCGCCGTTGCGGGCGAGCGCGACCAGCATGTCGTCGGTCATGTTGCGCGGGACATCGGTCAATGCGCGAGAGGACGAATGCGATGCGATCACCGGGCGCGCGGCTGGCCACCAGCGCCTGGTAGAAGGTGCGATCGGCGACGTGCGAAATGTCGACCATCATGCCCAGCCGGTTCATCTCGCGCACCACCTGGCGCCCGAAATCGGTGATGCCGTCATGATGCTCGACCTTTTTGTCGTTGAGATCACCGCTGGAGTCGCCCAGTTCGTTGGTGTTCGACCAAGTGAGCGTCATGTAGCGCACGCCGAGGCGGTAATAATCGCGCAGAACGCGCATGTCGCCCTGGATCGCGTGCCCGCCCTCGACGCCCAGCAACGCGGCCAGCTTGTGCTGGCGATGCGCGGCCAGAATGTCCTGGGTGCTGAAGGCCATCATCATCTTGTCGGGGTGCAGCCGCGCCTGCTCGTACACGGAGTCAATCATGTCGAGCGAGCGCTTGATCTCCTGCCCCTTGAAGGTCCAGGGGTTCACCCAAATGGAGAAGAACTCCGCGCCCAGGTTGCCGGCTTTGATCTTGTTGAAGTCCAGGTAACCGGTGCCGGCGTCTTGCGAGAGATCGAAGTTTTCGTCCACGAAGCGGCCTGGCGTGTCGGCGTGGGTGTCAATGATGAGCGCCGAGTTGTGGATGGCGCGCGCACCTTCGCGGGCGCTTGAGCCTTGCGCCTGGGATGATGACGTGTTCCCTTCGGATTGCGAAGAGTTCGGCGTGGGCTTTGTAGTCGGGGTTGCATGTCTGGGCAACAGCAAGGGCAGGGAAGAGAATTGCGAAAATGAGCATCCGGTGGAAGCTTTGCATCGCGATGAGTGAGGCTCCGGAGAGGAATGTTGAGTGCGCTTGGATTGTAAATGAGAGGAGGGGATCTCCACTTCAGTCTGTGGGTATCTACCCATGTCGCCCGCTTTTGGCGACAGGGGGCACAGTCGAAGGAATTGACTGTTGCTCTCTTATGTGATTACAATGTAATTACTTTAAATTGGTGCTTATGAAAACGGAATTGGTGCGTATCGGGAATTCACGCGGCATTCGTATCCCCAAGCCCATCATCGAGCAATGCCGGCTGGGCGATAAGGTCGAGATGCGTGTCGAAGATGACCGCGTGGTCATATCCTCGGAACGTGCGCCGCGCCAGGGCTGGGATGAGGCCTTCCGTGCGGCGGGTTCCGGCAGAGGGCGATCAGCTCCTGCTCGAATCGCTTCCGCCGAACAAGTTTGACCGTGAGGAGTGGAAATGGTGAGCGCTTCGGCACGCCTGGATGAGGTGTGGTTGATTGCGCTCGATCCAACGGCAGGCGCCGAAATTCGGAAGACCCGTCCTTGTCTGATTGTCTCGCCCAATGAAATGAACGAACACTTGCGGACCGTCATCATCGCTCCGATGACGACAACCGAGCGCCCTTACCCCACCCGCGTCGCGGTGACATTCCAAGGCAAGCGCGGGCAGGTGGCATTGGACCAGCTCCGCGCCGTGGATCGCCAGCGTCTGGTGCGAAAACTGGGGAGAGTGTCGGCAGTGACTGCGGCGGGGGTTTCTGCGACCCTGGTGCAGATGTTCGCCCGTCAGTAGCCGGTTAGCTTCCTATCCTACGTTCGGAAGAAATCCTTAATCGCCTGCCACATCACCTGGCCGCCGACCTCGGCGATGGACTTGGTCAATGGGATTTCTTTCGGGCAGACCTCGACGCAGTTCTGCGCGTAGCCGCATTCCTGGATGCCGCCATCGCCCATCAGCGCCTGTAGCCGATCGATTTTCAGTGCCTTGCCGGTGGGATGGGTGTTGAACAGGCGCACCTGTGAAATCGTCGCGGCGCCGACGAAGCCCGTCTTTTCGTTGAACTGCGGGCAGGCTTCCATGCAGCAGCAGCAGGAGATGCAGCGCGAGAGCGGGTAGGCCTCCTCCTGCGCTTCCGCTGTTTGTCGCGGGCCGGCGCCCAGGTCGTAAGTGCCATCGACCGGCACCCATGCCTTCACCTTCTTCAGGTTCTCGAAGAGCACGCTGCGATCGACCGAAAGGTCGCGGATGATGGGGAACTTCGAGAGCGGCTCGAGGGTGATCGGTTGCTTGAACTTGTCCACCAGCGCCGAGCACGCCATCTTCGCCTGGCCGTTGATGAGCATGGCGCAGGAGCCGCAGACTTCTTCCAGGCAGTTGGAGTCGTAGGTGACTGGTGTGGTCGGCTTGCCATCGCGCGTCACCGGCTTGGCTGCAACGTCCATGAGGGCGGAAGTAATGTTCATGCCCGGCCGATACTGCAGCTCGAACTCTTCCCAGTACGGTTTCGACTCGGGGGATTGCTGGCGTTTGATTTTGATGATTACGGTTTTAGAATTCGCCATTTTCGTTTTTCTTAGTGGTGTTCACGCGGAACACCGAGTATGAACAATAAAAAGCAAAAAACTCTGCCGTCCCTACGGGACTCGGATTTATTTCTCGCTCTACCCAGCACTCCGCCAGCGGCTACGTGCTGGGCTAAACTGAGCCGCGCCTACGGGGCTGGTTATCTGTTTCTTCGTACCACCATCGCAACTCAAGCTTAGTTCTCACGCACACACTGCTCGGCTGGAGTTGCGGCACGTCCAACTATCCTTGCCCGGACCGCAAACTCACAGGCCAGGTTTGCGCACACCCTCTTCAGTTCGCTGGCTGGTCGCCCAAAATCACGCCCAGTGCGCTTTCAACTGACAACTGACAACTAACTACTGACAACTGTCTTTACGTCGCGGCGTCGTAACGCCGTGGACGCGGCTTGATCAGTGACGTATCCACCTGCTCGAACTCGAAGCGCGGCTCGTCGGCATCGGCTGCGAAGTACGCCTTGGTAGTCTTCAACCAGTTCGTGTCGTCGCGCTCCGGGAAATCCGGCTTGTAGTGAGCGCCGCGCGATTCGTTGCGCAGGGCCGCACCCTGGGCAATCACCCGCGCCAGTTGCAGCATGTTGTAAAGCTGCCGCGCGAAGACGAACGAGGTGTTGGCCCAGTTCGAGCGGTCGCTCAGGTTCACGTGGCTGTAGCGCTCCAGCAGCTCAACCAGCTTGACGTCGGTTTCCTGTAAATTCTTGTTGTAGCGGATGACCGTGCAATTCTTGGTCATGATGTCGCCGAGTTCGCGCCACAGCAGGAACGGGTTCTCGGTGCCGTCGTTGTTCATCAGCCGCGAGTTGATCTCTTCCTGCCGCTTGCGCTCGGACTCGTACACG
Organism: uncultured Acidobacteriaceae bacterium; assembly: GCA_963833155.1. Taxonomy (GTDB): domain Bacteria; phylum Acidobacteriota; class Terriglobia; order Terriglobales; family Acidobacteriaceae; genus Bog-257. The sequence goes on from CAWHWY010000006.1 coordinate 116,598, forward strand.
TGCTGCGCCGGATGATGTCCGCTCTTGATAACGTTGTGTGCGTATTGGACCGCGTGCGGTCCGGCAATGAATCCGCCGTAGATGCAGGACATCAACGAATTGGCGCCCAGGCGATTGGCGCCGTGGATGGAATAGTCGCACTCGCCGCAAGCGTACAGCCCGTCGATGTTGGTGCGCTGGTCGAAGTCAACCCAAAGGCCGCCCATGGTGTAGTGCATGCCGGGAAAGATCTTCATCGGCGTATCGCGCGGGTCGTCGCCAACAAACTTCTCGTAGATCTCGAGGATGCCTTCCAGCTTGCGGTCGAGCGTGGCGCGGTCAATGTGGGTCAGGTCGAGATAGACCATCGGCTGGCCGTCAATCCCGAGATGGTGCTCGTAAACCACTTTGTGGATGGCCCGGGTCGCGATGTCGCGGGGCACCAGGTTGCCGTATTTGGGATACCACTCTTCCAGGAAGTACCAGCGTTCGCTCTCGGGAATGCTCCTGGGATTGCGCGTATCGCCCGGTTGCCGGGGCACCCAGACGCGTCCGCCTTCGCCGCGGGCCGACTCCGACATGAGCCGCAGCTTGTCTTCTCCTGGAATGCACGTCGGATGCACCTGAATGAATTCTCCGTTGGCGTAGTACGCGCCCTGCTGATAGAGCGCCGATTGGGCCGATCCGGTGCAGACGACCGAGTTGGTGGACTTGCCGAAGATGGCGCCGTTGCCGCCGGTCGCTATGATCACCGCTTCCGCAGGGAAGGTGTGCACCGCCATGCTGCGCAAATCCATGGCGCAGATGCCGCGGCAGACACGCTGGTCGTCGATGACGCCGGAGAGGAACTCCCACGATTCGTACTTGGTGACCTTGCCTTCGGCCTCGTAACGTCGCACCTGCTCGTCGAGCGCGTACAGGAGTTGCTGGCCGGTGGTGGCGCCGGCAAAGGCCGTGCGGTTGTAGAGCGTGCCGCCGAAGCGCCGGAAGTCGAGCAGTCCTTCGGGTGTGCGGTTGAAGGGAACTCCCATACGGTCGAGCAGATCGATGATGCCGGGGGCCATCTCGCACATGGTCTTGGCCGGCGGCTGATTGGCGAGGAAGTCGCCACCATAGATGGTGTCGTCGAAGTGCTGCCAGGTGGAGTCGCCTTCGCCCTTCAGGTTCTTCGCGGCATTGATGCCGCCCTGGGCGCAGACGGAGTGAGACCGCTTGACCGGGACGATGGAGAAGAGGTCGACATGACCGCCCATCTCGGCAATTTTGATGGTGGCCGAAAGTCCTGCCAGTCCGCCACCGACAACGATGATCTTAGGATGTGCCATATAAAGTCTTAAGTATTGCTACCCAGCAAGCCGGAAACTCAATTTCCTACATCTAGACTGTCGCAACCGGTGTCACCGCTACGCAACTCACCTCAACATCCCTTTACCCGGGGCTTGCGGGTCTGTGTGAGAACCTGTGTCGCCCCTACGGGGCTCCGGTCAATTTCCCACTTTACCCAGCACTTCGCCTGCGGCTACGTGCTGGGCCAGACTGAGCCGCCCCTGCGGGGCTTTTTCTTGACCACTTCATTCCACTGCCGCAAACAGAGCGCAGTTCTCACGCAGGCTCTTGCCCCCCGGGCTCACTTCCATGCTGCCGCTGCGCGGCTCATTCTTGCGCTTTCTCCGCCTGTTCTTTCACCACCGAATGGCATTTCCGGTTGCGACACAGTCTCTTCGGTCCGACGGACGCAGGCCGGAAAGCCTGCTCGACCCAGCCGAGCCGGACACACCAGTCTGAAATTTCCTTAGTCATGCTCCACCCAGGGGACCTGGTCGGCGGGTGTTCTCACGAAGCCGGTCACGGTCCAAAGCCCGATGCCGACGAGCGCGATCGCCAAGCCTAAGCAAACAAAGCCGAACTTGCGACGCGCCTTGGCGCCCACCGTTATTCCCCACTTGGCGGCAAACAGCCACACGCCATAAGCAAAATGCCACGAGGCGGCCACAATTCCGATGACGTAAAAGGCCACGATCCACGGGCTCTGGAAGTCGAACCACACCTTGGAGAACGCGTACTGGTAGCCGCCGCCCATCAGGTGGACGCCCAGGAACCGCATATCAATGACGTGGTAAAGGATGTAAATAAAGGCGATGATGCCGGTCCAGCGCTGTGAAGTGTAGAGCCAATTGCCGGTCCAGGGATATTCGCCGACATTCGATTCGCCGCGATACCAGATGTAAATCCCGTACAGCGCGTGATAAAGGATAGGTATGAAGATGAAAACCCACTCCATCACGTGCACGAAGGGCAGGCTGGTCAGGAACTTCACCTGGTCGTTGTAGGCTTGCACGCCGTTGGTGGCTTCCGAATTGGAGATGAAATGCTCCAAGAGGAAAGCGCCGATGGGGACAATTCCCGAAAGAGAGTGCAACCTGCGCAGAACAAAGGAGTAACCCTCACCGGCACGGAGCGGAGCCACCCCTTTCTCAATTCGAGCAGAATTCGCATCAATAGAACTGGCCGTGGAAGCCACGAAGACAACTCCTTATGAGCGCGGAACGCCAGAAGAGAACCTTGCATTATCAGATTCGCTGACAGCGCAAGTCAACCCAACCACATCCGCGCTTGACGCTGGCGAAATTCTGAGAGGGGCGCAGTCTCAGCATGACAAGCGAAGTTCAGAATAGCTGGTGAGCGGACTTAGTGTGTGTGATTTGCGTCACAGTAGTTTGGGGAGCACGAACCGGTCTAGCGTTGTCCCCATTTCAGCTTGGTGCGCAGCACATCGAAAAAGGTTTTCTTCATCCGCAGCAGCTTCACCGTGTGGCGCGCCCGATGGCAGAGCACGCGATCGCCGTGTCTGATCGGCACGCCCACCTGTCCATCGATGCTGAGAAACGCCTCTTCGCCGCCGGTCTTGACATGCAACTCAATCTTGGCCCGGTCGGTGACGACGAGGGGCCGATGGGTCAGCGAATGGGGACATACGGGCGTTACTACAAAGGAGGTGACCGAGGGCATGAGCACCGGACCGCCAGCCGCCAGGGAGTACGCCGTAGAACCGGTCGGGGTAGCAATGATGACGCCGTCGGCCTTGCAGTTGAAAACGAAAACGTCATCGATGAGAAGATCGAAATCCACAAGCCGTGCAATGGCGCTCTTGTTCACCACCGCATCGTTCAGGGCGAAGTGGTGCGCCAGGCACTGGCCGCCGCGAATCAGGCTGCAATCGAGCACCGCGCGTTCTTCGCTGGGGCAGTCGCCGGCGTCCACCGCTTCCAGGGTAGGGTACATCTCGCTTAGGGGCACTTCCGTCAGGAATCCCAGCGAGCCCAAATTGACGGCCAGGATGGGAACACCTTCGTGCGCTACCGACCGGGCGGCAGAGAGCAGAGTTCCGTCGCCCCCAAGCACGAGAGCGAAATCGGGGCGCTTGGTGGCGATGGCTTCCCGCGACACGACCTCTTCGCCATTGGTGTACTGCGCTGTTTCCTTGTCCAGGTAAAGCTGGTATCCACGTTGACGAAACCAGGAGAGCAGTTCCGGCAGGATTTCGGCCAGCTCTGGCTTCGATGGTTTCGAGATGATGGCAGCTGACTTCATGTTCTGGTGCGGCCTGTGAACCTGCATTACGTACGTTAAGCCAAGTCGAACTTGCGTCCTGAAGTATGTCGTTCCGAACCCGGTCATTCAACACCGGGATTCGATGCCGAAGCGCGCATGCAGCAGAAACTCGCGGTTCCCCTCGGTTCCTAAGATCGGCGACTCGATGACCTCAATGTTCCGTGCCTCCGAGCTCTTCCACCACTCCGGCGACGCGAGCGACCGCCATCTGCTGCGCCTGGGGATCGCGCACGATACCGCCTTTGCCGACCTGCCCGCGACCAACCTCGAACTGCGGTTTCACCAGGACGACCAGATCGAAGCCCTCAGGAGGCGCATTCGCCAGCCCGCATCGCAAGACAGCCGGGAGAACGAGTGTAGCAGAGATGAAGGAAACATCCATGGCGATAAACCCCACCTGCTCCGCCTGCGCTGGAGCAGGCCAAAGCTGCTCGGGCGTAAGGTAGCGAGCGTTAGTCTTCTCCAGCAGGCGGACTCGGGGATCGCTGCGCAGTCGCGCATCGATTTGCCCGTAGCCGGTGTCCACCGCGATGACCTTCGCCGCGCCACTTTGCAGAAGGCAGTCCGTGAAACCACCCGTGGAGGCGCCAATGTCGATGCAGGTGCTGCCACGCACGTCGATGAGCCAGTGCTCCAGCGCGCGTGCCAGCTTGAGTCCTCCGCGACTCACAAATGGCAGATCGTCGCCCAGGACGCGGATCGCGGCGTCCGCCGCGATGTTCGCGCCAGCCTTCTCGATCTTCTGTTCATTCACCAGAACTCGGCCTGCCAGAATGAGCGCCTGCGCTCGCTCTCTCGACGGCGCGAGCCCGCGTTGCAGCAAGAGTTTGTCGAGGCGCGATCTCACGCGGCCAGACTAGCACGGGCTTGGCAGAGATTCCGAGACGCGATGAACGGTCGTTCAGTTTTCATTCCGCACCTTAGTCAGGGCATTGTGCTAGACATTTCGAATTCCGAGGAACTTAGCGAGTTGCAAATCGCCTTTTCCACAAACTTATGCACACTTGTGTTGAAAACTCTGTTGCAGATTCGGAGTCGTTGTGGTCTTCAATCGGAAAACTTTCTTCTACGATAGAATGACGAATCCTTCGGGAGCGCGAGAATGGTGACCAAGAGCAAGAGTCGATCTGCAAGATCCAAGAAGAAGGTGGCGGCAAAACCCGTGAAGGTGGACCCGGTCCAACCGGTCAACGGCAACGGAGCTTCGCCGTCGAACCATGATGTTCTGCGCCGCATGTACGCTTCTATGTTGAGGTTCCGGATGCTGGCAGAGAGAGCCCAACTCCGGTTGGGCGACACTGCACCAGCAACGGACTCCGGCTTTGCCATGGGCCACGAAGCCATCGTAGTCGGCGCCACTCTGGGGCTGGGCCCGGAAGACACAGTTGTGGCCTCGACCCGCGGTTTCACCGTGCAGGTGGCGGAATCGTTGCTGGAGTTTGCGTTATCGGCAGCGTTGCTCGAGAGCGGAGTCCGGCCGGTCGTCGTGTCGGAACGTTCGCCGGCAGGTGCGGCTTCTTTTGATCCTTTCAACCTCGGGACGGGTCTTGCCTTGGCCCACAGGCTGGAGAAGAAACGCAATGTAGTGGTCGCCCTGTGCGCGGAGGACACCTCCACGCCAGAGCGGTGGCATGAGGCGATGAAGTTCGCGGGAATCCACAAGCTTCCGATTGTCTACGTACTGAAGAGAAGTTCTGCGTTCGACCTGGATCCTGCCACGCGGAATCCGTTCCTGGACGACGTCAGCTTTGTGGCACGAGACTGTGGCTTCCCGGCCATCATCGTGGATAGCAAGGACGCGGTGGCGGTCTGGCGCGTCACCCAGGAATCCATCCATCGCGCCCGCAATGGCGCCGGTCCGACACTGATTGAATGCGAGATCCAACTGGCCCACTCCAGCGATCCGTTGGCGCATATGGAGCACCATATGAGGAAGCGCGGCGCATGGGATGAGGACTGGAGGCGAGATGCCGCGGATCAGATTGAGGCCGAGATCGCACAGGCGGCGTTGGCTGGACGATAGGCTTCGTGACAGAAAGCCGCACCCATCCGATGCGGCCATTGTCGTCAGGCGCTAGTGGAGCGAAACCCGACGCGGCGCCCTTGGTTACAGTTTCTCGTAAAACTCACAAGCCGAGCACGAAATATACATGCCGCCCGGAATGTCGCGCTCGCGGTCTTTGACGCGCTTTACCACGCGGGTGGGCTTTCCACACTTGGGACAGTCCGTACTCTTAGTGGTGTCCATGACCTTCTTGCGGTCAGCCGTTTTTGCAATTTTCGCCATTCTCTTCTCCTGAACAGTAAAAGACTTCGCCCGCAGCCGCCTGCGGTCTTTGAGAATAAGTGCCTATTTCGGGAGTAAAACTTGTGGTCGAAGCGGACAGCCTGGCCCCAGAACGGCAATGCAAGCCGACTCTGGGCGCTCAGCGCCAAACTCTACTCGCCGGGTAACAACCTTATTTTACCGTACGCTGCGTGCCGATGTCTCCACGAGAGTGGACATTGGCCTTGGCGCGGAATATCGTTAGCTCGTTCCTTGCAGCTCGGAAATACCGATGTGACAGGCTTCGTGAGCGGTGAGCAGAAAGAAAGGAGCAGAGTATGGCTCGGCCTTTCGATTTTGGCGAAATCAAACTCACGGCCGGCGGCGATGACTCGTCGGCGCTCCCCGCAGAAGACACGCCTTTTCGGATTGCGGTGCTTGGTGATTTCAGCGGCCGGTCCGAGCCGAAGCCGCACCGAAACCAGCTTCGCGAACCGCCGCCCGGTGTTAGTCGACCGCGACAACTTTGACGAGGTGCTCGCCAGAATTGGGAGTCGAGCTTGGACTTGCCAATCAGCGGGAGTGCTCCGCTGACCCTGCGATTTTCTGAGCTTGATGACTTCCACCCGGACCGGCTTTTCGAGCGCGCCGAGATATTTCGCCGGCTGCGGGAGGTCCGTCTGCGGCTCCAGGATCCCGCCACTTTTGCTGCGGCTGCGGAAGAACTGGGAGTGAGGTCAGAGCCGCAGGCCGCTACGAAGCAGTGGAACCGGCGGCATCCGCGGGCGCGGTTGCTTCCAGCCTTGTGCATGATCGCCCGGGCGGTCTGCTGGACGAAATCGTCGAACGTGCCGACGGCGGCGCAACTGAGGGCCGGACGTTCTCGCGCGCCCGACGCGTTGCAGGAGTTCGTGCGCCGCGTGACGGAGCCGCATTTAGTGGCAGCTTCCGATCCCCGTCAGGCGGAGCTAATCGGCGTGATCGACCGCGCACTCAGTGCTCAGATGCGGGCCCTGCTGCACGTGCCCGCTTTTCAGGCGCTCGAAGCAGCGTGGCGGGCCTTGTTTTTCCTGGTGCGCCGCATCGAAACCGGGTCTCAGCTAAAGCTCTACCTTATCGACATCTCAAAGGAGGAGCTGGCTGCCGATCTAATGTCGTCGCACAGACTTGCGCGCGACTGGAGCTTACAAGCTGCTGGTTGAACAAACCGTGGGTACGCGGGGCGGCGAACCGTGGGCACTGATCGTCGGGAACTACACGTTTGGGCCGCAACGGGAAGATGCCGAGTTGTTGGGTCGGCTCGCCAGAATCGCAAGTGCAGCCGGGGCGCCGTTCATCGCCGCAGCCAGCCCTCGCCTGCTGGGATGTGCTTCCCTCGCCGACACTCCGCATCCGCGAGACTGGCGGCTGACGCCAGACGCGGATGGTGCCGCGGCTTGGGCAGCTTTGCGCGGATTGCCCGAAGCGTCTGCGATCGGCTTGGCGCTCCCACGATTTCTCCTGCGTCTGCCGTACGGAAAGAAAACTGATGCGATCGAGTCCTTCGATTTCGAAGAGATGCCGGAAGCTCCTTCGCACGAAGATTACCTGTGGGGGAATCCCGCGTTTGCCTGTGCCGTGTTGCTGGCTCAGTCCTTCAGCGAATACGGATGGGAGATGCGCCCCGGCGTGCACGCTCAAATCGACGGCCTGCCGCTGCATGTTTACGAGCAGGATGGCGAGTCGGAATTGAAACCCTGTGCGGAAGCGCTGCTCACCGAAGACGCGGCTGAGCGAATTCTGGAAAACGGATTGATGCCGCTGGTGTCGCTGAAGGGGCGAGACGCGGTTCGGCTGGTGAGATTTCAGTCGATTGCCGAGCCGCTGCGGGCGCTGGCGGGAAGGTGGGGTTAGCAAAACACGTCTCTAGCAGCTCGGACGAGCTCCCCGGTGTTTTTTCCGTTTTGGACTGTACTTCGGCAACTTCCCGCAGCGGAATCTTGCTGACTTGACAATGCGCCTCACGCAAGCTGTTCACCACCAAGACGTACGTGGACGTCTCAATGTTGATTCGTGTAATCGTTAAATATCTGCTGCGCTCTTTGCCCACGCCGGGCCGCCTCACCCTCTTGGTCGGCCGGTCGCTCGTAATTCCGCGACACACTAGCGCCCGCATCATGAGGGGTAGTGGTGGCTCTCAGGCGTTGCGCGGCCCTGGCTTCGGTGCCAGACAGCTCGTGCTGGACGAAGCGGAGCTGCTGGTCTACGGTTGATCCCCGAATGGCCCGGCCGGTCAACGTCTGGAAATTGGCCTGGCGGTCCGGGTGCCACTGGGCTATGCCATAGGCTTGACCGCCGTCGCCTACGGCATCCGGGCGGAGTCCGCTCTCAGCCTGCAGGCTGGCGACGATTCCAGCGGCTTGGGCCGTAGTCCAACCCTGGCTGATGAAGTAATCCATCGCGCCGCGCGCGTTCCCTGCCACAACCGGCGCAGCGGGGGCGGGCGCCGGCGCCAGATGAGACGAACCTGCGGTGAGCGAGCGAAAGGTGGCACCGTGCGGGTCGACGCGGCTATCCGCTTGGTTCATACCGAGGTTCCGCCGCTGATATTCCCCGATGGCGAAGATAGTCTTGGGACCGCACACGCCATCTTCCACCAAAGGCGCGAGCGGAATCGGTAGCTTAGCGTTAATTAGCCGCTGCACTGTGAGTACATCGGCGCGCCGATTCTGGCCGCCGCTGCCCACGGAACCGCTGATTTGGACCATCATCGATCCTCCTTTGCTCCCTGCCGAGAGGCCGCCCGTGCGATCCCCTACCAGAGACCTAGTATTTCCACTTGCAGTAATCCGGGAATGTAACCAACTCCTTGATTGCTTCCTGGTTTCCGTCGAGGGCCTTTTGCGCCAGTTGTCCACAGCGGGAATCAGGGCTTTTTGAGTAGTACTGTGCAATGTTGTCTGCACAAGCGCTACATGCTCCCATCTCCGTGAATTTCTGCTTTGAGCTTCCGTAGGTTTTCCCAACTTCAGATCTTGGCTTTGGCTTGTAGGTTTTGCCCAGAACTTTTCCGATCGCTTTAGCTTCCTGAGCTTTTACCATTCCGCTATCTACCAGCTCATCAACGCCTTTGATGTCGCCATTGCAGAAATCACGAACAAGAGATTCATGATATCGATTCCAGGCATTGCCTGGTAATTCCGCCTGTCTGGCAAGTTCATCCATTTTGTCGGGATACTGCGGGCTGCCGTACTTGAGGTCCTGACACGAAATCTGAGCGAGCACCGGAGAGCAAGACAGCAGGCTCAGGGTGATTGCGGCATAGATGACGACGGCGGTAACTTTCCTGCCAATCGACATGGTCTTCATCCTTACATCACTGCCGCACATGGCCGGCATCATCATTGGGGCTAATTGTGTGTGAGTACAATACACCTACCACCTCCGCCGCGCAATACGCCAGTCCAATTCTGTCGTTAGCACATGATATGTCCGGTTGAATTAGCACATGAAGTGTCCGCTGGGCAGGCGGCAAGGGTAAGAGAGCATGGAGGACATGATCTCTTACAGCGAGGCCGCCATGGAGCGGGCCATGAAAGTAGAAGAAGTGATTTTGCGAGCCATTGCCAGGAAGATCACGTGGTGGCAGGCGGCAGAAATCATCGGCATCAGCGACCGGGCGATGCGGCGTTGGCGGCAACGCTACGAGCAGTTTGGGATTCGCGGTCTGTATGACCGGCGGCGGGGCAAGCCCTCACCCAAGCGGGTGCCGTTGGCGGAGGTGGAGAAGGTATTGCAACTGTACCGGGAGAAGTATTTCGACCTCAACGTGCGCCACTTTCACGAGAAGCTGGTGGCCGAGCACCAAGTGAAGCTGAGCTACAGTTGGGTAAAGGGCTTGCTGCAAGGGGCGGGTCTGGTGGCCAAGGGGCGCAAGCGCGGAGCGCATCGCAAGCGGCGGCCACGGCGCCCGTTGCCCGGCATGCTGCTGCACGTGGACGGCAGCCGGCATCGCTGGTTTCAGGACGAACGCTGGTACGACCTGATCGTGATTCTGGATGACGCCAGCAGCGCGATCTACTATGCGCAACTGGTGGAGGAAGAATCGACGGCCACGGTGATGGCGGCGCTGTGGGAGGTGATCGAGCGACAGGGCCTGTTCTGCGCCTTGTACAGCGACCGGGGCAGTCATTTTTGGCTGACGCCGAAGGTGGGGGGCAAGGTCGATCCCCATCGGCTGACGCAAGTGGGGCGAGCGCTGCGCGAGTTGGGAGTGCAGATGATTCCCGCCTACTCACCGCAGGCGCGCGGACGCAGCGAGCGCAACTTCGGGACCTGGCAGGGACGCTTGCCCCAGGAGCTGCGGCTGCGCGGGATCCAGACGGTGGACGAGGCCAACCGCTTTTGCGGGAACACTATGTGGCCGAGTTCAACCGTCGCTTTCAGGTGGCACCGGCGCAGCGGGGCAACGCGTTTGTGGCGTGTCGGCGCAAGGACCTGGACCTGGTGTTCGCGCAGCAGTACGAGCGCACCGTGAACCGCGACAACACCGTCAGCTTTCAGAATCTGAACTTGCAGATCGAGCGCGTGCGGTGGCGAGCCACCCTGGCCGGCTGCAATGTCACCGTGCACCAGCACCTGGACGGGACGATTAGCCTGACGTACGGGCCGCATCGGCTGGGCCATTACACGGCCCAGGGCGTGGCTGTTACTTCAACTCCCACTGCGATGAAACCAGCGGTGGAAAAGACGCCGGGTGGAAAAGTCCCAAAGCTGACTTTTCCACCCGGCTTGGAAATCCCGCTGACGGCGCGGGATTCCCAATTTCCCACCGCCCCGACGACTACGGTTATATGAACAAAAACAAAAACCTAAAAACCGGACATTTCACTTGCTACAAAAAGCGGACATTTTCACTTGCTACGAACATACGCCAGTCCAATTCAGGATGGAACCTTGGTCGTATCCATGAATCATGAATAAGGTTACAGTCGTATCGACGACCCTATGTCGACTCGCGAAAGGGTGAAGGAGTTGCGCGAAGAGAGAAAGCACATTACCCCAGCAGCCCGCTGTCCCGCAACTGCTCTTCGGTCCGCTCGATGCCGGAGATCAAGACGACGCCTTGGGCGCGTGCTTTTCCGGCCCAGCGCGTGGCCTCATCCTCACTGATGCGGATGCCAATCAGAAACTCGACCAGCTCCTCATAGGTGCTGGCTCGCACCGTCTGGGTGTTGAGGCGGCCCGAATACGGCAGGAAGTCAATGGCGAAATGCGGCCCCACGGTGTCGGACCCGGGGTCCGGTTGGATGCGGATGGTGCCGATCAGCTTCTTCATGCTGAATCTTTCCCTGTCCTCCCATGAGGCGTGGCCCATGGAAGGGGCCAACGCGCGCAAGCCCATGTGCCCTAGTACTTTACTCCTCCGTAACTATACGCGGATGTGGTGACAATTTTCCAGGAATAATGAAACGGGCACGTCGCCAGGAACAACGAAAAGCAAACAGGCATGCGCTCAGCTTCAATACAACAGAAATCCCCGTTCCATCAGCTTGCGAACGACGTCCAGGCACTCCTTTTGCACCTGCTCCAGCGGTGCGTCCGCCTTGGTGGCGAAGTTGCCGATCAGTTCTCCCAACGGACGCGTACCGTCGCAGCCGCTCAGGAACTCTGCCACAATCGGTTGCAGACCCAGAAACAGGTCGAACCCCTTCACGAATCGCAGGGTGAGCGATTCCGGCTTCCATCCGCCTCCGGCCTGCTGGAAGATCTGTTCCAGGCGCACATTCTCTGAGAGTTTCGGTTTCACCCCCAGCAACTGCTCGTCTGAACTGTGCGACAGGAGGAAGTCCCGGGCAGCGAAGGTCTGCAAAACCAAATCGCCAAACGGCGCCTTCGGAGTGTGCTGTACTTCTTCGAGGAAAATCCAGTTGTTTCCGGAACGGCGGTGCATGGTGATGACTCCGCCATGAATCGCCTCCACGTTGCGCTCGCGATAGTAGGTCATATAGTTGGCATAGAGCTCTGCATCGTGGGCCGGCGAAGCAGTATTTGTCCGGATGCGTTCCTCCGCGTACTCTGCTGGATCTTCCGCATATCCTTTCATGACCCAGGCATCGCAGCCCGTGCCTTCGAACCACTCGGAGAGCCTCTCCTGCCAGGGTTGGCCGCGAACTTCCGCCCATTCGCAAAGCATCTGGAAGTAGCCGTCTTCATTGAGGTACGAAGGCGCCTCGCGTGCCAGGCGGCGGCAGAGCTGGTCGAGATCCAGACGGGTTGTCGCAGAAAAGGTATTGCGCCGCCGGCGTGATGAAGAACGGCGGGTTCGAGACAATGAGATCGAACTTACGGCCCGCCACGGGCTCGAATCCGTTGCCGCAGAGGCACTCCACATTTTCGATGCCGTTCAAACGCGCGTTAAACAAAGCAAAAGCAACGGCGCGCGAATTCAGATCGGTGGCAACCACTCTCTCGCTGTGCGCAGCCGCAGCGAGGGCTTGAATGCCGGTGCCGGTACCCAAGTCGAGGGTCGCTCGGGAGGGCCGGCGCACGGTGAAGCGCGAGAGCAGCCTGCTGGTGGGATTTGGCCACAGGACGAGGTCGGGATCGCCGGCGTCGATCTTGCTGGTATGATCGGCCGCGAAGATGAACTTATCGGCGGGGAACAGCATGGCTTCGGGGCATAGGTCTGTGCCTTGCCGATACAGTAACCCGCACTGCTAGTGCAAGTGGGATAAACCAGGGCGGCAGATCTTGTTCAGCGCTGGAGGCATCCTGCGGCATGCCGATCCAAAACCAGCGGACGAGTGTATTGATACAGTTCGGCTCCCGCGTGAGGTCCTGCAAGCGGGCAAGATTGCGCAAGCGGCTGGAAGGAAGGTCCTTCAGCCCTAGCTTCACACGCAGATTATCCTCGGAATAACCCGACTCCGACAAGAATCCGCGTAACCGCTTGGCATCACCAGGTGAAGTTAAGTTAAGCAATTCGAGCCTCGCTTCTGCCCCGACTCGGCCATAGGCGCATGGTGCAGCCTCAGCCACAGGGAAAACGTCTGAGAATACTACACTCTGAGACTAAGAGATGCGATGGCTGCCGCAAGGTTTGCGAGCAGCACATGCGAGGCCCCGGCGGTATGTGCGTGACCGATCATTGCGTGCCCTAACGCAACGGATAGTTACGCTATCCGTTCGGATAGCTCCTCCACGCCGAGAACAACCCGCCGATTCCTTCATCCCACTCTTCACTGGTGTATGTCATTGCAAATACAAGGCCGCAAAAAATGAACCGCATCGCCCTAGGAGCCTGTGGTGCAAGCAGTTGATTTTGGGTACGGCCAGCGGCATGGTCGGCTTCGTAGTCCCACTAAGGATTTCGCGCGGGAGATAGAGTTACAGCTTCTATAAAGTTGATTCCGAGCCTCCCGGCGCGTGAGCAGGAAATAAACGAGCAATAGAAGCATGCCACCGCGGTTTCTCCACTCCCGCGGCGTGCCCGCACCCAGCAACTGGCGCAGGATCAGGCTTAGGTTGAAGGCTCCCACGTGGATCAGTTGCCGCTTTAGAATATTCTGGTGTTTGCGCAGGTGCGTGCGCCTCATACCGCCCGTCTCGTAGCAATGCGCAAAACTACGTTCCACCAGTTCCCCGCGCCGCCGCAGTAAGCTCTTGCCGTAGCTGCCCCGCACGCGCCGCCGATTCTGGTATACCGCCTGTTGTTCCGCCTGCTTGCCCTGCCAGTTACGTCGTCCGGCTTGCTGCTTCTCCGGAATGTAGCTGCGCACCTCGTACGACTTCACCCGTTCGACCACCGCGCCGCTGTGATAGCCCTTGTCCGCGACCAACTCTTCAATCCCATGGACATTCACCTTGGGCTTATCGTGAGGCCGCAGCTCCGCCTCCCGTCCGACTAACTCCGCCACCGCTATCCCGGCTTCGCTCAGCGTCTCCTCCAGCGTCGTCGTGTCGCCCTGGTCAGCGCCTTGCAGCGTGACCGCCACCACCGCGCCCGTGTCCAGATCGACGGCATGCTCGGCTTTGTGCGCCAGATGGGTGCGCCCATCCTTCATCTTCGCAATCCGCGCATCCCCGTCCGCAGGACTCTTCCACTCCTTATTGGACATGCGTTTTTTGCGCTTGCGGTCCAACCGTGCCAGGTCTTCCCGCGTTGGCGTCTCCATGCCGGAGGCCTTCGCCAGCCCGCGCAGAAACTCCTCGTAGCTCTCCCCCGTCTCCCGGCGCACGATCGAGCGCATCGCCGCGTTGGCCTCCAGCGTGGTGGCATCGATGGCGATCCGCTGGCCCTTCAGCAATCCACGATCCGCCAGCAAACTCAACACCCAGCCAAATACCCCGCGATGCGTATCGACATCGATCAGCCGCCGCGTGCGCGAAATCGTCGAGTGGTTCGGCGTGTACTCGTCCAGCCCGATCCCCACAAACCGTCGCAGCGCCAGTGAGTCCGCCAACCGCCAGGCAATCCCGCGTTCACTGTCGATGCCCTCGAAATACCCGATCAGTAGTGACCGGAAGCAGATCCCCGGCGTCAGCGACGGCCGCCGTACTTCGCCGCATAGAACTTCGCACACCGGCCCTCGACAAACTCGTCGAAGCTCTCTGCCTCCAGTAACTCATTCAGTCGCTGATAGAACGGATGTCCAGGCGCCGACGCCAACTCAGTATGCGCGATCCAGATGTCTTCTTGCTTCTCCCGCTGCTTGCGCGTGCCCATTGCCATGCGCGCATTGTAGAAACAAAGGCTGTGGATCGTTCAAATTTTTTTCGTACAGGTATCCAGACTTTCACCACGGGCTGCTAGGTTGGCACGCGATTTGCACTATACAACGCGCGGCGACAAGCTTCCGAAAGGAAGAACCATTGGACGAAAGCGTGGACCGAGCCAGAGGCTCCCGACCGTGACTCAGGGCATAGAGCTATGGTTGCGAGCCATCGCTTTGTGTGCGCGGTTTTGCTGGGCGAGGAAAGTGCTCCCCTTTCGTGCTGCTTCGGCGGTCCGAAAGGGGAATTTGGTGGAAACCTGCAAGACCCTGTTCGTAGCAAGTGAAAATGTCCGCTTTTTGTAGCAAGTGAAATGTCCGGTTTTTAGGTTTTTGTTTTTGTTCATATAACCGTAGTCGTCGGGGCGGTGGGAAATTGGGAATCCCGCGCCGTCAGCGGGATTTCCAAGCCGGGTGGAAAAGTCAGCTTTGGGACTTTTCCACCCGGCGTCTTTTCCACCGCTGGTTTCATCGCAGTGGGAGTTGAAGTAACAGCCACGCCCTGGGCCGTGTAATGGCCCAGCCGATGCGGCCCGTACGTCAGGCTAATCGTCCCGTCCAGGTGCTGGTGCACGGTGACATTGCAGCCGGCCAGGGTGGCTCGCCACCGCACGCGCTCGATCTGCAAGTTCAGATTCTGAAAGCTGACGGTGTTGTCGCGGTTCACGGTGCGCTCGTACTGCTGCGCGAACACCAGGTCCAGGTCCTTGCGCCGACAAGCCACAAACGCGTTGCCCCGCTGCGCCGGCGCCACCTGAAAGCGACGGTTGAACTCGGCCACATAGTGTTCCCGCAGAAAGCGATTGGCCTCGTCCACCGTCTGGATCCCGCGCAGCCGCAGCTCCTGGGGCAAGCGTCCCTGCCAGGTCCCGAAGTTGCGCTCGCTGCGTCCGCGCGCCTGCGGCGAGTAGGCGGGAATCATCTGCACTCCCAACTCGCGCAGCGCTCGCCCCACTTGCGTCAGCCGATGGGGATCGACCTTGCCGCCCACCTTCGGCGTCAGCCAAAAATGACTGCCCCGGTCGCTGTACAAGGCGCAGAACAGGCCCTGTCGCTCGATCACCTCCCACAGCGCCGCCATCACCGTGGCCGTCGATTCTTCCTCCACCAGTTGCGCATAGTAGATCGCGCTGCTGGCGTCATCCAGAATCACGATCAGGTCGTACCAGCGTTCGTCCTGAAACCAGCGATGCCGGCTGCCGTCCACGTGCAGCAGCATGCCGGGCAACGGGCGCCGTGGCCGCCGCTTGCGATGCGCTCCGCGCTTGCGCCCCTTGGCCACCAGACCCGCCCCTTGCAGCAAGCCCTTTACCCAACTGTAGCTCAGCTTCACTTGGTGCTCGGCCACCAGCTTCTCGTGAAAGTGGCGCACGTTGAGGTCGAAATACTTCTCCCGGTACAGTTGCAATACCTTCTCCACCTCCGCCAACGGCACCCGCTTGGGTGAGGGCTTGCCCCGCCGCCGGTCATACAGACCGCGAATCCCAAACTGCTCGTAGCGTTGCCGCCAACGCCGCATCGCCCGGTCGCTGATGCCGATGATTTCTGCCGCCTGCCACCACGTGATCTTCCTGGCAATGGCTCGCAAAATCACTTCTTCTACTTTCATGGCCCGCTCCATGGCGGCCTCGCTGTAAGAGATCATGTCCTCCATGCTCTCTTACCCTTGCCGCCTGCCCAGCGGACACTTCATGTGCTAATTCAACCGGACATATCATGTGCTAACGACAGAAACCTGCAAGACCCTTGACAAGTGCAAAGGAGCATGGTACTAAAGGCCACTACCTAAATTCGGGCGGGAGAGCAAGCATGGCCCGCCAAGCAGGCGGTGCTCCAGTTTTGGGGGTCGCCTTAGTAACCAGTTTCCCCCGAAACTTGTACGGCGCTAAACTACCGAGCGGGAGTGTCCGGAAGCATGAACCTCCCGGGAAGAGGAATACTATGGCCAGAACGAGCGCACAACACAAGTTGGATCGTGTGCGTCCCCCGCGAGTTCAGATTACCTACGATGTGGAGATTGGCGGAGCAATCGAGCTGAAAGAACTGCCTTTTGTGGTTGGAGTGCTGGGAGAGTTTACCGGCAATCCCGAACAGCCACTCCCCAGACTCAAGGACCGCAAGTTCGTGGAAGTCAATCCCGACAACTTCGATTCTGTGCTTGAGGGCATGAGACCCCACCTGTCGTATGCGGTTGAGAACAAGCTCAGCGACGATCCGAACGCTCCGCAGCTTAAGGTCGATTTGCATTTCAAGAAGCTGGACGACTTCGAACCCGGCAATGTGGCCAAACAGGTGAAGCCGTTGAAGGAATTGCTCGATCTGCGGACGCGGCTGGCGGACCTGCGTGGAACACTGCAGGGCAACGACAAACTCGAAGAGTTGTTGCTCGACGCTGTCGGCAACACCGAAAAGTTGGACAAGCTGAAACAGGAGATCGGGACCAAGGAGGAAAAGCCCAATGGCTAATCCAGCGCCAGGCGCAGAAGTCTGCAGCGGCAGAGGCGCAGACTCAGGAAAAAGGACTACTCGATCAGATCGTCGAGCAAGGGCGGTTCGGGGCCGATGCCCGGGCGCGGGACCGCGGCAAGGACCTGGTCAAGGAGTTTGTCGCCCAGGTTCTCGAAGGGTCCATGACCGTGGCCAAGGACGCGGAGATGATGATTAACGCGCGCATTGCGCAGATCGATCACCTTCTCTCCATCCAGTTGAATGAGGTTGTTCACCACGCTGCCTTTCAGAAGTTGGAAGGCTCCTGGCGCGGCCTGAAACACTTGATGGACCACAGCGAGACCGGCGTCGGCCTCAAGATCAGGGTCTTGAACGTCAGCAAGAAGGAGTTGTTGCGAGATATTGAGAAGGCGCCCGAGTTCGACCAGAGCGCCCTTTTCAAGAAGGTTTATGAGGAGGAGTACGGGGTATTCGGCGGCGCTCCATTCGGAGCGCTGATCGGCGATTATGAGTTCGGCAAGCATCCCGAGGACATGGCGCTGCTGGAAGGCATTTCCCATGTTGCCGGCGCAGGCGCACGCGCCGTTTGTCAGTGCCGCTGCCCCGGATCTTTTCAATCTGGAGAGTTTTACCTCTCTCGATGCGCCGCGCGACTTGGCAAAAATCTTTGACAGCACGGAGTACGCGAAGTGGAAGTCGTTCCGTCAGGGCGAAGACTCCCGATACGTAGCGCTGTGCCTGCCCAGGACCCTGGCGCGCCTTCCCTATGGCAAAGAAACCAAACCGATCGATGAGTTCAGCTACGAAGAGCACGTGGATGGGACAGATCATTCCAAGTACTTGTGGATGAACGCTGCCTACTCACTCGGTACGCGGATGACGAACTCCTTCTCCCTGTATGGGATGTGCGTGGCTATGCGGGGCGTCGAGGGTGGGGGATTGGTGGAAGGTCTGCCGACCCACAACTTCTATACCGATGAGGGTGATCTGGCGATGAAGTGTCCGACGGAGGTTCCAATCACCGATCGGCGGGAGAAGGAGCTCGCGGATCTTGGCTTTGTCCCTCTGGTTCACTGCAAGGACACCGACTATGCCGCTTTTTTCAGCGTCCAAAGCTGTCAGAAGCCGAAGCTCTATGACACGGACAGCGCAAACGCCAACGCGCGGCTTTCGGCACAATTGCCGTACCTCATGGCTTGCTCTCGTTTCGCGCACTATCTGAAGGCGATGATGCGCGACAAGATCGGCAGCTTTATGTCGCGGGAGGAGGCGGAAACCTTCTTGAATCGGTGGATTACGAGGTACGTGACCCCGGATGATTCGGCATCGCCGGCGGCCAAGGCGGCACGTCCGTTGAGAGAAGCACGAATCGATGTTTCTGAGGTGCCAGGGAAGCCCGGCGTTTACCGGGCCGTTGCCTTCCTGCGCCCCCACTTCCAGTTGGACGAGCTTACGGTTTCACTGCGGTTGGTTGCAGAACTTCCCGCTCCGGCCAAGTAAGCGTACGCGGCGGGTTCGGCGGGCCGTGCAGGTCCGCCGGTCCACAAACAGAGTTCCCTCGATTGTTCGCAGTTAGAACGTTCGCGTGAAAGGAGATGTTGGGATGGCAGTAAATGCATATTTGAAGATCGATGGTCGGCCGGGCGCCAGCACGAGCAAACAGGATCACATTGACATCCTGTCCTTTAGCTTTGGCGCCTCCATGCAGCACGTCATTGGTCCCGGATCCGCAGGCGCTGAGTCGCGTGTGGGCCGGGCTGATGTGCATAACCTCACGGTCATGAAGGTCCTCGACAAGACGTCGCCGCTGTTGTTTGACGACTGCGTCACCGGCAATGTCTTGAAGACTGTGGACCTGATTTACGATAAACCCATGGGCGATCAGCAGGAGGACTATTTCAAGGTCCACATGGAGAACGCCCTGATTACCTCCATCCAGCATTCAGGATCGAGCGAGAATCCCACGGAGTCGATCTCGTTTGCTTTCGATAAGGTGAAAGTAAGCTACAACCCAGAAGAGGGTGGAAAGCTTAAGGGCTTTATTGACAAAGGCTTTGATTTGCTTAAAGTCAAGCCGTGGTAAGTAGCCATTGATGGAGCGCGGTGACGGCGAAGCAACTTTTCGATGCAGGCAAGGTGCGCGAAGCGGAGAGGCAATTGACCGCCTATCTTCGCGACCACCCCACGGACGTGGGGCAGCGGACTTTCCTGTTCGAACTTTTGTGCTTCTCGGGTGATTACGATCGCGCGGAAAAACAATTGAGCGTTTTGGCGCAGGGCGGCGCCCAGGCAGAGTTGGGTGCCGTCCTCTATTATGCTGCGCTGCACGCCGAAAAAACGCGACACGAGATTTTCGAAAAGCAGCAGTTTTCCCGGCACACTCCGGCTGCCTCTCCGGGCGGAACGCTGAACGGGCGGCCATTTCACTCCCTGCGCGACGCCGATCCTGACTTGGGCGCTCGGCTGGAAGTGTTCGCTGCCGGCGCGTATCTGTGGATTCCGTTCGAACATGTTGCCTCGCTCGAGATGGGGCCTCCAACTCGGCTGCGCGACACCCTGTGGAGGCCGGCCATGGTTCGCGCCGGACCATCTTTTCAGGGTACCGAGCTTGGTGAAGTGCTTATCCCGGCGATCTATCCCTTTTCCTGGAAGCATCCCGATGAGGCCGTGTGGCTCGGTCGAGTGACAGATTGGGCCGCCGATGACGAAGGAAACCAATATCCTTCAGGCCAGAAGATCTGGTTGGTCGATGGCGAGGAAGTTCCTTTCCTCGAGATACGTTCGCTGGAGTTTTCGGTTGAGCAAGCGGCCAGTCCGGCCGCGGCAAACTGATCTGGATGCTACCCCATGCCGCTGCGCGAAGATCTATTGGAACCCATTGCCGGTGAGAACCCCAGCGGCGTAGATGTTCGCTACGATTCCGAACTGTTGCTCTACGACAAGATCAAAGAAGCGCGACGCCAGGATGACGAACTCGCGCAGGGTGAATGGCAGCACGAACGCAAGGTTGCCGACTTCGCTCTCGTCATCAATCTCACCCAAGAAGGCCTGGCGACTAAAACCAAGGACCTTCAATTGGCCGCATGGCTGACTGAAGCGCTGCTTCATACAGAAGGCTTTTCTGGCCTTCGCCAAGGCTTCGCGCTTTGTCACGGTTTGGTTGCCCGGTTCTGGGATGGACTCTACCCTCCGATTGAAGATGGCGACGCGGAACTGCGCGCCGCACCCTTGGACTGGCTGGGAACGTCCCTCGAGATTCCCTTGAAAAGCATTCCACTCGTCCGTGCTGGGTACGACTGGTTCAAGTTCAAGGAGTGCCAGGTTGGTCGGGTACGAGGAGCATGCGCAGACCGACAACGAAAAGAAAAGTCGGGCCAAAATGCTGGCGGAGGGAAAACTGGCTCCGGAGGCCTTCGATAAGGCCTTTGCCGAGACCCCAAAGGCCTTTTATCTGCAGTCGGAAAAGGATTTGGATGCTTGCTTGAGCGCTCTCAAGAGCCTTGACGAATTGTGTACGGAAAAATTCGGGCAATGCCGCCCCGTCCTTCGGCCGGCTGAAGGTCGCGCTGGAGGAGGTCCGCCACACCGTTCATGCGCTTGCTTGAAAAGAAGAGAGAGACCGAGCCGGACCCTGTGGAAGAAACACCCACGGCCGAGGCTGGTGACTGTGAGCGCTCCCGGTGCTGCGGCCGGCGGCTGTCAGTGCCGCCCCTGCGATCGTCATTCCGTTGGCCAATTCCGAGCCTCCAGAGCGTCGGGAGACAATCGCGGCGATAGCGCACGCCGCCGCGCTGCTTCGCAAACGAGAGCCGCACAGCCCGGCGCCATACTTATTGATGAGAGGTCTGCGTTGGGGTGAACTGCGGGCATCGTCGCAGCTTTCCGATAGCAGCCTTCTGGAAGCTCCGCCAACCGAGCTTCGACAGCATGTAAAACGCTTGGCGCTCAGCAAGAAATGGAATGAGCTGCTGGAAACTGCGGAGAACGCCATGTCTTTGCCGTGCAGCCGGGCGTGGTTGGATCTCCAGCGTTTGGTGGTGGCGGCCTGCATCGCACTGGGCAGTGAGTACGAGCCTATCGCTGCTGCCATCCGGTCAGAGCTGAGAACGCTTCTGCATGATGTGCCGCATCTCTTGGATGCCAATCTGCTCGATGACACGCCAGCCGCTAACGCCGAGACGCGAGCATGGCTGAAGGAATTGATGGAGGCGCCGGCCCCGCGGCTTCCGTCATCGGACGACGGCAGTGCTGAGCCGGCTTCGAGCAGTCACAATGCGGTACCCTCGTGGCTGGAAAAGGCTTCGGATGCCTATGTGCTAGCGCAAGAGGCCGTCAGGGCGGGAAATCCTCAGAAGGGCTTCGAGATCATGCGCGCGGAGATCGCCCGGCAACGATCTGGGAGGGGCCGTTTTCAGCGGACCTTGCAACTGGTTCAGCTCTGTGTCGAAGCCGGCAATGACGCCATCGCTCAGCCGCTTATTGATGACGTGGCAGCATTAATCGAAACCCACAAGCTGGATGACTGGGAAGACAGCGAAATGGTCGCTGCCGCTCTGGACACCATCATGAGAGTCAGCAAGAGAGTGCAGGACAATGCCGGCGAACGCCAAAAGCTCTTCGAGCGCGTTTGCCGGCTCGACCCAGTTCGAGCGCTGCGCACAGGATAACCGAAATGTCACGAACCCAGGGCGACGTTACGGTCACACTCTCTGTTTTGGATCGCCTGATCGACCAGGAGCCCAACAGTCTGGTCGAAGCGCCGCTAAGCCGCGCTCAGTCGGTTCGCCTGTTGAAGAACGCCGCACGCCGCGATCTGGAATGGCTGCTGAACACCCGCCGCAATTTTCAGGAACCCGATGAATCCTTGAAAGAGGTGAACCGCTCGCTCTATGTTTATGGGCTGCCGGACTTCTCGACCTACACCATGGCCTCGCCGGCAGACCAGTCAAAACTGCTGCGGCACCTGCTCGCCGCTATCAAGCTGTTTGAGCCGAGATTGGCCAATGTGCGCCTTGTTCCCCAGGAGAATCCGACCGTCGGGCTGCAGCGGTTTCGGCTTCGAATTGAAGCCATGCTCTTGATGGATCCAACTCCTGAACCAGTTTCTTTCGATACAGTCATCGAGTTGAGGAGCGGTGTTTGCCGGTTGACGGGAGACGCCAATGCGAGATGATCTGCTTCTCTACTATGAGCGGGAGCTGGACTATCTCCGTAAGATGTCCGTACAGTTTGCAGAGAAGCACCCCAAGGTTGCTTCGCGCCTTGTCCTTGGAGCCCACAAAATGCGAGGACCCGCACGTTGAGCGATTGCTCGAGGCCTTTGCTTTTCTGGCTGCGCGTGTGCACCTGAAGATTGATGACGAATTTCCCGAAATCAGTGAAGCGCTGCTGACGGTCATCTACCCGCAGCTGGTCCGTCCCATTCCCTCGATGTCCATCGTTGAGTTTCAGTTGGACCCGGAAAAAGGCAAACTGACCAGCGGCTTGCCGATCGAACGTGACGCTGTATTGCAATCGCGACCGGTGGGCGGCGTCCCGTGTACCTTTCGGACGTGTTACGACACAACGCTGTGGCCGGTTTCCGTAACCGCTGCGGAATGGAAGCCGCCCAGCCGGCTGCAGCCGCCCGTGAAGGCCAGCGATTCGCTCCGGCGCGGTGCGCGTTGAACTGCGTTGCGCTCCCGACGTGACTTTCCAGGACTTGAAGATCGACCGCCTGCGGTTTTATCTCGATGGCGAAGGCGGCTTTATCAACATTCTCTATGAACTGCTGTTCAGCAGGCTGAATCGCATCCTGGTTCGGGACCCTACCCCCGGCTCCAAGGTCGCTCCTATCACGTTGCCTGCCACGTCGCTGCGGGCGGTCGGCTTCGCGGAAGACGAGGGCATGATGCCGTATTCTCATCGGTCCTTCGTGGGTCATCACCTGCTGATGGAGTATTTCTCCTTTCCGGAGAAGTTCTTCTTTGTCGATCTAACGGATCTTGGGCCTATTTGGGCGTCCGGGCCGAAGCAGGCGGTGGAGTTCATATTCCTCATCTCGGATGTCGAAGGAGAGGACCGGCGGCAACGACTGGAACTGGAGCTCTCGAAGAAAACATTTCGCCTAGGCTGCTCGCCGGTGGTCAACCTGTTTACGCAGGTTGCCGAACCCATTCAACTGAACCAGCGCAGGTACGAGTATCCGGTCGTTCCGGACGTGCGGCGGCCCTATGCGACCGAGGTTTTCTCCGTCGATGAGGTGGCTTGTATCAACACCGCGACGCAGCAAACCACAAATTACGAGTCCTTTTACTCTCTGCGGCATTCGGCCCGCGGCGGGAAGCAGCAGTGCTTTTGGCTGGCAAGAAGACGTCCCTCGATACGGCCAAACGACGAGGGGACGCGACATGTTTCTGTCGCTGATCGACTTGTCCATGCGGCCGGTAAATCCTGAAGCCAATATCCTCTCGATCCGGACTTCTTGCACCAATCGCGATCTGCCCTCTCGTCTTCCATTTGGCAATGAGGAAGGCGATTTCGAACTGGAGGGCGCTTCGTCGATCAAGAGCATCGTGGCCCTTCGCAAGCCGACGCGTACCATTCGGCCCCCTTCCGGGAAGGGCGCCTTGTGGCGTCTGATTTCACACCTTTCGCTCAACTATCTTTCGTTGGTCCAGGAAGGAACGGAGGCACTTAAACAGGTGCTCCGTTTGTACGACATTGGTCAGTCAGCCTATTCGCAAAATGTGATCGACAGTGTTCTCCGGGTAAAAAGTAGTCCACATTTCGCCCGCGTGTCTTCTGAAAACGGCATTGCCTTTGCGCGAGGGACCCGTGTGGAGTTGCAGCTTGATGAAGGACAATTTGTGGGCGGCGGCGTCTTTCTTTTTGCGAGTGTTCTGGAGCACTTTCTTGGCCTGAGCGCTTCGCTGAACAGCTTTACCCAATTGGTTGTGACCACTCCTCAAAGAAAGGAGAACCTGCACGAATGGTTACCGCGGGCCGGACGGAAGATCCTGATCTGAACCGTTCTCTGATGGAAGAGATCTTGCGAGAAGACGCGTGCTCGTTTGAATTCTTTCAGGCGGTCACATTGCTCCAGCGCCTTCGGCAGCGATTGCCAACCGGTCGGCCGGTTTTCCAATCCTGAGGACGAAGCCGTTCATTTCAGTGTCAACAACGAATTAGCCTTTCCCGCCAGCCAGATTCAGGAGATTCGTTGGCAAAACGACTCTCCCCCGCAGATGAAGGTGAATTTCATGGGCCTGACCGGTCCCATGGGAGTTCTTCCTTACGCGTACAGCGAACTCATACTCGAACGGCTGCGGGCCAAGGACAAGACCCTTCAATCCTTTCTGGATATTTTCAACCATCGCATGATTTCTCTGTTCTATCAGGGCGTGGGAGAAGTATCGCTTTCCCGTTACTTACCGGCTCGGCGAAGAAGACCGGTTCACCCATCACCTGCTTGACCTGATCGGATTAGGCACCGCAGGACTCCAGGAGCGCCAGGCGGTTCGCTGATGACGCTCTCCTGCACTATGTTGCCCTGTTGGGCGAACAATCACGTTCGGCATCCGCTCTGGAGGCGATCCTCCGCGACTATTTCGAAGTGCCGGTCGAAGTTGAACAGTTTACCGGTGCATGGTACCGTCTGGATCGCAGTACCCAGTGCTGCATGAAAGAAGACAGCGGAGATTCACAACAACTTGGCAGAGGCGCCGTTGTCGGGGACGAGATTTGGGACCAGCAATCGCGGGTGCGAATAAAACTGGGACCGATGGCGCTCACTCAATATTGCGACTTTCTTCCCGATGGCAGCGCCTTCGAGCCGCTCCGAGCAATTACCAGGTTCTTTTCCAACGACGAGTTTGACTTTGAGGTTCAACTCCTTCTCGATCGCGAAGAGGTGCCTGGCTGCGACATCGGCTATGAGGGCGGATATTCCGCCACGTTTAGGCTGGGTTACCTGGCTGAAGTCGAGACCACTCGACAGGGACCCTGGAGACACGATTCTTCAGCTATAAAGGGAAAACCGTCATGGGCCTGAATCTGAAATCGTTAATTGGCAAGCTAAACGATACAGCGCGCTCGGCGCTCGAAGCAGCGGCGGGACTTTGTCTTTCCCGTACGCACTACGACATCGAGATTGAGCATTATCTGATGAAACTGCTGGACGTATCGGACAGTGATTTCAGTCAGATTACGCAGCACTTCGGTGTCGACAAGTCCCGGTTTGCAGCCGAACTGACGCGGAGCTTGGATAAATTGAAGTCGGGAAATGCCCGAACGCCCGCACTGAGTCCGACTCTTCTAAAGATGTTGACCGAGGCTTGGACGATTGGATCGATCGACTACAACGCCGGTCAGATCCGTACTGGCTTCACCGTTCTTGCACTGCTTGCTGACGAAGACCTGTCTCGACTCGTCAGGGAAATCAGCCGCGAGTTTCAAAAGATACAAAGCGAAGCCCTTCGCAAAGACTTCCTGTCCATCGTGGCCGGTTCCCATGAGGAGACAACCGAGGCACTCACAGAGGGGACAGGCGAGGCCATCCCAGCACACGCTAAGGGCGGCAAGACGCCAAGCCTTAGACAGTACACGGTGGACCTGACCGAAAACGCTCGACTCGGAAAGCTCGATCCTGTTCTGGGGAGAGATTTTGAGATCCGTCAGATCATTGACATCTTGACCCGACGCCGGCAGAACAATCCGATCCTGACCGGTGAAGCGGGAGTGGGGAAGACAGCTGTGGTGGAGGGATTTGCTCTGCGCGTCGCGCAGGGCGATGTTCCTCCTCCGCTGAAGAACGTTACGATCCGGACCCTTGATCTTGCACTCTTACAGGCTGGCGCCGGCATAAAGGGCGAATTCGAAAACCGGCTGAAGGGTTTGATTGAAGAGGTGAAAGCTTCGCCAACGCCGATTGTGCTTTTCATTGACGAAGCTCACACCATGATCGGGGCGGGCGGGCAGGCCGGACAGGGCGACGCCGCCAACTTGCTGAAGCCCGCACTGGCTCGCGGCGAGTTACGCACCATCGCTGCCACCACCTGGTCAGAGTACAAGAAATATTTCGAGAAGGATGCCGCTCTTGCCAGGCGCTTTCAGGTGATAAAGGTTGAGGAACCGACCGAGCCCCAATGCATGGTGATGATGCGCGGTATCGTCGGCTCACTGGAGAAGCACCACAAGGTACGCATCCTGGATGAAGCGGTAGCCGGTGGCGTGCGGTTGTCCAACAGATATTTGGCTGGGCGGCAGCTGCCGGACAAGGCAGTTAGCGTACTGGATACTGCATGTGCTCGTCTGTCGCTGGGGCAGAGCACGACTCCGCCGGCAATTGAAGACGCCGTTCGGCTGATCGACGACTTGGAAGTGCAGCAGCGCATCCTGCAGCGAGAGGCTGCGGTTGGCGTCGACCACGAAGAAAGACTGACAGAGTTGGCCAGGAAGAAGTCGGAGGTTGAGGCTCGGCTTGTAATCCTGCGCGAGCGGTGGGACAAGGAACGCGACCTCGTCACTCGGATTCGTGACATCCGAATAAAGCTGGAGGGTGGCGCGTCGGGGGATGGCCGCGGCACGGACATTGCGGCGGCGCCTCCTTCATCACCGGATGTTTCCATTCCAGCCGCGCCAGCCACTTCGCAGTCTACTGCCGTTACCGCCGCAGCCACTGCCGAAGCCCCTGAAGTCCAGCCCGATCCCGCCGAGCTGCGGTCCCAACTCTCTGTACTGGAGCACGAGCTTTCGGCGCTGCAGGGCGAGGCGGGCCTGATCCGTGTGTGTGTAGACGCGCAGATTGTCGGGGAAGTCATCTCAGGCTGGACCGGGATTCCAGTCGGCAAGATGATGAAGGATGAGATCGCAACTATCTTGTCATTGCAGGACATGCTGGGCAATCGCGTGATTGGGCAATCACACGCTCTCGACGTGATTAGCCAGAGGATTCAGACCGCCCGGGCAAGTCTCGATGACCCGAATAAACCGGTTGGGGTTTTCATGTTGGTTGGGCCAAGCGGCGTCGGGAAAACCGAGACGGCCCTCGCCTTGTCCGATCTGCTTTACGGAGGCGAGGAGAACCTGATTACGATCAATATGTCAGAATTTCAGGAAGCTCATACAGTCTCGACTTTGAAGGGATCGCCTCCCGGATATGTCGGCTACGGCGAGGGCGGGGTGTTAACCGAAGCGGTCCGCCGGCGTCCTTATTCGGTCGTGCTGTTGGACGAAGTTGAGAAGGCCCATCCCGATGTGTTGGAACTTTTCTATCAGGTCTTTGACAAGGGATGGATGGAAGATGGAGAGGGCCGGCAAATCGACTTCAAAAACAACATCATCATTCTGACGACCAATGCATGTACCGACCAGATGATGAAGCTGTGCGCCGATCCCGAGACAACTCCGAGTCCGCATGGCTTGGTTCAGGCGCTCAAACCTGATTTGAACAAAATTTTCAAACCCGCTTTCCTGGGTCGTATGGTTGTAGTGCCGTATTATCCGATCCGGGATGAGGCGCTCAAGAAGATTATTGTGCTCAAGCTCAACAAGATTCAGCGGCGCATTCAGGAGAACCACAAGATCGGCTTGACTTATGAAGATACACTGATTGAGGAGGTCGCACACCGTTGCACGGAAGTCGAGAGCGGCGCCCGAAACGTGGACAACATTCTGACCAACTCCCTGCTGCCCGACATCTCACGACTGTTGCTGGGCCGCATGGCGGAAGGCGAGAAGCTGAAGACGGTCCATGTGGGCATCGGCAACGAGGGGCAGTTTGAGTACGCATGATATTGAGCCGGCGTTGAGCGTCGTAGATCGGGGCAGCGGCAGCGTTTGGTGGCACTCCGGGTTGAAAGCATGCCTTATACACAGGAAAACCGGCTAATCGCGATTGATACTTCCCTCGGGAAGGACGTGCTCCTGCTGCAGGGATTCACAGGACGCGAGGGCATTTCCCGGCTTTTCAGCTTTCACCTGGACCTGGCTTCCGAAAAGGACTCCATTTCCTTCAAGGACATCATCGGGCAGAACGTTACCATCCGGGTCACCCTGGCCGATAATAGCCCCCGCTACTTCAACGGATTTGTAAGCCGATTTGCCCAGAGCGGCTCCGATGTCCGGTTCACCAATTATCAGATGGAGGTTGTGCCTTGGCTCTGGTTCCTTACCCGCATTGCTGACTGCCGCATCTTTCAGGAAAAGACCATCCCTAACATTATCGAGGAGGTCTTCAAGAGTCGTGGCTTCAAGGACTACAAACTGTCACTGACTGCCAGCTATGATCAGCGTGAGTATTGCGTCCAGTATCGCGAGACCGACTTCAATTTTGTTTCACGTCTCATGGAACAGTACGGCATTTTTTATTTCTTCGAGCATCAGGACGGCAAGCATACCTTGGTATTGGCTGACTCCGAGAGCGTGCATCAGCCTTGTCCCAAACAAGCAACGGCCCACTACAATCTCAATGCCGGCAGCTTGGATGTGGAAGACGTAGTCACCGGCTGGCAAATGGAGCAGGAGTTGCGCACCGGTAAGTACTCTCTGACCGATTACAACTTCGAAACTCCCAGCGCGAATCTCTTCGCCGATGAACCTACCGTGGTGAACGTAGGCGGCAACAGCAAGTTCGAAATCTACGATTACCCCGGCGAGTATTTGAACCGGTCGCAGGGTAAGACCCTGGCCGGAGTTCGCATGCAGGAAGAGGAGGCCGGCCACCTGGTGGTCAACGGGTCGAGTGGCTGCCGGGCCTTCTCCTCAGGCTACAAGTTCACCCTCGAAGACCATTACCGCAAAGACATGAACGACTCTTATGTGCTGACAGAGGTTCAGCACGTGGCGTCCGCTGGCAGTTCCTACAGCTTCGGTGACCATTCTGCCGACGAGCGGTATTCGAACCATTTCACGTGCATTCAAGCCAATGTGCCCTTCCGTCCGCCTCGCGTCACGCCCAAGCCGTTTGTTCAGGGGCCGCAGACGGCCCTGGTCGTCGGCAAGTCCGGGGAAGAGATCTGGGTGGACAAGTACGGCCGGGTAAAGGTGCAGTTCTACTGGGACCGTCAGGGTAAGAAAGACGATAAGAGCTCCTGCTGGATTCGCGTCTCCCAGCCGTGGGCCGGCAAGAACTGGGGCGCCATGTGGATCCCTCGCATCGGGCAAGAAGTCATCGTCGATTTCCTAGAAGGCGATCCCGACCGGCCGCTTATCACCGGGCGTGTGTACAACGCCGACGAAGTTGTTCCCTACACCCTACCGGATCACCAGACTGTCAGTACTTTTCAATCCCGCAGCTCCAAAGGAGGCGGGAGCGCAAACTACAACGAACTCCGCTTTGAGGACAAGAAGGGCAGCGAGCAGATCTTCATGAATGCCGAAAAGGACATGGATGTCAACGTCGAGAACGACTCTCGCGAATACGTCAAGAACGATCGCCACCTGATCGTGCACAACGAGCAGCACGAACTGGTCGAGGCGGACAAGCATTCGCACGTCAAGGGCAAGCACTTGGAAGCCGTCGACGGAGACGAATCCCTCACTGTCAATGGAGACCAGAAAACCGAAATAGGTGGCAGTGTCTCGCTGCAAGTCGGCAAGTCAGTGGACGAGAAGATCGGGCAGGAGTGGGTAAGGGAAGTTGTTAAGACGATCCACGTCAAGTCAGGCATGACACTCATCCTCGAGGCTGGAATGCAGCTTTCGTTGAAAGGTCCGGGTGGGTTCGTGGATATTGGCCCGGCAGGAGTAACGATTCAGGGTACGATGGTATTGATAAACAGCGGTGGAGCGGCGGGATCGGCCCGGGACGCCAATCCCCAGGATCCTGACGCGCCCAAGGATCCTGACACCGCCGATGACGGTTCGAAGTTCAGCAAGTTGAGTTAGGGAAACTATGCCTCCTGCGGCGCGCATCACCGACCCGACAACGCACGGCGCACCTCTCGCGCCCGGGCCGGGCAGTGCGAACGTCCTCATTGGCAATCTTCCGCCTGTCATCGGCCGGCGGGCTCTCCACCGCGAAGCGCACGGCCGCATCGACCTTGGCCATCACCCGCGCCTCGATTTCCTGCAGCTGCGCGACGGCAGCAGGGCCGCCGGCCTCCAGCTGCTGGCGCGTGAACTCAATCGGGCCGCGCTTCTTCCAGCTCTCGATTTCCTCGGGCTCGCGGTAGCGCTGGCCGCCGAGGAACAGGTCCTCGGCCTCCAGGTGGCCCTGGATGCGGTAGGTGTGCGCCTCGATGAAGCTCGGGCCGCCGCCGCTGCGCGCGCGCTCCACGGCGGTCTTCGCCGCCTTCCACACCGCCGTCACGTCATTGCCGTCGATCACCTCGGTGGGAATGGCGAAGGCGCGGGCGCGATCGGCAATGTTGCCGGCGGTGACGGTCTTGGCCGGGCTGAATTCGCTGAAGGTATTGTTCTCGCACACAAACACCAGCGGCAGCTGCCACAGGGCAGCGATATTCAGGCACTCCATCAACGTGCCCTGGTTGGAGGAGCCGTCACCGAAGAAATCGACGACAATCCGGCCTTCCTGCGCCAGCATCGCCGAGTACGCCGCGCCGGTGGCGATGGCGAAGCCCGCACCCACGATGCCGTTGGCGCCCAGAATGCCCTTGGAGAAATCCGCGACGTGCATGGAGCCGCCCATGCCCTTGCAGATGCCGGTGCTCTTCGCCCAGATCTCCGCCAGCATGGCATTCAGGTCACCGCCCTTGGCCAGGTAGTGACCATGGCCGCGATGGGTGCTGGTGATCATGTCGGACTCGCGCAGATTCGCGCACACGCCGGTGGCGATCGCCTCTTCACCTATATAAAGGTGCACCGCGCCGGGCAGGTTCCCCGCCTTGTTCTCATCGCGCAGGCGCTCTTCGGTGCGCCGGATGAGCAGCATCTGCTCGTACAGACGCATCAGTTCCTGATGCGACACAACCGTTTCGGTCCCAGACATGGGCAAATCCCTCCGCAATGTTGGGCTAGGAGTTTATGCCAAGTGCCGGCCGAAAGTGCGGCGCGGCTATGGCGGCGCGGCAAAGCGCCTGATTTCCTTGGGGTCCGGCCCCGGCAGAGGCCGCCCGGGAGCCCTTACTTTGCCCCCGGCAGGGTCCGTGGGGTGCAGGGCTGTGCCGAGCTTCTGCGAGTCGGTCTTCATGGTCATTTGCTGGCCATTCATCGACATGGTCATCGTGCCCGTGGCGTGATCCCCTCGATGATCGTCTCGACGGTGCCCTGCACCGGCTGCTTGCCGGTGCAGATGAACTTGGCGGTGAACTGGTTGCCGTCGGTCTTGGCCTCCTGGAGGCTGCAGTTGTCGCCCATGCCCGGACCCTGGGGCTTCGACAGCGCCTCCTGGGCCTTGCCGGGCGGAACACACACCTCCATGGTGCGCGGCGGCATGCTCATGCCGGCCATCTCCATGCTCATGGTCTCCTGCCACAATTCGCCGGTGGGCTTCTCGTCCGCCAGGCGACCACCTGCGCGCCCAGAACCGCAAGCAAAGCCGTCACCGCGCAGCTGATGCGAATTTGACTGGCAAAGCGCATGTCTACCCCCGTTGCGGATGTGTTGTTCCGTCTTAGGATTCGAATTGTAGGCCAGAGCGCGCCCGCCCGCTTCAAATTTCGCGCCGCGGGCGCCTGCAGCGCCGCGATGAAGCGCTCGTTCCAGGCGTGAATGTCATTGGCGCGGATGACATGCATCATGGCCTCGTAGCGCTCGCGCCGTTGCGCCAATGGCATCCACAGGGCCGTCTGCAGTGCCTCCGCCACGCCGGTCACATCGTAGGGATTCACCAGCAGCGCGCGTGGTCAGCTCGCGGGCGGCCCCCGCCAGGGTCGACAGCACCAGCACGCCCGGGTCCGCCGGATCCTGTGCCGCCACGAATTCCTTGGCCACCAGGTTCATGCCATCGCGCAGCGGGGTCACCAGGGCGACCTTCGCCGCGCGCAGATAGCCCATCAGCGCCCCATGCGGCACGTTCTTGTTCAGATAACGCACCGGCGTCCAGTCCGGATCGGCGAACCGGCCATTGGTGCGGCCGGAGGCCTGCTCCAGCGCCGTGCGGATGATTTCGTATTCCTGCACGTCGGTGCGCGACAGCGGCGCGATCTGCACGAAGGTCACGTCGTTGTGATTTTCAGGGTAGGCCGCCAGGAACTTCTCGTAGGCCCGGAAGCGCTCCACCAGTCCCTTGCTGTAATCAAGGCGGTCGACACCGATGATGAGCCGCCGCCCCAGCAGGCCCGCGACGATGCGCCGGTAGGCCTCGGTCGTGGGGGCGGCCGCCGCGGTCTTCTGGATCTCGCTCGACGTCCACGCCGATGGGAAAGACCTGCGCGCGAA
>CAWHWY010000007.1:0-159628 GCA_963833155.1 uncultured Acidobacteriaceae bacterium
TATTTCTTGTTCCTCCGCTCGCCTGCTGTGCTCTTCCTGCTACTCGGACTCGGTGCGCTGGCGAGCATTGGGTTCGTGCACGAGTTTCCTCTGGCGCTCGCGACGTTTTTTCTTGCTGGCATCGGCCTCGGCGGCGTGTATTCATTAATGATCGCGCTGCTCTCCCGGACCGAAAGTCCGAATCGTTCGTTTGGCTGGCAATGGGGGCTAGGGAGTCTGCCGGGCGTGCTGCTCCTGTACGCGATTCCTTCATTCGTCACGGGGACAGGCGCCGTGCGCCCAGTTTTCGAATTGATCGTTGCGGCGAATGTGCTAATGGCATTCGCCGCGATCTTCCTCCCTGGCCGGCTAAAGCCTGCACCGAATGCCATCGGGCCGGGTCAACTCGTAGGCCTCTCGGCTGGCGTGCCAGTCAATGTTTGGGTTGCTCTGTTTGGTCTCTGCGCCTTTTATCTGGGTATCACCGGCGGATGGTCATTCCTTGGAAGAGTCGCAACCGAGTCCGGCCTCACGACGCAGTACGCCGGGACCATACTTGCGATCGGTACCGCCACATCGAGTGCCGTGGCCTTCATGGCTGGCGGAATTGGCGATCTCGGAGCACGGCGAGCCTCGATGACGGCGGCGATCGCAGTGATGCTTGTCGGCCTCGCATTGATTGCCGTTTGGCCGACCCGATTTGGATATGCGATCGGTACGATCGTCTTCATCGGTCTGGCCACATATGTCCTGACGTTCGGCACCGGGATCGTTTCGATATTAGACAAAGGCGGGCAGGCCTCTGGCCTTCCGGCTGCGGCACTTGGTGCCGGGTCGATTCTCGGGCCGGCCATCGCGGGACAACTTTTCGAAACTGAGGGTGCAGGAACGATGCTTCTGGGATGCGGGCTGAGTCTCGTTACGGGACTCGTTGCTTATGTGATTGCCTATCGCAAGGCGCACTGACCAGTAGTCGGAAGCTCATGCGCGAGTCAATCAACTGAGTTATCTCGCCGTTGGCACTCGGCCGATCACGTTTGCCACGCGGCCGCGCTTCATTCTGTCGTATGGCGTCCGCGTCGGCATGACGTAGACACATCAACTTGGTCGCGTAAACCTCATCACGCGTAGAATGGGTCGATGACTTGACGGCTAATGCGTGACTCAACTGCCGACGGGCACGGTAAGCGAGTGCGTTGCCGATCAATAGCGCGTGAGGCCATCGAGATGGAAATCAAAGTCTTGGGATCGGGTTGCAGCAAGTGCCGCGTCACGATCGGCATGATCGAGCGGGTCGCCCGAGACTTAGGTGTCGCGGTTGAGATCACCAAGGTTCAGAACCCCGAAGAGATACAGCGGCATGGCGTCCACGCGACGCCTGCCGTAATTATCGACGGCAAGATCGTGCACAGCGGCGGCCTGCCATCGCATGACGAAATTCAAGGATGGTTGAAGCCCGGCCCCATGGGATTTCTGAGCAAGCCGACCCGACATCTGTTCTTCACTGGCAAAGGCGGCGTTGGAAAAACGTCGCTCTCGACCGCGGCGGCCCTGACCCTGGCGGACGCAGGCAAGAAGGTTCTGCTGGTCAGCACCGATGCGGCGTCGAACCTGGATGAGATGCTGGGGATCGAACTTCGCAACACACCCACGCCCGTACCTGGCGCCCCCGGTCTGTCGGTGCTGAACATCGACCCTGATACCGCGGCCGAGTCTTATCGACAGCGTGTTCTCGCGCAGATGGCCGCCGGTGCCAGTGAAACCGAACGTCTCGACCGTGCGCGAACAATTGTCGGGGGCCTGCACCACGGAAATCGCCTCCTTCGACGAGTTCGCTTCCCTGTTGTCCGGCGATGCCGAACACTACGATCACATCATCTTCGACACGGCACCGACGGGGCACACCTTGCGCCTGCTCAGCCTGCCCAAGGCCTGGAGTGGATTTCTGGATGGCAACGATCGCGGAGCCTCATGCCTCGGGCCGCATTCGGGACTGAAGATGCAGGAGGGGCGCTTCAAGGCCGCGCTTGACGCCTTGAGCGATCCGACCCAGACCACTGTGATCCTGGTGACCCGGCCGGACAAAGGCGCGATGGCCGAAGCGGCACGGACTTCGGAAGAGTTGCGTGCGCTGGGCTTGAACAACCAGCGCCTGGCGATCAACGGCGTGTTTCACGCCAGCGAGCGTACGGACGCGGTGGCCTGTGCCATCGAGGCCTTGGGCCAGCAAGCGCTGGCCGAGATGCCCCAGGCACTGCGGGCCTTGCCGCAGGACCGTGTGCCATTGCGGGCGTTCGACACGGTCGGCTTACCGGCCTTGCGCGCGCTGCTTGCCGTCGGCGTGGATCCGATCGCACCGATCGAAGCCGCGGCTGTCGACCGCGTCGAGCAACTTCAGGGCTTGGGCACGTTAGCCGACGAACTGGCCGCCGCCAGTCATGGGCTGATCATGGTGATGGGCAAAGGCGGCGTCGGCAAGACGACGGTGGCCGCCGCCTTGGCCCTTGGACTGATCCAGCGCGGCAAAACCGTGCACCTGAGCACCACTGATCCGGCAGCGCATCTTGCCGGAACGCTGGATGGCGAGGTGCCGGGGTTGCGTGTGGACCGCATCGACCCGAAGGTCGAAACGCAGCGCTACGTTGACAAGATCATGGCGGCCAAATCACCCGGTCTTGATGCCCAGGAACAAGCGTTGTTGCTGGAAGATCTGCGCTCTCCGTGTACCGAGGAAGTTGCGGTGTTCCACGCCTTCTCGCGCATCGTCAGCGAAGGGCGCAGCGCCTTCGTGGTGCTGGACACCGCACCCACCGGACACTCGCTGCTGCTGATGGATGCGACAGGCGCCTACCACCGGCAAATGATGCGGGGGCTCGAAGGGCACGGCGCCGCGCACATCGTTACGCCTTTGATGAGGCTGCAGGACGCTGCGTACACGAAGATCATTCTGGTGACCTTGCCGGAAGTGACCCCGGTTACGCAGGCCGCAGCCCTGCAGGACGACCTCCGACGCGCCAGCATCGAGCCCTACGCTTGGGTGCTCAACAAGAGCGTTCTGGCGGCCGGCACACGCGACCCCTTGCTGGCGGCGCGTCTGGCCGGTGAACGCAAACAGATGGAACGGATGTCCAAGGGTCTTGCCAAACGCATCTTCACCGTTCCTTGGCTGACTCTCCCGCCGATCGGATTTGTTGAGCTGTCCAAACTGGTCAGCGAAACTTATCGGACTCCGGCAGCTCAGCATGAGCCCACACAATCGCATCCGTGAGGGTCGCCCATGTACGGATTCACCACCGCTCTCATCGGCGCATCTTCAATACCGCGAGGTTGGCTGAGCTTGACGCCCCACCGCGTCACCAAAATTGGGCGATTAATCCGGATGGGACGAGCCAGCATCTAATCGATCAGCTGGTCATCGGTCCAGTGAGCGGCGGCAAGCCCGAACTCTGCATAGGGGCGCCTTTCTCGCGCAGCAGATCACGCGGCACGGCCCGGTGATTGTACTGACGTTGAAACGAAATACTTCCTCTGAAACCAAAGCGAGACATTGACGAGGCCGATCATAACCGGCACTTCGACCAGCGGGCCGATGACAGCCGCAAAAGCAGCACCCGAATTGATGCCATAAACTGCCACGGCAACGGCTATGGCCAGTTCAAAGTTGTTGCTCGCTGCGGTGAAAGAGAGGGTAGCGCTCTTCTCGTAACTGGCCCCCATGCGCATGCTCATGAAGAACGAAAAAACAAACATCACGACAAAGTAGATCAGCAACGGAATGGCAATGCGCACCACATCCAGCGGAATGCTGACGATCAGCTTGCCCTTCAGGCTGAACATTACAATGATCGTGAAGAGCAGCGCGATCAGCGTGATCGGTCCGATCTTCGGCACAAAATGAGTGTGATACCAATCTTTTGAGACAAAGCGCAGCATGATCACGCGAGTCAGCACACCGGCAATGCAGGGGATGCCAAGATAAATGAGGACACTCTCGGCAATCTGTTTGATCGAGATATCGATAACTGAGCCGGACAGCCCGAAGAACGGCGGTAGCACCGTAATGAACAGCCAGGCATAGACACTGAAAAACAGAACCTGAAATAGGGCGTTGAACGCAACAAGACCGGCGGCATACTCAGTGGAGCCCTTGGCGAGCTCGTTCCAGACAATCACCATGGCAATACAGCGGGCCAGACCGATCATGATCAGGCCCACCATGTATTCCGGTTTGTCGTGCAAAAAAATCACCGCCAGCGCGAACATCAGTACCGGCCCAACGATCCAGTTCTGAACAAGGGAGAGTCCCAACACCTTCTTGTCCCGAAAAACGTCGGGCAATTCTTCGTAACGCACCTTGGCGAACGGCGGGTACATCATCAGAATCAGCCCCACTGCAATGGGAACATTGGTCGTTCCGACCTGGAATCTGTTGATGAAGTCCTCGATACCGGGCACCCAAAAGCCAAGGCCCACTCCGAGCATCATGGCGGCGAAGATCCAGACGGTCAGGTACCTGTCCAGAAACGAGAGTTTTTTGGTTACGGCACTCATAGAAACACCCAGATCGTCAGGTAGCGCTCAAAGACGCTCATCCTGATGACGGCTCGGGCGGCGTCTTGCCGATGGCATCCATGCGCTCCTTCAGGCGCATTCGGTCGATGCTCGCAATCGGGAGACTCAGAAACAGTTTGATCCGGGTCTCCATTGCTCTGAAGGCCTGCCGAAACGCCGTCATTTTCTCTACGTCCGTGCCTTCGACAGCGGCAGGATCCGGGATTCCCCAGTGAGCCGTCATCGGTTGACCGGGCCAGTAAGGGCACACTTCGCCAGCCGCGTTATCACAAACGGTAATCACGAAGTCGAGGTGCGGACTGTCGGGAGTAGCAAATTCATCCCAGCTCTTGCTGCGCAGACCTTCGGTTGGAAAATCGAGTTGCCTTAACAGGGTGACTGCAAACGGATTAACTCGACCATTCGGATGACTTCCCGCGCTGAAGCCGCGGAACTGCCCTTTGCCATGACGATTCATGATCGATTCTGCGAGGATGCTCCGGGCAGAGTTGCCCGTGCACAAAAACAATACGTTATACGCTTTCTCTGCCATGGCTAGATCTCGACCGTTTGAAAAGAAGTGTGCTCACGGCGGTCATGCACAACAGGAGGTCGCGGGCTTAGCCGATGGCTCGCAGCAGGCTTCATTGTCAGTCGACTTCAAGGGAACGCAGCACGTACTGGATTTAGGCGTGATTTCGGTGTCGTCACCGTAGATTGGTATCGCGTCGAGAGTGTGAAACGTCTCCCACGCGATTCCCTCCGGGTCCGTGATCCAATATTTATCGGAGTTCGCGTAACAGCAAGAAGCCCCGGTCTGCTCGACCAATGCGTGATCGGCCCGCGTGAGCTGCGCGCGCATCGCGGTGAGTTCCTCAGCGGAATCCACTTGAAATCCCAAATGATTCACGCCAGGCGCGTGGCCGCGCTGCGCAATAGCGAAGTTAACGCGCGGGTCATCCAGCATCCACTTCGCATAATCGTCTTTCCGCACCGTCGGCTCCATCGCAAAGAGTGCTGTGTAGAACCGGATGCTCTCGGCAAGGTTCTCGACGGACAGGTTCACGTGGAAGCGCTTCATGCGCGTTTCCTCTTGGTTAATGAAACCTCAACGACCGCTGGGGCACATTCCGGACCACAGCCCTGGTCGGCTAAGACGCAACAGTTCTCAGAGAGAAATCCGATCAGTTGGTTCATGTGAGTGAAATTCGGGCGGTAATAGAGAAACCGCCCATCGCGACGCACATCGACGAGCCCCGCTCGCTGAGCTCTTTCAGGGTGAAATGACAGGGTCGGCGAGGACACATTGAGTTTCTCGCCGAGCTGCGTCGGCGTGTAGCCCTCGGGACCTCGCTTCACGAGCATCCGGAAGATCGCAAGACGGGATTCCTGAGCCAGTGCAGCGAGGCTTTCAATGGCGTCTTTCGATTTCATGTTTCGAAAGATATCGAATGAAAGAGAACGAGTCAAGACCAACACTGACTGGTGTTTATGGGCGCGGTTTAAGCTGGGGGCTACTTGATTCTCTACCGACCCGAGTCCGGCCAGCACCAACTCAATTGATTAAATTGAGACTTCTCGAATTATCAGACACGCAACACCACCGGTCGACTAATGACATGGGCTCCCCCTGCTCCTACGGCATCGCGTTGTGCCAGCTTGAGAGTGGCCGGCGCCACGTCGCGACAGCATTCCTGCACGCGGGGCGGCGATCTATCCGTATCTGCTCTCCGGTGTACCGACGGCCGCGGACCCGGCCCAACCAAATCTGGGCGAGCGACATTGCGTATCGTACGCCTAGACGTTGTCGATCCCCGCCGCATTGGGGATGCAACGCTTGAGCATGTGTGGAATGCACGGAGTTATGAACGTGCCCTTCCTCTGCTACGAGAGGAGGTGAGCCGAAGCGGCGGTGACTTGCCGGACACTGGCAAGGTGACGAAGTCCGCGGGAAATGGGGCTTGAGGCGAAGTCGTTACGCCAAGATGAGTCTCTAGGCTGAGCATGGGACGGTTGAGGAACACGAACCTATTGAAACGCATCTGAGGGTTGGAATGTCACCCCTACCGACACGACTTAACCGGTAGGTCGCGGGGATCGGCCAGCGAAATGTACGCGCTGGCGAGCAAGCAGGATCAACAAACAGGTGATCCTGCTGGCGGTTTGGAGAGAGCGTCGCTAGATCAAACCACCCGCGACGACTTGCGGCAAGCAAGGATAAAGACTGCGATAGGCAACCTCGCCTGTGTGATTGAGTCCAGACATGTGAACTAGGGAAGACTTGGAACAGATGTTAAGGGAGTGTGTCCCCCGAGGCTGACCAAGTTGGCGGAGCTCCCGTAGTAGTCGGCGACAGGGAAAGCCTGTCACAGGGCGAAGGGGAGCAGTCTGAAGTGGCTTGTGCGGCGGATTAGCCGACTGCAATGAGGTGAAGACCTTTGATAATCGGTGAAATGCAGGACAAGCTGGCGAGATGGTCAACGGAGAACAAAGAACGCAAGTTCGATCGACTCCTGCGACTGATTACCGACAGAACTTGGCTCGCGGAAGCTGCGCGCGTGACCTTGGCCTCAGGCGGCGCGCGAACGGCGGGAGTAGACGGAATCGACAAGCAACGCATGGAGAGCGATCTCCCCGCGGAGCTATCGAGGATACGCAACGAGTTGTTGGCTGGCACTTATGAGCCGCTACCGGCACGCCGTGTGTATATTCCTAAAGCGAGTGACAAGAAGAAATTGAGGCCCTTGGGCATACCGAGTCTGCGCGATCGAATCGTGGAGCGGGCGATGCTGATGGCGATGCAGCCGATATGGGAAAGCGATTTTCATCGGCTTTCCTACGGCTTCAGACCCGAACGCAGCGTTCACCATGCGATCCGAACGGTCAAGTTCCAGTTGCAGGATGGTGACAGTCAAAGTCTGGTGGGTCGCTGGATAATAGAAGGCGATCTGGCCAGTTATTTGGAGCGTTCTTCACACTACCCCCGGGTTGTTGATTGCGCTTCGAAGAGATCAGGATGAGCGGTAGGTATTTGTATTCGAATGCCTTTTGCACGCCCACGGCACACATGCACCGCTTTGAGCTCGCCGCGCTTTACACGCTGCAACCGATGACCAGGGCTACGGCGTGCCGGGCACGTTTGGCGGTGTCATCCCGACGCCATCGCTGGACCGCATCGCCAAATCGGGGCTGCGCTACATTCAGTTCCACTCCACGGCGCTTTGCTCGCCGACACGGGCGGCCCTGATCACTGGCCGCAACCACCACTCGGTCGGCTTCGGCGTCATTGGCGAATTGTCCACCGGATACCCTGGCTATGACTCCGTCATCGGCCCCGATAATGCTACCATCGCCGAGATACTGAAGGAGAACGGCTACGCTACCTCGTGGTTTGGCAAAGACCACAACACGCCAGGCTTTCAGTACAGCACCACGGCCGGGCCCTTCGAGCAATGGCCTATCGGCATGGGATTTCAGTATTTCTATGGCTTCCTGGGCGGCGAGACCGACCAGTGGACGCCCTACCTGTTCCGCAACACCGAGGCGGTGTATCCGTGGGTCGGCAAGAAAGGCTACAACCTTACCACCGACCTGGCCGACGATGCCATCCGCTATTTGAGGGACCTCAACGCATCGGCGCCCGACAAGCCGTTCTTCCTCTATTACGTGCCCGGCGGCTCACATTCGCCCCACCAGCCGACGCAGGAATGGATCGACAAGTTCAAAGGCAAGTTCGACATGGGCTGGGAAAAGCTGCGCGAGCAGATCTTCGAAAACCAGAAGAAGCTGGGCGTAATTCCGCCGAACACAACCCTAACGCCGTGGCCCGACGGACAGGCAGAGATGGGAGGAGCCAAGCTGCCGAAGTGGGACTCGCTCGGACCATTGGAAAAGAAGATGTATGCCCGCGAGGCGGAGGTCTTTGCCGCCTACACGGCCTACACCGACTATGAGATTGGTCGCGTGATTGACGAAGTTCAGAAGATGGGCAAGC
This sequence comes from uncultured Acidobacteriaceae bacterium, assembly GCA_963833155.1. Taxonomy (GTDB): domain Bacteria; phylum Acidobacteriota; class Terriglobia; order Terriglobales; family Acidobacteriaceae; genus Bog-257. The sequence goes on from CAWHWY010000007.1 coordinate 8,525, forward strand.
TCGACAATACGCTGATTATCTATATCGATGGCGACAACGGCACCAGCGCGGAAGGCAGCTTGTACGGCACCTTCAATCAGTACACCGCCTACAACGGCATCATCAATGAGCCGATGGTCAAGCCCGTCCTGGCGATGAACGCGTTGCACTATAACGACTGGGGCTCCGACAAGACCTATCCGCATATGTCGGTCGCATGGTCCTGGGCATTTGATACCCCCTTCAAGTGGACCAAGCAGGTGGCGTCGCACTTCGGCGGGACCCGGCAGGGCCTGGCCATTTCGTGGCCCGGACACATCAAAGATGTGGGCGGGATTCGCACCCAGTTCCACCATGTGATCGACATCGTTCCGACCATCCTCGAAGCCGCCGGCGTTCGGGCGCCGGACGAGGTCAACGGAATCAAGCAGAAGCCCATCGAAGGCGTGAGCATGCTCTACACCTTTGACTCGGCCAATGCCAATGCGCCGTCCAAGCGCGACACCCAATACTTCGAGATGGTCGGCAATCGGGCCATCTACCACGACGGTTGGATTGCCGCCACCACGCCGCCCGCCCCACCCTGGGAGCTGGGAACGACCGCGATGCCGCCCCTCGACCAATACAAGTGGGAGCTCTACCACATAGCAGAGGACTATTCGGAGTACAACGACCTCGCAGCGAAAATGCCTGACAAGCTGAAGGAAATGCAGGTGCTGTTCCAGAAAGAGGCTGCGGACCACCAGGTCTTACCGCTGGATAACTCGGGCTTCGTGCGCGCGCTTACGGCGCGACCGAGCGCGATCGCCGGCAAAACGGTCTTCACCTACACCGGTGAGAATGCCAACATTCCAGATGGCAATGCCCCCAACGTACTGGGCAAGGACTTTACCATCACCGCCGAGGTGACGATCCCGAGTGGAGGGGCGGAGGGCGTGGTCGTAACCGAGGGCGGAATGATCGGCGGCTACGGCCTCTACCTGACCCATAGCTTCAATTGGTGGCTCAAGAGCGACCTGTTCAAGAAGATCGGCCTCGGTCTGTTGATTCTGGGGTTGATGCTGCTCTTAATCGGTAATGCCGGACGGTGGAGAAAACGCTTCGGCTACGCGATGTTGCTCATCGCCGCATTGGGACTGCTCATGGTGTTTGCTACCGATATCTTCGGATTCGGCAGAGGTCGGCCTGTCTTCGTCTACAACATGCTGGACTTGGAGCGGTTCCGGTGGGAGAGGGCTCTGCGCTTGGAGAGGGCAAGCACACCATCGTCTTCGACTTCAAATACGACGGACCCGGTGTCGGGCAAGGGCGGTACCGGTGTGCTGAGCGTGGATGGCAAAGAGGTCGCTCGCAAGTCGATGGAGCACACTATCCCGTTCCTCCTTCCGGTCGACGAGAGTTTCGACGTCGGGCTCGACACTCGTACGCCGGTGGACTTTACCTATGATTGTCCTTTCCGCTTTACCGGAAGCATCGACAAGCTGACGTTTAACCTCGGGAAGTCGCAGTTGTCGGCCGAGGACCAGAGGAAGATGGACGACGCAATGGCGAGAGTCAACAACTAGGCAGCGAGGGCGACCCGAACCGCCGCGAATCCAAACGAAGTGCGCTGCCAGTCGCGAGCTGGCAGCGGTATCGAAAACACGAAAAGGAGGATGATCATGAAGACGAGATTTGCGTTTTGCGCGATGCTGGTTTGCATCGCATCCACGATTGCCGTCGGACAGCAGGTTTCGGTCAATTACGACCACAGCGCGAGTTTTGCGCAGTACCACACATACGCTTGGGGCTCCAACAACGCCAACCAGATCCGGAACTCGATCCTGGCACAAGTAGCGCAACAGGACATCAACTCGGCCATGCAGGGCAAGGGCTTGCAAATGGTGCAGGAAAACCAGAACCCCGACATTATCCTTACTGCCAACGGCGGCATGAGACAGCAGACGTCCTATAGCGCCTGGGGCATGCGCGGCATCGGCGGAGGCATGGGCGGAATCACTCCGGAGCAGAACGTGGAAGCGACCATGGTTGTGGACCTGTACGATGCCAAGACACAGTCCTTGATATGGCGTGGTATTGCGCAGAACACCCTGAACAACAACGGCAACAAGAACCAGGAGATGGTCGAAAAGGCCGTTCAGAAGATGTTCAAGCAATGGCCGAAAAGTTGAGACTCAAGCTGTGTAACAGTATGGGAACAGGCGTGTTGTAATATATATTCCCGCGTCCATTGGCCGGTAACAGACGGCTATATCGGTTTCCTCGACTTTGGGTAACAGAGGCGAGGGGTCCGTTCACTTTGCCGGCGTACGGGTAAGTGGCAACAGCAAACAGCTTACGGTGGCGACGCTGAACTCGAATACCAGCCGAAGTACAAGGAGAAGAAATGAATTCCCTCGGTAAGGCGTGCTTCACAGTTTTCACAGGCATCGCATTGAGTTTGGTGCTCTGCAGGTCTACGGTCGCACAAGGGCCAACGGAGTTGACCGTCCAGGACCAATCAACGTCCAGTCCCGCTCCGCAGAAGGCAGCCACTACCGATGAGGACAAATGGCACTTCGTGATCGCGCCGTATCTCTGGTTCCCGGGAATCAGCGGGACGGTTGGTGCTTTCGGTCACGACGCCAGTGTGCATGCCTCGGCCACCGATGTCTTGGGGTACTTCAACATCGGACTCATGGGCGCGGTCGAGGCTCGCAGGAACCGCTTGATTGTGCCGGTCGATTTCATGTGGGTCAGGCTTGGGGACAATAAGTCGCTGCCGGAGACTGATCTCGGCCAGACCTCGGTAAACGTGAAGGTAACGGAAGTGATTCTGACGCCCAAAGTCGGTTACCGATTTGCGGATACCGAGAGGTGGAAGGCCGATGCCCTGTTCGGCCTACGCTATTGGCACCTGGGACAAACCCTCACCGTGAATCCGTCCGGCCTTGCCGTTTCGCCATCGGCCAACTGGGTGGATTTCAATCTCGGCATACGGGTAGCGGCGGCTTTGACGCCCAAGACGGTGATTACCGTTTCGGGGGATGAGGGCGCTGGTGGTTCACGTCTGGACTACCAGGCAATCGGACTTTTCGGCTACAAAATTAAGCCCACCGTTGCCTTGCAGTTAGGCTGGCGCTACCTGTACGTGGACTACCAGGACCGTGGCATTAAACGGTTCACCTTTGAGACGCACGAGTCCGGTCCGATGGTTGGCATAACGTGGGATGTCAAGTGAGCCGGGTGGAGCGCCGGTGCCCACGATCTAATACGGTTTGATCGCCCCTGGTTCTTCCCTTAGGAATGGCGTTTTACGTCGAGCGGCCGGCGAACAGAGAATCGGGCCGGTGGTGATGCCGGCGGGGTAGCTTGCAATCTCCTCTGATAGAGTCTGTGTGAGACCGGAGTACCCCGTAAAGTGGAAAATTTGAATTGCGCCCCGTAGGGTGTGCGTGAGAACTAGCCTTGGGTTGCGATGGTGGTACGAAGGAACAGAAAACCAGCCCCGTCCGGGGGCGACTCAGTCTAAGCCCAGCACGCAGCCGCAGGCGGAGTGCTGGGTGCCGTGGGAAAATAATCCGAGTCCCGTAGGGACGGCAGGGTCCTCATGCCCACAGGTAGGGGCGACACGAAGCCTCTAATAGGATTGGTATGTACGGCACTAATAATGCTTGGCGTTGCAAAAAAGTCGCTTGCACTGGCCGCTCTCGCGATCCTCGGATGCCGTTACGGCGCAGCGCAAACGGCACAACTGCTGCCCGAAATTGACACCTACGTTAAGCTCGGTTCCGATTTCCGCGCCAGTCTTCAGGTAAAGGAGACGAGAGAAGGTGGCTATCCCACCCAAGCTGAAATAGGGCCCAGCCTCGACTTTTATCTGAAGCCGTTGGCTTGGTTACAAGACATCACGAAATTCGATCTGGACGACTCGAAGTCCCGGCCTCTGCTGTTTTCAGTCGGATACCGCTATTTGCCGCAAGCCAACCACGCGCCAGGGATAAACCGCATGGAGCCAGTTATAACTGTTAACCTTCCTATGAAAGGGAATCTCCTACTCACTGACGCTAACCGCGCCGATCTGGACTGGCAGAACGGTGGCTTCTCGTGGCGTTATCGTAACCGCTTCGATGTTGAAAAGATGCTCACGGTTCGCTCTTACCACCCTGCGCCCTACGTCAGCGTCGAGTTCTTCTACGAGAGCTACTTCGGGAAATGGGCTGACACCGCCATTTATGCCGGCTGTCTCCTTCCCATCGGTAAGCGCGTGGAGTTTAATCCTTACTACGAGCACCAGAACAATACCGGTATGAGCCCCAATCAGCAACTGAACCAGGTCGGGCTGATGCTCAATCTCTTCTTCTGAGTCGATAAGGGAACGAACGAATGCAATGTTCTGCTTACTACATGTACACTTTGGTGGATTTGTGCTGCTACTTCGGATCTCGGGGCGCACCCGCCGGATGCGGGGATCGACCGCGGTCTAAGAGCATTTGTCGCCGGTGGCTCCATTTATGAAGCTGGCTGGGAGTAACGGATGACAACGCGAACGCTGGTGCGACTGTCGGCGGCGCTGGAGGCGGCAACCGGAGTTGCCTTGATCGCCGCTCCGGGCTTTGTCGTCGCTGTGCTCTTGGGCGCCGGTCTTTCTGGCAGCGGCATTGCGGTCGCCCGGGTGGGCGGCTTCGGGCTGCTCTCTCTGGGGCTGGCCTGTTGGCCGAGCGGGCCTGACGCTACTGCACACGCCATTCGGGCCCTGTTCACCTACAACCTGCTGGCTGCGGTTTATCTTGGCTATCTCAGAGTTGGCGGAGGTTTCGTCAGCTACCTGCTGTGGCCGGCCTGTGTTCTTCACGCCTTGCTGGCGCTACTCATGGCTCGCCCAGCGTATGAGAAAGCCCGGTAAAAATAACCGCTGTGACTGGGTGTTCGCATGGGAAAATCATGACCGAGATTTGGGTCGAATCAATGTTTGGGGTCACCCGCCCGTTATGGCAAGAAAACCGCCTCGAGTTTGAAACGAAAAGAAAAAGCCCCGACTCAAGTCGGGGCGAATGTCCCATTTCTCAGCGTCCTATTTCGGCGCTCCACACGATGGAATATCAGGCCTCGCGCAAGGACCTACGCCCTGGCCGCTTTCCTGGAATATCGCAAGGCCACCCGTGCTATTAGGATATCCGCTATTCCATTGCTGAAGAATGTTCCCTGTGGCGATATCAACCTCCCACACCTCTCCTGAACCCAAATCGGCCGTCCAAAAGGCGGTGCCACTCGGGTCGAGGTTCAGTGCAAAATCCACTCCGGAGTTTCCTGGAAGGTTATACGTTTTCACAATGGCGCCGCCTGGGGCCACCAGCAGAGCGTTCAAACTGTCCGCCACCAAGTCGTCTCCGGCAAAAGGCCCTGAAGACAATGTACGATGCGCGTAAGCCGCCGCGCCAGGGAGCCCTGTGGCAAACGGCGGATTCTGTGTGCTCGTGCAAATGTTGTAGCTCAGGATACTGATGCCCTCGGAAGTGTAAAGGACGGTGCACCCATCTGGTTGTAGATCGACCCAGTCGGTGCCCCGGTTCTCAACGGCAACGTGCCACGTGTTAACCAGTGCTCCAGTGGCATCATACTGATTGATGATGCCATTTCCGTTTTGATCATGCAGGTCTGCATCCCCTAGCAGCAAGGGGAAGACACCGCCCGGCATCGAAACTGATTCCGGGGTTACTTGGCCAGTGCCAGAAATAAAATTGGCGTTGACCAGATTTCCGTTAACATCGAATTCCGAGACCGTCGAAAGACTGAAGTTGGTAACGTAAAAGTTTCCCTTGCTGTCGAAGGCGCTTCCCGCCGTATAGGTGCTACCGCTGGTGTCGTCAAGCGTTTGAACAAGCACGCCAGCGGGCGTGAACTCCAGCACCAGGCCGGTTCCTACGGACACAAATACGTCACCTGCGGCGTACTTCACGTGCTGAGTGATAGGAGCGGACTTCACCTGCGGAGCGCTCGGTGTGTGAGCGCCAAGGGATTTAACCTGTTGGGCGTTAGCAACAAGTGCAACGCCCAGAACCACCGCAATCGCTACGAGGGTCGTTTTGCGGATTGTCATCCTAATCTCCTTATAGTTTGGAATTTGCTTCGAGGTAATCATGAAGCCTGTTTCTACCTCCGGAAAAACACGAACTTCGGCGGTCTTTGAGCGCCTGAAAGAAGCTACGAAAACCGCGCTCTCCGCATACCGAAATCTTCTAGCTTGCAATTTGCGTTCCAGGGGAACGGCCTTTCCATCATAGGTGAACCTCATCGGAGCCCGTTGCTAAGTAAGGCGCTTGCGCCATTCGCACAGACGAGCCTCGGGAACCCATCCGTACAGGTTTATCTGTAACTATCTCTTCGGATAGTCGGTATATCCAATCGGTTAGCCGCAAGCCCGCTGGTTCATCTCCGGCGTAGGGCACGGCTCAGAACGAGCCAAGCCCAAAATTCATACGGTATATCCCTTGGCTTCGCCGAGGGGCGGAGGGAAGTTCGCAGATTCGACTTCACCGCCAGTGAGTCACCACACGATCCAAAATCGCGATACCTACATGGTATCCGTCATAGTTCAGATCGTATCGCGGTCGATTTGTGTTTGCCTCGGAACTGGGGGTCGGTTCAGCCAAGCCGAATCCAGACGTATCCCGGGACTTGGCTGAACAAGTCGCAGCTTATACCCATTCTGTTCCATGTCAAGTGAATTTCCGGCGCGAATCCCGATCAAAACTTCGCAAATGCCGGACAGAATTTCTGCCGGCTCGTCACCTTGGTGGTGGTACATGTACTTTCGTAACTTGACATCGGCCGAAGAAGCCGATACACTCGCCACCAGAGGCTTAGTGTCTCTCCACCCGGCAGAGGGCAGGGCACAGTCCGCCGGGGACTGATGATCTTTGACAGTTCAGTGCATGGTGAATATTGGTCAGTGGCTAAAGGCTAATCGTTGGATTTTTATAGTTGGTTAACACGATGTCCCTCGGGAGCGCCAGGACGGGAAGAGTCTATCCTCGTAAGTTCTTTAAATAGAAGATTTTGACCTCTAACTCTTTTAGATGGAATATTTTGCGAGGAGAAGCTTTTTCCTGCCTCTTGTTTTCAATATTTTAGGAGACATGAAAGGGAGGGGGAGGGGCTAACGAAGGGGTCACCCCAGTTCTAAAATAGGATTTGCAGTAAATAGCAAAATATTTATTGAATGATAAACATAGACTGTCACTGTAGCGGTTTGAGCCTCGATGCTTTAGCCAAGTGCCAAATACCAAATGCTGTTCACAGCCTCCGCACCGTCTTCTCGTACAGGTCCTTGAAGCAGCGTTCGGGATCGTACTTGGTCTTCAACGCCTCATACGCAGGCCGGTTGTAGATCTGCCAGAAGGTTTCCTCGTCATAGTAAGCGCTGGAGTACAAACCTTTCTTGCCATGTAGCGCGAACGCCTTCGCTTCTATTTTCCTGTTGTAATGGCCTTCCGGTTGCATACTTGGCACCGTGTCCCAGAAGCCGAAGTTGACGTAAAGCTTCTTCGGATCGAGCGCATTGAGATCGTAGGTAACACTGGGATCGCAGCTGCGAAACGGGCAGATCCAGATAGGCAGCACGCCGATCTCGCGCAGCAGGAAATCCAGAAACTCGCCCGTGTGCTCGATGGGAATGTCCACGTCCTGGATCACGGACTCGGTCGCTGATTCAGGCATCACCTTGTGCGAGAGCCGCATGATGCGCTGGTAGGTCTTCGAATTCAGCAGCCACTTTGTCGCCAGCAGTCGCACCGGCGCGTGCTGCACATAGAAGTGTTTCGAACACCAGAACCAGTCCGTGTCCCAGCGCCAGATGTAGTCATGCGCGGTAAGGTAGTCCACCTCGCGCTGCCGGATGGACTGGTAGAACATCTTCATGTAGGTGTAGTCGCTGACGAAGGGCGCTGCGTCGGTGAACTCGCCGGTGATGATGTACATCTCGCTGCCGTCGAAGACCACGCCGTCGAGGTAGTCGAACCGCGAGCTCGCACATAAGGTCTCGATCTGCGCGAAGAACTTTGCCGGCTCGGTGAACTTTGTGTGGATGAGCTTGACATACTTCTTCGCGGGGATGAGTTTTACCTTGAGCCGCAGCACGTAACCGAGCGTGCCGTAGGAGTTCGGGAAGCCGTAAAACAGGTCCGGATTGACAGTCGGCGAACAGATGACCGTGGTGCTGTCGCCCAGCAGGATCTCCATCTCCTCGATGGTTTCGTGCACCAGTCCGTACTTGAATGAAGACGACTCGATGCCCAAACCGCTGATCGCGCCTCCGATGGTGATGGTCTTGAGCTGTGGCACAACGGTTGGCAGCAGATCATGCTTCAAGGTCTGATCGGCCAGCTCTTCGTAGGTCGTCATGCCCTCGACGTCCGCGACAAGGCCGCTCGTGTCCACATGCAGCACATGGTGTAACGAACGCACATCAATCCGCTTCGTGCCCTGCTGCACTCGATGACGGAAGAGGTTCGAGGTGGTCTTCGCGAGACCGATGCTGGAGCCGTTCGCTCGCGCGGCTGCAAGGTCGCGGATCAACCGCTCGCGCCTTTGCTCATAGCCTGCAATCTCGGGGGCTTTCATCGGCTACCTGACAGGCACATAGCCCTCGGCATTTCCCTTGCTGAGCACAATCTGCCAAAGCTGCAGCCGGCGCGCGCGGAATGCTCCCGCCGACATCAGCAGGTAGAGCTTCCACATCCGGTAAAAGCGCTTGTCGTACTTTTGCTTGTCGAGGGTGCAATAGCGGCTATCGAAGTTCTTCCACCACGCCAGCAACGTCCTGTCGTAGTCGGGGCCGAAGTTGTGCCAGTCTTCCATCACCCAGAGCTCTTCCATCGCCGCCGCGAGTTGAGGAAGAGACGGTATCACAGCTCCGGAGAAAATGTACTTGTCACACCACGGGTCTGTGCGGGTTAGAGTCCTGCTGTTGCCAATGGTGTGCAGCAGAAACAAGCCTCCGTCCTTCAGCTTGCTGTGCGCCAGCTCCAGGAACAAGCGGTGGTTCTTGGGGCCGATGTGCTCGCACAACCCGATCGCGGCCACGCGATCAAACTGTCCGGGCTCATGGGCCGCCTCGCGGTAGTCCTTTTCCTCGAAGCGCACGGGAAGCCCGGCGCAGAACTCGCGCGCGAACCTCATCTGCTCGCGCGAGATGTTGTAGCTCACGACTTCGCAGCCGTACTCTTTGGCCATGAAACGCGCCAGGCCGCCGAATCCACAGCCCAGCTCCAGCACCTTCATGCCCGGTTTCAGGTAGAGCTTGCGGCAAACCAGATGGAGCTTCTTCTCCTGCGCCTCGTCCAACGACTTTGCGTCTTGCCAATAGGCGCAGGTGTATTGCATGTTCTCGTCCAACATCACCTGGTAGAGCTCGTTGCCCAGATCGTAGTGCTCGTGCGCCACGCGCCTCGAACTCCACTTGGTTTGACGGTTTAGCAGCCTGCCCTTGGCCGCGAGCCATACGACGGAGAATGTCCTTACCTTGTCGTGCAGCCCGGCTTTTTGGACCTTGGAGAAAAACTCGTCGAGCTGCGGGACGTCCCACCATCCGTCCATGTACGACTCGCCCAGCCCCATCGAGCCATGGCTGAGCACACGCTGATAGAATCGCTCGTCGTGTATCTGGATGTCCCAGGGATCAGGGCCGTCCAGCTCGATGTCTGCAAGCGCGAGGATTTCTCGTACTTTCTCTTTCGCCTTCATACGCCCCTGCGCACGGATGCAAACCGAAAGCTTCTGAACATGATGTTTTACAGGAAGAACGCTCTTACGACAATACGCAGGGAAGGGAAGCGCCCTTCGCCAGCGGAATACATGGCCATCAGTGTCCCGGTCGAGCGCGTTAGTTCGGCCTGGGATATGGTCCCCGATAGCCAATCTGGTGCGAAATCCTCCGCGCCGCGTCCTTCACCATCTCGGCCAGGCGGGGAACTGCGTCTCGCGGTACCGCCGTGATCGTTCCCGTAGACCCGAGGCTGGCTTCGACTTGCCCTTCGCTGTTGAAGATGGGAGCTCCCACGCATCGCGCACCGAGGCTGTTCTCCTCGTCATCCACTGCATATCCCAACTCGCGAACCCGCTCGAACTCCTTCATCAGCTTGGCAGCACTGGTGATGGTATGAAGCGTCAGCTTTTTCAGCCCGCGATGGTGGATGATCGTCTCCCGCTCTTCCTCGTCGAGATATGCTAGCAGCGATTTGCCGACCGCTGTCGAATGCACTTCCATCCTCCGGCCAATCCAGGTGTCCATCTTGATGAAGCTCGGCGCCTCCACTTTCTCGACGTACACCGCTTCCTCGTGGTCCAAAATCGCGAGGTGGGTCGTGAGATGGATCTGGTCGACCAGGTGGCGCATGATGGGTAACGCAACCTCGCGAATATCCACGCCGCTCAACGCAGCGCGCGACAGGCTCAACACCTTCATGCCGAGCCGATACTTGCCGTCATCCCGATCGCGGCGTAGATAGCCGTGTTGCTCCAGCGTTCGCAGGATGTAGCTGGCCGAGCTTTTTGGGATCTTCAACCTTCGGCTGAGGTCGGCGTTCGACATTCCGCCCTCGCGCTGCGCCACTGCTTCCAGGATCAACAGTGTGCGTTCCACGGCAGTCGAGGGGCTCTCAATTTGGCGCGCCATGGCAACCAGTCTAGCAGCAATCGGGTCGTGCGAAATGATGAATATGAGTTCGCTATGACGAACATCGTCAAAGACGTCTACGTCACAGACAGAACCCGGATGCGTGATTAAGCTTAAAGGTTGAGCAACGGTACGACATACCCCCAGTGGGTCATTCTCGTCCCGTTACGGGAATGGAAATGATACGAAATAATGAATTTGTGTTCAGTATACTGAACGCTAGTATTGCAATGCAACAGCGGTGCCCGCTATGGTATGTGCACCATATGGAATACCTGTTCACTATAGTGAACATCACTCGATGTGGTCGGGCCGGGCGGTCCGCATCAACCTTAGGTTTTAGACCCGAGAGGAGATCACGAAATGGCGGCCTATCAATCTGCTGCTGAACTTGCGAAATCATGGAAGTCCGACCCCCGTTGGAAGGGAGTCACCCGTCCTTATACCGCGGAAGATGTTGTGCGTTTGCGCGGCACCTTGCACATTGAGCATACGCTGGCGCGCCTTGGGGCTGAGCGTCTGTGGGAGCTGCTGACCAGCGAGAAGTACGTCAACGCCCTCGGCGCCATGAGCGGCAACCAGGCGGTGCAGATGGTCGCCGCCGGACTAAAGGCCATTTACGTGAGCGGCTGGCAGGTGGCTGCCGACGCCAATAATGCCGGCCAGATGTATCCCGACCAGAGCCTCTATCCCGCCGACTCGGTGCCCAATCTTTGCCGCCGCCTCAACAACGCGTTGATTCGCGCCGATCAGATCCATCACTCCGAAGGCAAGAACGGCATGAGCTGGTTTGCTCCGCTCATTGCCGATGCCGAGGCGGGGTTCGGCGGCACGCTCAACGCCTTCGAGCTGATGAAGGCGATGATCGAAGCAGGCGCGGCTTGCGTACACTTCGAAGACCAGTTGTCGTCCGCCAAGAAGTGTGGGCACCTCGGCGGCAAGGTTTTGGTGCCGACCCAGGAAGCCGTACAGAAACTCGTAGCCGCACGCCTCGCGGCCGACGTGTTGGGCGTACCTACGCTAGTGCTGGCCCGCACTGACGCCAACAGCGCGCATCTGCTGACCGCCGACATCGATCCTTATGACCGCATCTTCCTTACCGGCGAACGTACGGTAGAGGGGTTCTACGGCATCCATGGCGGGCTGGACTCAGCCATCGCCCGCGGACTCGCCTATGCGCCGTACTCCGACTTGATCTGGTGCGAGACTTCCGAACCGAACCTGAAGGAAGCCGAGCGTTTCGCCGACGCGATCCACGCGAAGTTCCCCGGCAAGATGCTAGCCTACAACTGCTCGCCCTCGTTCAACTGGAAGAAGAAGCTGGACGACGCGACCATTGCGCGTTTCCAGCCTGCGCTGGCCGAGATGGGCTACAAGTTCCAGTTCATCACCCTGGCCGGCTTCCATGTGCTCAATCTCAGCACGTTCGAGCTGGCGCGCGCCTACAAAGATACAGGCATGACCGCCTACTCGCGCGTACAGGAGAAGGAATTCGCCCGCGAGTTCAGCCACGGTTACTCCGCGGTGAAGCACCAGCGCTTCGTCGGCACCGGCTATTTCGACGAGGTCACGCAGGTCATTGCCAGCGGCAAGTCGTCGTTGTCGGCGCTGGAACACTCGACCGAAGCCGAGCAGTTCGCAGAGGTCAAGGTGCCGGCGCAGATGATTGAGATTGGACAGGACCCGTCCTGCCGGCCGATCCTGGGCGAGTGCCCGCTGACCTGTGAGCACGAACACGAGCATGTGCGGAGCAGCAACGTCTCCGCCAACGATTAGGATTTTCTCCTTGCGGCGATAGCGGTGTAAACCCACCAGGCACGGGAAATCTCCATCCCGTGCCCGTTTTTCTGGGCTCTGCTAAATTGTTGGTATGCGCAAGTCGTCCGGCAACAACACCTGGACCACGACCATTCGCCAGCATGCGGAGCGTGCCGTTCCCGAGTGCGCGCAGGAATTCCTTGCTCAAGGCTATGTCGCCCATGTTGGCTTCGAGCAGGATGGCCGTCCATACGTCATCCCGATGCTTTACCACTACGCCGCCGACCGTCCGGACCGCCTTTACCTGCACGGAGGTCTGTCCAGCCGCACGCTGCTACATCTTGCCTCAGGCGTGCCCATGTGTGCGACGGTAACGCAACTCGACGGCCTGGTGTATTCGCGGGACGCCAAGTATCACTCCGCCAACTATCGCTGCGTGATGTGCTTCGGGCGCGGCCGTCTGCTGGAGGATGGAGAAGAGAAGCGCGCGATGTTTGAGGCGATGACGTCACGATATTTCCCTGACCGGAGCGCTGGGCGCGACTACACGGCAGCTCCGGCCGCGCACCTCGCGACCACCGCCGTCGTCGAAATGCAGATCGAAGAACTCACTGCCAAGATGCGCGAGGGCGGTCCCAAAGGTCCCAACGACGCTTCAGAGAATGCCTTTGGTACACGCGGCGTAGTAGATCTGCGCCGCAACTTCGAATAATGCGCCTAACTCTCTGATACCGTCTTCCATGTTATTGAGCCTGTCACTCGAAGCGGCGCCCGGCAGAATGTAATTCGTTACCTGCCACCCACAGCGGGCGCACGACGAGCGGACGAGAGCGGTGGGAGCCGTGCCATGCCAAGTTCGAAGCTGCGGGACCAGTGCGCTTAAAACCTCTGCTCATTTCAAAAAGGAAATGCGGCGAGTAACCGGCCTACGGTCGCGCAGCCGACGCACCTGGGCCACGCTCCACACGACGCAGGCCAAGGCAACCGGAAGCAGCCATGCTACGTTGCGTTTCAGCGCCACGTTTACGCCAGAGACTCCGACAAGCGGAATATACGGTTCCAAGTACTGGAGCGCATGTGCCCGGTCGTGCATACGCAACAGGAAATACAGCAAGCCGAGAAAAGCAAGTGATCCTGCAAAGACCGAAACTGGATGGAACCGCCACGTATTCCAAAAAGGCACGTCGGTTGCGAAGTAAAAAATATCTTCGACGACAGCGACGATGCCGCAAGCGAAGATCGCCGCTATACCGAAGGCCATGCCGGTATTATTTTGCCCGCGCCGTTCTCTGCGTTTTCGGTTCATCGCGTCTTATGGCGCAGCAATCTGGAATCGCAGCACCGACTGCGCGATGCGGTACTGATATTTCGCGGCCGCGAACTGGATTTGTGCTTCCGTCTGTGTCAGTTGCGCCTGACTGAACTCGACGATCGAACTCAGCCCCAGGCTGTAGCGAGTTTGCGATAAGTCAACCGCCAGGTTGGCTTCGTCTACGTACTGTTGGGTGACGCCAATCCGGTTGTAAGCGGTGATGGCATTCAGCCAACTGGTGCGAACATCGTTGGCGATCCGGTCCTTCAGGTCGCGAAGCTGCTGTTCGGCGGCCTGGGCCCGCAATCCGGCTTCGCGCGAGCGCGCCGGGTAGAGAAAGCCATTGAAGATGGGAATGTTGACGTTGACTCCCGCCGCGCCATACCAGTTGGGGAACTGCTGAGTGCCATTCAAGATGCTTCCGAAGGGCGTGCGACCCACCACCCCTACCGCCTCGATACTGGGGAAGAGCAGGTCGCGCTCGGCTTTCTGAAAGTGCTGGGCCGCCTGGTATTCGTAGCCCTGCGAGGCAATTTCCGGGCGGTTGCTGAACGCCTGGTCCTGCAACTCCGCCACCGCTTCGGGAGGCGGCTTCAACTCGGTCTCCGTATCGATGAGGTCGAATTGCTGTTGCGAGCTATAGCCCAGAACCTGGGAAAGCACCGATAGCGCAGCCTGATAGTTATTTTGCGCATCCAGCAGAAGGAGTTTGGCCTGGGCCAGGTTTGCATCGGCAAAGCTGACGTCAAGTTCAGAACGCAGCTTGTTCTGGAACAGGGTCGTAATTTGATCGGCCACGAGTTGCCGGGCAGTCACCGTCTGTTCCGCGACTTTCAAGAGGGCCAGGGTTTGGAGAGCGTTGTAGAACGCCTGATCCACCGCCAGCTTGATCTGGTCGGCGGTCGCCACAGCATTCATATCGGCGGCCTTGGCGTGAAGCGTGGCGGAAGCGACCAGGTTGTTAGTGCGGCCAAAGTCGGTAATCAATTGCGAAAGAGCAAGTCCTCCGGCGCCACGCTCCAGTAACCTCGGGCTGTTCAGGTTTCCCGCCGCGATGCGGGAGCCCTGGTCTGCTCCTACGGCTGTTAAGCTTCCGTATAATGTGGGATAGTAGGCAGCCTTTTGCTCCCGGGTGACCTGACTGGATGCCAGCGACAGCAACCGGTACACCGAAATCTGAGGATTGTTCTTCAGCGCCAGCGTCTCGGCGTCCTCTACGGTCAAGCGTCGCTGCGTGCCGGTAGTAGGCAACTGGGCCGGAACCTGGCCCGGCGGCGCCGATGGATTTGGCGCCGCTGCAGAAGGAGGTGTCCCCGTCTGCGGGTAAGGGGTTGCGGCCGGCGACGGCGCAGAGGTCGTCTGCGCTGCGAGGGGAGCGATGGCAGAACACAACTAACACGACAAGCTGGAGGGTCTTGCGTCTCAAGCTTGCACCTCCTGTCCAGGCTGTTGCTCTTCTTTGCGGTGGATCACCAGATAGGCAGCGGGCACCAGAAAGACGGTGACAACGACGGACACCATAAGCCCGCCGATGATGGCCCGCGCCAGGGGCGCATATTGTTCGCTGCCAGCTTCCAATGCCAGCGCCATCGGAATGAGCCCGAGAATTGTGGCGAGCGAGGTCATCAGGATCGGCCGCAGGCGGACCCGGCACGCCAACGCCACGGCTTCTCTGATGGGCATTCCTTCCAAGCGATAGTTGCGTGTGACATCGACGATAAGGATGCTGTTCGAGACCACGATGCCTGTCATCATGATCAGGCCCATAAGTGACATGACATTCAGCGTCGTGTGTGTAATCAGCAGAAAGAGGATCACGCCGGTGATGCCCGACGGGATGGCGAGCAGGATGATAAACGGATCAATGAACGACGCGAACTGGGCCATCAGGACCAGATAAACCAGGACGATGGCGAGCAGCAGTCCGGCGCCAAAACTCAGGAACGATTCGTGCATCGATACCACGGAACCGCGTACTTCGATTCGCGTATTGGGCGGAAGCTTCGTGTCCTTGATGAGCTTGTCCACTTGGCGGGAAAGCGTTCCCAAATCCTCGCCTTTCGGGGAAACATAAACGTCGATCACGCGGAAGAGCTGGTAGTGGTCTACCTCGGTTGGAGTGTTGATCGTCTTGATGTCGGCCACGTTTTCCAGCATGGTGGGGTTGCTGTTGTCGGGAGCGTGCAAGGGAATCTGTTTGAAGTCTTCCATGGTCATCGAACCAATCTGCTGATTGGTGTATTGCACCGTGAGGAAGTAGTTGTTGCCATTGTTCGGATCGATCCAATAGCTCGGCGCGATCATGCCGTTGGAGGTGAGCGCGGTGACCACGTTGTTCACCACGTCGCTCGCCGTCAGCCCCAGACGCGCCGCCATTTCACGGCGCACGTTGAGCTGCAGGCCGGGATAGTCAAGATCCTGCGGAATGAGCACGTCACTGACGTCGTTCATCGATCGCAGCTTGCGGGCCATCTCGCTGGCCACCTGGTAAGCGGCCTGCTGATTGTTTCCGCTCACCTGAATGTCGATCGGCGCGGGCATCCCCTGGTTGACCACCGAATCCACCAGGCCGCCCGTCTGAAAATAGGTAGAGAGCTCGGGAAGATCGGAGGCCAGCTTCTGCCGCACCCGATTCATGTATTCGAAGGTGCTCCGCTTGTGGTCATGGCTGAGACTCACCTGGACAAAAGCGGTGTGCTGTCCGGAATTGCTGGTGTAGATGGAAGACAAATCGGGGGTCAATCCGATGTTGGACACGATCATCTGCAGATCATCTTTGCCGATGACGCTTCGAATGTCGTCCTCCACTCGCGCCACATAGCGGTTCGTGAATTCCAGCCGTGAGCCCGTAGGGGCCTTGACGTTGATAAGAAACTGTCCCGGATCGGTGCGCGGGAAAAAAGCGACCCCCAGAAGCGGATACAAAGCCAGGCTCACGACGAAGGTGGCCATGATGATGACGATGGTGGCAACCGGGCGCGCTAGCGCCGTTCGCACTGCCTGGTCGTACCTCATCAGCAGTTGGTCGTATTTGTGGTTGAAGCCCAAAACGATCCGTCCGAACAGTGATTTTGTCTCCTGATGCCCGCCTTTGCCGTGCACCGTCTTGATGAAGCGAGCGCAGAACAGGGGCACCAGCGTCATGGCCACAAGGTAAGAAGCGGCCAGAGCGAGCACCACGCCCAGAGCCAGGGCGATGAACAGATAGCGGCTGACGCCATAGAGAAACACAACCGGGAAAAATACGATCGCGGTGGTGAAGGTCGCTGCCAGCACGGCGAGCTGGACTTCCTCGCCTCCGCGCTCCGCAGCCGTGAGCGCGTCTTCTCCTTCTTCCAAGTGACGGAAGATGTTTTCCAGCACCACCACCGAGTTGTCAATCAAGCGGGAGAGCACAAGGGCGAGTCCGCCCAGAACCATCGTGTTAATAGTGCTGCCGGTCGCGTTCAAAAGCAGGAAGGCAGCCAGACACGAGATCGGGATCGACAGCAGTACGGAAATGGTTCCGCGCAGCGATCCCAGGAACACGAGGATCATGACCGCCGTAAGGACGAGCCCGATGCCACCTTCGCGAAGCACGTTGGCGACCGCCGTCTTTACATACTGAGATTGGTCGAAGACAACAGTCGCAACCAGCGACTTGGGTACGTCCAGCAGGTTCTTTATGCGGTCGCGCACACCATTGACGATCTGAATGGTATTGCTGTTGCCGCCCTGCTTCAGGATGGGTAGGTACACCGACTTCTGCCCATCCACGCGCACGATGTTGTACTGGATCGCGGACGAGTCTTCGGCGTGCCCAACGTCGCCAAATAGCAGCACGTTGTTGCCGATGGCTTTGAGCGGAACCGTGTTCATTTCCTTGGTGTTGGGCAGTTGGCTGTTGCTGTAAATGTTGTAGTCTCGCGGACCGATCCGGATGTCACCGGCGGGCAGAATCGTATTGGCATCGTTGATGATCTGGACCACATCCATGGGGCTGAGCTGCGTGGCCTCAAGTTTTACGGGATCGATATAAAACTGAATTTGACGGTACTTGCCTCCGAATGGCTGCGGAACCGAAGCGCCGGTCACGTTCGCAATCTGATTGCGAACGTTGAACTGCCCCTGATCGTGCAACTGGGTCTCGCTGAGCCCTTGCCCTTTCAAGGTGACCAGGCAGACCGGCAGACTCGAAGCATCGAACTTCAAGACAACCGGAGGCAGGGTCCCTTCCGGCAGCCTTCGCAGGTCGGCCATCGCTAGGTTGGCGATTTCGCTGACGGCGGCATCTGCGTCGGTCCCGGGCTGGAAGTAAATCTTGATCAGGCTGACGCCAGTCAGTGACCGCGACTCGATGTGGTCGATATTGCTTCCCAGCGTGAAGAAGCGCTCGAAAGTGTCGGTGATGTCACCTTCGATCTGCTGCGGAGGCATGCCGCTGTAGAACGTGGCTACCACGACGACCGGGATTTTGATCTGCGGGAACAGATCCACCGGCATGCGGTGCACCGTTGTTGAACCGACCACCACCACCACCAGGCACAACATCAAGATGAAGAACGGATATTTGATGGCGAAACTCGACATGCTTTATCCTCCGTTCTCAGCGGCGAAGGATTCCGGGCCCCTGCCGCCTGCGAGGCTGGTTCGGCGCATTGATTGGTAAGCGGTCACGGCACAGGTCCTCACCCCTGCACCTCCTGCTCTTCTTCCCGGCGGTACATGAGGTAGTACGCCGCTGGCACCAGAAACAGGGTCGCCAGGAACGAGAGCATCAGCCCCCCGATGACGGCGCGCGCCAATGGCGCATATTGTTCGCTTCCCGCTTCCAGCGCCAGAGCCAGGGGAATCAAGCCCAGCAGCGTGGCAAAGGTCGTCATCATGATCGGCCGCAAGCGTATGTGGCAGGCATTCTTGATGGCCTCCTGCAAAGGCTGTCCGCGCCGTCGCAGCTCGCGGGTGAACTCGACGATCAGGATCGAGTCCGACACGACGATTCCGGTCATCATCATCACCCCCATGAGCGACATGATGTTGATCGTGGTGTGTGTCATTAACAGAAACAGGATCACGCCTGTAAATCCCGGCGGGACCGCCAGCAAGATCAGGAAGGGATCGCTGAACGACGCGAATTGTGCCATCAAAATCAAGTAGACCAGCACCACGGAAAGCGACAAGCCTACCGCGAAGCTCTCGAATGACCGCCTCATCGAGACGACCGACCCGCGTAGTTGCACACGAGTATTCGGCGGCAGCGGCGTATGATCGATGACCTCCTGTACCTTTTTTGCCAGCGCGCCCAGGTCTTCTCCTTTGGGGGACACATAAACGTCGATAATGCGGAACAACTGGTAGTGATCGACTTCGGTGGGCGTGTTAATCATCTTCACGTCGGCCACGTTTTCCAGCATCGTGGGATCAGCGTTGTTCTTGGCGTGCAGCGGGATCTGCTTGAAGTCCTCCATCGACATGGCACCAATCTGTTGCGGCGTGTACTGGACCGTGAGGAAGTAATTGTTGCCGCTCTTAGGGTCGATCCAGTAACCGGGAGCAATCATGCCGTTGGAAGTGAGCGCGGTGACGACATTGTCCACAACATCCTTGGCGGTAAGTCCGAGACGGGCGGCCATTTCACGCCGTACATTCAATTGGATCCCCGGGTAATCCAGATCTTGGGGTATGAGCACATCACTCACCCCGCTGAGGCGCCGGATCTGCTTCGCCATGTCGTTCGCGACCTGATAAGCGGCGCCTTGGTCGTTGCCGGTGACCTGGATGTCGATGGGGGCAGGCATGCCCTGGTTCACGATCGAATCGACCAACCCGCCAGTCTGGAAGAAGGTTGAAAGTTCGGGCAGATCGCTGGCGAGTTTCCGCCTGACCCGATCGATGTAAACGAAGGTGCTGGTTTTGTGCTCCTTATTCAGTTGCACCTGCACAAAAGCTGTGTGCATGGCGGAGTTCGTGGTGTAGATGGCCGAGAGGTCGGCATTCACTCCAATGTTGGAGACGATCATCCCCAGATCGTCGTTGTCGACCACCTGCCGGATATCGTCCTCCAACCGGGCGATATAGTCATTGGTCAGCTCGATCCGGGTACCGCTTGGCGCCTTCACATTAATGACGAATTGACCCGGGTCGGTGCGCGGAAAGAAGGCTACGCCCAGCAACGGCGAAAGTGCGAGACTGAGCACGAATCCGCCCATGATGAGGGCGACTGTCATCTTCGGGTACTTGAGCGCCTTCTCGATCGATTCGTCGTACTTGGTGAGGATGTAGTCGTATCCCCGGTTGAACGGCCCTAGCAGACGCTGCAACAGCCCGACTTCGCGTTCCCCATGGGATTCGTCGCCGTGTTCTGACTTGATAAACCGCGAGCAGAATAGCGGGACAACTGACATCGCCACCAAATACGAGGCTGCCAGTGCCAACACTACTCCGAGGGCCAAAGCACTGAAGAGGTACTTGCTAACGCCGGAGAGAAACACCACCGGGAAGAACACGATGGCGGTGGTGAAGGTGGCTGCGAGAACCGCCAACTGCACTTCCTTTCCGCCCTGCTCGGCCGCCGTTTGCGGGTCCTCGCCCCCTTCCAGATGACGGAAAATGTTCTCCAGCACCACCACGGAGTTGTCAATAAGTCGAGAGAGAACAAGAGCGAGACCGCCCAGCACCATCGTGTTGATCGTACTGCCGAAGGCATTCAACAGAAGGAACGCGGCCAGACAGGAGATCGGGATGGAGAGCAAGACAGAAATTGTGCCCCGGAGAGAACCCAGGAAAACCAGGATCATCAGCGCCGTCAAGCCCAGACCGATGCTTCCCTCGCGCAATACGTTAGCAACAGCAATCTTGACGTATTGCGACTGATCGAACACTACCGCCGCAATCAGATTTCTAGGGATGTCGAGAAGCTTCCTGATGCGATCACGGACGCCATTTACGATTTGAATGGTGTTGCTGTTTCCTCCCTGCCGCAAGATGGGCAGGTAGACGGACTTCTGGCCATCCACCCGCACGATGTTGTATTGAATAGCGGAAGCGTCTTCGGCATGGCCAATGTCGCCGAACCGGAGCACATTGTTGCCGATTGCCTTAAGCGGCACATCGTTCATCTCGGTGATGTTGGGCAATTGGCTGTTGCTATAGATGTTGTAATCCAACGGCCCAATGCGAACGTCTCCTGCCGGCAGAATGGTGTTGGCTTTGTTGATCGCTTGCACCACATCCATGGGGCTCAACTGCGCGGCTTCCAGCTTAACCGGATCGATGTAAAACTGGATTTGCCGGTACTTGCCGCCAAAAGGCTGAGGCACCGATGCTCCCGGCACGTTGGCAATCTGGTTGCGAACGTTGAATTGCCCCTGGTCGTGTAGCTGGGTTTCCGTCAGACCCTTGCCTTCAAGCGTGACCAGGCAGACCGGCATACTGGAGGCGTCAAACTTCAGTACCACCGGCGGCAGCGTTCCCTGAGGCAACCTGCGCAGGTCAGCCATCGCCAAGTTGGCGATCTCGCTCACCGCCGCGTCCGGATCGGTTCCGGGTTGGAAATAAACCTTGATCAAGCTGACGCCGGTGAGCGACCGTGACTCGATGTGGTCGATATTGCTGCCCAAGGTAAAGAAGCGCTCGAAAGTGTCCGTGATGTCCGCTTCGATTTGCTGTGGGGGCATACCGCTATAGAACGTAGCCACTACCACGACTGGAATCTCGATCTGCGGGAACAAGTCAATCGGCATGCGTGCCACGGTGGTCACGCCAACGACGACGATGCCAAAGCACAACATCAATATGAAAAACGGATACTTGATCGCAAACTCTGACATACGTTACTCCGCCTCCGAGCTGCCCGACGCAGTCGTGAAGGCACCTTGCTTGGGCTTGACTAGCTCGCCAGGTTGATAACCACCCAGATTGCCGACAATCACCCTCTCCCCTTCTGTAAGCCCGGCTAGAATTTCGACGTTATTGGAGCTTTCCACCCCAATTTGCACCTCGCGAGACTGCACCCGATTTTGCGGGTCCACCACCAGCACGCTCGTCTTGTTGTTCTCGTGGCGCTGAATGGCTTCGATAGGGACGGCCAGGACGTCGGGACGGCTGTTGGCACTCAACGTTACATCGGCGTACATACCGGGCTGCAGATGGTAGTTGGGGTTGAGCACGTCAATTTCAACCTGCATGGTTCGCGTCGATGTATCGAGGGAGTCGGTAAAGCGGGTGACTTTGCCGGTGAAGTTTTCGCCAGTCGCCTGCACGTGCACGTCAGCTGAATCGCCAATCTTGACCTTCGCTGCAATCCTTTCAGGAACCGGAATGCGAAGACGGAGAACGTCCACCTCTGCGATCGTAACTACGGGCAGGCCGCTCGTATTGGAAGTCCCTGCTTGTACCAAAGCGCCGGTATCGGAGAAGCGCCAAGTCACCACACCATCGTAGGGAGCTGTGATTCTGGCGTAGTCGAATAGGGCAGAATAGTGCTGCTGGTTGGCCTTCGCCGCTTCCAACTGCTGCTTGGCCGCAGCCAGCGCCGATTTGGCGGCCTCAACCTGCGCCGCCGAAGCACGGTCTTTCGCGGTGGCGTCGTCGAGTTCCTGCTGCGCGATCAATCCTGGCCGCGCTTTATCGGTGTTGACCAACCGTACCGCGTTGGCGTGTAAGGCAACGTTGTCGGCTTCCGCGCGCAGCACGTCGCTTTGTGCCCGTTGGATCTCTTCTTCCGCATGGTGCACCGCGGCCTTCGCCTCGTCGACCTGGGCAACGAGCTCAGGAATCTCCAGCACCGCAAGTACTTGTCCTTGGTGGACGCGGTCTCCAATATCGACGTAGATATTACGGATGTAGCCAGCGACCTTGGCGTGCAATTCGACGTTCTGGTATGGGATAAACTGGCCCGCGATCGAAAGTGAATTGGCAATGGTTTCCCGCTTCACCGCGGCAACCGCGGCGTACGGAATGTGTTCGTTATCTGCGCTGGTTTCCCCGGCGCTACTGCCGCCCGGCGAACCTGCGCGCGCGCGCTTCGCGACGAGGACGGCAATCAGGAGACAGACCGCAACGAGTCCTAACACAAGGAACTTGTGCCAACGGCGAACTTGCATGAACTTCCTCTTTTCAACTGAGCAGTTTGGCTAGGCCCAAATTTCCGCTTTCAGCGTCAGCTGTTTAGCGGATGAAGACCGGAACCAGAGACAAGAATCACTGGGAAATTAGGCTTGGACAGGCGGAGGCCGGAGAAAACGATGCCTCTGCCGCAGAGGAAGATTGCTTGGGGGAGGGGTCAGAAAAGCGCTCGGGACTCGGAGCTCGCGATGGAGATAGAGCCCGATGAGGCATAGCACAGCCATCCAGAACAGCACACCGCTGCTCGAATCCACGGACAGGACTTCCATCTTTTGTCCGCTAACCCACAGCTTGGAAGCGGTGGACGGAGTTACCTTTGCACCGCCGCCGCCGCTATAAACCGCAGTTTTCGCATGCAGCGCAAACATGAACACGAGCGCGCAAAGCGTTATCAGCTGCGCGCGCCACAACGTGTTGGTGTGCATGCTTCGGAGATTCACAGCTTACAACAACCCCAGTAACACTATACCTGAAAACACCGTACCTCGAAGAGAGTTGTCCAAAAAACGCGCCTGCGAGATGTAAATGTGCGCTGAGGAGTCAAATTTGCTTACTTTGCCTCTGTTAGCCATCCCGCAATCGCTCCACCTTCGCGGCATTCCTACTTGTTGGGAGCGACGGTTACCCAGTTGATAACCCCTCCCTCCGCTGGCATCACCTGGAATCAACAACTTAGAGAAAAATCGAAGGAACAGGACACATCACGCGTGTAGAAGGGGCGTTGAGCTTCCTCTGCTAGCCAACCAAAGGCGGGAACCTGACGCCGCACGTGAAGTATCTCGGGTAGAATTTGTTTTGGCCGGACATCCGACCTTTCTGCAAGAAAGAAAGGAAACCATGCCCGATCAATTGGTTACGAACGGCTCGCTCTTGAGCGCGAGGCATGTCCTTTTGATGGCTGCGAAAGAAAAATGACCCATCGCGTTTGTCCCTGGTGGCTCGGATACTGGCTGATTTGTCCGGTGCGGCTTTATTGGCAAAGCCCCTGCGCAATTGTCGCTCCCTACGTTCACGAAGGCATGACGGTGCTCGAACCCGGGCCAGGCATGGGTTTCTTCACCCTGGAACTCGCGCGCCTGGTGGGGTCTTCGGGTCGTGTAGTTGCGGTGGATGTTCAGCCGAAGATGATCGACCGGCTGAAACGCCGCGCTGAGAAGGCCGGGCTGCTTGACCGTGTGGACGCACGCGTCGCTTCCGCTCAGTCGATGGGCATCAGCGACCTGCATGGTTCAGCCGACTTCACGCTGGCATTTGCGGTGGTGCATGAATTTCCGGATGCAGGCCGTTTCTTTGCGGAGGTTGCCGCTGCTTCCAAGGCTGGTGCTTCGGTTCTCCTGGCCGAACCAAGCGGGCACGTCAAGGCGGCCGCCTTTGAGTCGGAACTGCAAGCTGCGGCCACGGCTGGCTTCAAGCTCGGCGAACGTCCCTCTATCGGCCGCAGCCACGCTGCGCTGCTGAAAAAAGCCTAAAGAGCGCGTACCAGGACGAGATTCTCTGTCCGGAAGGCCGATAATTGCGAAGCCTCCAGCGGGCGTTAGGGCACCCGCTGGAGTTATCTACGAGGTTAGGAACCGCCGCCAGGGCCATTGTGGCAGTCGTAGCAAGTGACCATGTCGCCGGAGTTGTAGTTCTTATGGCCGCCGTCGTCGGTTTGGAACGACCGCGCCATCGACGTCTGGGACAGGAAGCTGCCCCGGAAGTCGCTGCCGTGGCAGTAGGCACACTCCGACAAGCCGACCTGTTGAATGTAGTCGGGGTGGTTGTTAACCCAGGACTGGCCAACGGTATGGAGGCTATGCGGTCCTTTGTTGACGTCCACCGGCAAGTTGGTGTGGCACACGGTACACTCGGCAATCTTGCCGGTGTGCCCCTGGAGGTTCTGGCTATAAATGTTGTCGTTGGTCTGTAGTGTCGGGAACTCGGCATGCGGCGATCCGTGGCACCCGGAGCAGTAGAGCTGTCCGTGTCCGGTACTGTAGCGGTAGAGCTGGGTGTTCTGGATCGGCTTGTTCTGATTGGTGGCGAAGGTGGTGTCACTGCTGCGGCGCCAGCGGCCCGGCCACGAGTACGTCGTGGTGTAACGCTGGCTGTCGGCATGGCACATCTGGCAGGCTGGCATGTCGAGCCAGCCGCGCCGCTTGGGGTTGCCCACCATGGACAGGTTGCCGTGGCAGGAGTAGCACGGAGTCTTGTTCATCGCGCCGCGCTCGCACTTGGTCTGCAAGCCGGGATGGCACAAGTAACACGACTTCTGCGTATCGGTCTGGCTGTCCAGGGTCTGGCCGTTGTCAAGATTTATTTGCGAGCCATGAAGCACGTGCATGTCCGACGTCATCGACCGAATTCCCGGCAACCCGGCCGCGCCGAGAGCGTTGGTGCTATGGCAAGCCGCACACAGGATCGAGGTGCCCGACTTTGCGGTCTGGTAAAGAGTGTTCTGGTAGTTATAGCCATTCTTCTGTAACTGCGGGAGAAAGCGGCTGATATCAAAGCGGTCGTCGTGTTTCTTCAACACGTTGAGCTTTACGTCCTTCGCGGGGTCGGGGTTGTTCTCCCAGCCTGACTTCGGCTCCGCGTACGGGTCGCTGTTGGACGCATGGCACTTGGAGCAGGTCATCTCGTCGCTCACCGAAAGCACAATGCTGGCGGTGGCGAGCAGATTTCCCTGCGTGTCGCGGGCGACAATCTTCGCCATGCTATAAGCATTGCGATTGCCCTGGTCATCATAGGGCATGGTCGGGATACCATCGGCCGTCCAGTATCCCAACGTGCTGTCATAAGTGAGAGGATGCGGTGTCAGGTTCTGCACCGAGTTGCCGGTGAGACCGATGTCCGGCGGGGGGCTGGTGAGAAACAGCGTCTGCACGTAGCTCCAGAAGTTGGTCTTGGTGGAGCTGATGGTATTAATGGAGCCACTGGGGTCCGTGGTGGCTTCGTAGGTAATGGTGACGCCGCTGGTAATCCGCTGCGGCGGCTCGCCCATCTGAATCAACTGCGCGTGCACAATGTTATAGGGCGGCAGCACGGCGAAGATGGAATAATCCTTGCCGTCGATGCAATGCATGCCCAGTTCGCTCCACGCCAGCAATTGGTATTGCCCAACCCCGGGTGGAGGACCAATCGGTGACCGGGCGTGCTGTGACCGGAGAGGTGGATACGCCTGATTGCTATCGGCAGGAGCGGCCAAGGCAACGCCTGCGGCTAGCGTAAGAGTGAGAGTCAAGGCAACTGCAGCCAATCCTAATCGCATACAAACCTCCACACGCGTGCAGCGTGATTGCTGGAACAGCGACGAACGGCGTTGCAACAGGGACTACTGGTTCACAAAACGAAACGGCTAACGGTGAGTGCGCGCGAGGACTGCAGCACGGCGACAAAAACTTACAACAAATTGTATGGGAGTACGGACGATCGGGACGTGATGCGCGTCACTGATGTGTGTGACGTGGAATTCGGCCGACCTGCGCCCGGTGCCATGGTTTATGCTCGTTTGTTACGGTGTGCTCACCCGAAAGGCGTCAGCGTCAAATCGATAGGACCCATATGAAAAACTCAGCCAGATATTGCTCCCTCATGTTTGTCTTCGGACTTTTAGCCGCGGTGATCGTGCCCACGGAGCACGCACTGGCCGATGGTTTCCCGGGTCGCAGCGCAGCTTCGGCGCCAGCAGCGGAGGCTCAGTCTTTAGCTGATTTGGCGCCGGGGAGCGCGCAACTGATCACTCCCGAGGAGCTGTTCAACGTTCTTCAGTCGCCCAAAGGCCAGAAACCATTGATTCTCAACGTCGGTCCTAGTCTGCTTTATATGCAGGCGCATATTCCCGGTGCTGAGTACATTGGCGCGGGTTCGGAACCTCAGGGAATCGAGTCTCTGCGCCGGCGGGTGAAGTCGCTGCCGCACAATACGTTCATCGTTCTTTACTGCGGGTGCTGCCCCTGGAGTCATTGTCCCAACGTGCATCCTGCGTATAACGAACTGCACAAAGCCGGCTTCAGCAACGTAAAGGTGCTCTACATCGCCGACAACTTCGGGACTGACTGGGTGTACAAGGGCTACCCCACCATCAAAGGGCAGTAGCGATATGAGAAAAGCCGTCCTGATTGTTGTTGCGATCGCACTCGCGTTCGCAATCTACAAAGTGAGCCGGCGCGGCCCCGGATCCGCGAAGCCTGGCGGCCCTTCGTCCGGGGTTCATGCGGTCGCGCCCGATTTCTCGCTGCAGGACTTGAATGGGCAGCCCCTGGACCTCGCCAGCTACCGGGGCAAGGTGGTGCTGCTGGACTTCTGGGCGACATGGTGTACGCCTTGCCGAGGGGAAACCCCGCACTTTGTGGAATTCCAGAACAAGTATCGTGAGCAGGGATTGCAGGTGATTGGCATTTCCATGGACGACGGCCCGAAACCGGTGCGCGCGTTCTATGAAGAATTCAAGATGAACTACCCCGTCGCGTTGGGGAATGAAAAGGTCGCGGAGGCGTATGGCGGCGTGCTGGGATTGCCGGTTACGTTCCTGATCGATCGCGACGGCCGAGTGGCGACAAAGTATGTCGGCGAGGTGCAAATGACGGTCCTGGAACAGGGGATCAAAACCCTGCTGCAGGCGAAGTGAGACCCCTCCGGCGGGGTAAAACGACCACGAGTAATGACGCTAAGACAGGTTTTCAGGATCAAGAACGATGTCGCCGGGGTCGGTGAAGGCTTCGGTCAGGGGCGTCAGTATAGAACGCAGATGTACTGCATCGAGGCCGTTCAGCCCTTCTATTCTAGCTACTTTCCGGTGCAAAATTCAACTTTTCGTAGCCTCACTGATGAATGCGGTCCAGCAAGTGCTTTGCAATCAGTCGGCACATTCCGGGCCATGGCAGCTAACATCGCGTTCAAGGCATTTTTGCACCGGAAAGTAGCTAGCTTGCTTTGGCGGTTTGTTCTGGGTCTCTCGACGTGACTCGCGGCGTGGTGCTGAACGGATCGCGTCCTTTCAGTTCAGTGTCGCAAGACCATCACTGCCAATTCAATAGGTTTTTCATTTTGGCCTGATGTTCCGCCTGACGGCCCAGTTCATTTCAGCGAGTTGTTTCACAACATCAAGGGAGGTTCTACTCAGTCGAAGAAGAGTATAGTACTTGTACGAGCCGGCTGTGTTGGATCCCTGAAACCTAAAGTCGGAATTGACTATAGTAGCTGCGCCTTTGACAAATTCTTTGACCACCTCTAAATCTATCTCCACGGGGAGCCCGTTTTTTGCGGCTTCTTGGGCTAGATCTTCTGCGGCTTTTCGGGCTAGATCTTCTGCGGCTCTTGCAACGGCCCGGTTGACGGAAGCAGCCTTGGCTGCGGCAAGGCTTGGTCCCTGCCCGAATCCGACATAGTATAAGCTGAAGGGATCGCTGGGTGGTTCTATGACCCAAAAGGGTGGAGTGTCCATGGAAAGTCCTGCGTAGGCCGAGGGAATCCACCTAAGAGCAGCTACGGTCGGAGAAGACGGCTGCAGTACCTTCTTTCGCAGTTGGTCAAATTGGTCGATACCCTTTATGAACTCCGCATCGAGCGTGGCTCGGTCTTCTGCAGCCATTGAGTCGTAGCGAACCAAAACTACGTTTAGGTGGTCGAGCAGATTTTTCCCCTCAATAGCAGATGCGCGCAAGCTGCGGTAGTCAGACTGGAAAACCTTAGCATCGATGCCGGTGAAGACACTGACCGCAGCTCCCAAAATGACAGTTGCCACCTTGCAGGGCCGGGCCGACCAGCTCTGGAGAACAGTAACCGCTGCACCGAACACGATGACCGCAATGATCATCAACTCCTGTAATTCGGCTTGGCGATTCCACTCTATTATTACGGTCTGGCGTTCCGCTATCAGTTGATCGTGCCAGTCGACTTGTCCAGCAGGAGCGCTTGCCAAAACCGTGGCGGAATTCCAAAGGAGAAGAAGGGTGAAGAGCAAGCAACGAAACCATGAGACGTGCTTCATAGCCGCACACCTCTCAGCTCATACTTAGCTAAATTATAACACCCACAGTGCGGGGCTAATGCCCGTCGTCAGACTTAATTTCATTCGATGAGGGGCGAAAAGGACGATGGCTGTGAGCTGAGTCAGGGACCAGATGTGAACAACAAGCATGCTGAGAAAAGGCTCCGCCTCACGCTATGCATTAGGGTGGAGCCTTCGCCGTTGGCACTTTGTTAGGCGGCTCTTGGGGACTGACCTGATTCGCGAATTTCCTTCTCGGCTCTGACCCAGTCCTCCTCATGGTGTCCGTCAACACGCCCCCGTGCTTCGTATAACTCGTACGCCCGCTGGCTGATTCGTTCGTGCAAGTTTTCGAGCTCTCCATCCATCGGGCGCGGCCGCATTGGTTGTTTTGGTGAGTTGATCGCTAACGTTTTTGACATAAGTGCTCTCCTCTCGATTGCGGTTCTGTTGTGTATCGGCGCCCCAGAAACGCCAAGGTTGCCGGAATTAAGAGCTCGCTTCCTTTCCCTCACACTCCACAACCCGCATCCGGTTAGTTGAGGGTGAAATTCCAGCAACGCGACGCGATGTCGGTGATTTCCGACTCCTGAAACGTGTTCGATGCATTGCCAGAGCCGGGTTTGCCGGTCAAATCCACCTCGTGGCCCGTTTCGTCCCAGAGCGCCTGGTTATCGCCGACCACCCTGTATTGTTTCCCTTGGTGATCGGTGAGCATGTAGTTGCCCTTCGACCCGCTCAGGCATCCGCGAAGCGAGTCGCTCTGCGCCAGTCCGGGCTGGCCTGCCGCCGAACTTGCATTCCCGGAAGGTGCTGCAAAGTGCGAATGAGGCGCTGCCTGCGCCGTGGCCATGGTCGCCCCCAGTAGTAATGGCGATAGCAACAAAACAGCTTTCTTCATGTTTCCAACTCCGTGCCAGGTCCGGGATCTCGTGCCAGCAGACCTGGTTCGTTCTTGCAACGTTCCGATGGCTCGATCCATCAAGCGCTGCTGATTTGGTTGTGTCACTGAGTCAATTGATAATGTTCTTGACATGTGTCCTCCTCGATACTTGTGGTTTGGTCGTTCTGCTTAAGCTAGGAGACGCTCGTAATGCTCAATTGGTTGTGTCGCTGAGTGGGGGCTTCAATTCGCATCCCTTCTAGCCTCCGGCTTTAACATCTCGGGCAACAGCCACCGCGCCCAACACCAGAATTGCGCTGGCGAGTGGGGAACCTGCGAACCTGGTCGCCAAAAATCGGCCAAACTAGTTCGCAGGCGCGCCACTCATGGTTGCGGATGGAGCCTGAATAGAAACAAACGTATGCTGAAACTAGCGAACCGGTGGAGGCCGGAGACGGGACTCGGGACCGAATCCCTTAAACGGAGGCGAACTTGGAATGACCACCGGGAGCAGGATTGCTCGCGTCCGGAGTAAGAGGGGAACCGCAACTAATGCGACACACCACAACAGCGGCGCGATTCTCGAAAGTTCCTTTCGGGTCTCTTCACCGTCGAGGTAGGTCTGTGTCGACGCTAACCTTAAGGTGTTCTGATGGATCTCGTAGCGAGCGAATTTTGCGTTGGCGCAGAGGACAAGAAGAAGCGCACACAACGCCCAGGCGCTGCAATGCCGTATGGTTGCTCTTTCGGCAAAGCGAGTGTCTAGGTCGCGGAAGTCACGCGATACCACCGATGCCTCCCCTACTCACCTAGAACCCCACAAGGCCACAAAAGTCGCGACTTTCAGTCTCTCCGCGGCTAAAACCCCTCCTCATGCATGCTATGCGGGCATTCTGTTTGCTCTCGCAGTGGCCCGAAGCAATAAGCCGCGCATCGCCTACGCCGAAGGGGAACCCGTCGAAGAGCGCTCCCGGGAAGTCGTCACCCTCAGCAACAAGCCGCTACCTCCGGGCACATGTACATTCTTGTCAGAGGTCAGAATGATGTCGCCCACGGGATCCTGCCTGCCGGCGTGGGCGATTTTCAGGTCTTCAAAACCGTAGGCACCGCAGGCCGAAGGCGAGAACAACCAAAGCGCCTGCTCCCGATCGTTGTCAGCTACTGCTCCGCGGCAGCCGCCTTCACGGGACGCGATCAGCTTCGCAGTTACATCGCCTCCGATCGTTGCCTTCCCTAACACCTGGCTGTCAAACATCACGATTCCCGCTCCGCGATAGACAACATCGCCTCCTATTTGCACCGTGACCCAATCGCTTGGAGTGGTTCCATAGTCATCAATGGCGTTTGTAGGCAGTTGCGCCTCAAATACTTCCATCATGGAAGCCAGCGAGCGCAGGCTGGTCGTCACAGGGACTTCGGTCCGGTCAATTTTCAAACGATCGAAGGACATCACGATGCGCGAACCCGAAGTTGCGCTCGGCCGCGTTACTTCGACGACGTGCCCAATCAACCTGGCGCCGGCCCGAATTCGCGTCTGCGCAGACAGTGGAACGTCTTGCATGACTCGCGCTTCGATCTTTTGCCCCACCCTGGTTTTCCGGGCGTCCAGCGTCGTGCGCAGCATCACTGGGACGATTGTCCCGGCCGGAATTTCTTGTGCAATCAACGCCGAAGCGGCCAACAACAGGCTCGCCACAAAGACCTTGA
This sequence comes from uncultured Acidobacteriaceae bacterium, assembly GCA_963833155.1. GTDB lineage: Bacteria > Acidobacteriota > Terriglobia > Terriglobales > Acidobacteriaceae > Bog-257. The sequence goes on from CAWHWY010000007.1 coordinate 39,894, forward strand.
TCCCTCGCATCGACATTGCTCCTTGGCTACTCACAGGAGATGTCACCACGTCCGTAGGCGATGCAAGTTTGATGTCAGGCCGCGGGAAACCTTCCTCTGCACAATGAGATTGGCTGCGCGACGGGATATCAGCTAACCTTGAACACATGCCTCAAACGGTAGCACAGGCGCTGGACCTGATTCGCGAAAACCGGCCGGAATCGATTGACCGGGCACTGGCGCTGCTGCAAAACACGGTGTACTCCTTCAGCATGAAGGTGTGCGGCCATCCCCAGGACGCGGAAGACACCATGCAGGACGTGCTGCTGAAATCGATCCCCTATCTTGCGAAGTTCGACAACCCGCAGGCGCTCTCCGTTTGGCTCTACAAGGTCGCACGAAACCACTGCGTGAGCACCCGCCGGGCCAGCCAGTTCTCTCGCGCCAAGAATTTGTCGCTGGATGAGTTGATGCCCCACAGCCACGAGCTGCGGGAATTGCAGGACAGCGCTGCCCCAAATCCGGAGGCCGCCCTGCTGAACAGTGAAAGCGCCGAGCACTTGAAACAGGCTGTGCTGGCCGTGCCTCCACAATACCGGATGGTGCTGGTCTTGCACGACATGGAGGAACTGAGCACTGCGGAAGTGGCCAAGATCATGGGCTTGCGTCCGGGAACGGTACGGGTCCGGCTCCATCGCGCTCGTCTATTTGTCCGCCAGCATCTGGCGAAGGCTCGCCGGGGCGTTGGTCTGACCATCCATGCCGTCGCCGAGGAACCAAGGCCAACGCGTTGCCGCCGTTTGTTTGCGGCGCTTTCCGATTACATGGACGGCGTCATCGACGACGCCATGTGTGACGAGATGGACCGCCATCTGCACGACTGCCAGCCGTGCCAGGCGTTTCTAGCCAGCCTGAAGAACGCCGTCGCCCAGTGCCGGTCGTATCGGCCCGAGTGCGACTCCAAGCGCGCCGACGAACTCCGCCAGCAACTCCTTCATCGGTACCGGGCGGCGGTGGCGGCATTACCAAGGTAACGTACCCGAAGGTAACGGCCGGCGCTCCGTCGGAAATGTAGCTGCCAACCGGTGGAAACACCGGGCTGTACTACGACCTCCCATACACAAGACTTGCGCAAAATGGTGTATAGTAGTTCCTGATGAGTAGGACGAATATCGAGATAGACGAAGGCTTGATCAGAAAAGCGCGCAAACTCACCCGTCTCAAGACCAAGCGCCAGATCGTGGACAAGGCCCTGAATTTGCTGGTTCGTTCCGAGAGCCGCAAAGGCATCCTTCGGTACTACGGAAGCGGAGTCTGGAAGGGCGACCTGCAAGCGGCGCGGAGAAATCGCGTTTGATCCTGGTCGACAGCTCTGTCTGGGTTGACTTCTTCAGTTCCTCTCCCGGACGCGCGGGCGGCGAACTGCGGCGCATGATTGATGAAAGCGAACCCCTCGCCCTTACTGGCGTGGTGGTAGCCGAGGTCTTGCAGGGGCTCACCCGGGACGCCGGCCGTATTGAGCAGTTTCTCGCGCAGTGGGACATGCTCGAGCCCACAAGTTTTGAAACCTATCGGACAGCGGCTGCGATCTACCGGGCAGCGCGCAGCAAAGGCATGTCGCTCACCACAATTGATACCCTGATTGCAGCCATCGCCCTGGAACACCGCGCTGCCGTTTTTACCCTCGACCAGGACTTCTCCAGAATCGCACTTATCACTCGCTTGGTGCTCTACCGCTTCTGATACCGGGGTTGATGTCCCACCCAACCTTCTTTTGGTCGAGTGGGATCGTTTAGTCTCATGTTCCTGCCTGTTTGGGCTCCCAACAGCTCGACACGATCATCGTGCTCTTGTTTTTGTGAAGCCCGAGGACGCGGTTAAACCCTCCCCAACCTTACGGCTGTTTTTTCTTTTTCATTTCCTCGGCGACGGCCCGCAATACCATCATCCAACCGCGGTCATTGATCTTTTCCTCCTGACCCTGGACCGCCGCAGCCAGCCCGAGCTTGTTCTGGGCCGTGGATATCGCCCCGCGCAAGAATGTCACAGCTTCTTCTTGTGTCCTTATCTCCGTGGTTGGACAGCGATCCGGGAATGCCTTACACCATAATCCTGTGAGTAAAGACATTATTGCTTTTCCTAAAGCGGACATGACTGCTTTGGAATAGTCCGTATTATCCACCGGGATCACTGGCGCAGCAAAATTTGGCATTTCCGACATATCTGCGCGCTGGAGCGTAGAGCAAAGAAGTCCGGTATCGTGAAAATAAGGAGATGCATCCTCGCGGCCGGAGAGTGAGAAGAGTCCCCATTTTTCATGCATGGTCTTGAGAAACGAGGTGTGAGACATGGGGCTATTGATGATGGTGTTCTTCTTTATGTACGGGGACACTATAACCGTCGGGACCCGCAGGCCCAGGCGATCAAAACCAAAGTCGTCCCATTTGGTGTAGCCACTGAGATGTGGCGGCGCGGCGATGCCGGCCGGCTCGACCGAATTCTCCCCATATTGACCTGGCGGAACCACATGATCATAGCAGCCGCCATGTTCATCAAAGGTGATGATGAGCAACGTATTATTCCAAAGGCTTGGCGAAGTAAAGATCGCATTATAGACTTCCCATACCAGGGCGTCGCCCAATAATACCGGGCTTATTGCTTGTGGTCCGTCGACTGTTTCGCCAGGAGTTGACGGATGCATGTCATTGTGTGGGTCGAAGAAATTCGGCTCAAGGAATGAATATTTAGGCAGCTGTCCGCTGGCACAATCACTCTTGAAGTTGTCTAACGTATCAAATATATCCTGACGATCAAAAATCAATAGCGGCGAGAATGCCCCGAGATGGATGAGAGGGGTAATGGGAAATGCAAGGTTGGCTCCTCCAGGGAGTGGTAGCTTGTTGTCGCTGTATATCTTCCAGTCCGATGGCGACAGCTGGTTAAAAATAGTTAGGCCAAGAGTGTCAATCAGCCACTGGTCCGTGTTTGGCCCATTAGGATCGTCTCCTGGGTCGTCTCCCGGACCAGGGTTGATAACATGACCCCAGGATGTGCCTGCATGCCAGAAATTACGATTGCAGATCGTCTCGCTCGGGACGGAACAGAACCAGTGATCGAACACCGCAAACTCCCGTGCCAGCCCGGAAAGTACAGGAATGTCTGTCGGGTCATAGCTTTCCATGATGCCTTTATAGTTATTATAGAATTCGTCGAGAGGGGGAGGTGGGGGAGTTGGCGTTTTGGGAAACTCAGTATGGAAGTAATTCTGAATATAATCACTGACAAAGCCATTCATGGTCGGAACGGGGACCGGAGAAGGCAGGTTATAAGGCGGGTGGTTAAAGGACTGCGGAGGATCGGGGTTAAAGAGCTGAGTATTGACGTGTGGATAGTCCTCGCCGGGATCAGGGTAAGGGGTGGCATAACTTAGGGGCTGGCCTACAAGATTATGTCGTGCAACAGGTACCTCGGTCACAGGTACGCCATTCTTTCCCTTAAACTGGAAAGAGGCGGGAATAGGATTGGAAAGGTTCTTACCGTCCACGCCCTCAAACTGCTTTCCTGGCGGGACTGGGCATTGTTGTGAGTAGAGATATCCCAACAGACTATCAAACGACCGATTTTCCAGCATTAGCACCACTACATGGTCGAATGTATCAAGCACGTTCGCAAATTGTGGATCGCTTTGGCTCATAGCTTCCCCTTCCTCAAGTTACCTATGCCGAAATTGAAAATAGAAACCTCTCACAATTCGCGCGCGTCAGATCGGGGGCGGCGATTAAATCATCCGGGCGGCGGCGTGTCTGGTCAATGTTGCTCACTTTGGAAAATATCTACTTGGGCCCGCGAATCGCAACCAGCACCTCCAACATGTCGGCCTGGTTACGGACACTTCCGGCCAAAGTTGTGAGTGGTTCTGACAGCGACGGATTTTGTTCCGACAGTGTGTCCAGACGCGTACCGACGTTGCGGAGTTCAGCAACTTCGCGCAAGATCGCTTGAAAAGGCATGTGTACACCCCTCTTTCATTGCAAAAACCAAACCACGTTACCCGCCGTCCGCCTTATTACCAGCGCCCGGGCGCAAGCTGGATTTCGGCGAACAGCTTGGGCAGATGCGTCTGGAGCAACTTGTCGATGTTCTGAGCCGAAGGGACAGTAAAGGGGGCCCGGCGCGGGTAGGCGCGATCATTCTCCCAATACTTTGACCATTCCTGCGTGGAGGTGATGAACTCAACCGCGAAGTTCCCGGCGTCCGGAAATCCCTGTTCAATTTGCAGGCAGCCGGTCAGGCAGATATCGACGTACGATTCCACAATGGGAAATTGGGCCGTGGGCAGGCTATCTTGCCGCTGTTTGTTGTTCTTGAAATCGTTGACGTAGATCCAAATCTTGCCTTTCGGCACGGGGCCGCCGGTGAGCATCTCAACGTCTTTTGTAATGTCCGTCGGCGTGTAACCTGCCTCGCGCTTGTTGGTGGCTGCCAACTCCTCGTCGCTCACCGCGTAGACGACTCCATTCAAGGAGCTCGCTTTCTCCGGGATGGCTCCGACAAACGTGGGACTGAAACCAACGGCGCCGGTGCGAGCCCACCAACCGCGGGCATAGCCGTGAACCCGGGCGGGCAATACATACATCGCCGTCGGCGACGTCCTCATTCGCGATGCCTGTTCGATCAACGAGCCGTATCCAAAGATATAGGGCAAGATTCCCTCCTTTTGCCGCCGTTTGTAAGTACCGCTTTCCACAACTGCTTGGGCCGGGGCTCCCAACAGATCGACGCGATGGTCGTGCGCTCGTTCCTGAAGCCCGAAGAGGCGATTAAACCATCCGGGCGATGGCGTGTCTATTCAAGATTGCTCACGTTGGCAATTTTCTTTCGGAGCCCGGATCTTCGGTCCATGCAGCCGACTCTTCAAACCCAGCACCGTCCCTTGTCCATTACCAAAGTAACTTACCGAACAGTATCTGGGTGATAAGCTGAATTACCAAAGTAACCTGCCCGAAGGTAACCGGGTGACGAGCCGAGCTTCCCGTCGTTCCCGAATTGGGAATCGGGGTTACTTTTTGGGAAAAAGTTTGTAACACGTTCACACGTCACAGCGTTTATCCCTGTGGCTCAGATGTAATGGGCTAGGGGAGTCCCCCATAGGGCTCCCAACATCACGGAGAACGATATGATCTCGGCAAGCGTAACTTTGACTCAACCCCTCAGCACTCATCGCCAATTCATAGCGACCAGCGGTACCGGACACCACTTCCTGATTGACGACGCCGCCGGCAATACCGGGGCCAAACCCATCGAACTCGTAGCCGTCGCGCTGGCGGGCTGTACGGCGTTCGACGTAATCGGTATCCTGCGCAAGAAGCGTCAGCAGGTCACTGGCTATGAAGTGAGAGTGGAAGCTGACCAGACGCCGAATCCGCCGCAGGTGTTCACCCAGGTGCGCATCCACCACATCCTGACCGGCGCTGACGTTTCGGCCCAGGCGGTCGAAGACGCCATCCGGCTGTCGGAGGAGAAATACTGCTCGGTTGGCGCCATGGTCAAGCTGAGCGCCGAGCTGCACACAACGTATGAGATTGTGCCCGCGATGGAAACTGCCTTGGTCGGAGCGTAGGGATGTTAGCGCGTTCCTGGACAGCGGTGCTTGCGGCGAAGGGCACATCGTGGCGCATACCTACGATTCTGCTGGCGAATCTAGCACGGTCAATGGCGGCCGCTGCAGTGCTGGCCGCGTTCGTGCCGTCTGCTTGGGCGCAGCAGTCCACACCGCTCACCTTGGCCGAAGCGGTGCAGATGACACTCGACAAGAACCCCATGCATAAAGCGGCCCTGGCCGACACGAAAGCGGCCCTGGCGTCGGTGCGCGAGGCGCGGGCGCCGCTGCTGCCAAAGTTGATGTTTGCGGAAAACTGGACGCGCGGCAACGATCCCGTGTTTGTCTTCGGGTCGAGGCTGCGGCAACAGATTTTCACCGCGCAGGATTTCGCGCTGAACTCGCTGAACCGGCCGACCCCGATCAGCAACTATGCCAGCCGTTTCTCCGGGCAGTGGAACCTGTTCGACAGCATGCAAAGCTGGATAGGCCTGGGGCGCGCGAAATTCATGAGCCAGGCCGCCGAGCAGCAACTCAGCCGCACCGACCAGGAGCTGATGTTCCAAACCGTGCAGGCGTATTACGGCGTGCTGCTGGCGCAGAAGCAACTGCAGGTGGCACAAGAGGCCGTGAAAACTGCCGAGGCCATCGAGCAGCAGAGCCGCGCGCGGGTTGAAAGCGGCATGGCGGTCGATTCCGATCTGCTCAGCGCGCAAGTGCTGGCGTCATCGCGCAAGCAGGAGATGATTGCGCGGCAGAACGAGCTGGCGCTGGCGAGCACGCGGCTGGCGCTCGCCATGGGCATGCCGGCGGACTCGGCGTATGAGCCGAAGGAAGCGCTGGAGGAGCGAACCTTTCCGCCAGCCGACGTCAACCAGTTGGAGAAGACAGCCATGGAGAAGCGTCCTGACCTGAAGCGCATGGAGTCAGAACGCAGCGCCCAAGCCAAGAGCGTTTCGATGGCAAAAGCGGCGTTCGGTCCGCGGCTGAACGCGTTCGGGAGCTGGGAAGAGGACAGCCACGCCGTCGGCTGGACGGGCGCCAACAATTGGGTGGCGGGCGCGGAGTTGCAGTTCGATCTGTTCAGTGGCGGCAGCAAGCGCGCGCAACTGGCACGCGAGAAAGCGCTGGCGGAAAGAGCGACGGCGGCACAGGCCGGATTTGAGGATGCCATCCGGCTCGAGGTCCGCACCGCCTACTACGACTTCGACGCGGCGCAGCAGCAGGTCGCAGTTGCGCGCAGCGCCATCGCGCAGGCGAATGAGAGTCTGCGCATCAATGAGAACCGCTATGAAGGAGGCTTGAGCACGGTGACCGATATGTTGCGCGTGGAAGAGGCGGCGCATCGCGCCAAAGCCGATTACTGGCAGGCCGTGTACCGCATGGACACCAGCTATGCCGGGGTCGAACTTTCGACCGGCACCCTGACTCCCGCTTCTCCGGTGGTGACGCAATGATTCATCGTTTCAATCGCGGAACCGCTCTTTCCATCAGCTTTCCTAAGCGAAAGCAGTTCTCTCGGCTTCTTGTCATCCTGAGCGAAGCGTTCGTCCGCCGCGGCGGACGAATGCTGAGTCGAAGGACCGCTATATTGCTCACGCTGCCGCTCCTCGCTGCACTCGCCTTGACCGCATGTGGCGACCACAAGCAGCCGGCAACAGCGTCTCCCGAAATCGTGCGCAATGTTGCGCTGCAAACTGTGCAAAAAACGACGGTGCCCGACTACGTGGAAGCCACGGGCACGGTCCACGCGGCGCAATCGGCGCAACTGGCCAGCCAGGTCATGGGGACGATCACACGCGTCAACGTACATGAAGGCGACCGCGTGCGGCGCGGCGAAGTCCTGATCGCGATCGACGAAGCCCAGCAGCGTGCCGCCTACGCCGGCGCCAGTGCCGGACTGCAAGCGTCGCAGGAAACCATCGCCGCCGCCGATGCCGACTACGCACTGGCGGAATCGACGATGAAGCGTTATCAGATGCTGTACGACAAGAAGTCGGTCAGCCCGCAGGAGTTCGATGAGGTCAAGACCAAGCTGGCTGCGGCCAAAGCGCGCCGCGACGCTGCCCACGCCGGCCGGACGCAGGCCGAAGCCGGAGTCTCCGAAGCGAGCACGGCCATGGCGTTCACCAAGATTCGCGCGCCGTTTGACGGGCTGGTCATTGCCAAGCTGGCGGACGTCGGCGCCATGGCGACTCCGGGCGTTGCCGCTGCTGATTGTCGAAGACCCGAGCCGCTTCCGCCTGGAGGCGTCGGTAGACGAAAGCAAGATGGGCGCCGTCCGTCTGGGGGAAACAGTTCCAGTTGTGATCGATGCGCTCGGCGACCAGGTGATTGAAGGCAAAGTTGTCCAGATCGTTCCGATGGCCGATCCGGCGAGCCGGACGTTCACGGTCAAGATCGAACTTCCGTCGAATCCACAGATCCGTTCAGGTCTGTTCGGGCGAGCGCGCTTTCCGCGCGGGCAGCGCGAGTCGGTGGTAATTCCGCAAACCGCGGTGGTGAGCCGCGGACAGCTACAGGCCGTGTATGTCGTCGGGAAAGACCAACTGGCGAGCCTGCGCTACGTCACGCTCGGCACCGGCTTCGGCGCAGCAAGTCGAGGTGCTGTCGGGATTGCAGCCTGGCGACCAGGTGGTCGCGCAGCCCGGCGATCGTGAGTTGAGCGGCAAGCAGGTCGAGGCGAGGTGATGGCCGAGATCAAAACTCCCATGCGGCTGGCAGGCGCGATGGCTTCGCACTTCATCAACTCGAAGCTGACGCCGCTGTTCGTGGCTGCCTCGCTGCTGCTGGGCGCCTTCGCCATCTGGAAAACACCGCGCGAAGAAGAGCCGCAGATCATCGTGCCCATGCTCGACGTCTTCGTGCAGATGCCAGGCGCCTCGCCCGCCGAAGTCGAGCAGCGGGCCAGCATCCCCATGGAGCGGCTGTTACGCGAAGTGCCGGGCGTGGAATACGTGTACTCCATCTCGCAGCCCGGCATGAGCCTGCTGGTGGTGCGCTTCTACGTGGGAACCAAGGAAGAAGACGCGATCGTCAAGACGTACAACAAGCTGTACTCCAACTTCGATCGCATACCACAAGGAGTTTCGCAGCCCCTGATCAAAGTCCGCTCCATCGACGATGTGCCGATCATGGCCCTGACGTTGTGGGGCAAGAATTACGACAGCTATCAACTGCGGCAGGTCGCGGGCGAACTGGACGACCAGCTCAAGCAGCTCGACAACGTTGCCGAGACCAGGATCATCGGCGGCTTGCCACGCCAGGTAAGGGTTACGCTCGACACGCAGAAACTGGCGGCATACGGCATGACGCCGGGAGCGGTGGTCGCGCAGTTGCAGCAAGCCAATGCCCGCGGGGATTCCGGCAGCTTTGCGCGCGACAACCAGGAGTTCGCTGTCGAAGCTGGACGGTTCCTTGGCAGCGCCAATGACTTGCAGCAGATCGTCGTCGGCGTCCACCAGGGCCATCCGGTATATCTGCGCGATGTCGCTGCCTCGATCGTTGACGGCCCATCCGAAGCGGAAGATTACGTTCTCTACGCCAACGGCGCGGCTTCGAAGGGCCCCGCGCGCGGCGACTATCCGGCAGTGACCATCACGCTGGCCAAGCGCAAGGGAACCAACGCGACGGAGATCACGCAGGCGGCGGAGAAGAAGATCGAGTCGCTGCGCGGCTATCTGCTGGCGCCGGACCTGAACGTCACCATCACCCGCAACTATGGCGAGACCGCCAAGGACAAGTCGGATGAACTGCTGAAGCACCTGTTCATCGCCACGCTTTCGGTCACGCTGCTGATCGCGCTGGCTCTCGGCTGGCGCGAATCGGGCGTGGTGCTGATCGCAATTCCGGTTACCCTGGCGCTGACGCTGTTCATCTTCTACTTCTTCGGTTACACGCTGAACCGCGTGACGCTGTTCGCGCTGATTTTCTCCATCGGCATTCTGGTGGATGACGCCATCGTGGTGGTGGAGAACATCGTGCGCCACTTTCGAATGCCGGCAAACTCCGGACGAAATCTTAGCGCCATCGCCGTCGAAGCAGTAGATGAGGTTGGCAATCCGACAATATCTGGCGACCTTCACTGTGATCGCCGCCATCCTGCCGATGGCGTTCGTGCGCGGGCTGATGGGCCCCTACATGCGGCCAATCCCGGTAGGCGCGTCAGCGGCGATGCTGTTTTCGCTGATTGTGGCGTTCATCGTTTCGCCGTGGTCGGCGCTGCGCCTGCTCCGTCACTACGCCGAGCGCACCACCGACGAGCACGAACCCGAAGGCTGGACCACCCGGCTCTACCGTCGCATCATGGAGCCGCTGATCGAGCATGCCAAACGGCGTTGGCTATTTCTCGGCAGCATGGTTGTGCTGCTGCTGCTGGCCTGCTCGCTGGTGGCCTTCAAGCTGGTCAAAGTAAAAATGCTGCCCTTCGACAACAAGAGCGAGTTCCAGGTCATCGTTGACATGCCCAACGGAACCACGCTGGAGCAGACGACGCGGGTGGCGCAGGAGTTGGGACAGTATCTCGGCCAAGCAGCCGGAGGTGGAGAACTACCAGATCTACGCCGGCACTTCCGGCCCGTACAACTTCAACGGGCTGGTGCGGCATTACTTCCTGCGGCACGGCGCCAATCAGGCCGACATCCAGGTAAACCTGTTGAACCGGCACGAGCGCAGCACGCAAAGCCACGAGATCGCCAAGCGGCTGCGGCCTGGCCTGGTTGAGATTGGCAACAAGTATGGCGCGCGGCTGAAGGTCGCCGAGGTACCGCCCGGCCCACCGGTGCTCGAGACGCTGGTCGCCGAAGTGTACGGTCCCGATTACCAGCAGCAGATCGAACTGGCGAAGAAGATCAAGCAGATCTTCCAATCGACGCCCGGCGTGGTGGATGTGGACTGGTATGTCGAGGACCCGCAGGTGAAGTACGACGTAAAGGTGGACCTCGACAAGGCCGCGCTGAACGGGGTTTCTGCGGCAGCGGTGGCGGAGACCGTGCACATTGGACTCGACGGCGCGACCGCAGGCTTGCTGCACGATCCCAAGTCGCGCGAGGACGTTCCCATTCGCGTGCAGCTCGACCGGCCCGGACGTTCGGCGATCGAGTCGCTGACTGCGATGCGGATGCCGACTGCAAGCGGCGGGCAGGTTTCGATCGCGGAAGTGACTGACGTCGAGAAGAAGACCATCGACATCAGCCGCTACGGCAAGAACCTGCGGCCGGTGGTGTATGTGCTGGGCGACGTGGCGGGACAGGAAGAAAGCCCGGTCTACGCCATCCATGAAGATGGGCAAGGCCATCGACCAGTTGAAGACACCGGAAGGGTACCAGATCAAACAGTACAACGCGGCCATGCCCACGGAGACGGACCGGCTGGCGGTGAAGTGGGACGGCGAGTGGCACATCACGATCGAAGTATTCCGCGACCTGGGGCTGGCGTTCGGCGCGGTGCTGGTGCTGATTTACGTGCTGGTGGTGGGCTGGTTCCGGTCGTTCATCACGCCGCTGGTCATCATGGCGCCGATCCCGCTGACGCTGGTGGGCATTCTGCCCGCGCATGCGCTGATGGGCGCGTTCTTCACCGCGACCTCGATGATCGGCTTCATCGCGGGCGCGGGAATCATTGTGAGAAATTCGATCATCCTGGTGGACTTCATCGAGCTGCGCCGCGAGCAGGGCATGAGTCTGGAACATGCCGTGGTCGATGCCGGAGCGGTGCGCTTCCGGCCGATGCTGCTGACGGCCGCGGCAGTGGTGGTGGGCGCAAGCGTCATTCTGTTCGACCCTATTTTCCAGGGACTGGCAATTTCTCTCATGGCCGGGGAAGTGGCTTCGACGTTGTTGTCGCGAATGGCGGTCCCGGTTCTGTACTATATGGTGGAGAAACGTAAATCGTCGGCGTTACCAAAGTTCGAGGGCGCGCCCCAGGCTTCGGAGGTACAAGTATGAACATCGAACGCTCATTGCGCCTGATCGCAGGCGCCTTTGTCCTGATCTCTCTGGCACTCGGTTACTGGGTTTCGCCCTACTGGTATCTGTTCACGGCCTTCGTGGGCCTGAATCTGCTCCAGTCGGGTCTCACCAATTGGTGCCCGATGATGGCCTTCCTGCGCAAGCTTGGAGTGAAACCGGCGGGTGGAGTGTAATAAAGGTGACCATGCCTGGCTGGTTTCCAATCGTCGCGTTTCTGGTTGTCTATGTGGTGCTGACGCAATGGCTTCTGCCGAAGCTCGGCGTTCCCACGTGAAGGACCCGGAGTGACGCCGGGTCCCGGTGCGAAACCAAGCAAGAACCACATACGCGAGTGAAGTAACTTCAGAGGAGAGCATGGGCCCGATGCGTGTCTGGGTCCCGGCCCTCCACATCCGTGTTGTCATCTTACTCACCCAAGAGCGCCAGTAGCCCAGCGCTGGAATTCGAAACCAAATAATTGTTGAGGAGGCACTTATGAAGCGGTTGCAATGGTCAATTGTGGCAGTACCCATGGTGTTGGCATTAACCGTCACGGCGACCCTGGCTCAGGGCCGAGGCCCCGGGATGGGGATGCCCAACTACGATCCCAACACGGAAGTTACGGTCAAGGGAACAATCGAGGAGGTTCAGCAGCAACAGGGCAGGCACGGCTGGATGGGTACTCACTTGCTGTTGAAGACTGACTCGGGGACCCTGGAAGTACACGTCGGGCCGTCGGGTTACATCACGGAGAAACAATTCTCTTTCGCCAAGGGCGACGAAATTGAAGTCCTCGGCTCAAAGGTGATGATTCAGGACGCGGACGCATTGCTGGCGCGCGAGATCGTCAAAGACGGGAAGACTCTGGTGCTGCGCAACGCGCAAGGCATCCCCCAATGGTCGGGTAACCAGTGGCGCAGCAACTGACTGCCGATCCAGTCTCTGAAGGAGCACCTGGGAGGTGCTCCTTCCTGCTGATAGGTGGGCTGGCCCTGTCAGAAAAATGACTCATCGCGTTTGTCCCTGGTGGTTCCGGTACAGGTTAATCTGTCCGGTGCGGCGCTCTCAGGGAATTGAGTCTCTGCGCAGGAGGGTCAAGTCGCCGCCGCACAATACCTGCATCGTTCCTGCCTGCGGGTGCTGCCCCAGGTGCGAGTGTTATCCTAGTCGAACCACCCTACACTGAGACTGTAACCCTTCATGTCTGACTCAAGCCTACGAGAACCTGAAGCTACTCCTGAACCCGACGAGTCTTTCGAAGACATTCTGTCGCGATACGAACAAAGCCATTCACGCCCGGCTGAAGCCGGCGGTAAACAACTCGAAGGTACGGTGGTGGCTGTATCAGCCGACTCGGTTTTCCTCGACATCGGCTACAAGAGCGAAGGCATTCTGCCGCTGACCGCGTTTCAAAGCCCTGGCGAAACCGTGAAACCCGGCGACAAGTTTGCAGTTTCGGTGAAAGGGCGAGGTCCGGAAGGCTACTACGAACTCTCTCGCTCCACAGTTTCCCGGCCCACGGACTGGCCGGCTTTGGAGCAGGCGTTTGCCGAGAAGGCGACGATCATGGGCACGGTGACGGCCGTGGTCAAAGGCGGGCTCAGCGTGGATGTGGGAGTACGAGCGTTCCTGCCGGCCTCGCGTAGCGGAACCCGGGATGCTGCCGAGATGGAGAAATTGGTGGGCCAGGAGATTCGCTGCCGCATTACCAAGCTCGATGTCGCGGAGGAAGATGTAGTGGTGGACCGCCGTGCCATCGCGGAAGAGGAAGAGCGCGCCGTGAAGGAGCGTCGCTACTCTGAGGTCGCCGAAGGCGAGACGGTGCGCGGCACGGTCCGCCGCCTGGCGGATTATGGCGCTTTCGTCGATCTGGGCGGAGTGGACGGCTTGCTGCATGTCAGTGACATCGCTTGGGACCGCGTTGGTAATCCGGCCGACGTGCTCTCACTGGGCCAGGAGGTTGAAGTCAAGATTCTGAAGATCGATCCCGAAAAGCAGCGCATTTCGCTGGGCATGAAGCAACTCCAACCTAATCCATGGGATTCGGCAGCGGAAAGGTATAAGGCAGGCGAGCGCGTGCGTGGCACGGTGACGCGCGTCGCCGACTTCGGGGCCTTCGTCCAGTTGGAGCCAGGAATGGAAGGGTTGATTCATCTTTCGGAGATGTCTTGGGCGAAAAAGGTGAGAACGCCCGGTGACCTGGTGAAGCCGGGAGAGACGGTGGAAGCGGTCATCCTCGGGGTGAACGCCGGCGAACGCCGCATTTCTCTGGGCCTGAAGCAAGCGTTGGGCGATCCCTGGGCGGAAGTGGCGCAGAGGCTTACGGTCGGTACGGTGATTGAAGGCCCGGTCGTCAAGCTCACTAAGTTTGGCGCTTTTATTGAGCTTTCCGAAGGGGTCGAGGGCATGGTCCACGTCAGCGAGATCAGCGCCGAGAAGCGCATCAATCACCCACAGGAAATGCTGAAGATCGGGCAATCGGTCCGGGCCCAAGTGCTGGCTCTTGATACCGCCAGAAGGCTCATTCGGTTGAGCATGAAGCAGTTGGTTCCCACGAGCCTGGAGGAATATATCGCCGAGCACCAGGAAGGCGATGTGGTCACAGGCCGCATCCTGGAGAGTTCGGGCGAGCACACACACGTGGAACTGGGCGAAGGCATTCAAGGCACGTGTCGAATTGCTGCCGAAGGGCCGGCGAAGGAAGAGGTCAAGTCCGAATCGAAAGCGGATTTGTCGTCGGTGAGTTCCATGCTTCAGGCGCGTTGGAAAGGAAGCACTGCCACCACAAAATCCAAACCTGAAGCAGTCCATGCCGGACAGATTCGCAGTTTTCGAATTGCGGGCTTGGACCGGGCTGCGAAGAGGATCGAACTGGAATTGGCGTAGTAGCGCCAAGGGCTGTGCTTCGCATTAGGACGCCGTGTGTACGGGCAGCGATTCTCCACAAAGCTGCAAGCGGTTGCACATCGTGGTTTCCCCAATTGAACTAACTCCGTCCGGGAGGAGTTGACCAGTCTTCCCATTCAGGGAAAGCCTTGTCCAGCAAGGGTTTCAGGCGTAGCTGGAGAATCATCCGCGAAGGTACGAGCCCGGTACTTCTGATTTCCAGTCGCCCATCCGTGGCAGACGGAATGCAAATAGAAGGGCGTTCCGAGTTTCCCCCGTCAACGAAAGAGGCGCACCTCGTCTCGCATCGGGCATCGCTCCGCAAGGAGCGAAAGCGCTCGCAGACGTGTGCGAGGTGGCCCCGCCATCGCAGCGCGAGGCGGGAGAAGCTCCCATGCGCGTCAGGCTGGTCAGGCAACATCGCGGTTCGCACAGGCGGCTCCGGAGGGCCCTGATAATCGGGCTGCTGGCTGCGTTAGCCGGCTTGGCCCTGGGTGCGATTCTGTTCCGCCTTCGCGACTCCTCGAGTCAGTCCTTGACTGGTGAAATGGCCAGAGATGACCCGCCGGTGGCGATGAATGAGCTTGCGCTGACGCCGGACTTTCGGAGGGGGCGCACGGTGTTTCCCTACTCGGTAGTTCCGGGCGGATTGCAGAACCAGCGGGAGGTGGAGGACTCAATCCAGTCAGACCCGCTGGTGGCGCGGCACTACGGTGACCTCCATATCGAGAAGCTACTGCTGCAGCGAACCGCCGCAGCCATGGACGTGTTCGTCTCCTACAGCTTGCAGAATGCAATCTATTGGACGAGCCGCAGAATCCACCTGCCTAAGGGAGAGCTGGTCCTGGTGGACGGCAAGAACATGATCCGTGCTCGTTGCGGCAACCGCATCGCATTCGAGCTGCCTCGTAAGACGCCAAAGGCGCCCGGCAATGAGCCACCGCCGGAGGTCTTCGAATACGGACTCCCACCAGCCTTAGGCCCGGGCGACCCGTTCCTAGAGGGAAGTGACGGCGAGCCGAAACGCGGGCCCGACGACTGGCCTGCAGTGTTCATTCCGCCAGTTGCCTGCTGTGTAGGATCTGTTGGTGGGCTGGTCGATCCAGTCGCCACTACGCCTGAACCATCCACCCTCCTTCTTGTGGGGGCAGGCATTTTGGTCGTGGCAACGCGAATGAGGTCCAAGAGGCGGCGTCTGCCACCGGGATGCCTTAGGCTCTGACATTTTGCACCGCGCTACCTTGTGAAGTTTCCATTACTAATGCTCTAATGTGAGGCGATTGGGCACATCTTAATCGATTCGCAAAATGCATCCCCAAGCGTCGTCAAGAGGAAAAGGACGTAGGATTATCCTCAACGCAAAGTGGATATAATCGCTGCACCCAAAAAGAAGGAGTCCCGTGGACATTCAGACAATAGTTACCGAACTTAGTGAAGAGCGCAACCGCCTAGACCGAGCAATAGCCGCGCTGGAAAGTCTTTCGCAGCCTGCCCGCCGCCGGGGCCGTCCACCCAAAACGAAACAGGCTAAAGGTGCGTCTAGCAAGAGTGGGGGCATCACTCCTGCCGGGCGCAAGCGTCTCTCCGAAATGATGAAGAAACGCTGGGCCGAGCGGAAGCAAGCTACCCGCAAACGCAAGCCGATGAGCGCAGCCGCCAGAAAGAAGTTGTCAGCCTTAATGAAAGCACGTTGGGCGGAACGCGGAAAGCCTTAGACTCGCCGAATCGGCACGGCTGGGAAATTTGAACTTCGGACAATGGCGGGTTTCTCGCTCGGCGCCGCAATTTTTCCCAGCGCGTACGACGGAGGAGGCAAAGGAACTTCGGAACGGAGTGGCCACGGCGCGTTGGCCAGCAACTGCCGGGTATAGGCATGGGCTGGGCGTGTCAGTACCGCTTTCGTATTTCCGCATTCCACGATTTCGCCGCCGTGGAGAATTGCGATCCGGTTACAGAGGGACGCCACTGACAATAAATCGTGCGAGATATACAGAATCGCAGTGCTCATTTTTCGGTTGAGCTCGGTGCAAAGCTTCATGATTTCCGATTGCGTGATGGCATCAAGCGCGCTGGTGGGCTCATCCGCAATGAGCAGAGCCGGCGAATGCATGACCGCCATGGCAATCAATACTCGTTGCGCCTGGCCCACGCTGACCTGCGATGGGTAGCGGGAACAAAACCCTTCGTCGCGAGACAGCCCAACGCTGCTCAGCGCCCGATCGATTGCCGCCACCAGTTCGGCCTTGGTCCCTGTCGCATGCGCCCGCCATGCCTCGGCTAGCTGCGCCCCAATCTTCAGCGCAGGATTCAAACTGGACAGCGGGCTTTGCAGCACCAGCCCGATTTCCCGTCCGCGGACGCGTCGCATCTCCCGCTCGGATAACGTCATCAAGTCGCGGCTGTCAAAACAGATTTGCCCGGTCACTCGACCGCCCTTCAGCTCCAGCAATCGGAGGATCGCGAGTGCGATCGTGCTCTTTCCTGACCCGCTTTCTCCCACCAACCCGAGCACCTCGCCCCGATTGATCTGGAAGGAGACCGCCCGCAGCGCCTGCGGTTTGTTCGGGTAGTCCACTCGCAGATTGACCGACAGGAGCGGGGAGTCACTGGCCATTGCTGGCCCTTTCCGGGGCAAAACTGAGATGCTCGATATTCCAATAGGTCTGCGGTCGCAGCACCACAGGTTTGGCGTCTTCCAGCAGCGGAGAAATTCCGGTGAGGGCGTTTTTGTTCACCAGGTAAATGAAAGGCGATTGCTCGGAAACGATTTCCTGCACTCGATCGAAATATTTCTTTCGCGTCTGGTTATCCATGGCCGATGCCTGCGCCCGCATCAGCCGATCGATCTCGGCCTCCCACTGGGTGGCCGGCGCCTTCTGCCGGGGGTTCCATTGGTGTTCGTCGGAGGAGCTAAGCCATACATTCATCTGCGCGTTGGGATCGAGTTCCACATTCACCAGGCCCAGCAGCGCCGCTTCGTAATTGAACGTTTCACTGATGCGTTGAATCAGCGAAGGAAAGTCGAGAGTAACTACGTTCACGGTAATCCCGAGGGAGCGAAGGTCCTGTTGAATCATCGTTGCCATGCGCTCGCGTGAACGGTTGCCGGCATTGGTCACGATGGAGAACACCACAGCATGACCGCCTCGATCATGCAGCATGCCACCTGAAAGTTGAAAGCCGTCCTGCCGCAGCAGGTCCAGGGCTGCTGCCGGATCGAAGCGGACAGGTTGCAGGTGAGAGTCAAACCAGAACTTGTTGGCCGGCGAAAGCGGACCGAGCGCGGGACGCGCGTGACCGTTGTACACCACCTTGCACAAGTCCTCACGATTGATGGCGGACGAAATGGCGCGCCGGAAATTGCGCGACTGGAACCACTCCAATTTATAGCCGGGAATGGGCGCACTGGGGACCTGGTTGAACCACATTTGCTCGGAATCGAGGGAGGGTCCGGCATCGTGCACCTTGTCCGGAGACACGCGGGAGAGGCGGTCGAAGGAGTCGGCATCCATGGAGTTGATCAAGTGGATGTCATCCCGGGTGAACTTCAGGAGCTCGATATCGCGGTTCGATTGAATCTCCAGCTTCACCGCGTCGATGTAGGGCAATTGCCGGCCCGACGCATCGCGCTTCCAGTAGTTTGGGTTCCTCCGAAGCTGGACGTACGAGCCTGACTTGTAGTCCGACACGTAGTATGGGCCAAGGACAGCCATTTCCTTTTGCCGCGAATGCGCCGAGACAATGGCAACCTGATCAAACAATCGGTCGAGGCCGGCTACCGGTGCGGGGAAGGTGATGGCGACCTTGTCGGCCGCGTAAAATGCGGACACGACCCGGCCGTTCGTCGAACGAAATGCATCGCCGGTGGGGGAGTGCAGCGCTGGATCCATCAACTGATCCATCGTGTACTTCACGTCCTCAGCGCTGAACGGGGTGCCGTCGGAGAAGCGGACACCTTGGCGCACGGTGAAGGTGATGGTCCTGCCGTCCTTGGATACCGTCCATGCCGTGGCCAGTTCGGGTTCCAGCGTCTGGGATTCGCGATTCAAGCGTACAAGCACCCCTCCCGTCAGGTAGCGAATGGTTTCCGAAGCGTCATCCGCCACCAGGGCCGGGTTGAACGACTTAGGTTCAGAGCGCAAGTAAAACCTGAGCTCATCCAGGCAAACAGCCGTGGTCACCAGCGCGGTAACCAGCAGACAAACGTAGAAGAAAGTGCGGCGCATATCAGGGGACCTCAGGTTCAGAAACGGCAATTTGCATTCCACTCACGATTAAAACCAGCATGAGGAGGGCTGCAAAACGACAGAAATCGGCCCGAAAGGACATCACGGTTTCGAGTTCCCGCAACAGGCTGCCAAGCGATGGCAGTGGCTCGGCCACTCCGAGTCCCAGCAGGCTCAAATTGGCTTCCGCCAGAACGAACACGGGAACCGATATCCAGAACTGGGCCAGCATGATGGGGCGCAGGTTCGGCAGCATATGCCTGCTCAGCAGCCGGCAAGGCGATACGCCGAGGGAGTGTGCCGTGACGATGAAATCGGATTGCCGCAGGGACCGCGCTCGCGCCAGCAGGATGCTCGCAGGGGCTGCCCATCCCAGGACCCCCAGCATCAGGAACGTGATCGTAACCGAGACTGCGGGCGAGGTGTTCAAGGGAAGCATGGCCCGGACGGTCAGCAGGAGAAAAAGCCATGGGATCGAGAGGAACAAGTCAATCAGGGTTTTCGCAGCCCGTTCGGAGAAGCCACCGAGAAATCCTGGGGCGGCTCCGATGGTGAGAGCCAGCAGCACGGAGACTGCGGCCGCGGCCGGCGCCAGCAACATCGACACTCGCGTCCCGTGCAACAATCGCGCAAACCGATCGCGCCCCAAGTCATCGGTGCCCAGCCAGTGTTTGTTCGAAGGGCCTGCGTTCACCTGCTCACGGTCCTGGACAGAGTAATCAAATCTCGAAAGGAAGCTGCCGCCTACGCTGGCGACCACCAGGATGGCAGCCAGCACCGCCGCTGCCAGACGCACGGCGTTCATGCTGGATGTCTCCGTTCTTCGCTCAGCAGGTCTGCTCCCGAATTGGCCACAACCACACATGCGATCACCAGCATGGAAATGTTGATCAGCAGAGGCAGGTCGCGGGCGAGCGCCGACTGCCATGCGAGTTGACCGATGCCGGGAATCCCGCACAGCGCCTCTACCGGGATGGCCGCGCTGATGGCGACGCTGATGGAGACTCCTGCCAACGCCAGCACCTCGCGTTGGATCACGGGAATGACATGCCGGAAAAACATTACCGGTTCCGGGAGTCCCTTGGCATACGCGGTGGTGATGTGCGGCATCTGACGAACCCCGGCAACCAGATTGTTCAAATAGCGAAAGACCTTGGGAAACACGATCAGCCCAATCGCCAGATATCCGGGCGCGTTCACCAGGACGGAGAGCAGAGCCAGCACTCCAGCCGGCAGACATAGCAAGACTCCACTGAATATGGTGACTGTGAACGGAACTGCAGGTACGCGAAACAACCATGCTGCCAACACGGCGAGTGCGGCAGCCGCCCACGCCAGCCCGAGTCCCCGGCCGGCAGCCGCCAGTGTGACCGGCGCTCGCTCTAGCAGCAACTGGCGGACTGGCCGATTGAGCGATCGCGACTCGCCAAAATCACCATGCAGCGCGCGCCAGATGCAGCCCGCATAGAAGCGCGGGAGGTTGCGCTCTTCAGAATTCTCGTTGCGGAGTGCTGCGATGCTGTCGTTGCTTAATCGGGCATCAAGCTGGCGCTCATCGGCGCCGAAGCCGGGCGCGTAGCGTACCAAGGTGGCCGAGATCAGTCCTCCCGCCACAACCGTCATTGCCGCCAGCAGCAGTCTGTGCAGAAGCACGGTTCGCATCGCACCACTTCCTCACTGCGTCATCAGCGGGTGCACGGGCAGCTCGAGCAGTGCTCCCTCCCGTCGATGGCCCTTCTTCATCGCATACATCCGCTTGTCGGCTGCCACCAGCAACTGCTCGGCATCTTCGCCGTCGTCGGGGTAAAATGCCACGCCCACGCTGGCCGAGAGGGTGACCTCTGGGCAAACCTCCTGAGCGCTATCGGCAGCAACTGCCCTGACCCGTTCGGACATCTCGCCTGCCGCATCCCGATTCAGCCGAGGGGCAACCACCACAAACTCGTCGCCTCCCATGCGTGAGGCGAAGTCGTATTCCCGGCAAGACAGGTTGAGTTTTCGGGCAAACAGTTCCAGGACTTTATTCCCCGCGAGGTGACCAAGCTTGTCGTTGATCTGCTTAAACCCGTCGAGGTCACAGACCACGGTAGCCAGGTGGCCGTTTTCACGCTTGCACCGGGAAATCTCCGAATCCAGGTGCAGAAAGAGAGAGCGCGCGTTGGGCAGCCCGGTCAAGTAGTCCACGGTGGCCGAGTCGGCTGCCGCCTGGTACTTGATGGCGTTCTCAATGGAGGCCCCGATTTTCTCGCTGGTAGCCAGAAGTATGCGCAGATGGTCGGTCAAAAAAGCGTCTGCTGGCAGGCGATACAGAGCCAGCACTCCCAGGACGCTGTTGTCGCCATCCATGAGCGGAATGGCAAGCGCCGAGGACATGGAACTGGCTCGTTGCGGATCGTTCAGATAACCGGGTTCGACCGACGGATTACCGTTGATGATGGGAGTGCGGTTCTGCGCAACCCAGCCGGATAGTCCCTCGCCAAAAGGAATTTCCAGCGAAGAAAACACCCGAAAGTCATCGCCGGTAACGTATTCGGGGATCAGCTTCTGGTCCCGGAGCAGGTAGATGGCGATGGCATCATAGGGAACCAGCTTACGGAGCCGCGCCGCCACCACCGAAAGGGTTTCGTAGAGGCTGAGCGAACGGCCCAGGTCGATGCTGAATTCCAGCAAGGCCTGCGCTTCATAGCGCGCAGCCACAATCGAAGACAGGAAGTCGCCTTTGTTGGGACCCGTCTTGATCTTTTCGAAGCCCGCAGCGGGAGCGCAACCATTGGTTATCTTGACATCGGTTGACAGCTTCATCGACTCCAGGCTGCTGCAACCAGCTTTTGCCAGATTTTCCAATTGCTGATATCGGTGCTGGAGAATATCAACCACCTGGGGATCGAATTGTTTGCCGGCTTGGGAGACCACCTCGCGCATGGCCTCGTCGAGCGGGATGCCGCGCCGATACTGCCGGTCCGATGTCAGGGCGTCGAGGCAGTCCACGACGGTGAGGATGCGCGCGCCAATCGGTATTTGCTCTCCCCGTAAACCGTCAGGGTATCCCGTGCCGTCCCACTTTTCGTGATGCGCCCTGACGATCGGAACTACGGGGTAGGGGAAGTTGACCCGTTCCAGGATTTCGCCCCCCACTACGGGATGAATTTTCATCTTCTCGAATTCTTCCGGGGAGAGCCGCCCCGGCTTGTTGATGATGTGTTCCGGAACTGCCAGCTTGCCAATATCGTGAAGCAGAGCTGCCGCACGCAGCGCTTCCAGGTCTACCGCGCTTAAGCCCATCTCCTTGCCGATCTCGATGGCATACACGCGTACCCTTTGCAGATGATCGTGGGTAGTGTGGTCCTTGGCGTCGATGGCAAGGGCCAGGGCCTCGATCGTCCTCAGATGAAGCGCCGCCATCTGTTCAACGTGCAGCTTTTCGTCTTCCAGCTTGCCCAGATACAGTCGATAGGAGCGGTACACGAGGTAGACGACAGGCACGATCAAAGCCAAAACCTGCCAGCCCAGAAAGCGGTTCGACCAGGTGATTAGTCCGGCGAAAGCGGCGCCCACCAGATAGTGAGGAAACGACCAGAAATAGCATTCCGCCCAAGTGTTAAGGAACGCGCGATGCTCGGTCAAAGAAACTACCACAGCGACGGGAACGGTGTTGGCCAGGAAGTAGGTGATGGCAGTGGCCATCAGCCGGAGCGGCACCTGCTCGCCCAGCCATGGCGCCGAATGGTGAAACACGAAATAAGACAGCTCAATCGAGATCGCGATCTGGGCGGCGTTGAAAGCCACATGGATGGCTTGAATACGGTTCTTGTGCCACATGGTTTGGACCACGGTAGCGACACATCCCAGCACCAGGGCTTCTGCGGGAGATAGTTCAATCACCGAGATCAAGATGACCATCAGGTTCACGGACATGGTGCCACTGATACCCGGCAGCACAACCTTGAATCCTGAGGCCAGGATGACTGCGAGGCAGTAACAGAGAAACCTGCCCAGGTCGGGCCACGATGAGTGCATCAGGCCGTTGGCAAGGACAGCGGCTCCGGTTGCCAGCACAAGGGCGATGAATGCTTTGGCATTAGGGGTCATCGGGAGTCTTCCCAAGGTTTCGCGGGCGAACCGGAGACTTCGCGAACTCGGCGTCCTAATTTCCGGGCCATCGTTCAAGACCTAAGCAACCCTCGGAGATTTGGAGTGCCCCGAGAAAAGGGGACGAATCGGGGCACTCCGTTTAAGGTATCGGCATGGCGGAATCAGAACCTTACAAGCTTCCGTTCTCCGTCAGCCTCTTGGCTTCAGGGCCCGCCCGACAGGTCGCGGTATCGGCTTCGAGCCATGAGAGTGCGTCATGGGCCCTGGTTTGGATCGAACCTTCTGGCGCGCATCCGGCGTTCGGACCTGGGCTCTGCGGGACAAACGATCCCCACATGATGGAAGCGCGGGTTACCGTGGCCGCCGATGTTGCAGAGGTACCTCCTCTCCCGAAGATGTCGATCCCGATGGCGGCTGCCCCGTAGTGCGAGGGGACCTCCGCCGCCAGGCCGGAAAGGGATGGCGGTTTGGGCGAAAGGAAGTGCGATGTCGCCGACAACGCTGGCAGGAAGCCAATCAGAAACACCGCCAATATCACTCCGTGTCTGCGAGCTTGTTGAAAGTTATGTGCGGTCCAGCTTTTCATGGTTGGCCGGCCTTCCCTAGTTTTCACCGTTGATAACCGTGCTCAGAGCTGTATTGGGATCGTTCCCGGTAAACTGCGCGCCCCACATGGCTGAATCACCCCACATCGCCGAATCGCCCCACATGGCGGAGTTTCCCCACATCGCGGAATTACCCCACATGGCGGAACTGCCCCACATCGCTGAATTGCCCCACATGGCAGACTGGGCGAGGAAGACATTGTTACCCCATACCGCCGATGCGCCCCACATCGCCGACTGGGGAGTAGGTCCCGAACTGCCCCACATCGCCGATTGTCCCCACGGAGTGGCGCTATCGGCGAGGAAAAAGACATTGCCGCTGTTCGTGTCGTAGTACGCGGTAGGAGACTTAGCCACGCCCGGGGCCAAGTCAGTGTTGGTCAATGCCGCCTGCATGTCAAGATAGCCGGCTCCCACGGTGAAGGCGTCGTACTGGATGGTATAGATCACACCTCCATCCACGACGGTGGAGTATTGCGGCAGGTTCTTGTAGGCAGTCTTCATCAGTCGTGTCTTCACCTGGTCTGGCGTCAGAGTGGGGTCCTGCTGCAGCATCAGTGCGGCGGCTCCGCTCACCACAGCCGTCGCCATGCTGGTGCCGCTCAAGGTGAAATATCGATTGGGAAGCAGAAACTGAAGACCCTTATTGTAGTAACCGCTCAACACGCGGTTCTGTGGGTCTTGCGATGCCAGGGTGCCGGGCTCCTGCAGAGAGATCACACGGTTCCCCGGCGCCACCAGATCGGGCTTCACGATGTGATCGATGACGGTTGGCCCCTTGGCGCTGTAGCTGGTCATCACATCGTCGCTGCGGTCCGGGGTGCCCTTGGTGTTCATGGCCCCAACCGTGATGACATAAGGGTCGTTCCCCGGCGCCTCGATCGTGCCGTAGCCGTTGGTTCCCAGAGAATTGTCGCGCCCATCGTTGCCGGCGGAGACCACCACCACGATCCCGGCCTGCCACGCTGCCTCCACGGCCTGGCACAGCGGGTCCTGCGTGTAGCTTTCATACACGGGCCGGCCAACCGACAGATTCATGACGCGAATGTTGTAGACGTCCTTCAATTGGACCGCGGTCTGGATCGCCGCGATCACCGTGCTATCGCTTCCCTGGCCATTGTTGTCGAGCACGCGCAGGTTGATGAGCGTCACATTCGGCGCCAGCCCGCGGATCTGGATAGTGCACGCGGGGCAGCTGGAGTAACTGGCGTTGCCGCCGATGATGCCCGCCACATGCGTGCCGTGCCCATATTGATCGTCCGTGCCGCCACCTACGAAATCCGCGCTGTAGGCAATTCGCGAGTTGCCGGAACTTTGCAGATCGTCAACCTGGTGGATGCCGCTGTCGATCACGGCTACTCCGATCCCCGTGCCGTCCAGACCCAAGCCCCAGGCATAATTCGCCAGTACTGCGGGAACTACATTGTTGAGGTGGCTTCGCACCCCGCGGTTCGGGGAGATGTAGGCCACCGCATCGTCGTCGGAGAGCTGCGCCAGTTGGCTCAGCGGTACGGTAGCGGTCACGCTCCTGACTAAGGCAAGATCGCCGGTTACGGCGCCCCCGCTGAGCCTCACCTTATCTTTGCTCGCACTGCTGGGAACAGTCTTGTACTGCACGATGACCGAGACCATCTGGGCATTCGGCGACTGCTTCAGCTCGGGAGCTAGTTTTGCGTCGTTTGCCAACAGCGTTACGGGCATCAAAATCGCGAACCATAACATAATCCAACGTTTCATCTTCAACTCCGATCTGGATTCAACACCGAAAAGCTGTAGTGCATCAGGACTGCCATCCTTTATGCGGGCTAACTCCTTGTGTTGCGCTAACGGGCGGATGCGATGGGGGCGTGCAGTGTGCCACCTTGGCTCATTCAGGCTGCGAGCTGCGCCAGTTTGACGCAAACCGCCTTCAAGAAATTGCCCGGTTTGGCCGATGGCTTAGGTGTCGGCAGCAATAAAACTGAGGTGTGCAAGCAGGGCTCGCAGTTGCCGTCTGGAGGCTGCGGGCCGACTCTGGCGTGCGGAACCCCTCCCGAGCTGGAGCCAGCCCGGAACGACAACGGGTGTGAAACCAGCCTTAGCCTCTGCTGTAGCGGAACACCGCGTCATAAGGAATTGCCGTGATCACGATTCGAGAACCGGGCGCAGGCCAGCACGTTGACATCGTCGTCAGAGATCCGAACATGCTGGCGCTGGTGGAGGCGGCCGAAAAGGTAGCACCCTACAAAGCTGCTGTCCTGATTACGGGCGAGACCGGCACTGGGAAGGAGCTCATTGCCCGCATCATTCACCAGCACTCCAACCGCTGCGCGAAGCCCTGGGTCGACGTCAACTGCGCCGCGTTGCCGGAACATCTCGTGGAAAGTGAATTGTTCGGTTATGAAAAGGGAGCATTCAGCGGCGCCGATTCGTCCAAACCAGGATTGTTCGAGAGCGCCCACGGAGGCACTCTTTTTCTGGATGAGATCGGGGAACTGGAGCCCAAGGTCCAGGTGAAGCTTCTACGTGCTCTCGACGCAGTCCCTTACTATCGTCTGGGTGGCCGTAAGAAAGTTTCCGTCGATGTTCGGATCGTTGCCGCCACCAACCGCGACCTCGAAGCCGCGGTGCGGGCCGGGACCTTCCGCAGTGATCTCTACCACCGCATCAGTGAGGTGCATCTGCGAGTGCCAGCCTTGCGGGATAGGCCAGAAGACGTGGTTGCCCTGGCTGAATTCTTTCTGGCGCACAGTTGCCCCGGCGTCAGCTTTACGCCAGAAGCGCTGGATCTGCTGCCCCAGTTCGAGTGGCCTGGCAACGTTCGAGAATTGCGGAACCTGATGCTGAAGCTGGGCATTCTAAACCTGCACCGTGAGATCACACCCGAAGATATACGCAAACACATACGCGACAACGCCGAATATGAGGTCCAGCCACGCGTGTTCCCATCCGCAAATGTCGCCACCATGGACGAATTGGAGCGGCTCATGATCCTGCGAACGCTCGAAACTACCGGCGGCAATCAAAGTCTCGCTGCCAAGCAATTGGGCATTCCCCGCCGCACATTTTGTAGAAAGTTGAACGAACATAAAATCACCTTCGGCCGCCGCACTACCTGTCCCGCAAAATCCGCATTGCCCTTGCCGATTTGCTTTCGCGCAGAATTCAGCGTTCCTGTCGTCTTGCGCACCAGGGACGGACGCTGCTTCACCGCCGATGCAAGAAACCTAAGCGTTGGGGGAGTGGGACTACGGAACTTTCGGCCTCCCTTCGAAGCATCAGGCGAGCTCACTTTGCGGTTTCCGCTTCCAGGAATAGACCGTCACATCGAAGTGAAGGGCGTGGTCGTCTGGTCGCAACCCGATGCAATTGCCGGCATCCGGTTCACCGAAATCAGCGGTCCCACCATGAATCTCCTGCGTGACTGGATTGCGACTCAGGGGCAAGCTTCGCCGAGACTTCTACCATCCCCCATCCTCCTGGATGGAGAACGACCCACGATTGCCAGCAGCTAACCTGGGAGACCACAAATCAGCGGACTTTTCAGACCAGCTCGGGATTTGGCAGGGGACTGCTGCCATCGGAAAGGTATGCCGATAATAACAGTGGACTTACTTGACGCATGTCCGGCAGGAACAACTTCGTGGCCGGCTGTGGAGCCGGCATGCTCGCCACGCTGGTTGCAGCTACGCTGTGGTTACCGGTACGGAGACGCAGCCCTCGATCGAGGGGAGAACACTCTAGCGTTCCAGAACATCCACCGGCCGACGCTGATCAGCGGGCTGCGATTGATGCTGGGGGAGAAGATTTGCCCACTCCCGTGTCGATACCGATTGCGCATCCTGACACCCAGCCCGCTCGGTATCGGCGCTTCCGAGGTTCGGACTGGATAAGTGCAGCGGCCGCAATAATAGTAGCCGTTGCAGTGATCT
Source organism: uncultured Acidobacteriaceae bacterium (assembly GCA_963833155.1). Taxonomy (GTDB): domain Bacteria; phylum Acidobacteriota; class Terriglobia; order Terriglobales; family Acidobacteriaceae; genus Bog-257. The sequence goes on from CAWHWY010000007.1 coordinate 67,140, forward strand.
CCGCTGGTCTTAGTTTTCAAAAGCAGCTTAAGAAACTTAGTGCTCAACTGAGTCAGTCGGAGACCACCATGCTGGTGCTGCAACAGGGAATGCAAACCGATCAGCGAGCATGGGTAGGACTGACGGAAGCAGTGGTGCAGCCTCTGACTGCCAGTGGCGGTGGGTTCACCATCAAACTTCAGAATACCGGCAAGACGCCGGCCCTTGACTTGCAAATTTCCGACATCATCACGATAGAAGACATCAATCAACTCGCTGATCTTGAGGAGCCAAACATGACAGCTCTCAGCTCCGCCGGCACGTTGATGCCCGGAGCGGTATATACGACTGATGTCTGGTTCAAGACCTCACCCGACGCCGTGTCCAGCCTGACGCACGATCAGTTGGGCGCGGTAAACTTTATCCGCCTTACCTACAAGGATGTATTCCAGAGACCACATTCCACCAAGGTATGCTTCTATTGGCGCAGCGGCCTTTCGCGGGTGAAACCGTGCGACGGATACAACGAACTGAACTAAGGTGAGCTAGAGCATTTTCATAGTTATTGTAGACCATATCCGCAATGAGAGAACCAAGCTGAGGCGTTCTCGGCAGTAATGGCTGCTAGAGCTTCCTGGATTGCGTTCTCCAGAGCATCCACAGTGCGGGCCTTGGCCGAGCGCAGCACCTGCTTGATCTTCGACCAGGCCTGCTCGATGGGATTGAAGTCGGGGGAATAGGGCGGCAGGTAAAGCAGCCGGGCTCCGCTGGCCTCAATGAGCTGCCGCACCCCAGCTACTTTGTGAGCCGCCAGATTGTCCATGATGACCACCTGTCCGGGCTGCAGCTGAGGGCACAACACCTGTTCCAGATAGGCCAGGAAGACATCTCCATCGGTCGGCGATTCGATCGTCATCGGCGCCTGCAACCCTCGGGTGGTCAGCGCCGCCAGCATGGTCAGCGTATGCCAGTGGCTGTTGGGCGTCCCTTCCGGCACCCGTTCTCCACGCGGAGCGCGGCCATAGTTCCGCGTCATCTGAGTGCTGGCGCCGCTCTCGTCCAGAAATACCAACTGCTCCGGGTCGATCTGGGTTAGGGTTTCTCGCCACGCTTGCCGGCGCTGCTGCGCCTCCGGCGTTTCTTGTTCCTGGGCGTGGAGTGACTTTTTTTAAGCCGCAGCCCCATCTGGCGTAAGGCCAGCCACAGCCGCCCGATGCTCAAACCCACCCCCTTGACCTCTTGCAGTTGCTCTTGCAACTCCAGCAAGGTCAGATCCGGCTGCTTGCGGATTTGCTCCCGCAGCCACGCCTGCACCGCAGCCGTCACCCGGCTCTCTGGGCCACGTCGCCACGGGGGGCGCTCGATCTGCCCTGTGCGCGTACGGGTGGCCGAGACCTTCTTGGCCCAGCCTTCGCTCACCCCAAATTGTTCCGCCAACTCCCCCAGGGTCCCTTGGCCCTGCTCATAGGCCTGCAAAAACTTTCGTCGCAAATCATTCGCATAGGGTCGTGCCATTTGGGTGGAGCGGAGAATCGCCACCCATAGTCTACACTATCTCTGAAAATGCTCTAGCTATCACAACAGGCAAGGCCGGCCATATTGAAGCCGAGCTGGTCCTTCTGTTCGATCCGGCAGGTCCGAATCGTTCCGGCTGGCAACTCCAGGACCCTGCGAGTCCTCCAGTGAATTGCAGCAAACCGGCACGGTCCCAGCCGCTCCCAGGTCCCAAGCACACGCATCTGCGCGTCCAGCGAGACCACATCGATTGGAAAACGCATGCCAAAGGTGTGGATCCCGGATGATGGCTCGATGAGGAGCCCGCATCCGGGTTCCAGGCTCTTAGCTTCCAAGCAGACCCACGAGACGCGCGAAAGCCTTGTCGGCAACGCGTATGCGTGTGCCCACCACGGCGTTTTTAGTTAGGTTGACGATCTCAATGTCACGAGATCTTGGCATTGTCTGCTTCCTCCGGACTATGCGGTCTTACGTCGGCGCATAATCAGGACCATTAGAATCACAGCAAACAAGACACCTGCTGCTGTGCGAATCACCGTTACGCTATCCATGGTTAGCTCCTCTCCTCCTTGGGTTGGTTACCGCCACTACTACTTAAACAACGTATGCAAACTCCTGCCGATGGTTAGAAAGGCCGGTCCCAGCAGGACAATGAAGATGCTGGGAAATATGAACAAGACCAGCGGGAAAATAAGCTTTACCGTCGTCTTGGCCGCCATTTCTTCGGCTTGCTGGCGGCGTTTCGTTCGCATGCTGTCGGAAAACACGCTCAGTGCCTTGGCGATGGGCGTACCAAAGCGGTCAGTCTGCCCCAGCATGCTGACGAAGGCCTTCACCATGTCAAGCCGGGTCCGGTCGGCCATGCCGCGCCAGGCTTCGAGACGCGCCTTGCCGGCGCGCTGCTCGATGTTGATGGTCATGAACTCCTCACTTATGGCGGGATGGCTGATCGCCAGTTCCTGCCCGGCACGCAACAGGGCTTGATCGAGACCCAGGCCCGCCTCCACGCAGATCACCATAAGGTCAATGGCATCGGGCATGCCCAGGCGGATGGCTTCCCGCCGCGCGTCTCGCCATCTCGGTCAGACAAAGGTCGGGAGCGAGATAGGCGACCGCGGGCAGCACCATCATCCAGAAGCCGGTGTTATTCGGGATGAAGGTGGCGACGACAATGGCGACGAGCGGCGCCAGCAGGCGCAGCCCGAAATAAATATCGATGTCGCTCTTGCTACGGCGTCCCGCTGCAATCAGGCGTTGGCGGAGTTTTTCGTTGTCTTCAAATCGCAGACGGGTGCGGATGGAGCGCACGAGCGCCAACACGCGTTGGACCAGGCTAGCGCGCTCCTCGGCAACCACGTCGAGGGCGGCGGGGGCGCGGGTGACTTCCATGATCCGCCTGGCATGCCGCGAAGGCATCATCATGTACAGCACGACCAGCAGCCCGGCAGCGCAGAAAGCGGTGATAACAATGCTGAGCAGGAGTATGAAGTTCATCGCCATCACACCTTGATATTGACGATCTTGCGAATCATCAGAGCGCCCAGCACCATGCCGGTTGCTCCGGCGTAGATGAGTTTTCTGCCGGTCGGATCTTCGATCAGCACGCGCGCGTAGCCATGGTTCGCCATGTTAATCAGGAAGAACATGATGATGGGCAAAGCGCCCAGGATGTAACCGGTCATGCGTCCCTGGGCTGTATAGGTCCGTACCTCGCCCTGGATGCGAATGCGATCGCGGACCACGGCCGCGGTGCGGTCCAGCGTATCCACCAGATTGCCGCCAGTCTCCTTTTGCACCAGCATCGCCGTGATCACGAACTGCAGGTCTTGCGAAGGGACGCGGCTGGCCAACTCCAACAAGGCTTCCCGATGCGGCAAACCGAAGTTCTGCTGCCGGTACACTTCACGAAACTCGGTGCGGACCGGTTCTGCCGCCTCCTGTCCTACGATCTCGATTGCCGCGCTGATCGAGTGTCCCGCACGCAAGGCACGAGTGATCAGATCCAGCGCATCGGGGAGGGCCTGGTTGAAACGCTTCAACCGCCTGGCGCGCGCCATGTTGAGGTACACGAAGGGCAGGAAGAGCGAGACCAGACCGACAATGATCGAGGCGATAGGTTCAGGCAGGTAGTAGTAGGAGATGGCAAATCCAGCGGCGCCACAGCCCGCGGAAATCGCCAGCACAACGGGCACACTCCAGGAGCTCTCTGCCTGTGAAGCCAGCAGCCGGATCTTGTGGGACACATTCCACTGCTGGAGCAGCGCGTCGAGCCAGCCAATTTCGCTCAGTTGTGTACGCTTGAATATTTCCGGGACACCTTCACCGAGGAAGATGCCGTTGGAAGCGGCCTGAATGCCCGCCATTCGTCCTTCGATGACGCGGTCCACGGCGCTGGGACGAGTCAGGATCATCACCACCGAAAACGTCAGGATCAGGACCAGCATGAAGACCAGGCAAAGCAGAATCATGGTTCAGGGGCGCGCCCTACACCTCCTCCGAAACTTCCAGGAGATTCATGGAGAACGGGATACCCGAGGCCCGCAGTCTCTCCGCGAACTTGGGAACAATTCCTGTTGCCATGAACCTGCCTATCACTTTCCCATTCGGCCCAACCCCACGCTTCTCGAAGAGGAAGATGTCCTGCATGCTGACGATGTCGCCGCACGGTGCCGGCGATCTCCGAGATGTGGGTGACGCGACGGGTGCCATCGCTCATGCGCGACACCTGCACGATCACCTGGATGGCGGAAGCGATTTGCTGGCGCACCGCCTTTTCCGGCAAGTTGAGATTGGCCATCATCGCCATGGTTTCGATGCGGGCCAGCGCATCGCGCGGTCCGTTGGCGTGAACCGTGGTGATCGAGCCGTCGTGCCCGGTGTTCATGGCCTGCAACATGTCAAGGGCCTCTTCGCCGCGCACCTCGCCGACCACGATGCGGTCCGGGCGCATGCGGAGAGCATTGATTACCAACTCCCGGGCCCGCACGCCCCCCTTTCCTTCCACGTTGGGAGGCCGGCATTCCAGACGCACCACGTGTCTCTGCCGGAGCTGCAATTCGGCGGAGTCTTCGATGGTGACGATCCGTTCCTTGTCCGAGATGAAGCTGGACAGAACGTTCAGCAGTGTGGTCTTGCCAGCTCCCGTTCCGCCCGACACGATGATGTTGAGACGTGCCTTGACCGCTCCCTGCAAGACCTCCATCATCTCGGGCGTAAACTCGCGATAACTCAGCAAATCGGCCGCAGTAAGAGGCGTAGTGCCGAAGCGGCGAATGGAGAGAATCGGGCCGTCGACGGCCAGCGGTGGGATTATGACGTTGACGCGCGAGCCGTCCTGTCAAGCGCGCATCCACCATGGGTGAGGATTCATCGACCCTCCTGCCGACCGCCGATACAATCTTGTCGATGATGTGCATGAGGTGGATGTTGTCCTTGAAGACCACATTGGTCCTCTCCAGGACACCTCCGCGTTCCACATAAACGGTGTCGGCGGTGTTCACCAGAATGTCGTTGACAGTCGGGTCCTGGAGCAACGGCTCCAACGGCCCCAGCCCAAACACTTCGTCCAGCACTTCATTGGCAATGCGCTCGCGCTCCATGGCGCTGAACGGGACTCCCTGCTCGTTGACCAACTGGAAAATGATCCCCAGGAGCTGCTGGCGGGCGCGTGCGTCCTCCATAAAAAACAGCTTTTCGAGATCGATTTTGTTAATCAGGTCCCGATGGACCGCCGACTTCACCTCCTGCTGCGCGCGTCCAACCATTTGTTTTGGGCCGCGGTTGGCCGGGCTCGCGACGCGGTGGACCGGGGGCGCGGTTGTGGTCAGCTCAGCCACGCATCCTCCAGCATCGAATAGGGAGCAGTTCGATCATCTAACCCCACAAAGAAAACTTTCGTTTAGGAGGCTCCGGGACGGCTTCCGCCGACGGGGCGAGAGTGCCGGCCCATTTCTTCATCTGAAAGGCAAACTCGCTCTTTTGGTCAGGCGAGACGGGCGTCCCGGTATTCATGGCGCGAATCAGCGCAACCGAATGGTTGGGCATGGTAATGGAGATCGGCTGCCGGATGGCGTTTTCGATCTGCTCCAGACTGACTGCTCCTTGCGAGGAAAAACGATTGATCACCACCCTGATCTTGGCCGGCGACACCGAGCACTGCAGCAGCCGGTCGATGTAGCGCGACAGGTCGCGCAACGCGGGAACATCGGGCGTGGCTACGAGATAAAGCTCGTCGCAGCAGTCGATGGTGACCAGGTTCAAGTCTCCGATTCCACGCGGCGAATCGATGATGACGTATTCGTACACCTCGGCAAGAAAGTGGACCGCTCGCTCGACTGCATCGAGGGAGATGTTGGGCACTCCATTCAACACATTGGGAGAGGGCAGAACGTCGAGCCCGCTGGAATGATGGGTGACAAAGCTATTCAGCAAGGTCTGGTCAAGCCTTCCCACGTTGCGGACTAACTCATAAAAGTCGTAACTTGCTCCGTCCAGCCCGAGATAGAGGCCGACATGTCCCAGTTGCCGGTGCTGGTCTGCAATGAGCACCTTCCTGCCGAATGGGCGGGACAGGAACATGGCCAGATGGACCGCCAAGGTGGTTGTCCCGGCGCCGCCGCGGCAGCCGAGAAATGCCAGGGTTTTTCCCGCGGCCTTGGGTGCCGACTCGCCGGACTTCAGGCGGCCGCGGATGCGTGTCAAGGACTCACACAGCGCCTCGATGGACAGCGGCTTGGTGAGGTACTCACTGCAGCCCGCACGCATCGCTTCCAGAATGAGCGCCGGCTCATTCTTTTCCGACAGCGCAATCAGGGTGGTCTTTCCGTGCAGCATCTGGTGCAGCGTGTTGGCCGCCTGCACCGCGCGCTCATGGTTCTGGTCGAAGTCGATGACACACACTGACGCTTCCGCGTTCTGGAGCTTGAGCAGCGGTTGAAGTTCGCCCTCGCGAGGGGAGTAGTCCTGCAATTCCCCCACAAAGCTGCAGTATTCGCGAAGCGTTGCCTGGCGCACCTTGTCGGCCGATCCTTGATCGACGCACACGGTGAGCACGCACATCCCACTTTGACTCGTGTTGGGTTCCTCGGCCTTCACAAACTGCTCCTCTGCGCTCGCCTACACCATCATCGATCCGAAACCCTACTTGGGCATCCCATGGTCAAAGTTGTTCAACTGGCCCGGTGGTGTCACCCAATTCGGTTGCGCGGGCGGCTTCATCGGGCCGTTCAGCGGATCGACGATTGTCGGTGTCGCAATGACGATCAGTTCCATTACGGAATGGTTCAGGTTTCTCGAACGGAAGAGCTGACCCAGAATGGGGATGTCCCCGATACCGGGTATTTTGCTGAGCTGCTCCGTGGTGCGATGGTCGAGTAGCCCGGAAATTCCGAAACTCTGCCCATCTCGCAGCTCAATTTCCGTCTCTGCCTTGCGCGTCGATATGGCCGGCAAGGTGTAACCGGCGATGACCACCTGGTTGGTGTAATCCAGAGCGCTGACCTCCGGCAGGACCTTCAGCCGAATCGTTCCATCGGGATTCACGAAGGGAGTGAAATCCAGCTTGACGCCGTATTGCCGGAACTGGATGGTCACGCTGGTCACGCCGCCCCCGCCGGAAGGCTGCACCACGGGGTAGGGAAATTCGCCGCCTGCAAGAAACTTGGCGGGCTGGCCATGGATCGTCATCAGCGTCGGCTCCGCCAGGATCTCCAGCACGCCCTTGTTCTGCAGATCTTTGAGGGTCGCGCCCAGATTGAGGTCGGTGTTGAAGTAGAAGAGATTCAAGACGTCACTCAGCGTGGCCGTCGCCCCGCTCGGCGATCCGCCAACGAGGGGGAAGGTCGGAGCGCTGAACTGGCCGGTGGTCGAGAGCGAGGTGTTTTTTCCGAGACTGAAGATGTTGATGCCAAACGCGTCGATCTTCGTGCGGTCTACTTCGGCGATTTCGATCTTGAGCTGCACCTGGGGCCGATGTCTGGGATCGACGACAAGCGAATTGATAACGTCCTTGGAGTAAACCGACGCCAGCTTTCCTGCGGCTTCGGCCTCGGCATCCGCGCCCACAACCCCCGACAGGAAGACCCGCGCTTGTTGGGATTCGACTTCAATTTGATCGCCCGGCAAGGCCTCAGCCAAGGCATTGCGCAGCCCAGCGACATCAACATCGGCGCACACGGTGTAGACCGTCGACTCCCCGGTTTCGCTCCACACGACGACGCTGCCAGTCCCGGTGGCCTTGGCACTGATCACCAGTTCGTGCGGGCTGGCAGTCAGCGAATCGAGGACTACAGGATTGCTGACATAGACGCGACGCAGCCGGCTGGTGGAGGTGATGAATAGCGATCTTCCGACCACCAGATGAAGCGTCTGGTTTGCCCCAGTGGATTCCGGAGCCTGCGCCGGGAGCAAGCTGGGAGCCGCCACCGGCGCGCCTACCTCTGATTTCGGCAGCTTGCTAAACGCCCAGGGAATCGGTGTTCCACCGCCTTTGGTGCTTTCCGAGGAGGAGTTGGACATAGGTATGGACGCTGACGTTGCCAGTGCCGCAGCCGGCGGAGTTGGCGGGGCGGGGTCTGGCTCCTGGCCCGCTACTAGGTTCCCGGACAACAGAAGAAGTGCGCACGCGACATACAACCACACTCGACAGTTTGCTCGTTTCGCAACCATAGCTTCACTCGAACCGGGTAGTGGAATGTTTGTCTCCAATAATCGTCTCCACCACATAGCCCTGATTATTGGCTAGCCTGGGAGTCGCGCGTCCACCCGCTGCGTGCGACGGCGTTTCCGGGCCGAATAGAGCAGTTACTTCGATAGGAACTGGATTGACGCGGGCCCGGTCCGCTCCATTTCGCAGAACGAAATGTATGGTCCCCTGGCTGGCTGCCAACACCAGCCTCTGGGCGTCCTGGGGCGTCAGCAGCAGGGTCACCACGTTGACTGCCTGCGCCTTGCCCTGGGGATCGGGCTCGATGTTCTGGCCAGTGGTTAAAACCTCGACGTCCTGCAACACGATCTGTGTCGCCTGTGTCGTGGCCTTATCCGAATGAAGGGTGACCAGGACATCGACATGGGAGCCGGGAAACAAGAATCCAGCGACGCCAACCACCTCATCGGAGCGCACTGACGTCGCCCGCATTCCATCCGGGATTTTTACCGTCAGTCCAATTCCTGAGCCGGGCGCTGCCAGGTAGGTATCCAGAATCGGCTGCCCGCTGGCCACGGGGTAGATGACCGACCGCCCCACCAACTCGTCGGGCTTTTTGAACCCACCCTGTACTGGAACGGCATCTGGCCAATCCACCATGACCAGGTTGTCCGGCTTGAGGACCTCGCCGGCTTGGATGGCGCGGGAGGCGGCGACATAGCGGCGGGTCTGTGGCCGTGCCGTGCTGCGGTTGGCGACCTTTCGGCTGATGAAGAACGTCATTCCACCGGACAGCAGCAAGGCAATCAACAGAGCGATTACAAGGCGGCGTGGGTTCATGCTTTTATCTCAACAACACGTTCCAGGACAACACTGCCGCTCCGGCGGCAACCGCAATACCGTACGGCAAGCGAAGGGTGAGGGGGTTTGTGATGTTAAGTTCCGGATGGGGAGTGAGGCCGGCCTTCCCATGGTAGGTAAGCAGCGTGACTACGTTTGCCAGGACCGCTCTCAATCGTCCCCGGAACAGGGCGAATACCAAGGCAAAGACTCCGCCCAGAAGGGTTGTTGCTATCAGAACTTCACCTACGTGGCTCAGGCCGGTCAGGACGCTTACGGCTGCCATAAGCTTCACGTCTCCGGCTCCCATGCCGCCGCCGAGGTAGAACAGCAGGAACACTGCTCCTCCGACAACGCCAGCCAGCATCGAGGTCCAGAGTCCCATCCAACCCTGCAACGACAAGTGCACGGCCAGCCCGAGGACGACCCCGGTGCCGGTAAGCCAGTTCGGAATTCGGTGCGAACGAACGTCGCACGTCGCGCCGATCAACGCACAGGCCAGTGCGGTCAAGATGAATACCCGATCTAGGTCATGACTCGACACCAATCGCCTCGCTGGTGAAGTTGCCGTCCCCAAGCGCGGCTGCCACTCGATCTCTGGCTAGGCCGTTTCGCTTCACAACTGCGCTATCGGCAAGTCGGGATGAATACGTTACGGGAAACCGGATATGTGGTTGAAACGGACGGTCTTTGGATTGGGCCGGGCAGCAAAACAAAGGCGGCTAGGATATTTCTGTCTAGCCGCCATTTCCTCTTCAGGTGACGAGACAAGGTTCTCATCGTCACCTTTGTTGTGTGGTTAAGGCAGCGATCCCTGCAAGTTGCTGGAAACGCCACTAAAGGCAGTGCTGATGCCGGTCGCAAGGCCCTTCATCGCAATGACCGAGCCCAGGGCGATCAAAGCAGCCACCAGGGCATACTCGATCAGGTCCTGGCCCGATTCGTCACGAATCAGCTTCTTCAAGGTCTCAAGATATTTCATTCGTTCACCTCCGCGGATTTGCATCGAGGCCACAGGGTGTCCCGTCGACACGATGCTCAGGACGAGACTATCCCTTGCGCCGCTGGTGTTTATTCCATGATCTTGCGCGCGCTTCTCGATTCTTCACAGCAACGGGACTATGTCTGCCCGCACAGCGAACCAACTCTATCCGGAAACTTGGAATCTGCCGCTATTTCTACTGGCAGGAGTATCCATGACTGGTATCCCCGGCTCCACTTCCACTCTGACCTTTAAGGAACGCGACTCCGAACCCATACCCGCCAGCAAGCCGGCACGCTCTGACTGGCTAAGACGCGTCTTTGGATTTCCCGTGATGCTGGGTGCTTTGCTGGCCGCCACAACCTATTTCTTTGCAACCCGAAGCATTGCAGATCCTGACATCTGGTGGCATCTGAGAAATGCTGAGTCCCTGGCGCAGACTGGAACCATCGTGAGCCGGGATGCTTACTCGTTCACCGCGGCCGGGGCGCCGTGGATGAACCACGAGTGGCTAACGGAATTGCCCTACTACCTGGGCTGGCGTTGGCTGGGCATTCGGGGGCTTTACCTGGTCCTGCTGGGCTGTGTAGAAGCGATCCTGCTCGCCGTCTACTATCTCTCTTATCGGACGTCCAGAAACATTAAAGCAGCTTTTCTGGCTTCGTGGGTCGCGGTACTGCTGGCAACCATCTCGTTTGGGCCCAGAACCCTGTTGTTTGGCTGGATCTATCTGGTCGTCGAGCTCATCGTTTTTTGTGAGTTTCGCAATGGAAAGGGCGGCACATGGATGCTGCCGTTCCTCTTCTTATTGTGGGTAAACTCGCATGGGTCCTGGATCATTGGCTTGGTGTTTTTCTTCATATTTATCGCCGCAGGCTTGTTCCGGGCTCAATGGGGTCGCATTGAAGCAATACCCTGGACGAAGTCGCAGCTTTTCCGGTTGGGGCTCGCGTTTGTACTGAGTCTTGCAGCACTGTTCGTGAACCCTTACGGCTATCATCTTGTTTTCTATCCATTCGATCTCGCATTTCGGCAAACCCTGAATATCAGTCACATTACCGAGTGGCGAAGCCTCGATTTTCATGCTGTCCGCGGCAAGATCGTGTTCCTGCTGCTGGCCTCCACCATCGTACTGGCCTTGGTGAGGAAACGCCGCTGGCGTCTCGATGAAGTCGCATTCCTGCTGGTCGGCTTTTACTCCGCGCTGACCTATACCCGGTTCCTGTTCCTGGCTGCCATCGTGCTGACGCCCATTCTGGCCAATGAGCTGGAGTTCCTTCCACCCTATCGTGCAGAACTGGATCGGCCTGCCTTGAACGCCGTCATCCTCGCGTTTCTTCTGGCGGTTTGTGTGTGGCGCCTTCCCTCGCAGGAATTTCTTTTGCGGGACACGGTCGCTTCCTATCCGGTAAAGGCGCTCCCCTATCTGCAGCAGTTTCATCCTGAAGGGCGCGTCTTCAATGATTTTCTTTGGGGCGGCTATCTCATCTGGAACGTGCGCCAGATTCCGGTTTTTGCCGATTCGCGAGTCGACATCTTCGAGTACAAGGGGGCCTTTGGCGACTATCTTGATGCGATGGGCTTGGAAAGGACCGACGAGGTTCTGGACAAATACCACATCCGCTATGTGCTGTATTCGGCGCGTACTCCACTGTCGTATTTCCTGGAGCGCGACAGCCGGTGGGCGGTTCGATACCGGGATGAAACCACGATTCTGTTTGAGAGAGTCAGTAGACGGTGAGTGGACGGAATACGCCGTTGGATGTTGACCAGTGGATCTAGCCAACCAAGATACACTTCCCCTCCGATTGAAGATGAGAACTTTCCTGCCGATATAAATGAAGCGCGCCAACCGGCTTGCACCGGGCGCGAACAGTACCTATGGCGAGCAACAGGATAACGGTCTGTGATCGGGCTGCCAAGCGGGCAGTCCCAATCCTCACCGGTGTCGATCCACTTCATGATTCGAAAGGTTCTCCCTGGCCGGGTATCAAGATGGAGCACTTCCAGGTGGAGAGCCTGCGCACGCCGGAGGTCTCGACCACTTCTTTTCTGGCAGCGTTCTGCTTAGGCGCCGACTCTCGCGCTGCCCTCGGACCAGTGGGTAACCGCGTTGCTGTCAAGCCAGAGGAAATGGTCGTGGTCGGTCCGGGCAAGATCCCGGCCTTGGAATCCACGGGGCAGATCGAATTTCTGCTCCTGGAGATTGCACCCACGTACTTGATGTGGACTGTGGAGGAGATGCTCACCGGAGAGCACTTCAATCTTGGCCAATGCCGGCAGTTTCGCGACGATCAACTCCGTCATATCGTACTTGCACTGCACCAAGAGCTGATGGCCGGCTTTCCATCGGGCCGGCTATTTGGAGAGTATATGGGCCTCTCCTTCGCTACGACCTTCCTGACCAGACTCTCCGCGACCGCGCAGCGGAACGGTAGCTACCGGGGAGGTCTCTCGCCCGCGAAGCTCAGGTTGGTAAAAGCTTTCGTAAACGACAATCTTGCGAGTAGCTTGAGCTTGACCGACATTGCCAGCCTGGTGCAGATGGGCCCCTGCCATTTTGCGCGGGCCTTCAAAGAGTCCACGGGAGTATCACCTCACCAGTATGTCTTGCGTCGCCGCATTGATCGCGCTATCGAGATGCTCAAAGACGAACGATCGAGCCTTGCCGGAATCGCCTACGACCTTGGCTTCTCAAGTCAGGGACACTTTACGACTGTATTCCGGAAATTCACCGGAACACAGCCCAGCAGCTATCGCGAACAACTGTTGTCTCATAAGCAAATGAGCGCATGGGGCAATACACAGTTTGCGCTTGGCAGCTCCCTGCAGTAACGGCCTCGAAGACAGCCGTATTCCGCGTTGCCATCGATAAACCGCAAGAATCTGAAAGCGGGGAAGAGATCATGGAAGCCGAGCTCTTGGTTCAAGGCTATCGTGACGAGTGCGGATGTTTAATTAGCAGCCTTGTCGGTGGGAGTTGGTATGGGAAGGGATCCGCAGCAGTCTTTCTCGATGGCAACTATCGGAGGTCCGGTTGAGGCCGGGGGCCGTCTGGGTGAGGCGGCGACCCGGCGGCGCAAACAGAGATCCACGGCAGGCACCTCCATACTGGAATTTGCCTTCGTCGTGCCTGTGTTTCTCCTCTTGCTGTTTGCGCTCATCGATTTCGCGCGGCTGTTCTATGTCGAAGTCACGCTTCAGAACGCGGTCCGGCAGGCTGGGCGATATGCGGTTACGGGGAACCATCTGCCCGATCCTAAGCATCAGGGCCAAAACCTCTCGCGAGTCAATTCGATCGTTCAAATTGCCCAAAATGCGGCCCAGGGCCTGGATGTTTCCGCCATTCAAGTATCCAGCCTGGGCGGTGGAAACGGCAGCGCAGGCGGTCCGGAGGACACAGTCACCATCGCGCTCACCACCAACCTCAAGTTCATGACAGGCTTCGTTGGGCAGTTCTTTAAGAATGGCACGTACACATTCACCGTCAGCGTCAGCTTCAAGAACGAACCCTTCCCACCGAACGACACCACCTAGAGGAGAAGAAGCCATGAGGATGTCATTTGGGAACGGGAAGATCGGACACGGGACGAAGGCGAGTGATTCGGGACAAGCCATTGTCGAGTTTGCCATATCGGTAATGGTGCTGCTCACCCTGGTGTTTGGAGTGATCGATTTCGGCCGCGCCATCTACGACGTCGAAGTCATGAAAAACCTGACCGGGGAAGGCTCAAGCATGGCTTCGCGCGGAACCAGCCTGCCGGATACGGCAACCGCCGTGGTGGCGGCAGCTGCTCCTCTGGACCTGAATGACCATGGACGAGTCATCGTGACATCGGTCTTCAACAATAACAATTCCCTCAAGATTACCGCCCAAGCATCGCAAGGCGGAATAGCCGCGCTCAGCAAGATCGGAAATGTCGTTGGTGGCGCGCGCCACGCTTCCCGCCGCGGCCGTTCCTCAAGTCAACCAAACGGTTTACGTGACAGAGGTCTTCTACAACTACACGGCGATCACGCCGATCGGTAACTTCTTGAACAAAGCCGTATTGCCATCACAGTTGTACGACGTGGCGTACTACTGACAAGGAGCCAGGAACATGAAACCCTTCCTTCGCAGCCGCAACCCAAAAAAGAATGAGCGCGGACAGGTTGTTGTCCTCCTGGCCCTTTCCATGACCGTGGTATTGCTGTGCCTGGCCCTGGCCGTGGACGTCGGGTTCGCTTATGTCACCAAGGCGAAACTGTCCAAGGCTGTGGACGCTGCCTGCCTCACCGCGATGAGGAACCTTGCGCAAGGGCAGGCGACTGCCAGTACTCTGGCCACCAATGCCTTCAACGCTAATTATGGAACATCGAGCCTTGACGCGAGTCCTCCCTCGATCAGCGTAGGTTTCACTACCGACGGCAACGGCCAGACCCTGGTCAACATCAATGCCACAGCGACTGTCCGGACATTCTTCCTGGGGATCTTGCCGCAATATAAAACCTGGCAAGTCGCCGACAGCGCCCAGGCCACGCGGGGCAAGCTGGTAATGAGCTTGGTACTAGACCGTTCGGGTTCCATGAGTGGCAATGGCGGATCGACAGCGCTTCCTCCCGCGGTCACCAGTTTCGTCAACGACTTCAACAACACTACCGATGAGGTCGCAATGGTCAGCTTCGCCTCCACGGCGACCGTTGATGTGGCGATCAACTATAACTTTATTACTCCCATTACCAATAAAGTCAAAGCCATGAGTTTCAACGGCTACACGTTTGGACCGGGAGGCCTGACTTCCGGGAAGGCACAGAACGACAGCGTGGTGGTGCCGGCGGGACAAAACGTTGTGAAGGTTGCGGTCTATTTCACGGACGGTTATGCCAACACCATCCAACAGAGCCTGTCTTGCTCTGGAATACCCAAGCTTTACAACTTCACCGGAGGCGATTCGGGCAGCACCGTTTACTTCTTGGACCCTACCAATGGAAATCAGCTGGCTACCTATAACGGGACAACCTGGAGTCCCTCCAATTATTGCTTGAAAAGTCTCGCCGGGTTCACTTCTGCCATCGACGGGAAAATCAAGGCGTTCACCCGCTTGAACGTTACCGCCGACGCCAAATATCAGGCCATTCAAATCGCCAACGCCATGCGCGCCGAAGGCATGTACGTCTATTCGGTCGGATTGGGCAACAGCATCGATAAGTCGTTCCTGCAGCAAGTCGCCAACGATCCTGCCAGCTCGAGCTACGATCCGAGCCAACCGCAGGGGCTGGCAGTGTTTGCGCCCAATTGTCCGTCGTCGCAATGCACCGCTGAACTGCAACAAGTCTTTCAGACCATCGCGGCCAAAATTCTGCTTCGGCTGACGCAATGATGTGAGTCCGCCAGCCAAACGGCTTTATAGCCAAAGCCGCTGCGGTTCTTTCCTCCCCCTATATTGTCCTCCCGACCGAGGACTTCAGTCCGAGCGGAGGGACCTGCTTTCGCGGCTCGCTCGACGCGCTGTCATTCTGAGCGACGAGCGCAGCGAGGAGTCGAGGGACCGCTAATTGGGAGGATCGTGAGGTTTTCTTTTCCCTATAGGGGTTCCGACTGCGCTCGGTCGCCCGTTGGCGGGCACCTGATCCACTAACCACAATCCACTAACCACCGCTGTCGCGGATTCGAGCTAACCATTAGCCACTGCCTACCCCCCCCTCCCCCCCTGTGCAATATTCTTTAGAATCACCAGCTTGCGCAGATTTCGGCGGCAAGATATTGAGTAGCAATGACTTATCACATAATCTTGATTCACAAGGGCTTACGGATGGAAACCGATGTGGCCAAGACCAGCAGCGCTCTCGGGATGCCACCCCCTCCCCCCTATGCGTGATTCTTTAGAATCATTAGCTTGCGCAGATTTCGGCGGTAAGTTATTGAGCAGAAATGACTTATCGCATAATCTTGATTCACAAGGGTTTACGGATTGAGCTGTCAGGGTTAGCTGACGGCTCAGAGCTGACGGCTACTTTTCAAAGAGGTTTTTCCCGGCCCCCACACTGGGTGCGGCCTGCGAAGACACAACAACTCCCTCCTCGTAATACTGTGATACTGCGGCGCGCCGTTAACACACAAGGGCATAGGTCACATGTGCGGGTGATGCAGCCGCGGTGACCGCTCGATCCTGGTTTTTGCCAGAACTGTCCAACCGGCTAGTTTTCAAAGCCAAGCTTGGGTTCGTCTCCGCTGAGGGCCTTCCCCGTCGTGGGAACACCCGAGCCGACGACTTCGAAGTTGACGCCATTCAGCCAAACCGTCCCTGGCCCGGCTAGCAGAACGCCAAAGGAAATACGGGTTGCGTCTTGGGGCACGTCCAGCACCACTTCATATTTCTGCCAGCCGGTGGTTCCTTTGATCGGCCGGTCTTGCATGTTGTCGAAGGCAACGCCACCCTCGTTGCCCTTGTCCACGCGCATCCACAGGCCTGCCCAACCTTCTATTCCTTCGCTTTTCACAAACGCACTGAATCGAACCCTCTTTCCCCGATACTTGTCTGCACGGAAGTCCTGCATCAACGTGCCGAAGAATTTGGCGCTAACAGGCTCCTTTGATCTCAGACAAGCGCTGGCATGGCCGTTGTACATCGCCTGCGGGTCAATGCCAGTTTCGTACGATCCCGGCTTGCTGCCGTGCAAGATCCATTCCTCGTCGCCGAAATCGACCAGCGGCCGAGGGGAACTTTGAATGGAAGCGCTGCTACTCCGTGGAACTGGCCGCGAGCGCCAATACAAGCCGCCTGCGGCCAAGTGCCACGGCGACTACCAATATGCCAGTTAGTAGCTTCCAATGGCGCGCGGCTGCACTTTGAACGGCAGTCCTGCCACGCTGTGTAACTGGCGCAGGCATAATCTCAAGCTTTTGTCGCGGGACGGTCGCCGTCCCTGGCTTGTCGGCAGGAGCCACCGCGGAGGTTGCCGCTATCCTTGCGAGCACTTGCTCGGCGATTACGGTTATTCCCGAGTCCGACTCCGACTTCCTGACACGCGGCGGGGGCATGAGAACGGTCTTCGAGGTAACTGGAGCGAGAAAGCGGTATCCGTAGCGAGGAACTGTTTCCACATAAAGGGGCTTATCGGCGTTGTCGTTGAGTACAACCCTGATCTGGTTAATGCACTTGTTCACTCCGTGCTCAAAGTCAACGAAGATGTCCTCGCCCCACAGTTGCTTTTGAAGGTCTTCCCGGGCAACGACCTGCCCGGCACGGCTGGCGAGCAAAACCAGAAGCCTAAAGGACTGCGGCGGTAGCTTGATAACTGTGCCGGACTTGCGCAGCTCTCCGCTGTCGAGATTCAACTCGAAGACACCGAAGCGGAGGAGTTGTTGCGTGGCGCCCAACTAAACCACCTTGAAATGTGAGCATCCGTGCGCGCAATTATAACCGCTTTTGCTTGTCTGCCCTAGTAGTTATTGGTTACCCCATGCCCCAAACCTCACGGCGACAATAGCTTAACTGGTTACCCCATCGTCACCCACAAGTTAGCCGGTAGTCATTGCTTGCGCGAGCGAGCTGGCCTACTGTGCGTTCACGAGAGCGGGGAATTGACGAAGGCAGGCACCTGCTCTCTATGGGGGAACGCCATCCGAGGTGGGGAACTCACCCACCCCGGATGGGCGAGGCAAGGTCCCACAACTACAACCCGGCGCCGGTTGGCTTTGACCGACGCCACAACCTATGACCACGAGGAGGTCACCATGAAGAACCAAGTTACAAATACCGAAACCATCGCTCCGATTGCTAGCTTGAACCCTTCCCGGGCAGGAGGCGCCGTCAGGAAACTCGCCGTTATCGCATTGCTGGGTCTTGGAACGCTTTCGTTCGCCGACGCGAAGATCCCGGATTGTGCCCCGGGTCAGCTTTCTGAGTACCAGAAGCTGGGCGCCAGAGGTTGCCTGATCGGCGACAAGAAATTCTCGAACTTCCACTACCACCAAGGACCGGCCGGGCTATCCAGCGACGCTATATCGCTTACGCCCGGAACCATACCCGAAACGGACGACCCCGGGCTGCTGTTTGAGGCCAAGTGGACTTCGGCTTCCCAGGCATCATCTGTGTCCTACGACGTGGAAGTTCAACCCCACGGGAAACCTATCACCGGCGCCAGCCTGGAAATGCAATTCGGGGAAATCTCCGGTACCGGAAAAGTGACGGTACTGGCTGACCTGTGTCCCCTGGACCGCACTGCGGATAGCTGCGCCGCCCAAAAACTCCAGCTCCAGGTAGTCCTCAGCGCCGACGGCTCGAAGAAGCCGCTGGACAGCGCTCAGTTCAAGGAGCCCGAGAAGGAAATCCGCGTGGTTACCCCTGTCCATATGGCTCCCGGCAGCGGAGGCGGCGCGACCCTGCACGGCTTCATGGAGGTATTCCGATAGTGCCGGACGTCGTTCGGCCAACTGGCACGGGCGACGGCCGGTTCGGGGAGCGCGGACAGATGGTTACGCCGCCGCGCAAAGTTTCCGAGTCCACGACGTGAGGAACAGCTACGCGGTGAAGTCGCTCTTCACTCTTTAACCATAACCACCGCCACAACCCATGACCACAAGGAGGTCACCATGAAAACGCAAACGCTAAGCAACAACGTCACGACTCCGCGGCCTTTCTCCGGACGGCTTGCAGACCAAACCACTCACAAATCAACCGGCGGTGGCCTCGCTCTCGGCGCTGCCACAACCCATGACCACAAGGAGGTCACCATGAAAACGCAAACCAGCACACAGCACATCAACACATTCGCAGTTCAACGGCCAACCCTACTCAATATTACGTTCAAGCCGGGCCTGTTCTTACAGGCCTTCTTCATGCTGCTCCTTATCGCCGCCATCGTGGTGCCGGGAGCCGCTCAGGGAATCTATGTGGCCGATTTGAACTCCTACGGGGCTAGCAGAATCGGCGAATACAACCTCGACGGGACGCCGAAAAATCCCTCGCTGTTCTCCCCCGGAGGTTATTCATGGAGCTTGGCGATGTTTGAATCACGTCTGGTTGTCCCAGGGGATGACCAAGGGGGTTGCCCAGGGTGGTGGACAGCTGGCGAGAGGGATGCAACAAATGGAACGCACTTAGTCACCCTCTGTGTCGATAATGGATGGCCTTTGTCTGCCGTTGTGTCAGGGAATCACGTGTTCGTCGTCGACTGGTCCGGCGGAATAAGCGAATACAACGCCACTACGGGAGTGACGATCAACCCGAGCGTAGCCAGTGTGAACGGGGCTAACTACATCGCGGCCTACCCTGCACCGGGAGGTATGGTGGATCTGTTCGTCACGGCTAATAGCTCTGGCAACATCGGCTCGATTCAAAAAATCACGGTCGACCCATCAACTGGCACGGTGTATCCGCCGGGGGCCCGCCCGGTGACCCTGAACGGCGGGTTAAGTAACCCCCAAGGCATCGCGGTCTCTGAAGATGGAGATCATCTGTATATCGTGGCTTATCCTTCTGGACAGGGAGCAATTTTGGACTACTGGGCCACGGGACTGCAGAGGGCATCCTTAGTTGCCAATATTCCAGGTCAGCCGTCGGACATCGCAGTGTCTGGG
Source organism: uncultured Acidobacteriaceae bacterium (assembly GCA_963833155.1). Taxonomy (GTDB): domain Bacteria; phylum Acidobacteriota; class Terriglobia; order Terriglobales; family Acidobacteriaceae; genus Bog-257. Next base: position 86,661 of record CAWHWY010000007.1, read on the forward strand.
TCGAATCTGTTTGTCACACGATGGTCCGGCCACGCCGTTGGCAAATACGACATTAGCACCGGGGTATGGAATCCCAGCCTAGTCACGGGGGTGATTGACCCGGGTGGCATTGCGGTGACGCCTGGTGATGGGACTGCATTCTGCACTCCTCCGCCGAGCAATATGGTTGCCTGGTATCCCTTCGATAACGATGGGTACTTGCATCATGGTGAGTACGACTTGGCGCAAGGCAACGATGCCTATTATTACTGGACGACGCGGTGGGCGGAGGGTAAAGTATCTAACGCGTTGCTCTTCGATGGAATATCCAGTTTCTTGGAGGCGGCAGGCCAGGACCAGCTGGATATGGGCTCAGGACCTTTCTCCATTGACGCGTGGGTAAAGATTGCCAAGCCAATCGACTACAGCTTCACGCGCGTCATAGTTGATAAGCGCTCGGTCAGCGGGTCCTCGCTGCAGGGGTATTCCTTCTTCCTGTGGAACGGGCGACTGGCGGCACAATTGGCCGATAACGCAGGCTATTCCAATTACCTTTCCTCGACTTATGTTCCGGCGGATAACAATTGGCATCTGGTAGCGGTTACGGTGGATCGAGGCTCCGGCGTCGCCAACGTCGGAACTTGGTACTTGGACGGGACTCCAAGAGGAACATTTGATCCCAGCGACCGCTCGGGAAACTTGGATAACTCGGCCCCACTCGAAATCGGGGCGATCGAACCACAACTGGCGGCGGCGCAGAACGATAGGAGATGGTTCAAGGGAGGACTGGACGAAGTTCAAATCTTCAGCAAGGCACTGAGCGCCAACGAGGTTTCGGCAATCTATTCGGCCGGCACGGCGGGACAGTGCAAGTGATAGCAACGGCAGAAATCGCGGGAGCTGAGTACCTCATATTAATTCGGTATCGGTTACCTACGATCGTCGCCACACTATGAGCCCCACCCCTTGGTCGAACCAAAAGGGTGGGCTTCTATTATGGGCGCCGGGTGCCCCTCCCAAGCCGCTTTTGCTTGGATGGGACATCCGGTGAGGAGCAGCTCCGCGATGAAGTTGCTCCTCACCTGCTCAAGACTAATCGCCGCCACAGCCTATGACCAGAAGGAGGTCGCCATGAAAACGAACCTTACACGATATTCAAAGCCAGTTGTGGGCATTGTTCTCCTACTAGCATGTTCTCTCGCTCTGCAAGCCGCTACGCCTGCGGGTTGGTTCGTAGCCGGCAGCAGACCGGCATCCTACGAAGCCGGCTCGGACGCGCAGGCAGCATCCAACGAACATGCCAGCGTTTACCTGAAGTCCAAGGAGCCGGTTAGCGACGGATTTGGCACTCTGATGCAGGAGTTCCGTGCAGATAAGTACGCAGGCAAGCGAGTTCGTCTCAGCGCATTCGTAAAATCGGAGGACGTCCAGGACTGGGCGGGCCTGTGGATGCGGGTGGACAAGGATAAGGACTCCATTGCCTTCGACAACATGCAAGGACCGGCCGATCAAAGGCACAACAGGCTGGCAGAGCTATGCAGTAGTGCTGGATGTGCCGCAGGATGCAACCGGCATCTTCTTTGGCGTTTTGCTGGCCGGGTCGGGGAGCGTTTGGCTCAACAGCGTCAAGTTCGAGATTGTCGGACCCGAGGTTCCAACAACTGGGCGAGATATGCTCGCGGACGAACCGAAGCTCGATCCGTCAAACCGGCGCTGAAGCAGTTGGACCCCTGTCCTGACTTGAGAACTGATTGCCCGGCGACTGCTCTCTAGGCTGTCACGCCAGCCGCGTGGTGCTCCAGTTCATGCGCCACGGCGATGGACAGCCGGCGGATGCCCTCGCGGATCTGGTCCGGCTGCGCGTTGGAGAAGTTCAGCCGCATGTGCGAGCCGGTGTCGCCGCCGGGGTAGAAAGGATCGCCGGGCACAAAGGCCACGTCCTGGCGCAAGGCCGTATCCAGCAGCTTCATGGTGTCGATGCCGGGCGGCAGCGTGACCCACAGGAACAGCCCGCCCTTGGGATGCGTCCATGAGACCTCGGGCGGGAAGTAGTTATGCAAGGCCTCGAGCATGGCATCGCGGCGCTCGCCGTAGATGCGGCGAATGAGTTTCACGTGCTCTTCGAGGAAGCCGTCCTTCGCCACTTCGTAGGCGACCATCTGGTTAAAGGTGCTGGTGTGCAGGTCGGCGCACTGCTTCAACTGCACCAGGCGGCTGATCACGTCGGGCGGCGCCACGATCCAGCCCAGGCGCAATCCGGGCGCCATGACCTTGGAGAAGGTGCTGAGATAGATGACGTTGCCCAGGCGATAGCCATTGTCGCGCTGGAGGTTGGTGCGGTCGAGCACCACCAGCGGTGGAATGTGTTCGCCTTCATAGCGCAACTGGCCGTAGGGATCGTCCTCGATGATCGGGATGCCGTACTTGTCGGAGAGCAGTACCAGTTCATCGCGGCGACTGCGCGACAGGGTGACGCCGCCGGGGTTCTGGAAGTTCGGCAGGATGTACATGAACTTCGGTCCGGAGCGCAGCGCCCGCTCCATCTCGCTGGTCTGCAGGCCGTGCTCGTCGACCGGGACCGTCACGTACTCCGCGCCCATCAGGTCGAAGGCCTGTAGTGCGCCGAGGTAGGTGGGCGACTCCACCAGAATGCGGTCGCCACGGTTGATGAGCAGCTTGGCGATGAGGTCCAGCGCCTGCTGCGAGCCGGAGGTGATGAGAACGTTGTCCACGTTTGCGAGGATGCCGTAGCGCGCCATTTGCGCCACGATCAACTCGCGCAAGGGAAGATAGCCGTCGGTGGGACCGTATTGCAGCGCGGCGAAAGCCTGGGTCGACAGAACGTGCTGGCAGGCTTCCTGAAAGCGCGCTACAGGGAAGACTTCGGGCGCGGGCAGGCCGCCGCCGAAGGAGATGACTTCGGGACGTTGGGTGAGCTTGAGCAGCTCACGGATGATGGAACTCTTGGCTGTCTTGGTGCGCTGTGCGTAACGATGGGCCCAGGGCGCTGCCATACTATCCTCCTCAGTTACATACCAACGTAGCGCGGATGGCAGGCTTTGTCTGTGACGGCGGACACTGGTGGATGGTTCAGCGATACGGCGGGAAATCAGCCGCGGATCAGGGTCTTTAGGGAATGATCCGCACCTGCTGGCCATTCTTGATCATGTTGGTTCCGCTGGTTACAACGCGATCTTTTGTGTCCACACCGTGCAAGACCGCGATCATGTTTCCATAGGTATCGCCCAGGGTGACGTCCTGGGTGTGTACTTTGACGGTGTCTCCGCCGCCTTCGGTTACGTACACGGCAAAGCCATTCGGGTTGTTCGGGCTGCGGACCACGGCAGTCAAAGGCACAACTGTAACCTTACCGATCATTTGGCCAGCGCCGATGGTTATGGATGCGATCATCCCCGCTTTCAGCAGGTCCTTGGGATTGTCGATGCGGACTTCGACCGAGTAAACCCGGCTTTTGGGATCGGCCGCCGCCGAGATGGACGTGACGTGCCCGGAAAAGCTGCCCGGCACGGCTTCCGTGGTGACGGATTGCGGACTGCCGAGCTTCACCCGGTCGATGGCCGTATCAGGCACGCCGAAGACAGCCTTCACCGAGCGCGTGTCAGCGAGGGTAAAGCCAACGGTTGCCGCACTGACGAGGGTCCCGACGTCAACATTTCGTTTGAGCACCCAGGAGTCGAAGGGCGCCTTAAGTTGGCAATAGCCGAGCGCGATCTCGGCTTCGGCAACCGAGGCCTTTCCATTGTCCACACGCAGCCTGGGCGCTCTGAAGTTGCGCGTTGGTATCGTCGTAATCCGGCTTGGTGGCGGCGCCAACCTTGTAAAGAGCGGATACACGGCCGAAAGACAACTGGGCACGCTCCTGATCAGCCTGCGCCTTGGCGAGTTGGGCCTTCGCTTGCGCAAGCTTCTGCTGATAATCGTCCTGTTGCACGGTGGCGAGGACGGTCCCTTTGGTCACGTAGTCGCCCTGGTCGATATTGCGCACATGGCCGTCTGCGTCGCGCACCTGGCGGATACTCGCCAGATATCCATTCGACTTGAACGCCAGGTCCACCTGCTGGTAAGGCTGGATGTTCGCCGAATAGGTGTTGCCGACACCGGTGTCAATGGTTTGGACTTCGGAAGTGCGCACGGGCACCAGGATCGGCTGGTTCGAGGTTTGCTTGCTGCAACCGGACAGCATGACTGCAGCCAACACCGCGACCAGCGCCGCCAATCCGACGGGGTGGAGCTTTGTCTGTAACGGTCTTTGCATGGGCTTCACTCCTCCCCGATTGCCTTTTGGAAGTTCGCCTTCGCCGTCCAAACCTTGGCCATCGCCTCGTTGTAGTCTGCGTTGGAGGCATCGACGGCCGACTGTTGCTGCAACACGTCGCGCAGCAGCACGGTCTTCTGCTGAAATTTTTCCGTTACTTCGCGCAGTTTCTCGACCGAGGCTTCCTTCTTGGCCGTCGCCACCGCTACCGCAACCCGCGCCTCGTGCAGCGACCGGAACTGCGTGTCCAGGTTGATCAGGATCTGCGCCTTGGTATCGTCCAGGCTCAACTTGCTCTGCTCAACGGCAATGACCTTCTCGTTGACTTCGTGTTTGCGGCGGTTCCAGTCGAACGGTTCCCAGTTGAACTCCAACCCGATTGCCATGATATTCGTAGGGACAAAGTTGACGCCGAAGGGAGAAAGATAATGAAAGGATGCGCCAAGGTCGGGTAAGTATTGCGACTTGGCCAGCCGCCTGGCGTTGTCGGCCTGCTGTACGGTGATCTCAGCTTCTTTTACCTTCGGATTCTGAGAAAGTGCCAACGCCTGCGCCGCGGGAAGGTTGCCTTCGACCGGTGACAGTTCGGTCGGATTTATGGCAACGAATTGAGTATTGATGTCGCGGCCTAAGAGGTTGTTCAGGGTCTCTTTCGCTGAGGCAAGCTTGTCCTGATATTGCAGGAGCTTGAACTCTTCATCGGCGAGCTTGGCCTTTACCTCGAGACTCTCGGACTTGAGCACGACCTGTTCTGCCAGGTACTGGGTAGAGATGCGATCCAGTTCCTGATATTGCTTGATACTGGCTTCGGTAGCATCAATGGCGTTCTGGATTTCCACGATGGAGTAGTAGGCCTGCCGCACGTCGTCAACAATCGATATGCGCTCCTCGCGCACCTTTTGGACCGCCTGCTGTACCGACAGGTCCTGCCCGTGAATCACGATGTTGATCTTGTACAAGGTGAGCAGGGGCTGGGAAGCGGTGCCAAAGATGTAGGCCGTTGGCTGGCTCGGCGTCGTGATGTTCGTGTTGGTGGCGGGGATCTGACCGATGCCAGAATAGGTCCCGAACTGGCCCGCCTGTACGGTAAAGCTGATAGGCGCGAGCAGTTGCGAGCCGAAGACGTAAGTGTTGAATGCGGGAAGCCGCCGGGTCTTCTCGGCTGCCAGCTTCTCCTTGGAGCTGTCGAGGCTGAGGGAAACAATTTTCAGGTCGCGATTGTTCGCCACCGCAATCTGGACCGCCTGATCGACCGTAAGAACCTCGGCCGAACCTGCCGGCTCCTCAGCCATGGCGCCGCTCGAAAAAGTGACCGATACCAACAGGACGCCCGCAAGAAACCACATTGCGAGATGCATCCACCTTTCGATGAAACCTGTACAGTCCTTTCCGATACGTAGTGAGGCGGCGAGGTGAATTGATTCACAACCGGCAGAAAGCAGGAGCATCTTCTGATTGGTGTAGTGACTCAGCTTTTTCGAATGCCGGAACACTCTACCATGAACCAGCGAATTTTCGAGTCGTCCATTTCGCTCCCGTTCCGCGCGGATTCTCCACAAGCTTAAGGGGCGATCCGTCGCCGTTCATGACCAAACCCTAGTCGATGGCGCGGCGCATCGCCAAAACGAATGTCTCGCAGGCGGAGATGTTCTATTCTTGCGAGGGTGCAGGAGTTATGAAGATCATTCCGGCGAGCGACTCGTCGTTGCTGGTTGTCTTTGGGAATGCAATCTCGCCTGCACTTCATGAGCGGGTGATAGCGCTGTTTCGCGCATTCCACGCCCGGCAGGATCCGCGGATACGTAACCTGCATCCGGGATATGCATCGCTGCTCATTGATTTCGATCCGCTGCGGCTGACGCATGGCGAGCTGACCTCTGTTGTTCAACAGTTGGCGAGCTTGAGCGACTCAGTGGCCCACGGGAGCACCGACGTAGTCACCATTCCGGTCTGCTATGACGCTGAGTTTGGCCCCGATCTGTCGGACGTCGCGCAGCACGCAGGGCTTTCCGTGGAGGATGTTGTCCGGCTACATTCTTCGCCAACCTACCTCGTATATTTCCTCGGATTCTCTCCGGGGTTCGTCTATCTTGGCGGGCTGCCGGAAATTCTGCACACACCAAGGCTGGCGACGCCACGGCCTTCCATTGCCGGCGGAAGTGTCGGCATTGCGGGCAGTCAAACGGGAATCTATCCCGTGGATTCTCCCGGAGGGTGGAAGCTGATCGGGCGAACGCCGCTGCGCATGTTCGATCCTGAAGCGACCCCGCCAACTCGGTTGCAACCGGGCGACCGAGTCAGGTTTGCTGCGATTGATCGCGAGACGTTCGAGGAGTTTCATCAGTTTCACGTTTCGAGTTGGGGATTTAACCGGAAACTCGAAACTTGAAACTTGAAACTGTAGCGGACATGACAATTCGAGTGGCAAAGCCGGGATTCTTCACGACCGTCCAGGACCTTGGGCGTTACGGCTATGCTCACCTGGGGATTTCGCCAGCCGGAGCAGCCGATCCATTGTCGCTTCGTATCGCCAATCTCCTGGTGGGCAATAAGGAGAACGCTTCCGCGCTGGAGATGACGCTGCTGGGTGCAACTCTGGAGTTTAGTGAGAGCGCAGTGATTGCCATCACCGGCGCCAGTTGCGAATGCAAAGCCGGCCCTGATCGAGTGCCGCTTAACGCTGCCGTCGAGCTTCCCGCGGGAGCAGTCTTACAATGTGGGAGTATGATGATGGGCGCTCGATGTTACTTGGCCGTTCAAGGAGGCTTCGACGTTCCTGCGGTCATGGGCAGCGCGTCAACGTTTGTTGCTGCCCGCTTTGGAGGGTTCCAGGGACGTAGATTGCAGAGCGGTGACCTCCTGCAGGTTGGCAAGGAGGGTGCGTCGCCCCCGCGCTCGCTGCGTTCGGGGGCGCCCGAATCGTTGTGTCGCCAGGGGCCGTTGCGGGCTACCAAAGGCGCGCAGCAGGATTGGTTTGGACCGGAGGCGTTCGAGCGGCTGTTCTCCAGTACGTATATTGTCAGAGAGCAATCGGACCGCGCTGGTCTTCGACTGAAGGGAGAAACCGTGCGCCCGCGCGAGCGAGCGGAGTTGCTGACAGATGGCATCCCGCTCGGGGCAATTCAGGTGCCGCAAGATGGGCAGCCGATCATTTTGTTTGTCGATCAGCAGACGACCGGCGGGTATCCCAAGATCGCGAATGTGATTGCTGCCGACATCCACCGTGTTGGCCAGTTGCGGCCGCGCGACGAGGTGCGCTTTGTAGAGGAGAGCATCCCAGAGGCGGTCCAGGCGCTACGCGAGCAGGAGCTGTGGCTACAGGAGATCTTCGCGTCCTGAGGCCCCCGTTCCAAGGGTCTGCGACTGCGCTGGTTGACCAGGATTCTCAGTTGTCATCCTGAGCGGAGGCGGCCTGTGGTTGGCCGCCGGAGTCGAAGGACCCCTATGACTCCGCCAGAGCTTGGCGATACATAGGGATCCTTCGACTGGCGCCCGCTGGAATTTTAGAAATCTGCGAGCGTGCAAACGCGGGCGCTCGCTCAGGACGACAGTTGTCGAGTGTGATGAATAATTCAAAGAAGGACATGTAAAGCTGAAATGAGCGATCAAGTAATCGACATCAACGCCGATCTGGGTGAGTCTGAGGAATCGCTCGCCAAGGGGATCGACTTGGAGCTGATGCGCTACATCACCTCCGCCAACGTCGCGTGTGGCGGACACGCGGGCAATGAACAGACCATGCAGCAGACGCTGGCCGCCGCTCGCCAGTTGGGTGTTGCAGCCGGCGCGCATCCGGGCTATCCCGACCGCGCGAACTTCGGACGCGTCGAATCGGCGCTTTCTCCAGCCGAAATAGAAGCTTCTGTGCATGATCAGATCGTCTCGCTCGCCAAAGTGGCAGAGTCGCTGGATATGCGTTTGGTGCATGTCAAGCCTCATGGCGCGCTTTATCATGCAGCCGGCAAGAATCGCGAGGTCGCATTGGCGATCGGCCGTGCCGTGAAGGCTATCGATCTGCGGTTCATCATGGTCGGGCAGGCCGGCTCTCCTGCTCTGGAAGCATGGCATTCGATGGGGCTGCGCTGTGCGGCCGAGGCTTTCGCCGATCGCGCCTACGAGCCGGACGGCACTCTGCGCAAGCGTACGCTTCCTGGCGCGCTACTTGACGAACCCGCACGCGCGGCCCGGCAGGCGCTCGACATCTGCGGTTCGGCGCAGCGTCGTTGCCAGCGACGGCAGCGAGCTACCGATCGAGGCCAACACGATCTGCATTCACTCTGACACGCCGGGCAGCGTGGCCATCGCTCGCGAGGTCAATCAGCGGCTCAAGGCGGCCGGGGTGCTCGTGCGCGCCTTGGAGTAACTTCATTCGTACACTCGCAATTCCTTCCCCTTGGTCTCTGGGAACAGCAGCACGGCGACAGATCATGACCAGGTACGCGGCCACGGCGAATGTGGAGATCGCATGTCCCAGGCTCGATGCGTGCGCTGAGGAAGCCGACCAGCGTCGGAAACAGCGCGCCGATACCGCGGCCGAAGTTATACGAGAATCCCTGGCCGGAGCCGCGCAACCGGCTGGGAAACAGCTCGGTGAAGTACGCGCCAACCGGGCTGAACGATCCTGAGGCGAAGAAGCCCAGGGGAAATCCCAGCACCAGCATGGAGCGGTTGCTGATAGAGAAGTAAGTATAGGCAGTCACCGTCAGAAACGAGCAGACTGCGAAGAGAATCAACGTGCTGCGGCGGCCCAGTTCGTCGGTCAGTTCGGCCGCGTCATGTAGCCGGCGAACGAGCCCACGATGACCACGAACAGGTAAGCGCCGGTGTTGAGCACCGAAAGACCGCGCGTGGTCTTCAGAAATGTGGGCAGCCAGGTGGTGATGGCGTAGTAGCCGCCCTGCACGCCGACCGACATCAGCGCCGTGAGGAATGTGATCCTCAACATCGCCGGGCTGAAGATTTCCAGAAAGTGGCTTCCTTCGCCGAGTTTGACCTCGCGCGCCCGCGTCTGGCTGAAGACATCCGGCTCCGGAACGTTGCGCCGGATATAGAAGACCAGCAGCGCCGGCAGGATGCCGATCCAGAACATCGCGCGCCAGGCAATCGCGGCGGGCAGGATGGAGAAGAGCACGGTATAGGAGATTGCCGTGATGCCCCAGCCGATGGCCCATCCGCTTTGTACCGTTCCGACCGCCTTGCCGCGATATTGCGCGCGGATGGCTTCGCCCATCAGCACGGAGCCAACCGCCCACTCGCCGCCGAAGCCCAGGCCTTGCAGGCCGCGGGTCATCAGCAGTTGCCAGAAGGAGTTGGTGAACCCGCTCAGGAAGGTGAACAGCGCGAACCAGAGGATGGTGATCTGCAGGACGCGCACGCGGCCGAAGCGGTCGGCAAGCAGTCCCGCGAGCCATCCACCGAGTGCGGAAATCAGCAGGGCAGCCGTGCCCAGCATGCCGGCCTGTCCCTTGCTGATATGCCAGGCGGCGATCAGGGTGGGAATGACGAAGCTGTAGACCATCACATCCATGCCGTCCAGCCCCCAGCCGCCGAAGGTAGCGACCAGCGTGCTGCGTTCCTGCGGCGTGAGATCCAGGATCCATAACTTCTTACCGCTGCGCTGATCTCCGGCTGGTTCCGATGTGTTCATAATGATCTCCTTGGCCGAATGTGAACCGCTCCTCGCGGACGCCAAAAGAAGCGAATGGCGGCCATTCTAGACCTCAGTCACAGCTAAGTAACCAGCAAAGTGATGCGTCATCGAAATAAGATATGCTGCCAGAGCGTGCTTTCATGCTGGTGCGAAAGGCCATCGAAGTCTCCGGGATCGTGCAGGGTGTCGGCTTTCGCCCGTACATTTACCGGCTCGCCAGCGAACGGCACCTGGTTGGCAGCATCTGCAACACCGCGGCCGGAGTCAGCATTGAGGTGCAGGGCGCGTCCGAGGCGGTGGATGATTTCCTCGCGACGTTTGCCGGCCGAAGCGCCACCGCTTGCGCGCATCACTGACATTAAGGTACGGGACGTTGCCTGCAATGGCGACCGCGACTTCCAGATCGTTACGACCCATCGCGGCGAGCCGGTAAGCACGCTCATCTCGCCCGACGTTGCGGTTTGCGCCGACTGCCTGCGCGAGATGTTCGATCCCGCAGACCGCCGGTTTGGCTATCCCTTCATCAATTGCACGAACTGCGGACCTCGCTTCACCATCGTGCGCAACATCCCTTACGATCGCCCGTTTACCTCGATGGCCGTGTTCACGATGTGCCCAAGCTGCCAGGCGGAGTATGAGGACCCGAGCAACCGGCGCTTCCACGCGCAGCCCAACGCCTGTTGGGAATGCGGGCCGCGCGTGGAGCTGTGGGACCCGGAAGGGAAGCGAATCGAGGCGGCCGATCCGATCGCCGAGACAGTCGCGCGCCTGCAGCGCGGGGAAGTGATCGCCATCAAGGGCTTGGGCGGATTTCACCTGGCTTGCGATGCCACCAACGTTGATGCGGTGCGCACCTTGCGCGAGCGCAAAGCGACGCGTGGAGAAGCCGTTCGCGGTGATGGTGCCAGACCTTGCCGCTGCGGAGCAGTTCTGCGAAGTGGACAATGCCGCGCGCCAGTTACTGTTGAGCCCACAACGACCCATCGTCCTGCTGCGGCGACGCGAGCAATCCGCGATTGCCGATGACGTCGCTCCCTTCAACCGCTATCTTGGCGTGTTCCTGCCTTACACTCCGTTACACCATTTGCTGTTCGCCGGCAAACACTTTCCAGCGCTCGTCATGACCAGCGCCAACCTGAGCGAGGAGCCGATTTGCATCGCCAACGACGAAGCGGTGCGCCGATTGCGCAGGCTGGCCGACTGCTTCCTGGTCCACAATCGCGATATTCTGCTGCGCTGTGACGACTCCGTCATCCGTGTTTCGGGCGGGCGCCCGCGGCAATTGCGGCGCTCGCGCGGATTTGTGCCGGTGCCAGTTTTTCTGCGCGACGATGTGCCTTCAGTCCTGTCAGTTGGTGGCGAACTGAAGAACACGATCTGCCTGACCAAAGGCAGTCATGCCTTTCTGTCACAGCACATCGGCGACCTCGAGAACGCGGAGAGCTACAGCTTCTTCGAGGAGGCCATCGAGCACCTACAGCGCATTCTGGAAATCACACCCGTCGCCATTGCCTACGATTTGCATCCCAACTACTTTTCGACGCGTTGGGCGCTGGCGCAGTCGGGGCTGCCACAGATCGGCGTTCAGCACCATCACGCGCACATCGCGAGCTGCATGGCTGAGAACCATCTGGAAGGCCGCGTGATCGGCATCGCGCTTGATGGCACCGGCTACGGCACCGATGGCCGCATCTGGGGCGGGGAAGTGCTGCTGGCCGACTACAGCGGCTTCGAGCGGGCCGCGCACCTCGCGTATGTTCCTCTGCCGGGCGGCGAGGCGGCGATCCGCGAACCGTGGCGCATGGCGGTGTCGTATCTGGTGCGCCACTTCGGATGCGATTTCGTGCGCGACCTTCCATTTGTCGCCGATGTTCCCCCGAAGAACCTCAATGTGCTGTTTCGCATGATGGAGCAAGGCATCAACTCGCCGCTGACTTCCAGTTGCGGCCGGCTGTTCGACGCGGTTGCGGCGCTGGCGGGAATTCGCCGCCAGGTGAACTACGAGGCACAGGCCGCAATCGAACTGGAAATGGCGATCGGCAACTCGCGCGATGAGAGCGCTTATCCAGTTCGAGTTGCTTCCGGAAGGCGAGAGCTGGATCATCGACACGCGAGGATTGTTTGAAGCGTTGCTGCACGACATAGGGCAAGAAGTTCCCGTCGCCGACATTAGCCGCCGCTTCCACAATGGTCTGGTGGAGGTCCTCGGCGAGGTCGCCAGCCGTCTGCGCGAACGTTCGGGTTTGGAGCGCGTTTGTCTTAGCGGAGGGACGTTCCAGAATGCTTATCTCTTCGAGCGTCTCTGCGATCGGTTGACGGCAGCTGGCTTTCAGGTGTTTACCCACAGCGAAGTTCCCGCCGGCGATGGAGGATTGAGCCTGGGACAAGCGTTAGTCGCCGCACGAGCATTGCAAAAGCCTTCCAGTTAAACGTTGGCGGTTCGCTTGCATCCTATCGCTCCCCCAAAAGACGTACTGGACGTCTACATCCCACGTACGATGCGCAGATTCCGGAGTTCACGCTACATTGTGCTCATTAACACCTCTGACGCGCGAAGACAAAATTCTTACGATGCGCAAAAGAGTCACAGGATGATACGTAATGCCGACGACGAAACATTCAAACCTGGTATCACTGCAATACATACAGCGCGGATGCAGCTTGCGAACACTGCCTGGGTGTGGTTCGTCACGAAGATTGGTGTATCACGCGGAACGACGCTGTTTCCTACGCCTATGAGGCCGTTCTGGACGCCGACAAATTGAGCGTCGGAGACCGCATCATTCTTCATGCCTTGGGCGTTGTGTGGCGCGGCAGAATGTGCGACGGAAATTGCTAAACTTTGGCTCCGGCGACGTCTGGATGAACGCTGTCCTTGCGTAATCGAGCGACTTCCATCCAAATCGGAATGACCGTATCGATTCCTGATTTGGCTTCGGCAGCAACCGGAATAACCGTTCCCGCAGCAGGTTCTTCACCTCTGTCCAGATACAATGATTCTGGACCCATGATCGGCCATATCGTCTCCCACTATCGAATCCTGGAACGCCTGGGCAAAGGCGGGATGGGTGTTGTGTACAAGGCGGAGGACATAACGCTCGGTCGCATTGTCGCCATCAAGTTCCTGCCAGAAGCCATCGCGAATGATGCCGTCGCCCTGGAGCGGTTTCATCGCGAAGCCCGCGCGGCGTCGGCGCTGAATCATCCCAACATCGTGACGGTGCATGAAATCGGCGAAGACGCGGCCGGTTCGTTCCTGGTCATGGAGTGGATCCAGGGCGAGACGCTGCGCAGCCGCATGAAGCGGAGCATGGATCTCACCACCGTGATTGATTACGGGATCCAGGTGGCGCGCGCGCTGAAGACCGCGCATCAAGCCGGCATCATCCATCGCGACATCAAGCCGGACAACATCATGGTCCGCTCGGACGGCTACGTGAAGCTGGTGGACTTCGGCTTGGCCCGCGTGGGCATCACGCCGGATGGCGAAACGGTATCGGATGGGCATCACCAAGGAAGGCAGTTGGATGGGCACCATCGAGTACTTCTCTCCGGAACAGGCCCGGGCGGAGTCGCTGGAGTGGGGCACCGATATTTTTTCCCTCGGCATCGTGCTGTACGAAGCCGCCACCGGCGTGCATCCTTTTCAGGCGGGTTCGCCCTTCAGCACGGCGACTGGAATTCTTTCGCAGGAGCCGATTCCACCGACGCGAATCAATCCCGGTCTGCCGGCCACGCTGGAACGCCTTCTGCTTTCCATGTTGCAGAAGGATGCGCGGCTTCGTCCCACCGCGGCCGAAGTTGAGCAGATCCTGGACAGTCTGCGCACGCCTGCATCGGACATTCGACACCGTCTTCTTGAAGACGCCCGACCGTCACACGGTGGGTCGCGGTCAGCAATTGCAGGAACTGCATGCGGCGTTGAACCTGGCTGCGGCAGGACGCGGTTCTCTGGTGTGCATATCGGGTGAAGCTGGCATTGGCAAGAGCACGCTGGTCGAGGAATTCCTCGCCTCCTTGCACATCAACGGACATTCCTGCAGTGTGGCCCGCGGGCGATGCTCGGAGCGTCTGGCGGACGGCGAGGCGTATTTGCCGATCCTGGAAGCGTTGGACAGCCTGATGCATTCCGGCAGCGGCGATTCGGTCAGCCGGATCATGCGGACGCTGGCGCCAAGCTGGTTCCTGGAACTGGCCCCGGCGTACAGCAGCAGGACTCTTCCATGATCCGGCTTGCCGACTCCAAAGCCACCTCTCAGGAACGCTTGAAGCGTGAATTCTTCCTGTTCCTGCAAGAGTTGTGCCGGCATCGTCCGCTGCTTCTTTTTCTCGAGGACGTGCACTGGACCGACACGGCAACCATTGACCTGTTGGCCCACGTCGCCACCCGCTTCGAGTCCCTGCCCTTGCTGGTCATCGTCACCTATCGGGCGGGCGAGATGGTGGAGCGCATGCATCCCCTGCTGCAGCTCAAGTTGGACCTGGAAGCGCGTGGATGTTGCCGCGAATTGAACCTGCAATATCTGAGCAGAGAGGATGTGGCGGGTTATCTGGTCCTTGAGTTTCCCGAGCACCGCTTCCCGCCGTCGTTCGCAGAATTTCTGTGGAGACGCACCGAAGGGAATCCCTTGTTCATGGTGGACCTGGTGCGGGACCTGCGGGACCGCAAGATCATTGTTCAAGACCAGGGCCGTTGGACTCTGTCGCAGCCCATCGAGAAGATTGGCGGCGACGTGCCGGCGTCGGTTCGCAGCATGATTCAGCGCAAAATCGACAGCCTCAGCGAACCGGACCGGCGGCTGCTGCAGGCGGCCAGCGTGGAAGGCGCAGAATTCCATTCCGTGGTCCTGGCCGCCGCCATCTCTGCCGACGCGGCTGAGGTGGAAGAGCGCCTGGAGAACATCGAGCGCATTCATTTCTTCGTCCAGAGAATCGGGGAGAAGGAGTTTCCCGACGGCACTCTCACTTTGCATCTCCGCTTCGTGCATGCCCTCTATCAGAATGCGCTGTACGCGATGCTGAGTCCAACTCGCCGGACCGGCTTGAGCGCAGCCACGGCCAACACGCTGCTGCGGCTTCATCGCTGACTCGCAGGGCAGTGTCGCGCACCAGGTCGCACTGCTGTTTGAGTCGGCCCGCGATTTTTCCCGGGCCGCGGAATTCTTCCAGATTGCCGCCGAGCGCGCGGCCCGAGTCTTCGCCAACCAGGAGGCTGCAACCCTGGCGCGCAAAGGGACTCGAAATGCTCGGCCAAGCTGCCGGCGTCGCCGGAGAAGACGCAGAAGGAGCTGGCCCTCCAGATCACGCTCGGGCCGGTGCTGGTCTCGACCAAGGGCTTCGCCAATCCGGAAGTCGAACAGGCCTACACGCGCGCGCGACAGTTGTGCGCGGAACTGGGCCAGAGTCCGCATTTGTTTCCCGTGCTTGTGGGGCCTGTGGAACTTCTACGAGGTCAAGGGCCAGGTCGATACCGCCTTGCAACTGGCGCAACAGATGCTTCAACTGGCGGAGGAATCGAAGGATACCGCCCTGCTGCTGGAGGCGAATTACGCCTTGGGCGACATGCTGTTTTGGGCGGGAGACTTCGAGCGCTCGCTGCATCATGTCGACGAGGCAGTTGAAGCTCTACGACCGTCCCAAGCACCATTCCTTGGCGTTCGTGTATGGCGGCTATGATCCGGCGGTTGCCAGTCTGGCGTTCTCAGCGTGGGACCTGTGGATGCTTGGGCACCCGGAACAGGCGGTGGCCAGGAGCGACAAGAGTGTGGCCTTGGCCAATGCCTTGCGCCAGCCCTTCAGCCAGGCCATCGCGCTGGCGTTTGCCGCGATGTTGCACTACTGAAGGCATGATCCGGCTGCCACGCGGCAATACGCGGAGCAGACGGTCGCTCTTTGCACCGAGCATGGCATAGCCATCTTTCTCGAGATGGGAAAGATCATGCTGGGATGGGCGAACAATCAGGAGAAGGAAGGCGGCGAGGGAGTCGATCTGATCCGGGAGGCTATTGCGGATTGGCGGGCTTCCGGCGCCGAGTTGGTGATTCCGCAATTCCAGCAGGCATTGGCGGCTGCTCTGGCCAGGTGCGGGTCTTATGAGGAAGCGCTGGCGGCGATTGACGAGGCGCTGTCGGTGATTTCCAGCACGGGCGACCGGTCCTTCGAGGCCGACTGCTGGCGCTGGAAAGGCGAGTTGCTATGGCGAAGCATGGATGGGAGGGATTCGCAGTCACCCCGATGCGGAAGCCTGCCTGCATAAAGCGATTGCGATTGCTCGCCAGCAGAAGGCGGTTTCGCTGGAACTGAGAGCGCACACCCGGCTCAGTCCCATGCTGGCACGAAGAGGCGAGGTCGAAGCGGCCCATCAATCGCTGGCCGAGGTCCATGGCAAGTTTCAAGGAAGGCTTTGACACTCACGACCTCAAACATGCCAGGCAGGTGCTGGAGGAACTCCGGGAGCACGCCGCAAGCCGCCGGAAAAAATACACCATGAGCCGAATGCGGGTCCTGGTCTGCGGCAGCAACTACGCCCGGACCTACATCACGGCGCTCGCCATGTGAACCTCGCAAGTATCAATTGGCGGGCATACTGGCGCGAGGCAGTGACCGCTCGCAGCAGGTGGCTGCGTTAAGCGGAGTTCCACTCTACCGCTCCACGGACGATCTTCCCGACCAATATCGATCTGGCATGCGCCGCCATGAGTTCCGCAGCGTGGCCGGTGGTCCTGCAACTCATTCGGCGTGGCATCCACGTTCTCTGCGAACACCCTTATCCGGCAGGCGCGCTGAAGAAGGCACTGACGCTGGCGCAAAAACACAACGTGCAATTTCATGTGAACGGGCATTTTGCGAATCTGCCGGCGCCCAAGGCTTTCATTCGGAGATTGTCAGCGAAATCGCCAGCTCGCCCGTCCAGAGTTTGTGGACGTCATGGCGACGGAGCGATCGCTCTACGCGACGCTGGACATTCTTATGTCCGCTATGGGCGGCCCAGCCGCTTCGAGTTCAGGTGTTGAGTCGCCGCGCGCAGTTTGTGTTGCTGGAAGGAACGATGGGGAAGATACCGCTGCGCTTGTCCGTGCAGGTGTCGGGCACGAAGGGCGGAGGCCGGTTGGCGGATGGAAGTCCCGGTTATCTGCTGGACCAGCGCCTGACCGTGATGTTCCCCACCGGCGCTCTGACCCTGCTGTCGATGGCCGGACCGGTCCTTTGGAACAGCACTCCGGCGCATGTGTTGGGAAACAAGAATTCGCTCTGGACGTTGCTTTGCGACCGTGAGACGCAGACAGTGGCCGAGCTACGGGAGCAAAGGATTCAGGCGAACGTCGAAGCGCTGAACGCGATTCGGAGATCCATCATGGGACAGGGCACGCCCGAAATCCAGCAGCCTCAGCATATCCTGCAAGGTCAGCAAGGCGTGGGAGTCGATCGGGCGGCAGCTTTATTCGGCTTAAGCCTCTTGTTGACTGCAGCGCCTCCAGCAAGGCGCTCCCGCGGGGCGTTCCTAAGCCGACTTCCGGCGCCCACGCGGCTCCAGAAGAACCAACCGGCTCGACTCCTTTGCGGCACTGCGCTTGATAGAGTAGAGGGCGTCAAGTGTCCGACACTGGTTTCAAGCTTCTCGTTGAGCAACGCGGCCAGGCTTGCCCACAGCGGAGCAGCCGCGCTGGTTCCGGAACCCGGAACATGGACACCGCCGACGACCAATTCATAGCCGCTTTGCACATCGGCCTTGGCAGCTACGTCGGGAACCACCCTTCCACCTCTTTGCCCGGCGTAAGCGGCGGCCGACTGCCAGCTCGGTGCATGAAAAATAGAGCTCTCGCCATACCCGCTCTCCTCCGTATGCCCGGAGACATGCTCGCGCCACACGGTTTCGACGGGCCTTCTTGCCGGCCGCCTGGCGGAGGATAGTGCCACCGCAAGCCAGCACGTGGGGGCTGCAGGCCGGGAAGTAGGCTTGCGGCTCTCCGGCGTGCCGGGAACCATCTCCGTCATCCCCGGAAGAGCAGACGATGGTGATGCCCATTAAGGCCGCTGCCTGAAACATCAGGTCCATCTCTTCCACCAGGACGCGCGAGATCAGCCTCTCCGGGGCGCCCCAACTGCAGGAGATCACGCTCGGCTTGTGTGTCGTATCGTGAAGAGCGGCGTTGAAAGCGTCATACTTTCCGCGCCCGTTATTGTGGGTGAAGTACACGACGATGTGGGCCCCGTTGGCCCAGGTGCCGATCAGTTCCACATCCATCGTGGTTTCCAGCGTCCACTCAATGTTCTTGTCTGAGTTTCGACGGCGTGTGAGAGTAAGGGTCGAGACTTGCCCTTGGCGTGACGCGAGACCGGCCACGCCATTCTTGGCGAGGCAATCTCGAATGGCATCCGGATCGGCGGGATTGTTTCCCTGTCCTCCCACTTCGACGACAGTAATTTTCGGCTTGGGCATTCCCAGATGCCGGAAATAGGCATCGAGGTCTGACTCATGAAAACCGCCGCCCAGGGCGATAATGCCGATGGTCTGGCCGCGTCCCGTGCAGCCGTGCGGAAACTGATACGTCTCGGCGACGGTCCGCGGATCCACCAGGTGCCGAGGCCGTGCGCGCGGTGGACACTGCGGGGTGCCCGTGATGAGAGCGCGCGCTAAAACCCATGACGGCCTGAATCAGAGGCTTCAGTTCTGCAGGAACGTGAATGGGCGCCACGTGCGACCGGTACACTCCATGCTCGGGATCGTGAAGATGAACGAACTTCACCTGGAAGGCAGTCGACAGGTCGGACAATTTTCCCTTCAGAACCAGGCGCCGCCGCGGGTGGCTGATTTCGGCAACTTCCAGATTGTGCGTCGCCGGCGAATGCCGCAACCCGCGCGAGGTCCTCCTCGGTCGCTCCGTATTGATGGGCAAATTCGTCGCGCGTGAGGTAACGTCGCTGATGCGGTAAATGCAGGGCCATGCGGTCAAGATGTTCGCGCATGGTGTGGTGAGGCGTGCGCGGCCGGAGTACCAGGGTCACTCGCGCCTCCTGGTCGAGGTCAACTGGCAAATCCACCACTTCGCCACTGTACGAAATGATCGATTTCGCGCACCGGAATGTAGTGCGTCGCGGGGCATAGGGACATCTAGGGCTTTCTCAATCTCCAGAGCCTATAGGAATAGTCGCCCGTCGCCAAGCCCGCCCGAAGGCCTGTCACTCCCCGGTTGATTTGCGAGACCAAGGACTGGCTCTCTGCCCCAGCGAGCGCATCGAGCTGCTCAGAGATACTTCCCGGATGTCCCATGGCCTGAAACACCTGTTCGCTGATGTTCTCTTCGGCAAGGACGTCCAGGGAAGAGTTCTTCAGCGCCTGCTCTCTTGCCTGCCAGTCCAGTTCCATGACATCCACGTTCCACAAATCGGCGAAGCAAAAAAGTCCCGGATGGCTTGAGCACCCGCGCGACTTCAGCCACGAACTGGCCAAACTTCCGTAGCAATGCGAGGACTCGAGGTTTAGGACGACATCGAAACTGGAGTTGGCAAACGGGAGCTGCTGCGCGTCGCCGGCAAGAAATTCAACCCGCTGCAAGTTAGCGGTTTTGACGAGCCAAGGCCAGGTTCGGAGCGCAGACATCGACGCCCACAATTCGTGCGGCCGCGGAATACCGCGAGAGGTAATAACAGTTTCCTCCCCGCCCGCAACCGACTTCCAGGACAGTCTTGCCGCGCAGATCGGTACCTGCCAGCACATGCCTCACCAGGTGGAGATGGTGGCGATAGCGAGCATCTGGCGGAGCAATCCAGGAGTCGTCGAGACCTGGCTGCCAGAAACCATAGTTGAGAAACAAAAGCTCAGGTTGCGGGATGTTCTCCGCAACCGACTCATAGATGCCGTTCATGGGCGCCGTTCGTGAGAGCTGCCGGCTGGACAAGAGTCAAAAACCAGGGGCCTCAGAGAAGAAAGCCGGACTGCGGATCGTCGTCCTCAGGCTTCACTTTCGACCAGTGTTCCTTGAGGGAAGCTCCTGATTTCTTCATGGGTAACCTCATATCCGTGGTCCTTGGCCACCTTGACGATATGGTCCGATGCGTCGTTCACCTTCTTGCGCAGGGCCGGATCCTTCTGCAGGTGTTCGATGAACTTCTTGGCGTGTTCTTTCGACATGGATCTCCTTCGTTTGACGGAATTGGTACTGTGTATTCGCCAGTAAGACTATACGGCAAGGTCTTGCAAAGACAAGCCACAGAATCGGTTTCCGGGCCAGGATAAGCTACCACGGCAGACCAACCGGCCACACAACTCAAAAACCGGGCGCTTCCGAAAGAAAGCGGCTTGTGAGGATCGATAAGCCCCTCCTCGCCGCTGCTCTGAACCAATGAGCCCGAGAGCGGCGCCGATCTCTTCGCGGGTAACATCGTATCCGTTATCCTTGGCCACCTTGACGATCTGTTCCGAGGCTTGGTTCACTTTGTTGCGTAGATTCGCATCCGCTTCGAGAGCCTTGATGAATTTCTTCGCGCGTGCTTGGGACATGGGTCCTCCTTTCGTTCCATCAGATTATTGATACAAAGGGAATCATCAGTAAGCCTATACGGCAGGCATGCGGAATACAAGTCAAAGAATCAGGTGGGAGGGGTTCAGATCGGCTTCCATCCTCGGTTTCGTCAGCCAGCCAATTTGGACAGGCAGCGTATAGAGCCGGCCGGTAGCGAATCGCGCCCACCAACTGCGCATCCCCGGTACCACGACCTTGACCACGGGCATGCCCACGTCTTTTCGCGTCTGGTCCAGGACGAGCATCTCCAGACCCCAGGACTGCACCAGCTCGACACACCGACAACACTTCCTGCGCCGGCGACCGCTCAAGTGGCGGGAAGAAGTCGGAGGGCGTTGTCGGCGCCATCTGCTCGTCCGGCGTCAGGAAGGACGTATCCAGTTTCGCGGGCCTCAGCAGACAGACAACAAACCGGATCGCTCCCCGAAAGAACGACTGGCAGGAACTGAGCTCAATTCCATCAGCGCCCGCGTCAGTGCAACCTGCGCATCGAAGTGCGCACCGAACCCGAGGGCGTAGTTGCAGTGTGGTGGGTCTTCCGAGCGAGATATCGCAACAAACGTTGGAATATTTCGGTCCGCCGTGATGTCAAGCACTTCAACCGAGCGCCCCATCAATCCGTGGAGATTACGAACCGCCATCACGCACGGCGAACTGAAGCTGTCGATATCCACTCGCGGTCGCCGGACTCGGTTGTACCACCAGACAGCGGCGCACTCCCGCTCCACCAATTCCAGAAAGCCGTGGACGATCGCCTCATCCGGGCTATTTCCCGCGGCATTTCCGTTGGAGTCGGGGCGGCAGAAATCGTGCGCCGGGTCGAAGGGATATCCGAAGTAGCAGTAGGCCGTGGGCAGGTACTTCGTCTGCTTCTGCGTGAGCGACCATGCGGGCGACCAGTCGATGCTCCGTTCGGCGTCGAATCGCTCAGGCACCCAGTTATAGCGCCCCTCGCGCTGGTTCCATGACTCCCGTTCGTGGTATTGCAATTCACTGAAAAGCGTCAGCGCATCCGGGTGGATCGCTTCCTCGGCAATTTCTGCGTAGCGCGCGACGCGTCGCGGCTCATCGCCACGGAATATTCCCGAATGCCGTTCAAGGGCTTCGCAGAGGCAGCTCACCTTGGCCTGGAGAGCGCTGATGCCTGAGCCGGAAACTGTGGCCGAGATTGCAGGCCGCGCGCTGTGCTTTTCCAGACAGAAGTGAGGTTTCAGCTTACCCGTGCACACATGGATGGGGCTTTCCCACGGTAGCCCGAATTCACGAAGAGATGCGAAGATGCCGGAGCCTTCGTCCAGGTACCCCGCATAGCGTTGAAGAGTCGCCTCCGTAGCGTCATTCATGCCGATATAAAGCTATCGCAAGATTTGGTTTCCGGTAGTCCCGATCGAGAGTAGAATTTCGATTCCGACAAGTGCTGCCGCGTGTTTGTGTGAACTCGACTTCTGAAAATGCGATGGGAGCAATACAGCAAACCTTGCGCGAGTCCAGCCTTCAGGGGCGGCACAGTTGTCACACGTTCTGCAGCTGGGCGGGCGTCTCTACCGTCCGCCATTAGGAATGCTGCGGCAGCAGGAGCTTGCAACAATGAACCCAAGCGCATCGAATACTGACCTGAATGCCTTTCTGAGCGCGCGAGATTTTCTCCTGCAACAGCGAGACGACTACGCCACTGCCTACAGCCAATTCCGCTGGTCGCGGTTGAATCATTTCAATTGGGCGCTGGACTACTTCGACGGCTACGCGCGCGGGAACCAAAAGCCGGCATTGTGGATTGTGGACGAGAACGGCTCGGAGCTGAAGCTGAGTTACGAACAAATGTCGCGCCGCTCCAATCAGGTGGCGAATTTTCTCCGCAAACAAGGGGTCCGCCGCGGCGATCGCATCATCGTCATGCTGCCCAACGTCGCGGCGATGTGGGAGGTCATGCTCGCTTCCATGAAGTTGGGCGGAGTGGTCATTCCCGCAGCAACTCTGCTGACGCCTGAAGATCTCAAAGACCGTCTTACTCGCGGCCAGGCACGCCACGTGATCACCCTGGCTGGCTTCACCGAACGTTTCGCTGAGCTGCCGGGCGATTATTCGCGCATTGTCGTGGACGAGCCGGTCAAAGAATGGGTCTCCTACCCCGACGCCTATCGCGAAGATGAAACTTACGTACCCGATGCGCCGACGAAGGCCACCGATCCCATGCTCCTGTACTTCACGTCCGGCACGACAGCCCAGCCGAAACTCGTGTTGCACACCCATCAGAGCTATCCCGTGGGCCACTTGGCAACCATGTACTGGGTCGGTCTGCGCCCCGATGACGTTCATCTCAATATCAGCTCTCCCGGTTGGGCCAAGCACGCGTGGAGCAGCTTCTTTGCTCCGTGGAATGCGGGCGCGACGATATTCGTGCACAACTACGCACGGTTCGATGCCAGGAAGACCCTCGAAGTCATCTCCCGCTGCGGCGTCACCACGCTGTGTGCGCCCCCAACGGTATGGCGTCTGATGGTGCTCGAAGATCTGGGCGCTCGTATCGCACCAAGTTGAAGGAACTGGTGGGCGCCGGAGAACCGCTCAATCCGGAAGTCATTGAGAAGGTTCGTCAGGCCTGGGGCTTGACCATTCGTGACGGTTTCGGACAGACCGAGATCGTGCTCGTCATCGGCAACTTTCCAGGACAGGTGGTCAAACCCGGCGCCGCGGGTGTTGCTGCACCTGGACACGGCATCGTTTTGCTGGATGCAGAGGGCAAAGAATCTGCCGATGGCGAGATCTGCGTCCGTCTGAACCCAGCACCGATCAGCCTAATGGCTGGCTACGTAGACGACCCGGCGCGGACCGCGAGTGCGATGGAGGGCGGTTACTATCACACCGGCGACATCGCCAATCGCGATGCCGACGGCTACTACACCTACGTCGGGCGTGCGGATGACGTCTTCAAGTCGTCAGACTATCGCCTCAGCCCATTCGAACTGGAGAGCGCGCTGATTGAGCATCCTGCGATCGCCGAAGCCGCTGTGGTGCCGGCGCCGGACGCCATCCGCTGGAATGTTCCCAAGGCCTACATCACCCTGAAGCCCGGCGTGTATCCGTCAAAAGCGGTGGCGCAAGAGATTTTTGTATTCATCCGCCAGCGTCTGGGCCCCTACAAGCGCATCCGGCGCATTGAATTCGCCGAGTTGCCTAAGACAATCTCCGGCAAGATTCGCCGCACGCAACTACGGTCTGTGGAGAAGAGCGAGCGACCCGTGGAGGCAAGACGCGAGTTCGAGTATTGGGAAGAGGATTTTCAGGAGCTGAAGTAGCCTAAGAGATAAGCGTGTAACCATGCTGTAACGTCTTACTGGCCACTGTTTTGACTACAACCATAGGCCGAACCCAATCGCTAAACATAAAGATTGCGTGCATTCCCGCGGCGTCCATCATTTATCATGTGTGAACCCGGATAAATTACGGATGTGGGTAACCCTGTAAAGGAATTGTGTATTTCTGAATGAGAGTCTCCCCCGGTATCTGCCGACGACTGGCTCCCTTATCAGTGATCTTTTGCTCTGCGCTGGCGTTCGGCTGCGATGGCCTTGCAGCCGGGCAGACGCTTTGGATTCGACTCAGCGCCCCGGTTTCCTCCTACAGCGCAAAGCCGGGCGATACCGTCCATGCCGTTCTTACCGAGGCCGTGACCTGCGACAACGGAGTAGTCTTCCCGGTCGGCACCAGCATCGATGGCGTCGTACATTCAGTCCGCAAAGTGGGCTGGGGCATCCGCCACGAGACCGCGGCCTTGGACATCCGCTTCGATAGTGCGGTCGTGGGGCAAAGCGCCCCAGTGTCCCTGTCAGCCTCGGTTGCAGAAGTCGAAAATGCCCGCGAGCAAGTCAACAAGGGCGTCATTCAGGGAGTTCGTAGCAGCGACACACCCCAAGGCCGAATCAACAGCCGCCTCAAGCATCTGCCAACTTGGAACCCCTATTCGGATGCAGGGTTGATCGTGTATAAGGCGACCTTCCCGATTTTCCCGGAGCCGGAAATTTACTACCCGGCAGGTACTGACATTCGCCTCAAGCTGACGGAGCCGGTCCATTCGCTGTCCGCCGTGCAGACGGAACCCATCGCAAGCCCGGTTGAAACCAGCGAGGAACTGGACTTGGAGCGTATAGCCCCCTCGCTTCCGTCGCGTTCTACCACAGACCAAGCTGGTGAATGCCGATGTGGTGAATCTTGCGTTTGTGGGTTCGCGCCAGCAGGTCGAATCCGCCTTCCAGCAGGCTGGCTGGAGCACCAGCGACGCCTTTACCAAGCACTCGTTTGTGCACGACCTTCTACGGGTTCCTCAACAACAGCAGCTACGACCAGGCGCCGATGAAGACCTTTCTTCTCGATGGCAAGCCTGCCGACATGAACTGGCAGAAGAGCCTGAATAGCTACGACCGCCGCGACCATCTGCGCATGTGGCAGTGGTCCGAAACGTCGGATTCCGGAGATCGTGTGGCTGAGTTCCTCGACCCATGACACGCGAGCCACGCTCTCCGTTAAGTATCACCAGTTCGTTCATCACATTTCTCCCGATATCGACGATGAACGTAGCGAAGGTGATTCGCGATCTGGAGATGGCAGGTTGCGTGCAGTCGGTGCACCTCATGCCGCGGCCGGGAGTGTCGAACTTCACTCAGAACGACACCGGAGACACGATGCGCACCGACGGGGAATTGGCCATCGTGCAGCTAAAGGAATGCCAGCCGGTGGTGCCGGGACTGGCCGTCCTCCACGGCGGGAACGAATTTCAAGGCGGGGAATCATGTGTTCCGCTACTTGCGCCGGCAGATCCTGACTTTCCGCAGCGACATCTGGCGGGCCAACATCATTTACGGCGCTTATGACGTGGCGCGCATGAGCTTCGAGGCCTTCCGGCATCACCCCACGTTGCCTCCACCTACCCAGCAGGCGAAGGCAGACACGAAGCCGCTTCAGATCACCGGCTCGGAATAGCGACTGCCGGCGGGCCGCTCAGCCATTACCCACGCGCTGATCGAAAGTCATCGTGTTCAGGCTCGGCTAATCTGCGTAGGTGGTGGCGATTCCTATTACGGCACGACTTTCTCAGTCGTCCCCCGAGTCCTTACTTCTCCTTGTTAGGCCGCGAGGGACCTGCTCAAGAACGGAGGTAACGCTGGTCCGTGATAAGAGTCACGGAGCGGCGGTGTTGCGAATCACAGACGCTGCCGGGGAAACGAAGTCATGCTAGTGGCCGCAGCTAAGGAGGACGCGAACTCATGCCTCGAAAACTCGCGAACTTTCCTTGTGGATGCTTCCATCATTTTTGGGTTTACTGCGGCGTCGATGTAGGCGCAGCGCGGGAGAAAACGCCCGCCCAGCAGATCGTAACCGGCTGTCTTCAGAAAGGTCTGGAACCCGGGGGATTTTTTCTCATCGCCGCCAACAAACAGCATTGGGAGCTTTATCAGGACAGCAATGTCCCCCTCGCCGATCACGTCGGCCAGACGGTTGCCGTGACTGGCATCTTCAACCCTACTCGATCGGCAGCACAAGAGGAAAAAAGCCAACCTTACGAAAAGAAGGAAACCGGTGAGAAGAAGCACGGCGACTTTCAGGTATACAGCCTGAAGGTGGTAAGCGAGACTTGCCGCAAAGGACGGACTGGCAGGCGGGCTCCCCCTGCCTCTTTGATCGGGCTGCGGCACGGCTGAAAGCCGTGCCCTGATACAAAGCGATGTCTAAGCTAGCTGGGTTCCAGATAGCGCTTCACACAATCCAGCAGAGACGCAGCGGAAGCGGTTGCCAGAGCAGCGGCGCGATCGTCATCCGGCCGCGGCTCTACCGGGTCGGCAAGAAAGACGCTGCGCATCCCCAGCCGCGCAGCGGCTTCCATGTCGGAGACAGAATCGCCCACCATCACGCTGTTGCCGGCTGAGGCGTCGGGGAAGTCGCGGAACGCCTGCTCAAACAATCCCGTCTGCGGCTTGCGGCACTTGCATTGTCCGTTATCGTGCGGGCAATAGTAGATGGCATCGAGCCGGGCACCGTGCGCCGCGAGATGCTCGCGCAAGCGGTCGTGCAGGGCGTGCAGATCGGCCTCCGAATAGAGTCCCAGAGCGATGCCGCGCTGATTGGTTACGACCATCACCTTGCGCCCGGAGCGGTTGAGCCGGGCAATCGCTTCCTCAACTCCGGGCAGCAGTTCGAAATCTTCCCAGGAGGTCACGTAGCCGCCGTCGGCGGATTTCCGGTTCAGCACTCCGTCCCGATCTAGGAAAACGTACGCAACATTTGCAAAATTGTTGGCTCGCCCGGAGATCATCGCGTTTATAATTCCAGACAATAGCACTCTCCAACAAGGTTCTGGGAAGACCCTCAACTCGTTGTGAACGAGGAGAGTATGACGCACTTCTTTGAACCTGGCCAGCGTCTTCAGCGACGCCATCACCGACCACCTCTCCATTATCAGCCAGCTTGACGCGCAGCGGGACTCCTTCGAGCGCGCCGCCATTCACATGACCGACTGCCTGCTCCAGGGCCACAAGATTCTCTGGTGCGGCAACGGCGGCAGCGCCGCTCAGGCGCAGCATCTGGCAGGCCGAACTGGTGGGACGCTTCCGGAGCGATCGCCGGGCGCTGCCATCCATCGCTCTCACCGCCGATACCTCCGTCCTGACCGCCATCGCCAACGACTGCGGCTTCGCCGAAGATCTTCGACCGCCAGTTGGAGGCGCTGTGCGCTCCGGGAGACGTCGTGGTCGGCATTTCGACCTCCGGCAGGAGCCGCAACGTTTGCGCCGCTCTGCAGCGCGCGCGGGAACTGGGCGCCTTCACCGTGGCCATGACCGGAGAAAGCGGTGGTCATTTGGCGAGCTACGCCGATGTGTGCCTGCGCGTCGCCTCCAGCGATACCGCGCGCATCCAGGAGGGTCATCTCCTCTTCGGGTCACATCTTGTGCGAGTGGGTGGAACTGGCCACCTGCATCGATCAAGCAGTCGCCGTTGAAACCCCGGCAGGTGCCCGGTGACTGCCGATCTGCGGCAAATAGTCCGGTTGGTCGAGTCCGGCTGGCGCAAGGCTCCGGTGCTGGTGGTCGGCGATGTGATGCTCGACAAGTACATCTGGGGCGAGGTCGAGCGCATCTCGCCCGAAGCGCCGGTTCCGGTCTTGCGAACCGCCTTTGCAGGACGAAAAACCCGGCGGCGCAGCCAACGTCGCGATGAACCTCGCCGGACTGGGCGCATGTGTCACGGTGTGCGGGTTTGCCGGCGGCGACCGTGAGCAGGAGCGCTTGGAGTCGCTGTTGGCCGACGCCGGCGTTGAGCCGTCGCTGACCACAGTTACAGGCGCGCCAACCACCACCAAGTTGCGCATTCTCTCCGGCAATCAGCAGATGATGCGGCTGGACACGGAAGCGCGGTCGTCCCATCCGCCTGCCGCTTATGAAGATCTGCTGGAGCGCGCTCTCGATGTCTTGCCCAACGTTTCGGCTGTTCGTGCTCTCCGATTACGCGAAAGGTGTCCTGACGCGAGGAGGTCTGCCGAGCTCTGATCTCGGAGGCGCGCCGGCGGAATATTCCCGTCCTGGTCGATCCCAAGAACCGCAACTTCACGCGTTACCGCGGCGCAACCATGATCTGTCCCAACCGGAAAGAGCTGTCGGCCGCCACCGGCGAGCCGCTGGAGAATTTGGATCGGCTGCTCGCCGCTGGGCAGGCAATGCTTCCATCGCTCGAAATGGAGCTCATGGCGGTGACGCTGGGAGAGAAGGGAATCGCGGTGCTGCGCCCGGAGTCATGCCTGCATGCTCCCGCGGTGGTGCGGCAGGTTTACGACGTTTCCGGGGCTGGCGACACGGTCATCGCAGTGCTGGCGCTGGCAATGGCGTGCGGCGTCGAGGCGGAAACTGCGGCGCAGGTGGCGAACCTCGCAGCCGGAATCGTGGTGAGCAAGGTCGGCACGGTTCCCGTCACGCGCGAAGAACTGCTGGGCGCGCTTTCGCAGGAGATTGCGCTTCCCATGGACGAGAAGGTCCTGCCGCTGGACCGTTTGCTCGCGCGCGTCGCAGCCTGGCGTTCTGCGGGCCAGCGCGTGGTGTTTACCAACGGCTGCTTCGACATTCTGCACGTCGGCCACATCGCTCTGCTGGAGCAGGCGCGCCGTAAGGGCGACCGGCTGATCGTCGCTCTCAACAGCGACCGCTCCGTGCGAATTGTGAAAGGGCCGCCACGCCCGATTGTCGGCCAGCGGGAGCGGGCCAGGATTCTGGCGGCGCTTAGCGCAGTGGACGCGGTCGTCCTGTTCGACGAAAGCACGCCGCTGAAGCTGATCGAGGCTATCCGCCCTGACGTTCTGGTGAAGGGCGGCGACTACACCGAAGAAAACATTGTGGGCGCTCGCGAGGTACGCGCCTGGGGAGGCCGGGTCGAGCTCATACCATTGGTTGAGGGGGTGAGCACGACCCGGCTCATTGCGAAGTCGGCGGCGGGCGTATCCGCAAATGCGTCGATGCCAGGAGTAGCAGTTTGAATCCAGAGATTCAGAGTTTCAGCGTTCTGGCAGAGCAGGCCTAGAGGCTGTGGCGCGACTGGAAATGCGATTCGGTGGTGGAACCATGCTCCGACAAGCGCAAGAATGAGCCGCGCAGCGGCGGCGGTGAAATGAGCCCGGGGCGGATTGCGGGGTCCCCGACACGCGCTTTTGCGCGTGTTGGGGAGCAAGCAAGCTCCGGGTAAGGTGAATCATTGAGTTGAGCCGCGTAGCGGCGACGCCAGTCGCTTTACGGAGTCGCGCCGCTCGATCCAAACAATTCATGCATACGCCAACTATGAATCTGCTCTATCCCGAAAGAAAGGCCTGATGCTGCCACCATTATTCTTGTCGGTCCGCGTGCCCACCCTGTTGGCAAGGTTCTGGCGCGCGCATTTCGGAGAGAAGCCCCGCTCCGGATTGCCTCGCCGGGGCACGCTGTCCATCATCATTTTCCGGCTGGATGCGATGGGCGACGTGGTGATGACCACGCCGCTCTTTCGGGAACTGAAGCGTGCCTATCCGAAGTCGCATTGCACCGTGGTGGTGCAGCACGCTTTTCGGCCGCTGCTGGTGACCAACCCGCACATCGACGAGATATTCACCCTGCCGGAGTTGCGGGCCGCTTATCTTCCGCGGCGCGCGAAGAAACTGGTTGCTGCGTTGCTGCTCTATTGGAGGCACTTGCGCCAAAGGCGCTACGACATCGCGATTACGCCGCGCTGGGACCTTGACGAGCATCTGGCAACGATGCTGTGCCTGCTCACGAAGGCCACCGATCGCGTCGGCTACACCGAGAAGGCGTCGCCGCTGAAGCAGCGCCTCAACCGCGGGTTCGACGCTGCGTTCAGCGTCTGTCTGCCCGCCGGGCCCGGTTCGACATGAGGTGGTGCGGAATCTGGCAGTTGTTGAAGTGTTCGGCGGGACCGTGCAGGACAGCAGCCTCGAAGTGCGGCTCACCGAGCGCGACCGCGAGTTCGCGGCACGGCTGCTGGCGAGCGTACCCGCTTCCACCAGGGTGATCGCTCTTGGCATCGGGGCGAACAGCGCCGGCCGGCGCTGGCCGCTGGACCGCTATGCCGAATGCGTGTCGCGGTTGGCCAAAACGGTAGGTGTGCAGCCCGTCATCGTTGGCTCGGCGGGTGAACGCAAGCAGGCGTTGGAGCTTGCAAACTTGCTCGGTTGCAAGGCGATTCTTCTTTGCGGCGCGCCCCTTCGTGAGGTGTGCGCCGTGCTCGAACGCTGTGATCTGTTCCTCGGCAACGACAGTGGGACCGCACACCTGGCGGCGGCGATGGACTGCAAGACCATCGTGATCTCGCGGCACCCGCGGAACGGCAATCCGAACCACGGCAACAGCCCCCTGCGTTTCGGCCCCTATTGCGCGCAAGCGCGCGTTTTGCAGCCTGCGACCGGATTGGACGCCTGTACCGGCGGCTGCCGCGTGACGGAGCCGCATTGCATCAAAGGCGTTTCGATCGACGCCGTAGTCTCAGCCGCACAAGCGATGCTGGGCAGCAAGCCGGCAGTCGCCAAGGCTGAACGACGTCAGCGATCTATGCAAGAAGGAACCGGAATTTACCCTGAGTTGTCATTACGAGCTGGGGCCTCATATGAATTGTCGCCATGAGCATGGCCCTCATATGAATTGTCATCACGAGCGGGCTTCAGCCCGCGAGGGATCTGCTTTTCTAACAACGTGCGGTCCTAGCGGAGGCATGTCATGAAGCGTGAATGGCATTTCTGGGTGTACATCATGGCCAGCAAGTCGCGACATATTTACACCGGCATGACAAACGACATTCAGCGGCGAGTGACAGAGCATAAAGGTGGCGAGATCGAGGGCTTCACTCAGCGGTACAGAATCAATCGCCTCGTGTACTACGAGAGGTTTCGCTACGTCGGCAATGCTATCAACAGGGAGAAGCAGATAAAAGGCTTGGATCGTGCGAAGCGTGTTGCTCTGATTGAGAGCCTGAACCCAGTATGGGACGACTTGTCTGAGGAGTGGGGAAAACCAATTGAACCGCTGAAGGTCTTGGCGGAGGGGGGAAAAGCAGATGCCTCGCTTCGCTCGTCATGACAATTCGAGGGGTAGCGATGGCAGCCAACCTCATGAACTGTCATCACCGCCGGAGGTTTCCTATGACTTGTCATCACGAGCGGGCTTTAGCCCGCGAGGGATCTGCTTTTGGTCGACATCCCGCCATGGCCGCATCCTCAACGCCGTCTGCTCGGGCGCGGCCGCCAGATTGCTCTCCTCGGCGCTGACCTTGGTTTCTCTTCCGCTGGCCGTGCGCTACCTCGGGGCCGAGCGCTACGGCGTGTGGGCCACCATCACGTCCACGGTGGTCTGGATCAACCTGCTGGATCTCGGCATCGCCAACACGCTGACCAACCACATCTCGCGCGCCTTTGCGCTGGACGACCGGGCTTACGCCGCGCGCTACTTCACCAATGCTCTAATGCTGACCTCAGGAGTTTCCGCCGTCGCGGGCGCGGCATTTGCGCTTGTGTTTCCGCACATCTACTGGATCGCCCTGTTCAACGTCAGCTCCAAGGTGCGCTCCAGCGACGTAAGTTCGACGGTCGCCGCCGCGGCGTTTCTGATGTTGCTGGGGCTGCCGTGCAACCTCGCGGGCAAGCTCCTGGCCGGATATCAGGAGCTCCATCGCAACAACCTGGCTGTTTGCGCGGGCGCGGTCGCCAGCGTCGTGGGGCTCGGGCTGGGCATCGTTTTGCGTGTTTCCATGCCGGTGTTGTTCGTCATGTCCGCGGGCTGCCTGACGCTCGCCAGCCTGGTGACGCTGCTTCTGACCGTCACTTGGGCCAAGCCTTGGCTGTTGCCCCGGCCATCGCTGGTCGATCGTTGCACAAGCAGGGAACTGCTCAGCTCCGGCTCGTCGTTTTTCCTGATTCAGGTAGCCGCAGTGGTCGTGTTCAGCTCCGATAATCTTGTAGTGAGCCATTATCTCGGGGCGGCGGAAGTCACGCCATACAGCGTCGCATGGCGACTGGTGGGTGTGGCCGCTCTGCTGCAATCGTTGATCTTTCCGGCGCTCTGGCCCGCCTATGCCGAGGCTTACGCGCGACGCGACTACGGCTGGATACGCCGCACGTTTTCCCTCACCATGAAGGGAACGGTCGCGCTCAACCTGGCCTGCGTAGTTGTGCTCGTGCTGTTTGGCCGGACGCTGATCCGCGTGTGGGCCGGGCCGGCCGCGGTACCGACGAGTTATCTGTTGCTGGCAATGGGCATCTGGGCGCTCATTAGCGGATTCATGAGCGTTGAATCCTGTCTGCTGGCGGCGCTGAATCGGACCCGCGAGCAGGCCGTGCTGTCCATCATCGCCGCCATTGCGAACATCGCGCTTTCCATCGCGATGGTGCGGCACATCGGCGCGCTCGGCGTCATCGGCGGAACGATTCTGTCGTATGTTTTCTTGCTCATCGTGCCGCAAACCGTGATCGTGCGCAGTTTGTTCAAGCGGGAACTGGCGGAGGAGGAGTGTCACCACGGAGACACGGAGGTCACAGAGTTTTTCTGGTCTGGACCTGAGAAGCATCTTGAGCGTATCTCACAAATCAGACCTTGAAGGGGCATGGCCCAGCCGTGCCGGACCTGAGCGCGACCGAGGGGCCTGCTTTTTCGAGAGGTTCGCCCCAGTTCCGTTTCCAGAAACGAGAGAAAACAATTCTCCGTGTTCTCCGTGCCTCCGTGGTGAAATCGGGTCTTCACGCCACCAGAAACGGATTTGTCTCCCGCTCCTCGCCAATCGTCGTCAGCGGACCGTGTCCGGGAACCACGATGGTCTCGTCGGGCAGCGCCAGCACCGGCCCGTGCAGCGACTGCATGATCTTCTTGTACGAGCCGCCGGGCAAATCCGTCCGGCCGATCGAACCGGCGAACAGCGTGTCGCCGGCGATCAGCTTCCTTTCCGGTACAAAGTACAGGCAGATACTGCCCTCGGTGTGACCGGGCGTATGCAGCACGTCCGCAACCAGGCTACCGGCGCGGACCTTGTCGCCGGCGCTCAGGCTGGCGTCGATCGCAACCTTCTCCGGCGGGCGCATGCCGATCCACGCTGCCTGCACGCCCAGCATCTTAAGCAGAGTGTTATCGTTCTGGTTCAGCAGGATGGGCGCGCCCGTCAGCCGCTTCAGCTTGGCCGCTCCGCCAATATGGTCAATGTGCGCGTGGGTGATGACGATCTGCTTTACCGTCAAGCCATGGCGCTGCACGACACGGCCATCACATCTTCGACGTCGTCGCCCGGGTCGATGACCATGGCTTCCCTGGTTTGCTCGTCGCCAATGACCGAGCAGTTGCATTGCAGGGGGCCGACCGGGAAGATCTCGTGGATCATGGTTCCCAACCTATCACGAATCGCCGCGATCGCTAAACGCTCCTGGCGCGGGTCCGCTTACTGTGTCCGCTTACTGCTTGAGTCCCCCGACTTTCTGAAGTAAACTGCGCAGTTCTACGGGACGCCAGGGGCGAATTTCACCATCGGCGAGCGGGCAGTTGCGGTACAGGAGCAAGAATGGATCGCATCCGTTTCATTACGCATCGCGAGCAGCGAGTCCTGTTGGTGGATTTCACCGATTGCACCGCCGAAGAGGTGGCGGTGATCGCCGACTGGGTGCCCGATACGGTCAGAAAGGAACCGCTCGGTTCCGTCCGGCTGCTGGCGGACTTCAGCCGCGCGCAATTTACTCGCGAATCCGTCGAACGCGTAAAGATCGCCGCCGCCCTCAACCGTCCTCACCTGAAGCGGTCGGCCTGGGTACTTAGCGAAAACCTGCCCAAAGCGCTGTACGATTCCATCCGCAGCTTTTCCGCGCGCGAAATTCCCCTCTTCGCCACGCGGGAAGAAGCGCTGGAGCACTTGGTGAGCTGACCTGTTCCTTATTTCTGGTAATCCCGAGTGGCGCCTCTGGTGAATTGTCATCACGAGCAGGCGGCCCCATAGGAATTGTCATCACGAACGGGCTTTAGCCCGTGAGGGATCTGCTTTTTTCGGAAGAGAAAAACGCCAGAGACAAGCAAATGCTTCGCTCCTCCACCCAGCGAGTGCAAAACCCGCACTCGTCGGGGACCCCGGATTCGCTCGTCACGACAATTCGAACGGCTCTAACGAACGGGTTACTGTTTCGGCGTCGCAGGTGGCGTTGCTGGCGCCGGCTGGGCTGGCGCAGATTTCACTGGCGCCGAGGAGGTAGTACCCAGCACCGATCGGCTGCGGATACCGGCGCGCGACGCAAACACCGAGAGCGTGATCGACGTCACCATAAAAATGATAGCGGCATAAGTTGTCGCCTTGGTCAGCACAGTTGCGGCGGTGCGGGTGCCGAAGGCGGTCTGGCTGCCCATCCCGCCAAAAGCGGCGGCGATATCGGCGCTCTTGCCGCTTTGCAGCAGCACCACGGTGATCAGAAATGCACAAACGATGATGTGAAGAACGGTAATCAGAACGACCATGTAACTCTCAATTCTCGCTTCAGGCGGACGCGCTGAGGGCACCAGCTCCGCCGGGAATGTCTGTTATCTCTAAGCGTTGGCAGCTACTTGGGAAAGGTATGGTGCGGAAGGGGGGACTTGAACCCCCATGCCTTTCGGCGCCACCCCCTCAAGATGGTGTGTCTGCCAATTTCACCACTTCCGCACAGCCGAATGCAGCGAGCACCGCGGCCTTCCCAGCAGAAACGTAGAGGCCTATCAAGTATAGCAAAACGGAGCGGACGGGACGAAGCGGCAGAGTTCGCAGGGCGCAGTTTGAGTCTCGGACGCCTTGACGGTTGCGCCAACGGCGTAAACTGTCCCCATGCCAAAGCGAAACCTGCGGATCATCCGGCGCGTCAAGAACATGCCAGTGCTTGGAATCTGCGAATTCTGCAATATGCAGTTCCCGGCGCGTTATCCTCTGAGCGGACAGGCGGAAGCCCAGGCTGCCATCCAACAGCAGTTCAACGCGCACAAGTGTGAGCGCGAGGATTCCAGCAAGCCACCGCACCAATCGCGACAGAGGCGACGGGAGAAAAGTAACGGCGCTTGTGCTTCCAGAGCCGCTGCACGGTCGCCTACGACTGTTAGCTATGCTAGAATTAGCTAACCTAAGGGGCTGCGTATGCCAATTACCACCATTCATCAGGCGAAAACGAACCTCTCCAAGCTGATTGAGCGTGCAGAGCGCGGCGAAGAGGTTCTCATTGCGCGCGGGGACAAAGTAGTTGCCAAGCTCGTGTCGATCCGCAACCCGCCCAAGCAGCGCCGCCTGGATCTCCTCAAAGGAAAATTCAGCGTGCCGCCTGAGTTTTTCGAGCCCCTACCTGAAGAAGAGTTGCAGCGCTGGGGTCACTAATGCGCGTCTTGGTGGACACGCACGCGCTGATTTGGGCGGTGACCGGCGACCGCCACCTCTCGAAGCACGCGCATTCCGTCTTGGCGTCGCTCGATAATGAAGTCCTGGTTTCGGCTGCGTCTGCGTGGGAAGTTTGCACCAAATTCCGGTTGGGTAAGCTTCCCGACGCCGAGAGTCTGGTTTCTGGTTTCTCGCGAATTGTTGAGCAATTGGGTTTCTATCCGTTATCGATCTCGCTGGAGCACGCGCAAAGGGCAGGTAACTTACCGGACCGCACCGCGACCCGTTCGATCGCATGCTCATTGCGCAAGCACAGGCGGAAGACCTGTCGATTGTCAGCAACCAGCGCCTGTTTGACTCATACGGTGTCAGGAGAATCTGGTAGGTCGCACGAACATGACTTCATCGTCGGCTGAGACTCGGAGGATACGCACCGGCTCATACCTTCGCAGTGACGGCTCAAGCGCCCTCTGACAACGGCTTGCCGATCTCCCAGTGGTGTCCGAAGGGATCGACGATTCGCCCCACGCGCCAGCCATACTGGTTGCTGACCGGCGAAACCACGGTGGCTCCTGCTGCGATCGCCCGTTCGAAAGCGGCATCCGGATCTTCCACCGTCATGACCATCCGCACCGAACCTCCGCCGAGCGACTCGGGACTGAAGTTCAGGTGCTCCGGAGACTCGTCCGCCACCCAGAATTCGGCTGCCCCCACCGATAGCCGGGCGACCACCGCGCCACTCTCGTCGTCAAGACGGAAGAGCTCGTCGGCTCCGAAAGCCGCCTTGTAGAACTCAACCGCCTTCGCCCCGTTTCGAACCGACAGCATTGGGGCTATAGCAGTCTCTGGATCGCCGACGTTCTCCGAGTTATGTTTCATCGGACATTTTTTCTTGCGCTGGCGTCAATGCCTGCTCAATACTTCACAATCTTGGTGAAGCTCTCCGGCTCCAGGCTGGCGCCGCCGACCAGCGCACCGTCAATCTCTTGCTCGCCCATCAGCGCCGATGCGTTATCGGGCTTGACGCTTCCACCGTACAGAATCCGCAAGGCTTCGGAGAATTCCTTCCCGAAGGCCTTCTCCGCCTCGTGACGGATGACCATGTGCGCATCGCAGGCCATCTGTGGCGTCGCGGTCTTGCCGGTACCGATCGCCCATACCGGCTCGTAAGCAATCGCGAGCTTCGCCGCTTTCCTGGCTGAAATGCCATGAAACACGCGCGTACATTGACGGCGCAACACGTCCTCGGTCAGCCCCGCATCGCGCTCTTCCAGCACCTCGCCGATGCAGACGATGGGGGTGAAACCGTTCTCCAGCGCGGTCTTGAGCTTACGGTTGACGGTGTCGTCGGTCTCGTTGAAGTACTGGCGCCGCTCCGAGTGGCCGATGATGACGTGCGTGACGCCAATCGCGGTCAGCATCCCGACGGAAATTTCGCCGGTGAACGCGCCTTCTTTTTCCCAGTGAACATTCTGCGCGCCAATCGCAACGTTGGAGCCGCTGGCGGCTTCGACGGCGGCGCGTAGATCGATAAACGGCGGGCAGACGACGATCTCGTCGCGCGTGTGGTCGGCGACCATGGGCAGGAATTCGCTGAAGAACGCCGTGGTCTGTTCCGGCGTTTTGTACATCTTCCAGTTGGCGGCAATGAGTCTCGTTCTCATGGGTAGGAATCCGTAGGTTGGATTGAGGTAAGAAATTGACTATACAACGTGCTCGCAGTTGGCGCGAGTGGAGGTTACACAAGGCTCCCCTGTCTCATTCCCACGATCAGTCCCGAACGATAAGCGTCGCATGTTGATACAAGCGGTTGTCCTTCAGTCCTTGAAATATCCCATAACATATGACATTGTATGGAATATCATCCTAAGGATCGTGCTCGACACCTCGGTAGTTGTCGCCGCACTCCGGACGCGCTCGGGTGCCGGGAACGCTGTCCTGCGGTTGCTGGCCGGCGGGCGGCTGCTGGCTTTGGCGACCCCTCCGCTCTTCCTGGAATATGAGGACGTGCTGAAGCGTCCGGAGCAACGCCTGGCGCACGGCCTGACGCCGGATGAGATAGACGAGTTTCTCGCTGAACTTGCGGCATTGATCGAGCCGGTGGAAGTGCATTTTGATTGGCGGCCGCAAGTGCGCGACCCCAATGACGAGATGGTGCTGGAAGCGGCCATCAGCGGCCGGGCGGATGCGCTGATCACTTACAATGTCCGCGATTTCGCTGCGGCTGGAGAGCGACTTGGCATCCCGGTTCTCAGCCCGGTCCAACTGTTGAAGAAGGTGAAATCATGAGCAAAGCAACCTATCCGTTGAAGCTCCCCATTTCGATCAAGAAAGCCGCCCAACGTTTGGCGAAAGAGGACGGGGTGTCACTCAACCAGTGGATCGCCGTCGCCGTGGCTGAGAAGGTGGGAGTTGTGGAGACGGCGGCTGAGTTCTTTAAGAAGCGGGCCGCAAAGGCCACCGGCGACCGGCTGATGAAATTCTTGCGCAATGCGCCTAAGGTTCGGCCTGAGCCTGAGGATGCAATCCGTTAGCAAGACAGCGCGAAGCCCATCCGCGGTACCGCGACTCCGAATCGCTCCACCCTTCAACAACCGACTGTCATGTTGAGCGAGCACGGCCTGGTTTTGGCCGTGCGAGTCGAAACACCCCTATACAACATAAACAGCCCGGCAGGAATAGGGGTGCTTCGACTCCGCCTGCCCGAACCAGGGCAGGCTCCGCTCAGCATGACAAGACCTTGTGAAGATTGGTCGGGGAAATACCGGGGTCGGTTCCCTGCGTTCCTTCTCTGTGTCTCTGTGGTTAACACCCTCAGAACACGTCCCGCAGTTTCCCGAAGCTCTCCACCTGCAACAGCCTGCCGTTGCCCATCTCGGGCTGCAATTCGCCGCGCTCCAATTCCCATGTGTTGTGGTGCGGCACGAACACCGCGTGCAAACCCGCTTCCAGCGCAGGATTGATGTCCGACTTCGGGCTGTTGCCGATCATCCATGTGCTTTCCCTCGGCAGCCCGTATTTTTCTACCACGCCATTGTAGGTTGCGGCGTCCTTCTCCGAAACCACCTCAACCGCGGTGAAATATTCTTGCAGTCCCGAGCGTTCCACCTTGCCCGACTGCTCAGTAAAGTTGCCCTTGGTCACCAGCAAGAGATGATGCCGCTGGGCAAGGTCGGCCAACGTTTCCGGAACGCCGGGCAGGATTTCCATGGGATGCTCGGCGATGGCATAGGCGAAGCCGTGGATGGTTTCGTGCAGCGCGGGCGTCAGCGGCTCGATGGAGAGATGCTCGAAACACTTCACCAGCGCCAGCGCGAAGCTGTGCATGCCATAGCCATGCTGGCGAATGTTTTCGCGCTCCACGTCGTACAGCACTTCGCGCACCTGGTCGGGCGTGTACTCGTGATGGTTGAGAAACGAAATGAAGTTGGCAATGGCGCGCTCGAAGTAAAT
The DNA here is from genome assembly GCA_963833155.1 of uncultured Acidobacteriaceae bacterium. Taxonomy (GTDB): domain Bacteria; phylum Acidobacteriota; class Terriglobia; order Terriglobales; family Acidobacteriaceae; genus Bog-257. The sequence goes on from CAWHWY010000007.1 coordinate 125,419, forward strand.
GTTGTTCTCCCACAGCGTGTCATCCGCGTCGATCAGCAGATACTGGCCGGGAGGAATCTTGCGCTGTGACGCAGAAGGCATGAGTGCATCTTACCGAATTACGGCAAGCTGGCCGGAGCCAATTGCAAATGGATACTCGAGTGTCACTATTCTGGGCGATTTCACGATACCTATCAGCGCCGACCGCATTTTACGATGACTTCGGAGTAGCCGACGGCCTGGAAGTATGATAGGTCAAGGAGCAGGGAGCCGTGACCACGCGTCAACCCAAGGTCCACACCCAAGTGGGCCGAGCCGCAGTCCAGATATTTGCCGCCAATGAGCACATGAACCAGGTCCTTATCCAACATCTTGACCCTATCGCCTGGAGAGCCAAACCGCCGGGCAAGGGCCGCACGATTGCGGCGATCTTCACGCACATGCACAATGTCCGCTCCAAGTGGGTCAGGCTTACAGCTCCGCACCTGAAGGTTCCACCACAGCTCAACCGCGCGCACTGCACGCCGCAGCAGGCCCGCGCGGGTTTGGCCGCGAGCGCCGCTCGCTGCGCCGAGATGCTCGCGGAAGCGCTCGGCGAGGGTGGGGGCCGCGTCGAGACGTTTCGCAGAGACGGCTGGGCTCGGCCTTGGCCGGTTGGCGTGGAAATGCTGTGCTACATGCTTTCTCACGAGGCCCACCATCGCGGGCAGGTATGTATGCTCGCGCATCAGCTCGGATTCCCGTTGCCCATCGAGGTGACGTCCGGGCTCTGGAATTGGGAAAAGCTGTGGAAAGAGTGCGGGTCGCCTCGCGGCCCCGGCTACGATTCTTAAGAATCGCTCAAGCGCACAGGCCGGGGATGGTTTGCGATCAATTTTCACGGCGCGTCCTGTCGGAACGGATTCACAATGCGCACACCATCGATCTCTCGCGCCTGCTGCATGTCCTCGGAGAAAAGCACGGCACAGCCGGTCTGGGTGGCGGCCCGCAGGATCAGAGCGTCCCAGAACGAAAATTGGTGCAGACGGTGCAGGTCAATGGCAGCGAGAATGTCAGGGACGCCCAGGGTAGCAACGTCAAACTCAGCCAGCAACTCCACCTTGCGGCGGGCCACCCGCGCCTCAACGTGCAGCTTCCGCGTGACGGTAACGAAGTATTCCTGCAGCACTTGCAGGGATACTACGCCCGTACCTGCCCGCCGGTGTTCCGCGACCAGTTCGAGCGCGCGCCGCCGCTTCGTCGGTGCCGCACGGTCGTCAGTGTAAATCAGAACATTGGTATCGAAGAAACTACGAGCGCTCATGAATCTCGTTCCGGTCGAAACGCCAGCCTCGCGAATGGCCGCAGCCCGAGAGGCGTTTGAACTCGGCCACGCTGCGCTCAGCATCGCCTCCGCCGGCCAACCTTTGCAGGTATTCGCGGACCAACTGATTCAGGCTCTTGCCCAGGGCATCAGCCTTCTTGCGGGCGCGTTCGACGAGTTGCTCGTCGAGAGACAACGTAACGTTCATGAACACAGGATATGTGTCCACGTATCCTGTGTCAAATTTCGGCAACCTGGTACTTGGAAGGATTGCAGGCAGCCCATCGCTGAGTGTTTTGCTGCTTCAGCAAAACAGGCTGAAGTTGATTGCGGATGGAGACAGGAGCGCCACGAACGATGGTCTGCAACCGTTTCCGGAGCAGGAACTCGTTGAGGGCGGAGAGCCGTACCCGGTATGATCGCGCTACAGCGTCAGTCGCCGCAATTCTTCAGGCGTTGCGCGTGCGATGTTGGTGAATCCCTCTAAAACGGAGTAAAAGTTATGAATTTTCAGAGCAGCCTCCAGGTATCGAACGATCAGAAAGTTGAAATCATTCTGAAGCTCCTGGAATCCTCGAGATCCCAGATTATGACATGGCACAACCAGGCGTATGTAGCTGCGACTGCGTCTCTCGGGCTGATCCTGGTTGTTACCAATGTTTGGGTGCGCGCGCAGCCAAAGACGCCGATCGGACTCGGCCTAAGCGAAGTCGTCATAATCGCCTTCGCTGTCTTGACGCAACTTTACCTGCGGTCCACGCACGATCACTATAACGATAATGAGGAACACAAGCTCAAGTGCGAATACGCCTTGAGGCTTAAAGATGAAAACGCTTATTTCGACGGGGCCAGGTTCTATTGGGCAGAGACCGGGGAGAGGGAAAAAGGTATGCCCGCGCGAGACATTCCGGTCTTGCGATGGTCGCACGCAACCGCTTCCTTCCTCTGCGCGGCGATCTGCGCAATCGCGTTTTTCGCGCCCAAAGTGTAAATAAGGTTCGAAAAACCTGGCCCAGAGGAAATGCGATTTTCTCTCAGGCATAAGACTGTAACCCTTGACGGAGAGGAAAAAGAAATTCTCGAATCGGTCGAGCGCGGTGAATGGCACTCGGTGAACGGGGTGAAGCGGGGACCGTCGCCTCAACGTCCGCATTTCGAGCAAGGACCTGGAGGCGATCCAGAAGCGCGCGCTTGAGGAGGGTCTCCCTTATCAGAGCCCTGATCTCCAGCCTACTGCACAAGTGTGCCTCCGGACGGCTTCGGGAAGCTTAATTTGGAACCTGTCACATTCCGATGTGATGCTCGCCCTTGCGCAAGCATGCCCTGAGCGGGATACTGACTTCAACAGGAGCCGAAGCCTGCGGGAGCAGGGCAAAAATCCCCGGTCCTCTAGGGCGCTAAAGCGCCGAAACTTAGAGACAGCCGAATTGCCGACATGCGCAATCTACTCCGCTCCGCAGGTGAGGGAGCTCCTTTTGCTTCTCCGACGTGCAGACCGGAAGGAAGCAGGACGAGGACCGCTCAGGGTTGCACGCTTTCCTCCTTCCGGCTTGCTTGGCCAATGGCTGTGCTGAGCTGGAGGATCCCCTCCTCCGAGAAGGAGAATTGCGATGCCTGTCATGCACCCCCCAACAATCACCAAAGAACAGGAAGTTGGCGTACTGCCGGTTGTCAGACCATTTCCGTCGTTCGGCTATGCCGAAATCCCAGATACCAAGGAAATCGTCGGAACGGGTTGGATACCCGAGCTGCCGGACATGCGCGACTACACCGCCGAACATCCTGAAGTTGTGAAAATGGTCGAGAAGATCGCGAAGCTGGGTGTTTCCAAAAAGGGAGCTAAAGCCCTGGGGACACCGCCCGCACAGGTGGATTTGCGGCCCTGGTGCTCGCCGATCGAAAACCAGCTCGCACTCGGCTCCTGCACCGCACATGCGGCCGTGGGAATTGTGGAGTATTTTGAGAAGCGCGTTTTCGGCAAGTACACTGATGGCTCCCGACTCTTCGTTTACAAGAACACCCGCAAACTGCTGGGCTGGACTGGCGATACAGGTGCTTTTTTGCGCACCACCATGGCCGCCCTCACCATGTTTGGCGTGCCGCCCGAGCCTTATTGGCCGTACACCGACGAGAGCGAACCCGGCCTGTCAGACCAGCGTACATTTGACGCCGAACCCAGCGTGTTCGTGTATGAGATGGCAGACAAGTTCGATGGAACATCGTACTTCTGCCACGATCCGTGGAGAAACCCGCCACCGCCCGCCAACGTGCTGAATAGCGTCAAAACCTATCTGGCTGCTGGCATACCCGCCATGTTCGGCTTCTTTGGGTTCCCGTCGTGCAACCAGGCCGACGTGAAGGGCGCCTTCCCCTATCCCGCTCCCGGTGAGAGGGCGATTTGGGGACACGCCGTGGACGCCGTGGGCTATGACGATAACCTGAAGATCACTAACCTTGTGTCGAGGAAGACGACGACCGGAGCGCTGCTGATTCGCAACTCCTGGGGCACGGCGTGGGGCAATGCTGGCTATGGCTATTTGCCGTACGACTATGTCACCAACCAGTTGGCGCAGGACTTCTGGTCACTGCTTAACATGAGGTGGATCGACCTCGACCAGTTCGCAATCAAGACCCTGAATACATAGCGAAGAGGAAATGCAGTCGAGTGCAGTCTTAAGGGCGGCCAATCGGCTGCCCTTTTTCGCCGCCGTAGAACCTTACTGCGTGGGGTGCCCCACCCAAGCTGCTTTGCCTGGGTGGAATCAAGGTAAGCCTGACGATGGCTTGACATCACGATACGGCCGGCAACTAACTGAACCTGCGCCGTCTCACTTCCTGGGCGGAGCGCTATGCGGCGGCGGCGGAGGAGCCTGCCGCATCAGTTGCTGCTGCTGCTGGTAGTGCCTCTGTTCCATCTGCTGCGTCTGCTGCTGGTGCTTCTGCTCCATCTGCTTGCATTTGCGCTTGGTTTGCCTGCTGTTGCAATGCGCGCTGGTGTTCTGCCTCCTGTTGCTGGGCAAGCTTCTGGTGCTCTTGGTCCTGCTGGTTGTAGAGCTTCTGTTGCTGCTGTTCGTACTGCTGGTCGGCCTTGGCATTGCCGGTGTAGGGAGGCGCGGGTTGCGGATGCGGCTGAGCGTCCTTGGCGTGACTTGGGCTTGCAGGCTTTGCATTTTCCTGCCGCGCAGCAGGCGATGCGCCACGGTTGGCCGGAGGGTGATACGGAGCGCCTGCCTCTTGAGCAGCGACAACGCCGTTACCTTTGAATGATCCGGGCTTGTCCGTGCCTGCTATCGGCGGCTTGCCCTGGTTTATGGAAGCCCGCAGCTGAGGATCGGCGCGAGCTGTCTCCACATGTTGAGTCTGGGCCGCGACCGGCGGAATATGGCGCTCCCGGGCAGCCGCTTCCTCTTCTGCATTAGGACGCGCGGTAACTCCACCTGCGCCTCCGTTGTAGCTGACGCGGTTCACGGTTACGTTGTTGACCACGGTGGTGTTGTACACGTTGTGAATGTTGGTGACATTCACGTTATTCACCGCGCGGTTGTAATAGAAGGCCCCATGGTCCCAGCGGCCACCGACATATCCGGTGCCAAAATAGCCGTAGCCGTAATTGATTCCTCCATAGAACCCGATCTGCGGCCCCCAATATCCCGGAAAGAAAACGAACCCAATGCCGTTCCAGCCCCAATAGCCTGGCGTCCAGAGGAATCCCACTTGCGGTGCGAGTACCCATGTTCCCGGTACCCAGTAGTAATCGCCGAAGCCGGGATCCCAGGCCCAGTAACCCGGCGTCCAGATCCAGCCTGGAGCGGGACAAGGAGGTTGCACGTAAACGGGCAGAGCCGGCGGTCCAAAGCTGACGGTTATGCCAATCCCGACCTGCGCAAAGCCCGCGACTGATGCGGACAGAATCGTGATAACAAGCAGTACACCACGAAATAGTTGGTTAAATCGCATCTTCCTTCTTCCCTGGCACCCGGGTCAGTTCTGTCCGGATGGGAATCCTACGCCCGACACAAAATCTCTACTGCAATGGATGAACACTAAGGCGTTCAAAAGTTTCGATGTAACCAGATGAGGGAGGGTTGGCCGATAATCAGCGTGGGCGAAGTGGCTTGGGTCGTGCCACAGGCAGGCGACGCATTCCACGAAGCTCGTGCGCCTTGAACGAGCAGGGTGCTCCTACGCTTGGATTCCGTGAGATGCGCAGCAACGAGGCCGTAACAGCTTCTTCCCATCGCATCCCTAGCCGCACGCCCGACTGCGCCTCGTACCACTCAGCCTGCTCCAGGATATCGGCAACGGCGAGATCGCTGAGGGTCAAGTGCGACGACTTCACCGGCGCCGTGCCCGTTCGCGCAGGGCTGCAATCAGTCCCTTGTTGCGGATTTCTCGCAACGATACTTCGATCTTCGGTCCTTTCACGGCTGCAAGCAGCTCCTGCTCCAGATTGGCCAGACGCCGTTTTTTGTCCTGACGAATCAGTTCCCGAATGTATTCGCTGGGCGTACCCCAATCTCCGGAGGCAACCTGGCCCTCTACATAAGTCTTAAGAGGTTCGGGCAGCGAGATATTCAAAGATGTCATGGGCATGGCTTCATTTTATGGCAGTTTATGACGGTACTTCAAGGAGAAATTGATGGCGTGCGACCAAGTGCCCGCAGATGCCGATCAGGCCAGCAACTTCACGGCCCTCCCGGCCCTTGCTGCATCAGGCTGGCGGGCTTTGCTGCATCTTATCGAACGAGCCGGGAATGGCGAGACGGGAACGGCTTGCATGCGCCACTGTGTGCCTATCAGGCACACATCATGCTAAACTGCAATGAGTGAAGTACTTCACTTGGGACGACGCGAAAAACGAAAAATTGAAGGCGGAGCGGGGTATCGGTTTCGAAGAAATCGTATTCCTCATCGAACGCGGGAGCTTGTTGGACGTCCTTGAACATCCAAACCAGGAGCGATATGGCGGCCAGCGGATCTTCGTCGTCCAACGTGACGACTATGTGTACCTGGTGCCGTTCGTCGAGGACGACAGATTGGTGGTCCTGAAGACGATTATCCCAAGCCGCAAGGCGACGAAGCATTATTTGGGCAAGGAGGCTGAAGACGATGAAACTTGACGGTGAGGAAAAAGCGATTCTCGAATCGGTCGAGCGCGGCGAGTGGCGCTCAGCGAAGGGGGTGAAGCATGCGCGCAGCCGCTACGCTGGCTATGCCAAGGCGACCTTCGCAAGGACCGTCGCCTTAACATCCGCATTTCGAGCAAAGACCTCGAAGCGATCCAAAAGCGGGCGCTCGAGGAGGGCCTTCCTTACCAAACCCTGATCTCCAGCCTGCTGCACAAGTATGCCTCCGGACGGCTGCGCGAAGCTTGATGGCTCAACCCGAGGCCGTAACTTTCTTCCTCGACTGTCCTGACGCGGAACCGCAGCCAGAAGAGGAGTCCAAGCAGGCCAATGGCCGACCTCTATCGAGCGGGATTCGGTGGTGCAAACTTGTACGCGTGAACCTTATTATCTCCCCGTTCCTTCATGTGAACCAGGTAGAATCCTGGATCGCCTACTAAGCGCATCTGGTGTGTGCTCAGCAAGTTGACGATACGAGTTTGCCAAATTGGGAGACTTTTGTTATAGAAGTTGTAATCTATAGCCGCACCATATGGGTTCGAAGCGTGCATCATTACTCCGCAGCGACCATATACGTCCGCGAATTCTTCCTTGGTTAGGTAGTCAGAATTACGTCTTTTCAGCTCCCGCTTTATATCTGGCCAATCGCTTGGCACCTCTACAATTGGATTTGGGTAGAAGTGGGGATTGATTTTCTCCACCAATTTCAAGAGGTCGCTGGCATTCCAGTGTTTTGCAAAGCCGCGATACGCCGATGAGTAAACTTCTTTGTTCGCAACCAGGGAGCCGAATGCTATAAGCTCAAGAATTTTTCGTAACTGCAAGCAAGAAGATTCGAGCGTCGATGCCGCATACATCACACTGCCTTGTCCCGACAGCAGAAAACGTACAACATTTGTTCGCAACTTGATCTCTTCCATCACAGCACAATACTTTTCGATGTCTGGTTCGGTCATGCCATCATCATAATCGCCGCGTGAGCCGGGCAGCCTCTTTCGCGGTGTAGCTCTCAGTGGACAAAGTGTATCAATGTGGCCTGCGGTGGTCCCTCGACCGAGTCAAGATAGACTTGTCGATTTCGTTCAGGAGCTTGCCCTATTTTGCGGTCTGATCATGATCTGCGAGAGCCTGGATCGCAGCGAACAAAATCTCCTCAATCTCATCCCCAAATTCAGCCGGGTGCAAATCTATCGGGGCCGATCCGCCTCAGTATTCTTGTGAAATGAAGGCAACAAAGTCTCTCCAATGAGTGCTGCCAGGCATCCGCCCAACGGTTTGGATAAGCACAGTTTATGCGCGCAGCGTTCGGTGTCACTTACGGCCCACCCGGCCCCTGCTGCATCAGGCTGGCCGGTGGCGGTGGGATGGTGATGTCCACATTCTGGACCGTTATCGCCGCCGGCCGATTTCGGCGAGTCAATTGGGTAATGCTCGTCCTCATAGGCCTCAATTAACGTGACTAAAGCAAGCAGTTCGTCACGCTCCGGGCTGTGGCACGGAGAGGCCCAGAGCTCTTCCACGCGTCGCAACGCCTGCTCATAATCCTGCTCAGTGCGGATGGCGTTAACTTTCATCGCAATCTGATCTCACGGCCCTCCCGGCCCTTGCTGCATCAGGCTCGCCGGCGGTGGTGGAATAGCGATGTCAACATTCTGCACGGCGCCCAGGGTGCTGAGCGGCTTGCCAAACTCGGCGTCGTTGCCCAACACCAGCACCGCCATGCGCTCTTTGCGAACGTACTTGCGCGCCACGCGCGTGACATCGTCGGCGGTGACCTTCTCGACCTCCGTGCGGTAGCGCTCCAGGAAGTCCAGCGGATAGTGATAGAACTCGTAGCTCATCTTCTCGTGCAGTACCTTCTCCGGCGTGTCGAACTGGAAGATGAACGAGTTCAGGATGTCATCCTTGGCGCGCTTCAGCTCCTCCGGCGTGGCGCCATTCTTCTGCAGATCGTCAATCTCGTTGTCGAGCGCCCGAACGCCGTCCACCGTGGTAGCGCTCTTGGTTTGCATCTCGATGTTGGTCAGCCCCGGACGGTCCCATCCGAAACCGACGCCGCCGCCCACGTTGTAGGCCAGCCCCTGCTTGGAACGAATGTTGTTAAACAGCCGCGACGAAAAGCCGCCACCGAAAATTTCGTTCATCACGGTGACCGCAAAATAGTCGGGATTGTTGCGCTCGATGCCGAGATCGAGCATGCCGATGGTGCTCTGGTTCACATCGGTTTTCTGGATGAAGTACAGCCCCGGCTTCGGCTCGGTGAACTTGATGTCGGGCCGCTTGGCCTCCGGTCCCTTCTGCCAGGCGCCGAAAGCCTGCTCCAGCCTGGCTTGCATCGCCTTGGGATCGAAGTCGCCGGTGATGCCGAAGATGATGTTGTTGGGATACACGTACTGCTGGTGCCAGTTCAGCAGGTCCGCACGGGTGACAGCCGCCACCGTCGCGTACTCGGGCACGCGCGCGTAAGGATTGTCTTTGCCATAAGCGATGATGCGGCTCTCGCGATGCACGATGCCATCCACATCATCGTTGCGGCGCGAGATTCCGGTGTACATCTGCGCCTTCGCCAGTTCCAGCTTGTCCGCCGCGGAACTCGGGATGGTGCAGCAGGTCGACGAACATGTCGAAGACCGCGTCGAAGTCGCCCTTGAGGCAATTCAACGAGATCGTCGTCGAATCCGCTTGGGCGTCTGTCTCAATCTTGGCGGCACGCGCTTCCAGGAAGTCGTCCATCTGGTCGCCGGTTTTGCTTTTGGTCCCACCGGTGCGCCAGACCTCGCCATACAAATCGGTGAGTCCAGTCTTGCCCGCCGGTTCGTAAACCGAGCCGCCGCGAATGCGCGCCGTGGCGCCGATCAGCGGCAGTTCATGATCTTCCTGGAGGAAGATCACCATGCCGTTCGGCAACTGCACCCGCACCGGCTGTTGCGGTTTGAACGCGGGCAGCGGTGGCGCCTGGATTTTGTTCCAGGGCGTGATTTGGGCGGCCGCGAAAGTGGTCAGGAGCAGGAAGCAGAATAGAAAACCGCAGATCCTTCGACTCCGCACTCGCTCGACCCCGCAAAAACGGCGGGGTCGGAAAGACAAAGCGAGCGCTCCGCTCAGGATGACAGCGCTGAGGGTTCTTGTTTTCGTGCGCGTGCTCATTGCTGTTCCGCTCCTTGGCTCGCAGGAGCACCCGGCTGGCTGCTCGCGGTCTGGGTTTGAATCACTCCCACCGTGCGATTGCTATCGGCGAAGACGGTGTTAGAAACCCGCCGGATATCGGCCTTGGTCACCTTATCCACGCGATCAAGGTAGCGGAAAAGCTCGCGCCAGTCGCCATACCGCGTCTGGTAGGTGGCAAGCTGCTCCGCCAGTCCTTCGTTGCTGGCCAGCCCGCGTATCAGGTCGGCCTTGGTTCGCGTCTTGAACATCTGCAGCTCTTCGTCGGTCACGTCCTGCGTCTTCAATTTTTCGATTTCCTCGTGGATCGACTTCTGCATCTCTTCTGTCGTGTGCCCGGGCAGCGGCACCGCGTAGAAGGCAAACAGGTGGCTGTACTTCACGCCCGGCCATCCCGAGAAACCAGCGGCGGCGGCGGCAATTTTCTTGTCGCGCACCATCGAACGGAACAGGCGCGAGGTGCGGCCGTTCGACAGGATGTCGGAGATTGCGTCGTACACCGCGTCGTCAGGCGCAAGGTAGCTCGGCCGATGATAGCCCTCGAGGTAGAACGGCTGCGACGGGTCCTGCAGCGTAACTTGACGCACCGAGTTCTGCGCCGGCTCGTCGGTGAACGGCTCCTCCGGCTTGGGCGTGGTGCCCATGCGATCGAAATAGCGCTCGACGATCGGGAACACCTGCTGCGGATCGAGGTCGCCGACCAGGCCGATCACCATGTTGCTGGGAACGTAATGCCGCTTGAAGAAGCCGGCGGCGTCGGTCGCCGAGAAGCTTTGCAGATCGGAAGCGTAGCCGATGGTCGGCCGGTGATACGGGTTCGCCATGAACGCGGTGCCAAGGAATTGCTCCACCAGCCGTCCCGTAGGATTGCTGTCGGTGCGCATGCGCCGCTCTTCCATCACCACGTTGCGCTCTTTGTAAAACTCGCGCATCACCGGATGCATCATGCGGTCCGACTCCAGCGCCGCCCACAGCTCAAACTCATTCGATGGCATCGAGTACATGTAAGCGGTCTCGTCATAACTGGTGAAGGCGTTCATGCCCACGCCGCCGTGGCTCTCCACGATCTCGCCGAATTGGTTTTTCACCACGTACTTGTCGGCCGCGGCAATCGCGTCCTGCCAGGCCTTCTTCAACTGCGCCAGCTTCTGCGGATCCTGCCCCACACGCTTGATGCGCTCAGCCTCGTACGCGGCATACGCTTGCTCGACGTTCTCCAGCGCAACCTTCTCCGCCGCGTAGTCCGTGGTGCCGATGTCAGGCGTGCCCTTGAAGGCCATGTGCTCCATCATGTGCGCCAGTCCGGTTTCGTTGCGCGGGTCCTGCGCCGAGCCGGCGTCCACCAGCGTGAAGAACGAAAACACTGGCGCCTCGGGCCTCCGCCACAAAACCACGGTCAGCCCGTTGGGCAGGGTTTTCACCGACACCTTTTTTTCGTACGAAGACAAGTCCTGTGCCCCCAGCGGGATAGCGGCCGCCAGCAGGAGCAGGCAAGTCAGTTTGGCAAACCAGCGTTGCATTGGAATTGCGCCTCCAAAACCAGACCTAAGTTGATGCAAAGTAGAAAGTTACGCAGGGACAGACGTGCAAGTCAAACGGATGAAAGCAACCGCGGCGTCCGCTTGGCCGCGGATTCGTCCAAAAACACGAAAACCCAGCCATTCGGCCGGGCTAGAGATTCAAAAGCAGTTTTTCTTTCTCAACTCTAATTACATTATAGCACGCCGGGAAGGGAACAGTTCATGTTTGGGCGACTTTATATTCAGCCCGTTGTCAATCACTTACGTGCGAGTGTGGCATCTTGGTTCTATTGACATGTAGAAGTTACACGTTCCCGAAATGGAACGTTGGGCGGCGAATTCTAGGGATGTGAGCTCAGAATTGACAGTCAGAGGCGCCTCTCAGTTTTGCGAGGAGCCGGTTTTGCAGGCGGGAGATCCCTCCGGATAACCCGTTCCTCGGGACTAACCGCATAAGGCTTCGTGAATCGCCTCACCCGGACAGGGCCAGTGACCAGTGGCGGGTCGTATCGGTGCAGGTCCTGATTACGTGTGAGTTGGGCTGTTCACAATTTCTATCTCTTATCTCTTCTCGCTTGCTATTTTCATCCGTTAGGCCGCAGGATGATGGACAATACCAACATCCCTTCGGAGGTGATTATGAAGAATTTCCTAGTCGTTACCGAACATCCCGTCGAGCGTGTCCTCCGTGTTCTCGTCGGTGTCGTTGTCCTCTCCCTTGTCTTCATTGGGCCAAAGACTGCCTGGGGCTGGATCGGCCTTCTCCCCATACTGACGGGCGTGACCGGTCTCTGCCCTCTCTACACTATCCTTGGGATCTCCACTTGCCCTAAGAAGTCTGCAACATAATTCACAGATGGGCGTTGTAATGGTTGTCACCAGCATCTATCGCACAGACGAGCCGTGAACGATTGCGAGTGAAATATCGCCATTTCATAGGTGATCGGCGTGGGCCTGATCGATTACGATAACGCCTGTTATCGGTAACGACGGTATTTACTTCCGGGCTTTGCCTCGGTTCGTCACTCGTTAGTGCGGCAGCAGTCACTGACAAAACGCCCGCCCCAGGAGTGAAATTCTGGTGTCGAGTGATTGTTCAAATTGCTATATAGGAGCCAAGAATGAATCGGGCAAAATGGACTTTTTGCATAATGTTGTTTCTCATCATGTCGCTGGGAATGCTGTATGCCCAGATGGCGGTAGGATCGAATCGTCCAGCCAGTGTACCGTCCGACTATGTGATTACGCCGTTCGGCTACTTTCATCCATCGTGTGTCCGGCAGGCCAGGGAGGGAGAGACCGTGCTGGGCGATGGGCGCATCCGCTTTGCGGACGGAACGGAGGAAACCAACGCTCCGTTTTGTAGTTTTCCACGCTATACGCCCACGGGAAAGCTTGTAGTCGAAGGTTCGGCAAACACCGAACCTCTCGAGATCAGTTGGAGCTGGATTGAATCCGGCCAGGTTGCCACCGATACTACCTATGACGCAGTTATGGCCACTTGGACTGTCCCGCCGACGCCTAATACGAATGATGGCCAGACTTTGTTTTTCTTTCCCGCTCTCACTCATAAACACCTTACTCCGCCCAATGAGGAGCCAATTATCCAGCCCGTGTTGGGGTGGAATGATGGACAGCCTGCTGGGCCATGGAATATTGCAAGCTGGAACTGCTGCCCCAGCGGCATGACATGGCATAGTACGCCTGTGACCGTTAATCCCGGCGACCAAATCCAAGGCACGGTCATGAGCGCCTGCGGCGCCGTACTCGTTAAGTCCTGTTCGAAATGGACTATCACAACCAAGGACGTCACTACCGGGCAAAGCACGACCTTGAACGTCGCTTACCCCAGTTTGATGAATTTCGTGTGGGCGCAATCCGGGGTGTTGGAGGTCTACAGCATTTACCAGTGCAGCGACTTTCCCCCGGATGGTTCCATAACATTTAGCAACGTCGCTTTGTTCGACAATTACTTCCGGCGAATCGTGCATCCGGGTTGGTCTCCCGAGCTTTTCGTTACGCAGGGCCAAACCACTCCATGGTGCAATTATGGTGTAACAGTAACCGACACGACCGCGACGCTTACCTATTAGCCTCACAACAGACCTCAGACGGCGGGCTGCCATGCCCGCCGCAGGTCCCACGTCTCGCGAGCGTCGAGACGTGGGACCACCTGCTAACCTCGGATAGTTGTTGAACTATCGCCATATCACTCGCAATCGCCAGTACGAGTCAGTCTGTCGCGGGTCGTCGGCAAGCCGCACGTTATCCCAGTTTAAGCCGCTGAGGTAAATCAGCCTGTACAGCGGCCGCCGCTGCCGATCAATCGACAATTTGCAAACCTCTCGACTCAGACTGCATCATTCCAACGGCGGGGAAGCGATGGCCCAGAGCGGAGATGTGAGCTCAAAATTGACAGTCAGAGGTTGCCTCTCAGGTTTGCTAGGAGCACGAACGGTGTTGCAGGCGGGAGTTCACCCCGGAGTTCACCCCGGATAGCTCGTTACTCGGGACTAACCGCATAAGGCTTCGTGAATCGCCTCACCCGGACAGGGCCATTGACCAGTGTGCGGGTCGTCTCGGCGCAGGTCCTGATTACGTGTGAGATGGCGCTGGCGCGAAAGATTGCAGCGATTGCGCTGACACTTTGGAAGAAGGGGGAAAGCTTCGACGCCGAGAAGCCATATTGGGCTCGATGTTCATCAAGCAACGATCTCGGTAGCGGTCATGGATGCCAGCGGCAAGCTGGTGATGGAATCGATTCTGGAGACCAAAGCCTCCACCCTTCTGCAGTTCCTAGCCGGGCTACGCGGCAAGCTTTTCGTTAGTCACCAGGGTGCTCCTTTCGTAGGCGATGAGGTTCACACTCACAACCTACCCCAAGGGGCGCCCTTTTATAATGCGTTCTCGACAGCTATCCGTGAAAGGCGCAGAATCTGCTCGATGTGACCGATACCTTTGTGACCTGCCAGTTGCGACGCCGAAATTTGGATGTAAAGCAGCTGCCTGCGGTTAAAATGTTATCCGGTGTTGCGGGGGCGACCCTGCGAGATTCGCCAACTGACACCAACCGACGCAATCGAATATGATCATCAGGAAAGCCATAAAGATTGTTCTCTCGAACGTCGTGCCTCGGCCCGTGTAGTTATCAATCAATGCCAGGAAAGGCCAGATTCGATGCGCGTGCATCTCGTAAATCCCAGCGATCATTCTTTCGGTACGGCCGTCATCACGCCCAGATGGCTGTTTGTCCTTGCGGCGGCAACACCTTGCGCAACGGGAGATCCAATTCTTGTCGATGAGTCGCTGGAACAGATTGTGCCCGAAAGCATTGTGCCGGGAGACATCATCGGCATCAGCGTCCATACGGGCAACGCTTTACGTGGATATGAGGTTGGCCGAATGGCGCGGAAGCGTGGCGCTTGGGTGATCTATGGCGGCATTCACGCGACCCTATTCCCGGAAGAGGCCCTGGAACGCGGTCAGGCTCACGCCGTCGTGAAGGGCGATGGCGAGATCGCCTGGGGCAAGGTCGTCGCCGACTGCCTCGCAGGCGAGCCAAGCCGGATATATGAGGGCGGCCGGATTGCAGGCAGCCAGTTCGTTGCCGCGCGCTGGGATCTTATGCCGCCTGACAAGTACATGTGGGCGTCGGTGCAGACCATTCGCGGATGTCCGAAGCATTGCTCTTTTTGCAGCGTGTGGCGCACCGATGGGCAGCAGCCCCGGCAACGGCAATATCAGAGTGTGGTCGACGAAATCGTTACCCTGCGGCGGAGGGGTTTCCGGTTTATTGCCCTGGCCGATGACAACTTTTACCCGGTTACGTTGACCGATATTCGGCTGGCCCAACAGCAAAACAACGTGGCCAAACTTGCAGAGTTGACCACGATCCGCAGAGAGCGTTTCCAACTCATGGAAGCGTTGGCCAAGCTGCCCAAGGACATGGTGTTCTTCACGCAGATCACGATGGAGGCGGCCGAGGACGCCACGTTTCTGGACGCCATGCGGAGAGCCAACATCAAGGGCGCCCTGGTGGGAGTGGAGGCGGTAACCCCGGAAGGACTCAAGGCTGTTTTCAAGGACTTCAATGAGTCTGGCGAGGCTCTGACCAGACAGTTGCTGACGTTCGAGCACCATGGCGTACACGTGCTTGGATCCTTCATCTTCGGGCTTCCGACAGATACGCCGGAAACGTTCGATGCAACAGTCGAAGTGGCGCTGAAGTCGGGCATGCGCTTCGCTCAGTTCTTGATGATGACGCCGTTTCCCGGCACCGTGGATTTTGCCCGCTGGGAGCGGGAGCAAGAGAGAAACCCCACTCTGGTCGGAGACGTGCCGATCACCCGCTACTGGCTGATTCCGAGCGAGGTTAGGCCGAAAATGTTTACGCCACACCCCTCCATGAGCTCGGCCGAAATTGCCGAACGTACACAGAAGGTTTGGGACAGGTTTTATAACTGGAGCGCTGTCTGGCAAAGGTCGGCCTGCGCTCCACGCCTGCAGTCCAGGATAGCTTTCGTGTTCCTTTCGAAGCTCTATCGGCAGATGTATGCGGGAACTGGAATTTCGGCCGATAGCGCCCGCAGAAAGAAGTCTAAGAGATGGGCGCGGTGGACGGCCAGACAATGCAGAAAGCTGTTCCAGTCAAAGCCAATGCCGCAACTGCAGTCGCCGGTTGGGGATTTGAAAAGCTGCGCTTGCAATCGTGAGAGCGACTCCCGTTTCGGGATTACTTATGTAATCGACTCTGTTCACGCCAGTAATAAATAATCGTGGAAATCGACGCGTCAGATGCGTTGTGCAGAGGTCAGCTTGCGGATCGAAGCAAGAGCCAACCTGCTGGTGCTCACTGGACTACTGAGGCAGAGTTTGTAGCCATTACTGCGTATTTTCAGCTTCCGTCAGAGGATGAACATTTCAATGTCGTCGTCATGAGCGTGCCTAGGTAACTGTCGATAAATCCGTAGTGCCATCTCACTCGCAATCGCCAGTGCTAGCCGGTCTCTGGCGGCTCGTCGGCAGGCCGCAAGTTATCTCAGTTTAAGCCGCTGAGGTAAATCAGCCTGTACTGCGGCCACTGCCGCCCAGCAATCGACAATTTGCCAACCCCTCCGCTCTGCCTGCATCATTCCAACGGCGGGGAAGCGATGGCCCAGAGCAAAGACATCGTGGTGGACATCGAGGGCAAGCACCTGAAGCTGTCGAATCTTGACAAGGTGCTGTACCCGGAGGCCGGCTTTACCAAGGGACAGGTGATCGACTATTTCGTGCGCATCGCTCCCGTGTTGCTGCCGCACCTGCATGGACCGGCCGCTGACTCTGAAGCGCTATCCCAACGGCGTGAACAGCCAGTACTTCTACGAGAAGAACTGCCCCGAGCACCGTCCGGAATGGGTGCAGGTTGTGCCCGTCTGGAGCTCCGGCAACAGCAAGTGGATCAACTACTGCCTGGCGCAAGACCTGCCAACGCTGGTCTGGGCCGCGAACCTCGCCGACCTCGAACTGCACACCAGCCTCTCGCTCAGCAAAGACATCCTGCGGCCCACGTTCCTCGTCTTCGACCTCGATCCGGGAGCGCCGGCCAACATCGTGCAATGCTGCCAGGTTGGTCTGTGGGTGCGCGACATCTTCGACCGCCTCGGACTGAAGTGCTGTGCAAAAACTTCAGGATCGAAGGGGGTGCAGATTTACGTTCCGCTGAACACCGCCGTCACCTACGAGCAGACGAAGGCCTTTGCGCACGGTATGGCGCGGCTGCTGGAGCGGCAACATCCCGAGCTGGTTGTCTCCGACATGAAGAAAGCGCTGCGGACCGGCAAGGTGCTGGTGGACTGGAGCCAGAACGATGACCACAAGACGACCATCTGCGTGTACTCGTTGCGGGCGAAGGAGCGGCCAACCGTCTCGACTCCGGTGAAGTGGGACGAGGTGGAGAGTTGCCTGAAAAAAGGTGATGCGACGCTGCTGGTTTTTGAATCGGGCCAGGTGCTGGAGCGAGTGAAGAAGTATGGTGACTTGTTCGAGCCGGTGCTGAAGCTGAAGCAAAAGATGCCGCCGGTTGAGGCGCTGGCGCAATTCAGCAACGATCAGGGAGCGGCGCCATCGGGCGCTGTGGTTTCGGTGAAGCGCTCAACGGCCGGGCAAGATCGACCGAAGAAGGCGGCAAAAAAACGTTCCGCCGCGTCTACGAAATCGTCGCGTGCAAGCAAGAAATCAACCCGCTCCTCAACCCGCAAGCGCGTGTGAAACACTCACAAAACCAAGTATGGTACGATATGGCCGATTCCGGCGCGAGGAGGCAAACTGTGGCAACTCCATCATCACCTCCCTTCGAGTACGAGGTGGAACTATCGGGTGATACAACGCTGGTGAAGTGTCATGGAAGAGTGGTGAGCGAGACGGCGGGCGATTTGAAACAACTGATCAAACCGATGATACCCAAATGCCGTCGCATCGTGCTGGACCTTACCGATGTCAGCTTTGTGGACAGTTCCGGTTTGGGCACGCTGGTTGGGCTGAAAGTCTCCGCAGGCGCCGCGGCTTATTGCACTCTGGAGTTCATCAACTTCTCGCCACATGTGAAGGAGCTGCTGCAAATCACCAAGTTGAGCCAGTTATTCGGGACCTAGGTCTGTGACCGTATCGAGATGTACCTAGATATGCACTTGGGGAGTAAAGCAATTGGGCCGATAGTGGAGACATGCAAACCTATCATCGGGTGCATGTCCAACTGAAGAAGAAGGAGCGGCAGCAGATAGCCGGGATGCTGAACCGAGGGTGGGAGTCGGCGCGGGTGCTGCGGCGGGCTTTGATCCTGCGCCAGCTTGATCAGGGACAGACAGCGGCGCAGGTGGCTGGCAACGTGGGCGTGGCCCGGAAAACTGTGCGAGCGATTGCCCGGCGCTATGAGGAGGAAGGGCTGGAGCCGGCGTTGTACGAGAAGCCGCGCCCGGGCAAGCAGCGGCGGCTGGACGCGGGCCAGAGTCAGCGCATCATCGCCATGGTCTGTAGCGAGCCACCAGCAGGGCAGGCACGCTGGAGCGTGCGGCTCATTACTCAGGAAGCCGTGAAGCGGAAATTGGTGGCGGGCGTGGGCCGGGAAACCATCCGCATTCTGCTCAGAAACCATGATCTGAAACCGTGGCGGGAAAAAAAGCTGGTGCGTGGCGGAACTGGATGAGGAGTATATTGCCCGCATGGAAGATGTGCTGGCCCTGTATGAGAAGCCGTTGTCGGAAAAGGAACCCGTGGTCTGTGTGGATGAGAAACCGGTAGTGCTGCATGCCGATTTCCGCCCTCCGCGGCCCATGCGGCCGGGACGGATTGCGCGACGCGATTGCGAGTACCAGCGATGCGGCACCGCCAATATGTTTTGCGGCGTGGAGCCGAAAGCGGGACAGCACTTTACCCGGGCGACTCCGGACCGATCCTCGCCCGAGTTCGCCGATTATCTACTGGGCATCGCCGAACACTATCCCGGGGCCGACACCATCCACCTGGTGATGGATAATCTGAGTTCACACACCCGCAAAGCCTTGGTGGAGCGGTTCGGCGAGAAGGCGGGAGGCTGGCTGTGGAATCGGTTCACCGTGCACTACACGCCGAAACACGGCAGTTGGCTGAACCAGGCGGAGATTGAGATCAGCCTGTTCTCCCGGCAGTGCCTGGGCCAGCGCAGAATCCCCTGGCTTGGCGATCTGCGACGGGAAGCCAGAGCCTGGAACCGGAGAATGAACCGCAACCGGGTCACCATCGACTGGCGGTTTACCCGCAGAAAAGCACGCATGAAGTTCGGCTACAAAAGAAACCAGATTATGCGGTCAGAGACCTAGTGGACCGGGGTATCGGCTGACTCTCCAATCTTCTTCGCCTTGCTTATGACCGGATGTGCACTAGCTCGTCACCTCGCGTGTAGTGCAGAACTCAACCGGCTCCTCAACCCGCAAGCGCGTGTGATATCGTTTCCGGCGCATGAAGTCAGCCAGCAACAAGAAGGCAGAACCGCAGCCCGCTGCTCCGGCTCCGTCTGACGAACCGATGGTTGCGGAATCTCCGAATCTCCCGCTTTACGTTGGCACCTCAGGCTGGTCGTACACCATCTGGAAGCCCGCCTTTTATCCGCAGGACGTCGCGTCGAAGAATTTCCTGAAGTTCTACGCGACGCAGCTCACGGCGGTGGAAGTGAACTACACCTTTCGCAGCCGGCTGTCGGAAAAAGCCGCAACCGGATGGATGGCTGACGTCGGCCCGAACTTTCGCTTCGCGCTGAAGGCGAACCAGTACATCACCCACATTCGCCGGCTGAAGAATGTCGAGGAGCCGATGCAGCGCTTTCTTCCTACGCTGCAGCCGCTGGCCACGCAGCTCGGGGCCGTGTTGTTTCAGTTGCCGCCGAACCTGAAAGCCGATGTGCCTCTGTTGCGCGACTTTCTCGCGCTGCTGCCGCGAAACTTCAAGGCTGCCTTCGAGTTTCGCCACGCATCGTGGTTCAGCGACGAGGTTTATCAAGCTTTGCACGAGCGCAACGCGGCGCTTTGCATCGCTGAAACCGAGAAGCTCAGCACCCCTGAAGTCCGCACTGCCAGCTTCATCTATTTCCGTTTCCGTCAGCCCAGCTACTCTGCTGACGAGCTGAAGAAGTTGGCTGAGCGTATCGAACGTTGCGTTGCTGACGGACTCGAAACCTACGCCTTCTTCAAGCACGAAGAAGATCCCCAGAGTCCGCTGAACGCGGTAGAGTTGCTGAAGACGGTGCGGAAGAAGATAGAGAGCGCGAAATAACAGCAAGGAAGAATATAGGGGTCCTTCGACTCCGGTGGCCAAACACGGGCCACCTCCGCTCAGGATGACAAAAGAACGCTATCACTGCCAGCAGGGAAGCCTCCCAGCGAACGCTGTTGCCAAGTTGGGTTACTGGGTTACTTAGGCCTACAATCCTAGTCAGGTTCCGTTCTACACTTCTCTGTATCGTGGAGGCATCCGTGCCCAGCATCGCTGGCCTTGTTGTCATCGTCATCTTCGTCCTCTACATCATCAACTCGATCAAGATCCTGGCCGAGTACGAGCGCGGTGTCATCTTCCGCCTTGGACGGCTGCTGGGAACTCCGAAGGGTCCAGGTATCATCCTCGTCTTTGCCCCTATCGACCGTATTGTTCGGGTGTCGCTTAGGCAGGAGGCATTGGAGGTCCCGCCCCAGGACATCATCACCCGCGACAACGTGACGCTGAAGGTGAATGCCGTCATCTTCCTGCGCGTAGTCGATTCCAACAAGGCCGTGGTTGCGGTCTCGAATTACATGTACCAGACGTCTCAGTTCGCGCAGACCACGCTGAGGTCAGTATTGGGAGAGGTAGACCTTGACGAACTGCTGGCACATCGCGAGAAGATCAACCTGCGGCTGCAATCGATACTCGATCAGCATACCGATCCCTGGGGCGTTAAGGTCACCGCTGTCGAAGTCAAGCAGGTTGACCTGCCGGAGACCATGACGCGCGCCATGGCCAAGCAAGCTGAAGCCGAACGCGAAAAGCGTTCGAAGATCATCCATGCTGAAGGCGAGTTTGCGGCAGCCCAACGCCTGGTTGATGCCGCTCACCTGCTGGCCGGCGAGCCCACCAGTATTCAGTTGCGCTACTTACAGACGCTGACCGAGATCGGAGTAGAGAAAAATACTACTATCATCTTCCCGGTTCCCGTGGATTTGCTGGCCGGACTCCAGCAACTGGTGAGGCGCGACGCAGCCCAGATCGCCAAGGACGAAAAAGCGCAAGCAAAATAACCAGGCAGAGGAGGCTATGGCTTCAGAGGACACCGAGATAACGTTGGGCGTGGGCAAGCTGCTGGGATTGTTTTTCCTGTTGGCAGCTCTTTGCGGCGTGTTCTTTTCCATTGGCTACTCGTTGGGTAAGAGTACGGCGCGCGAGCAGGCGTTGAACGACCAGCCAACAAACGTGTTAGCAGCCTCTCCGCCGGTAACGTCTACGGTGAGCCCCAGCGAAGACAAGCCTTCGGCAGCAGTAGCTTCGAAGTCAGAAGCGGAGCCTCCAGCACAGAGTCAAGCCCCCACCGTTACCCCGGGGAGCAGCCTCACCTTCTACAAAGCTGTACAGCAGAGCAGCGCCAACCCCCAGCCGGCTGCCAAAGACAACGCTCCCGCCGCCACGCCGAAGGCGTCAGCAGCAACTGAAACCACGCCTGTGAGTACCCCGTCGCCATCAATGCAGGGAAGTGGAGCCCCTGGCAACGGTGCTACCACAGCCATCAGCCACTCGGTACCCGTCACTGGTCCTGGAACCATCGTCGTGCAGATTGCTGCTCTCTCCCGGGAGGATGACGCTGTAGCTCTCGCCGGCGCGCTACGCAAGAAGAACTACAACGTCTTCGTGGTGAACAACCCCGCTACCAACGACAAGTTCTATCACGTGCAGGTCGGGCCGTTCGCAACCATGCCGGAGGCCGACGCGATGAAGGCCAAGCTGATTGCCGAGGGGTACAACCCGATTGTGAAGCGGTAGGGAGTTATAACCTATCTCATAAATCGCTTTGTATCAGGGCACGGCTTCAGCCGTGCCACATCCCGGTCAACGAAGATTCTGGGCTTTAGCCCCTGATGGAGTTTGTCCCACGGGTGCAGGGGCTAAAGCCCCGGCCTTTTCTACGCCTTGTTCGGCACGACTGAAGTCGTGCCCTGATACGAACCGTAAAGATTCATGAAACGGGCCTGTGGTTTTGCGATTGTTCTAGCCGGCCTTCCCGGCCGGGCTCCCACTCTGTGGGACTGCCTCCGGCTCCGGTGGCGCCATGCTTTCGGAATGCTCCACCGCGCGTTCCTCGTATTCCATCGACGGCACCGCAATCACACGCGATTCGCCGGTAATGAGCCTCGCTCCGCGCTCGTAGGTCAAATAACTCCACGCCCACTGCAGCATGACGATGATGCGGTTGCGAAATCCGATGAGAAAGAAAATGTGGATGAATAGCCACGAAAGCCAGGCGATGAATCCGGAGATGTGCAGCTTGCCGAATTGCGCGACCGCAGCCGCTCGCCCGATGGTGGCCAGCGAGCCTTTGTCAATGTAATGGAAGTTTTTGCGGGGATTTCCCTCGAGGTCGGCTGCGATCTGACGCGCCACGTACCTGCCTTGCTGCATCGCCACCGGCGCAATCCCGGGCAGCATGGTGCCATCTGCATGTTTCAGGCTGGCCAGATCGCCGATGACGAACACTTCGCGATGTCCGGGAACAGTGAGATCGGCTTCGACCAGCACGCGGCCTGCGCGGTCCACGGGCGCGCCTAAAGCGCGGCCCAGCGGCGACGCCGAAACGCCTGCGGCCCAAAGCACAACCGCAGCCGGGATGACTTCGTCCCCAACGCGCACTTCGCCGGAGCGCACCTCCGTGACCGCCGAGTTGGTAAGGACTTCGACGCCGAGTTGTTGCAACTGCTCCCGGGCGCTGCGACGCAGGTCCGCGGGATAAGCGCTCAACACGTCCGGGCCGGCCTCAACCAGCAGGATGCGGGTCTTGGCGGGATCGATATTGCGGAAATTATCGGCCAGCGATTTGCGCGCGATCTCCGCCAGCGTTCCTGCCAACTCAACCCCAGTAGGGCCGCCGCCGACGACAACAAAACCCAGCGGCCGATGATGGCCAGTCACCGCGGCCTCACGTTCGGCAATTTCGTATGCCAGCAGAATGCGGCGGCGCATCTCCAGCGCGTCCTCGACGGTTTTTAGCCCGGGAGCGAGCGGCTCCCAATCGTCGTGTCCGAAGTAGGCATGTGTCGCGCCCGCCGCGACCACGAGATAGTCATAGGGGAGCTCAAAGCCATGAAGCTTAACAATGCGCCGCTCCAGGTCGAAGCCGAGCACCTCGCCCAGCAACACCTCGACGTTTTCACGCTTGGCGAGAATTTCGCGGATGGGCGCGGCAATTTCCGCCGGGGATATGCCCGCAGTCGCCACCTGGTACAGGAGCGGCTGAAAAGTGTGGTGGTTTCTGCGGTCGACGAGAGTGATCTGGACGGGCAGGCGGGCCAGCGCCTTGGCAGCCTCCAGGCCACCGAAGCCGCCTCCCACGATTACGACGCGCGTAGGTGAATTTTGGACCACATCATGTGATGCGTGGCCAGGTTCGAAGGTGGCAACGGCAACCTGAGTTCATCTCGTAACCTTACGGTCGTATGAGGGCGCGACCCTCAGGATTCGCTCCGGGCAGGCTCTTAGCCATGTGGAACAGAGCGCAGAAAGGGTCGGGGCTTTAGAGTCTGTGAGGCTCTGTTGACATTCCGGTTTGTGGAAGTCACTGCTGCTGAACGAACTCTCTTGCCCCTTCAAAGCAGGAGGTCAACAGAGCAGGTCTGTGTGAGAACTCGACTTCTGAAGATGCGGTGGGAGCGATACAGCAAAACTCGCCAGAATCCAGCCCCGCAGGGGCGACTCAGCTTAGCCCAGCGCGCAAGCGCTGGGTAAAGGAAGAAATTGATCTGAGCCGCGGAGCGGCGGCACAATTCAAGAATCTGTGCGAGGAACAGTGCCGCCCCTACGGGGCTCAGGTCGATTTTCCACTTTACCCAGCACTCCGCCTGCGGCTCCGTGCTGGGCTAAATTGACTCGCCCCCTCACCACCCCGGCTGCGGGGGCTGGCTTCTTGGCACTTCATTCCGTTGCCGTGAACAAGACGCTGGTCTCCTACATACACTCTTTGGTCCCTGCACTAGCAAAACAAGCTCGAAAGAAGCAGCAGATTCCTCGGGGCTAGAGCCCCTCGTAATGACAAATCAAGGGGCTATGACGGCACGGCTGAAGAGGCTGCTGAAAAAGTCGATGGTACCTCGGGAGGTACGAGCCTTTCCACAGGCAAGTAGGGTATGTAAGTAGCATGCGTGGAGATGAGAAGCAACAAGAGGCGATGTTCAGCTACATCAACCTGGAGCAGCGGGTTCCTGCCGAGCACCCTTTGCGCGCGATCCGCCAGATGGTCGATCAGGCCTTGGGCGAGCTGTCGCAGCATTTTGACGGGCTGTATGCCCGCGGGGGACGGCCCTCGATACCTCCGGAGCAACTGCTGCGGGCCCTGTTAGTACAGGTGTTGTACGGGCTGCGCAGTGAGCGGCAACTGATGGAGCAGGTGGATTACAACCTGCTGTACCGTTGGTTTGTGGGTCTGGGGATGGATGAATTGGCCTGGGATGCGACGGTCTATAGCAAGAATCGCGACCGCTTGCTGCAGGGCGAGGTGTCGCAGCGGTTGCTGGTGGCGGTGGTGGAACAGGCGCGGGCCCAGAGTTTACTGAGCGAAGAGCACTTCACGGTGGATGGAACGCTGCTGGAAGCCTGGGCGAATCGGCGTAGTTTCGAGCCCAAGGATCCGCCCCCGACCAAGGGCACGGGATCGAGGGGCAAGAAATGTTTGCGCGACACGCATGAGTCAAGGACGGACCCGGAAGCGCGCTTGTATAAGAAGAGCACGGCCGGGGAGGCCAAGCCGAGTTACCTGGGGCATGTGATCGTCGAGAACCGTAACGGGCTGGTGGTGGCGGCCTGTGCCACGCAGTCGAGTACGACGGCGGAGCGGGAGGCGGCGTTGGCCATGCTGGACGAGATGGCGCGAGGAGCCGGAAATCGAGCGCCGAGCCGGAAGCCAATCACGCTGGGAGCCGACAAGTTGTATCAGGAGGAGAAGTTTATCGCGGGACTGCGGCAACGCCGGATTGCCCCGCATGTGGCGGAATACGAAAAAGACTCGACCCACTGGCCGAACTTTCTGACCGAGGCCGAACGTAACGATCCCGGCTTGGCCATCAGCCAGAAGAAACGCAAACTGGTGGAGATGGTGTTTGGTTGGGGCAAGCTGGACAGCATCATGCGCAAGTTCAAGCTGCAAGGGGTAAAGCGGATCGATTGGCTGTTTCGCCTGTTGGCGACGGCCAACAATCTGCTGCGAATGGTAAAGCTGCGGAGACTAATTCCGGTTCCGGCGCAGTAAGCGCCGGGAGTCGTGTGTCTGCTGGGCGAAAACAAGCCCCGCAGAGAGCAAAAACGCGATGCCGAACGGCGGCTCTACTCAAAAAAAACGACCACGGCGAAAAGCGGCCACAAAATAAGCGACTTTTTCAGCAGCCTCTGAAGCCGCGCCCCTTCAAAGCAGGAGGTCAACAGAGCCAGTCTGTGTGAGAACTCGACTACTGAAAATGCGGTGGGAGCGATACAGCAAAACTTACCAGAATCCAGCCCCGCAGGGGGCGACTCAGCTTAGCCCAACGCGCAAGCGCTGGGTAAAGTGGGGGAATTGATCTGAGCCGCGGAGCGGCGGCACGGCTGAAGGGTCTGTATGAGAACGCGTGTCGCCAGATGATGAGCTTTCCTACTTGATGTAGTACCCGGACACCCGCCACTGGCCGTCTTTATCGAGCATGGGAGTGACCGTCTCAATCGCAGACTTCTTGTCAGCGAAGCTGCTCTCGTAGCGGATGACGACGTACTGGCCGTCCGGCGCTCCGGGAAGCGTGGTGGTGTACTCCGCCGACTTCAGCTTTCGGGAGAACAGCGCTCCCAGAGGCTGGCGGGCTGCGCTGATTTGCCGCTCCCAGTCTTGTTCGGTGACGTGTGCCCTGAACAAGGACGACGCCTCCACCCAGCTTTGGGAATAGTCTCCCGAGTCTACGAACTTCAACCAGGCTTCGGATGCGGCCTCGGCGGGTTTGGTCTTGTCCTGGGCAACGGCGGCCGCAGCGAAGGTCAACACCAGCAGAGCAACAACGACGACGCGCATTTTCATGAGTTCTCCTGATGTACTTCGACGATTGTAGCTTTTCGTCTGTCTGGCGACCCGGCGCGGGGCCGGATTTTCCTATGGTAGATTAGTGAGTGTGGGCCCGTAGCTCAGTTGGTAGAGCAACGCACTTTTAATGCGTGGGTCGCAGGTTCGATTCCTGCCGGGCTCACCATTGCCGACCGCGCGCCTCCCGCGGAATCAGCCTTCCTTCTGAACGTAAACCGCAGTCCCATAGGCGAGCACCTCGGTCACGCCGTTCATTACCTCGGTTGCGTCGTAACGCATTCCGATGACGGCGTTGGCGCCGAGGTCGGCCGCGTGCTGCAGCATCAGGTCAAAGGCGTGCTCGCGCGTTTTCTCACACAGATTCGTCAGCAACGTAATGTTGCCGCCGACCAGAGTCTGCAAACCAGCGCCGATGGTTCCGACGATGGAGCGCGAGCGCACGATAATGCCGCGCACCAATCCAAGATTGCGGACGATCCGGTAGCCATCCAGAGTGAAGGCCGTGGTAACCATGTTGTGCGGGACGATGACAGCGGTATTAGGCGCAGCCGTGCTGGTGCTCATTCGATTCTCCTTCCATCGATTTTGAGGGCAGCATAGCACGCCGGAGTGGAGCGGCGCTGTGCGCTCTCGCTCGCAGCGCGTACACTCGCTTAGGAGACGTGGTGCGGCTTTGAAGAACTCGCAATCGGGTGCAAGCCATAAACGCTTTGTGCTGGTGATGTGCCTCAGTTTTGCGCTGGGCATGGTGGTGGCATTGGTCGTCTTTTTCCTGTGGAGGGCCCACCCGGTGGACTTCCAGCCTTGGGCAGGCGCAGCAGCGCTTCTAGCTTGTCCGCCGTTCATTTTGTCGTACGCCATTGGCGCCACCCCGGATTCGGATTTTGCGCTGGTGCTGGGCGTGGGAACCATCCTATTGGCCAACGCATTTCTGTATGCAGGGGTAGCTGCGGGAATCTACGCGGTGGTGACGGTAGTGAGGAAGAGAAAAGGGTGAATCAGAGTATCGCCACAGAGACGCAACGCAGCGAGTCAACAAAACAACTCCTGTCACCCTGAGCGAGCGGCGGGTTCTGCCGCGAGTCGAAGGGCCCCTTTATTACCCGCGCGTCTGAACAGGAATAGGGGTGCTTCGACTCCGCCTGCCCAACACCGGGGCAGGCTGCGCTCAGCATGACAAATCCATGACAATCAATGTTTGATTAAAGAAACGACGCGTGCGTTTGCGCTATCTAACCCCCCGCAGGCTGCTGCTGGGTCATGCAATGCAGCGCGCCCAGGCCCCAGATGAAATCGCGGCAATAGATGCCGACAACGTCGCGGCCAGGGAAGAGCTCGGCCAGCGTGTTGAGGGCGGCACGGTCGTTGGGGTCGCCGAAAACGGGCACCAGTATCCGCTTATTCGCAAGGTAGAAGTTGGCGTAGCTGGCCGGCAGACGTTGTTCGCGGAAGTAGACTGGGGCGGGCATGGGCAGTTTCACTACGTGCAACGGCCTGCCCGATTGGTCGGTACTCTTCAGCAGACGGCGGAGATTGTCGCGCAGCGGCTCGTGGTTGGGATCGCTGCGATCGGGTTCGTAAGCCGTAACCACGGTGTGCGGCGCAACGAAGCGGGTGATGTCGTCCACGTGACCGTGGGTATCGTCGCCGGCGATGCCGCGCTCCAGCCAGATTACTTTCGTAACCCCGAGGTAATCGGCAAAGAGCTGCTCGAGTTGCCCGCGGGTTACTCCCGGATTGCGCTGCTGCACCTCGCTCAGCAAGCACTCTTCGGTGGTGATCAAAGTCCCGGCTCCATTGACGTCGATGCTGCCGCCTTCCAGCACAACTCGCCGCGGCTTGCCGTCGATGCTAACGGTCGGCTGCCACACTGGCATTTCCAACTGCTCGGCGATCTTGGTCGAAACCTCAGCGTCGAACTTCCAGTCGTTGTATTTGGCCCAGGCGTTGAAGCGCCATGCGGTCGCAGCGACGGCAGGAAAGCCGTTCGCCTTTCGTGAAGTCCGGCGGACGAAGATAGGACCCGAGTCACGTGTCCAGACGCGGTTCGTCCGGATGGGAAAGAACTGGACCTTGCCAGGCGGTTGACCGGGATCGCCGGCTTTTTCGGACAGGACGTGTGCTTCCACCAGAATCGCGCGCGCCTTGGCTTCGGCGGTCTCGTTCTCCACCAGGATGTTGACCTTCTCGACCCGCGCGAGATGACGAACAATCTCGGCGTAGATCCACGGGATGGCCGCGAACTTTCCCGGCCAATCGGAGCGGTTGTGCGGCCACGCGATCCATGTGGCGTGGTGCGGCTCCCACTCCGCGGGCATGCGGTAGCCGAGCGCGGCGGGAAGTTGGGATGGAGTGCGAGGAGAAGGCATGGCGCAAAGATTTGTTTCGCGACACTTTCAAGGTGTCATTCTGAGCGAAGCGAAGAACCCCTATTTCGAAACCAAGATTTGCGCAGGTATAGGGTCCTTCGACTCCGGTCGCCAAGGCGACCTTCGCTCAGGATGACAGAGTTACAGTTTCTCGTTTTCAAATCGTGAATGTTTCGCTCGAGATGACAATTCACAAGTTTGCTACACCATGAACCTCTGGGTGATCTGGGCGTAGGCGTCCACGCGGCGATCGCGCCAGAATGGCCAGTTGCGGCGGACGTCTTCCATGCGCTTCAGGTCCACTTCCGCGACCAGCACTTCTTCCTTGTCGTGCGACGCCTGGGCGATGACCTGCCCGAAGGGATCGGCGATAAACGACCCGCCCCAGAACTCGAGACCCTTGCCGGCCGCCTCATTGCCGCGAATGTTGCCGGTCTCGAAGCCCACGCGATTGGGGACGGCGACATACACTCCGTTGGCGATGGCGTGCGCGCGCTGGATGGTGCGCCACGCATCGTACTGCACTTCGCCGTATTGCGCTTTCTCGTCAGGATGCCAGCCGATCGCGGTCGGATAGAACAGCACATTTGCGCCCTGCAGCGCTGTCAGCCGGGCGCCTTCCGGATACCACTGGTCCCAGCAGACGAGGGTGCCGAACTTGCCGAAGCCAGTTTCGAACGCCTTAAAGCCGAGATCGCCCGGCGCGAAGTAGAACTTTTCGTAATACAGCGGATCGTCGGGAATGTGCATCTTGCGGTAGATGCCTTGCAGCTTGCCCGCGGAATCGATCACCGCTGCGGTGTTGTGATAAATGCCGGAGGCGCGGCGCTCGAACAGCGATGCGATGATCGTGATCTTCAACTCGCGGGCGAGTTCGCCGAGACGAGTGGTCGTGGGGCCGGGAATGGATTCGGCGAGATCGAACAGGGCTATGTCTTCCCGCTGACAGAAGTACTGCGTCAGGAAAAGCTCGGGCAGACAGACGATCTCCGCGCCCTTGGCCGCCGCCTCGCGCACGTGGACGATGGCACGCTCCAGGTTCTGCTCTGGCTCGGGCGTGCACGACATCTGCACGATACCAATGTGAAAATTTCGCTCGGGCAACGCTACGCTCCGCGTGAAATGCGGATTCAAGAATAGCATTCCGCGCGAGGCGGGCTGCATGGGCGGAGCGATTGTTAACGCACGGTGAATGGCTCTTCTGGGCTGATTGACGGGAGCGGCAGTGGGCCTGTAGCTTCGATTATTCAGCGGAGTGAATGAGTTTGAAAGGGCACGGCTTCAGCCGTGCCGCGCGAACGCCACCATCCTTCAGGCTTTGGCCCCTGAGGTACCTCAGGGGCCAAAGCCAACAGTACCGAGGTAAAGTTACGGCACAGCTAAAGCTGTGCCCCTTCAAAGCAGGTGAATTTTGGGCGACGAACACAAGACGCATGGCGACGGCGTTGACCGCGAGCTGCACGATCCCATTGCCGACAAACTGATACCGCTGGAGCCGCTCGACCTATCGAAGGTCAAGAGCGTGGACGATCTCGTCCGCGCCATGGGCAACACGGCCTTCACCGGGCGGCAGGTGGGTGAAGGCGCCGACGTCCTGGAGGCCATGGCGCGCGACAAAGAGTGCTTCGTGGTGATGACGCTCGCGGGCGCGATGACCGTGGCCAAGCAGGGACTGGTGATTGCCGACCTCATCGACCACGGCATCGTCAACGCGGTTGTGTCCACCGGCGCGCTGATGGCGCATGGGCTGGTGGAAGCGGCTGGGCGTTCGCACTTCCGCTACGACCCCAGGATGAACGACGTCGAACTCTACGAAGCCGGCTACAACCGCGTGTATGACACGCTGGAGCCGGAGACGAACCTCGACTTCGTCGAACGTATCGTCGCAGTAATTCTGAAGAACTGGGACGCGAGCGAAATTGTCGCCTCGCACAAACTGAACTGCGCTATCGGCAAGCACCTCAGCGAAAACGTCAAGGAGCGCGGCATTCTGAAGTCGGCGTATGAAAAGAACGTGCCGGTGTTCGTTCCCGCCTTCACCGACTCCGAGATGGGCCTGGATTTCGCGCTGCACAATCGCATGCGCCGCAAGAACAACATGCCGCTGCTGCGCTACGATCCATTCGAAGACCTGGAGTTCTTCGCCGAGACACTGCTGAAACAAACGCGGCTGGGCATCTTCACCATAGGTGGCGGCGTGCCGCGTAACTGGTCGCAGCAGTTCGGGCCGTTCGTCGAGCTGCGCCATCGCCGCGGCGGCGAGGACTTGCCGCTTAAACGCTATCACTACGGGCTGCGCATCTGTCCTGAGCCGGTACATTGGGGCGGATTGTCGGGCAGCCCGTACAGCGAAGCCGTGTCGTGGGGCAAGTTCGTGCCCAAGGAAGAGGGTGGCAAATTCGGCGAAGTCTTTGTGGATGCGACGGTCGGGCTGCCGTTGATCGTTGGTGCAGTGCTGGAGAGGTTGAAGCAGTAAACACTCATTCGTAGGTTTCGAATGGGTGGGAGATCTTACGTCAATCAAGATGGTTCTGGATTTTTCACCTTTCAGTGGTCGGCTTGTCAGGGTCCACCAAAACCACATGCGGTAGCGCAGAGCGATATTCCCTTGTACTCGTATGAAGGTCTTCGAACGCCAACAATCTCCATCGAGCTTTCTCGTGCGTCTTGATTTGCAAATCCGCGGATGGCTCTCGATTTGGGAGAATACACCGCATTGGTACAAGAAAGGTTGATCGTCTTGCCTGCCAGAATCTCCTGTCATAGGCCCCTTGAACATCGTGCGGGACTGAGCTGAGCCCCAACGCAGTTCCTAGTTGCAGAGTTCCGAAACACTGGCCGGTTTGCTTGCTGTAGAAGCTGACGGTAAGCTCAAATTGACCTCCTCCCAAGTGCTCTCCTACAGCGTAGTGCATGATAAGCTCGGCAGACCATTGCGGATCGTAAAAGAGCCGTCCTCCCTGCTTGATGGGTAGGTCAACTAGTGGGTCCGGAAACTCGGTGCTAAAAACAAATCTGTCAGCAAGGATGACTTGGCGTAAGACATCTACCTCTAGCGGAGAGCTAGGTATCACACGAGACCCCTCGTCGAGATAATAGGCTTTTTCCATATTGCCTCAGGTCCTCTCTGCTTGCCTCGCGCTCCCGCTGGGCATCAGTCATGCGGGCGCGGTCGATGGCCAGCGCGGGAGCGATCCGTCATCGCTTTGAGTATTGAGCCGGGATTCTCTCTCTCGCAGCTCCGCATGACCCCATGTTGGGACGAAGCATACAGAAGCCTGTGCAATCGTGAGAATTGTCGGCACATCGGCGACGCACTTCGCCTGGGCATACTACTAATCTCGCATAACGATCTTATGGCCAAACAAAGTAATTGAAACCGGATTCGTTTCCTTCCCGCATGGCTCTAAATCTAGCTTTGATGGGGGCGGAATTGCTGTTGGCCCTTCTATAATGGAAAGGCTCTCACGCCAGGAAAGGCTCTCACGCAATCGGAACGCAGCGATGACCTCCGATTTGGAGAGATACCAAAGCACCCAACCCGCGAATAGACCACCAAGTAGCTCACCACCAGCAGCGACTCCCCGTCCTGCAAGAACCGCTCGGGTAGTGCCCATGACGGCGCCGAACAAATCAAACCATGAGAACAGAATGATTATGCTGCGGGCCCAGTTTCTTAGCTTGAGCAACCCCACACTTAAGCCGACAGAAAAGAGCAACACGACAATCAGGAATCCGAGATATACACCGTGCGGCCGCTGGGCAGGCCCCAGAACGTCGCTCACGGCCACCATGCCGGTACCGCAAATATTAAGAACCGCAATTACCGTCACGCCTACGGGTCTCTTCATTGCTGGTCCCTCTGGCGGCAGCATAGCATTATTTTGTTGCTGGTATTAGGTAAAATTAGCCTGGAGGTTCCCATGAGCTCCATGCAAATGATTCAGGACTTCCTCGGCCAGAAACGGCTTGCAGTGGTGGGTGTTTCGCGGCAGCCCAAAGATTTTTCTCTGGCACTGTTTCGTGAATTCCGCAAAAGAGGATACGACGCTGTGCCGGTGAATCCGGAGGCAGAACAGATTGATGAGCAACCCTGCTTTGCGCGGTTGCAGTCGGTCGATCCGCCGGTGGACGGTGCGCTGTTGATGACGTCACCGGCGGCCACGGATGCGGTGGTGCGAGACTGCGCGGAAGCCGGTATCAAGCGGGTGTGGATGTATCGCGCTGGTGGCGCTGGAGCGGTGAGCCCTGAGGCGGTCAAGTATTGCGAGGCGAACGGTATCGCTGTAATCCCGGGAGAGTGTCCCTTCATGTTTTTTCCGGGCGGGAGTTGGTTTCACCGAGCCCACGGATGGGTGAGGAAGATAATCGGCGCGTATCCGCATTGAGGCGGGATGATCGCTGCCTCCGGCTCCGGTTCAGGCCCGGCAAGGTCTAAACCCCGGAGCCGGCGCAGGCTTCCGCGGAACTTGGTGGGGGCTTCGCGACGGCTATTGATTTTTCACGCTACACAGCCCTATTGAATTTCTGGAGACTGTGCCGTCCCTGAAGGGACTCGGATCAATTTCCCGCTTTACCCAGGGGCTTCCGCCCTGGGCTAAGCTGATTCGCCCCTCCCACCCCAGCGAGCGCAAAATCGGCACTCGCCGGGGACCCCGGTTGCGGGGCTGATTTCTTAACACTTCGTTCCACTGCCGCAAACAAAACACAGTTCTCACACGGACTCTTCCCGCCCCGGACTAATTCGCCCCTGCGGGGCTGATCTTTGTACCAGAACCTGTTTTTCAGCAACGCGAAGCTGGCAACGTATCAATACCTTGAATGCCGCCGCTTCGCGGCTGGTTCGGATCCCGTGCAAGAGCAGCGCCGCAGGCGCGACTCAGGGCAGCCCACCGCGCAGCGCTGCGTAACGAATCCCTACGAATTGTCATCACGAGCGGACTTTAGTCCGCGAGGGATCCGCTTTTTGCGTCATCCATCGAGAAGCAGATTCCTCGCGCCAAAAGCAGGCGCTCGTAACGACAATTCTCAAATGCAGGTGGCTCGCTCCCACGGAGTGTGTCACCATACTTCGCAATTCTCAATCACTCTTTCTTCTTCCGCGACCGCTTTCCGTTTCCACCGCACTCGCGGAACGTCATGTTCTCTGCCTTACTACTAGTTTTACGTTTCCAGTCGAAGAAAAGTTCAGCATAGGATTTGGTGATGTAGTCTGACGGTGTAAGACCCAGCTCGCGAGCGACATGGTCGATCCACCGTGACTTGCCCTCGATCTCCGCAATGTCGCCTATCGGCGTATGGTCCAGGACAACGTTGCCCTCGCCGTCGCTCCATTCAGCGCGAAACTTTTCGTAGGTGAAAGATGGCGAGTAGCCTAGGGCGCGCAGTATCGCGTCCAGCTTTGCGCCGTCGGAGATGCCAGTCTCGAGTTCGCCCCGCGACTTGTGGCGTCCCAGTTTTACTTTCGACTTGTGCGTGATCCGCCACTGGTCGCCGTACTTTCGAAGCCGCAGCAGCTCGCCTTTGCGGCGTAGCTTTTGTCCGGGAAGATCATAAAGGGTGTTGACCTCGTGGGTGGACGGCGTCTCTTCGCGAAATCCTAACTCGCGAAGCTTCCGTTCGAGCCCGTTGCGGTCGTGAACCAGGAACTTGATTTCGACTTCTTGCGGAGCAGACATG
Source organism: uncultured Acidobacteriaceae bacterium (assembly GCA_963833155.1). Taxonomy (GTDB): domain Bacteria; phylum Acidobacteriota; class Terriglobia; order Terriglobales; family Acidobacteriaceae; genus Bog-257. The sequence goes on from CAWHWY010000007.1 coordinate 159,345, forward strand.
GGGGAAGTGTAAATCAGTGGATAGTGGTCAGTGGTTAGTGGATAGTTTTCGAGGGTTCTAGCGTGGATTATTCATCGGCGACCCGATCCCCGTGTTTGTCATCCCGAGCGAGGGCCAGCCTAGTAATGCATCCAGCCCGCTTTTGGCTGGATGCGTTGGCTGGGGCGAGTCGAGGGACCTGCTGTTCAGCATGTCCAACGGACAAAAGCAGGTCCTTCGACTCCGCGCCCGCCCGACCCGCAAAAGCAGCGGGTCGGAAAACGCTGCGCGGTCGCTTCGCTCAG